>NZ_SUGA01000009.1 GCF_004963255.1 Mesorhizobium sp. | reverse complement strand
ACGGTGGCCGCAGTGATCCGCGCGCTGAAGGCGACGTCGTGATCGGGCCGACGGGTGCGGTCAAGGTCATGGTGGCGACGAAGCCCGTCGACTTCCGCAAGGGTGCGGAGGGATTGGCGGCGCTGGTGCGAGAGACAATGGGGGCCGATCCGTTCAGCGGGGCCGTCTACGTCTTCCGGGCGAAGCGGGCTGACCGGATCAAGCTGATCTTCTGGGATGGCACCGGGGTTTGCCTCTATGCCAAGCGTTTGGAGGATGGGGAGTTCCGCTGGCCGAAAGTGCATGACGGCATGATGCGGCTGACGGCCGCGCAGCTCTCGGCGCTACTCGAAGGTCTCGACTGGCGGCGAGTCCACGAGGCGCGCCGGACCCGCGTTCCAGCCCAGGCGGGCTGACCCGCGACGAAGTGAATCAGCCTGGATTCCGCTGTCGCGGGCTGTCGGCGAATATGGTCTGATCCGCTCATGGCGATGACGGCTGACCAGCTTCCCGACGATCCGGACGCGCTGAAGGCGATGGTCCTGGCGCGCGACGTCGAGAATGCCCGTCTGATTCAGATCATCAAGGAATTGCAGCGTCACCGCTTCGGCCGGCGTGCCGAGACGCTCCCCGAGGATCAATTGCTGCTGGGGCTCGAAGAGGCCGAGCAGATCGAGGCCGCCGACGAGGAAGAGAACGAACAAGCATCTCCCGCAGAGCGCCTGGAGCGCGCCAGGAAGCGCCGGACGAACCGCGGCGCGTTGCCATCCCATCTGCCGCGGGTGGAAATGATCGTCGACATCGAGGACCATGCCTGCCCATGCTGCCGCAATGGCTTGCATCGGATCGGCGAGGACGTGAGCGAGCGGCTCGACATCGTTCCGGCGCAGCTGCGTGTAATCGTCGTGCGGCGGCCCAAATATGCCTGCCGCGCCTGCGAGGACGTCGTGGTTCAGGCTCCCGCGCCGGCCCGGCTGATCGAGGGTGGTCTTCCGACCGAGGCAACGGTCGCCCAGGTGCTGGTCTCAAAATATGCCGATCACCTTCCGCTCTATCGTCAGGCGCAGATCTACGCCCGGCAGGGTATCAATCTCGATCGCTCTACGCTCGCCGACTGGGTCGGCCGCGCCGCCTGGCACCTGCGTCCGGTGCATGAGCGGCTGCTTGGCAAGCTGAAGTCCTCGCCAAAACTCTTCGCCGACGAGACGACCGCGCCGGTGCTCAATCCCGGCCGCGGCAAGACTAAGACAGGTCAACTCTGGGCCTATGCCCGCGATGACCGACCATGGGAGGGGAGCGACCCGCCGGGCGTCGCCTATGTCTATGCGCCGGACCGAAAGGCCGAGCGTCCGATCGCTCATCTCGCAGGCTTCACCGGAATCTTGCAGGTCGACGGCTATGGCGGCTATCGCGTGCTGGCCGACAAAAGCGGCGTCACGCTCGCCTTCTGCTGGGCGCATGTCCGTCGGCGCTTTTATGAACTGGCAGCAGCCGGTCCCGCGCCGATCGCCAGCGAGGCGCTGAGACGGATCGCCGAACTCTACAAGATCGAGGATGACATCCGTGGCCGATCGGCCAACGAGCGCCGCGCGATGCGTCAGGACAAAAGCCGCGCCATCGTCGCCGATCTCGAACCCTGGCTGCGTGAGAAGCTCGGCCTGATCAGTCAGAAGACCAAGCTCGCAGAGGCAATCCGCTACACGCTCTCACGCTGGGAAGGCCTCTCGCGCTTCCTTGACGACGGCCGCATCGAGATCGACAGCAACACCGTCGAACGCTCGATCCGTCCGATCGCGCTCAACCGCAAGAACGCGCTCTTCGCAGGCTCTGACGGCGGCGCCGAACACTGGGCAGTCATCGCCTCGCTGATCGAAACCTGCAAGCTCAATGGTGTCGAACCGCTCGGCTATCTCGCCGATGTCCTCACCAGGATCGTCAACGGCCACCCCAACAGCCAGATCGACGATCTCCTGCCTTGGGTCTACATCAACAAGCTCGAGCTCAAGGCCGTGGCCTGAGAACACCGCTTACTGAATCTTTCTCTCAGTTGATCAAACAGATCGAAGATCTATCGCCTCTTTCAGGCTTCCTAAAAGATCTTCCCGCTTGGTTATCCGACGCCAACCTTATTCACCAGGAGATGTCCCAGCGCAACATCGCGATAGAGACGACGATCAAGCTGGGGAAGAGTGAGCTTAAGGTGAAACAGGCGCGCCTTGACGAGCTAGGGCCGACCGTTCGCGATGTTGGTATGTGGGGCAGCAGGTTAGAAGAGTTGCTAACCACCAACGAACTCAGAGAGGCTGCAGACAGAATTTACAACGAAATAACGGAGCGTGTCGGAAAGGGGGGCTCCGAACAAATACGCCGCCAACTGGCCGGTATCTTGGCAGCAATGATGGCGAGTAACGCGGAGGTCCGAGCCAGAGCAGACAGAATGCGCGAAGAGGCAGAGCGTCGCAGGAGCAGTGATGTAGGCCAGGACGCGTTCGACCTTCTATCGAAGTTGGTTGCCTTAGGCAGCGTTACGCAGACTGATCCGCCCGGTGATCGACGGAAGATCGAATTCAAATTTGAATACAAAGAGTACCGATACTATATCCCGAAGCCCGTCCCTGTGAGGCCGAAACGCTAGTTTGGTTGTCACCATCAGCATTCTTCGACACCGATCGCTCGAAGGACGGCAATGGCAGGGGTCGATCGACACCGGCCCTGGGTTTGTCGAGCAACAGCTTCTCCCGGACCGCGGTTTCAGTCACAGCCTCCTCCGATGTTGGCGTAGATCGCACCGCAGATGTTCTTGACATCGAACGGTTTGGCGTCGATGCGTTGGCAGCCCTTATGCCGCGCGATTTCTTCGAGCAGCAGGGTAAGCGCTCGATCGCCGCCGGCGGCCAGCATCTCGGCTTTGTCATACTTCGCCCGCATGCCGCATTTCTCGCAAGTGACGATGATCTTGGCGGCGGGATAGCGGGACAGGACGGCCTTGGTGCTCGGCGTGATGGTCATGGCGCCGGATCCTCGCGCCACACCGGAACGCGGTTGATCTTGATCGCCACCAGGCGACGGATGCGCAGACCGACGGCCTCCCGTCCGGTAGGCACGAAGGTCACGACATCGAGCCGTCCGTGAGCCCGCCCGCCGCCTTCGCAGGTCATCCTCTCGGCAAGCGAGTCGACATCGACGTCGCCGAAAATCTGGATCAGATCCGAAGGCTGGTAATTGTGCTGCCGCTTGCAGTAGCGGCAGGTCACACGAACCATGCGCAGCGTGTCGATCAGCTTCGACAGCGGATAGTCGCGGTACTTCGGATTGTAAGGCTCGGGCATAAGAACGAAATGAGAACAAATTCCTTGCCCGTCAAGCCGGTTTGTGGAATCTTTTCGCCATGAGCGACGAACCGACCCGCCCCGGCGAACCTATCCTGCAGCGTCCGCGCGGCCCGCTCGGGCATATCTGCGAACACGCCGGTTGCGGCAAGGATGCCGGTTGGGGCTTTGCCAGGCCGAAGAGGCCATCCCACTGGTTCTGCTACGAGCATCGCGGCGAAGGGGAGCGGTTCTTGTGATCGAGACGCCGCGGCGGCCGGGGGCCTATCCCGATCGCGAGATTGATTGCCAGCAGGCCATGGAGCCTGGTTTCCAGGCGGTCGTCGATTGCATGGTCGAGTCCGGCTGGACGCGCGAGGAGGCCAAGCGGGCACTGCGCCGCTTGATCGCAGCCGACAACATGGCGCAGAAGGAAAACGCCAAGGTCGAGGCTGAACTGGTGATCGCGCGTGCGATGATCAGGGCCGGCCGACCTCGGCCGTGGTGATGCTGGTTCCGCTCTACATCGGCGCGATTGGCGTCCTGACTTTTGCCAGCGCTATTTGGCGATACAGAGAGCGTGACATGATCGGCGCCGCGGCCTGCGGCGTGATGACGATCAGCGCAGCCTATCTGCTGATTTAGCCCAGCGACCAGCCGCGGCTGGCGGTGCAATGTCAATAGGTTACCGGACGGGTGTCCCACGACTTCATCCACAGAAAACGTCGCCTGTGGATGGCCGAACGCATAAGCCAAACGACTTAGCTGGGGCCACCTGGTCTTTTGACCTCTGCAATCGCATGGTTCCATTCGGGGCTATTAAGATAGGTCTTAAGAGGGCTTAGCGACTGGTCTGCTATGTCCTTGGCCTGTTTCTGGTCGAGTGCGACTCCAGCCTTTTGGAAGGCCTCCTTTAGAGATGCGGCAAGCTCTGTCGTATCCGGTGCCTTCTTTTCAATCTGCGCCAACGCCACCTGCGCTTGCGCCAGGCCAGCCTCAAGCTGAGAAATCTTGTCATCCCTTTGCTTGATTTCCAGCTTGGCCCCTTCGATCTCCAGAGCCACGTCAGTCCATTTGAACATGCTTATGAAGATAATACCTGCGAAGAGCAGCGCAGTAGCAAACAATCCAACCTCGGTGTACCGAGCATATTTCCAAGCCGGAATTGCCCAAGACAGGATCCCGACCACGAAGGCTATTGAAGTCATTACCAGGATTGCAGTCGGATTCATCTTCATCCCCCAAACACAGAACGCCGTACGATACTGAATTTCCCGAGCCCCCGCCAGCCAGGAACGAAGAGCAATCAGGCTTCCCTGATTGATTTCACAGAACCGTGCCGAAGCTTGGCTTCTCCGCGCAGCGATCGCACCGTGGCCTTGAGACCTGGACTCAGCCACTCGATTTCGCCCTCGGCAACGGCGGTCGGGACCGCCGCCTCGGGCGGTCGGGCGTCGCGCACACGTTTGAGCAGCCGCTCCCGGATCTCTTTCGTTAGCGATATCGCTGGGGAACCGGCGTATTTGCCATTGCGAGCGACTATCGCCTCGGTCCGCTTGCCTTCTTCTCTCTTGATGCCCAGCAACTCGAATTCCCCGATCTCCCAGCATTTGATCTTAACCCATGCGTCGGTCGGTCCGCTGCGATAGGCGCTTTCTCTGCGCTTCGAAACCACCCCCTCGAGGTCCATCTTGTCGACGGCGTCGAAGAATGCGTCGCCGCCGCCCTCGACGTGTTGGCTATACTGGATGATGGCGGTCGCCGGCTTCACTAGCCCCCAGAGAATAGCCTTGCGCTCTATCGCTGGAAGAGCGCGCAGGTCACGGCCGTCGAGATGCAGGATATCGAAAGCGACAAAGGCGAGCTGTTCGGCATTCCAGGTCATTCGTGAGTGCATGGCATGGAAGTTCGGCCGGCCGTCCGGCTCCGGGGCAATCATCTCGCCGTCGATGATGAAGGATTTCGCGGGGAGCTTCTCGCCAGCATCCACCACTGGCCAGTAGCGCTTCGACCAGTCGTGGCCGTTCCGGGAGAATGCGCGGACTCCAGCCCAGTCTCGGGTCAGTTGTGTACGGAATCCGTCGTACTTGATCTCATGGAGCCAGTCGTCGCTGAGCGGCGGCTCCATGACAAGCCGCGGCTCCATCGGCTTGATGAACTTCAGCCGGGGTTCTTCGTTACGCATGCACAACACCCAACAACCGCGATTCAAGCCGCGCAGGGCTGATCGGTTCCGGGTATTTTAGCGAAATTGTATATGGGAAGCGTTATGAAAAACGATCCAGATTGCCGCGCCGCGCTGCAACTGATCCGCGCCACGATCGAAGATCATTGCCCGCCTGGCGTGCTGATGAGCGAGGACCAGGTAAATGGACATTATCGACCATCGCTGCTTGGCGAGGCCGAGGCGATTTGCCGGGCGATCGTCGCCACGGTCGAGCGACTGTCATTCGACGGAACGTCGAAGCCGCCTGCGCCGAGCATAAAATCCTGAAGCGCGAAAATGGCGCGGATCACCTTTTCCGGGCGATCTCCATGGTCTGGTTGCGAATCTCCTGGCGCAGGTCCGACACCTCGCCGGTGAAGTGGTTGATTGCCTCGATCAGCCGGTAGCCGAGCTGCCGGCTTTTCTCGGCGTCGGTCCGCTGCGCACCAGCCTCACGCGTGTGGGCCTCGATCGCTTCCGCAAGCTGCTTGACTGCCTTGCTGTCGACCAGCGCGCCGGCGACCTCGAGCTGATGCTCAACGGGTGTCGGGGTTTTCTTCCCGTACCGCAGTCCAAAGGCGGCCAGGACACCAAGGAGGCCGAGCCCGAGAAAGTTGGCGAACTGGATAAGCTGTTCGACCGGCATGCCGAAAATCATCAAGGCCTCCGAAGCGTGGCGCCGACATCGGCCCACGCTCGTATGACGTTCCACATTTCGATCGCCATCAGGGTCGAATAGGCGACGACGCCGGTCACGCCGCCGCCGAGAAGAAGCTTGGCGACGAGGATCCCGAGAGCGATCTGACCCCAGAAGACGGCCGAGGCAAGGGACGCGCCGGCCCTAAGGTGGGGCGAATAGGGGAATTGTTTGAAAGTGCCGTTGACCGTAAGGGCGATCAGCCGGAAGAGCGCAGCGGCGAGGCAAAGATTACCCCAGAAGAACTCGTCGCCGTACATCGCGATGACGGCGAAGCCCGTCGACGTGTCGAATGTCTTCGGGTCGAGAAGCAGCACGGTCGAGAACATGAACAGCGCAGCGGCCATGATCCATTCGGTCACACGGATGCCGAAATGCGCGCGAATCCCCCCTGCGATGCGGAGGATGATCATCGCAGTTCGACCCTCCGTTCACCGCTAGCCTTCGTGTGCCGATCGCACTCGGCCGGCGTGTAGAGGCCGATTGCGCAGCCGGGCGCCATCGTCTTGTCGATCTTGTTCTGATCGGCCAGCGTCTTGCCCTGCGCGCCGGCGAGGCTGTTACCGAGGGCCGAGCGTAGGGCTGGAACATCGCTGACGCCGGAAGTCGTACACCCCGCCAGCGTCCATGCAGTCGTCAAAAGACATGCGAGCATCAATGCCCTTTTGTACTGCATGCTGGTTCTCCTTCGCGATTTGAGCGCGGACCTCGTCGGCGCCGCGGTGCTTGATGACCTCGTAGACGGTGAGGGCCGCGCCCGAGGCAAGGATGGCGATGACAGCCCACACGATCGTGCCAGCGGCTAGGCGCGAGACGCCTAGCCGGCCGACAATGAGGGTGATGAGGAGGCTCATAGGAAGATCCACCACACCAGCGCGCCGCCGACGGGGACGCCGACGGCGAAGCCGGCGAGCACCGGGAGCGCCAGTTTGGCGGCCGCTTCGATTGCCACCGTGAGAACGGCTTTCAGGTTCTCCATAGGATCAGCTCGCCGTGCCGAGCGCGACCGCCATGCGCGCCGCTTTCCGGCGGGCATACCAGCCGTAGGCGAGGCCGCCGATCGCCACGACCGCGCTCACGAGCGCCAGGACGACGACGACCTTCCCGATCCACTCGCTCGTGTAGGAGAACGGCGAAAGCTGGCTCTGCAGCTCGGCCAGCGTGCCCGACAGCCCAATACCTGCCATGCCGCCGCCGGCAGCAGCGTCCGCCGGCGCGGTCGAGGGAGAGGCTTTGGCGTCCTCGATAAACGCCTTGGCCTGACCTCCGTCGACGAAGTTCGCCATCTGCGGCATCGCGCCGGTTGCCCACGCCTGGCCGATCGAGCGGACCTCGGCGACGCGAGAGCGCCAGCCGCGGCCGAACGTCGGCCACGTCTTCAAGTGCTGCAGGAACACGAGACGCTGGTCGCAGATGCGGTCGATCAGGGAGTCGTGGTCATTGCAGGACTGCACGGCGGTGATCGTGCCCAGCCCGATCATGCCGTCGACACGGCCCTGGTAGAGCGGACCGAGGGCGCGCTGCAGCCACATGATGGACTGCTTCGGTCCCGAATTCACGGCGCCGTCGAAGACGACATAGTCGATGCCGGCCGGCAACTGGTCGCCCTTCACGGCGTCCCAATACTGGCGGTCGTAGATGTCGAACAACTCGTCGTTCGAAATGCTCTTCACTGACCGCGTGGCCTGGCCTTTGCCCTTTCGGTAGGCGTCGTAGACACGCTGGGTGACGCCTTTCATGGTGACGCCGCCGGGGTCGGCCGGATGGTTGCTGTAGCCGCCCTCGTGCGCGAGCACGCGGGCGAGCGATTCCTGCTCGCGAGATGCGGTCATGGTGGATCCTTTCCGCCCGTGAAGGGCAGGCTGTTCGATTGAGATGTCAGAGGGTTGCGCCGGTTATCTCGAGTCTTTTCCGGCGCCCGCTTTCGGCTGTTTCAGCCCGAGCGACGTCCTGAAGCCGTCGCCCTTGGAAATGGTGTGGTTGACGGTGTCGATCTGATACGAGCCGTCGATGCCCGGCCGCGCGCCAGAGATTGTGCAGATGGCCTCGGGCTCGGCACGGGCATCACCGACAATGGTGACGTTGCCGCCGCCTTTCTCGCGGTCCGATTCCTTGCCGTGTGCTTCGCCCTTCTTCTTGGCCTGCGCCTCGTTGGCGACGGTGACCAGTGCCCGGAGCTTGCTGTCGACATCCGCGATGCCGGTGTCGACCTCGACCTCAACGCGCTCCCCCTTGGCGCGGTCAAAGTAGGACAGGGCGACCTTGTTGAACTTCGGCCGGCTGATTATGGGCGAGATGTCCCACTCGATCAGGTTATCGCCCCAGCGCGCGGCGATGGGCGTGAGCGGCCGGCCGGACGCCGAAATGCCCTCGTTCCGCGGCGACAGGAAGCCGCGTGAGCCGATGATCTTCAATGTTCCGCCGACCTCGCGGGCGATACGCTGACCCCACGAGACGAAGCTCTCGTTCTGCTGGACCCAATAGTCGCGCTCGACCGAGGCGAGCGAGCCGAGCACCTGCATCTGGATGCCAGCCTTTTGACCCCACTCGGCCGCGACGCTCTGAAGCGTCGCCTTGTCCTTGTGCCTCAACGACGGCTGCTTAGCCTTGCTGCCGTGGTCGATCGAGCTCGCGGTGATCTTGATTTCGCGGCCCGAGCCCTTATTGCCGGTGCTGTTGGCGTCGGAAACGAACCCTTCGAACGCCCAATTGCCATTGATCTCGACCGAGACGGTGGCGCGCTCCTGCGGCAGGAAGACCGCGCCATCCTTGTCGGCCAGCACCATGCTGCATGAGTCGGACGCCTCGCCGGCCGAGCGCTGAATTTCGACGCTCTTCAATAGCGGCGCGAAGCGGCTGGTCACGTCCTGGCCGGCAACCGTGACCTTGTAGTTTCCTTGGATGAAGAAGCTCACCTGTCAGTCCCATAGCCTGATCACGTCGGCGTTGCGCTTTTCGTCGGTGATGTCTTCGACGGGCAGCTTCACGACGCTGCCCACCGAGAGATACGGGAACTGAAGCGAGAGATGCTGGTTGAAGGCCAATACCCGCTCGAGGTAGCCGACCGGCTGTCGGCGCAGGAGCCGCCAGATGACTTGCGATAGGGTCATCTGCTCGGACTTGATCGTCTCGGCGATGTACTTCTCGGTCATAGGAACAGCCTCAGAATCGAGGACGCCATGCCGATATCGGGCGTGCCGACGCGCAGCAGTTCGACGGTGAACTGGATTTCGCGGCCGACACCCTTCTCGTCGATGTAATCGTTCTTCTGGGTGAGGTTCTGAATCAGCACCCAACCGAGCGGTGTGAAGTCGCCGCGCATCAGCGGCAGCGGAACGGCGGCCTGGCGGGCAGCTTCGAGGACGGATAGCGTGCCAAGGCCGCCGAAATGCGCGGGATGGATCACGCCCGAGAGCGTGATGGTGCCTTCGTCATCACCTGTACCCTCGTAGATCGGTGGCGACCCCATGACCTCGTGCTTGGCGAAGGCCGAGGCCGTCTTGCCGTCGTGCCCTGTGAGATTGAACACCAGGTCGAAGACGACCGGGCCGAGTGACATGAGGGCGGTCAAGGCGAGACTCCAAAGTCGGTATGCGCTCGGCGCATCTGAGCGTCTGCTGCGGAATTCGCGGCCGCGGCGGCTGCCCCGGCTTGCCGCACCAGAGCGAGGAAGCGCTCAGCGAGCGCGATCGCCTCATGCAGCGCGCTCACGTCGACCGTTGGCTTCCCGACCGGTGAGAGTGCGTCCTTCATCTGGTCGCCGGCCGCCTTTGCTGTATCGACGCCGGGAATCGCACCGCCGTTCGGCGGTGGCGCGGCGCCAATCCCAACGCGGTGCATGCCACCCTCGAACTGGATGCCACCGTAGAGCCGGTGGTAGTTGTCGCGGTCCTGGTCGGCGCCCTGCGAATAGTACCGTGGCGGCGGCTTACGGCTTTCCGCGCCGTTCGCAGCGGATGTGTCGCGGATGAACTTCCACGCGGCCGCGCTTCCGACCAGAGCCATCAGGGTCCAAGGGTTCGTCATCGCGGCGCCGATGCCCCAGCGGCGGGCCGCGCCGCCGGCCGCGGCGCCCGCGCCGCCGGCAGCCACACCAGACCCGCCTTGCGCCACGGCAGCGGCCGTGAGGGCGGCGGCGGCCTCGTTGAGGGCCACACCGGCGGTGATCAGTCCGTAGATGCCCGTGGCCACTTTCCAGCCACCGTAGGCGGCAATGCCGGCACCAAGGATGCCGGCGCCGCCGAGGACTCGAGGATCCTGCGCCTGCACCAAAGCGGCAAACGAGTTGATGGTGTTGGCGAGCCCATTCAGACCTGGAACGATCACCGGCATTACACTTTCGCCGACAGCGGCCGAAAGGTTGCGGAGCGATTCCTGGAAGCCCTTCCAGCCAACGAACGGATCCTGATCCTTGGCAGTGTCCGCGGCGTCCGTTCCCATGGCTCGCTGGTAGAGCGCGATCAGGCGGTCGTTCTGCTGCTGCTGGGTGATCATGCGGGTCAAGAAGCCTGTCGCGCTGGAATTGCGCGACAACTGCGCGACCGCCTTGGCGACCTCGGTGTCGTTGTTGATGTCGACACCGTCCTTCTGCAGTGCTGGGATCAGGTTCTTCTTCACCCACGCATAGGGGTTGGTGCCGAAGAGGTCGGAGTCGACCAGGTTTCCCTTGCCTTCGCCCGTGCGGAGGCCGAGGCGCTGCTGCTCGGCGATGTTGCCCTTGCTGGCGCCGTCGTTCGCACCGATGACGAAGGCCTTGTAAGCCATCGCGAGCGCGGTTCCCGCACCGTCAGCGCCCATGTCCTGGATCATTGCCGGTGCGATGGTCGCGAGAAATTCCGGGCTGAGGCCCGGACCAGCGATGCGCGAGCGCCTGGCGAACGACCACATCGATCCGACGTCGAAGTCATTGCCCTCGATCTGGGCCGCCTTGATAAAGGCGTCAATCAGGTCATTGACGTTCTTCACGCCCTTGGCGCCGTTGGAGTTGGTGCCGAGGTTGTCCAGGCCCTTCATCAAGCCGGTGAGCTCGCTGGTCGCGGCGTCAAGCCCCTTCGCCGACTGTAGGGTGACGAAGCCCTGCACCATGCGGTCGAGCACCTGCAGCCCGCGATCGGTCGAGCCCATCGTGTTGCGGGCCGTGCGCGCCATCTCCATGATGTCGGTGATATTGACCGACGGATACTTCTGGGAGAGCTGCTGAGACCGAGCGAAGATCTGGTCCTGCTCGTTTTGCGGAATGTCGCCCATCCGCTGGCGGAAATATTCGCGCTGGCGCTCGGCTGACGCGCCGATCGCTTCTCGGCCGAGCGTGCCGGCGAGATACATGCCGGTGTAGCCGCCGAGCATGACATAGGCGGGCTTCAACGCGTTCTGGATCGATTTGCTGAAGCGCCTAGCCTCGGCCTCGGTCTGCTTTAGGCCAGCGCGCACCTGCGCGAAGTGCCCGAGCGTGGCCGTCTTCCAAGCCGAAATCTCAGACTTCTTTAGCGCGGCCGTGAGGCCGCGGTTGTTGATGTCCTTCTGCAGGTTGTTCCACGACCGCCGGACCTGATCCAGTTCCTTGGCGCTGAGCGCCATCTTGTGGATCTGGCGCTCGAAATTCTGGCCCCACGGCGCTGAAGACAGACGTCGGGCGTTGCGCTCGATCGACGCAAGCGCGCCCTCAACCTTTTTGGCCTCGCCGATGCCCATCGCTTGCACGACAAGCTGCAGCCGGCCGACGAGGGTGCGTGCCAATCAAAGTCTCCTGGTGATCTTGGCGCCGGCGATCTTGGCCTGGAACTCGGCCTTATCGCGTTCGATGTTGAGGGCGTCGCAGTAGAATTGCAGGATCCGCAGCCACTCCATGTCGAGCACCTGCGGAATCGGGGTGTTGAAGGTGTGCGCTACGAGCCCGACGTAAGACCGGCAGCGGGAGGGTTTTGCTCGGCCGCCGCCTTCAAACGGCGGGGTAAAAAAGGGACGACGGCCTCGTCGATCGCGAAGCGGTCGTCGTCGTCCATCGCGTCGTAGACCTCACGAGGGCACTCGAACATGGGCGGCATCGGCCGCTCGCCGCGGCCGAGCGCTTCCATGTAATCCTCGACCTCTTTGCCCGTGACGCGCCGCACCTTGACCTCGGTCCACATTCGGCCGTCGAACTCGAGCGGGAACTCGAGCGGCACGATCTTCTCGCGCGGCGCGTCGCCAACGACCCGCGCGATCTTCTGTTCGATCTTCTCTTCAGCCATGCGTCACCTGTTAGGCCAGGCCGAGGTTGCGGGCGACGTTGCCGAGCGTGGCAACGCCGTCGATCCGCAATCCGTTCGGGCCGGCGAAATAGTCGAAGTAGACCTTCTCCTGCGACCCGAAATAGAGGTGGTAGAAGAGAATTTCGTTGATCTCGTAGTCGGTCGACACGCCGTCGTCCTTCTTGAATTCCGAGACCTCGGACTTGGTCATCCGGCCTTCGACGATCGTCTTCAGCGGGATGTCGTCGTGGGTGCGGATGTCACGGACATTGCCGCGCATCGTATATTTGATGCGCGCGGCGCCGGCCGGCATGAACCGGGTCTGGACCGTCGGATTGAAACCCTCGAGGGAGAAGGTCAGCGGGTTGATCGTAAACGACCGCATGCCGAGCTTGATCGAGGCGACAGCGCCGCCGCCCATGTGATCCTTGGTCTGTTCCTCCATCCCGGGGATCTTGATGGTCTTGAGGGTGAGGAACTGCGAATCGGACGGGTCGTCGTCGCCAACAAAGAGGTTGGCGGTGTCCAGGTTGTAGAGGGTGTTGGGCATGAAAATGATCTCCGGTCAGAGGTGAGGGGAAGTCGCCGTTAGACGACTTCCTGGTTGCCGAGTTGGATGGAGATGCTGCGGACGAGACCGTCCAAAGCCTCGGCATACCGGCGCGAGTGAATGGTGATCTTGCGCAGGACCGGCGGCTCCTCGGCCTTGAAGGTCAGGTCGAGATTCCCGAGCCGCAGCTCTGCCGGCGAGTTCGCATCCGGGTCGAATTCGATGCGATAGTCGAGGATGTCCCCGTTCGCCCGGAAGCTGCGAAGCTGGGTGTCGAGCGTGTTAATGATCGCCTGCACCGTCTGCGCCGTGAGGTTGAAGCGGCCGAGATAGGTGCGGATGGCGCGGACCTGCATCAGTTCGATGTAGTCGCGCATCCGGCAGACGTTGGCGAACAGCCACTCCGATTCCTCGGCCAGAGTGTCGGTGCCCCAGAAGGCGAACCCGCCGTCGGTCAGCGCGCCGTCGACGCCAGTGTCGCCGCGGAACATGATGCCGAAGGAGATCGCGAGATCGTCCTGCCCGACCGTCGATGGGTCGACGATCGAGAACGGGATGGTCGGGGTGACACCGACAATACCGAACACCTGCCGGTTGGCGATCGAGTGACCAGGCACGCCGTCGCTTTCCGCGTCCCGGCTGACATATTGGCCGACGATGTAGGGCGACAGCGGCTTGGTCACCACCGAGCCGTCGGACGCGAGCACCTTCGCGTCCTGGCGGAGGGGATGGAGGATGCGCTGGGAACGGGGCAGCGTTTCCAACCAGTCGACGGCAGCCTGGCGGGTGTTGCTTGGGCCTTCCGGCACGAACGAAGCCTTCAGGCGCTCTAGCACGGTCGGGATGGCCGCGCAGACGCCGTTGGCCTGCTGCTCGAGCGTGACCGTCGCCGCGGCGCCGGTAAGGCCGGCAGACGCCGCGAAGGAGAGGGTCGGGGCAACCGTGTAGCTGCCGGGGTTGGTGATGTTAACGGCGGTCAACGCGCCGGCGGTGACCGTAAAGGTGCCGACCGCGCCTGCGCCCGTGCCTCCAGTAAAGGCGAGGGCGAAGGTGCCGTTAGCGCCCCCGTTGCCCGGCGCGGTGATGGCGCCAAACTTCAAACCCTGGACGGTCTGCGAGGTGTAGCCGGGGGCAATGATGAGGCGAGGGGTGACGCCGAGCTCTTCCGGTGCGTCGAGGAATGCCCAGATACCGGTGCCATTGGCCTCGCTGCCGACCATGCTGGCGATGACGGTTGCGGCCGAGGCGTTGTCGGTCACGCGGACGATGACGCATCGGGCCGCGCCCACACCGCCCGTAAGCTGGGCAGAGATGCCGGCCAGGGCATCGACGATAGTGCCGGTGGTGCCGAGGGCTGCGCGCAGCGCCTTGTCGTTCGTGTAAAGCAGGACCGGCGTGTCGACCGGGAACATGGCCGCGTCCGCACTAGGCGCGGTGCCGATGATGCCGATGACGCTCATGTCGGCGCCGATCACAGCCTGCGCTTCGATGCCGTCGCGAAGGTGCTTCACACCTACGATGAGTTCAGATGCCATTTTCGTTTACTCCGGTTGAAGTGCGGGCATAAAAAAAGCCCGCATTGCGGGCGGTGATACTGGGTTCCTTAGCTCGCTAGAGAAGGGCGGCGGCGGTGAAGAAATCGTCGATCTGTTCGGCCGCGAACCCGAGCGCGGTGAAGCCGGCCTGCATCATTGGCTCGTCTCTTACGAAATAACCGCTATTGTCGTACGCAATCTTCACAGCCAAGGGTTGCGCACTGATCCAGCCCTCGACTTCATCAAGAAGGCCACTTGCGAGAAGTTGAAGCTTGAACTGGCGCGCAGAGACGCTGGCTGGAACAAGATCTGGGAGGGCGCTCCATGCGCCGTTCTGCCAGACCTGTCGAGCGTCCTCAGGTGCTTCCGGTACCTCGATAGCGCCTTCCGGTGGTTCGGCTCCATCAAATCCCCCGAGGTAGACGCCATTGCCGTCAACGAAGAATTTTGTCATGGGTGATGATCCTGCAAATGAGGCGATCAGTAGTGCGAAATGTATGGGGTGCCCTAGACCGCCTCGTGATGAGGTTAGGCCGCCGGGGTGGTTGGACCAGCGACGCTGCCGAGATGGTAGTGGAGCATCTCCGTAGTGTCAGAGCGAGAAACTACGAACACAGCCGGTCAACACGCGATATCGCGGCTTGGCTGGATTGGCCCGAGCCCCGTACTCGGCGGCTGCTGGAGGATCTAGAAGCGAAGGGCGAGGTGGAGTGCGCAGCTGTGTATGGCCACACCAAGACTTGGAAGGCTACGCCCAAGCCCTTATGACGAATTTCCAGTTGGCGTTGGTGATGGCGGTGGAGTTGCCGGTCGTCTTGTTCAGGAGTTCCAAGCCGCCGCTGCCGTACCGGACGGTCAGGTTCGTGGCGTCAGGAACGCAGCTAAGCCCCTTGGGGGTGCCGAACATGTTGGCGACGGCGATGAATGCCTCGTCACCCACGGAGTACCCCAGCTCGGCAGTCTGACACACGAGGACGGCAGTCACGATCTTGGGCTTGATGCCGAGGCCGTGGGCCAAGATCAACTGGCCGGCGTTCGTGATGGTTTGCTGGGCGCTCTCGTAGAAGAGCTGAAGCTTCAGCGAAGAGGCGAGCAGCGCCGCCGCCTGCGCGGGGGTCATGGGCCGAATGTAGTTGTCGGCCCCGGAGCCGAGCGCATTCTGACCGCAGAAATAGGCCGTGCCGCCTGTCACGGCATACTCTGAGCGGAACAGGCGGCTGACGATATCGCCCGATGCGTCGCGCTGTGCAAGGGTGTTTGCGGTCGCCGTGGCCGCTGCCGCTGCCAGCCCGAGAAGGGTCCGCATCGCTGGGTAGTCGGCTGCGGTGATCAGCGAGCGTCCGTTGGCGGACGCGTTGGTGATGTCCGCCGCGGTGATCCCTAGGAGCGTCTTCATCGCGGCGTAGTTCGCCGCGGAAATGAGTGAGCGGCCGTTCGCTGAGGCGTCCGTGATGTCGGCAACGGCAATGGCCAGCGCCGTCTTCAAGGCGGCTCCCGTGATCGCGCCGGTCAGGCCCGCCACGGAAGCGACGGCATCCGTGTTGTCGATCTTGACCCACTTCGTGCCGTCCGAGACCGCCCAATCGCCGACCTTCCAGTCGGTGATGCCGCCGACGCTCGTCGCGCCGGCGACCGACACCATATAGTACCAGCCTTTGTTCCCGGCTGCGGCCGCCGGGATGGTCGGAGTGTTGGTGTTGGCGTTCCAGTCGCCCTGATAGTTGAGCGAGCCGAAGAGCGCCGACGGCAATTGCGCGGCGGGCACCTTGCCGTCAGCGCCGAGCGATGCATAGCCGTTGGCGTTGCCCTTTTCGGACTCGTCCTGCTTGCTGTCGAGCGCTGCCTGCAGCCCGGTCGTGTCGGCGATGACATGGCCGTGGACGAGCAGAGCGCGTTGTGCGACCGAGACGAGTAGACCGGCAACGTCGACGTCGATCGCGGACAGGGCCGCGATCAGCCGAAGAACATCGTCCTCGAGGTTGTTGCTGCCGAATGGAAGCTGATAGCCCCTGTTCGGCGTCGTGTTTTCAACGGGCATGGCGGTCCTATACGGGTTACGGCGTCGAGATCGCCCGGAAGTCGTAGGCCATCGGGCGCGCCGCCGGCGTGCCGGTGAGCGTGATCCGGATACGGCCGACCGGATTGGCGTTGAAGCCGAGGACGTTGTACTTGCGCTCGACCCAGCCGGCGTCCTGAAGCGGTGTCTGCGTCACCTGCGCCATCGCCGACCATGCGTCGTTCGCCGCGTCGGCATGCATGGCAATGGTGGCGCCGGTCGGGATCTTGGTCTTCAGGTACGACAGGATGTCGACGCCGGTGCCCATGGTAAAGGCGCGCGTCACATAGGTGCCCGTCGTCTGCAGTTCGCCCTCGATCGCCAGGATCACGGGGAAAACGACGGGCGAAACCTTCGCTGAGCCCGAAAGCACGGCGCGCACATCAACGTTGCCAGTGTAGAAGGACTGCAACTCCCACGCCTGACCCGGATTGAGAAGCGTGACGGAGCCGTCGTCGAGCTCTACCTCGAAATGCATGCCAGCCGCGGCGGTCGGCAATTCCACCTCGGCGCGGATCAGCAGGTCGCTCATATTGGTGACGGCCAAGGTTCCGACGTTGACCGTCTTAGTCGTCGGGGCGAACTTGGCAGCGACCAGTTGGAAGCAGATGTCCTCATCCTGATGCGGCGTCCAGGTCACGGCGTTCGACGACGACAGCATGACGCCAACCGAATATGGCTGCGCGGCGACCGGCTGCTGCAACTCGGCATCGAAGTCTCCGAGCTTGGCAGTCTTGATGGAGTGGCTGCCGTCATTCGTCTTGACGACAAAGGCATATTCGACACCGGCCGGGAGCCAGATCGGATACGGGAAGCGGATCTCGGTCCATTGCCCGATGACCGCATCGTTCATGTCGTAGAACGCCTGGGCGATCACGTTGACCGTAGGGATGCCGTTGGCAACCTCGACCATTTCGAGCACGATCGGGTTATCCGGATCGCCGACCAGACAGACCTTCAGGTTGACGCCGGCAATGTGCCTGCCTTCGGTCAGGGTGAAGGTCTGCGCCAACGGATCGGAGCGGCTGCCGCCATTGCCGCCGCCACCACCACCGGCGCCGCCCGTTTCGCGCGGCGCGGTGACCGAAGTCTGCTGCACGGTGGTGGTGACGACGCGGCGCAGCGTCTCGATGTCGATAGTGCCCTGGCCCACGAAGATCGCGGCGGCCTTCGATCCGCCCTGGCCTTCGGCGACGAGACCCTTGGACCCCGCAGGTACATGGGCAGGGATCATGAAGTTGCCGACAATCTGGCCCGCGCCGTTCGCCGACAGTCCGCCCGGGTTGACATTGATCCCGTCGAACTCGAGCTTTGTCAGGTTCTCGCCCGCGCCGAAGCCCTTGATCGTGAACTGTAGCGAGATCTGGCGGAGATAGGCCAAAGTCTCTTCGCGGGTCGAGCTCTCGATCGTCTCCTTCTGGGTCGTGGTCGTCGTGGTCGTGGTGCGGCCGGTGGTCGACCGAGACGTCGTGATGACGACCGGCGAGGACAGGGCCGCCGCACTGTCGGACGCCCATTCCGTCGCGCTCTCCGTCCAGTAGTCGACCGGCGGATTGATCGTCATTGACGCCGGCAAAGGCGTGAAGTTCTGGTAGGGATTGATCTTCGTGCAGCGCGTCGCAAGCGCCTGCTCGACCGCGACCTCCTCGGTCCAGTTGAGCAGCGTGACGCCCGGCAGGTTGATCGGGTGGAAGGTCGGGTCGATCGCAAGACGCAGCAGCCCGCCGAACACGGCTGCGGTCTGCGGCTCACCCTCGTCGCGGTAGCGGTCGGAGGTGAACGGGTCGACGAAGACGCCATTCTTCGAGATCGGCTCGCGGCTGTCGATGTCGCGTTGCAGTCGCTCGAGCGCGATCAGGTCCAGCGCGTCGACTAGGCTGTTATACATCCGGTCGATCTTCGCCATGGTGTAGGCGCGCACTCCGATGTTGGTGACGTTGGGCGTGCCGGTCCAGATATTCTCGACGAGCGCAAGAGGCAGGACGTCGGCCGGGACCGTGGGAGGCAGCGCGTTGGTCCGGCTGGAAACACCTTTCAGATAGACCGAATTGCCGTCGCTATCCATGCCGAGCACGTCGACGCGCGGCAGCTTGAAATCGTAGTCGATCTGGATTTGGCCGCCATTCACGCCACCGGCGACGGTGATCGACGTAGCGGTGATGTCGCTCGCCGCGACGATACCAAGATAGCGATACTTGACCGTGTAGCTCGACCCGGTCGCGGGCTCTGCGCCGCCGGCCGCCCACGAGACCAGGTCGCCAGCCTTGGCATAGTCGGCCGGCGTAGCATAGGTCGTGGCGCCCTGCTTCACCTCGAGGATGGAGGTGACGCCGGTATTGACCAGCGCGTCGGAGCCGTTCGGCGTGCCGCCGCGCACAACGGTTTCCGTCACTTCTTTCTCGACCAGCACTTCGCGAATGGTCGCGATCGGCCCGTGGTTGAGGGTCACCACCGTGGGATTGGCGCCGAATGTGTGCACCTCGGTGGGGATGCGGAACAGGTCGAAGGTTTCGACCTCGCGATGGCGTAGCGCGGCATAGCGAGTGCGCTTGGCACCCTTGATGTTGGCGACGCCTGCGGCGATCGAGAAAACCTGGTCTGTGCCGTCCTTGCCGAGCGCCGAGACCGCGCACCCATTGACGATATAATTGCCGTTGGCGTCGAAGTCGTAGATTTGAAGCTGCGCGTTGATGCCAGTGAGGTTCGGCGGCGGGGTCTGGTCGATCGCGACGCCGTCTTTCAGCAGGTAGACCGAGTAGAGGTCGCCAACACTGGCGTCACCAGAGAAGCCCCAGGAGAGCGTCTGGACGACGCGGGCGGCGCCGGCCTCGCCTTCCGATGGAGCGCCCGGCTCAAGACCTTTCAGCGCCGGCTCTTCAAGTTCGGTCACATAGGTCTCGATCACGCGGACGCCGATATGAACGGAACCTATCATCGGAACGGCAGCGAGCACCGCGGCAGGCACGTCGAGAACGCGGCCACTGACATAGAGCTTGCCGGCAGTCAGCGTGACGGTCGCGGCCTCGGCGTCGATGATGATATCCGCGCCTTCGACGCGGTCGCCATCGCGCGCGACCAGGTTGCCGATCGAGCCGATCTTCCGCTGCAGAATTTGCTGCGCCTCGAACATCTCGGCCGCCTGGCCGATCTTGCCTTCACGTGTCAGCACGCTGTCCCACAGCGGGAACGCGACCGAACGATCGTAGGCGCCGGACAGCCCTGATTTGTGCTCGTAAGCCATTTTGCCTCAGACGATTTTCAGAATGGCGCGGAAGCGCTCGCGCGAAGTCTTGCCAAGAAGGGCTGGCGCGATATTGAAGCCGCCGACGATCGAGCCGCCGCTGATCCCGGCGCCGGCCAACCACATGATACCAGGGGGGTGCGCGCCGACGGGCGCGCCGCCGAGCGAGACGCTCCAGGAGTGGACCGTCTCGCTCTCGCCCTCGCCGAAGTCCATCAGGGCTTCGACATAGATGTTCGCCCCCGGTGCATCGGCCGCGATCCAACCTTGGCCGGCTGCCTGATAGTAACCACCGAAAAGCGCGATCACGGGCCGATAGACCCGCGCCTTGCGGAAGCCGATCGGCGAGCCGTCCTCGCGATAAACGCCAATCCAGCAGTTCTTCGCCAATAGCGCGGTGGCTATGATCTGCGCCCGCGACGCGGCCGCGTCCGACACCCACTGCAGCCCGGGCGTGCTCCAGGGGAACGGCCCCCACGAGATCGAGCCGTCCTCGACGGGCTCGACCCATGCGCCAAGCGCAGTCAGTTCGGCCTCGGTCAGCTCATGGAAGCCTGCATCGAAGGTGCGGCCGAACGACCATTTGACGCCGCCGGCATGCAGAAAGACGCCCGAATTGTCGCCCCAGATGCCGTGGCCCCAGCGGGTGTAGCTCCACTCGTGCTCCCGTACGTTGTAGCCATTCCAGGCGCGATAGAATTCCGAGCGCGCAGGGCCCGAAAGGCGAACGACTGCCTCTATCGTTGCAAGGTCGTCTTCACTGTCGCGGAGGCGGTCGAGCTCGAGTTCGTAGAGATGCCAGCGCGTGCGACGCACCGGAGCCTCGTAGAACGTCGCGAAAGCATAGTGGACCCATGTCAGGCTTTCCGCGACGCCTTGGGGCGTCCCCTTCACCCGCTGCCAGCGCAGGCCATATTCGATGACAGAGGCGAGGTCCGGCAGATATTGCGAGATTACGCCGAGGCCATACTCGACCACGAGCCAAGGCAGGATTCCCGGCAGCACCGGCGCGAATTTGAAACCGCGCAATTCGTCGACGCCGGGGACCAACTCTGGGAGGCGATCGACAGATTCCGAGACCGCACGCTCCAGCGGCGTCGCGTTGCCCGGGAGGAGGTGAACCCGGTCCATTTACCGATCGCGGCCCTTGAAGGTGAGGGTGATGGTCCCAAATTTCGCGGCGGCGCCGTCATCCACAATGGCGTCCGCCATCGGCGCAGACAACGATACCTTCTGCACCCCGGGCTGCTGCAACTTGGCGGTCAGCCACGACCGCGTGACGTTGAAACCGAGGCCTCCTTCGGTGGCGAGGGCAGTGCGCAGCGTCGACTCGAGGTTGTCGAAGACCGTGATCGGCGCGGACGGCAAAAGCCAGATGTCCGCCACGACATTGACGGTCGTGCTCGTAGCCGAAAGGACCGTCACCCGGTCCGAGATCACACGAACGCTGTTCTTCTGCACCTCGCCGTCCACCGCGGCCAGCAGCGCGGCATCCGGCTCGCCGAAGTTGTCGGTCGCTAGCACTGAGATGCGGATATCCGGCCCGGTCCCGACGCGGTAGACAGCCACGTCCTTCACGCGCGGGCTCGCGCGCAGCGCGGCGCTCCTGTACCAGTCTTCTGGACCGGCCGTTGACCGGCCGGATATCGCGATGATGGTCCGCGCGCGCAGCGCGTCGTCGGTCTCGCCGTCAAGGCGAACGACGTCGTAGAAGCCCGCCAGGTGGTCAAGGTCCGGCCCAATCGCAAATGCGACCAGGTTGGCCTTCGCAGCATCGTTGATGCGCGCGCGCAGCCCGATCTCTCGATAAGCGGCCACCTCGAAGATGATCTTGACCGGGTCCGTCTCTAGGTTGCCGACATCGTAGTCGACGCCCGCTGCTGCAAAGCGGTCGACGACGTCGGTGATCATCGCAGCGACGATGGCTTCGAAGTCCAACGTCTCAATGACCTCGGGCGCCGGCAGCGTCGAGAAGTCGATCGGCGGCATGCTCGAGTCCTTAAATCGACGGTTTCAGGGTGACAGCCGAGCCGTCGATCGACACAAAGAAGGCGGCTTGCTGCCAATTGAGGTGGCCGTAGGGAAGGTGCTTGCCGTTGATAGTGAAATCGCCGTAGCCGAGGCGGTTCACGTCGTTGACGACGAACTGCACGATCTTGAAACGCGGCTCGAAGAGCTCGACGAGCATCCAGAGCACGTTGAACCAGACGAGCACGGTCCGCGCCGTGGCATTCTCGCCGAGAAGGCGCAGCCCCGGATTGCCGAACCACTCGCGCATGACGCGTTCACCCTGGAAGGTCGTGAAGATCTTCTCGAGGCTCTGCTCGACATGCGGGAAGCCGTCGAGTACGGCCCCGCTCGCCGCATCAATGCCCGACATATCAGGCCTTCTTCACCTTCTTGTCGTCTGTGCTCTTGGCCGGGGCCTCCTCGGAGAGATAGCCCTGCCGCAGGGCATGCTCGGCCTGCTGCTCGGTCAGCGCGATCGGAATGCCTTCGCCCGGGTTAGGGACACCGGCAACGGTCTTGCCGGCCAAGGCGGTGGGGTAATAGGTCTTCTTCATCGAAACCTCCTAAACGGGCACGTCGGTATCGGAGCCGCCAGGCACCACGCCGCCGTGTTTGTGGGTGTCGCCGATTTCCTTGGTGTTGTGCTTCAGCGACGAGCCGTGGGTGACGAACTCATTGGTGTGCACTTCCAATTTTCCATCGGTGACCTCGACGGTCGTGCCGCCGACCTGAAACTTCAGGCTGCCGTCGACCAGGGTGATCGTCACGTTGCCGAACGTGAGCTTGTGCTCATTTGCGTTCTGGGAAGGCGAGGGGTTCTCGTCAGACCAATGATATGGCTCGACGATTCCTTGCTCGAGATCGCCGCCCTCCGCCCTGACGGCTACGACCTGGCCGACAGAGGGCATGCTATGCAGTTTCAGTGCGCCGGCGACCTGCCCCACCGGCAGCCACGGCGAAAGTACATCCGCGCCGTCGTCGTCTTTCCCCAGCACCATTCTGATCAGGTGCTTCTGGGCATCGACCTGCTTGACCTTGCCGGTCCATTGGCTGCCGGCGAGCCGGCGTTCGTGTTCCTGTAGCCGCTCGAACACCGAGCGCAGGATCCTCGAAAAGCTCATGGCACCTGCTGCGGCGGCACGATTTCGGTCTGCTGCGGCGCGTCGACGTCAACAAGCAGTGGCGAGTTGCCGGTGTCCGGATCGAGCGAGCCGGGCAACGGAGCGAGGCCGGTGGCCTCAAACGCCGCATCGGTAAGCCCAAAGTTGGCCTGGAAGACCTCGTAGGGGTGCAACCCGTCCGGTTTCTCGATCAGGCCTTTGATGTGGTCGGCCAGCATCTCCCCCTCGCTACCGGCGCCGTCGGCGCGCAGCAGGGTGTCAAGATCTAGCCATGCCCCGTAGAGCGGCTTGGCGAAGTCGGCATCGGCGACGCAATCGAGCTCGTAGATGACCTCCATGCAAGGCACCTTTACGCCCGACTGAATCTCGACCAGGACGAAACGCGAGGTCTTTTCGTCGATGCAGGTGACGAACCGCCGCCACAACTTCAGCCAGGGTGTGTTGCCGAGATGCATGGCAGCGTCGATCTGCCGGCCGAGAGTGCTGAGAGCCAGGCCTGCGCCGACGTTGTCGATCGCGAAGCCGACACCGTCGGGCAATTCCACCTTCGAAGGCGGCAGATACACGTAAACCGCGGTGCGGACGTTCTGCTTACCGCCCTGTGTCTCGAGGCCCACCGGTTTGCCTTTGCTCTCGTTGGTGTAGACGGCGATGACCGGCTTGGGCTTGGCGTCGGCCGCGCGCAAGATCTCCTCAATCGGGTCGAGCGGCGAGTCGAGCACTGGATCCCGTGCCCACGTCCTGCCGGTCAGCAGCCGGACGAGAATGACCCGAGTGGCGAGTGCGATCAGGCTCATGCGGGCACACAGATGCAGTCGATACGGCCGAGACCATCGGGGTCAGCCCGAGTGACGCGCAGCTTGGCACCGAGGCGGTCTGGGTCGAGCAGCCAGATTTCGTCGCCGTCTTGCGGCCATGCCGCCTTATCCGCGAACCGCGTCACGGCGTATGAGACGCTGATCCTGCTGCCGGCTACACCTGGCTGGAACCCATCGTATTGGCCCTGATCCTTCGGCCGGGCCATGACCGGATTGTGGTCGACCACGCCGATGACGTCGGCATTGGCGCGGGCGCCGTCCGCGACCCTAGAGAAATACTGGCCGGCGGCCTTCCGAACGATGCGCGTGGCTTCGCCATGGTGCGCGTCGATCTCGGCCGAGACCTGCTTCTCGAGTTCCGCGAACGGCGTGGTCATTGGGAGGATGACCGATTATGCCGCGGAACGGCCGCTCATCAGCACGCGCGGGCGCGTGCAGTAGTGGATCACGTTGTTCTGGTATTCGAGCGAGATGCCCTTCTCGTTCTGCATCCGGAACTGCTTGACATAGAGCTCGAGGCCCATCGTGTTGACGGTCTCAATATAGTCGGCCGGTGCGAAGACCGACCGGAAGAGGCCCGGCACGCCCATCGGCACGAACTTCACCTCATCGTCGTCGATACCGACGTCGAGGCCGCCGCGATAGTTGACCCAGGTCATGTCGAACAGCGGGAACGAGCCCCAGATGCCGCTCTGGACGCTCTGGGAGTTGATGTCGACGGTTGCCTGGCGCAGGGTCACGGCCGCGGTATAGTTCTTGAAGGTGTCGCGAACCTCCTTGTGCTTCACGAGCTTGTCCCAGAACCCGTTGCCGGCGATCGCAAGGATGCCAGAGAACGGGAGCCCGTCGAGCGCGGCGCCCATCGATCGCGCCAGGTCGGTCGCGCGCTGGCGCAGAACGCCGTCGGCAGGATTTGCGGCGGTGAGATCCCAGCCAACCTCGGCCGGCACAGCCTCGCCCATCTCCTCGAAGTAGTCGTAGAGCACCGTGCCGTCGGCATCGAGAAGCTGACCCTTCGTGACGACACAGAGCTTGTGATACTCCTCGGTCAGCGCGAACGACTGGCGAACCTCAGCGCCGCGCTTCGCGATGCGCCCCTGGAAGGTCTCAACAGCGCGCTCTTCGCCGAATGCGCGGACGCTCTGTACCTCGTCGGCGTAGATCGCATCGTCGACCTGGAAGTGCGGAACCGACAGCTTCCGCATGGAACGGCGGTTCTTGCCGAACGTCTTGCCAGGGCCGCCGCGGGGAGACGACGGCACGATGAAGACGTTCTGCTCAGCGTCCTTTTCGATCGCGATGTCGAGAGTGTCGATCGAGGTGGACGAGAAGAGCCCCAGCCTGGAGATGAAGCCGGGAACGTATTTGACCTCGCGCATCGCATCGGACATCGTCGTGACCGAAAATGCGTCCTGGTCGAAGATATCGAGCACAGACATTGTGTTTTCCCATAAAAAAAGCCCCGCCGAAGGGCAGGGCTGATGGACCGATGCGGCGAACCGCGGTGGACGGACCGGCGGTTACCCGCCGGCCGGACTAGTTGCGAACGATGATGCCGGTCTTGGCGAGTGCCTGGGCGGCATTTGCCTTCTGAGCCGACGTGATGCCGGCAGGCCAGGCGACGCAGTTGCCGTTGATCTGCGCCGAGCGGGTGATCGCGGCAAGACTGGCGGTCTTGTCCGCCGGGGTCGTGGTGCCGTAGATCGAGTAGGCGACGGGCACTTCCGAGCCGTCGACGCCGGCCGGATTGTAGGCGACATACTGGAAGTCCTCGCCGTCGGCCGCCACGTCGACGTAGTATTCGTCGCCTGCCACGTTTGCGACCCCACCGGCGGTGATCGTGAACTTGACGCCGCCCTTCGAGAAAGCGGCGCCGTGGGTCGATGTGCCGATTTCGTTGCCGTCAGGGTCTTCCCAATGGACATGCGTCGCATCGGTGGCGATGCCCTTGTAACGGCCGTCCTTCACCTTGGAGGTGACGGCCTGGGCGCCCATGGCGATGGTGGCATTGCCCGTGTTGCCCGCGGCTGCCGAGGGGGTGGCGACGACATCAGCCGGCACGGCGACCTGGCCGAGCAGGCTGTTTGGTTCGATGGTCTGCGAAAATGCGATCGTCACATTGTCGCGCGAGCGGTGGAATTCCGCCTCGCTCATGATGGCCTCGCCGGGGCGACGGCCTTCGGTCAATACCTGCGGCATTGATGGTCTCCGTTAGCTGGTTTGGATGAAAGCAGGCGGGTCCACCCGCCGGCGGTTAAGCCGAAAGGCTGTTGACGCCCCGGTTTGCGTGCGCGACCGCTTTGCCCCAGCCGGTTGACGCCGGCTGGCGCTCGAGCGATTCCGGCGCCCCGAGGCCGAGAGTGCCCGCTTTCGCCTTCTTCTCGGCGAGGGCCTTGGCGGCAGCTTCCTGCTCGGCCTTCGTGTCCTTCTCGGGCGTGGCGGCCTTCACCGCGGCATCGGTCGCTTCGGTCGCTGCCTTCAGGTAGGCGGCAGCCTTGTCGGCGGCGACACCGTCGGTGACCAGCAATCGCGCGAGCGCGGTATGGGCCTTGGCGCCGTCGGCTGCGAGAATGGCGTCGATGCGGCCCCGTTCCTCGGTCTTGGCTTTTACAACTGCCGCAGCCTGGATGGCGGCGAAATCCTCATTGTCGTTAGGCATAGCCGAAAATCCTCTTTTGGCTTTGGATGAACGCACGGTTCTTGCCGCGCTGGGAGAGACGGGCCAGCGCCGCCTCGAACTGGCCGACTTCGTCTGCCATTCCGTGCGCGACGGCGTTTGCACCCACTTCGAGGCCACCGGCCCCGAAATTCTTGACGACATCGTCCGCAGTGACGCCGCGATACTTCGCGACCGCGTTGACGAACACGGTGCCGAGGTCGTCGACGAGCTTCTGGACCTTGGCTTTGCCGGCGTCGGTCTCGATATCGGGGCGCTTGCCCGGCGATTGTGACGACACAAATTCGAGCCGGGAGATGCCAGAACGCTCGTCCGCCTTCTTGCGGTCGGTGATGCCGAGCACGACGCCGATCGACCCGACCATGGCGGAGTCGCTCACGGTAATTTTCTCGGCCGCGCTTGCCAGCCAGTAGCCGCCGGATGCACCTTGGCCGCTGATGAACGCCGCGGTCGGCTTCTTGGTGCGCGCATCGTAGATCGCGGCCGCCAGCTCATCGCAACCGTTCACCTCGCCGCCGGGGCTGTCGACCCTCAACATGATGGCCTGGATTGACGGGTCGTCGAGCGCGACCTGAAGATCCCGGCGCAACGTCTCGTAAGAGGTGGCGCCAGAGAATGCCGTCATCAGATTCGCGCCCTTGAACATCGGACCCTTGGCGGAAAGGATCCCGACGTTGCCCCGGACGGTCAGCCGCTCGCCGTTGTCGGCTCGCGCAGCGCGATACGCCTCGAGGGCTTCCGGCGTTGGGTCGTTCTCGCGCGCGGCGATCTCGATCAACTGCTCGATCGCCTCGGGCAGCATCGCCCAGGAGGCGGCCATGGCGGCATCATATGCTCTCACGGCATCACTCCATGCAGCCGCGGCGATAGCCGGCGGTGATTGCGGACCGCTTGGACGGTCGGCCTTGCTTTTTGGCGCATTCCGACTCGAGCTGCGCGATAATGGCCTCGAGTTTGCGGAAATCGCCGGCGCTGTATTTGGTAGTGCGGTCGCGGAAGGTGATTTCCGTCACCTGGCCGCCGACCGACAACTTCATGTAGGCGGGACGCAGCGCGCGCAGCGCCTCACAGGGGTCGTACTCATCGACCCCAAAGATCGCGTCGAAATCGATCGCCACGGATTATTCCTCGTCCTCGAGCTTCGGTTCGATCTCGTCTGCCAGCGCCTTTGCGGGGTCGGGCTCCGGTGCGGTGCCGGCCGGCTTTGCCGGCTGCTGCGGCTGGGGCTTGCCGGCGTTCTCGGCTTCCTTCAGAGCGGCGTCGTCGCCGCCCTTCACCTCGAACAGGTCGACGGCGGCCCACGGCTTCGGCAGCTTCAGTTCGTCGGCGAGGGCGTTCTCGGCCGCGCGCTGACGCATATCGTCGTCCCAATCGCGGCCGTATTCCTCGCCGATTTCCTGCAGCGTCGTCGAATGCATCCCCTTGCGGGTCTCGTAGGCCTTGGCCGTCTTGTAGTCGTCGGCCTGTGGGCGCGCCGGGCCCGTCCAGGAGAACTTCGCGGCGAATTCCTTCTGCTCAAGGAACTTCTGGTAGCCGCCTGGAAATTCGATGCGCCCGGTGGCGATCTCCTCGTCGAGCCAGCATTCCGCGGCGGTGTCGCAGAATGGGGTCACGATGTTGCCGCGCCGGCGCAGGACGGTCAGCCATTCGACTGCACCAGCCATGCGAACCGACGAATAGGTGGCGCCGCGGTAGTCGCCGGTGGCGCTTTCGTAGGTGACGCCGGCACCGCGCGAGATCTCGCGCAGCAGCCAGCCCATCATGTTGTCGAACTGCTGGCCGCCCTGCTTGGACTCGGTGAAATCGAGCTCGTCGCCCGGGAAGAGGTGGGCAATGCGGCCATGCTGCGACAGGTCGACCTTGGCTTCGTCGTACCACTCGCCCTTGACGTTGGCGAAGCCGGCCGCGTCGAACTGGTTATCGTCGTTCCGGGTCAGGAGCCCGTCGTAGGCGGCCGCGCCCGAGATGTTGGTGCGGATGGTCGCGGCGAAGATCGTCTGGATCATCGCCGCGGTCATGTTGGCGTCGAAATACTGATCGACCTGGCGCGTGACCTTCAGGATGGAGGCGAACGGCGAGATGCCGCGCGTCGTGGCGATCGCCGGATCCTTGATCAGCATCATGTTCGGCCGGCCATCGGCGTCGCGCGCCGCGACCGTCGTCTCGCGCCAGCCCTGCAGCGGGTCTCGCTCGCGCAAGCGGTAGCTGAGATGCAGACCCCAACTGTCCACCTTCACGCCCTGCACCATGTTGGCGAGCGGGTCGGTGCGGTTGACGATCCTGGTCGGCGGCAGGAGCTTCACCTTCGACATTGAAGGCACGCCCGGACGCTGGATCATCGGGAAGAGAGGCAGCACCTCGCCGTAAACCAGGTAGCTCGCGAACGCCGCCTGCTGAAGCTGCGCAAAGGTGTATTCGCCGCTCGCGTCGCAATGCAGGGGCTTGCGAGCCCATGCGCGGAAGCGCGCCTCGACCTTTCGCGCCCATTTCGTGGTGTATTCGGCGTTCCAGCCGAGCTCGTCGCCGTCCGGCCGGCACGCCATGCGCAGGCCGGCGCCGACGGTGCTGCCCGACGCCACCTCGACGATGCCGGCGATAAAGCCCGAGTTCTGCACCGCCGAGATCGCGCGCGCGGCGGCCTTCTCCCACGAGGCCTGCACATCCTGCTGGTGCTCGCGAAGCTGAGGGTTCCAGCCGAACAGGAACGGGTTCTTCTCCCCGTTGAAATACGCCGCCTTCGGCCTTGGAACGGGCGAGGTCGACCGCTGCGCCGGTCGCCTGAAACGCTCGAAAAGGCCCATGATTATCCTAGCCGTGAAGCCGCTTGACGCTGTCTCTCAGGCTCGGCCGCGGTATCGGCTTGCCCCTCAGATCGGCATAGCGGGTGTCAAAATCGAAGCGGCAAAGCTGCTTTGCCGCGATCCCGTAGACGGTGCAGTCCAGACCCTCCGCCTTCCGCTTGCCTATGCGGACGAAGACGATTTCGGGCCGGCCACTTTGCTTGTTGTATTTGAGCTCCCGCCGCTCGGCGGTGAGCTGCACGAAATAGTCTTCGGTCAGCGAGTTGCCGAACCGGAACGACTGCGCCTCGCTCGGCTCGAGAGGCAAGCTGACCAGGATGTCGGTCTTCACCTGCTCGACACCGACGATGTAGAGCGTCGCCGTCCGGTTCCGGCGCTTTGTCGCGCTGGCCTTCAGAACCGGGCGAGGGCCGTCGTCGCCCTTGATCGCCACGATCTTGCGACCTTGGGTCTTCTCGCAATAGTCGTAGACCCGCTGGGTCATGTTGCCGTCGCCGGAGTCGACGCAGCCGGCCTCGATCCCGATCTCGCCGCCGAGCGGGTGCTTCCACACCGTCATCAGCAGTGCGTCGAGCTCGTCCCACGTCGTCTGCAGCAGCGCCGAGCCGCGGATGATCATGTGCCCAAGGATGTAACGATGGTTCCTCGACCAGCCGATCAGCACCACCTCGAGGCGATCGGGCTGCACGTCGACGCCGGCCGTGATGTAGGCGACATCCTCGGGGATGTCCTGGCGCCACTCCGACTTGTTGTGGTCCCACTCGATACCGAAATTCTCGCACCGGGCGAGAAGCTGGTTCTCGTTGACGTAGTTGATCGCGGTCGACCAGACTTTGCCGAGCACGGTGTTGTAGAACACCTGCATATCGGAAGGGCCGGCTTTCCGGGCCTTCTCGAATTCCTCGACCAGCTTCGGCCAGGACGCGTTCGCGAACTGCGAAATCAGCGCGTTCAACCGGAAGCCGGCATGGCCCTTGACCTGCGGTGCCGTAGCGCGCCACTCGCCCGCCTCGACCATCTGCGGCTTGAACCGCTCTTCGATCTCGGTCCCGCAGTGTGGGCAGATGCAGACCACCGTTTCCGGCTGGCCCGCTTTCCAATCCAGGTGCTCCCAGAGCAATTCGAACGGCGTCTCGCAATGCACGCACGGAATCTCGAAGATCCGCTTGTCCGATTCCTCATATCGTTTGATGACGATCGAGGTGGCTTCGTCGGTCGGCGTCGAGCCGATGATGATTTTCCGATCGGCGAACGACGTCGTGCGCTTTTCGGCCAGCTTGATCGGGTCACCTTCCGAGGTGACCTTCATGCCGTCGACCTCGTCGCACAGCAGCACCTTGGCCGTGTGGCGGCGGAGGTTGCGCGGCGCCAGGGCCGACAGGATCTTCAGCGACCCGCCGCCGAGCAACATGCGCTGGGTCAGCGTGTTGCGGCCGTCGAAGCGGCCGACGCGCATCACATCGCGCAGCGCCGGCGTGTCACGGAACGCCGGGTCGAGCTCGTCGACGGCGATGCCGCGGGCGTCGTCATCCGTCGGCATCAGCAGGATGATCGGGCACGGGTCGTTGACCGCGTAAGCGCCGATCGTCGCGATGAGGCTGACGGTGTAGCCGGTTCGCGCGCTCTTGATGACCGAGACCCGCTCGATCAGCGGGTCGCCCATGGCATCCAGAATGCCACGCTGGAATTTCCACGGCCGGAACCGACCTGGTGCCGCCGACGATGTCGCCGAGAGGCGGAAATGCTTTGCCGCCCACTGCGAATACGAGAGCGTTTCGGGCGGCCGCAGGCCTTTGGCGATCGCGCCGAAAAGGCGCTGGACGGCCTCACTTCTCACCCGAGATCTCCTCGGGCGCGCCGGAAACCACGGCAGCCTCGACCTCTTCGGCCAGGTCCATCAGGATGTCGCGGCACATTTGCTTCAAGACGTCGGCGTCGTGCGCCGTCAGGTGCGGAATCGTCGATCGCGCCTTGCCCGGGATGGACAGCATCGCCGCGCGCACCGTCTGCGCGAACATCGACCAGCTTTCCATCACCTCGGCGAGGGTCAGCGTGTCGCCTGTCAGTTTGGCGAGCTCACGCTCCTTGATCTGCCGAATGACCTTCTCGGTCAGCGCCCGCTCGTCGGTGAGCGACTGCCCGGTGGCGGATGCCCTACCGGCGGCCTGCTCGCGGAGTGCCGCGGTGTAGCCGTTGACCGACGCTACCGTCTCGAAACGCCCGCGCCCGGGGGTGCGTTTGAGCACGCCCTTCTGGTCCCAATCCGAAACCGAGCGGACCGAGATGCCGAGCAGGTTGGCGAGGTCGCCTTTCGAGCAGGTGTGCGGGATCGCCGTCGGCGTCGACGGCTTCTTCCCGATCGGCCTGCCCACGATGCTACAGTCCGAGCGTCCTGATCACATTGCGGACGACACGCTTTTCCAGGTCCAGCGCCGCGAACTTCTCGGCCGCCGGCACATTCGGCCGGCTGGGCTTCGCCAGTTCATTGGCGAGCACCGCCATGGAGAGAACCTTCAACGGAAACCTGTTCCTGGTTGTGCGCACGACGACCTGGCCGTTGGCGAGGAACGAGTGCGGAAACTGGCGCCGGACATTCCATCCCGTGGCCTCGACACCGCGCATTGAGCTGACCGGGCCACCGCGCTTGCCGTCCGACATCGGGTTAAGATCCCGAACCCATACTGGGTTGCCATATTCAGACAGCGGGATGGCGACATCGGCCGTCACCACCTCGGCCATCATGATCTGGCCTGGCGCGGCCTTGACGACCTTGGTCTTCTTCCGCACGCGGCCGGCAGGAACGCCAGTCGATGCAGCGATGCGAACGACCGACTGGCGCATTTGCTCGCCGGCGTGTTCGTTGAGGCCGCGCGCCGCGGCGACCTCCATTCCCGGCCCCTCCAACTTTCGCAGGAAGCGAGCGATCTCGGAATCCTGATGGAAGGCTGCCGTGATTTTCATATAGAGTTATTTGGCACGCTCAACGGAGGGACCAAGTGGTGTTCATTACGCTCACGATGCACGGCCAGAACGCAAACCGCGTCGATATCAATGTCGACCACATCGTCAGCTTCATGCGCTGGGGTGTAAACGCCACAGGGACGAACGTTGTTATGTCGGTTCCAGGCAACGACCACCCGCTATCTTATCTTGTCTTACAGACTCCCGACGAGATCCGGGCGCTGATAGACGCCGCACCGTGAGCGGGTGCCTAGCACTATCCCGAGATCGTAGAGCTCTACGAGCGGTCGGTCGGCCTATCGGCCGCCGCCCGTGGCCTCGAGAGGTCAGAATTTAGCGTCTACGCGAGGGGCAACGCGCGAGAATTTGCGGCCCTTCGCCAGCCCGGTCAATCCCCCGACTTTCAAACAGGATTTCGACTTCATTACCGAAATCGATCTGTCCCGAGTTTGTCCCGGTTTTGTCCCGAGTTTGTCCGGTTTTCCGCTCTCAAGAATTTTCAGCGCTACCAAGGCTTCCAGCCGATTTTTCTTGACAGAAATCGGCCTCATGGCAGCGGAAGGCCTCTATGCGAGATAAGGTCGGTGATTTGCCGCGGGGCTGCGCCTCGCGGGCTCTCACCCCCTCATACGGTCCCTAAGCCTCTTTTCCTGCCCATTGCTCGAGGGCGGGGCGAGGCGCTGAGGAGCTGCAGCACACAGGGCGAGGGCAGGGCACACGGGGCAGGCGCACGCGTCCAGCGTGCGGCTATGCCATGCGTATGAGCGTGGGGCAGGGCGTGCGGTGTGGGGTAGCGAGGGCCGGACTAGCTGGGCGCTGGCATGCGTCGCCATGCTATCGGGTGTGAGCGTGCTTATAGGGCAAAAGTGCTCACACGGTCCAGTTGCGGGGCGAGTCGCGGAGTTGTGAGTATGTAGGGCGCAAGCACTGGCGAGCTGCAAGACCAGGCGAAAGCAAGTCAAACCGTTTCGATATATAAGGCCATGTCTTGGGCTGGTCCTGTCACTCCAGGCCGGCGTTGCCACCGCGAAAAACATGCACTTTGGACCGTGCGTTACGCACTTTTTTCTTGCATCGCTCGGGCTTTTTTGAGAGAGTGTGTTTGTAAACCGGCTCGATTGTGAGCCACCTCAAAAGGGCACTGCCACATGTCTACCCTCTCCCTCGCTACCGCTATGTTTTCTGACCCTTGGGCCGGCCTCGTCCCTGCCCACGTCGTCGCGTTCACCACCACCCGCAAGGGCCGGCGCGTGACGCGCTACCGCTGGCAACGCGTGGACGGCCAGAGCTGCGGCGGCCATACGCCGGCTGTCTCTGTTGACGTCGCCGTGCGCGGTGTGTCGTGGGATCGTCGTTTCTCGGACGTGCGCAAGGTCGAGAGCTGAACCATGCTGAAAGCCTTCGTTTTCCTCGCCACCGTCTACACCTCACATGGGCCGGTCGTTTACGTCATGGATAGCCGGCTGACCGGCGAAGACTGCATTTCGCGCATGGAAGCCGGATTGACGGCCGCAGACATGCAGGCGGTCCAGTTGGGCCGCGTCCAGCCCGACGGTATGGGCGACGTGCCCCCGGTCGCGCCCGATCTCGCCGGCGGGGTCCTCTCTTGCGAGGTTGACGACTATGACGACTGACCGCGCGGCATACATCGAACGCGGGCGCGCCGACTATGAAGCCGACGTCAAGGCGCGGCCTCTCTACCCGGACGGCACGCCGCGCAAGGGCTGGGATCAGCTATGCGAAATCGCCCGGTATTCGTGGGCCAAGCCGCGTCACCTCGGGATCACCGACCACAACCCCGAGTTCGATACGCTTCCCCTCTAGCGTCTTTGTTTCCGGCCTGCGGGCCGGTTTCATGGCCGCTAGGCCGCAACCGGCCCGAGTGTGGGCCACATCTGAAAGGGAAAGACCATGAAGACCGAACGCCGCCAGTTCTCCGACACCCCGCAGGGGCGTATCCGCCGCGACACGCGCCGCACCGCACGCGCTGCCAAGCGCGCATGGCTGAACATCTGAGGCCGGCCCGATGGCACGTCACAAGCCAGACGCCTATGAAATAGCCGCCCTGCGGTCCTATGCGAAAGAGTTCGGCCGTAAGTGGAAAGAGGCCCTTTCGCTCGACTGGTACAACGCGCGCTTGCGCGTTGCCGAAGACATGAGCAACCGGGGTTCGATCCTGCACGGACTGCGCAACAACCCCGATTTCGGCCCGACCGGGCTCTACAACTTCCGCTTCCCGAAAGAGGGCTGACCCATGACCGTTGCATATGATACGCTTGGCTATGCAAAGCGCCTCGCTGAGGCCGGCATAAAGCGAGAGCATGCCGAGGCGCACGCTGAAGCCGCGCGGGACTTCATCATGTCCGAACTGGTGACCAAAACCGATCTGAAGGCCGCGCTTGACGCTCAATCGCTCAAGTTCGCCCTGATGCTCGGCGGTGCGTCGCTCACCCTGTTCGGCGCGCTCACCGCCGTAATCAAGCTCATCTGACCGATCGGGCGCGGCCTTCGGGCCGCGCCTCTCCCCTCGATTGCCTTTCCGGCAAGCGCCATGCGCTCGCCCGATGGTCAATCGTGACCGATGCCGGCCCGATTGTGGGCCTTTTCGAAAGGGAACTGAAATGCGCACTGCAGAACAATTGGTTTCGGCCGAAGTCCACTATTGCGTTTCGTATCTGGTCTCGACGCTTGCCGGTGCGGACTATCCGCACGGCGCGGACGATCTCGGATCGTTGATGGACCAGGCGCAGGAACTGGCCGCGCCGATCGCCGACTATGAAGAGGCCGCGACACAGGCCGGCTTTGAGCTGCTTCGAAATGAGATCGTCAACAAGGGCTATTACTGGCGCCCGCGCAATGATCGCGGCTGGGTGCCGTCGTCGGTGCACGAATCCGCCGCTGAAGCGTGGCACGACTGCTGCGAAGAAAACGACATCGAACCCTATGACCGCGAGGTGTTCGAACACTGGATTGTGTCGGATTGGCTTGCCGAGAAGCTGGCGGCCAAAGGCGAGAAAACCGATTCCGACTTTGCCGGAATGACGGTTTGGGCTCGCACCACCACGGGCCAGGCCATCAGCGGCGACGCCGTGATTACTGGGATCGTCGCCGACCTGGCGCGGGAGTACGGCGCGTGAGACCCGCGCCCGGCTACACCCACCGGATTCGCCGGTGCAACGGCAACCGCGAGGCGTGGTGTCTCGTGGCGCTGCGCGATGACGGCACCGAAATGGAGGTCTTCGGCAGCTACACAACGGCCATGTCAATCGACGGGCTGTTGCGTCATTCGCGCGGCCTTCTGCCAGCGCCCGAAGATGTCGTCCAGATCGTCTATTACGATGAGGAGGCGGCATGATCCGGGATCTTGCTCGCGCCCTGCTTGAATTCGCGGTGCTGGCGGCCTTCGGTGCCGCCGTGCTGGCCCTCGCCATAGCTGCCACCTGACCAACCCCGCCCGATCGTGGGCGACACACGAAAGGAAAGACAATGCCGAAATACAATTTCCACATGGGCGTTACGCTGCGCTGCTACGGCAACGTTGAGATTGAGGCCGACAGCATCGACGCCGCTTTGCCGCGCCTCACCGCAGATTTCATCGGCGAGCACATCGACATCACCGAGACCACGAGGGACAGCGGGCAAGACCTCGCCATTATTGACGTGTCCGACGCGGACACCGGCGAGGAATTCGACGAGTACGGCGGCGGCTATTCGCTGCCGAGTCCATACGATCCGCCTACGCGCTACCCTGACCACGCCAGCGACACCGTGGACGCTCTCGTCCAGGCCGAAGCGTTCATCTCGGGTTTCGAGGACGACACCGGGCAGGAGGGCATAGCCGACATGCTCGCCGGCCTGCGCGCGGCAATTCAGCGGGAGCGGGCCAAGCCTGATCTGCTGGCCTATGTCCGGCGTATGGCGCAGTTCACCACGCCAGAGGATGAATTCGAGGATCGCAAGGGCGAAGACGGCAAGGTACACGACGACGGCATCTCCTACGAATCCGCCGACGAGCTGCTTGCCGACTTCAGCGACGAACGCTTGGGCGACGAGTTCGCGACCTTCTGCGAAATGATCCAAGAAGCGCGCCGCGTTCGCGACGCTGCGGAGGGCCGCGCAAATGGCTGACACCTCCGCGCGCCTCTTCAATTGCTGCACGGGCCACGCGGCGCCGGACTGGAAGCAATTCGAACGCCTCGAGCTCGCCGGCTGCATGGATGATCCGAGCGAGCCCGGCCATACGCTCGGCCTCCTGCCGGCATTCAAGGCCAAGTTTTTCACGATCTACGGCCGCTTTCCCGAGCCGGATGGCACATGCGAGGCGATCACCGACGTTTTCTACCCGCTGGAAGCTCTGGAAGTAGCCGCAGAACTCGCACTGCTATCCGGGCTGCCGGTCATCGTTCACCCTTCGCTCGCGGATTGCTGATCATGGCCAACATCATCACCAAGGAACGCGCTTTCGCGCTGGCTTCGCAATGGGCCTCGTTCATGCACGCCACGGACCCCGGCCAATGCCTCTACGCGTTCTACACCAATGACGGCCGGCCGCTCACCGAGGAACACCGCATGCAATGCCTGCGGTGGCTGCGCAGCAAGCAGACGAGCACCCGCAGCGACAGGGAATACGACGAGCTGATGAAGCTAATCCGCTTCATGGCGAACACGCCACTGAGGCCGCAATGAAGCACCGCGTTATCCTCTACGCGCTCACCCTGCCGCCATCGCCGATGCTCTATCGCGACTTCGATTATCGGCCCGAGGCTTGGGCCTGGCGCGATTGGGCGCGGCGGGAATTGCCCTGCCACGTCCGCCTAAGCAAGACCACCTGAAACCGCCCCGATCGTGGGGCATGACGAAAGGAACTGACATGACCGACAATTCAAAACAGGCATGGGTTGATGCCGTTGCCGCTGGTGAGACCACCGACAGCTTCGCCGATTGGTGGGCCGAGCGCGAGCGCGAGAAACAGTGCGACGACTGGCCGAGTTGCGCCTGCGGTCAAGGTGGGCCGGACAACTGCCGCACTGACCACTTCGAAAAGCTGGTCGACGCGCACGACAGGCACCGGGTCCAAGCACACGCGGCGCGCATCGCTGACTTCCGCAAGCTGAAGGCGGAGGGCAAAATCTGATGTCCAACCGCAAAGGAATCGGCGGCCACCACTCGGCCCGGGCGAACACCGAGGTCTGGCTCACCCCGCCCGATCTGCTGCAGGCGCTTGGCGGGCCAGAAACATTCGCTCTCGACCCCTGCGCAGCGCTCGGCCAGCCATGGCCGACGGCGCGCGCGCACTTCACTATCGAAGACGATGGCCTGGCGCAGCCGTGGCAAGGCCGCGTCTGGCTCAATCCGCCCTATACCTCGGGCGTCATCGGCAAATGGTTGGGCAAGCTCGCCACGCATGGCGACGGCATCGCCCTGACCTTCGCGCGCACCGAGACGGAAGCGTTCCACCGCACGGTCTGGGAGCAATGCGACGCGCTGCTGTTCCTCGAGGGCCGCTTGTTCTTCCACGTCGCCGAAGCCCAGACGTTCAATCAGGGCGGGCGCGACATCTTCGTTCCAAAGGGAGGGCGCGCGCCGGCCAATGGCGGCGCGCCGTCGGTGCTCTGTGCCTACGGGGCAGACTGCGCCGACATCCTCGCCGAATCCGGCCTGAAGGGCAGCTTCGTGCCGCTGCGGCTGCGCGTGCTGACCTTCGGCTTCGAAACGGTCGGGACGTGGGTCGAGGAGGTGCTGGCGCTGATCGCCGGCCGCAACGAACCCGTCACGCTCGACTGGCTTTACCGGAAACTCGCCGGCTCGCCGAAGGCCAGGCGCAATCCCAATTGGAAAGCGAAGGTGAGGCAGACGCTGCAGCGAGGACCGTTTGAGGCGCTGGGCGGCGGTGTCTGGCAGGCGGCTACTTTGTGAAGCAGCAGAAAATGATATTCCTTTCGATAGAAGCAACAGTGGGGCGGGTTCATGGAAAGCATTGAAGAGATTTGGGCTGGAGATCAACTTGGCCGAGCAGAGGACGCTCGGTTCGTGATCGACTTCATTCGGAACAGCATCGCGCTGCGACAGCAGCGAGGAAAAACAGCGTCTTATGTCCTGAACGTAGACAGCGAATGGGGAGGGGGTAAATCGTTCTTTCTCAAACGCTTGGCGGAGCAACTGAGAGCCGAGAGACACGTCGTCGCCGAGGTGAATTCATGGCGTGACGACCATTCAGACGATCCGCTCGTTGCTTTGATGGCAGAGATCGACAAGGCTCTGAAGCCACTCTTTGCAAAGAAGAACAAGATTGAGGCTGCCTGGTCGGCTGTTAAAGCAGACGGCGCAAAAATCGCAGGTCGCGCATTGCTATCGGCCGGCAAAACTGCATTACGGCGCTACGTCGGTGCTGAGCTCGACGAATTGATGGCTGAGGAAGGGATTGAGTCGAACTCGACGTCGGGCGAGGTCATTGGCGAGGCTATCAACGCCGTAGGTAAGGAACTCGAAACCCTGACGGATAAGACCGCGGACGCACTGATCGCAAAATTTGCAGCAGCATCGCGGTCCATCGATTCCTTCCGCAAGAACATGAGCCATCTGGTCGGGGCGCTATCGCAGAGCGAGTTCAAAGCACCTCTGTTCGTTCTTGTTGACGAGCTAGATCGCTGCAGACCCTCGTATGCAGTTGCGTCCCTCGAGCGGGTAAAGCACCTCTTTGAAACGAACGGCGTAGCCTTCGTCTTCGCGACCGACACTGCGCAATTGCAGCATACTATCCGGGGCGCCTACGGCGGGGAGTTCGATGGCCGGGCCTATCTCGATAGATTTTTCGACCGGCGATACTCTTTTGAAACTCCGAATTTGCAGCGATTCGTCCGAGAGCGTCTCGCCGGTTTCGACTCGAGCAAAGTGACCTCATTCGGCGACGATTGGCAGCGAATCGTCGTGAGCTGTTTCGAGGCCCAAAAGATCAGCTCCCTTCGAACCATTGGCCGCATTCTAGACATAGTGGAAACCACGGTCCTGGCTTGGCGATACCCGGAGAAGATCGAACTCTGCTCGCTGCTTTTCTTATCGTCTTGCTATGAGCAGACGCACGAGTTCGACGTGAGATTTGCGCAACATTTTCTTGGAGCCTGGGTCATACAAGATCGAACGAAAACTCAGCCCGCATTCATTGATCTGGCCAACGTAGCAGGCACCGTGATCCAGAAGGCTCGGAACCTTCGAGAGGCCGTTACGCCGCCCCACAACCAGAGGGACGTCTCGTTGAATCACGACCCAGTCGAGGAGTACATCATTTCGGTGTTTGCCCCTGAGTTCAATCGCAAGAATCCGGGCTTCGGTGCGCCAAGTGTGCAGAGCGAGCTACCAGCCCTAATACGGTGCGCCGGTCGCACAACGGGCCAACGATGAACTTCACTCAAACAGGGGAGGGACCATGACCCAGATAGTGTCTATGCTGGTCGGCGCCGCACTGCCGAGGACCAACATGCCCCGATTCGAATATTCCCGGATGAACGGAACCGAGCTGCACGAGACCTTCACCGAGCTCGGCATGCCGCCCTATGGGTTCGCCAGGATCTTCGGGGTGAAGCCGGACACCGTGAAGAAATGGCTGCGCGACCAGCAGGACATCCCGCCGTGGGTCTATGTCGCGCTGTCGCTGCTCTATGTGGACGGCGCACTCGGCGCCGCCCGCAAGGCGGCCGCCGAGCACATCAAGTTCGACAACAAGCGGCCGGCGGCAGGGGAATTCCCGTATTTGAACGGTGGCGATCTGTTGGAGGGCAGCGATGACGACGATTGAAATCGGTCTCAACGCCGCCGGCGCGGCCGTCGTCCTGCCCCTGCGGCTCGCCAACCGCCACGGTCTGGTCACCGGCGCCACCGGCACCGGCAAGACCGTCACTCTGCAGCGCCTCGCCGAGCAATTCAGCGCTGCCGGTGTCCCGGTTTTCGCCGCGGACGTGAAGGGCGACCTGTCCGGCATTGCATCGAATGGCCGTCCCGTTGCGTTCTGGGACCTATTCGGTGCGCACGGGCTGCCGATCCGCACCAGCGTGCAGGATATGGGCGCTGGCCTGCTCTCGCGCATGCTGGGGCTCAACCCGGCGCAGGAAGGCGCGATGCAGATCGTCTTCCGCAAAGCCGAGGACGAACAATGCTACATGCTCACCCTGGACGATCTGCGCTGGTCGCTCAACGACATGCTGGAAGAGCGCGAGGACGTCTGCAAACGCTATGGCAATATCACCCCGGCGTCGATCGCCGCCATCCAGCGCAACATCCTGGCGCTGGAAGCGCAGGGCGGCGACCACCTGTTCGGCGAGCCGCCGTTCGATATCCTCGACCTGATGGCCGCCGATGGCGCGGGTAGGGGAACCATCAACCTCCTGCACGCCGACAAGCTCCTCGAGGCGCCGAAGCTCTACGCTACCTTCCTGCAATGGCTGCTGACGGAGCTCTTCCGCAAATTGCCCGAGGCCGGCGACCTGCCCAAGCCCAAGCTGGTGTTCTTCTTCGACGAGGCGCATCTGTTGTTCGCGAACACCCCGAAGCACCTGGTCGAGAAAATCGAGCGGCTGGTGCGGCTGGTGCGCTCAAAGGGCGTCGGCGTGTTCTTCGTCTCGCAATCGCCGACTGATATCCCCTCCACGGTGCTGGAACAGCTCGGCACCAGGATCCTGCACGCGATGCGCGCCCATACGGCGGACTCGCTGCGCAAGATCCGTGCAGCCGCCGACACGATCCGGCCGCGCAAGGGCTTCAAGACCCGCGATGAACTGCCGGTCTTGTCGATCGGCGAGGCGCTGGTCTCGGTCATAGGCGAGGACAATGTGCCGAGCGAGGTCGAGAAGGTGAAGGTGACGCTGCCGGCCGGCGAGATCGGACCGATTTCAGATGAAGAGCGGCGCGTGCTGCTTGAGTCGACACCCTTGCGGAAGAAGTGTCATGCGGGGTTGCCGGATCACGTCGCCGGCGACGTTTTCAACCGGCGCATGAAGGTGGCGAGGGGAATCGATCCGGGGCCAGAAGGGGAGGTGGTTCCGCCCGAGCCGAAGCTTTACTTAAAGCACATTCCGACGATTGACACTGTAGATCACAGAGGTAGGACCATGGGGGGACAATTCACTCAGGTCGTGGGTTGGGGAGCGTTTGCCGCCGTGGGCCTGAAGCTATTGGGCTGGTTTTAATAACGAGTAATCGCGAGGGTAAGGGGGAAAAGGTGACGACCGCCTCCCTCTCCCTTACTGTCCCCGTTCCTTAACAGGATGCTGAGATATGCCATTTTCTTCGACCGAAATGACTATGTGGTTGGATGATCCGGGCGAACGGATAACGCGTCCAGATGACCGCGACATAAATGAACGATATGTGCGAGGTGAAGGACGGATTGTAATCGAGTCCAACCGAGAGAAATTGCCGGGCTTCGTTAACCAGCTGAAGAAACCCGACTATATGGATTTGCGGCCGTTTTACCAGCGGAGACCCCGCTGGGACGTAAAGACTCAGAGCTTGTTGATTGAATCGTTTATAATGAACATACCGGTTCCCCCGGTATTTCTTTATGAGCGCGATTTCAATTCGTACGAGGTTATGGATGGACAGCAGCGCATAACGGCAATTCGTGATTTCTATGGGAACGTATTCAAATTGAGAGGCCTGGAAACCTGGCCGGAATTAAACGGTCGGAGCTACTCGACTTTGCCAGACAAAATCCGAGCCGGGATCGACAGGAGATCAATTTCGTCAATCGTGCTTCTTAAAGAATCGACTGAGAGTGAGGAAGAGGCCTCGCTTCTTCGCGAAACCGTATTTGATCGATTGAACACGGGGGGCGTGAAACTCGAGAGGCAAGAAATTCGCAACGCTCTCTATCGCGGCGCTTTCAACGACATGCTTCATGAGATCACTCGTTCCGACGACTTTAGGGAGGTTTGGGGATTACCTCGTTGGGTGGCCGGAGAGATTGAAACGAACCCGACGCTCGCAGCTGATCCGTTCTTCGCCAAAATGGCTGATGCAGAGGTTGTGCTCCGCTTCTTTGCATTGCGACACGTCGATCACTACAGGCGTGGGATGCAGGGCTTCTTGGACCTCTACATGCGGCGTGCGGCGAAGTTCACAGAGGAGGACGTTGCCGAGTTAAAAAGATTGTACGAGCGAACGTTGCGTCTTGCACGCGAAGTTTATTCGGACTTAATTTTCAGGCCTTACTCGCCCGAACGACAAGATTGGGATTCCAAACCTCACCGGGCCTTCCAAGATGCCGTCATGATCGGACTTTCGGAGCACCTGAGCAATGAAGAGGAGCTAAAAAAGCGTTCATTTGACGTGATCGAGGCTACAAAGAGGTTGTTTGCGCAGCATCCAGACGGAACGTTCACGGGAAGAGGAAATACCAAGCAGGACATAAAGGATCGAATTGGATTCTATCGTGACATGCTTGGCCAAGTGCTGCGTTGAAAGATGTACAACGCCTTTCTGAAGCGCACAAAGGAAGCTATAGCGGCGCTCGAAAAGCACATCCGCACCTCGGACCAGTTTCGAACGGCTGTCTTCAACGAGAGTGTAAAATGTAAGAGGAAGAAGACTCCCTGCTTCGATCCCGCAATTATGTCTCCAGAAACGGCTCCAGACCTCCTTCAATGGCGTGTGATTGACCATTGCGCTGCAGTGACGCGCATTTACGCTATTTACGAACAGTTCGCCCATGAGATGATCAGGGAGCATCTTAGCTTGCTCCAGAGCCGCATCCCTTTTGGCGAGCTTCCGGACTCGCTTAGATCATCTTATCGGACTGGTATCGCCAAGATCCTGGAAAAGAAGGACGGCCCCCGGTTCGCCGATCTGGACCTCGCCACGCTGATTAGTGGCTATGATCGCGCCCTGGGCGGTCATGAATATGTGCTGGAACCGCGGGCGATGCTCATGCAAGAGCAAAATCTCCGGCTACCGGAACTTCAGCGCTTCATGAGCGCCTGCGGCGTCGATGGTGTGGCGCATTGGATAGAGCAGCATCCTGCAATACAGAGTTTTTTTGCGGTTGGAGGCCGGCTCACGGCCACCGCCGCCAGCGAAATGGCAGAGCTGATAGAGTATCGCAACGACGCCGCGCATGGCAGCATCGACATCACTGATATCCAAAACGTGAATGGTCTCACGGAGTTCTGCCATTTCGTTGCTGCTGTTTGCGAAGCGCTGGCCGAAAAGGTGCAACTCGCCGGATTACGAATGCTTCAGCCGCATGATCAAGCAGCAGAAAGAGGCTGGGTTGCCCAATCCCTAAAGAAAGGGCTGGTGGCGATAGGCCGAATGACCGGGAGCTTTAGAATAGGAGATACGGTGTACCTATGCGGAGAAGCGTATTGTCATGAGCGGGCTGTGGTCAGTCTGCAGCTAGATGGCGTAGCGCAAGATGAAGTAAACTTGGCGGTCGCAACTGAGCTTGGCATCCAGTTTGATGCGCCCGGGAAAAGGAACGCTACCGTAATGGTCATCAACCCGCGGCCCGCACGCTCTGACAGAATTAAAACCGAAGATAACACCCCCGATTAACTTATGCCTCTCGGTCCAGTTCGTTTGCAAGCTTCCGCGCGCCTCTATTGTTAACCTCGAATTCCGCGCCATTCGTCGTGATTTTTGCCTTTGCCGAAGCGCGCAGCAGTGAGCCCAGGCCATCTGCTGGCAAGCTCGAATCCTTGCTCGGGCCAGTGTCAAAAAGGTTGCGAGAAACGCCAGCGACCAGAATGTCGGGAATGCTCCCTCCATCCTTCTTGGCCTCCATGATTGTTTCGACCGCCCAGCTGGCACGGTTGAGATCGATCGAGTACCTTTCCAGCTCACGCTGAGCGCGAACATCGGCGTGGTAGATACTCTTGAGCCAGCTTATGGCGTAAACCAGGAACGCGACGGCAAGGCCGCCTGTAACGACGCCGCGGCCGAGCAAGAACCATCCTTGCTGAAGCGTGAAATCCGAGACAGGATTCAGCGACTTGACCGAAGCCTGCTGAACGATGGACACATATCCCACTAGGCTCTCGAATGAGACCCATCCCAAGAAGCCAGCGACCAGCAAAGAAATGGAGAATACCGCCCAGCCAACTAGCGACGTCCTCATTGGGACAATAGCGCTCGCCAGCCTTGCTTCGATTCCCTTGGTGATGTCTTCCCTCAGCTTCCGCCTAGCGTGAATATGGTCGCGATCATCGAGCTCCTTTGTTCGTTGCAGCAATGATCCTTCGCGTCGCAACATCTCTTCGTGTAACCCGGCAGATGTCTCTTCGAGCTTCGCTTGTCTCGCCTGAAAATCGGCTTCCAAAGCGGACCGGCGCTCGGCAAACTCGGTTTCCATCTTCAGTCGTGCCGCGGCCAGCTGCTCCGTCATTCCCACGGTCGTGCTTTGGAGTTGGCTGAGAAGTAGTTGGTGAGATTTGATGAGTGTCTTAAAAGCCTCCTGGTTGCGAAATAAGCCAACCGAAGGCTCCCAGCCGGGCTGGAATGTCTCGCCAATGAGCTGGTTGATCCGCCGAACTTTGTCTTTTCCGAAACGCTTTTCGGACTCGTTGTTGACCACTTGGATCCTGTCGAACAAGGCATCTTTGTCGAGAGGGGGCCGGCTGAGAGTGATAGAGATGTTCTGATGCCCAACTGATGCGCTGAAGACACTGTATAGTTCAGACGCAGACAGCCCGCTATCGTCCGGCTGCCTATCTTCAGCAAGGGAGACAGTTGTTCCAGTTTGTGCGCCGAGCTCTGTAACCGTAAAGCTCGGTGCTCCGATCAATCGTCCGGCTTCGGTAAAAAAACGGTAGATATCTCTCGTTCGTGCTCTCGGAACTTCGAATTGATAGTCGGCCATGGTGTCCTCCGCCAGGCGACCATATTGAGACAGGAGAGTTTCTTTGGGCAAGGTTTTGGATTGAACTTCCACCGGATCCTTTTACATCTACCAAGAATCGATCCCGGTATGGTTTAGCCGCTGTGCTATGGTTTGGGCTGCCTTGTCGCGCCGGCGTCGGAATGTTGAGTAGGCCCAACCGCGGCGCTGGCACTCGACCTCCGTGTGGCAGCCGCGAATTTCCCAGAAGCACCAGGTCACAAGCGCGCGCTTGGCCGCCGGCTCGTCCGAGACATACATCCCCCAATTCGGGAACCCACGGTGACCGATCAATACCGTTTCCATTTGGGAAATCTCGCGCGCGGTGCGCTGCACGCGCACCCGCGTGATGGTCCGCACCGTGCCTTCGCTACGCTGCGCGACCTCGTCCGAGAACTCGACCCGATACTCCGGCCAATTGTTCTTGAACCAGTCCGGACCGACCTGGCCCGTGGTGTCGAGCAGCACCTCGAACGCGTGCACCATGGCATTTTTCACGAGCGTCGGTGTCCAGCCGGCCATCAATCGAACTCACCATCTGTGATTGCATCGTACATGTCGTCTCGAATCGCGCAGACGTTGATCCGGCGAAGATATTCCTCGCCTGTTAATCCGCGCTTCTTGGCCTGGCGGGCGAGCTTCGCGCGCTCATGGAAGGTCAGGTTGACAGAGATGCGGCGGTGCTTCGGGCCGCCGACCTCGTGCAGCGGCAGGCCCCAATTCTTCCACTGCCGGCGCACCGTGGCAGCGCTCGTCCCGTCCGCCATGCGCTTCTCGATCTCGGCCGAGGAGTAGCCAAGGCCAGTCAGGAAACCGATGTACGCACCCTTCGCGATCGTCCAGCGGATGACGACCGGATAGCCGAAGCGCTCGGTGAAATGGCGCTTCTTCTGCGGTGTTTTCGATCTCCTGCGAACGGGCTTCACAGCGCTGACATCCCGTCGGTGTCGAAGAGCTCGGCCATGCCGGGCGAAATGGGGTTGTCCGCAATTTGTCCGGTGTTTGTCCCGGTCTCGTCCGGTTTTTGCGATTTTGGGAAGGTTCGCGCGAAGCCCCGCACGGCCTTGCCATCCCACCACAGATACGGGTTCACCATCTTCAAGACGCCGTATTTGATCAGGCCGTCCTTTGCGCGGGTGAATTCCTTCCGAATTTGCTCTCTGGCCTTGGTCTTGTCCTCGACCTCGAGCATCTTTTCGAGCGCGACCGTGACATAGTCCCGGTAGTCGACGACGACCTTGCCGACGGCGGCCTTCGGGCCTTCCTTGTCGTTGGCGATGAACTTCCCATGGCGGTCCAGGGTCTCGAAGAAGTTCATCAGGATGCGTCGCTCGGTCGGGCTCACCGAGAAGCCCTGCCGCTCCTGTTCCTTCTTCAGCCGCTCCTTCTCGCTGACCGTCACGATCGCACAGGAGGTAAACTCTTTGGTTGTACCGTCGGCCATCGTCTCGGTGCGCACCGGCACCGAAATGAGCGAGAAGCGGATCTTCCGACCGTCCTCCCCATCCTTGATCTTGTCGAGCACAGCGTCCCTGATGCCGGTCTCCTTGTCGTGCTCGATCAAAATGACCTGGTCGACGTCGTCGCGCAGCGAGGTGTGGCCGCGCAGCTTCTTGCCGTCGGCATTCGTGTGATGGACGAGGCAGACATGGCAGCGGGTCTCGCGCTCGATGCGCGAGACATTGTCGAGCACCACGGCATTGTCCTTGCCGCTGATCTCGTCGATGCCCGGCGCCGCCTTCTTCAGCGTGTCGATCACGACAAGGCCGGCCGGAAAGCCGAGCTTCTCCTCCCACTCTTTCGAGAACACGTTGACCTCCTCAATGAAGATGTCGACGTCCTTCTTCTCCTTGGTGAAGATGTCGATCTTGCCCGGCAGCATGGCGAACGCGATGTCCTCGTCCTCGGGCACCTTGAAATGCTGCGCATAGGCCTCCATGCGGTCCAGCAGGCCGAGGCCACCTTCACCCGCTTGGTAGACGACACCGCAGCGGCGGACGGTCAGGCCGAAGAAGTCGACGCCTCGCGCGATGCACAGGCTGAGGTGCAGGGCCAGGAAGGACTTGCCGCAGCTCGACCGTCCGCCGATGACCGAGACGCCGGCGGTGGTCAGCCAATCCTCGACTAGGTATTGCAGCCGGCGCCGCGGCCGCTTGCGGTTCTTCCACTCGATCGCGCCGAAGCTGGACCGAAACGGCGGGATCAGCAGCTTCTCGGTCGCCGCCTCGAACTGCTCGAACGATTCGATGGTTGGGGCGACCGTCATGACTGCTGTTCTTCCTGCAGCACGTTGCTGAAGTCCTTTCCGTCTGGGGCCATGGACACAAACACCGTGCGGCCTTGATTCCTGAAGCGCCGACCCGCGACCATCATTCGGGCGCGGGTCATGTATGGGTCGCTGTCGCCGTCCCCGAGGAGGATGACCTCCTTCACCCGCAAGGGCAGGATGACGCCGGGCCGGTCCTCGTCGGGGATGCCGTTCGGCACCCGCTTGCTCGGATCCTTGGGGTGGGGCTGCGAACCGGTGGCGCTGCCGGCCATGTTGCCGAGCGACACGCTGGCGGCGAGCGCAATGTCGTCATCGCCATAGCCGAGTGCGTACCAGGACCGCGTCGTCTCGATACCCTCGCCGGTGGCCAACCGCTCGCCGACAGGGGTCAGCCAGATCATGCCGCCGGACTGTTCGCCGAGCACCTTCTTCGCCTTGTTGCGCCGCTGGCAGCCGGGCGGGGTGAGCTTCTTCGGCTCCACCGGATCGAGATAGGTGCGGTGCACGCCGATCAGCGTCATGTCCTTGTCGCGGATGGCGGCAATCATGGCTGGGTAGGTTCCCAGCACGGTGGTCTCTTCCGCGTTGTCGTTGGCGTAGCCGCGATATTCGAGCGCCGGCACGAACCGAAGGTCGAACGTCCACCGCTTCACCACCGGCAGTGCGCGCCCTGCCAGGTAGGCCTCGGCGTGCGTGCCCAAGAGCGACACACCGCTGTTGAACAGCCGCTCGGACGACTTCCTGGCCTTCTTCTTCTCCTCGGCTTCCTCGGCCTCCCATTGGGTGAAGCGATCCTCTATGACCTTGCGCTCCTCGGCCGTCACCAACTGGACGCCGCCGAGGGCTTCGACGGCTTCCATGAATGTCTTGCCGCCAAGCTCCTGCAGCACCGTGTAGTGATCGCCGCCGGCGCCGCAGCCGAAGCAGTTGTAGCGCCCCTTCTTGTCGTCAATCTTCAGGCTGCCGGTCTTCTCGCCGTGGAAGCAGCAGACGACCCATTTAATATGGCCCTTGTCCCGGCTACGGACGCCGTACCTTTCGAAAACCTCGGACAGCTTGGTCCGCGATTTCAGGTGTTCCAGTTCGATCGGATCGATGCGGGCCACTATCGCCGCTCCACCGGGATCTTACGACCCTTCTTGAAGATGGCACCGAACAGCGCCTCGGCCTTCGAGCGCGCGATGGTGCGGTCGATCGTCGTACCGACGATCTCGCCGCAGAGATGGGACCGCAGCGCCCGCCAGGCAGCACGCTCGGCCTCGGCTTCGGTTGGGAAGATGCGAGGCGTGCCGCCCTCGCATACCTTCTCCCAATCGACCTTGTGGACCTTTCGGAACTCCCCGTGGTAGCCGCCATAAACCGGCGTGGCGCGGGCATCGACGTTATTCATGGGGGATGTTCCCGCGATCATCGACCGAGAGGGCGACGGCGACTTCGCGCACCCAGATCGGTTGGCTGGAAAGCATGAAGGTCTCGCCGGTCATCGCCAGCAGCAGCGTCGTCGCCATGACGCTGGCGATCGCCGCCGCGGCATCCGGCGGCACGGCGTTGCCTATTCGCTCGCGCCATGCGGAGTCGGATTGGCCGTCCAGCGTAAAGCCCTCGATCTCGTCGGGGTCGACGAGGCTCTGCAACGCGGCCAGTTCCAGCGTCGTGAAAGGGCGGTGCCATGTGTTGTCGAGCGCGCGGATGACGGCGACGAGACGGTCGTCGGGCTTGGGCAGTTCGATCAGGGGCTCGGCCGCAGCGCCATATGGATCGGCTACCGACCAATGGCCTCGGTCGTATTTCGCGAAGCCGGGCACTGCGTAGGCGCTTTCACCCCACGGCACGACACCATAATGCCCGCCGCTCTGGTAGTGATCGCGTTTGGCGTTTAGCCCGACCGGACGGGGGTCCGCCACTGCGAAAGCGCCATTGGATGGCATCGTCTCGCCCTGGACGGTCCCGGCAGTGTCGCCGAAACCGTTGACCCCAAATGCACCGTTGCGCAGATCGTCGACCGGACGAGGGTCAGCGACGCTGAGGGCGCCCCCGGCGACATGCCTCGCGCCGGAAATGACCTTGGCCGAATCCTCCCAATCGGTAACGGCGAGGATGTTCTGGTGAGCGTTCTGGCCGTAGCCGGGCCGAGGGTCGGCGACAGCACCGCCACCCGCGAGAATTCGACTCGAGGTGACCGTTCGAGCCGGTTCGCCCCATTCCTGCACGGCCAACTTGCTGCCGTGGGCGTTCTCGCCCCAATTAAGTGCTGGATCAGCTACGGCATAGGCGCCGTTGCCGGTGGTTGATGCGCCAATGACCGCACCGGAAGATTCCCGCATACCGGTAACGCGGTATTTTGTCTGCTTATAGTCGTCGCGCTGGGATGGGCGAGGGTCGGCTACGGCCAGCCCGCCGGCCGGGCCGCCAGGACCGGCGACGGCCGGCGCGGAACCCGCCCACGGCACGATACGGAAGGTGTTGTTGAAGCGTGGCTTCCCCTCCATCCGAGGGTCTGACACCGCATATGGGCCGGTGCCGACCGAGACATCGCCCTTCACGCATGCCGCAGTCTGATCCCACCGGCGGACGCCGAGCTGCACCGATTTCTCATGGCCGTCGACTCGGGGGTCGGCGACGCTTTGCGCGCTCGAGCCGGGGCTGCGCTGGGTCGTGATCGCGCCGGCCGACTGCTCGTAGCCGACGACGCGCAGACCGTGGAAATCGCTACCGCTGCCGCCGTCGACGAACTGGCGCGGATCAGCGACAGCGAACGCGCCGTTGGTCGGCGTCGATCGACCGGCGATGACGCCGCTGGTGTCGTTCCAGCCGTGTACCCCAAGCACGCCCGCCTGCCATTCGACATCGGGCAGGATGCCGAAATCGCGCAGCACTCCGTCCTCGACCGCCAATTTGTTGAGGGAGCGCCAGTCGGAGCCGGCTTCGACGAAGGCGAGGCGGACCCATGTCTTCCACTGCAACGCCGGCATCCGGTGCATCGGGCCGCCGCGCGGATCGCCGGGCCGAGGCAGTTTCTCAAGGATCTCGCCGACGCCGCGCAGGCGTCGCTTCTCCGGCTCGTAGAGGAAGGGCGGCACCTTGGCTTCATGCCGCGCGACCATCAGGAAGCGTTTCCGGCTCTGGCCTAGCCCGCCGATGACGCCGCAGTCGTGCGCCGTCTCGCGGACGGCATAGCCATAGGACCGAAGGAGTGCGATGATCTGGTCGAGCAGCCGGCGACCGCGCTTCATGATCCTCGGCACGTTCTCGAATATGATGAGTTCGGGCGGGTCGTCCTTCCAGGTTTCCAGCATCAGCCAGACGCCGCGCAGCGTGAGCGCGTTGAGCGCCTGGTATTTGTCGGTGATGCTGGACGCCTCGGGCAGCAGGCCAGAGAAACCCTTGCACGGGGCCGAGAGGAACACGGCATGCGGCCGCTCGCCGTGCGCAGCGCGGCGGATGTCGTCCGTCGTGCATTCACGCCAGGCGGCTGGCGGCTCGCGACCCCAGAAGGCGGTATACTGCTCGCGGCTGAAGAGATCGATGACCGTGCCAGGCACGCCAGCGGCGCGCGTGAAATCGCGGATGGCGGCCGGGTCGCTGTCGACACCGCCGATGCAGCGCCAGCAGCCGCGTAGATTCCCGACGCGGGCGGTCCCCTTGTTGAAGCCCTTGCCGCCGCCGCCGAGGCCGCAGAAGAAGTGGAAATGCCGAAATTCGATATCGGCGATGGCGCCCGAGGCGTTCATTTGAGCTCCATGGTTTCGGCATTCAGCATGCGGATGACGTTTGCAGCGGCGACCTTGGTCAGCACGCTCTTGATCTCCTTCGCCGATGGGTCGCCAGCGAGGATGCGGTCGCAGTCCAGGTCGGCCTCGGCGAGGGTGAAGGTGAGGAGGGGCTTGGCGTCTATCGACGCGGCCCTCGAGTCGTGTTTGGTGGCGATTACCGACCAGGATCCCGCGCCGTCGCAGCGAATGGAGCGCTCGACGCTGGCATCCCGGTGGTCGGCAAGGGCGTAGATGGTCGGGTTGCTGGGGGCGGCCGGCCGCGGCGTCTCTGTGCGAGTGTCGACGACGTCGAAACCGAGGCGCTTCCCGAGGCGGACGAACGCGTCGAAGGCGCGGCGCCACTCCTCCTGGTCGCACTGGTCCCAGCCGAAGCGCGTGCGGCCGATGCGCGCCTCGCGCATAGCCTCGGCGGCGCGGTCTCTGAGGTCGCGGGTCATGCGGCCTCCCGGAACAGGGGCAGGACGTCCGCGTATTGCTTCTTCAACTGCTTGAGGCGCTGCGGAAGCTCGACCGCATCGAATTTGCCGACCTCGTCGCCCCACTGTTCCCAACCAGGCCGGTTGGCGCGGCTGAAGAGCGAGACGCGCCGGCCCTTCGGTAACATGCGATCGGCGAGGGCGTAGAACTCTTCCGGCTTGCGGCTGTGCTCGCGCCGAAGGCCATCGAAACACGATCGGACATCTTTGGCGACAAACGGCGGATGACCTCGGGTCGCGATCAGCACCGGCTCGTGCGAGCCGCGCACGATATAGCCCGGGCCGAACGTCTGTTTCCCGAGGGCGGTGACCTTCCGCCAGATCATCTCGGTCTTGTAGGTGAAGCCCCATGCGTCGAGGACGCGCATCTGCTGCCGAAGCATGGGCGCCGTCGACCAGAGCGACAGGACGCAGTTTTCGGCGGCAAGATCTTGGACGGGAAAGGCCATGATCTGGTCGAGGGGCAAGCACCGGTAGTGCTGCTGCGCGCTCTTCTTCCCGCCCTTGACCGAGAACAGCGAGAAGTCCCACGGGCAATCGGCGTCGATCCATGCGTATGAATGCGGATCGAGCTCGTCGAACGGCCAATTCGCCAGCCCTGCATGCGCGAAAAGTCTCAACCCGCGACCCTCGCGTGGGCCTCGGTCATCACCGGGGTGTAGCCACCCGGGACGAACTGGTAGCCGCGCCCCCAAACGGTCTGAATGACGTCAAGGCCGTTAAGGGCAACGGCGAGCTTTTTCCTGATTTTGCAGACGGCGACGTCTACAATCTTGATATTCGCTTCGTCTCGGCCGCCATAGAGATAGTTCATCACCATCTCTTTGGTGACGATGGTGGCGCCCCGGAGCGACAGCAGCTCGAGCACGTCACCTTCGAGCTTGGTGAGGAGAATGGTCCCGCCCGGGTGCTTGACCGTTCCACCGTTGGGATCGAAGACGGCGTCGCATGGCAGCTTGACCAGGCGCTCGTTGGTGCGGCGATCGCGCCGCGCAAGCGCGGCGAGGCGGGCGGCAAACTCATCCTTGTCGATCGGCGCTGGTTGGACGTCGTCGGCGCCGGCGGCGAGAATATTGCAGCGGAACACCGCCGCGTCTGTCAGGGTTTCTGAGCGTGGCTTCCGAACCAGCAGGACGAACAGGATGTTCGTGATGTTGGCCTGGCGCCAGTTGCGGCAGATCACGCTGGCGATCCCGGGGGAGTCCGTCCAGATGACTGCCATCGTGTCAGGGTCGCGGTAGAGCGCCGAGCAGATGTCTTGCGTGTTGTCGAACTTCTCGGCTTCAAACCCACCGGTGCAGGCCTGGTAGTAGACGGTTTCAGCCGCGGCGGCGTCGTGCTTTGGGTTTGCGCTCGACGCGAGGATCAGGACGCGCATGGTCGCCTCCATTGGGCGTAGACGTTCGGGAGGGAGAAGATGACGACCTCGTCGGTGGCTTCGAGCCGGCGACGCTTCGCGGCGTAGCGAAGGCGGGAGAGGATCCGTGCGATCATCACCGCCCCCCGAAGAAGACGATGAGGCCGACCGTCACGAAGGAGGCCAGGAACAGCCCGAGTGCGATCGACATGGGCATGGAATGGTAGCCGCGCATGCGGCTGTGGTGCGAGCGCATCAGAACTTCTCCATGATGGATCGTCGCCGCTCGCTTTCTTCGCGAATGGCCTGCTCGGTCTTCGCGAGGCGTTGGTCAGCGGCGGCGGCCTCACGGCGCTTCCGCTCCTCGGCCTTGACGAACAGGTCGTCGATCGGCTGCGCGAGTTGCGGACAAAGCACCGTGCCGGCGTAGTGCCAGCCGGCTAGCGCGTCGGTACGGTCGTGTGAGAGATCTTCGTCGTTGGCCGAAATCCAGCCGAGGGCTATGCACTTGCGCCAGACCATCGGCTTGGCAATCTCGCCCTTGGCGTTCTTGCCGATGAAGTGGGTGCGGATTTTCGAGACTCGAGCGACCGACACCCGGTACATCTGCAGGCCGTACGCCATGCCCTGGATGGCGAACGGAAGGCCCATGAGGATTTCCTGGGTGGACACGGTCGTCTTGCCGTTGACCAATGTCGCTGGCAGGGGCGCCTCGACGACGATCTCGTCCGGCCGGTAGGACTGGATTTGCTCGGCCACGAATCGCATTGCGCCCCATGCGATGGCGCCCTGCGATGAGTCCTCAGGCGCGAAGCGGGCGCTGCCGGATTCCGGCTTCTCACCTGGCCGACCGCGCGCCCAGCCGTAGCGGCTGGCGGCGTCGACGAAGAGGATCTTCGGTGCGTCGGTCATTGGGGAAGGGGTCTCGAGGGGCCGCCCCGCCGCTGCAGCCCTCAGTCTTGAATCGCGCCTGTGGGCGGACGCGCTGGGTATTAGTGAGCGGCGGACTTGCCTTTGCCCTTCTTGGGGTCGGCGTCGTCCCATGCCTTGTTGGCGGCGTTGACGATGGCGGCCGTGGTCGCATCCTGCTGGCCGGGCTGTTCGCCCTCACGCTCGACTGCCGCGGCGCCGAGCCCGAAGCCGGCAAAGTCGGTGCCGAGCGCGGTCAGGATGTCGACGGCCTGAGTGCGCTGCTCGGCCTCAAGCTGGTCGACCCGCTCGCGCGCGGCTTCCTTGGCGCTTTCCAGCAGCTCGGCGTGCTTGCGAATCTTCTTCTGCCCGTCGACGATGGAGCGGACGACTGCCTTCGGCACACCAACGCTCTTCGCGTCGTTCAACTGTGCCGTGATCTCGTCGTTGGCCTTGGTGTTGATCGCTCGCTTCTTCGCCTTGAACTCTACGTCCAAGTCATGCAGCAGACGCTCACGCTCCTGCTCAATGCGGTCGCATTCGTCGACATACGACGATGCCTCCTCGGCGGACGCGCGATTGCGGCCGCCCTCAAGAACTCGCGCCATGGCGATACTCCTTCGGGGGTGGGGCTAGGTTGTAGGCAATGCGGTGATGTTCACGGCAATAGGCGCCGTCGGCAGGACGTCCGCAGTAGGTGGGGTCCTTGCCGTAGAGGCCGTTCACCGGCCAGTGGCACTCCCCGCCCTGAATGTCGGCGAGGTCGACGGGTACGGAATCGGGGAGAGGGAGGAAGTACGATTCGCGTGTCGTGAAAGTGGGAATGACGGCTGGCGTCGATGGTGACGGCGCCGGCGGCGGCAGCACGATCGGCGCCGGCTTCGCCTTCTGCTTTTCCGGCCTGAGAGCAACATGCTCGATACCGGCGATCAGCTTCTTCCGCTTCGGCGCGGCCGGCGTTTTGGAGGCGCCCTTCCTTGCCGTCGACCGCGCTCTGTTCGCCTTGATCGCGGCTGGCGCGGCTTTGCTAAAGCTCAGTTTCAGCCGGTGCACCCGGCCGATGATTGCGTTCCGGCTAAAGGTTCCGAAACGCTCCGAGATCTGGGAGGCTGACAGGTTCTCGGCGAGAAGTGCCTTCAGCCTCTCGTCCGCTTCCGGCGTCCAACGTGCGTAGAATGGGCGCTGGCGCTCTCTTGGAGTTGGGCCACGGGTCATAGGCGACCTCCGACCGGAACTCCGGCACAAGCCAGGCCGCGAAGCGCCCCGCTCGATCCCGCATCATGATTGCCCGGAACATCAATCGGTCGGCCCGCGATGCGCGCCAGCGCTTCCATTTGGACGCGAGAAAGCGACGCGCCCTCAGCGGCAAGAGCTGCTGCAAGACGGTTGGTGGTGGCGATGAATTCTCTTTGTTCACGTTTGGCCTCCTCGAGGGCCTTGAGTTCGCGAAGGGCGACGACCTCCTCGAAGTCGATGCGACGCGCCTCGCCGAAGAACCACGTCTTGACGCGGTTCCAGGTAAGAGCTTCGAGGCAGGACGCGAACGAAGGTTTGGTCAGTTCGCGGTGAACCGCGCTGACCTGCTGCTTCCAGCCTTGGCCTGGTGCGAGCAAGCCGCCAAGCTCGCGGGTGAGGGGCTGGACCGACGCGAGGCTAGACATGCGCTGCCCTCGCGAACGGAATTCTGAGGCCTCGGAACGAAATTCCGAGAGATCGGAATCGGGCATCGGTATCTCCATTTCCAGCGACGGAAATGAACGGAGACAGGGATGACCGAACGGACGAGAAAGAGGGGTGGGCCACCAAGCCGATCAGGATCGGCAAGAGGCCCACCATGGCCGGCTCCACCCACGATTGGGTTACGAGCCGGGGAGCGCGCAGCGGGAAGGACGGGACGGTGCGCGCAAAGGAAATCATTCTGCCGCCTCTTGCGTGGCGGGTTCTTCCGGGCAGAGCGCGTCGGCAGTGCCGTTGGCCGCTGCCGCGACGAGCATCTGAAGCAGGCGGAGCACCGCGCCTACCGCGGGCCGCCCATTTTCCATGTGGGACACGCTGGACCGGTCGATCCCGAGATAACGGGCCAGACGGTCCTGGTTCCAGTTGACGCTCTTGCGGAGAGCTCGGATGTCGATTGCTTCGCTCATGACCAAAGCGTGCATAACGCACTGTACAAAGTCAAGTCGAAACGCACGCTATTTTCGTGCTTAATGCACTGTCATGGAATACGATGATCGCCCCGACCCCGCGAAACGCCTTGAAATCGCTCGCAAAAAGCGGGGTTTCAAGACCGCGCGGGATGCTGCCAATTTTTATGGTTGGAGCATCGACTCCTACGCTCAGCATGAGAATGGCACACGCGGTCTCGTCCGCGCCGCAGCGCGTTATGCGAAAGCGTTCGGTGTAAGCGAGGCGTGGCTGCTGACGGGCGAGGGAGAGCCGGAGGCCATGACTATTCCCGTGGTTGGGTATCTTGGCGCCGGCGCAGAAATCGAGCCTGACTTCGAGCAAGTTCCGCCTGAAGGGCTCTACCAGATCGAGCTGCCGCTGGCGGTGCCGGCCGACATGATCGCCTTCGAGGTTCGCGGCGAATCAATGCTGCCGGTCTTCAAGCCGGGACAGGTCGTGGTGGTCTGGAAAGAGCAGCGCAAGCCCCTCGAGGATTTCTATGGGAGTGAGGCGGCGGTCCGAACCTCAGACGGGCGGCGCTTCATCAAGACCATCATGCGCGCTGGTAGCGGCTTGGTGAACCTCCTGTCCTGGAACGCTGCACCGATTGAGAACGTCCACCTGGAATGGATTGGCGAGATCTTCGCCACGCTGTCGCCTGCGGCTGTGCGCCAGGCGCCGCGGCGAGGTATCCAGGGCCAACTGAGGCTGCGGGCGTGAGGGCTGTTCGTGGCGACGCTAGTCCTGGCGGCGCATGCTTGGGCAGATGAGGAATCGACGTCCATCTCCAAGCCGTTTTTCGGATGCACCGACCTGACAGCCTTCAAGGACGGTCTTCGGCTGCTCAAGGAGACCGACATCGTGGCGTTCAAAAAGTTGATTCGGGAGCGCGGCTGCCACGAGTTCAACAAAGGCGAAAAGACGTTCCGTCGCCAACTCAGCGAGGATGCCCTCTACGCTTGCATTCGGCCCGAAGGCGAGCCGGACTGCTTTTGGACGCTCCCCGATCTGACAACGAAGTGACTTTAGTCTGCGCGCGAGCGCGTCAGCGCGATCGCGCGGATGACAGATAAAAACCTCCATCCAAATAGCTCTACGGTAGACGTTTCACTCTACGATGAACCGTAGAGCTGCAACCTGAAACCTCTCAGTCGCGGGGCGCTTGAAGCGCCCTCGAGTACACCGCTCCACGACTCAAGGTTGGCGGCTACTCGCGCGTGCGAGACGGCCGCAACAGAACGCACGGCAAAAGAATTTGCGTGCGTTTCGCACTTTTCTGCTTGACCAGTTGCAGTGCGTTATGCACGCTATAGGCAGATTGGAGCGAACCGATGCCATCAGAACCAGCCTCCCGTGTGACCCGAGAAGCGCTACGTGCCGTCCTATCGAAGTGGATGGCTGGTGGCAGATTAACCCCGGCCGAAAATGCGCTGGTGCGCCGCCTCTGCGCCGTGAACATGGCGCAGCAGATCGCCAAGGCCCCCCTGTGATGGTTCGGGCGGTCGTATTCGGCGCCAGCGCAGGCGTGGTCGTGGTGGCACTGTACGGCTACCTCTGCTTCGAGATCCTGCCGCAAGTCCTCTGGGCCGCGTTCCTTGGAGCTCAGCCATGACGGTCGAGACCCATTATCCCAGAGACCGCGAGGAATGGCTTGCCCTTCGCCAACACGACGTGACGGCCTCCGTCGCGGCCTCTCTGCTCGGCATCCACCCATACAAAACACCATACGGACTTTGGGCGGAGAAGACTGGTCGCGTCAGGGAAGATACCGAAGAGACCGAGGCAATGGAGCGGGGCAACCTCCTTGAGCCGGTCGCGGTCGCGATGCTCGCGAAGCGCCAGCCGACTTGGGACATCATCTACAAGAACAACCGCGCCTATTATCGCGATGCCGACCAGCGCATCGGCGCCACGCCGGACGCGTTCGTCAGGATCCCGGGCCGACTAGGTCTCGGCAACCTGCAGATCAAGACCGCATCTGAGGATGCCTTCCGGAAATATTGGCTGGACTCGGACACGGACGAGGTGGTGCCACCAACGTGGATTGCTGTCCAGGCAATCGCCGAGGCGAAGCTGACCGGCTGCGCCTACGCCATGGTCGCCGTCGTCGTTGTGACCTGGCGGGGGAACCTGCGGCTGTATGTCGTGGATATTCCGCTGCACGAAAAGCTCTGGACCCGGCTGGTCACCGAAGTCGGCAAGTTCTGGGCGCTCGTCGGCGACGGCGGCGAGCCTCCGATCGACTGGCAGCGAGACGGTGAGGTCGTGCTCGATGTTTATGACTCGAGCTACATCGATCGTCGCGACCTGACATCCGATACCGACCTCGACGGGATCGTCGGCCGGTACAAGGCCCTGAAGGAAAAGGCTGCCGAGGCGACAAAGCAGGCCGACGTCCTCAAACCCCAGATCATCTACGCGCTCGGCAATTCCGAGGCCGGCTTCACTGCCGGCTGGGAGATCACCGCGCGCACGCAAGACCGAGAAGCCTACACCGTGAAGGCTTCGACCATGCGCCCATTGCGCATCAAGCCAAGGAAATCCGCCGATGCAAGTTTCTGACGCACCATCTATCGCCGGCCCCGGCCACAACCTAGCCACCACGACCGACATCCTGCGCGACAGGTTCGCCGATCTGATCGGCCAGGTCGACGGTATCGCAGACAGAGCGAACCGGGCTCGTGAACCCCTCGGTGAGGAGGGCATTGTTACCGAAGACGAGCAGCGCGACCCGTTGGTCAGCATAGGCATCGACGCCGGCAAACTCTCACGGCTGATCGACGCGAAGCGCCTCGAGTCGACCAAGCCGCTCCGGGACGAGGTCGAAGAAACCAACAAGTTCTTCAACGCGCTCGCGGCCCGCATGGACCGCATCAAGACGCGGTTCGAAGAGATCGTCGGCGCCTACGATAGGAAGAAGCGAGACGAGGAGAGGAGGCGTGCCGCAGAAGCGGCGCGTCTCGCCCAGGAAGAGGCCGATCGCAAGCTCGCCGAGGCACAGGCCGAGCAGCACAGCGTGGTCGCCGACGTCATCGTGAACGAGGCCATTGCGGCCGAACAGAAGGCGGACCGGCTCGCCGCCGCAGCATCGACGGCCGGCATCGGCCCGACCAGGACCGACGCCGGCACGATCTCGTCGTCGTCGTCTTGGACCTTTGCAGTCGAGGATTGGCAGAAGGTCGATGTCGCCGAGCTGCGCGACCAATTCAGCGTGGCCGAGATCGAGAAGGCCATCCGCGCCCACGTCAAGAAATTCAAGAACACCCGGCCGCTCAAGGGCGTCCGCATCTTCCAGGACGAGAAGACCCGATTCCGCGGCTGATCGCGGCCACAAGAGGAGTGCCCTTATGAACGCAATGACGAAGACGGAAGAGCGCCAGCCGCCGCAGATGGTGGCTTTCCGCGCTCAACTCGAACAGCGGCTTGGCAGCTTTGCAGAGGCGCTTCCACCACAGATCACGCCGCAGAGGTTCAAGAGCGTTGTGATGCAGGCGGTGATGGCGGCGCCAGAACTCCTCGCCGCTGACCGCGTGTCCCTCTTCGAATCCTGCCTTGCCGCTGCGAACGACGGCCTGGTGCCGGATAAGCGCGAGGGCGCGCTGGTCGTCTACAACACCAAGCTTCCCAAGGAGAAGAAGACCGACCCTGATGTCTGGATCAAGAAGGTGCAGTGGCTCCCCATGGTCCGTGGGATCCTGACCAAGATCTACAACACCGGCAAGGTCAAGTCGGCCAGCATGGACATTGTCTATGGGGGTGACCACTTCCGCTATTGGAAGGACGACGAGGGCGAACACCTCGAGCATGAACCGGCCGAGGATCGCGACAAGAACATCATGCGGCGGGTCTATGCGCACGTCGTGATGAAGGCGTCCGAGGGTGGCGGCGTGTTTGCCGAAGTCCTCGACATGGACGACGTCGCCAAGGTCCGCTCCAAATCCAAGGCGAAGGACAGTGGCCCGTGGGCCGACTGGTTCGAGGAGATGGCGAAGAAGACGCCGATGAAGCGTCTCGCCAAACGCTTGCCGTTCGCCCGTGAAATCCAGCAGGTGCTCGACCGGGACAACGCCCTCTACGATTTGGAGCGCCAGCCCGATACCCGCCGGCGCTCGGGCAGCCTCGCGCAGCAGCTCGACGAGCTCGCCGACGGCGGGCGGGGAAACCTCATCGAACACAATTCCCAGGTGCCGATGGACCAGGAGACCGGTGCCGGCGCCGGCGACAAGGTGACGGCATCCGACAAGAAATCCGCATCAGCCCAGCCCCCCGCCGATGCGGAACGGCGCGACGAACGACCGGCATCGGCGTCGCGCCAGGCGCCCGAGGGTGAGTCCTCGGGCGCCACCAATTCCGAACTCACGGTCGAGGAGGCGCGCAAAGCCGGTGCCACCGCTCGTGAAGATGGCCGCAGCCGGAAAGCGGTGCCGGCCAAATTCAAGGCCAACGAGCAGTTGCTCGAAGGGTATCTCGCCGGCTTCGACGGCGACCCCGAGGACAACGGCGACGTCGACGAAAGTGAGCCGGATGAGGAGGGCGATCGCCAATGACCACGTTCGGCATCACCCGCACTGAGGCCACGCGTGGCGCGTCGGCCGCATTCGTAGCCGAGCTCGACAAGAGCATCGACGAGCTGACCGAGCAGCTATCGCTTCTGCAGACGCTTCGGCGGGCCACCGCCGGCGCATTCGGCTTCGACCGCCGCGGCGACGAGGCCGGCACATTCGGCAAAGCCGCCGATGCCGCGAAACGCGCGATCTACGAAGGCGAGAACGGCGGCGGCACCGATGGCGAGGGTCGTCTGGTCCCGAGAGGAGCGGCCGCATGAGAGCTCTCGGCGCAGTCCTCGCCGCCATCCTCGCGGTTGCTGCCAGCGTCGTCTTCATGCTGGTCGCGATCGCCTGGATCACGGTCCTGCCGTTCCTCGGGCTCTTCTGGTTGCTCGGGTGGCTCGCATGACGACCTTCCGCGTCCACCTAGCCGACGGCACGCATCGTGACGTGCCCGCAGCAACGCCGGCCGCCGCAGGAGCGGCGGTCCGCGCCACCACCGACCTGATCGTCACCAAGGTGAAGGTCGTCAGGCAGGAAGGGAAAGCAGCATGATGGAGATCCACGCCGAGGTGATCGACACCTTCCAGCGCGGCGCCGTGCGCGTCATGTGCGTGACCGAGCCCGGGCACACCGTCGTGCTCGGCAAGGAAGGTGAGGTCAAGATCCCCTACAAGGCCGGCGACGTCGTCCTGGTCGGAGTCGACGACCGCCTGATCTGCGGCCCGATCGGGTTCGAAGGCGGCGTCGAGTTCGCAGAGAGGATCCTGTCGGGCGACAGCCGCGCGATGACCCAGCCCGCCGGTCTGCAGATGCTCGCCACTGTCCTGGTCGCGCTCTCGACCTTGCCGCAATTTCAGCCGCCGGCGTCGGCCGCCGCGGCGGGGGTGGCCCATGGCTGAGGCCAAATCCCCAACGCCGATGAGCCACACCGATGTTCGGCGGGCTGCTCATCTGATCGAAGTGCGCGGCAAATATCAGCGCACCCTCGACGGACTCAAAACCGTCACGACAATCAACGGCTTGAACAACGCCGCCATTACGATGGATCACGGCGACGGCCACGCGCAGAAATGGCCCTTGGCGCATCTCCTGCGCGAGCTCGACGTCGAAGAGCAGTTCGGCAACAAGATGATCGAGTTGCTGCTCACCGTTGCTGCCGGGAAGATCGGTGAGATCAACGCCGAACTGAAAAACCTCGGGGTTGCAACGTGACCGCACCCCTGACCCTCATCCGCGTCGTCGACACGGAGACGACCGGGCTCACCGACCCCAAGGAACTGGTTGAGATCGGCTGGACCGACGTCCGCCTCTTCCCAACCGGGTGGGCGATCGAGAGCGGGCCCCATGCTCGCCTCGTCAACCCCGGCATGCCGATCACCCCCGGTGCGCGCGCTGCTCATCACATCACCGATGAGGAAGCGGCGACCGGAATGTCGCCCGACTATGCGCGCGCGCTGATATCGCCCGGCCCGGACTACATCTGCTGCCACCAACTGGCCTTCGACGAGCCTCTGCTGAAAGCAGGTAAGCCCGGCATCTGTACGTTCAAATGCGCGAAGGAAGTCTATCCGGACCTCGAGTCCCACAAGAACGGCGCTCTCTGGTACGCGCTCGGCCTCGGCGGCGGTGCTAAGCAGATGGAGCCGGTGCACAGGGCCGGCCCCGACAGTTGGACGACTGCGCACATCTTACTCGACCTCCTGCGCGTGCTGCCGGTCGAGACCATGGTCGAGATCTCGGCCAACCCGATCCGTCTGCTGAAGATGGCCTTCGGCAAGCACGCCGGCATGTCGTTCACCGAACTGCCGTGGGATTACCTCGACTGGATCGTCAACAAGTCGAACATGCGCAATGAGCCAGAGCACGAAGACGTGGTGCATACGGCGCGCCTCGAGCTCGTGCGCCGTGCCGACAGCCCGGCCGAGACGCGGCCGCCAGCCAAGACCACGCAACCAGAGATTTTCGACCAAGACCCCGACGCGTGGCGTCGGGAGATGGAGAGATTCTGATGACCAAGGCCACCATCCGCATGGGGAAAATCGTTGTGGCGCTCCGGAAGGGCATCACCACGGCCGACAAGCTGGCCGCTGCCAGTAGAGCTTCAGTCCGCCAGACCTATCGCGACATCGCCACCCTGAAGCAGTGGGGCATGCTGATCGAAGGCTCGGCCGGACTTGGTTACGAGCTGCGCGTTCGCAAAGGTGCGGGGTTGCATCATGGCTGAGGTTCGCAACTGGTCGCCACAGCAAGCTGCCGCGCTCGACGCCGTCGCAGCATGGTATGGCAGCGGCCTCTCCCGCAAGCAGGTCTTCCGCGTGTTCGGTTACGCGGGCACCGGCAAGACGACGCTCGCGCGGCACTTCGCCGGCGGACTACGAGGCCAGGTGCACTATATGGCCTACACCGGCAAGGCCGCCATGGTGATGCGGAAGAACGGCTGCCTTGGCGCCATGACAATTCACGCCACCATATACGCAGTCGAATTCGACCACGTAACCGGGGTCAAGAAATTCGTCCTTCGCGACATCGACGACCTCGGCGATGCGGCGCTCTTCGTGATCGACGAATGTTCGATGGTAGACGAAGAGATCGGCAAGGACATCCTGTCCTTCGGTGTACCCGTCCTAGTGCTCGGCGACCCCGCCCAGCTTCCGCCAGTGCGGGGCGGTGGCTTCTTCACCGACGCCGAGCCGGACGTCATGCTTACCGAAATCCACCGGCAGGCGGCCGAGAACCCGATCGTGCGGATGGCGACAACCATCCGCGAGGGCGGCCGCCTGGAATTCGGCACCTACGGACCGAGCGAGGTCATCAGGCGATCGGCGCTAACCCAGGATCACGTGCTGCAAGCGAGCCAGGTGCTCGTCGGCCTCAATAAGACACGGGCCGCCTACAACACCCGCATGCGTGAACTGCTTGGCCGAATGAGCGACTTGCCCGAGCCCGGCGACCAGCTTGTTTGCCTGAAGAACGACCGTAACAAAGGTATCTTCAACGGCGGGCTCTGGCAGGTGGTCGAACTCCTCAAGCGTCGTAAGGGCCACCTCAACGATCACTGCATCCGGATGCATGTAACGTCGCTCGACTTCGACTCGACCACCCCCATCGACGTCCGGGTCCGCGAGGAATTCTTCCGCGGGCAGGGCAACGAAATCCCGTGGCGGGAACTCAACGGCTTGCAGCAATTCGACTTCGGCTACGCGCTTACCGTTCACAAAGCCCAAGGCAGCCAATGGGACACGGTCTGCCTCTTTGACGAAAGCGGCACCTTTCAATCCGATCGCGCACGCTGGCTTTACACGGGCCTGACCAGAGCGGCCGAGAAAATCACGGTGGTGATGTGATGGAGGCGCAACGCTATCCGCTTACCTGGCCCGAGACTATGCCGAGGACGACCAACAAGGTCGCCTCAAAGTTCAAGACGGCCCTGTCGACGGCGCTCAAGAACGTCAACTCGTCGCTCACCCTCTTCGCTGGCGATAGCGGCAAGCGCGTCGAGAATGTGGTCATCTCGTCAAACGTCACGCTCGGCGTCGAGCGGCCTGCGGACCCGGGCGTGGCGGTCTGGTTCGTCTGGGACGGCATGCAGGTCTGCATCGCCGTCGACCGCTACCCCAAGGTCGAGGACAATCTTCAGGCCATCCACCACATCGTCGAGGCCCGCCGCACCGAGATGCGGCACGGCGGCCTCCATATCGTGCGTGCAACGTTCCGCGGCTTCACCGCGTTGCCGGCGCCGAAAAACAAAGGCTGGCGCGAGGTCATGGATTTCCTGCCCCAGGACGAGCCGCAGATCACCCGCGACGTAATCGAGAGCCGCTTCAAACGGCTAGCGGCACAGCGCCACCCCGATAGGCCCGGCGGCTCGCATGACGCGATGACCGAGCTCAACCACGCCAAAGAACAAGCACTGAGAGAGAAAGGCAACTGAAATGGCCGGAAGCGTCAACAAGGTAATCCTCGTCGGGAATCTCGGTGCTGATCCCGATATCCGTCGCCTGAATAGCGGCGACCCGGTCGTCAACCTTCGCATCGCCACATCCGAGTCCTGGCGGGACAAAAACTCGGGTGAGCGCAAGGAGAAGACCGAGTGGCACCAGGTCGTCATCTTCAACGACAGCCTCGCCAAGGTCGCCGAGCAATATCTCAAGAAGGGGATGAAGGTTTTCATTGAGGGTCAGCTACAGACCCGCAAATGGACTAAAGACGGCCAGGATCATTACACGACCGAGATTGTGCTGCAGAAGTTCCGCGGCGAACTGCAGATGCTCGACTCGAGGAACGAGAACGGCGGCGGCGACCGGCGCGATGATGATCGCGGTGGCGGCCGGCGCGATGACGGCCGGTCCGGCGGCGGCAACAGGCGCCAGCAGAGCAACCAGTCGAGCCGCGAGCTCGACGACGAGATCCCGTTCTGATGAGCCACTACAAGATGACGTCCGGCATCGGGGATCGCGCGCTATGGCGACTGTCGACGAATTTCGACCTCTTTTGGCAGGGTGATGAGATACTTCAGGAACGCATCGCAGAAGCCCCGGGCCGCGATGAGGTCAGACCGTTCAACCTGGTCGTCATGGGCGCCGTCGTTCCCTATCACTCGGATTTCGTCGGCCCAGTCGCCCATTGCCTTGGGCATGACACCGGTCCTCACGAGTTCCTTAATCTGCGACGCCAATGCTCCTGGCAGGCCAGGATGGGTGGCTTTAAGCGCTCGCTCAAGCGCTCGGCGATACATCGTAGCGGCTGCTTCTTCATGCCCAGCCTGCAAAAAGTTCGTTTCTGCTTGAGTCAGAGCTTTTCCTACATCCTGCGGAATGTGGTTCGGCAGCTGAGTATCAGGCAGACGGCTAAAAAACGGGGCGATAAGAACGTTCTGCCCATTAAGGTTCCTGTCGGCACCGCCGGAACAATAGGTGCGCAACAATTCGGCCAGGGATGGCCACGACGCGTTTCCGCTCGTGTGGACTGTAAATATCAATGGTTTTTCACAATGCGAGCAAACCGCAAAGACGTACCCGAAAGGGTAACCACCGCCCTGATTTCTTGGGGAGGTCGGACACGAATACGCGACCAAAGTCATCGTAATTTTTTTCGAGTTGCACTCAATACAGTCGGCGACCAACGAGCCCATCGGAGTTCCGTCATTCGGCAGCAAGGGATCGCCAAGCTATCTTTCTCTCCGCTGAAGGCAAGTATATCCCTCAGCGATTCGACCAGCATGCCAGGGAAGCGTACATCATGACGCCGACGGTTGTGCATCGCTTTGAGATCCCGCTGCGCGAGGCGCTGGGCCTGCTTGTCGGGGACGAGCGTGCCGGATCCAGTGCGGGATGGAAAATTGTGGTCGAGGACGAGGCGGTGGTCGTCGATCTGGTTGAGCCGTGGGCCGAACGCTCAATCGCCGTTCCGCCGGATTTCGACCACGAGAAGCTGTTGGCAATGATCGAGGCAGGCGAATTCCGCCTGCCGCCGCCAGAGCCCCCACCATCGCCGCCGCCCGCTGGCCAGGCGGAGTCGCCACCACGCAAAGGCGGCCCGCTGGCGCAGCGCGCGGGCATTCTCTGCAACGAGGGAGCGTTTCGGCTTTGGGCCGAGGTCCAGACACCGGACGCTGCCAAGGCATTTATTTACCGCCGGTGCGGGGTCGAAAGCCGCGTCGACCTTGATTACGAGGAAGAGGCGGCGGCGAAGTTCAAGGAGATGACTCTTGAATATGAGGTGTGGTTGGAGATGCCCGACCCATGACAATCCGCTTCGTGATCGACCCTCGTATGGTCCCGCCGGAGAAGATCGCTCGGCGCCTCGGCGTGACGCCGGCCGTATTCGAAGCGAAGCGCGCCGAGCTCGAGGGCACAGGCTTCCCGAAGCCCGACCGGGTGCTGGGGAATTACTGTTTAGAAGCTGTGGACAAGTGGATCGATGCGCAGGTGGGTTTGACCCGGGCCGACGATCCGGCTTCCGCTCAAGCTGCGATGCTTGCGGCTGTGCGGGGTAAGGCATGGGCAAAGTGAAGGTTCGCTACTACAGCGTTATCAAGGGACGGGGCTATTGGCAGCCCACGGCCGTGATGCGCGCTGCAGGCTTCAAGCCGCAATCGTGCGGCCCGGACGGGCCGTCCGCGTGGGCGATAGCCGAGCAGTTGAACAAGGCTTGGGACGAGCGGGACGCGCCGGCGGACGAGGCAACGCCGGCGCCGATCGTGGAAACCTGGCCGGTCGGCTCGGTCGGGGAGGCGTTCTTCGTCTACCGCGGCACCAACGAGTGGGCGAAAAAGGCGGTCCGGACGCGCGAGGATTGGGAGAGAGCTTGGAAATACATCGGGTCGGTCTTTGGCAAATTCTCGCCGAAACTGGTGACGATGCCGGCGATCTCGGAATGGCGCCAGGCGATCGAGGACGGTATCAGCCTGCGCGAGGCTCACCGTGCCCTGAAGATATGGCGCGCGCTATGGAAGGTGATGGCGGCATTGAAATATTGCGAGAAGGATCAGGATCCGTCTCTTGCCGTTGTCAACACCGAGCCGAAAGGACGCTCAGCGACTTGGAATGAGGGCGAAGCCGTCCGTCTGATCAAACGCGCGATTCGCGAGGGATATAAGGGGCTTGCTGCCGCCCTTGCGTGTATGTGGGACGGAGCTGTGGCTCCCGTCGACGCTCGCACGCTGAAGTTGTCGCAGAAGCGCCAGGACGACAAGGGCATCTGGTTTGATATTACCCGCGGCAAGACGGGCCGCGACGGCGTCCTGACGCTGTCGCGGCGCACCGAGCGGCTGTTCAACTGGTATCTGCGCGAGCAGTTCGGCGAGGCCGAGCCAATCGGCAGCATGGAGATTTTCCGTACCCGCCGCGGCGCCGCTTACCGGAAGAACTCTTTCTCAGAGGATTTTCGTGACATTCGAAAACTGGTGTTCCCCGGTGACACCCGCATGATGCTGGACTTCCGCCGCTCGGGGAGCACCGAGGCTGTGGCGGGCGGTGTCGAAGGCACTGCCCTTTCGGCCAAACTGGCGAACTCGCTGTCCGAATCGAAGAAGCTCGAGCAAACCTATGTGCCGGTCCAAGTCGAAATGGTGAGGCGCGCCGACGATGCCAGACGGGAGGGAAGGCGAGCTCTGAGGGGGAACAAAAAGAGCTAAAAGTCTGAATTGCCGGTCTGGCGTTCAGACTTTTCACCCTCTACCCAACGGCTAACTCATTGAAAAGATGGCGCGAGTGACGGGGCTCGAACCCGCGACCTCCGGCGTGACAGGCCGGCACTCTAACCGACTGAGCTACACCCGCGCACTGACGAGCACGTGTCAGGCGTGTCGTCGTTGAGGCGCTGGATAAGGGGTTCGCCTGCGGGTGTCAAGCGCGGCTTTCAACCATTACAGCAATCAGGAGAAGGTTTTTTGACAGCGGCGTCGAGGCCGGGGAAAACCTGCCGCGACAGGCGCGCCGTACGGTTCATTTGGCCTTGCGAAGCCGAGCCTAACTGCTTAAAGGTCCGCGCTCAGGCGGGCGATTAGCTCAGTTGGTAGAGCGCTTCGTTTACACCGAAGATGTCGGCGGTTCGAGCCCGTCATCGCCCACCATTACGCCGAACAAGCTGAAGCAGAACGCGGCAGCGGCCCTTGCCAGGGCCACCGCCTTATCGAGCTGCGGTCAGGCCGCTACTGCCTGACGTAGCAGCGCTTGTGAGCGCCGGGCGCAGGATCGTCGCCGAAAGCGTCGTTGCCGCAGCGAACGCCGTTCCTGAAGACGTCCTGGGTGTATTGGCCACGTGCGCCGTATCTGACCATCGCGCGGCCGCGGAAATCGCAGAATTCACCCTCCCTGGCGCAAGCGACCCATTCGCCACGGCCTGGGCGCGAGCCGTAGTCATCGTCCCCGTAATCATTGTCATCGCCGTAGCCGCCGCCACGCGCCACGAAATAGCAGGCCTTCTCGCGGCCGGGGGCGGGGTCGCCAAAAACGCGATTCGAGCAAGGGACGGCTCGACGATCGAAAAACCGGGAGGTCATTCGACCGCGCGCGCCGTAGACCACTTCCGTGGGGTAGGGCAGGCGGCAAATGCCACCCTCATTCGCGCATCGCCGCAGCTGCTGCGCCGACGCGGTGGTAGGGAACAGGGCCGTAGCGGCCGCGGCCAAGCCGACGAGGCAGATGAAGGCCAGCGTTGCTCGGATCGAGACGTGAAAAGTTCTTAACACGAATTGTCTCCCGGTTTGGTTGTACGCCGGCATCCTACAGCAGGCGGATTAAATGCGCGATGAATGCCTGATCGGGAGACCATTGTTAACTCGGGCGGTCCTACGGGCGGCCGGGGCTCAATATCTAATGATCCGCCGCTCAACGAGGACCACCAGGCAGAACAGCGCGATCGACAGCGACGACGAAAGAATGATCGCGGCGTAGAGCCGGTCGGACTGATAGTTGAAGGTCGCCTGGATGATCAGCGCGCCGAGCCCTTTGTCCGAGCCGATCCACTCGCCGACGATGGCGCCGATCACGGCGGTGGCCGACGCGATCCTGAGGGACGAGAACAACATCGGCAGAGCACGGGGCAGGCGCAGGCCCCAGAAGATCTCCGAGCGTGTCGCCGACAGCACCCGGAACAGCTCGTGTTCGTTGCCGCTGGCCGAATCGAGGCCGCGGATCATGTTCACCAGCGTCGGGAAGAAGCAGATCACCGCGGCGATGACGATCTTCGGCGTCATGCCGAGGCCGAAGATCAGGATGATGATCGGCGACAGCGCCAGGATGGGGATGGTGTTGAAGAAGAGCACGATCGGGAAATAGGCGGCCTGCAGGACGCGGCTGTGGACGAAGAGCACGGCCAGCAGCACGGCAGCGAGATTGCCGATGACGAAGCCGGCCAGCGCTTCGATCAGCGTCGGCCTGAGATTGTCCATGAGGAGCGAAAAGTTCTTCTGGAAGACGCCGAAAATGGCCGTCGGCGTCGGCACGATATAGGCCGGCACGCCGAGCAGCGGCAGAATGTATTGCCAGGCAAGCAGGATCGAAGCCGCGCCCAGGACCGGAAGCGCAACCGTCGTTTGCGGGGAGAGCGGCGCCTGTCTCACGATGCGCGCTCCAGCGCCACGCGCAGATCGGCCATGGCGGCGACCATCGCCGCATCCTCGCGCTTGCAGCGATTGCCTTCCTGCTTGAGGGGCCGCATGTCGAGGTCCTTGACGACACGTCCCGGATTGGCGGCCAGCACGATGACGCGCTCGCCGAGATAGGCGGCTTCGGCGATCGAATGGGTGACGAAGAGGATGGTCGTGCCGCTGCGCCGCCAGAGCGCCAACAGCTCGTCGTTCAACCGGTCGCGCGTGATCTCGTCCAGCGCGCCGAAGGGTTCGTCCATCAGAAGCAGTTTCGGTTCGCCGAGCAAAGCGCGCGCGATCGCCACGCGCTGGCGCTGGCCGCCGGAGAGCTGGTGCGGCAGGCGCTCACTGAGGGCGCCGAGCCCCATCAATTCAAGCAGTTCCGTGCTGCGATCCTCGATCTTGCGTGTCAGGCTGCGCAGGCCGACGCCAAGCGGCAGGCGCACATTGTCGCGCACCGTGCGCCAGGGCAGGAGGGTCGAATCCTGGAAGACGAAGCCGACATCGCGCCGCGAGCGCACTGCATGCGGCGTCTCGCCCAATACTCTGATCGTGCCGCCGAGCGGATCGAGCAGATCGGCCACCACGCGGAGCAAGGTGGACTTGCCGCAGCCTGACGGCCCCAGGATCGACAGGAAGGAGCCGGCCGCGACGGTCAAGTCGAGGCCGGCGAGCACTTTGACGGCCGCCTGCCGGCCGCCATAGCCGACATCCAGCTGTCGGGCCTCAATCGCGCTTGGCATCAGGCCGCGGGCGCGTCGAGCTTGGGCCGGTCCGCGGCGGAAAGCTCCAGGATCTTGGTGGTGTAGACATCGGCGGCGGCCGGGCGTCCGTTCGGATACTGGCCGACCTTATCGAGCAGCGCCAATTGCTCCTCGATCGAGGCCGGATCGAACGTGCCCCAGCCGTCCTTGGCGGTCGCGCCGTCGAAGGAGAGCTTCAGCACCAGATTGACCGTCTTCTCCTCCCAGCCGAGATCCATTTCCGGATAGGCGGCGACCATCTTCTTCACCGCTTCCTGCGGATTGGCATGCACCCAGCCCCAGCCTTTGCCGACGGCGCCGATGAACTTCGCCAGCGTCTCAGGATCCTTCTCGATTGCCGCGTCGGTGGCGAAATAGACATCGGCGTAGGAGCTCAGCCCAAGGTCGCGCGTCAGAAGGTCGATGCGGTCGTCGCCGACGACGCTGAGCGCCTGGGTGTTGGTAATCCAACCGCCGATCGCGTCGACATCGCCGCGCACCAGCGGCGCCTTGTCAAAGCCGACATTGACGATGGTCACCTCCGAGGGGTCCATGCCGTTCTTGGCCAGGATCTCGTCGATGACGAAGCGTGCCGTCGGCTGGATGCCGATCTTCTTGCCCTTGAGATCAGAGACACTGTGGATCGGCTTGGCCGGTTTCGAGGTCAATGCGTAAGGACCGGTACGGAAGCCGCAGGCGATGATCTTGATCGGCACGCCGCTGGCGCGGGCAGAATAGAGCTGCGGCGTTTCCGAGAACTGCCCAAGCTGCGCGGCGCCCGAAATGACCGGCGGCACGGTCGACGCGTTGGGGCCGCCGGGGCTGAACTCGACCTCCAGCCCAGCGTCCTTGAAATAGCCGTTGGCGACGGCCGCGATATCGCCGATCTGGCCGTTGGACATCAACCAGTCATACTGGATGACGACCTTGCCCGCGGCCTTGGCGCCCGGCGTCAGCACCAGCTGCATGCCGGCAGATACGGCGGCCACCGCTGCCATGCCGCCTTTCACGAAAGCACGGCGGTTCAATTCGAAGTCCCTGTTCCCACTCATTTTTCGCTCCTGTTGCAGACTTTTTTCGTCTCTTCTCCAGGCGCCGTTCCCTTCGGCGCGGCGTCGTCTACGGCTGTTCGTCGTGGTAATCGCCAGGGCCGCCGTCGAGCCAGGCGTAAAGCTCCCAGAGCGTGTCGTCCGGGTCGCTGAAATAGGCGCAGCGCGCCTTCCAGACGTAGTTTTCCGGCGGACCGTAGAAGGGCACGCCCTTGGCGCTGAGTTCAGCGTGCATGCGGTCGATGTCGGCCGGTGTGTCGAGCTGCACGGCGACACAAACCTTGTGCGCGTGGCGCGGCGATCTCAGGTTGGACACGCCGGTGTGCCGGTTGATGTGGTCGAGCTCCCAGGCAGCGAGCGTCACGCCCTCGCCATGGAAATCGGCAAAGCCTTCGGCGCGGCGGCGCAAGCGGAAGCCGAGCTTGTCGACGTAGAAATCGACCGTCCGTTCGATATTTTCGACCAGCAGGCAGACGTCGGAGATGCGGGTGACGCTCGCAGGCATGGCTATTTCGCTCCGGTGTCTTTCGAGAGCGGCAGCTTGACGCCGACGCGGTTGGCGGCGCCGACGATATGCGTGCGCATCGCCGCCTCCGCCGCAGCCGGATCGCCCGCCACCAGAGCCTCATAGATGCGCACATGTTCGCCGACATTGATCTCGACGAGGTCGTGCAGCGGGTTCGTCATGCGCGCGTAGTGGATCGAGTGGCGGATCTGCTCGCAAACGAAGGAAATGAAGGTGTGGATGTAGCTGTTGCCGGTGGCGCGCGCGATCTCGCGGTGGAAGAGCAGGTCGGCGTCGATGCTGCCTTCTTCCCAGCGCTCCTCGCCGCCCATGCGGTCGAGCGCAGCCTTGATCGAATCGAGATGGCCCTGATTGCGGCGCGCCGCTGCCAGCGCCGCCGATTCGGCCTCGAGGATGCAGCGCAGTTCGAACAGCCGCTCCATGTTGTGCGTGTCCTTGAGCGCCTCGCGGTCGATGCGGATCGCTGCCCGCTGCTCGGGCGCCAGCACGAAGGCGCCGATGCCTTGGCGCGCCTCGATCATGCCGTCGGCGCGAAGCTGGGCGATCGCCTCGCGCACGACATTTCGGCTGACGCCGAATTTTTCGGACAATTCCTGCTCGGTCGGCAGGCGCGCGCCGGGGTTCAATTCGCCGGATTCGATCTCGCGGCTGAGGAAGGCGGCGACCCGGTGCGGCAATGTCTCGACAGTGCCGATGGCGGCCAGTCTCTGCTTCATGGAAAAGTCTCCGTCGCGGGCAACAGGCAACCGGGATTCATCAGGCCCTTGGGGTCGAGTGCGCCCTTCAGCGCCGCGACCATGCGGCGATGCGCCGGCGAAAGCCCGGCCCAGAATTCCTTGCGGCGGCTGCGGCCGATGCCGTGCTCCGCGCTGATCGAGCCGCCGAGACCGATGGCGATTTCATAGAGCCCGGCGATGACTTCGGCGCCCCGGGCACGGGCTTCATCCTCGGCAAGTTCGAGCGGAGGCAGCACGTTGAAGTGGATGTTGCCGTCACCGGCGTGGCCGTAGGCGAGCGGGATCCAGCCGGGATGGTCATTCGCGACGAAGCGGCGGGCTCTTTCGATGAGGCTGGGGATGTCGGAAATCCTCACCGACAGGTCAGTGCGCACATGATAGCCACGCTTGGCCTGGCCTTCGACCAGACCTTCGCGGATCACCCAAAAACTCCTGGCCTGCGTCGTGCTCGCGGCGAGAACCGCGTCGGTTACAAGGCCATTTTCGATGGCATCGCCGAGGAGGCCGGCCAGCAAGCTGTTGAGGTCGATAGCAGCGCTGGATGACAATTCGATCAGCACGTGGACGGGCGCGGCGACCGGTGCCCTCATCGCCGGGTCGATCAGCTTGGCAAGCTCGATGCATTCGGCACCGATGATCTCGAAAGCGGAGACTAGGTCCGAGCAGTCGCGGCGCGCCTGGTTGAACAGCGCCACGGCCGCCTCGAACGAGGCTAGGCCGAGGTAAGCGGTCTCGGTTCGCGCCGGTTTCGGAAACAGCTTGACCTCGACACCGGTGATGATGCCGAGCGTGCCTTCGGAGCCGATGAAAAGCTGCTTCAGGTCGTAGCCGCTGTTGTTCTTGCGCAGACCGGAGAAGCCGTTCCACAGTTCGCCGTCCGCCAGCACGACTTCGAGACCGAGGATCAGGTCGCGCGCCATGCCATAGCGCAGCACGTTGACGCCGCCGGCATTGGTCGCCGCATTGCCGCCGATCTGGCAGCTGCCTTGCGCGCCGAGCGCGAGCGGAAAGAGGCAATCTCGCACCTCGCAGGCGTCCTTGATCGTCTGCAGCACGCAGCCGGCATCGGCTTGCAGCGTGAAATTGTCTCTATCGATCTGCCGGATGGCGTTCAGCCGCTCCAGGCTCAAGACAACCAGGCCGCCGCCCTTGCTGTCGATCGCGCCCGATACCAGCCCGGTGTTGCCGCCTTGCGGAACGATGCCGAGCCCAAGCTCGTTGCACAAACGCATCAGGGCCTGGACTTCGCCGACCGAGCCGGGCCGCAGCACGGCAAGCGCTCGGCCGCGATAATCGCCCGCCCAGTCGCCCAGATATTTCGCCATTCCAGCCGGCTCGGCGGCAATGCCGTTTCGGCCGACGGCGCCTTCCATGGCGCTGAGTATTTCCGGCGAGAGGCTATGAACGGTCATGGAGATTCATGTCTGGATATCAGGTGATACATATCATCCTACAACTTACTTCGAGTCAATCGCTCTCTTATTCGGCGAACAGGTCATCGGCTCGTTCAAGGCAGGTGGAACTGACCATGCGGCTGGCAAGCCGAGACTGCTCGGTAGGCCCTGCCTATGCACCGTCCTGGCCGATTGTCGTCGCTCAAAACCACCGCGATGGTAGGACGATAGGGCTTCGTCCCCGACCAGATCGATCCGATGAGGAGAAAAGATGATTGAACTGCCTTTTGCCCGCGCAGAGTACCAGCGGCGGCTCGGAGAAATCCGCGCCGAGATGGCCAGGCGCGGCATCGAACTCCTGATCGTCAACGACGTCGCCAACCAGCACTACATCACCGGCTATGACGGCTGGTCGTTCTATACTCCGCAGGTCGTGCTTGTTCCCATCGAGGATGCCGAGCCGGTCTGGATCGGCCGCGCCATGGATGCGGCCGGCGGCTTGCTGACGGCCTGGATGAAGCCGGAAAACGTCGTCGGCTTCCCGGAGGACCATGTCCAGCGCGCCGACCGGCATCCGATGGACTGGATCGCGGCCTGGATCGTCGCCAAGGGCTGGGGCAACCGCCCCATCGGCATCGAGCTCGAAGCCTATTATTTCTCGCCGAAGGCGCATGCGCGGCTCGTCGCCGGCCTTCCCAACGCCAAATGGCACGACGCCGACCTGCTCGTGAACTGGATCCGCGCGGTGAAATCGGCGCCGGAAATTGACTACCTGCGCAAGGCGTCGAGGCTGGCCGAGGCGGCGGTCGCGCGGGCCTACGAAGTCATCGCGCCGGGCGTGCGCGAATGCGACGCGATTGCTTCCATCCAGGCGGCGCAGATCGCCGGCAGCCCTGATTTCGCCGGCGACATCACGGCGCTGCCGCCGACGATCCTCGGCGGCGAAAACGCTTCTGCCCCGCACATCATGTGGAGCGACCGGCGGTTCGGAAAGGACGAAACCATCGCGCTGGAACTCGCCGGCGTCTGCCGCCGCTATGCCGCCGGGCTTGCCAGGACCATGCAGCTCGGCAAGACGCCGGCCCGCGTCGCGGACACGGCAAAGGCGGTGATCGAAGGCATGGATGCGGTGCTCGAGACCGCCCGTCCAGGCACGACCGCCGAGGCGGTCGAAGCCGCCTGGCGCAAGGTCATTGCGCGTCACGGGCTGAAGAAGGAATCGCGCATCGGCTATTCGATCGGCGTTGCCTATCCGCCGGATTGGGGCGAGCATACGATCAGCCTGCGGCCAGGCGACAAGACGGTGCTGCAGCCCGGCAATGTCGTCCATTCCATCCTGGGAATGTGGATGGACGGATGGGGCATCGAGGTCAGCGAAACCATTCTGGTGACCGAGACCGGCAACGAGACACTGACGAAGTTCCCGCGGGATATCCATGTCAAAACCTGACCGGCCGTCCTCGACGAGCGATGCCGCGCCCGACATCGATGCCGGAATTCTCGATCGGATGATCGAGATCCGGCGCCATCTGCACTGCCACCCCGAGCTGTCGAACCGGGAAGCGGGCACGCAGCGCTATTTGCGCGAGATGCTTGCAAAGGAAGGGATCACCGAAATCCGTGATGTGGCCGGCTACGGGCTTGCCGTCGACATCGTCGGCACCGGCCGGCCTTCGAACCGCAAGGTGGCTATCCGTGCCGATATCGACGCCTTGCCGATCGAGGAGGAGTCCGGTGTCGATTTTGCATCCAAAAATCCGGGCGTGATGCATGCCTGCGGTCATGACGCCCATGCCGGGATGGGCTTCGCGGTCGCCGCGCATCTCAATCGCTCACGCGACAGTTTCGGCGGAACGGTTCGCCTGATCTTCCAGCCGGCCGAGGAAGATGAACCGTCAGGCGGCAAACGGGTGGTCGAGGAAGGGCTTCTCGACGACGTCGATGCCGCGATCTGCCTCCATGTCGATCCGTATACGCCGTCGGGCAAGGTGGCCGTCGGCCCGGGTCCCTACACTCTCGCCTGCGATACGTTCGATGTGCTGGTCACGGGCTCGGCGGCGCATGCGGCAAAGCCCTATGAAGGCATAGACGCGCTGACGGTCGCCTGCTCAATGGTGGGCGACCTGCAGAAGATCGTATCGCGTGAGACCGATCCCTATGATCCCCTGGTCATCTCGGTCACCGCCATCAATGGCGGCAATGCCTATAACGTCACCGCCGGCAAGGTCGCGTTCAAAGGCACCATCCGCAGCGGCCACGACGCCACTCGCGTGCGGGCCTGGCGCCGGCTTCGTGAAGTGCTGGAAGGAATAGCGGCAAGCCACGGCGCCAGCGTAAAGATCGACATCCGCCGGGGCGAACCGGGCGTCGTCAACGATGCCGGTATGGCCGCGCTCATCATGGCCGGCGCCAGGGCCAGCATCGGCGCGGATAATGTTCTCAACATGCCTGGATGGAGCATTGCGGACGACTTCGGTTACTATAGCGAGAAACGCCCGTCGGTCTATTTCCGGCTCGGCATCCGCAACGAGGGGGTAGGGGCAGTCTACCCGCTCCACCATTCCAGGTTCCGCGTCGACGAGACGGCGTTGAAGAACGGCGTCCTTACTCTGGTGTCGGTGGCAACGATGTACCTGGCCGGACAGGAAAATTGCGGCGCTTAGCCGATCCGCAGGCGCCTTTGTCGGATCAGCCGGTCAAAGGTATTGCGCGACCTTCTTGCCGACAGTGAGGAAGCGCAGCGGGTCGACCGCCTCGCCATCGTGGCGCACTTCGTAATGAAGGTGCGGACCGGTCGAGCGGCCGCTGCTGCCGGTCTTGCCGATGATGTCGCCGGCGGCGAGCTTCTGGCCGACAGTGACGTCGATCTCGCTCAGATGTCCGTAGCGTGTGGCAAAGCCGTTGCCGTGGTCGACCTCGACCATGCGGCCGTAGCCGCCGGCCCAGCCGGCCCTGGTGACGATGCCGGCGGCCGTGACCTTGGCCGGCATGCCGATCGGCGCCCTGAAATCCATGCCCGTGTGCAGGGCGGCGCTGCCCAGGATCGGGTCCGTGCGTACGCCAAACGGGCTGGTCACCGGATGGCCAGGGGCGGGGTTGGCAAGCGGCAGCTTGCGCGCCTCCTTCTTGACTCCGTCAAGCGCGTCGAGCGCCTCGTCCAGTTCCTTGACCTTGCTGTCGAAAACCAGCGAGGGATCGAGCGGCACCAGTGGGCCGCCGACGTCGCTCTTGTTGAGCTCGCTGTCGACCGGCAGGCCCGCGGCTTCCAGCGCCTGGGTTATGGCATCGGCATTCTTGTAGGCGCTGTCGGCAAGCGTGGTGATGCGCGAGAGCTGCTGGCTCTCGATGGCCTTCAGCGATGCGTTGATCGAGACGAACAGCTTGTCGGCGCGATCAGCGGCCGTTTCACCATCGAGCGGATCGGACCTTGTCGACCAGAGCGAGAAGGGCCTGGTGTCACCAGCGCTCAAGGATGCGACGGAATAGGTCGGCGCCTGAGAGAGGCTGCCGGTGACCTCTGCGGGTTCATCGCGCTTGGCCGCCGCGGCGCCTGCCGCGGGCGCGTCGCCGACCTCGTTCTCGGCGCGCTCGAGGATCGGGCCAAGCCGCCCGTGACGCTCGCTGAGCTGTGTCTGCCTGGCCAAGAGCTCGCTGACCTTGGTTTCCATCAGTTGCTGGTCGAGAAGCTGGCGGCTGGTGATGCGGTCGACCTGGGCACGAAGGGCCGAGATGCGGTCCTCATAGGCCTGCTGCATGCGCGCCTGCCTGGCCGTCGTGGCGCCGATCAGGTCGTCGCGCAACACCAGATAGGACGTGGCAAGCAGATAGCCGATGGCGATCGCCGCCAGGGCCGAGCCGAGGAAGGCGGCGAGCCAGGGGCGGATGGTGAAATGCCTTATCTCGTTGCCGCGGGCGATGATGACCGTGTGCGGTTCCTTGCGCCTGCCGAAGACAGCTGACTGACCGGTTGGTTTCACGGGGACCAGGCTTTCGTTACGGGACCAACGACAAGCCTGATTACACATTATTAGGGTTAACAAAGGCTTGCCGGGTCGACCGCGCGGCGCCGAATGCTCGCAGCACGGGCACGAGGTTGCGCGTAAATCTCCTGGACGCGGACGCCATGTCGCGAAATCGTTGGCGACGAGCATCAATGTTCTGCCGGGAGCAGCCTATAGCTCCCAGAGTAAGGCGCGGTTTCTTAACTCTCTTCGATTGCGTTTAGTTGACGTTTTTCGAGTAAAGGCGTGTTGGTGTTTGGGATTCACCGTGGCGGTAGGAATGCTGGACGATCTGGTTGGCAAGCTCCTCGACAAGATTTCGGGCACCAGTCTGCTGGCGACCGGGCTTTTGCTGCTGACTGCCTTTGTCAGCGCGCTTGTAGCCTATTGGCGCACGGTCGAGGAGAAGAGCTGGAAGGAGTTCTTCGAGTTCGTCATCCCGCACGAGGTCATCACCCATCCTTCCGCGAAGGCCGACCTTCTGTTCTGGGTCACGAAGAAGGCCCTGATGCCTTTCCTGATGCTGCCCGCCGGAATCGTCTTCGTCACGGCGGTGGGGTACGGGACCAACTGGCTGTTTTCGACACTGCTCCACTTCCAACCGCCTCTGACCGAGGGGCCGGCAGGGCCGGTGACGGTTCTGATCTTCACCGTCAGCATGCTCCTCGCCTACGACATTTCCTATTATCTCTATCACGTCGCCCAGCATCGCTATCCACTGCTTTGGGAACTGCACAAGGTGCATCACTCGGCCGAGGTGATGGTCGGGATCACCAAGGACCGGGTCCATCCGCTCGACGAGTTGATGAACCGAGCCTGGGACGGCATCATCGTGGGGTTTTGCTTCGGCATCTGGTCGCTGATTTCGCTGAACCTTGTCGAACTGACCGTTTTTGGCGTCAACGTCTATGTCATGCGTAACATCCTGATGATGGATTTCGTCAGGCACACGCATTTCAAGATCTCGTTCGGCCCGCTCAACCATTTGATCCTGTGTCCCCACTGGCATCAGTTGCATCACAGCGTCGATCCGCGCCACTACGACAAGAACTTCGGGCTGCTCTTCTCGTTCTGGGACCGGCTTTTCGGAACATTGTGTGTGCCGAGGCCTGACGAGGACTTCAAGTTCGGGCTGGTCGACCGCGATGTGCGTGACTATCAGTCGCTCGCAGGCCTCTACCTCATGCCGCTGAAGCGGATGTGGGGTCATATCGCCAGGCGCATCCGGCCCGGAAAGCCACGGTCACGCACCTCGCGGGCCTCGGAGGGGACACGGCCATGAACGGTCCCGTTGTGCTCGCAATCCCGCGGACACACACCTTCGAAGTCGTGACGTCGGCGGCGCGCCTGGCCGAGATCGCACCGGCCTGGAGGGCGCTCTGGCAGCGGGCTGGCGGGCTTGTCTTCCAGCACCCGGACTGGATCGCGGCCTGGTGGCGCACCACCCCGCAGCAGGAGCGGCGCGCGCTCAGGATTGGGCTTGCCTGGAACGGCGGTCGGCTCGATGGCGTGATAGCGCTCGCGACCTTCAGGCGTTCCGGCATCCGCATCCTCGAATGGGCGGCGAAGGATCACAGTGACTATGGCGACGCGCTGGTTGCACCCGACAGCGACCCGCGGGCGATCTCCCGCCTCTGGCAGTATGTTTTTGACCAGGGTGGCTTCGACCTGATCTATCTCAACCGCCTGTTACCGGATGCCGGTGTTCATGCCCTGCTGGAACCGGTTCATGGCAGGGCGCTTCGGCCCAACCACCGCACTGAAATCAGCTATCGTGTCGCTGGCTCCTGGCAGCGCGGGGCGGAATGGTTCGAGACGTTGTCCAAGAAGGGCCGGCAGAACTATCGCCGTGGCCGGAAGTTCATGGAAGAAAGCGGTGCATTGCGTTTCCGGCTGCTGGACGCGGCGGAGCCGCGCGAGCCGGTGCTCGAGCGCGTCGCGACGCTGAAGCGCCTCTGGCTCGCTCGCCATGGTCGTGCCTCGGATCTGTTCGATAAGGGCTCGCCGGTTCTTGCCGCGCTTACTTCGGTGCTGGCCGACCTCGGGCTGTTGCGCATCTTCGTGCTGGAGCTTGACGACACGATCGTCGCCGTCTCGATCAATTTCGAGCAGCACGGCACGATGATGGCTTTCGTCACCACCTATGATCCCGAATACGAGCGCGCCTCGCCGGGTATGGTACTGATGATGGACTATATCCAATGGTCGTTCGACCGTGGCCTTGCCACCGTCGATTTTCTCTGCGGCGGCGAGGATTTCAAGCGGCGCTTTGCCACGCAATCAGTCACGCTGTCGTCCTTGATGGGGGCGCGCGGTTTGCGTGGCCAACTTGCCGCGTTGGCCGATCAAGCGAGCCATCGTTCGAAATCCTGGAGGACGCGGCGGCAGCCGAAGGCCGAGGCACCTGACGAGTAACGACCATAATTGTCGATTGCTTTGATGGGCTTTGGCGACGCTCAGAGCGCGCGCACGGCCTCGAGCACTTCTTCGGCATGGCCCTTGACGCGAACCTTGCGCCAGACGCGGGCAATGCGCCCATCCTTGCCGATCAGGAAGGTGGCGCGCTCGACACCCATATAATTGCGTCCGTACATCGTCTTCTCGACCCACAAATGATAGGCCTCGATCACCTTGCGCTCCTCGTCGGCGACGAGATCGACGGTGAGATCGTACTTCGCCTTGAATTTGTCGTGTTTCTTCACGCTATCGGGGGACAGCCCGATCACTTCGACGCCGGCCTTCTCGAACTCCGGTTTCAACTGCGAGAAGCCGATCGCCTCGTTGGTGCAGCTTGTGGTGTCGTCCTGCGGGTAGAAGTAGAGTACAACGGGCTTGCCCCGGAGCGCGGCGAGACTGAGGGAGCCGCCGCCGTCACGCGGAAGATCGAATTGGGGCGCTGCGTCGCCCACCGCGAGATCAGCCATATCGATGCCCTTGTTTGCGGTTACGCGCGGGAAAGCATCGTTATAACGTGAGGCGGGGATTCGTCCATGACGAGTTCGTCACAACGGAAGATTGCTTGGATCAGGAAGACCCGCAGCACGAGAAGATCAGGTTCAGGCGTGACGAGATCACCGACCTGGCGAAGCTCCCGTCCGCTTGCAGCGTGCCGCCGCTTGGCCGCGCGGTGGTGCGGCGGCGCTTCCGCGTCCTCGGCCGCGTGTTTGCCGGGCTTTGCGCGCTCGTGCTTCTGGCGGCGGCGGGCGTCTATGTCCTGGGGGCCTCGGGCATCGGCACGGAACGGCTCCGGGCCGAGGCGGAGACCGCCATCGAGAAGCTGGCAGGGGTCGATGTCAATGTCACCGTCGGCGCGGCGCGGCTGACGCTGGACGGATCGAGCTTCATTGCCCTGCAGGTGAACGATGTCAGCCTCAAGACGGCTGACGGCAAGCCGATGGCCGATATCGGGCGGGTGCGTTTCGGCATGCGCCTCTTGCCGCTGCTTTCGGGCGATGTCCGGCTGACCAGCGCCAGATTCTCCAACGCCCACATTGTCGTGGCGGCCATGCCTTCTGGCGGCGGTGACTGGACGGCGGCGCTGCGCAACGAGAACGGGCTTGTCGACCCGGAGAAAGTGTCGGCGGCGGCGTTCGCCAGCGTCAACGACGCACTGGATGCCGTGCGCGAGGACTCGATACGCCAGATCGATTTGCACAACGTCGAGTTCGAATTGCCGGACACAGGGCTCGTCAAGCGCGTGACCGTCACCTCGGCAACCGTCGCGCAGACCGGTACCGGGCGCATGCAGTTCTCCTACGATGCCGATGTCGACGGCCGGCACGCGACTTTGACCGCAACCGCGACCCGCGATGCGACGGCAAGGCGGATCGCCTCGCTGGATGCCAACATCGAAATAGAAGGCGCGGGCAACTCCGGCGAGGGCGCCTCGACCGAGACTGCCCCCGCGGCCGATGGCGCCAGACTGGGTTCGATCTCGCTGAAACTTTCGGGCTCGGAAGCGTCGGCCGACAGCCCGTCGCGGCTGGCGGCCTCGCTCTCGCTCACCGGTTCCGTGCTCGACCTGGACGAGCGTGGGCTGCTGCCTGTCGATGTCGAAGCCAATGCCACGCTGATGGCCGGCTCGAACAAAATTTCGGTCGACCGACTGCTGATCAAGAACGGTCGCTCGAGCTTCGACTTTGCCGGGTCGATTGGGCCGAAGCCGGCAGCCATCGGGGAGGAGCCCGCATACCGCTACGACCTGACCAGCGACGGCTCGACGCTGGCGCCCGCGGAATCGCCCGAACCGGCGCTTCAGTTCCTGGCCCGCATCGCGGGCGTCTATCAGCCGAAGAGCCGCAAGCTCGTCGCCGAGCAGATCGGCGTCCGGTCCGGCGGATCGGGCGAAGTGCTGGGCGCGGCCACCGTCGCCTTCGTCGACAACGGTCCTCCGGGCGTGTCGCTGTCGCTCAACGTTCACGACATGCCGGTCTCGCATGTGAAGCAATTGTGGCCATGGTTTTCGGCCCGCAACGCGCGGCTTTGGGTGCTGGGCAACCTGTTCGGCGGTACGGTGACCGACGGCAACCTGCAGTTCCAGGTGGTGCCGGGGCGCCTGGGCAATGGCGTGCCGCTTACCGGCGACGAAGTGTTTGGCCGTTTCCAGATCGAAGGCTCGCGCTTCGATACCGCCGGGCGCATCCCGCCGGTCCGCGACGCTGTCGGTGTCGTCGCGTTCCACGGCAACGATGTCGACGTCGCGCTCTCATCGGGCAGCGTCTACATGCCGAGCGGGCGCACCGTGGCGGCAAGCGGCGGGACGCTGACGATCAAGAACGCCAATCGACCGATCGTGGTCGGCGGGCTCGACATCGACGTCGCGGGTGAGGCGCCGGCGATCGCCGAGCTTGCCTCCTACGAGCCGATCAATGCCATGCGCCATGTCGGGCTGGCGCCCGAGGACCTGTCCGGCACCGTTACCGGCCACGTCAGGGCAGACATTCCGCTGACGAGGGGCATGGACACCGCGAAGCTCGATTGGCTGGTTTCCCTCGACTATCAGGACCTGTCGCTCGCCAAGCCGTTCGAAGACCAGACCGTTACCGAAGCGGACGGCTCGATAACAGTGGGGCCAAAACAGGCGGTGATTTCGGCGGAAGCCAAGCTCAACGGCATTCCGGCCGAGCTCGATCTGGTCGAACCGCTCGCCGATGACGGGCCGGCGCGCAGCCGCAAGGTCACGCTGATCCTCGACGACAAGACGCGCGACGCCAGCATGCCTGGGCTCTCGGACCTGCTTTCGGGAACCATCAAGGTGGCGATCGACAAGAGCGGCGAGGACGCCCAGCAGGTCTCGGCGGACCTGACCAATGCCAGGCTCGACATTCCCTGGGCGGGCTGGAGCAAGGGCGCCGGCATTCCGGCCAAGGTTGCATTCAACATGGCGAAGTCCGGCAGCACAACCACGCTGTCGGATTTCGCTCTCGACGGAAAAAGCTTTTCGATCGACGGCAATGTGACGCTGGTCAACGGCGCGTTGTCCGCGGCCCGCTTCAGCAAGGTTGCGTTGAACCGAGGCGACGATGTTGCCGTTTCGGTCAAGCGCGCCGGCAAGAGCTACGCGGTCGACGTCAGCGGCGCGTCGCTCGACGCCCGCTCGCTGATCAAGCAGTTCACTTCCGATGTCGACACCGCCACCAAGGGCGCTGGCAGCGACGCGATCTCGGTGAGCGCCGATGTGGCATCGCTGACCGGTTTCCATGACGAGGTGCTTTCCAATCTGAAGCTCGAATACAGCGCGGCCGGATCGCGCGTGAACGGGCTCAACGTCACCGCCGCGGCAAGCTCGGGCGCCCCGATCACGATCAACAACACCACCAGCGAAGGCGGCCGGGTGCTTAGGGTGAAGTCGGCCGACGCCGGCGCGATCCTGCGTTTCCTCAACGTCTACGAGCATATGGAAGGCGGCGCGATCACGCTGTCGCTCTCGGGCGCTGCCGACGGGCCGATGAAGGGACAGGTGGATGCCCGCAACTTCTATGTCGTCAACGAGCCCAAGCTCGCCTCGATCGTGTCGACGACGCCGGCCGGCGATACGCGCAGCCTGAACGAGGCCGTCAAGGGCAATATCGATACGTCCAGGGTGCAGTTCGAGCGCGGCTTCGCCGAGATCGACAAGGGGTCCGGCTATCTGAGGCTGGCGAACGGCCTGCTGCGCGGTCCACGCATCGGCACTACCTTCCAGGGAACGCTCTACGATCCGAACAACAACATGGACATGACCGGCACCTTCATGCCGGTCTACGGGCTGAACCGCATCTTCGGCGAATTGCCGCTGTTCGGGCCGCTGCTCGGCAACGGACGCGACCGCGGCCTGATCGGCGTCACCTACCGGCTGCGCGGCAATGCCAACAAGCCGACCCTCAACGTCAATCCGCTGTCCGTGGTGGCGCCCGGTATATTCCGCTCGATCTTCGAGTACCGTTAAACTCGATCCCGAAAAGCGGTCTCCGGTTTTCGGGAAGGACGATGATCGAGAAGGTGCGGCCGATCAGATCGGCCGCACCAGCACGTGCTTCTTCTTGCCGAGCGAGAGCTTCACCACGCCTTCCGGGCCGAGGTCCAGGGATGTGACGATGCGCCGGTCGTCGGTCAAGGGCTGATCGTTGATACGCACCGCACCGCCCTGGATATGCCGGCGCGCTTCGCCGTTCGAGCCGGCCAGCCCGGCTGTTACGAACAGCGCCAGGATGCCGATCCCGGCTTCTAGGTCCGATTTGGCGACTTCGACGCTGGGCAGCGTGTCGGCGAGCGCGCCTTCCTCGAAGGTCTTGCGCGCCGTCTCGCTTGCCGTCTCGGCCGCCTCGCGGCCGTGCAGCATGGCTGTGATCTCGGTGGCGAGGATTTTCTTCGCCTCATTGATTTCCGAGCCGCCGAGCTTTTCCAGCCGCGCCACCTCGTCCAGCGGCAGCGTGGTGTAAAGCTTCAGGAAGCGGCCGACATCGGCATCCTCGGTGTTGCGCCAGTACTGCCAGAATTCGTAGGGGCTCAGCATGTCGCCATCGAGCCAGACGGCGCCCGAGGCCGACTTGCCCATCTTGGCGCCGGACGAGGTGGTGAGCAGCGGTGTGGTCATGGCGAAGAGCTGCACGCCCTCCATGCGGTGGCCGAGGTCGATGCCATTGACGATATTGCCCCACTGGTCCGAGCCGCCCATCTGCAGCCGGCAGCCAAAGCGCTTGTAGAGCTCGACGAAGTCATAGGCCTGCAGGATCATGTAGTTGAACTCGAGGAAGGACAGTGACTGCTCGCGGTCGAGCCTGAGCTTCACGCTGTCGAAAGCGAGCATGCGGTTGACCGAGAAGTGCCGGCCGACATCGCGCAGGAAATTGACGTAGTTGATCTCCATCAGCCAGTCGGCGTTGTTGACCATGACCGCGTCGCCGGGGCCGCTGCCGAACTTCAGGTAAGGCGCGAAATTGCGGCGGATGCCGACGAGATTGTCCTCGATGTCCTGCGGGGTGAGCAGCTTGCGCGCTTCGTCCTTGAAGGACGGGTCGCCGATCATCGAGGTGCCGCCGCCCATCAGCGCGATCGGCCGGTGACCGGTCTGCTGCAGCCAGTGCAGCATCATGATCTGGATCAGCGATCCGGCATGCAGACTCCGGGCCGTGGCGTCGAAGCCGATATAGGCGCTTACCGTTTCCTTGGCGAAAAGCTGGTCGAGGGCGGATTCGTCCGAAATCTGGTGGATGAAGCCACGCTCGCCCATGATGCGCAGGAAATCGGATTTGAAGGCGTACATTTTCTCTTCCTGGAGATCGCTTGGCGCCAAGGCCAAGCTGGATATGAAGGCGCGCGTTTAGCATCCAAGCGCCGTTAGCAAAAGTGGTTTCCGGCTTTGCGACCGATCGGACGCGGCGCCCGGGCGTCCTTGCTTCGCCCTTTTTGCTGTCGTAATGAGGCGCCGCGCACAGATAGGCGCCCATGCGCCGCGACGGGACCATCCCGCAGTTTCAGATCGGACGAGCCCCCGCGATGAACAGGAACTACATTCTCCTCTTTCTGTTCAGCATCGTCATGACCGTCAGCGGGCTGGCCAGCCTGCCGCCGGTCGACCGCGACGAATCCCGCTTCGTCCAGGCGACCAAGCAGATGGTCGAGACGGGCGACTATGTCGATATCCGCCTGCAGGATGTCACGCGCTACAAGAAACCGATCGGCATCTACTGGCTGCAGTCCGCGGCGGTCGCGCTGAGCGGCGAGGGGGCGGCGGCGCCGATCTGGGTCTATCGCGTGGTCTCGATGCTGGGCATCGCGATCGCGGTCGTCGGCATCGGCTGGACCGGGACAAAGCTCTTCGGCGCCAATGCCGGGCTCGCCGCCGGCCTGATGATGGCGGCGATCTTCGCCACCGCCTTCGAGGGACGCGACGCCAAGACCGACGCGATGCTTCTCGCCTGCTGCGTGATCGCGCAAGGCGCGCTGGCCCAGGTCTATATGGCGGCCAAGCGCAACGAGCCGGTACCCGGGCATCTGCCGTGGATCTTCTGGATCGCGCAAGGGTTGGGCATCCTGATCAAGGGACCGGTTTCGCCGCTCTTGTCGCTACTCACGGCCGCGGCGCTTGTTGCCTTCGACCGCGACTGGCGCTGGCTGCTGAAGATGAAGCTGGTGCGCGGCGTCCTGATCGTGCTTGTCATCGTCCTGCCGTGGCTTGTCCTCATTACCTGGAAGAGCGGCGGCGCCTTCTTCCAGGAGGCGGTCGGCAAGGACATGCTGAACAAGGTGGCGCAGGGCGAGGAATCGCACGGCCTGCCGCCCGGTTTCTATATGCTGACCTATTCGCTGTTCATGTGGCCGTTCGGGTTGATCGCTGTCGGCGCCGGGCTGCAGGCGATCAACCGGTTCTGGGACGATCCGCGCCTGCGCTTCTGCCTGGCCTGGTACATCCCGTTCTGGCTGGTGTTCGAGGCGATCCCGACCAAGCTGCCGCACTATGTCATGCCGGCCTATCCAGGCATGGCGCTTTTGATCGGCTGGCTGCTCACCTTGCCGGCGGACCAGGCCAACGCGCCGCTCAAGCGCTGGCAGACCTGGCTGTGGTGGGCGACCGCCTTCGGCCTTGCCGTGGTGGCAATCGGCCTTGCCGTGGTCTGCGTCGGCGCGCCGCTCTATCTCACCAAGACCTTCTCCTGGTGGAGCATACCGGCGGTGATCGCCGCTCTTGTCACCGGCTACCTTGCCTTCCCGCGGCAATTGCAGGTGTCGCTTGGCCGCATCGCCGCGATCGCGGTCGGCGCCGGGATCACCTTCAGCCTGCTGTTCGGCGTCATCGCGCCGTCGCTGAAGCCGATCTGGCTTAGCCCCGCGGTCAAAGCCGCGGTCGACGCCAACCGCCTTTGCGACACCACGGTGCTTGCCTCGGCCAAATTCCAGGAGCCCAGCCTCGTCTTCCTGGTCGGCACCAAGACCGTGCTCACCGACGTCGAGGGCGTGGCGCGGCATCTGCTCGACGATCCGTCCTGCGCGCTCGGGCTGGCGCCGATCAAGGACGAACAGAAGCTTGCCGATGTGCTGACCGCCCAGGGCAAGTCGGCCAAGCGCCTGACCGAGATCGACGGCATCAACTATTCGTCAGGAGACAAGCTTGCGCTCGGGCTTTACCGGGTGGCGCCGTGATGAATAGCTTCGGGCATCGAATGCCCCTATAGACTCGCGCCAAAGCCATGTCCGCCGCGCCCCTTGCCCTTTACCGCCGCTCGCTCGGCAATTTCCGCGACACGATGTCGATCGTGCTGCGACGCTTTGCCGTGCGGCCGGCGCGCTATCCGCGAATCCTATGGAGCGTCTGGCTCATAGCCTGGGTGCTGCTTACCGTGGCGGTCTTCCTGCGCCTCGACGCCGCCGCGGGCGAGATGCGCGGCGAATGGTCACCCGGCTTCGTGCGCTTCACCGACTTCTTCACGCAGTTCGGCCTCGGCGGCTGGTACCTCATTCCGTCAGCGCTCTGCCTCGTCGTCGCCAACCTGACGGATTGGCGCGGCCTTTCCCGGCACGGCCGGATGCTGGTCTACAACTGGACCTGCTTCGCCTTCCTGGTGCTGTGCGCGGCCGGCCTGTCCGGTCTTGCGGTCAACGTGCTGAAATACGGCATCGGCCGGGCCCGGCCGCTTTATTTCGACAGCTTCGGCGTCCTGTCGCTGCATCCTTTCGCCATGGACGCGCGCTTCGCCGGCTTTCCCTCCGGCCATGCCACGACGATGGGCGCGGTGTTTGGCATCCTGCTGCTGCTGTTCCCGCGGCGCTGGTACATCACGCTGGCGGTCACCGCCTGCATCGCCTCGACCCGCGTCTTCGTCGGTGCGCACTATCCCAGCGACACGGTCGCGGGCTTCGGGCTTGGGCTGGCATTCGCGGTGATCTCGGGGCTGGTCTTCGCCCGGCTCGGTTTCATCTTTGGCCAGACAAGCTCGAAATTGCCGGTGCGCAAGCGGACATTCCGGCTGGCACCCTCCCGCGCGCTGAGAGGCAGGGTTTCGATGGCCGGCCCGGTCGAAGGCGCCGAGATCGGCGCCGGCCGGACGCCAACCCATTAAAGCGCTTCGACTGTACAGCTTCCTGCTTAGCGCAGCCGCTTCGGCCGCGGATCCGCGAGCTCGCCGGCGAGGCGCCGGTCGAGATAGTCAGCGCATTCATGGATCAGCAACTCGGCGTCATTGGCGAAGAAATGGTTGGCGCCGGGCAGCGTCTTCTGGGTGATGGTGATGCCCTTTTGCGTGTGCAGCTTGTCGACAAGTCCCTGCACGTCCTTGGGCGGCGCCACCTTGTCGGCATCGCCATGGATGATCAGGCCGGATGAGGGGCAGGGCGCCAGGAAGGAGAAATCGTAGGTGTTGGGCTGCGGCGCCACCGAGATGAAGCCCTCGATCTCCGGCCGGCGCATCAGAAGCTGCATGCCGATCCACGAGCCGAAGGAATAGCCGGCGACCCAGCAGCTCTTGGAATCCGGATGCAGCGACTGCACCCAGTCGAGCGCCGCGGCCGCGTCCGACAATTCGCCGGTGCCGTGGTCGAACTCGCCCTGGCTGCGGCCAATGCCGCGGAAATTGAAACGCAGCACGGTGAAATCGCGCTTCTGGAACATGTAGAAGAGGTCGTAGACGATCTTGTTGTTCATCGTCCCGCCGAATTGCGGATGCGGATGCAGCACGATGGCGATCGGGGCGCTCTTTTCCTTCGAGGGCTGATAGCGTCCCTCCAGGCGACCAGCCGGACCGGCGAAAATGACCTCAGGCATAAAATACTCCACGTGGCATATGAATGCGCTAGCTCGAAACTCGTTCGGCCCTAAACTGTCCTGCGGCCCCAAACCTTCTGTGGCCTTGACGCCGGGCGAGCGTCTTCCTAGAAGCTAGTTTAGAATTGTTCAAAACTGGGAAGCCGAAACCCGATGGTTCGGCCGCCCGCGCCGCAAGCCGGGTAAATAGGACGGCTTGCCTTGCAATTTCAAGGAAATAACGCGCTATCCTCGCGGGATAGTTGGCGGAAGGACGAACTGAGCGAAAATGGCCGCAACCCGCGCCTATCTCGACTACAACGCCAGCGCGCCGCTCATTGCGGAAGCGCGGGCGGCGATGGTCGCCGCCCTCGATGCCGCCAACCCGTCATCGGTGCACACCGAGGGCCGCGCCGCGCGCCGACTGGTCGAGGATGCGCGCCGTGACGTGGCGCGGCTGGTCAACGCCAGGCCCGAGCATATCGTCTTCACCTCCGGCGCCACCGAAGCCGCCTCGACGCTGCTTACGCCGGACTGGCAGATGGGGCGCGGCGCCATCCGTATGAGCCATCTCTATGTCTCTGAGGCCGACCATCCCTGCGTCCTCAATGGCGGGCGCTTCGCGGCGGCGCAGGTGACGAGGATCGGCGTCGACAGCAACGGCATTGCCGATCTCGAGGCGCTTGCCGCCGCGCTTGGCCAGCATAACAAGGCGGCCGGTCTGCCCCTGGTGGCGATCCACGCCGCTAATAATGAGACTGGCGTCGTCCAGCCGGTCGGTCGCATCGCCGAGATCGTCAAGGCCGCCGGCGGGGTGCTGGTCGTCGACGCCGTCCAGGCCGCCGGGCGGATTCCGCTCGATATGTCAGGCCCTTATGCCGATTACCTGATCCTGTCCTCGCACAAGATCGGCGGTCCCAAGGGCGTCGGCGCGATCGTCGCCGCGTCCGACCTGATGATGCCGCGGCCGCTGGTCAATGGCGGCGGCCAAGAGAAGGGCCATCGCGCCGGCACGGAAAACGTCGCCGGGATCGCCGGTTTCGGCGCCGCGGCGCGGGCAGCACTTGCCGGCCTCGACGATATGGACGCCGTAGCGCGCCGGCGCGACGAGGTCGAAGCCATCGTGACCGAACTGGCGCCGGACGCGGAAATCTTCGGAAATGGCGCTCAGAGGCTTGCCAACACGACATTCTTCGCTATTCCCGGCATCAAGGCCGAGACGGCGCAGATCGCTTTCGATCTGGCCGGCGTCGCGCTGTCGGCGGGCTCGGCCTGCTCGTCGGGAAAGGTCGGGCCAAGCCATGTGCTGAAGGCCATGGGCCATGGCGACAGCCTGGGCGCCTTGCGGGTCTCGATCGGCCGCGCGACCGGCGCCGAGGACATCGCGGCGTTCAGAGCGGCGTTGGCCGGCATTGTCGCGCGCCGCGCGGGCAAGGAAGAAGCCGCCTGACGGCGGCGAAGACGAATTCAGGCCCTGCGGCCTGGTAGAGTGGTGCGTTTTATCCTGGCCGGGTGAATTTCCGGCGGACACGCACTATATGGAGCTTACTCCGCTGCGCGTCCCTGCCGGGATGCGATCACAGCGGTGCCATAGTTTGAAAACTGCCGGGCCTTGACCCCGGCGTGGATGGAGAACGCTTATGCCTGCTGTGCAGGAGACGATCGATCGAGTCCGAAAGATCGACGTCGACCAGTATAAATATGGATTCCAGACAGAGATCGAGATGGACAAGGCCCCGAAGGGCCTGAGCGAGGACATTATTCGCTTCATCTCGGCCAAGAAGGATGAGCCGGACTGGATGCTGGAATGGCGTCTGGGGGCCTATCGCCGCTGGCTGACGCTGGAAGAGCCGACCTGGGCGCGCGTCCACTATCCGAAGATCGACTTCCAGGACATCTATTACTACGCCGCGCCGAAGAGCACGCCGGGGCCGAAGTCGCTGAGCGATGTCGACCCCGAACTGCTCAAGGTCTACGAAAAGCTCGGCATTCCGCTCAAGGAGCAGGAAATCCTGGCCGGCGTGCAGAAGCCCGCGGCGGCGGACGGGGAAGCGGAGATAGGCGACAACGTCTACAAGTCCGGCCGCGTCGCGGTCGACGCCGTGTTCGATTCGGTTTCCGTGGTCACGACCTTCAAGGAAGAGCTCGCCAAGGCGGGCGTCATCTTCTGCTCGATCTCGGAAGCGATCCGCGAGCATCCGGAACTGGTCAAGAAATATCTCGGCTCGGTTGTGCCGACCTCGGACAATTTCTACGCGACGTTGAACTCGGCCGTGTTCACCGACGGTTCCTTCGTCTTCGTGCCGAAGGGCGTTCGCTGCCCAATGGAGCTGTCGACCTATTTCCGCATTAACGAGAAGAACACCGGCCAGTTCGAGCGCACGCTGATCATCGCCGAGGAGGGGGCTTACGTCTCCTATCTCGAAGGCTGCACGGCGCCGCAGCGCGACGAGAACCAACTGCATGCCGCGGTAGTCGAGCTGATCGCGCTCGACGATGCCGAGATCAAATATTCGACGGTGCAGAACTGGTATCCCGGCGATGCCGAGGGCAAGGGCGGCATCTACAACTTCGTCACCAAGCGCGGCGATTGCCGCGGCGACCGCTCCAAGATCTCGTGGACGCAGGTCGAAACCGGCTCGGCGATCACCTGGAAATATCCGAGCTGCATCCTGCGCGGCGACGATTCCAGCGGCGAGTTCTATTCGATCGCGGTCTCGAACGGTTACCAGCAGGTCGATAGCGGCACCAAGATGATCCATCTCGGCAAGAACACGTCGAGCCGCATCATCTCCAAGGGCATCGCGGCCGGGTTCTCGCAGAACACCTATCGCGGCCAGGTCTCGGCGCACCGCAAGGCGACCAACGCGCGCAACTTCACCAATTGCGACTCGCTTCTGATCGGCGACCAGTGCGGCGCGCACACCGTGCCTTACATGGAAGCCAAGAACGCGACGGCGAAGTTCGAGCACGAGGCGACGACGTCGAAGATCTCCGAGGACCAGAAGTTCTACGTCATGCAGCGCGGCATCCCAGAAGAGGAAGCGATCGCGCTGATCGTCAACGGCTTCGTTAAGGATGTCATCCAGCAGCTGCCGATGGAGTTCGCCGTCGAGGCGCAGAAGCTGATCGGGATCAGCCTCGAGGGTTCGGTCGGCTGACCGCAAAAGTTATTCAGGAAGAAACTATGCTTGAGATCAAGAATTTGCATGCCCGCATCGTCGATGACGGCACCGAGATCATTCGCGGCCTGAATCTGACGGTGAAAGCCGGCGAGGTCGCGGCCATCATGGGTCCGAACGGCTCTGGCAAGTCGACGCTGTCCTATATCCTCGCCGGCCGCGAGGACTATGAGGTGACCGAAGGCGACATCCTCTATAACGGCCAGTCGATCCTCGAGATGGATCCGGCCGAGCGCGCCACCGCCGGCATCTTCCTCGCCTTCCAGTATCCGATGGAGATACCGGGCGTGGCGACCATGGAGTTCCTCAAGGTGGCGATGAACGAGCAGCGCAAGGCGCGCGGCGAGGAGCCGCTCAAGGTTCCGGAGTTCCTGAAGCGGGTGAAGGAAGCCGCCGCCTCGCTCAGCATGGACATGAATATGCTCAAGCGGCCGCTTAATGTCGGCTTCTCGGGCGGCGAGAAGAAGCGCGCCGAGATCCTGCAGATGAAGCTGCTGGAGCCGAAGCTTTGCGTGCTCGACGAGACCGATTCCGGCCTCGACATCGATGCGCTGAAGATCGTCTCGGACGGCGTCAACGCGCTGCGTTCGCCGGAGCGCGCCATCGTCGTGATCACCCACTACCAGCGCCTGCTGGAGCACATCGTGCCGGATTCGGTGCACGTGCTCTACAAGGGCCAGGTCATCAAGTCGGGCGACAAGTCGCTGGCGCTCGATCTCGAGGCCAATGGCTATGCCGGCGTGATCGGCGAAGCGGCGTGAGATGGCAGTCGAGGCAAGAGCCATGAACATGCATGCACAGCCCCAGCGGACCTTGGCCGAGACGGCGCTCATTGACGCCTTTGGCGAGCGGCTGTCACAACTGCCCGGCGACGGGGCGGTGATGGTCAAGCGCGACGACGCGATCGAGGCGATCAAGCACGGCCTGCCGACGCGCCGCGTCGAATCCTGGCATTATACGGATTTGCGCCGGTTGCTGACCAACGTGCCGGCTTTCGAAGCCGACGCCGTGGCCAAGGCACTTGCGCCGGTTCTTGAAGGGTCGGCCGTGCTGCCTGTGCTGAACGGAGTCTCACAGACGAAGCTGCCGGAGATCGACGGCGTCACCGTGCAGCGCCTGTCGGAAAAGCTGACCGACGGCAGCGTTGCGCCGGGACTCGACACCTATGGCGACGACGATGCGATCGGCGCCCTGAACACGGCCTTTGTTGCCGACGGCTATTTTGTCGATATCGCCGATGCAACCGAGTTGGAAAAGCCGATCGAGTTGCAGAATTTGCAGGCGGGCGGCCAGTCGCATGTGCGGCTCTTGGCACGTGTCGGCGCCGGCGCCAAGGCGGTCATCGTCGAGCGCCAGACGGGCGAGGGCGACGAGGCGCTCATTTCGTCGGTCAGCCAGCTGGTGGTCGGCGACGGCGCGCAAGTGACCTGGCTGATCGTGCAGGAGCAGCCGGACACGGCCACGCATCTCGCCCAGTTCAAGGCGCATATCGGCAAGGACGGCAAGCTGACGCTGTTCGTGATGAATGCCGGCGGCAAGCTCGTTCGCCAGGAGGTCGTGGTCAGGACGACGGGCGAGGGCGCCGATTTCAAATTGCGCGGCATCAATCTTCTCGCCGGCGACACGCATACCGACACCACCATGGTGCTCGATCATGCCGTGCCGCACACCACCTCGACGGAAGTGATCCGCAATGTGGTGACCGGCAAGGCGCGGGGCGTTTTCCAGGGCCGCATCAACGTGCATCAATACGCGCAGAAGACCAACGCCAAGATGGCCTGCAACACGCTGCTTCTGTCCGATGACGGCGAATTCTCGACCAAGCCGGAGCTGGAAATCTTCGCCGACGACGTGGTCTGCGGCCACGGCGCAACCGTCACCGAGATCGACCACAACCATCTGTTCTACCTGATGGCGCGCGGTATCGACGAGAAGTCGGCGCGGGGCCTTCTGGTGAAGGCGTTCGTCGCCGAAGTGATCGAGGAACTGGACGACGAGGCGCTTGTCGAAGCGCTCGAAGAGCGGCTCGACGGCTGGTTTTCGACGCACGGCTAGCGCCTAACCTTCTCCCCCTTGTGGGAGAAGGTGGCCGAGCGAAGCTCGGACGGATGAGGGGTGTTGGAAGGATCGCGGCTTTGGCCGGCAAGGACTTCGAAATGGACCAGAAGATCGAAACCACCCCATACGACGTCGAGGCGATCCGCCGCGACTTCCCGATCCTGTCGCGCCAGGTCTATGGCAAGCCGCTGGTCTATCTCGACAATGGCGCTTCGGCACAGAAGCCGCAGGTGGTGCTCGACACCATCCAGCACGCCTATTCCCAGGAATATGCCAACGTCCATCGCGGCCTGCATTTTTTGTCGAACGCCGCGACCGATGCCTATGAGAATGCCCGCAAGTCGGTGCAGCGGTTTTTGAACGCGCCGAGCACTGACAATATCGTCTTCACCTCGAACACCACCTCGGCGATCAACACGGTCGCCTATGGCTGGGGCATGCCGCGGATCGGCGAGGGCGACGAGATCGTGCTGTCGATCATGGAGCACCATTCCAACATAGTGCCGTGGCATTTCATCCGCGAGCGGCAGGGCGCCAAGCTGGTCTGGGTGCCGGTCGACGATCTCGGCGCGTTTCACATCGAGGAATTCGAGAAGCGCCTGACCGACCGCACCAAGCTGGTCGCCATCACGCAGATGTCCAACGCGCTGGGCACGGTGACGCCGATCAAGGAGATCGTGCGCATCGCGCATGCGCGTGGAATTCCGGTCCTCGTGGACGGCAGCCAGAGCGCGGTGCACATGCCGATCGACGTGCAGGATCTCGACTGCGATTTCTTCGTCTTCACGGGACACAAGGTCTACGGCCCGTCGGGAATCGGCGTGCTCTACGGCAAGAAGGACAGGCTGGAAGAGATGCGGCCCTTCATGGGCGGCGGTGAGATGATCGAGGAGGTGACGGAGGACATCGTCACCTACAACGAGCCGCCGCACCGTTTCGAGGCTGGCACGCCGCCGATCGTGCAGGCGATTGGGCTCGGCGCCGCGTTGGACTATATGGAGAAGGTGGGCCGCGAGCGCATCGCAGTACATGAGGCGGACCTCAAGGCCTACGCGCATGAGCGGCTGCGGGCGATCAACTCCTTGCGCATCTTCGGCGACGCGCCCGGCAAGGGCGCCATCATCTCGTTCGAGTTGCAGGGCATCCATGCGCATGACGTGTCGATGGTGATCGACCGGCAGGGTGTTGCGGTCCGCGCGGGCACGCATTGCGCCCAGCCGCTGTTGAAACGCTTCGGCGTCACCTCCACATGCAGGGCATCGTTCGGCATGTATAATACCAGGGCCGAAGTCGACGCTTTGGCCGAGGCGCTGGAAAAGGCGCGAAAGTTCTTCGGGTGATGATGATGAACGATGTGAGCGCGACCCAAGAGACTGCTCCGGAAACGGCTGGTCCGGAAACGGCCGGCAACGGTATCGTCTCGGCCTCGGCTATCCCCGCCGACGAGTTGGCGCGGCTGACCGACGACATCGTCTCGGCGCTGAAGACGGTCTATGACCCGGAAATCCCGGCCGACATCTACGAGCTTGGCCTCGTCTACAAGATCGACATTGAGGACGACCGTTCAGTCAAGATCGACATGACGCTGACCGCGCCGGGCTGCCCCGTGGCCGGCGAGATGCCGGGCTGGGTCGAGAACGCCGTCGGCGCCGTCGAAGGCGTTTCCGGTGTCGAGGTCAACATGGTGTTCGACCCGCCATGGACGCCTGACCGCATGTCGGAAGAGGCGCAGGTCGCGGTGGGTTGGTACTAGCAGGCACATGCTGGCGCACTTGCGCCAGCGGTAAAACTTCACCATTTTAGGTGAGAATCATTCGGCAGGCCTTGAACCTGCAGGGAATGGAGAAGGAAAATATGGGACGCTTCGCCGTCATCACGATGACCGAAAAGGCCGCCGACCGCGTGCGCGAGATCGTGGCCGCGCGCGACAACGCGCATGGCATCCGGCTCGGCATCAAGAAGGGCGGCTGCGCCGGCATGGAATACACCATCGATCTGGTGACCGAGCCGAACCCCAAGGACGACCATATCGAGCGCGACGGCGCGCATGTCTATGTCGCGCCGGAAGCCGCGCTCTTCCTGTTCGGCACCGAGATGGATTTCGAACAGACGACGTTGCGCACCGGCTTCACCTTCAAGAACCCGAACCAGAGTTCGGCCTGCGGCTGCGGCGAATCCGTCGAATTGAAGCCGGCTGATCTCAAGGCCCTTGCCGAGGCGCGCGCTTCGGCCTGATCTTCCTTGGCCTCGTCAACGGGGCGAAGAGACTAGTCGACCCACATCCCAGTTCGCTTGTGCCAGTCGGCGATCGATTCCTCGGGGTAGACCTCGAATACCTTATCCTTCTTGCCGACCACCGGCTCGACCCAGTTCGCCTTGTATTTCAGCATCAGATGCACCTTTTCCGGCGGCTTCGGCAGGTCGGTGTCGATTGCCGAGGCGAAGGGGTGCACGAGATCCGGCCAGGTCGGGTCGTAGAGCCAGAGCGCCGAGCCGCATTTGCGGCAGAAATTGCGCTCGCCGGTCGAGACCTCGCAATGCGGGTGCTCGTCGTCCTCGATCTTGGCGCGGTAGACGCCGAGGCTGCGCTTGCCCCTGATTTTCATCGTTTCGTAGTCGGCGCCGAGATTGATGGCGAAACCGCCGCCGCCCTGCTGCTTGCGGCAGATCGAGCAATAGCAGAGCATGAACGGCACCGGCGTGTGGCTTTGCACCTCGAAGCTGACGGCGCCGCAGCGGCAGGAGCCTTTGAGCAGGACGGGCATGGCGGGAACTCCGTTTCCAGGTTTCAACCTGTCAGCATGCTTTTGGTTGCGGCGATGACAAGGCCCTTGGCGGATGAGATGATCGCGGCATGGATAATACGCGCCTCGAAGAACTGTTCGAAAGCCTTGGGCCGATCAGCATCCGCAAACTGTTCGGCGGCAAGGGCATCTATTGCGACGGCGTTATCGTCGCGGTGGTGGTACGCGGCGAGCTGATGCTCAAGGCGGATGAGGAAACCATTCCCGATTTCGAGGCCGCCGGCTGCAGCCAGTGGACCTATATCGGCTCGCGCCACGGCAAGGACGTGGCGATGCCCTATTGGAGCGTGCCGGACGAGGCGTTCGACGATCCCGACGAGATGGCCGTGTGGGCGCGGCGGGCGTATGAGGCGGGAAGACGGGCGGGGAAGTGATTTGACCTGCTGTTGAAACACTGTGAAGGGCACGTCTAGGCCGCCCCCTCATCCGGCCGCTTCGCGGCCACCTTCTCCCCGCTGGGGAGAAGAGGTTGGCGCGGGCGCTAGCAGCTCCTCTCCCCTCGGGGAGAGGTCGGATTGCCCCGAATTGCTCTTCGCAATTCGGCCTTGGCAATCCGGGTGAGGGGGCTTCGCCGCGTGCCTCTACAGCGCCTTCGCAATCTCCGCCGCAAGCCGGGCGTTGTTCTCGACCAGCGCGATGTTGGTCTTGAGGCTGCGGCCGCCGGTGAGTTCCAGGATCTTCGACAGGAGGAACGGCGTCACCGCCTTGCCGGTCACGTTCTGGGCTTCCGCTGCTTTCTGCGCGGCATCGATATAGCCGGCCATTTCGTCGGCCGGAATCTCGTCGTTTTGCGGCACGGGATTGGCGACCAGGATGCCGCCGCCGATGCCCAGCGCCTGCCGCGTCCGGTAGAAATGCGCGATGTCCTCAGGCGCCTGCAGCGTCAGCGGCGCGCGGAAGGGCGATTGCCTGGACCAGAAGGCGGGCATGGTTTCGCTGCCATGGCCGATGACCGGCACACCACGCGTCTCCAGCACTTCCAGCGTCTTTTCGATGTCGAGGATCGCCTTGGCGCCGGCCGAGACGACGATGACAGGCGTGCGCGCCAGCTCGTCGAGATCGGCCGAGATGTCGAAGCTTTTCTCGGCACCCTTGTGGACACCGCCGATGCCGCCGGTGGCAAACACTTTTATGCCGGCCATATGCGCGGCGATCATGGTGGCGGCCACCGTGGTGCCGCCGGTGCGCCCTTGCGCCACCGCAAAGCCGATATCGGCACGCGACAGCTTCATGGCGTCGCCGGTCATGGCGAGCGATTCGCGTTCGCCGTCGGACAGGCCGATCTTGATGCGGCCGTTGACCACGGCGATCGTCGCCGGCACCGCGCCGGCATCAATGATGATCTGCTCGACCTTGGCCGCCATCGCGCCATTGTCGGGGTAGGGCATGCCGTGGGTGATGATGGTCGATTCCAGCGCCACCACGGGCCGGCCGGCGGCGAGCGCCTCCGCCACGGGCGGGTGGACATCGACGAAGGGGCGGGCGGTTTGCGGCGTCATGGCTGTTCTCCGACAAGGAGGAAGTAGATTGTCGGTGGCCCTATGCCACCTCCCGTGCCTCCGGCACAAGGGCAAGCGCCTGCGTGAAATTGGCGGTCGTAAGGGACGGCACGGCCTCGGCGCTTTCTATGGCGAGCATTGCCGCCGCGACGCCCTCGCGCAGTGCGGTGCGCAGCGGCAGGCCGTGCAGCAGGGCGGCGACCGTCGCGCCGGTCAGCGCATCGCCGGCGCCGGTCACGTCGGCGACCCGGCGCGGCGCCGGCGGGTCGATTTCGAAGATGCCGGCGTCGTCGAAGCCCAGCACCGGAGCGCTGCCGGCCGTGATCACGCCGGCGTTCAGGCCGACCTGCCTGAGTGCGTCGACAAGGGCTTCTCCTGACATTTCGGCGCGAACCAGCGCGGCGGCTTCGCGGCGGTTCATGAAGAGCAACGACAGATCACTGAGCAGAGGCGCCAGGCGGACGACCTTGGCTGGCGAGACGGCGATGGCGAAGACCGGCCGGTCGCCGGCGAGCGCAACCAGGCGCTCCAGCGCCGCGGTCGGCAGGTTAGCGTCGCACAAAATGGCGTCGGCCGCGGCGATCGCCTCGCGCACCTTGGAACGCCTTATCTGCTTGGGAAAGGCGAGGTCGTAGAGCGCCATGTCGGCCAGTCCGACGATCAATTCGCCCTCGGCGTCGATCAGCGCCGTGTAGCTCGGCGTCGTGCGGTCGAGGAACACCACCGAGAGGTCCGTTATCCCCGCGTTGTCGATCGCCGAGGCAACTGTGTCCGCCGCCGCGTCGCCGCCGCGCACCGAGATCAGCGAGGCCGGCACGCCGCGCTTCACCACGCTGCGCAGCGCGTTGAAAACGACGCCGCCGACATCCTCGCGCATCATGCCGGGATTGGAGGCGGCGGGCACATAGGTGCCCGCGACCTGGCCGCGCCGGTCGATATGGGCGCCGCCCAAAGCCAGGATCGTTGGGGCCAGGATAGTTGGGAATGTCGGCATTTCGGGTCGCTGACTTTCATTGATCGTGCGGCTGCGCACACTAGGTTTCCCCGGGTCGCCCTGCAATCGGGCTCGCGATTCGGGATGGCCGGATATCGAAATCTCTTCTGGACCAGCGGTTGTGCTCCGCACTAGCCCTGGTGAGACAAAAATAGAACAAATCCAGATATTGATTGTTTTTCAGATATTTGTTGCCCCTTGCCAAATGAGAACAAAAAAGGTACAAAACAGCAGGGATCACGGATTGTCCGGCCTTCATTGACGACCAAGGGGTGATGTATCATGGCTCAGAATACTTTGCGGCTTGTAGAGGATAAGGCAGTGGACAAATCAAAGGCTCTGGACGCGGCGCTGTCGCAAATCGAGCGCGCTTTCGGCAAGGGCTCGATCATGCGGCTCGGCGCCAACGAGCAGGCGGTCGAGATCGAAACCGTACCGACCGGCTCGCTCGGCCTCGACATCGCGCTTGGCGTCGGCGGGCTGCCGCGCGGCCGTATCGTCGAGATCTACGGGCCGGAAAGCTCGGGCAAGACGACGCTAGCGCTGCACACGGTTGCGGAAGCGCAGAAGAAGGGCGGCATCTGCGCTTTCGTCGATGCCGAGCACGCGCTCGATCCGGTCTATGCCCGCAAGCTTGGCGTCGACCTCGAGAACCTCCTGATCTCGCAGCCCGACACCGGCGAGCAGGCGCTGGAAATCTGCGACACGCTGGTGCGTTCGGGCGCCATCGATGTGCTGGTGGTCGATTCGGTCGCGGCGCTCACGCCGCGCGCTGAAATCGAGGGCGAGATGGGCGACGCGCTGCCCGGTCTCCAGGCCCGCCTGATGAGCCAGGCGCTGCGCAAGCTGACCGCCTCGATCTCGCGCTCCAACACCATGGTCATCTTCATCAACCAGATCCGCATGAAGATCGGCGTCATGTTCGGCTCGCCCGAAACCACGACCGGCGGCAATGCGCTGAAATTCTACGCATCGGTGCGCCTCGACATCCGCCGCATCGGCTCGGTCAAGGACCGAGACGAGGTCGTGGGCAACCAGACCCGCGTCAAGGTGGTCAAGAACAAGCTGGCCCCGCCCTTCAAGGTGGTCGAGTTCGACATCATGTATGGCGAGGGCGTGTCCAAGACCGGCGAGCTTGTCGATCTCGGCGTCAAGGCCGGCGTGGTCGAGAAGTCGGGCGCCTGGTTTTCCTATAATTCGCAGCGTCTCGGCCAGGGTCGCGAGAACGCCAAGCTGTTCCTGCGCGACAATCCCGACACGGCACGCGAGATTGAGATGGCGCTTCGGCAGAATGCGGGGCTGATCGCCGAGAAATTCCTTGAGAATGGCGGCTCCGAAGGCGGGGACGACGGTTTCGAGGACGAAGCCGGCGCCATGTAGGGCCGGTCCAGGAAGATTGCGTAGCGGTTTCCTGTTCGGCGCGGGCAATTCGTCGGGTTAGCCGGAGTTCGGCCACAATCCTGGTTTATTTGGTTATGCTTATGTAATCGCGTTCTTGAGTACTGCGTACCCGAACCGCCGGCCTTCGCGCCGGCGGTTTTGCGTTTCGCGGGGGGTGTTGAGCCGCTGCCCGCTTGCCGATTGGCCCAACTCCGTGTTTCTGGACAGGCTCAAGAGCTATCGCTAAAAGGCCCATCTATCTTCTGAAATACCAAAGCCCATTTGCCGCCGGCCGGGCCGGTGGTTCTTGCGAAAAAGGCAGTGTGCAATGAGTGGCGTGAACGACATCCGGTCGACATTCCTCGACTACTTCCGCAAGGAGGGCCACGAGATCGTCGCCTCCAGCCCGCTGGTGCCGCGCAACGACCCGACGCTGATGTTCACCAACGCCGGCATGGTGCAGTTCAAGAACGTTTTCACCGGCCTGGAGAAGCGCTCCTATTCGCGCGCCGCGACCGCGCAGAAGAGCGTGCGCGCCGGCGGGAAGCATAACGATCTCGACAATGTCGGCTACACCGCCCGCCATCTCACCTTCTTCGAGATGCTCGGCAATTTCTCGTTCGGCGACTATTTCAAGGAGCGCGCGATCGAGCTTGCCTGGAACCTGATCACCAAGGGTTTCGGCCTGAAGAAAGACAAGCTGCTCGTCACCGTCTATCACACCGACGATGAGGCGGCAGCTTACTGGAAGAAGATCGCCGGTTTTTCCGACGACCGCATTATCCGCATTCCGACCTCGGACAATTTCTGGGCGATGGGCGACACCGGCCCGTGCGGTCCCTGCTCGGAGATCTTCATCGACCGCGGCGAGCATATCTGGGGCGGCCCGCCCGGCAGCCCGGAGGAGGATGGCGACCGGTTTCTGGAATTCTGGAACCTGGTGTTCATGCAGTATGAGCAGGTGACGAAGGAAGAGCGTATTGACCTGCCGCGGCCCTCGATCGACACCGGCATGGGGCTGGAGCGCATGGCCTCCATCCTGCAAGGCGTCGAAAGCGTCTTCGAGACCGACCTGTTCAAGCATCTGATCGATGCCGCCTCCTCGGCGCTCGGCCACGGGCCAAATACGGAGAACGTTGCGTCCTATCGCGTGATCGCGGATCACCTGCGGTCATCCGCCTTCCTGGTGGCCGATGGCGTGCTGCCGTCCAACGAAGGCCGAGGCTATGTGCTGCGCCGCATCATGCGCCGTGCCATGCGCCACGCGCAGCTGCTCAGCGCCAAGGAACCGCTGATGTGGCAGCTGGTGCCGGCGCTTGTGCGCGAGATGGGCCAGGCCTATCCCGAGCTGGTGCGCGGAGAGGCGCTGATCACCGAGACGCTGAAGCTCGAGGAAACGCGCTTCCGCAAGACGCTGGTGCGCGGCCTCGGCCTGCTTTCGGACGCCACCGAGACGCTTCATGCCGGCGACATGCTGGACGGCGAGACGGCCTTCAAGCTCTATGACACCTACGGCTTCCCGCTCGACCTGACGCAGGATGCGCTCCGCCAGCGCAGCATCTCGGTCGACATCGCCGGCTTCACCGACGCGATGGAGCGGCAGAAGGCCGAGGCGCGCGCGCATTGGGCGGGCTCGGGCGAGGCCGCGACCGAGACGGTCTGGTTCTCGGTGCGCGAAAAGACGGGCGCGACCGAATTCCTCGGCTACGAGACTGAAGCTGCGGAAGGCATCGTCCAGGCGCTGGTAAAGGATGGCAAGACGATCGACAGCGCCTCCCAGGGCGATGCGATCGCCGTGGTCGTCAACCAGACGCCGTTCTATGGCGAATCCGGCGGCCAGATGGGCGATACCGGCGTCATCTCCGGCGAGGGCTTCTCGATCGAGGTTTCCGATACCCAGAAGAAGGCCGACGGTCTGTTCGTGCATCTGGGCAAAGTGGTCAAAGGCACGGTGAAGACCGGTGCTGCGGTCGAGCTCAAGGTCGACCATGCCCGCCGCTCGAAGCTGCGCGCCAACCATTCGGCGACGCATCTCATCCATGAGGCACTGCGCGAGGTGCTGGGCACTCACGTGGCGCAGAAGGGCTCGCTGGTCGCGCCCGACCGCCTGCGCTTCGACATCTCGCACAACAAGCCGATCTCGGCTGACGAGCTCGAGGAGGTCGAGCGCATGGCGAACGAGATCGTCGTGCAGAACAGCCCGGTAACGACGCGGCTGATGTCGGTCGATGACGCCATCGCCGAGGGCGCGATGGCGCTGTTCGGCGAGAAATACGGCGACGAGGTGCGCGTCGTGTCGATGGGCACCGGCCTGCACGGCGCTAAGGCCAATCGTCCCTATTCGGTCGAGCTTTGCGGCGGCACGCATGTCAGGTCGACTGGCGATATCGGCCTGGTTCGCATTCTCTCGGACAGTGCTGTCGCGGCCGGCGTGCGCCGCATCGAGGCGCTGACCGGCGAGGCGGCACGCAGGCATCTCGACGAGCAGGACAAGCGACTGAAGGCCGCGGCTGCGACCCTGAAGATTGCGCCGGCCGATGTGCCGTCGCGTGTCGAGGCGCTGCTCGAAGAGCGCAAGAAGCTCGAAAAGGAGCTGACCGAGGCGCGCAAGAAGCTGGCGCTGGGCGGCGGTTCGGCCGTTGCCGATGCCCCGGCCGCGAACGAGACGGTTGCCGGCGTCGGTTTCCTCGGCAAGGCGGTTTCCGGTGTGGCGCCGAAGGACCTGAAGCCGCTGGCCGATGCCGGCAAGAAGACGCTTGGCTCCGGCGTGGTCGTCTTTGTCGGCGCTGGCGAGGACAACAAGGCGAGCGTGGTCGTCGGCGTCACCGACGACCTGACTGGCCGCTTCAGCGCCGTCGATCTGGTCCGCGTCGCGTCGGCCGCGCTTGGCGGGCAGGGCGGAGGCGGCCGGCCCGACATGGCGCAAGCCGGTGGTCCGGATGCATCCAAGGCAAATGACGCGATCGCGGCGGTGAAGGCGGCGCTGGAAGCCGCGTAGGCGGGCGGACTGAATTTATTGCGACGGTTGGCGGGACAGCGCCCCTCTCTGTCCTGCCGGACATCCCCCCACATGGAGGGAGATCGGACGTCGCATCGGCTTTCGCCAATGGTCAGCGGTGCAGGAAAGGCGCCTGCGTTGCAACCGCTTCTTTCTCCCCGTTACGGGGAGAAATGCCCGGCAGGGCAATGAGGGGCGGCGCCGACGTTGAGGAAATTCACTCGGCCTAAGCGACCTTTTCAGTCCGCACAAAGCTCGCACGATCAGCCACGCGCGCATACCAATCCTGGATATCCGCAAACCGCGCCAGCAGGTCGCGCCCTTCCGAGACCTTGAGGAAATAGGCGATGATCGGCGCCGCGTGCAGGTCGGCCAGCGTCAGTTGCTCGCTAATCAGCCAGGGCCCCTTTGCCTTGCAGGATGTCAAAACCTTGAACACCGTTTCGGCCTGGCGGAGCCCGGCGGCGATCAGCGCCTCGTCCGGCGGCGCCTTTTCAAGCCGCTCGACCGCCACATCCCAGACCATGGCGCGGTAGCCATAGGCATCGAGCATGCCGATGATCTGGTTCATCCGCGCCCGAAGGCGCGGATCAGTAGGCTGAAGGGCCGGGCCATCGAAGGCTTCGTCGACATAGCGCGCGATTGCGCCGGTCTCGAACAGGCGAAAACCGTCATGCTCGAAGGCCGGGATGCGACCGAACGGGTGATGTTCCAGATACCAGGCGGGAATGCCGTCGGCGGCGAAGATGTCGAGCGGCACCAGCTCGTAGCCGATGCCTTTCTCCTCCAACGTCATCCGCGCGATGCGCACATAAACGCTGTAGTCAGCGCCATAGAGGATCGGCTCGGCCATCGCTTCCGCTCTTTTGCTTACCCCACAAAAACGAAGGCTCCTTTCGGAGCCTTCGACACTGAGGGACTTTGGCACACGGCCCGGCCCTACGCTATGGCTCCGGGCGTTCGTCGCATGAAAAGCCCATTTTGGGGCTTTTCATGCGCTTCGCGCACCGCTCCTCACCCCATTGCCTTCTGCAGATTCTCGTCGATCTTGTCGAGGAAGCCAGTGGTGGAGAGCCACGGCTGGTCGGGGCCGATCAGCAGCGACAGGTCCTTGGTCATGAAGCCGCTTTCGACGGTCTGGATGCAGACCTTCTCCAACGTCTCGGCGAAGCGCTTCAGCTCGGCATTGCCGTCGAGCTTGGCGCGATGGGCGAGCCCGCGCGTCCAGGCGAAGATCGAGGCGATGGAATTGGTCGAGGTTTCCTCGCCCTTCTGGTGCTGGCGGTAGTGGCGGGTCACGGTGCCGTGCGCGGCTTCCGCTTCCACGGTCTTGCCGTCGGGGGTCATCAGCACCGAGGTCATCAGGCCGAGCGAGCCAAAACCTTGCGCGACGGTGTCGGACTGCACGTCGCCGTCATAGTTCTTGCAGGCCCAGACATAGCCGCCCGACCATTTCAGGCTCGAAGCGACCATGTCGTCGATCAGGCGGTGCTCGTACCAGAGTTTGCGCGCCTTGAATTCGGCCTCGAATTCCTTCTCGTAGACCTCCTGGAAAATATCCTTGAAGCGGCCGTCATAGGCCTTGAGGATGGTGTTCTTGGTCGACAGATAAACCGGGAAATTGCGCAGCAGCCCGTAGTTCAGCGAGGCGCGGGCGAACTCGCGGATCGACTCGTCGAGATTGTACATGGCCATGGCCACGCCGGCGCCCGGCGCGTCATAGACCTCGTGCTCGATCACCTGGCCGTCCTCGCCGACGAACTTGATCGTCAGCTTGCCCTTGCCGGGGAAGCGGAAGTCGGTGGCCCGGTACTGGTCGCCGAAGGCGTGACGGCCGACGACGATCGGCTTGGTCCAGCCCGGCACCAGGCGCGGCACGTTCTTCATGATGATCGGCTCGCGGAAGATGGTGCCGCCGAGGATGTTGCGGATGGTGCCGTTGGGCGACTTCCACATCTTCTTCAGCTTGAATTCCTCGACGCGGGCCTCGTCGGGGGTGATCGTCGCGCATTTCACGCCGACGCCCCATTTCTTGATGGCGTTGGCGGAGTCGATGGTCACCTGGTCGTTGGTGGCGTCGCGGTGCTCGATGCCGAGGTCGTAATATTCAAGCTTCAGATCGAGATAGGGGTGGATCAGCTTGTCCTTGATGAACTGCCAGATGATGCGGGTCATCTCGTCGCCGTCGAGCTCGACGACCGGGTTCGCCACCTTGATCTTCGCCATGGAAAGAGTGCCTCGTTGCTGGGGGATCTGGACGGCCTTGCCCGCATGGTTTCGGCCGGGAATGCGGAGCGTATATCAAAGGCTTTTTCAGCGCGCAAACCACGATCCGCGCCGGAATGGACGTGTGCCGCTGTTGTGAATGCTTCATTTTCCGGTCCGGATGTGGCAGGGGACGCCGAAACGCCGCAAACCCCGGTTACCCATAGCCATGCCAGCCACCGAAGATACAGCCAAGACCGCCTCCGCCGGACCGGCGATCATCCTGGTCGAGCCGCAGCTCGGCGAGAATATCGGCATGGTCGCCCGCGCCATGGCGAATTTCGGCTTGTCGGAACTGCGCCTCGTCAACCCGCGCGATGGCTGGCCGAGCGAGAAGGCGCGCGCGGCCGCCAGCCGTGCCGATCATGTCATCGACGCCACCAGGGTCTTCGACGATCTGGCGTCGGCCGTTGCCGACCTGAACTTCGTCTTCGCCACGACCGCGCGCGAGCGCGACGGCTTCAAGCCTGTGCGTGGGCCGGTGGAAGCGGGCAGGGCGCTGAGGGCACGCGTCGAGGCCGGCCAGCGCACCGGCATCCTGTTCGGCCGCGAGCGCTTCGGCCTCTATAATGACGAGGTCGGGCTTGCCGACGAGATCGTCACTTTTCCGGTCGATCCCGGGTTCTCCTCGCTCAACATCGCGCAAGCGGTGCTTTTGATGTCCTATGAATGGATGAAATCCGGCCTCGCCGACGAGACCCAGACCAATTTCTCCGGGCCGGAGATGGTGCCGGCGACCAAGGAGCAATTGCACAGCCTGTTCGCCTATCTGGAGAACGCGCTGGAGGCGCGAGGCTACTTCCGCCCGGAAGAAAAGAAGCCGAAGATGGTCGACAATTTGCGCGCCGTGCTGACGCGCGCGGGCTTTGCCGAGCCGGAACTGAAGGTTCTGCGCGGCATCATCTCCTCGCTCGACCGGTTCTCGCCGGCCATGCCGCGCGGCGATGGCTCGCCTGGGGATGATCCGAGGCGGCTGCCGGCGGCTGCGCGAAGTCGCGCCAAAGACCAAGAAAGTTAAAATCCATAAGCTATGAGCATTTGAAGTAACCGATTTTTATTCTGTTATGCCTCATCCTTGCCGCAATAGTGGGGGTGGCACATGTTTACGTCCAATATTGGCCGGCTGCGCTTTTTCCTTTACTCTCTCGGTCTTGCTGTTGCCGAAGCCGTGGTGGTCGTTGTCTGCATTGTCGGCACGATCGGTTTCGAAGGACTGATCAATTCAGGGCCTGGCCCGGCGCGGCAGGGCATGGCAGGCGCGGTCCTGATCGCCTCGCTCATCTTTGTCGCGCTTCGCGGCAACATCGCCGCGCGCCGCACCCGCGACGCGAATGGACGCCGGTGGATCCTGTGGGCCTATATTGCCCTTTCCGCCGCCTATGCCCTATTGCAGGCGGGCGTGCTGCTGGTCGTCAAATTCGACGATCCCGAGAGCATTCCGGGCGGGCTGAACCTGCTCGGACTTTCGATATTCGGACTTTGGTGCACGATCCTCTGGGCGAAACCCGTCGCGGGCAGCAACATCGATGAATTGACGGATGTCTTCGACTTCGACGGTCCGCTGCCGGCACCGGCGCGCACTGCACGCGCCGCTGTGCCGGCCGCACCACGCGCCGCGGCTGCCGCTGCAACTCCCCGCGTTCCGCCCGCGCCGCAGCCCTTCGGCCGGCCGCGCCCGGCCGGCTTCGGCAAGCGCGGCATATGAGCGAGCCTGCGAGACAGCTGCGCAAAAGCTGCTCGCATTCGCCTCTTCAAGACCAAGATCATTCGCGATAGAAGCGCCTGCGGTCCAATCACGGACCTGCCGCCTCTCTTTGTTTTGACGCAATTCCGGACGGAAAACCGTTTCACACTTTTCCTGGAATTGCTCTATGACCGGATGACAATGAGCGATCGATCAAGCCAGCGCCCGATCCTGATGTTCGATTCCGGCGTCGGCGGGCTGACCGTGCTGCGCGAAGCGCGCGTGCTGATGCCCGATCGCCGCTTCGTCTATGTCGCCGACGACGCGGCTTTTCCTTACGGCGCCTGGGAAGAACCGGCGCTCAAGGAGCACATCCTCACGCTGTTCGGCAAATTGCTCGACCGGCTGCAGCCGGCGATCTCGGTCATTGCCTGCAACACAGCTTCGACGCTGGTGATCGAGGCGCTGCGCGAGACATTCCCCGGCCACCCTTTTGTCGGCACCGTGCCGGCGATCAAGCCGGCCGCCGAGCGCACGCGATCCGGCCTGGTGTCGGTGCTGGCGACGCCGGGCACTGTGAAGCGCCAATACACGCGCGACCTGATCAGCAAATGGGCGCAGAAATGCCATGTGCGCCTGGTCGGCAGCGACCGGCTGGCAGGGCTAGCCGAGATCTATATGCGCCAGGGCTTCGTCGATGAAGAAGCCGTGCGCGCCGAGATCGCGCCTTGTTTCATCGAGCGCGAGGGCAACCGCACCGACATCGTCGTGCTTGCCTGCACGCACTATCCGTTTCTCGTCAACCGCATGCGCAAGACGGCACCCTGGCCGGTCGACTGGATCGATCCAGCCGAAGCGATCGCCCGGCGCGCCATGTCGCTGCTCGAACCAGTCGCAGAAATATCCAGCGACAGCGAGCCCGATCTTGCCGTCTTCACTTCCGGCAAGGTGGATTTCGCCACCAGGCGGCTGATTCAGGGATTTGGACTGACCGCGCGTTAGACGGCAGTCTCGAAGACGATGCTGCGCTGATCCGGATCGGCCGAGACCAGTTTCAGCCTGAGATCGTCGCCCTGCCTGAGCCCGGAGGCTTTCACGTTGGCGACGACAGGCATGTCGGCAAGCTGTGCGCGCACGCCATGATCGACGAAGTCGGTGACGACGGCCTTGAACGTCTCACCCTCGTGTCCTTTGAGCATCACCGCCTCGGCAAGGTCGATGACAGCGTGGTTGATCTGCGAGGCTCGGGCGTCGCCGCGCCCCATCACCTTCGGCAACCGGGCGAAGGCGTTGGTGACGGCCTGCGGCACGGGCTGGCCGTTGGCGATTGCCAGCGCGCAGCGCACGACGTAGCGGTCGGCCAGCCGCCTGAGCGGCGCGGTGGCATGGGCATAGGTCGCGGCCATCGCCTCATGCCAGGGGACAACGCCCTGCTGATAGGGCTGGTAGGACGCGCCGTTGCCGGCGCGGCGGATTTCCAGCATCAGCGCCGCCTGTTTTGGATCGGCCGGATCGAGCGTGCGCTGATAGTCGTGCAGGCTGGTGGAGGCTGGCCAGGACAGGCCGAGCGCCTGCGCTGCGCTGCGCAGCCTTTGCACCTTGGAAGCGTCAGGCCCCGACATCACCCGAAACAGCCCGGTCTTGTGCGCCAGCATGGCATCGGCGATCGCCATATTGGCGGCCAGCGAAAGTGCTGCATTGTCCTGTTCGGATTGCAGCAGCGGCCTGAACGAAAGCCGGAACGTGCCGTCGGCGAGCCTTTCCACCTCCTGCTCGGGCGGGTCGACGCGCGAAGCACCGCGACGCTCTTCGTTTGCCGCCATGCGCCGCGCCAGTTCCGTGAAGCCGGCCGGAACGTCGGAGGGTTGCACGCTGTTATAGGCGAGCTTGGCGCGGCTTTGGATGATGGCGCGCTCCGCGCCGTCCAGCTTCACCGCGCCGTCCCCGGCAACCCTGATCGTGAAGATGACTGAGGGACGCGGTCCATCGGGCAGCAGGCTCGCCGCGGCCTCGGCAAGCACCGGCGGGTAGAGCCCGGCCTTGCCGTCCGGCAAATAAAGCGTCTCACCTCGGTTCCAGGCTTCGAGATCAATCGCGTCGCCGTCCTCGGCGAACCAGGCCACGTCGGCGATGGCATAATGCAAGAGGAGATCGCCGCCGCTCGCCTCGATAGAGAAGGCCTGATCAAGATCGGTGGAGCTCGCCGGATCGAGCGTGACGAAAGGCATCGCGGTGCGGTCGGCATGCTGGCTAGGCACACGCCTGGCCGCCGCTTCCGCCGCAGCCATCACCTCCGGCGGAAATCCGTCCGGCACGTGGAACTCGGTGCGGATCTTCGCGAGGCCGGTGGAGAGGGCCTGTGAGGGATCGGTCAGCGATTTCATGCCGTTGTCCTACACTGGGGTTCCGGACACGGGAAGTCTGCCAGCGAAGGTCGGGCTTCCGGGGATTGAAGCTGTGGACGCCGGAACTGGCGCCGGAGCGCGGCGTTTCTACTCTATCTGATTGACGCAATTCCTGACGGAAAACGTTTCACACTTTTCCTGGAATTGCTCTCCAGCAAAGGAGAAACGACCATGCCCGCCACATCGCAAGCCCAGCAAAAGGCAGCCGGCGCAGCGCTTTCCGCCAAGCGTGGCGAGATCAAGAAAAGCGAGCTCAAGGGTGCGTCGCGCGAGATGTATCACTCGATGAGCGAAAAGCAGCTCGAGGAATTCGCCGAGACTAAGCGCAAGGGCCTGCCCAGCAAGAAGTCTTAGATCGCGGGATCGGATGAAAAAGCCCGCGGTGTTGGCCGCGGGCTTCAGTCGAAGTCTTGCCGAAAGAAGGCTAGCGGCGCCACCAGCAGTATTTCGTCTTGTAGCGCACGACATGGCGGTGGCCGTGGCGCCAGACGACTCTTTTCTTCACCAGGACGCGGCACACCTGCTTGTGGCCGTGCCAATGCCTGGCCATGGCCGGTTCAGGCGTCATGACCGCCATCGACCCGGCCAGGACGGCGGCTCCGGTCAGGGTAAGGAAGAATTTCTTCATGGGAATTCGCACTCCTCTGCTCCAGTCCCTTCATCATGTGCGGGCGTTCGCATCCGAAGACGCCGCATCCGCCCCCGATGCCGCCGGCGTGCAACTTTCCGCCACATCCAGCGCCGCATGCAACGCAGGAATGGTATAGGCTTGCCCTCAATGTCGCCAGCCGCAAGCTTGACAGCGGTTAAATCTGTGTTTAACAGGCCCCCAAACACCGGGTGGCGACGCCCGGTGGTTTCTTTTGACGTGTCCCGTGGGTTTTCCGTCGCTTTGCGTGGGAAACCCTGTCAGGTCTCGAAAACGGAGGCCAGAGGAGGGCGCGTTTCCTTCGCCCGGAGCCATGGGGTTCCGGGTACATTGTTTTGAAAGGGAATGCGATGAGCAAGCGCGAATCCGCGAAATACAAGATCGACCGCCGTCTCGGCGAAAACATCTGGGGGCGCCCGAAGTCCCCAGTCAACAAGCGTGAATACGGCCCCGGCCAGCACGGCCAGCGCCGCAAGGGCAAGCTTTCCGACTTCGGCCTGCAGCTGCGCGCCAAGCAGAAGCTGAAGGGTCACTATGGAGACGTTTCGGAAAAGCAGTTCCGCAAGGTCTATGAAGAGGCCAACCGCCGCAAGGGCGACACCTCCGAGAACCTGATCGGCCTGCTCGAGTCGCGCCTCGACGCGATCGTCTATCGCGCCAAGTTCGTGCCGACCATCTTCGCCGCCCGTCAGTTCGTCAACCACGGCCACGTCAACGTCAACGGCAAGCGTACCAACATTGGTTCGTATCGCTGCAAGCCGGGCGACGTCATCGAGGTGCGCGAGAAGTCGAAGCAACTCGTGATCGTGCTGGAGTCGGTCGCTCTCGCCGAGCGCGACGTGCCGGACTATATCGAAGCCGACCACAACAAGATGACCGCGACCTTCGCGCGCGTTCCCGGCCTGTCGGACGTTCCGTTCGCGGTGCAGATGGAACCGAACCTGGTCGTCGAATTCTACTCGCGCTGATCGAACTCAATCAGCCGCAACATCCAGGGCCGCCCTCGAGGCGGCCTTTTCTTTGGCGATAAGGTCCGCTAAGCGGAGCGCTGATAACGCGGAGCCGGCGCCATGAACATGCTGCCAGACCTCAAATCACTGGAGCCGATCGATGATGAGACCGATGGCGGTTTCCACCCACTGTTCCGCGACGTGCCATCCTCGGTCGAGTTCAACAAGCTGCGCAAGCGGCTGTTGAGGCTCACCCGCCAGGCAATCGAGGATTTCGCCATGGTGAAGCCCGGCGAACGCTGGCTGGTGGCGCTTTCGGGCGGCAAGGATTCCTACGGCCTGCTGGCGCTTTTGCTCGACCTCAAATGGCGCGGGCTGCTGCCTGTCGATCTGCTCGCCTGCAATCTCGACCAGGGGCAGCCGAATTTCCCAAAACATATCCTGCCCGATTATCTCAACGCCAACGGCATCGCCCACCGCATCGAATACCAGGACACCTATTCGGTGGTGACCGACAAACTGCCCGAGGGCAGCACCTATTGCTCGCTCTGTTCGCGGCTGCGGCGCGGCCATCTCTACCGCATCGCGCGCGAGGAGGGGTGCTCGGCGCTGGTGCTCGGCCACCATCGCGAGGACATCCTCGAGACCTTCTTCATGAACCTGTTCCATGGCGGGCGTCTCGCCGCCATGCCGCCCAAGCTTCTCAATGACGAGGGCGACGTCATGGTGCTGCGGCCACTCGCCTACAGCGCCGAGGCCGACCTCGAGAAATTCGCCAACGCGATGAAATTCCCGATCATTCCCTGCGATCTCTGCGGCAGCCAGGAAGGGCTGCAGCGCAACGCCATGAAGGCGATGCTCGACGACATCGAGAAGCGCATGCCGGGCCGCAAGGACACGATGATCCGCGCCATGACGAATGTAAGGCCCTCGCATCTGCTCGACCGAAAACTGTTCGATTTCACCGCGCTCGATCAGCGCCTCGCCACAGGGCAGGACATTTCCGATGAGATTTGACGACCGCGCGATCGACTGGCTGGCCGACCTTCTTGCCGAAGCGGCCACGGCAGAAATCATGCCGCGCTTCCGCCGGCTGGGCGAGGGCGACGTGCGCCAGAAGACCTCTGCCGCCGACCTCGTCACGGAGGCGGACGTCAATGCCGAGAGGCTGATCACCGCCCGGCTGCGCGAACGCTATCCCGACGCCATGGTGGTCGGCGAGGAGGCCTGCTCCGACAATCCGGCGCTGCTGTCGGGCCTTGGCGATGCCGCGCTTGCCTTCGTCATCGATCCGGTCGACGGCACCTTCAACTTCGCCTCCGGCGTGCCGCTGTTCGGCGTCATGGCCGGCGTCGTCGTCCATGGCAAGACCGTAGCCGGCATCATCCACGATCCGGTCGGCAAGGATTGGCTGATCGGCGCCAAGGGCGCGGGCAGCCATATCCGCCACGCGCATGGCGCGCTGGAGAAGGTTCGCGTCGCGGCGCCGGTGCCGATGTCGCAGATGACCGGCGCCGTTTCCTGGCAGTTCCTCGAAGAGCCTGAGCGCTCGCGGCTCGCCCGCAACCAGACCAAGACGCTGTCGCAATTCGCCTATCGCTGCGCGGCGCATGAATACCGGCTGCTTGCCAGCGGTCACGCCCATTTCGTGCTCTACAACAAGCTGATGCCCTGGGATCATCTCGCGGGCGCGCTGATCCATCAGGAAGCCGGCGGCCATGTCGCGCGTGTCGACGGCAGCGCCTACCTGCCGTCGCATGTCGACGGCGGCCTGCTGGTCGCGCCGGACAAGCAAAGCTGGGACGAGTTGCGCCGCGAGCTCTGGGCCGAATAGGAATAAACCGCGCCCCGGCCGGCAACCGCCAGCCAGGCGACAATCTAGTGCAGATCGGTGACGTGCCCCGAAACAGGGGGATTGTGCGGCTGGAACATCCTGCCCCGCTCGGCGATCAGGATCATCAGCAAGGCCGCGACCGAAACGCTGCAGAAGCCTGCGGCCAGAGGCGTGACCGTGCCGTTGTAGGCCTGGCCGATCGCTGCGCCGATCAGGGCGCCGAGAAAAGTCTGCATGAAGCCAAGGATGGATGCCGCCGTGCCGGCGAGCTCACCGAGCGGCTCCATGGCGAGAGCGTTGAAATTCGCGCCAAGACCGCCGAACGGCAGCATCGCGCCGGCAAAGAAGGTGATGAAGAGCCAGAGCGGCATCTGCATCTCCAGCGAGACCACCAGCCAGGCAAGGCTGATGCACAGGAAGATGAGCAGCGCGCCCTGCGACAGGCGGCGCATTCCGACCTGTCCGACCAGCCGCGAATTCAGATAATTGGAGAAGGCAAGCACGGCGGCGACACCGGCAAAAATCAGCGGGAACAATTCGCCGACATGGAAGATGTCGATGTAGATCTGCTGCGCCGAGCTGATGAAGCCGAACATGGCGGCGAAGATGAAGGTGCTGGCGAAGGCATAGCAAAGCGTGAGCCGGTTGGTGAGCACGATGCGGAAGCCGCCGACGACCGAGCTTACCGTGAGCGGCCGGCGATATTCGGCATGCAGCGTCTCCGGCAGGCGCAGCAGAGCCCATGTCGAAACGATCAGCGCGCCGATGGCCATGGTCACGAAAATCCAGTGCCAGGTGGCGAACAGCATGACGAACTGGCCGATGCCCGGCGCGATGACGGGGATGGCCATGAACACCATGAAGATCAGCGACATCACTTCGGCCATACGCCGGCCTTCGAACGTGTCGCGCACGATCGAGACGGCGATGACGCGGGTTGCGGCCGCGCCGATGCCCTGGATGAGACGGCAGGTCAGCAACAAAGCGAAACTGGGCGCTATGGCGGCGGCAGCCGCGGCCACGACATAGACGACCAGGCCAAAGACCAGCGGCGCGCGGCGTCCAAAGCGATCTGAAATGGGCCCGAACAAAAGCTGTCCGCCGCCAAAGCCGAGCATATAGGCGGTGATGACATATTGGCGGTGGTTCTCGCTCTCGACGCCGAGCGAAGCGCCGATCTGCTGCAGCGCTGGCAACATGATGTCGATGGCCAGGGAGTTGAGCGCCATCAGCGCTGCGCAGAGCGCGATGAATTCCCAGCGCGGAATGGGCAAGCTGGTTGCCCGTTGCGACGCTTCTACCTGCTTATCCACGGCAAAGTCCGATCTTTCAAACGAACAAGCGCCGGCTTGCCGGCGCGCTGGTTCGTCTCATCCCCGAGATGCGGGTTCATAATTGCCGAGGTGGGGCAGCCCCGGGCGATGCTTGCCTGCCGGAGAGTTAGCCTCTGCCGGCGAGCAAGATTGGATCAGGCCGCGCCTTTGACGCTGACGCCCTTTTCGACCAGGAAGTCCTGCAACTCGCCGGCCTGGAACATTTCACGGACGATGTCGCAACCGCCGACGAATTCACCCTTCACATAAAGCTGCGGGATGGTCGGCCAGTTGGAATAGTCCTTGATGCCCTGGCGCAATTCGGCCGAGTCGAGCACGTTCACGCCTTTGTAGTCGGCCCCGATGTAATCGAGGATCTGGACCACCTGGCCGGAAAAGCCGCATTGCGGGAAGCCCGGGGTGCCCTTCATGAAAAGCACGACGTCGTTGCTCTTCACTTCATTGTCGATGTAGTCGCTGATTCCGGTCATGGACAATCCTTTCATGCCTGTGGGAGTCAGGCTCGAAGCATGCCCTTCAAATAAACCCATAGGGTGGCTGAAACAAGACGTTAGCCGTGACGCTACTTGAATGGCGCAAGGGATAACGCGATTTTGGGCCAAGCCCTAAGGGCGATAGCGCTTAGTCCGGGACGCTGGTCTGCAGCGCCAGCGCGTGCAGCACGCCGCCCATATTGCCCTTCAGCGCGTCATAGACCATCTGGTGCTGCTGGACACGGCTCTTGCCCCGGAAACTCTCGGCCACCACTTCCGCCGCGTAGTGGTCGCCGTCGCCGGCGAGATCACGGATCGTCACCTTGGCGTCCGGAATGCCTTCCTTGATCAGTTTTTCGATGTCGTGGGCATCCATTGCCATGGCAAAATCCTGTCTCGTGCGGCGGGCAGCTAGGCGGCACCGGTATGATCTGACTCGCGAGCCTAAAGCCTTTCCGACCCGGATTGAAGCCGTTCCGTCCGCGACAGCGGCCTAAGAATTGTCCTGCTTCGAATGGACCACGCCGTCTTCGGTGATGTCATCGCGGGTCGAGAAGGCCCGGCCAAGGCTGAAGGTGAGTATATAGAGCGGGATGTTGATCAGCAGGCCGACGATCGGAAGATAGCTCGTCATTCGCCAGGCGGACGAGAAGAAGGGTTGGCCATAACCGTCGCAGACCAGGGACGAGCCATAGTCCCAAGTCGCTCCGATGATTGCGGCAACGATGAAGAGCTTGATGCAGGCCGCGATATGCCGTGTTCGCGCCGGTTCCGGCGCGAGCCTGTCCCACAGCACCAGGCAGACGACCGGAACCGCGTAGATCAAGGTCTGCAAGACGAGCATCGGCAAAGCGGCATTGGCCGCGGCCAGGAACTCGTCGCGGGTTTCCAGCCGTGCGCACACCTCGCTCGAGGTGGTCGACAGCAACAAGAAAACGAACGGGCCGAGGAACCAGAAGAAGAACAGCGAAGGCCAGAAGACAACTGCGATCAGCGCCTTCGCAGTTAAATCATGTCGCATAAAAAAGGATTTATGCGACATGATTTAAGTCTTTTGTCGTAAGCATGTCTTTTCCCGAAACCGCTGCACACTTTCGGGAGACATGCTTCTGGTCAACTGGCCTGATCCATGAAGCGCGGGAACCAGCCTTCATGGGCTGCCTTCAGCTCGCTGACCGGGATCGGCCGTGCGTCACCCAGTTTCAAGTCACGCCCGCCGGTGGTGCCGATCCAGGGCGCGAAGATGCCGAGCTTCTCCTGTTCCTGGCGGATCCTGCCCCACTCGCCGCTCTGTGGGTCGATCGACAGCGTCAGCAGATAGCGGCCCTGGTCTTCGCCGAACCAGACCGGAATCGGGTCGATGCCGGTCAGCCCCGGAATGGTGGCGCCGATGCCGGAGGCCATCGCCATTTCGGCCAGCGCTATCGCCAGGCCGCCGTCGGAGATGTCGTGCGCGGCGGTGACGATGCCGGACGCGATCAGCGAGCGCACATGGTCGCCGACGCGCTTTTCATGTGCGAGGTCGACAGGCGGCGGCGGACCGTCCGCACGACCGTGGATGTCGCGCATATAGACGGACTGGCCGAGATGGCTGCCCCAGCTCGGCGGCGCGCCGACCAGCACGATCATCTGGCCCTCGGCGGCAAAGCCTATGCGCGCCATCTTCGACCAATCGGCGATCAGCCCGACGCCGCCGATGGTCGGCGTCGGCAGGATGCCGCGGCCATTGGTTTCGTTGTAGAGCGAGACATTGCCGGAGACGATCGGGAAGCCGAGCGCGCGGCAGGCATCGCCGATGCCTTTAACGGCGCCGACGAACTGGCCCATGATCTCGGGCCGCTCCGGATTGCCGAAATTGAGGTTGTCGGTGGCGGCGAGCGGCAGCGCGCCGGTGGCGGTCAGGTTGCGCCAACATTCGGCCACGGCCTGCTTGCCGCCTTCGTAAGGGTCGGCCTCGCAGTAGCGCGGCGTGACGTCGGAAGAGAAGGCGAGCGCCTTGGTCGGATGGCCTTCGACGCGCACCACGCCGGCATCGCCGCCCGGAAGCTGCAGCGAATTGCCTTGGATGAGCGTGTCGTATTGTTCCCACACCCAACGGCGCGAGGAGAGGTCCGGCCCACCCAGCATCTTGAGCAGGGCGTCGGCGACATCCGCCTTCGGCGCGTCGTTGGCGGCGAGCGGCGCGGGCTTCTTCGCCTCGACCCAGGGGCGGTCATATTCCGGCGCCTGGTCGCCCAACTCCTTGATCGGCAGGTTCGCGACCTCGTCGCCCTGATGGATAACGCGGAAACGCAGATCGTCGGTGGTCTTGCCGACGATGGCGAAGTCGAGTCCCCATTTGCGGAAGATCGCCTCGGCTTCCTCTTCCTTCTCGGGGCGCAGCACCATCAGCATGCGCTCCTGGCTTTCCGACAGCATCATCTCATAGGCGCTCATGCGCTCCTCGCGCACCGGCACCTTGTCGAGGTCGAGCTCGATGCCGAGGTCGCCCTTGGCGCCCATCTCGACGGCCGAACAGGTGAGGCCGGCCGCGCCCATGTCCTGGATGGCGATAACGGCGCCCGACGCCATCAACTCGAGGCAGGCTTCCAGCAGGCATTTTTCGGTGAAGGGATCGCCGACCTGCACGGTGGGGCGCTTCTCCTCGATCTTGTCGTCAAACTCGGCCGAGGCCATGGTGGCGCCGCCGACGCCGTCGCGTCCGGTCTTGGCGCCGAGATAGACGACCGGCAGGCCGACGCCCTTGGCCTGCGACAGGAAGATGGCGTTTGTCTTGGCAAGGCCCGCCGCAAAGGCGTTGACCAGGATGTTGCCGTTGTAGCGGGCGTCGAAATTGACCTCGCCGCCGACCGTCGGCACGCCGAAGGAATTGCCGTAGCCGCCGACGCCGGAAACCACGCCGGCGACGAGATGCCGGGTCTTGGGATGGTCAGGCGCGCCGAAGCGCAGCGCGTTCATCGCCGCGACCGGCCGCGCGCCCATGGTGAAGACGTCGCGCAGGATGCCGCCGACGCCGGTCGCGGCACCCTGATAGGGCTCGATGTAGGAGGGGTGGTTGTGGCTCTCCATCTTGAAGACGACGCAGTCGCCGTCGCCGATGTCGACCACGCCGGCATTCTCGCCTGGACCCTGGATGACCTGCGGACCGCTGGTCGGCAGCGTGCGCAGCCATTTCTTCGAGGACTTGTAGGAGCAGTGCTCGTTCCACATCGCCGAGAAGATGCCGAGCTCGGTGAAACTTGGCTCGCGGCCGACCAGATCCAGGATGCGCTGGTATTCATCGGGCTTCAGCCCGTGCGCGGCGACGAGCTCAGGGGTGATCGGCACGGAATTGGAAATGGTCATGAGCGGCGATTTTTGTCCGTGGGAGAGGGGAGGTTCTTCGAGTCTCCTCTTATCGCAAGCTTTCGCGCGATACACCCCCACCAGATAGGGAAAACGCCGGAAAACTGCCACTCCGGCAGTGCTCAGGTCTGGGCTTTCAGGGCTTGATCAGGAAAAACTGTCGTAGCCGGCGCGGCCTTCGTCGAGCAGGCGGCGGATGACGGCGACGCCGCCGGCGACATCCTGGCTTTGCCGCGGTTGCGAGACGCCGAAGCGTACGCCGTGAAAGACCTGCTCGGAGCGGCCGGCCTTGAACTCGTCCTCGTCGTCGATGAGCACGCCTTGCGCCAGGCAGGCGTTCTTAAAGGTGCCGGACAGCCACGGGTCGGGCAAGGTCAGCCAGACGAAGGGCACGTTGTCCCGCGCCTTGACGTCGAAGCCCGCCAGCACCTCGCGCACGATGGCGAGGCGAGCCTGGATTTCGGCAATGCAGCGCTTGCGGATATCACCGGCCTGGCCCGACATCACCAGCCGCGTGCCGACCTCGGCCAGCAGGAAAGGCAGGCCGCCGGTCATCATCTTGTGGGCGACACGGATGCGATGGCGGTAGGCCGGCGGGCAGGAAAGCCAGCCGCCGCGTACCCCGGCCGCGACCGACTTCGACAGGCCGCCGGCGACGATCGTGCGCTCGGGCGCATATTCGGCCAGCAGCGGTGTCGGATCGTCGGTGAGCTCGCCGTAAAGATCGTCTTCGATCAGCGCGACATTGTATTCGCGCGCAATCTTCGCGATCGCCTGCCGCCGCTCCGCCGACAGGGTCACCAGCGTCGGGTTTTTCGCGGTCGGCATCAGGAACATCACCTTTGGATGTTTCTGCGCGCAGACACGCTCGAAATCGTCGGGGTCAATGCCTTCGTCGTCAGTCGAAACCAGCGCTGTGCGGCGGCCGATCAGGCCGGCGCTGCGGGCGATCTGCGAATAGGTGAGGTGCTCGAAGACCACATAGTCGCCGGGCATGGTCAGCGCCGCGATCGCCGCCATGACCGCGGCATGCGTGCCCAGCGTCGGCACGATCGAATCGGGCGAGGGGCGGAAGGCGTTGCGGGCCAGCCAGCGGCTGCCCGCCTCGTACCAGCGTTCGGGAAAATCCCGCGTGTAGCTCGAGATTTCGTACTGATGTTCCTGTGCGGTGCGCGCCAGGATGTCGGCGATCACCGCGCCCTGGCCGACATCGGGCGCGGCGGTGCTGTCGAAGCGCAGCTTGCCGCTCGGGGCGTCGATGGGGCGCGTACCTTGCAAGCCAGCTTCGACGTCGGGTTTCGGCGCCTCGGCGCGCTGGCCGAGCACATAGGTGCCGCGACCGACCTCGCCGCTCACCAGACCGCGTTCGCGGAGCAGTTGATAGGCCCTGCCGATGGTCCCGACGGTCGTGCCGATGTCATAGGCGAGGTCGCGCTGCGGCGGCAGTTTTGCACCGGCATCGATGACGCCCTTGTCGATATCTGACTCAATGCTGTCAGCAAGGCGCTGATAGAGCGGACCGGAGCCAGTGGAGAGGTCAGGGAGCCAATTTGTCATGGTGACAATTTTCTATATTGCGCCGCGCGATGAGTCAATTCATATCGGGCCCGCGATTGGAAAGGTACAATCGAGACAAGGCAGCACGACAATGGATACAATTGAGACAATTCGCTACGCTCCCCCGGCTTTTGGCGCGCAGGCCGAGCCACTGGCCCAGCGCGGCTTCGTCGGTCGTGTGCTGGTGGTGCTCCGTTCTCTCGCCAGGCAGATCAACCGCATGCTGGAGCGTCGGCGTGGCCGCCTTGCGCTGTTGGAGATGACTGACGAGCAGCTCAAGGATATCGGCATCTCGCGCTGCGACGCTCATCGCGAAGGCATCAGGTCGTTCTGGGAGTGACGCCCAGTCGTCGAATGACAACCTATCGGCGGCCTGATTGAACGCGGGTTGCGGGTTTTCCCCGCAACCGGCCGATGCCGTGGTCGATGAGCACGGCAAGCACGCTCAATCCGACGAACAGCGCCGTGACGCCCACAGCCGAAACGGCAACGCTGGCCGCGCCGTTCTTGGCGACGTCGAGGAACGGGTACGGCACTTCGCCGGCGAACGGTGCGCGGATCAGCGCGTAGGCGAGATAGGCCAGCGGGTAGATCATCCACCAGGAGATATCGCGCCATCGGGTGCTGCCGTCGGCGCCCGCGACGAGCCACCACAGCACGAAGATAAACGGCGTAACGTAGTGGAGCAGGATGTCGCAAAGCAGGAACAGGCCCTGCGGTTGCCAAAGCCCTGCCAGTACGGTCGCGTAGACGATGAAAACCAGCGTGATGGACACCGCCACGCCGGTTCGCGTCCGCGGCCCCGCGAAGGCCGGAAACCAGGCATAGCCGGTGGGTGACAGCAGCGAAGCATGCACCATCACAGCCGCGATGTTGGTCAAGATGGTGAAGAAGCTGAGAAGAAAGACGAACGAGCCTAGCAGGCTGCGCCCGGCCGCCATCGACGCCGGAATGGTGATCGCAGCTTGCAGGACGAGCGCAATCAGCCCGATGACCAGTCCCGCGATCTGCAGGAACCGGCCCATGGCGGCCTCAAGCGGCAGCCGCGCAGGACGGGTTTCCGGCCTGCCATCTGGCGATGTCGGAGCCGATGCGGGCGCCGAGCGGCTCGTTCATCAGCGGCCCGAACACGTCGACGCGACTGGAATTGCCCTGCGCCTGCACGACCAGCAGCGGCTTGCCGCCATAATGCTTGGCGGGCACCAGCAGGAAGCGCGGCGTGCCGCTGTAGGAATTGAGCTCATTGGCCATCTGGTATGGTTTGAAGGCCGGATCCTTGCTGGCGATCCAGCATTTATGCGCCGCGATGGCGACCTGTTCCATGGCAAGCAGCGAGGCGCTTTTGCCCGAGGGGACCGGCGTCGTCTTAGGGCTGGACTGGCAGGAAGCCAAGCCGATCCCGGCCGCGGCCAGGAAAGCAAGGCGAGCGATCGTCGGTCTCATGGTCAGTCCGCCCCCGCGTTCCGATAGGATTCTTAAGGGATCAAGCCGCGAGACCGAGCGCGCTTTCGAACAGCGCGCGTCCATCATTGCCGCCATGCGCCGCCTCGATCAGGTTTTCGGGATGCGGCATCAGGCCAAGCACGTTGCCCTTGTCGTTGACGATGCCGGCAATGTCGTTGATCGAGCCGTTGGGATTGGTGCCTTCGGCGTAGCGGAACACCACCTGACCTTCGCCTTCGAGCCGGGCGAGCGTCTCGGCATCGGCGAAGTAGTTGCCGTCGTGATGCGCCACCGGCGAGCGGATGATCTGCCCCGGCTTGTAGTGCCGGGTGAACATAGTGTTGGCGTTGGCGATCTCGAGCTTCACCTGGCGGCAGACGAACTTCAGCGACGCATTGCGCATCAGGGCGCCGGGCAGCAGTCCCGCCTCGACCAGGATCTGAAATCCGTTGCAGACGCCGATGACGGGCACGCCCTTGGCCGCCTTTTCGGCGACCGCCCGCATCACCGGCATGCGCGCCGCGATCGCGCCGCAGCGCAGATAGTCACCGAAGGAGAAACCGCCGGGGATGGCGATCAGGTCGACATCGGGGATCTCGGTGTCGGTCTGCCAGACGGTCGCCGGCGCCTGGCCGGAAATCTTGGTCAGCGCCGCGATCATGTCGCGGTCGCGGTTGAGGCCAGGCAGGAGGACGACAGCTGATTTCATGTCAGGCGATCTCCACCGCGTAATTCTCAATCACTGTGTTAGCCAGAAGCTTGTCGCACATGGCCTTGAGATCGGCTTCGGCCTTGGCCTTGTCGGTTCCGGTGAGCTCGATGTCGAACACCTTGCCCTGGCGAACCTGGCCGACGCCGTCGAAGCCCAATCCGGAGAGGGCATGCTCGATCGCCTTGCCCTGCGGGTCGAGGACGCCGTTCTTGAGGGTCACGGTGATGCGGGCTTTCATCGATACTCCTAAGTGATGGATCAGGCGGTGGACCTGCCATTGCCCGGCAGGCCCGTCGGTATTCAGTGCTTCAGGCCCTTGGGCGCATCGGAAGAGGCGACGAGGACCGGACCCGTCGGGCGCGGCGGCTCGTTCTCGTTGATGATGCCGAGACGGCGGGCGACTTCCTGATACGCCTCGACCAGGCCGCCCATGTCGCGGCGGAAGCGGTCCTTGTCGAGCTTGTCCTGGGTGGCAACGTCCCACAGGCGGCAGGAATCCGGCGAGATCTCGTCTGCGACGACGATGCGCATCATGTCGCCCTCGAACAGGCGGCCGCATTCGATCTTGAAGTCGACGAGCTGGATGCCGACGCCGAGGAACAGGCCGGAGAGGAAGTCGTTGACGCGGATGGCCAGGGCCATGATGTCGTCGATTTCCTGCGGGCTCGCCCAGCCGAAGGCGGTGATGTGCTCTTCCGACACCATCGGGTCGTCGAGCGCGTCGGCCTTGTAGTAGAATTCGATGATCGAGCGCGGCAGCACCGTACCTTCCTCGATGCCGAGGCGCTTGGACAGCGAGCCGGCGGCGACATTGCGCACGACGACCTCGAGCGGGATGATCTCGACTTCCTTGATCAACTGCTCGCGCATGTTGAGCCGGCGGATGAAGTGGGTCGGGATGCCCATGCGGTTCAAGTGGTTGAAGATGTGCTCGGAAATGCGGTTGTTGAGCACGCCCTTGCCATCGACCACTTCATGTTTCTTCTTGTTGAAGGCGGTGGCGTCATCCTTGAAGAACTGGATCAGCGTGCCCGGCTCAGGTCCCTCATAGAGGATCTTGGCCTTGCCTTCGTAAATGCGGCGGCGATTTTTCATTTGATTTTTTCTCTGGGTCTGCGGGCAGGCGGCAAGTGACCGGTTCCTGTCCGTCTGCCTAAATTAGTATGGCGACGGCGGTGTTCAATGCCGGTGTTATCGCAATCGCCTGGTTTGCTCAATCGCCAAATCCGGCGAATCAACCGCTTTCGGGACTGAAATGCCGCAGCGCAGCATGCGACGAAGTATATTGACCGGGTCGCGGCCTTTTGATTTGTGCTTGCCCATCACACATATTCACCGCGAACGCGAATCGGATTGATCGGAGGGACGTCATGAGCAGCATGAAAGACCGCGAAGAGGGCTTTGAGCGCAAATTCGTCTTCGACGAGGAACTTCGCTTCAAGGCCGCGGCGCGGCGCAACAAGGCGCTTGGCCTGTGGGCCGCCGAGAAGCTGGGCAAATCCGGCGCCGATGCCGAAGCCTATGCCAAGGAAGTGGTGGTCTCCGATATAGAGGAGGCGGGCGACCACGACGTCTTCCGCAAGATTCGCAAGGATTTCGATGCCGCCGGCGTCAACCAGTCCGACCATCAGATCCGCCGCACCATGGACGAGTTGATGGCCCAGGCGATCGAGGAGATCAAGAATGCCTGAGGCCGGCCTCTAGCTGGACCAATCGACCGCCCGGCCAAACCGGGCGGTTTTTCTTTGCCTTTGCCGTCGTTTCCGGCTGAAACTGCGGATTGTCACCAAGGAAAGTCCGATGTCGCTCAAATCCCGCCTGACCGCCGACGAAACACTGTTCACCGCCTGGTCTGGGGTGCCGGACGCGCTGACGGTGGAAATCATCGCCAAGCAGGGTTTCGACGCCGTCACCCTCGACATGCAGCATGGCGGCCATCATGAAGATAGCGTGCTGCGCGGCCTGGTGCCGGTGCTGGCCGCCAATAAGCCGGCGCTGGTGCGCATTCCGGTCGGGCGCTTCGACATGGCGAGCCGCGCGCTCGATTTCGGCGCCGAGGCGGTGATCGCGCCGATGGTGAACTCTGTGGCCGACGCCAGGCAGTTCGCCGCCGCGATGAAGTATCCGCCCATGGGCGAGCGCTCCTGGGGGCCGACCTACGCCTTCCCGCGCCACGGCAAGGGCGACCACGCCGAATGGCTGCGCGACTCCAACCAGCGCACCATGGCCTTCGCGATGGTCGAGACACGGGCGGCGTTCGAGGCGCTCGACGGCATCCTCGATACGCCCGGCATTGACGGCATCTTCGTCGGTCCGTCGGATTTCTCGATCGCCTGGTCGAACGGAACGACTGTCAATTCGACGCTGGAAAGCATGATGGAGACGGTCGCTTCGATCGCCGAGCGGACGCGCAAGGTCGGAAAGCATGCGGCGATCTACGTCATCGAGCCGGCAATCGCCGGCCGCGTCGTGTCGATGGGCTACCGGCTTCTGGCCATGGGCTCGGACCACACGCTGATCTCGCTTGGCGCGAAGACCTTGTTGAAGAGCATGCGGGATTCGATCGGCGCCTGAGGTCGGCCTTAGAGCAATTCCAGGAAAAGTGTGAGCGGTTTTCCGTCAGGAATTGCGTCAAAACAAAGAGATAGAGCGGTTCGCCGTTTCCGTGAAACGGTGAAACGCTCTAGGGCTGCTTCAGTTCCGTCAAGAACTTGGCGAAAGTCATCGAACCTTCCGGCCACGGGCCGAAGCCGGCGTCCTGGTTGAGGTGGCCGGCCTCGCCGGCGTCAATGAAGAGCGACCCCCAGGCGGCGGCAATGTCCTCGGCGATCTCGTAGGCGCAGAACGGGTCGTTGCGGCTGGCGATGACGATCGACGGAAAGGGCAGCGGATCGCGCGAATAAGGGCCAAAGGTCATCAGATGTTTCGGCCTGATTTCCGGGTTCGAGACATCCGGCGGCGCGACGAAGAAAGCGCCGGCGACGGGCTTCTTGAACTGCGGGATAGCCTGCACCGCCGCCGCGACGCCAAGCGAATGCGCGACAAGCACCACCGGCCGCTCGGCCTCGTTCACGGCGTTCGCCACGCTCGCCGTCCAGTCCTCGCGCACGGGTTTGGTCCATTCCGCCTGCTCGACGCGCCGCGCCGTCGACAGTTTCGACTGCCAGCGGGTCTGCCAGTGCTCGGGGCCGGAATTGGTGTAGCCCGGTACGATCAGGATATCTGCGTCTTTGACTTTCATGGCGCGGATGTAGCGAGCGGCTTTGCCGGCTGCAACCCCGTTGCCAACATCACTGATGTCGCAATTGTGAACAACTTGTTCGATTCTTGCTCTCTTGTGTGAACGATCGCAATCGACGATTTGGAGGGGGAACAAGAGCTGGCGGCCTGGAAATCCCATGCCTAGGTCCGCCCGAACGGAGAGTTTGATGAGCGAACTGCCTTTTGCCGCGACCACACCGGTCAGCGTGTCGCGTGTCGGGTTGAAGGCGCGCGATGCCGAGAGCCTTGCCACCTATTATCGCGCGGTCGTCGGCCTGCAGGAATTGAGCCGCGCCGATGGCGCGATCACACTTGGCGCCGCCAACCGACCATTGCTGGTGCTTGAACAGGATGCTTCGGCGAAGCCCGACGATCCGCGTAGCGCTGGCCTTTTCCACACGGCCTTCCTTTTGCCGTCGCGCGCCGATCTCGGCCGCTGGATCAATCACGCCGCCGCCAATCGCATCGGCATAGAAGGCGCCTCGGACCATCTGGTCAGCGAGGCGCTCTATCTGACCGATCCGGAAGGCAACGGCATCGAGATCTATGCCGACCGCCGTCCGCAGGACTGGAAATGGAACGGCGACAAGGTCGCCATGGCGACCGAGCGGCTGAACCTGCCGGCGGTGGTGGGCAGCGTGCCGGCGGGCGATGCCGGCTGGCAGGGCGCGCCGGAAAACACCATTGTCGGCCATGTGCATCTGCGCGTCGGCCGGCCGGAAGATGCCGAGGCCTGGTGGCATGACCAGTTCGCCTTCGACACCGTCGCCAAATATGGCAGCCAGGCGGTGTTCCTGTCGTCCGGCCATTACCACCATCATATCGGCGCCAATGCCTGGCAGAGCGCCGGCGCCGGCCGTCGCGATCCGTCCCGCTCGGGCCTCGCCTGGGTGGAGATGCGCTCGGACAATGTGAAGGATGAGACTTCGCGGGAAGACCCGTGGGGCACCGTGATCAGGACGGTCCCGGGCAAAGCTTGAGCGACGGCAGGGTCAAGCTGGAGCACCCCTCATCCGTCTCGGCGCTAGCGCGCCGATCCACCTTCTCCCACAAGGGGAGAAGGGAAGAACTCGCCGGCGCCGTTGGCAATCGCAGGTGTCGGTGATTTTGCCGAAATGTAGGCGCCGGAGTCCCCTTCTCCCCTTGTGGGAGAAGGTGGCTTGTCGCGAAGCGACAAGACGGATGAGGGGTGCTCCAGCTTGGCGCTAACGCACGCCTTGCTCGCCTCAAGCCTCTCCAAACACCCGCTTGAAGATCGTGTCGACGTGCTTGGTGTGGTAGCCGAGGTCGAATTTCTCTCGGATCTCGGCTTCGGAGAGGGCTGCCGTCACGTCCTTGTCGGCCAGCAGTTCCTCCAGGAAATCGGCGCCGTGCTCCCAAACCTTCATGGCATTGCGCTGCACCAGTCGATAGGCGTCCTCGCGTGACAGGCCGGCCTGGGTCAGCGCGAGCAGCACACGCTGCGAATGCACCAGGCCGCGGAACTTGTTGAGGTTCTTCTCCATGTTCTCGGGATAGACGAGCAGCCTGTCGACGACGCTGGTGAGGCGCGCCAGCGCGAAATCCAGCGTCACCGTGGCGTCCGGCCCGATCATGCGCTCGACCGAGGAATGCGAAATGTCGCGCTCATGCCACAGCGCCACATCCTCCATCGCCGGCAGCGCCATCGACCGCACCATGCGGGCGAGGCCGGTGAGATTTTCGGTCAGCACCGGATTGCGCTTGTGCGGCATGGCAGACGAACCCTTCTGGCCCGGCGAGAAATACTCTTCCGCCTCCAGCACCTCGGTGCGCTGGAGATGGCGGATCTCGACGGCGAGGCGTTCGACCGACGAGGCGATGACGCCAAGCGTGGCAAAGAACATGGCATGCCGGTCGCGCGGGATGACCTGGGTCGACACCGGCTCAGGCTTCAGCCCGAGCTTTGCCGCCACATGCTCTTCGACATAAGGCTCGATGTTGGCAAAGGTGCCGACCGCGCCGGAGATCGCACATGTCGCGATATCTTCCCGCGCGTGCACCAGCCGCTCGCGGGAGCGCGAGAATTCGGCATAGGCTTGCGCCAGCTTGACGCCGAAGGTGGTCGGCTCGGCATGGATGCCGTGGCTGCGGCCGATGGTGACAGTGTCCTTGTGCTCGAAGGCGCGGCGCTTCAGCGCGGCGAGCAGGGCGTCGATGTCGGCGAGCAGGATGTCGCTGGCGCGGGTCAGCTGCACCGCAAGGCAGGTGTCGAGCACGTCCGACGAGGTCATGCCCTGGTGGATGAAGCGGGCATCCGGTCCGACGAATTCGGCGAGATGGGTGAGGAAAGCGATGACGTCGTGCTTGGTGACGCGCTCGATCTCGTCGATCTTGGCGACGTCGAACTTGGCCGCGCCGCCTTTTTCCCAGATGGTCCTTGCCGCTTCCTTCGGGATGACGCCCAGCTCCGCCAGTGCATCGCAGGCATGCGCCTCGATCTCGAACCAGATGCGGAAGCGGGTTTCTGGCGACCAGATGGCGACCATTTCCGGCCGGGAATAGCGAGGGATCATCTGTTTTCAGTCCTGCCTGGGAGAAGCGTCGGCCGCGTCCTAACAGAGGCGGGCCCAATGCTCAACGCCGCTGCCGCGCAAACCAGATGCTAACCCCGACAAGTGCCGCAAAACCCAGCGGAAAATAGAATCGAACGCCAAGCGCGAGGAACTGGTGGAGCGCCGTCAGCAGCGTGAAGGTGAATCATGCCTATCACGCCATGGTGAACGAGACGCGCCGTGCGATGCATCCAATCCGGCGTTCATTTGTTATTGTCGGCCGTCTCGCATCCGAAAGGGCAAATCCAGCGGAGAACCAGCATGAGCACCGACATCAGCAAGATACGCGGACATATGGAAGTGATCGGCGCCGATGGCGTCCATATCGGCACCGTCGACAAGGTCGAGGGTGACCGGATCAAGCTGACCAAGGCCGACAGCGGCATGGGCTCGCACAAGGGCCATCATCATTATATTTCGCTCGCCCTGGTCGCGGAGATCGACGGCCAGAAGGTCTGGCTTTCCGCGAATTCCGATGTCGCCGTCACCTTCGAGGAAGAGAAATCTGATCCGACCTGATTAGCTTCGGCGCGACGACCAGACAGGAAACAGATCGCCTTCGGCCGGTGTCGCGGCATGGACGCCGCGGCTGATCGCGCGCGACATGGTCGCGCCAGCCGCCGCGAACAGGTCGATCGCGGCATCGGCGCCGAGCTCGATGCCGCTCCTGCCGGTCGCCAGGGCGAAGACCAGATCGCCGTCAGCCGGCGTATGGGTCGGCCAGATGGCACGGGCGAAGCCGTCATGCGCCGAAATCGCCAGCCGCTTAGCCGCGGCCTTGGTCAGCACGGCGTCGGTGGCGATAACGGCAATGGTGGTGCTGCCGGCTTCCCCATGTCCGCCAACACGCCGGTCGCGGTATTTCAGCAGGATCTTCCTGGCGTCTTCGGGCAGCGGATCGGGGTAGCCCAGGCCGCCGAACTCGTCGCCGATCTCGAAGGGCGCCGCCCAGAAATGGCGGCTGCCGCCGACCGTCACCGAGCCAGTAGGGTTGACGGCGGCGAGCGCACCGATGGTGACGCCGCTGTCGAGCAAGGTCGAAGCCGAGCCCAGACCGCCCTTCAGCCCGGAGGTCAACGCGCCGGTGCCGGCTCCGGCCGTACCGATGGCGAAATCGGCGATTGCCGTCTGCACGGCCTCATAGCCGAGCTCGCGATAGGGCGGATAACGGCCCCAATCCTTATCGCCGCCATTGCGCAGGTCGAACAGGATCGCGGCCGGCACGATCGGCACGCGGAAGCCGCCGACCTCGACGCCGATGTTCTTCTCGCGCAGCGCCGCCTGTACGCCTGAGGCGGCGTCGAGCCCGAAGGCCGAGCCGCCGGACAGGACGACGGCATGGATCGTCGCGATCGAATTCTGCGGCTCCAGCAGGTCGGTCTCGCGCGTGCCCGGCGCGCCGCCCAGCACCTGGACGCCAGCCACGGCAGGTTCGTCGCACAGCACCACCGTGACGCCGGATTTCAGCCCGGCGTCGGCTGCATTGCCGACGCGAAGACCAGCAACGTCGGTGATCAGATTGCGCGGTCCGGTGCGGAACATCACTTGCCCTCCAGCGGTACGAAATGCGTGCCGTCGGAGCGGAAGACGCGGAACGGGTTCTGGCTGAGGTCGCCCTTGTCGTCGAAGCGGATGGTGCCGATCGCGGTCGCGAAATCATGGCCGGTCAGCGCTTCGCCGAGCGGTTGGCCGGAGCTTTCCGCATTAGCCAGCGCGGCCTTGGCGACCTCGACCGCCGCATAGGACGGCAGTGTGTAGCCGTCCGGTACGATGTTTTTTGCGCCGAAGGCCTGTACCACCTTGGGATCGGCGACCTCCGACCATTCCGGCGTGGCGATCATCAGCGTGCCGACGGCGTAAGGCACATCGCCAGGCGGCGTGCGCAGGTTCTCGCCGCCGGCGAATGTGATGCCTGCGTCGAGCTGGGCGGCGTCACGGCCCATGATGGCGACATCGTCGCCATCGCCGCCGGCGAACACTTTTGTCGCGCCGGCCTTCTTCAGCCGGCCGACCAGCCCGATCTGGTTGTCGAGCTGCGGCCTGAAAGTGTCGGTGAAGACCGGTTTCAAGGCAGCCTGCTCGGCCGCAGCGCGAAAAGTCTCGGCCATCTCGCGGCCGTAGATGGTGCCGTCATCGATTATGGCGAAGAGGTCGTCGCGCCACAGCCGGGTGAGCTCGGTGGCGACCGCGTTGCGCTCATCGTCGCCGCGCGGGCCCAGCCGGTAGACCGGCCAGCCGGTCTTGGCGCGTCGGTCGGTCAGGCTTTCGGTGCGCACGCCGACCGTGATGACCGGAATGTTGGCGTCCTTCAGGATCGGCAGCGCCGTCTCGATCGCCTCGGTGCAGAGAAAGCCCACCACGATATCGACCTTGGCGTCGACGAATTCCTTTGCCGCCGCGGCGCCGCCATCGGCAGTGCAGGCATCGTCTGCGGTCTTGATCGCAAGGCCGTTCGCCTCCGCCGCCAGGCCGGCACCATTCTCAATCTGCTTGCCCAGGATCGCCGACGGACCGGAAAGCGGCGCCGCAACGCCGATCAGCGTCCCGGCCTCGGCGCTCGCGGCCAGCGACAGCCAGAACAGCACGGCTGATGTCGTCGTGAGAAGACGCATTCGGGCTAAGAGATCCTCCATGCCGGGAATACAGTCCCGACATTATTCCAGGAAATGCCTAAAGGCTGGCTAAGCGGTGCGCAACACGCGAATTTGCGGATTGCGGTCAAGCACTTCGCCCATGATAGATAACTTGTGGCGTGCAATATGCCGCCATATATAACGAGCTTGTTCCGACAGGTGGATTATCGCGTGCTGAAGATCAATGATATCGGGCCGCAGCACTATCGCGATGCGATGGCGCATTTTGCCGGCCATGTGCATGTGGTGACCACGGACGGGCCCGGCGGCAAACGCGGCGCGACGGTGATCGCCGCCTGTTCGGTTTCGGACACGCCGCCGACGGTCCTGGTTTGCCTCAACCGCGAGAACGCCAAGAACGAGGCTTTCATCAAGAACGGCAAGTTCGCGCTCAACACGCTTGCCTCGGATCAGGAAGCCGTCTCGGTCGGCTTTTCCGGTGTCACCGGGTTGCCGGCGGACGAACGCTTTGCGCTTGCCGAGTGGGATGTGATCTCAACCGGCGCGCCGACGCTGAAAGGGGCCCTCGCCGTGTTCGACTGCGAGATCATCGACGCCAAGGATCTTGCCACCCACCGTGTGCTTTTTGGCAAGGTGACAGGCCTGCGCATCGGCGATAATTTGCGGCCGCTGATCTACTATAACCGCGACTATCACGTTCTTTGAAACGTGCAAGCGGGACCCACGGAGACAAGATGACCGCGCCGCGCCCCGCGCCGAAATCGATCGACGAAACGCTCGATCTTTTGACCGCTGCGGACTATGTCGCGGACCGCTCGCTGGCGACCGTGCTGTTTCTTTCACTGCGCATGAAGCGGCCCTTGTTCCTCGAAGGTGAGGCGGGCGTCGGCAAGACCGAGATCGCCAAGGTGCTGGCCGACGCGCTCGGCCGCCGGCTGATCCGGCTGCAATGCTATGAGGGGCTCGACGTCTCCTCGGCCGTCTATGAGTGGAATTATGCCGCGCAGATGATCGAGATCCGCATGGAGGAGGCGGCCGGCAAGGTCGTGCGCTCCGATATGGAGCGCAACGTATTCTCCGAAAAATACCTGATCCGCCGCCCGGTGCTCGACGCGCTGACCGGCAAGGCCGGCGCGGCCCCGGTGTTCCTGATAGATGAGCTCGACCGCACCGACGAAGCGTTCGAGGCGTTCCTGCTCGAGATCCTGTCGGACTTCCAGGTTACGGTTCCCGAGCTTGGCACGATCAAGGCGGAAGAGCCGCCGATCGTCATCATCACCACCAACCGCACGCGCGAAATCCATGACGCGCTGAAGCGGCGCTGCCTTTATCACTGGGTCGATTATCCGAACGCCGAGCGCGAGCTGGAGATCGTGCGCCGCAAGGTGCCGCAGGCGAACCGCCGGCTGTCGGCGGAGGTCGTGTCCTTTGTCCAGAAGCTGCGCCAGGTCGAGCTGTTCAAGGCGCCAGGCGTCGCCGAAACCATCGACTGGGCCGGCGCGCTCACCGAGCTCGACAAGGTGGCGCTCGACCCGGAGACCGTGTCCGACACGATCGGCGTGCTTTTGAAATACCAGGACGATATTGCCCGCATCGGTGAGGGCGAGGGCCGGCGCATCCTCAATGAGGTGAAGGCCGAGCTTTCGGCGGCGGAGTAGGGGCGATGCCGTCGCCGCGTCCGGAACCCAAAGAGGCGCGCGCCGATGGGCGCATCGCTGATAATATCGTCTATTTCGCTCGCGCCTTGCGCAAGGCCGGCATGCGCGTCGGGCCGGCCTCGGTGAAGGACGCCATCGAGGCGGTGCTTGCCGCCGGCATCGGCTCGCGCGACGATTTCTACTGGACGCTGCATGCGGTGCTGGTCTCGCGACACGAGGATCATCCGGTCTTCGACGAGGCCTTCCGCCTGTTCTGGAAATCGCGCGAGCTGATCGAGAAGCTGCTGGCGATGTTCTCGCCAGTCGCCCTGGACACAAGCGAAAAGCAAAAGCCGCGGGCGGCGGAGAACCGCGTCAGCCAGGCGATGTTCGAAGGCCATCAGAAGAGCCAGCCGGTGCGGGAAGTGCCGGAGATCGAGGTCGATGCGCGGCTCACCTTTTCCGGCAATGAAGTGCTGCGCGGCAAGGATTTCGCACAGATGGACGCCCGCGAAATGGCCGAGGCCAAAAAGGCGATCATGGCCTTGCGCCTGCCCTTCGACCTTGTCCGCACGCGGCGCTTCAGGGCTGACGCGCAGGGACGCCGCATCGATCCGCGCGCCATGATGCGCTCGGCGGCGCGCACCGGCGGCGCGCTTATCCTGCCGAAATTCCGATCGGCGCGCGAAGTGCATCCGCCGCTGGTCGTGCTGGCCGACATTTCGGGCTCGATGAGCCAGTATACCCGCATCTTCCTCCATTTCCTGCATGCCCTGACGGAGAAGCGCCGGCGCGTGCACGCCTTCGTCTTCGGCACGCGGCTGACCAATTTGACCCGGCAGATGCGCCATCGCGATCCGGACGAGGCGCTTGCCGAATGCTCGGTGGCGGTGAAGGACTGGTCGGGCGGCACCCGCATCGGCGATACGTTGGCCGAATTCAACCGGCTGTGGTCACGGCGCGTGCTGGGGCAGGGCGCCGTGGTGCTTCTCATCACCGACGGGCTGGAGCGTGACGACGTCACCGGCCTGTCGCAGGAGATGGAGCGGCTGCACAAATCCTGCCGGCGGCTGATCTGGCTCAATCCGCTTTTGCGCTTCGACGGCTTCGAGGCGCGCGCCCGTGGCGTGAAGGCGATGCTGCCCTATGTCGACGAGTTCCGGGCGGTGCACAATCTCGACGCACTGGCCGACCTTTGCGCCTCTCTCGACCGGCGGCCGGCGGCTTCGGTCGATCCGCGCCGCTGGCTGCGAACTGGCGGGAGGCACGCCGCGTAGCCATATGCTCTGTCAGGGATTGTCCCGGCGGGAAAACAGACTTTGTGAGAAGCGACGATGGATGAGAGCATTTATCTCGATGAGGCCCGTGATCCGCTGATCATCGCGGAGGGCTGGATGAAGGAAGGCAAGGATGTCGCCATCGCGACCGTGGTCGAGACCTGGGGTTCGGCGCCGCGTCCAGTCGGCAGCCATCTGGTCATCGACGCTGAAGGGAATTTCCATGGCTCCGTCTCCGGCGGCTGCGTCGAGGGCGCCGTGGTGACCGAGGCGATCGACGTCATAGGCTCGGGCAAGGCCAGGATGCTGGAGTTCGGCGTCGCCGACGAAACCGCTTGGCAGGTGGGCCTGTCCTGCGGCGGCCGCATCAAGGTCTATGTCGAAAGGCTGGGCTGACCGCCGTGGATCCGTATATTCTAAAGACCCTCAACGAAGAACGCCGCGCCCGCCGCGCCGCGGTGCTCGTCACCGATCTCGGCGACGGCCGCGACCGCATCGTGCGCGAGGGCGACCATGTCGCGGGCGATCTCGGGACGGCAATCGCCAATGCGTTTCGTACCGGCAATTCGCGGTCGGTGGAGGCGGAAGGGCGGACCTTCTTCCTCAATGCCCATCTGCCGCGCCCGCGCCTCGTGGTGATCGGCGCGGTGCATATCAGCCAGGCGCTGGCGCCGATGGCCAGGATCGCCGGCTACCCGGTCGAGATCATCGACCCGCGCACCGCCTTCGCCACTCCCGAGCGCTTTCCCGACGTCGCGCTACATGCCGAATGGCCGGAGGATGTGCTGAAGCGCGCGCCGCTCGACAGTTACACGGCGCTCGCCGCAGTCACCCATGATCCGAAGATCGACGATTTCGCGCTGAAGGCGGCGCTCGATGCCCGCTGCTTCTATGTAGGCGCGCTTGGCAGCCGCAAGACCCACGCCAAGCGCGTCGAGCGCCTGCTGGCGCTCGGCGCCGGCGCCGACCAGATCGCCCGCATCCACGCGCCGATCGGCCTCGACATCGGGGCGGCCAGTCCGGCCGAGATCGCCGTTGCGGTGCTCGCGCAGACCATCCACGCCTTCCGCTCGCGCGGTCTGGAAGCAAAAGGCGCCGTGGCGTGAAATTCGGGCCGGTTCCGATCGACGAGGCGGAAGGGGCGGTGCTGGCGCATGCGACGGCCGCGGGGGAAAAGCGGTTCCGCAAGGCGCACCGGCTGAGCCGCGAGGATGTCGCGGCGCTCAAGGCGGCAGGTGTCGGCGAAGTCGTCGCGGCGGTTCTTGACCGGAACGATCTCGGCGAAGATGCGGCCGCCGCGAAGATCGCCGCCGCGATGAGCCACCGAAACATCGAGGTCAGGCCGGCCGCGACCGGGCGGGTGAACCTGCACGCAGCCGCCTCGGGCGTGTTTACCGTCGATGCCGGGATGATCGATGCCATCAATGGAGTGGACCCGGCCATCACCGTCGCGACGCTGGCGCAGCATGCGCCGGTCGAGAAGGGTCAGATGGTCGCGACGGTGAAGATCATCCCCTTTGCCGTCGCCGCAAGCCTGGTGGCCAGCGTGGTGAGGATTTGCGCCGGCCGCGAGATCTTTGCCGTCAACGCCTACCGCCCGATCACTGTCGGCGTCATCCAGACGATGCTTCCCGGCGTTAAGCCGAGCGTGCTCGACAAGACGCTGCGCGTCACCGAGGCGCGGCTGGCGCGCTCCGGCGGCCGGCTGACGGCCGAGCGGCGCACGCCGCATGAGATTGCCCCGGTCGCCGCGGCCGCAACCCAGCTGGCGCGCGACAATGACATGGTGGTGATCTTCGGCGCCTCAGCGATGAGCGATTTCGCCGATGTCGTGCCGGCTGCGATCGAACGCGCCGGCGGCACCGTCATCCGCGCGGGCATGCCGGTCGATCCCGGCAATCTGCTGGTGCTCGGAACGCTCGACGGCAAGCGCGTCGTCGGCGCGCCCGGATGCGCGCGCAGCCCGAAGGAGAACGGCTTCGACTGGGTGCTCGATCGCCTGATTGCCGGGCTCGATGTGACGGCGGGCGATATTGCCGGCATGGGCGTCGGCGGGCTTCTGATGGAAATTCCGACCAGGCCGCAGCCGCGCGAGCCGGCGCCGCAGCAGCCGGCAAGGTCGGCGCTGAAAGTCGATATCGTGCTTCTGGCGGCTGGACGTTCGAGCCGCATGGGCGGGCCGAACAAGCTTCTGGCACTGTTCGACGGCGAGCCGCTGGTGCGCCGAACCGCTTCCCGCGCGCTGGGCTCGAAGGCCGCCAGCACCATCGTCGTCACCGGCCATCAGCGCGAACGCGTGCGTTCAGCGCTTGGAGGCCTTGAGGTGAAACTCGCCGACAATCCCGATTTCGCCGACGGCCTGGCCTCGTCCTTGAAGGCGGGCATTGCGAAGGTCGCGCCCGACGCGGCCGGCGCGATGATCGTTCTCGGCGACATGCCCGGCGTTTCGTCGAAGGACCTCGACAGCCTGATCGATGCGTTCCGCCGCTCCGGCGGCCACGCCGTGGTGCGCGCCTCGCATCAGGGCAAGCGCGGCAACCCGGTGCTTTTGCCGCGATCGCTTTTCGCGGCGGTTGCGCAGCTCGAGGGTGATACCGGCGCGCGACACCTGGTCGAAGCCGAAGGCCTCGACGTCATCGATGTCGAGATCGGGCAGGGCGCATCGATCGATGTCGACACGCGCGAGGCGCTGGAAGGGGCGGGCGGCGTCCTGCAGGATTGACAAACCGAAGCCGAATTTCGCATGCCTCTCGGCATGTTTTTCCGCTTCCTCCTCGCCCTGCTCGTTGCAACCGGTTTTACCGTCCAGGCTGCGCATAGCCAGACGCTATCGCTAAAACCGTTCAAGGACGACCTGTTCGCTTATCCGGCGGCGCTGTCCACAGGCGACAATGGCGCCTATACGGTGCTCGACTATCATGAGATGCGCGATATCAACCAGCGCGACGAGGTGCCGGAAAAGCGTGTTCGCGCGCAATACACCGACCCCGGTGTGCGCAAGGTGCAGCGGGACCTGATGTTGAAGACCGACGCCGGTGATGTCAGGCATGTCGCGGTCGGCAGGACGGAAGGCGCTTCCATCATCGTGCTCTACCTGCATGGGCAGGGCGGCAGCCGCAAGCAAGGCGTCGACGATTTTACTTTCGGCGGCAACTTCAACCGCATCAAGAATCTGATGGCCGCCAATAACGGCCTCTACCTTTCGCCGGATTTCCCCGATTTCGGCGACAAGGGCGCGGCGCAGGTCGCTGCGCTCATCGATCACTACGCCCAACAATCGCCCGCCGCGAAGATATTCGTCGCCTGCGGCTCCATGGGCGGCATGATCTGCTGGAAGCTCGCCGCGCGCAAGGATACGGGCGGCCGCATCAACGGGCTGCTGCTGCTCGGATCGCTGTGGGACGACAGCTTTCTCACCAGCCCTGCCTTCAAGCGCCGCGTGCCGGTGTTCTTCGGCCAGGGCAGCCATGACGTGGTCTTCCCGGTGGAAAAACAGGAAGCCTTCTTCCGCTCGATCCTGGCCAAAAAATCCTATCCGACACGCTTCGTGCGGTTCGAGACCGGCACACATGGCACGCCGATCCGCATGGTGGACTGGCGCGGCACACTGAACTGGATGCTGACGAAAGCGCCGTGACCATTCTGTCGAGGCTCAAGGCGCCGTGTTGTAGTCGATGATCGTCTGCGGATTCATCTCGCCGTCATAGGAAGCATCGACGTCGTACTGGACCAGCGAGAAATCGCCATTGCGGAACAAATAGGTCCCCGATGACGAGGCATCGCCGACACCACGCCATTTGTCGGATGTGGTGATGGTTTTCGTGTTCTCGTCATAGTCCGAGTTGGTCGCCCAGCCGCTGGTCTTGAAACCAATGATGTGGATCGATTCGACCTTGCCTTCGCTGTTGTTGTTCTCGTAGCGGATATCGAGATCCGGCTCGGTGAACTGCAACTGGGTCACGCCGTTGACGTCATCGGCGACGTAATAGACCGCGGTTTCGTTGTAGGCGGCCATCGAGCAGAAGAAGCGGAACAGCCGCGTCTCGCGCTCCGGGTCGGCGGCTTGAGCGTCCTTGTCCTTGTAGTGGATCGAATGGACCTCTGGCTCACCGATCGGCTTGCCGTCGGGATCCTGTTTGTCGCACTGCCCGCCATAGGTGGCGAGAAACGCCTTCTTGGCCTGCTCCAGCGCTTCGTCCTTCTTCGGCGGCGGCGGGCCGTCGCCGCAGCTCGCCGGCACGGCGCTGTCGAAATCCTCAGTCGACGGCTTCAGCGCGCCCTTGTCGATGAAGATCGGCTGGAAGGGCGGCTCCTGAATCTGCGCATTGACCTGGCGGACCGTGTAGCAGCCGGCGAAAACCCTGGCCTCGCCCTTCTTGTCGGTGGCCTGGATGGCGACCGGGACGCTGTAATAGATGCTGCCGGCCGCCCCTTCGTCCGATACAGCGCCGGTCTTGACGTCGACGGTATCGGTGCCGTCATAGCCTTTCACGAAAGCGTTGAAATCCTTGGCTGGCTTTGTATCGCCGAAATAACCCCAGGCGCGGGCGAATTCATGGCGATTGATGGCGCTGTAAAGCGAGCGGATGACGGCGTCGGCGCTGGACCTGTCGTCGATATAGGGCGCGTCGGCTGCTAATGCGGACTGGCCGATGCTGGACAGGGACAGGAAGGCAGCCGCAGCGAGAAAGATATGTCTCATCGGGAATCTCCGCTCGATAACGAAAATACTACCATGGCGATTGCGGCGGCGCGGTGACGTGGAGGCATGAACGCTTGAAGAATCGTGGCCGGAGGCGTTAGGTCACGGCCCGCGGCGCTGGGGCCGCCTTGGGAGATTACTCGTGACTATTTCCATGTACGATATTTCCGTCGGCGTCTTTTCCGCCCGGCTGAAGGCGCTGGCCAGCGTGCTGACGGCGGCGGAGCAGAATGCCGGCGAGCGCAAGATCGATCCGCAGGTGTTTCTCACGGCGCGGCTGGCGCCGGACATGTTCGCGCTGGCCAGGCAGGTCCAGATCTCCACCGACCATGCCAAGGGCGCGCCGTCGCGGCTCGCCGGCCGGGAGGTGCCGAAATATGAGGACAATGAAGCGAGCTTTGCCGAGCTGCAGGCCCGAATCGCCAAGACGCTCGATCATCTGGCGTCGTTCTCGGCGGCCGATCTGGAAGGTTCGGAGGACCGAACGGTCGAATTAAGGCTTGGCGGGCGCGAAACCACGCTGCCCGGCCTGCAGTACCTGCTGCATGTCGCGATGCCGAATTTCTATTTCCACGTCACGACCGCCTACGACATCCTGCGCCACAATGGCGTGCCGCTCGGCAAGCAGACTTTCCTCGGAAATCGCTGACTTTTGAACAGGTTGAAGGTTTCCCGGCAGCCCGGGAAACCTCTTTGGTTCGGCGTTGTTCAGCGGGCCGACATTTCGCGCGCGATGCGCGGAAAGTCCGCCGGCTTGATGCCGATATCGGCGCGGTCGGCATTGCTCATCGCGTTGAGAAGCGCGAGCGCCGCGCGGTAACGCTGGTGTTCTTGCGGCCGTGGCCGAGCGAACATTTCAGTGAAGAACCCCATGACTCAATAGCCCCTATTGGTCCTCCCAACGTCGAAGTATAGGCGATTTGTTGAAATTGTGCAGTGCAGCAATTGCATGGCTGCCATGCCGCATCAGATTTTTCCCGCCACAATCGCTTTTTTCGCGAAACTTTTCGGCAGGCTCAATCGTAGGCGTTGGTGCCGGCACTTGGCCGGCTTTTTCCTCGCCACTCCTGGCGACCTTGCCGGACTGCATAAAAATGCGGTCCGGCTTTTTTCTTGATGGCTCCGGCCGGCAAAATGCCTGCAATTGTTAACGTCGCCAGAAGTCATTTTTAACGAGGGCGCCCTATCTTCAAATGGCATCAATGCATGCCGTCACGAGAGGGAGGCTGAGATCGGCACCGGGAACAAGCTCGATTTCGCTTCGTTGCTCGACGACCTGATCGTTGCCTCGGAGAAAGGCGAGGAAGAGGGCGCCCGGCCGTCTATTCCGTTCGACTATCTGTCCGTTGCTGATGAGCTTCATTCCGGCCGCATCAAGGTTGCCGGTGAGAGCGTCGCCGCCGAATACCGCGAATCCGGCGCCGATCTTGCCGCGGAGTTCGCGGCACTTCTCGACCAGGCGAAACTAACGCTTGCGGGCGAAGAGCATTGGCCCGAGGATGAGCTGCCGTCGATCGATCCCGAAGCAATTGCCGGCGAGCTCGGCCTCGATCATCCGGCGAAGAATGCCGATTTCGGCCGCATCCGGCGCAATTTCGCTTTCGCCAACCACCCGGACCGGGTCGCGCCGCATCTGCGCCAGCGCGCCATGATCCGCATGCAGGTGGCCAACATGCTGATCGACGAGGCGAAGCGACGGGCCTTGGCCGGGGCGCGGCGCTAGCCGCGCAGTTCACGCAAAAAAGTCGAAGACTGCGGGCTTGGAGAAACTCCAGCCTGTGCTTTATGCTTGAATTTCCTCCCCGCGCTACCCGCGCAAAACTCCCGCCGGAGAAACTCCATGCATAAACGCCGCCTCGGTCGGACCGACCTCCTTGTTTCGCAAATCTGCCTCGGTTCGATGACCTGGGGGCAGCAGAACACCGAGGCGGAGGGCCACGCGCAGATGGATCTGGCTTTCTCGCGCGGGGTGAATTTCATCGACACGGCGGAGCTTTACCCGATCCCGCCCAAGGCCGAGACGCAAGGGCGGACCGAGAAGACCATCGGCAGCTGGATGAAGGCCAATCGCAACCGTGACAAGGTCATTCTTGCCTCGAAAGTGGTCGGCCGCACGGCCAACACCTGGTTCCGCGGCGATCGTCCCTCAAAGCTGGTGCGCGCCGACATTTTCGACGCGGTCGAGAAGTCGCTGGCCAAGCTCGGCACCGACTATATCGACCTCTACCAGATCCACTGGCCGGATCGGGACATTCCGTGGGGCTCGAATCCGACGCGTGTGGGAGCGGTGGCGCGGCGCACGGATGCGGCAGGCACTCCGGGAGGCGAGACGCCCGTTGCCGAAACGCTAGCCGTCTTCGACGAACTGGTGAAGGCCGGAAAGATCCGTCACCTCGGTCTCTCGAACGAAAGCTCCTGGGGTGTCATGCGCTTCGTCTTCGAAGCCGAAAAGGGCACGGGTCCGCGCGTCGCCTCGCTGCAGAATGCCTACAACCTCGTCAACCGCACCTTCGAGGTGAACCTTGCCGAGGTCTGCGAGCGCGAGGAGATCGCGTTCCTTCCCTATTCGCCGCTGGCGCAGGGATACCTGACCGGCAAATACGACCATGGCGCGCGGCCGCAGGGCTCGCGCTCGCAGCTCTTCAACCGCGGCCAGCGTTACGAGACGCCGAATGCGGCGGAAGTGCTGCTTCAATACAACGAGCTGGCGCGCTCCTTCGGCATGGAGCCGGCGCTCTTCGCCAACGCCTATGTGGCGAGCCGGCCCTTCGTGACGGCGAACATCGTCGGTGCGACCACCATCGCGCAGCTCGAGACGGCACTCTCCTCGGTCGACGTCACCTGGACGGAAGAGATGCAGAAGGCGGTCGACGCCATTCACCAGCGCGTCGGCAATCCGTGTCCTTGATCGGAATCGTCTGAAAAAAAGGGGTGGAGACGATGGCAGAGTTTCCGATCGAGGCCGTGCGCGGCAGATTTCCGGCGCTTTCGCTGACCGATAAAGGGCGCCGGCGCATCTATCTCGACAATCCCGCCGGCACGCAGGTGCCACTGACGGTAGCGGACGCGGTGTCGCGCTGCCTGCTCTCGACCAACGCCAATCTGGGCGGCTTCTTCGAAACGACGGTCGCTGCGCAGCAGGTGGTCGACGGGGCACATGCCGCGATGGCCGATTTCCTCAACGCATCGAGCGTAGAAGAGATTGTCATCGGCGCGAACATGACGACGCTCACCTACCACATGTCGCGCACGCTCGGCCGCACGATGAAGCCGGGCGACGAGATCATCGTCACGCGCATGGACCATGAAGGCAATGTCTCACCCTGGCTGCAGCTTGCCGAGGATCTTGGCCTGGTGGTGCGCTTCCTGCCCTTCGACGAGCGGAGCTGGCAGGTGGAGGAGGCGGCGCTGAGGGCGCTGCTTTCGGACAAGACGCGGCTCGTTGCGCTGAATTATGCATCGAACCTCACCGGCTCGATCAACCGGGTGAAAGCGCTGACCGCGATTGCCAGGCAGGCCGGCGCGCTGGTCTATGTCGACGCCGTGCAATTCGCGCCGCATGGCCTGATCGACGTGCAGGCGCTCGGCTGCGATTTCCTGATCTGCTCGGCCTACAAGTTCTTCGGGCCGCATATGGGCATATTGTGGGGGCGCCGCGACGTCGTCGACGGCCTCAAGCCGTACAAATGCCGCTGTTCGTCGAACGGGCTGCCGGAGCGGTTCGAGCTCGGCACGCCGCAGATCGAGCTGATGGCCGGGCTGACGGCGGCGATCGACTATTTCGCCGATCTAGGCGCTGCCGCCGGCGAGGGCGGATCGCGGCGGCAGCGGATCGCCAAGGCTTTCGACGTTTCGATCGCCTACGAGAATGCGCTGGCCCGGCAATTGATCGAAGGTCTCTCCGATATCGAGGGCCTGATCATCCGCGGCATCACCGATCCGGAGCGCGTTGCCGAGCGGGTGCCGACTGTTTCCTTCACTATCGAAGGCATCGCGCCGGAAACGATCGTGCGGCAGATGAACGCCGAGAATATCTTCCTGTGGTCGGGCCATAATTACGCGTGGGAGATCGTCCACCAACTCGGCATTCCGGCCGAGCAGGGTGTCGTGCGCATCGGCATTGCCCACTACAACACGGCGGCCGAGATCGAGGAGACGCTGGAGAGCGTGCACCGCGTGATCGCGATGCTGCGCCAGCAACGTTCCTGAGCTAGTCCTTTTTGCTGCCGAAGCCGGTCAGGAACGCGGTGAGGTTGTCGCCCAGCGCATCGCAGAGATAGCCGCCTTCCTGGACGATGACCGTGGGCAGGCCGAGCCCGGCAATCGCTTCGCCGATGCGCGAGAAGCCCGGCGTCGTCACCGATAAGCCGCCGAACGGATCGCCTTCGAAGGCATCGAGGCCGAGTGCCACCACAAGCGCTTCCGGCGCGAAGGCGCGGATGCGCTGGAAGGCCGCCGCCAACGCTTCGAGGAAAGCCGCGTCGCTGGACTTGCGTGGCAGCGGCAGGTTGAGATTGTAGCCGAGGCCGGGGCCTTCGCCGCGCTCGTCGGCATGTCCCCAGAAGAACGGGTAAAAGCGCACTGGATCGGCGTGCAGCGAGACGGTGAGCACATCGGGACGGGCGTAGAAGATGCCTTGCGTGCCGTTGCCGTGGTGCAGGTCGACATCGAGGATGGCGACGCGGGCGGAACTCTTGCGCAGAACCTGCGCGGCCACGGCCGAATTGTTGATGAAGCAAAAGCCGCCGGCGACATCGGCGAAAGCGTGATGTCCAGGCGGACGGCAGAGCGCATAGGCCGAAGGCGCGCCGGCCATCACGGCTTGAGCGGCTTCCACCGCGCTCCAGGCGCTCCATAACGCGCTGTTCCAGGTCTCGGCCGAGATCGGGCAGGCGGTATCGGCCATATGGTAGCCGGCCTGGCCGACAGCCGAGGCCGGATAGGAGCCGTTGCGAGCGATCGGGTGGATGTTCGGGATCACCTCCGCCGAAGCGCCTTCGATGCGCTGCCAGCGCGTGAAAATATGCTCGAGGAAGTCGAGATATTCGGGGGTATGTACCGCTGCGACCGGGCCAAGCCCGTGATTTTTCGGGCGTTCGACCGTCAAACCGGCCGATCTTGCGCCGGACAGCAGTCTCTCCACCCGCTCCGGCCTTTCCGGATTGGGCTGCGGTGCGCCGCTCGAAAGGAAAGCCTTGGGATCGTGGCGCTTCTGTTCTTCGGCATAGAAGGCTTTCATCGTCATTCCTCCGGCGTGTCGGCAAAGGCGAAAAAGGCATCGCCGACGATCTTCTGCACCTGTTCGTAGCTCGACCAGCCGATGCCGAGCTTCTCATAGAAGGCCTTGGCGGTCTCGTTGTCGGTGTCGACGGAGAGCCTCAGATAGACCCCGCCCGCCGCGCGGCACTCTTTCGCGACGCGCCGCAGCAGTTTCTCGCCGATGCGGCGGCCGCGGAAGCGGTCCTCGACATAAAGATCCTGCACATAAACGCCCGGACGACCCATCCATGTCGAGAAGATCGGGAAATACAGGCAGAGCCCGGCGAATTCGCCGCCGATCTCGGCGATCAGGGTCGAGAAGGCGGGCTTTTCGCCAAAGCCGTAAGTGCGGAGGTCGTCGGCGGTGGCTTTGATCTCCTGGTTGGCGCCGATATGGGTGCCGAGACGCAGCAGCGCGGCGTAGATCATTTCGACGTCGTCGATGATGCCGGGCCGGAGCAGAATATCGGTGGGCTGCTGCCGCATCGGTCAGTCCGCATGTCCGGCGGCGCTGGAGCCGGTCAACAGATCGTCAAGCTCGCCGATCCTGTCTTCGGAAAAGACACGGATACCGTTTTCCTCGAGCAGCGCGGTGGTCGTGCCTTGGCCAGCCACGCGGGCCCCAGAAAAGCTCCCGTCGTAGATAAAGCTGCTGCCGCATGACGGGCTGCCGTCTGTCAGCACGGCATAGCGGCATCCAGTTTCCCGCGCGAGGTCGAGCGCCAGTTGCCCGGCTTCGCGGTAAAGGCGGGTGACATCGCTGCCGGTTTGCTCGATCACTCCGCCATGGCCCTGCAGGACCGCATGGCCGTCGCCCGCGCTCTGGATTTCCGCCGGCGGACGCGGCGTCGAAAAGCCTGCAGCAACCTCTGGGCAAATCTGCACGATCCGGCCTTCCGACTGCCACCGCGCCAGTACGGAATGGTGGTCGAGCCGAAACGAGCCGTTGTAGCGCACCTTGCTTCCGAGCAGGCAGGCCGAGACAAGCACTCTCTCCATATCGGCTCCTCCCTTGGCGAGGGCTAGTGATTGACCGGCAGGTCAAGTTCGGCGGCAAGTGCCTCCAGCGTGTCGCCAAGCACCGCGATAATCTCGCCGATCTGTTCGCGGGTTGTGATCAAAGGCGGGCAGACCATGAAATTATCACTCACCGGCCCGCCGCGCACGCGCCGCGAGTAGATGATGAGTCCACGCTCGAAGGCCAGATCGATGAGCCGCAAATTGGCGTTGAGATTCTGTGGCAACGGCGTCCTGGCCAAGGGATCGGCGTAGAGCTCCGCACCCATGAACAGGCCCTTGCCCCGCACGTCGGCGACGAAAGGAAAGCGACCCGACAGCGCTTCGAGTTCGCCCCTCAGCACTTCGCCCATGACAGCCGAATTCTCGACCAGGCCAAGGCGGTCGACTTCGCCCAGAACGGCAACACCGGCCGCGCAGGCGACGGGGTTGCCGCCATAGGTATGGCCATGCAGGAAGCCGCCCGCCGCAACGACCGGTCCGACGATCCTCTCCGTCGCGGCAAGCGCCCCCAAGGGCGCGTAGCCGGAGCTCAGCCCTTTCGACAGCGCAACGATATCCGGCCGGCAGCTCCAATGGTCGCCGCCCAGGAACTTGCCTGTGCGCCCGATGCCGGTCATCACCTCGTCATGGATCAACAGGATGCCGTAGCGATCGCAGATTTCGCGGATGCGGGCAAAATAGCTGTCGGGCGGCACCAGTGCCGCGGTCGCCGCGCCGCCAATCGGCTCCATGATGAAGGCAAGCACGCTTTCGGGGCCTTGCTCCAGGATCTTTTCCTCAAGCATGTCAGCGTAGCGGACGCCGCGCTCCTCCAGCGACAGATTATCTTGGTCGCGATGGACAAATGGGGCCGGCACCAACGGCATCGGCCGTCCGACCGGGTCGAATGTCTTGGTCAGCACATCGTCGCCGGTGACGGCAAGCGTGCCGAGCGTGATGCCGTGATAGGAGGGAATGCGACCGATGATTTTCCAGCGCTTGTCCTGGCCTGTCGCGACCGCCCATTGGCGCGCCAGCTTGAGGCAGGCCTCGACCGCCTCGGAACCGCCGGAAACGAGATAAATGCGGTCGAGCCCGTTCGGTAGCCGCTCGGCCAAATCCCGCGCCAGCGCGACGGCCTGTTCGTTCTCGAATTGAAAGATGTAGGCGAAGCTGACGCGGTCAAGCTGCCGCTTCATCGCATCGATGACGTTGCGATTGCCGTGACCGACATTGACGTTGACCGCGCCGCTCGACCCATCGATGTAGCGGCGGCCGCTCTTGTCCCACAGATAGATTCCATCGGCGCGATCCACCATCGGCTGGGGCCGGCGTGTGAAGTGGAAAAGGTTCGGCCGGCTGGCGGTTTCGATCGAGTGCGCAGTGTTCATTTGCCCCTCTCGTCGCGGCCAAGATAGCGGTCGAGAACATTCTTGGTCACGCGTTCGACCATCGCGTCCTGCCTTAGCAGGCCGGCGACCCATTCGCAGCTTCCGGCATGAAACACCTCGCCCTTGCCGCGCGGGAAATTGACGATCATGCCGTTGCCGCGCTTGACCTTGTCGAGATTGGCGTCGCTCGCCTCGCCGAACAAGGTCTCGGCGGTGAAGCGGCCATCCTCGTCGGTGAGGAACTGATCCTCGATCGGGATATCGGCGCTTTCCTCGACCTGGCTCGCCATGCCGACGGCCAGCACCTGCAAGCCGTCCGGCGCGCCACTGGTGTCAGTCGGGTAGGGCAGGCCGCCGCGGATCTCGAAGTCCAAGCCGTCGACCTCATAGCCATAGACATGGCTGTCGGCGCCGAGCAGGTCGCCGTAATAGATGCCGGTGCCGGCGAAAGCCCAGTGCTCGGGACGGTAGACCGGAAAGCCACGCACGCCGCGCGGCGCGCAGCCGCCCCAGCCGGCATAGACGCCCCGCGTCGCGTTGAGACCGAAGGTGGCACTCCCCGGACGTCCGATCTCGGGCGCTTCCCAGGAATTGGTGGCGCGGGTGACGTCACCGCCGCGATAGGCCGGGTCTTCCGCGCGCGCCTTGTATTTGTAGCAGACCTGGCGGCGGCCTTGGTCTTCCAGCCTCGTCTGCCACATGAAATTGCCGGCGAAGCGCGCCGCATGCCCGCCGCGCTCGACATAGTTGTCGACCGCATCGCGCATTTCCCAGGTCCAGTACTCATCGTGCCCGACGAAGACGACGCAGTCGTAACCGTCGAGGATTTCGGGCGAGAAATGCAATTCGTGCTGGCTGGCGAGATCGACCTTGTAGCCGGCGCGTTCGGCGAAGCGGAAGAAATGGCTGTCATAGCTTGCCCAGCCGGAGGAGGCGTATTTCTTCGAATGCCCGGTGGCAAAAGCCCACTCCATGTGTGGATAGCGCGGCACGGTCTTCGGCGGTACGGCGACTTCGAGCGGCACGCGCGGCGCGTCCTTGGGCAGCACGACGAAGCCGCGGCACCAGGGGCGCTCAATCGACACCGTCGTCGCGTACTGGTCGCGGTTCCGGCCGGTGATGCCCTGATAGTGGTTCGAGCCGCCCCAGGTGTTGTAGGCGGTCCATGTGCCGGTCGCGGCGACCTGCAGCAGGCGGCCCGGCTTGCGGCCGGGCCGGGGCGCGACAATGAAGAGATGGTGGCTGTGGATTGGATTGCCGTCGCGGCCTTCGGCAAGAAGCGTGACGCGATAGGCGCCCGACGGCCAGTCGTCGCCGACGCGGAATTCGAACGACGCCTCCCAGCCGCAACCTTCGACCGAGCATTGGTCGGGCGTATCTTGCCAGCGCGCCGACAGGCCTGCTCCCTCGAAGACCTTGGTCTCGGCGGCGCCGTCGCGGATGACGGCGATGCTGAAGTGCGGCGCCGTCGAGCTGACATAGAGCGCCACCCTCTCGCCGGGGCAGTAGGAAAACCGGTCGCTGTAGCACCAGATCTCGCCGCGCTCACCGTCCATCCCCGGCCATTCGTAATAATGGCCGCGCACCGCCTCGCGGCGCTGCTCAGGCGTCAGCCCGAAATCGGGAAATTCGGTGGGCAATTGCATCAAGCTGGACCTGAGATCACGAAGCCGTCATTGAGACCATCGGCCGGCCAAGCGTCAAATGGAAAGCATCGGGCCAGCGCCCCTTGCGGTTGGCGATATCCGACAAAACGGACTATTTCAGCTTCAGGCGACGATTCAGTGCCAGGGAGCCGACATGCTGCGCGTGCAAAAGGTCAAGGTCGACGACATCTACGTGCCGACGGCGCGGCGCAAGACGCTGCATCCCGAGACCGTGCGCCATCTCGCCGAGGATATTCTCGAGAACGGCATGAAAACGCCGATCCAGGTGCGGCACGACGGCAAGCGCCACATCCTGGTCGAGGGACTGCACAGGCTCGAAGCCGCGAAATGGCTGGGCGAAACCATCATCGACGCCTATCTCGTCCAGGCCAAGCGGCACTGATTCCTCTGATTCAAGAAGCTTTGGCCCGCCGCGGCTGGCGCAGATGCCTGACTCCGCTCATTTCGACGAATTTCGTCGCCGTGTCCCAGAGATAGTCGCCATAGGGGAACGGCTCGAAGGGCTCGGCGCCCTCGAGCGGCAGCGGCGCGATCTCGGCGTCGACCCGTGGCTCATAGAAGAACGGAATCGAGAAGCGCGCCTGTTTGGGCGCGATCACTCGATGCCGGGTCGCCCGCACCCGGCCGGCGGTCCAGCGCTCCAGCAGCTGTCCGAAATTGACGGCGAGCGTGTTGTCGGCGGGCGGCACGTCGATCCATTCGTCGGCAAGGTTTTTTGCCTGCAGGCCTTTGACGCCGTCCTGCGCCAGCAAGGTGACGAAACCGGAATCGGCGTGCTCGCGGCCGATGATGGTGCGCGTCTCGCCTTTGTGCAGCACGGAGAAGTCGGGCCCGCTGAGGTCGACGCCGCTGTTCGGGTCACGCAGCGGGTAGCGGATCAGGCGCAATGTGGAGATGCCGCCCTCGAAATCCTTATCGAAAATTGTCTCGGTCAGCCCAAGGCCGCGCGCGACCGAGCGCAGCAGCGCGTTGCCGACCATCTCCATTGTCTTGTAGTAGCTGGCGGCAGCCTCGCGCCAACCGGGCAGGGCGCTCTCGGGTGGGAGCGGCGTGGCCTCGCAGAGCGGATCGCCGGTATCGAGGCCGGAGGGTTCGGTCCGCGCGTCGGCGATGTCCGGTCCCATATCGATGCCTTCCTTATAGGAGACGGCGCCCGGCTGCAGCGGAAACCAGCCGCGATAGACATTTTCCTTCGTGCGGTCGAAATTCCAGCGCAGCAGCTTCTGTTTTTCAGCCTCGGGCAGCGAAAAGATCGCCAGCAGCCGCGCCCGGTTCGGCGGCGTCAGCCAGTCGTCGCCGGGAAAGTCGCGGATTGCCATGAAGCCGATGCCCGATGCCGCGGCCATGATCCTCGCGTCGGTCTGGTCGCGGGCGGGCGAGGGCGGACCGAACAAGGGTGCGATCGCTATGGTGTCGATGTCGGCCATCAATCTCCCTCCCGTCGGACGCCATAAGCAGGGCGCGGCGGCCGGCGATTGTCAATCGCAGGCGACGGCGCGTCATTGGGCCACCCGCATCAGCGCAACCGATCGCATCTCATCAACGCTTTTTGATTGACCCTCTCATGCCGGCCACTACCTTGCCGGCATTTCCTCGAAAACGGGTGTCAGCGATGGCGAAATATGAGGGCGGGTGCCTGTGCGGCGCGGTGCGGTATCGGGCCGAGGCGGAGCCGATCAATGAGCGTGTCTGCCATTGCCGGATCTGCCAGAAAGCGATCGGCGCGGCCTTCAATGCGCGACTCCTGTTTCGCATCGACGACGTGACCATCGAAGGGCCGGTGGCAACCATCAACTCCACGCCGGACCTCAAGCGCGGCTTCTGCCCGGCTTGCGGCACAACCCTGTTCTCGCGCCGCGATTCCAGAAACATTCTCGGCGTCACCTCCGGCTCGCTCGACGACCCGTCGCTGTTCAAGCCGGACATGCATTTCTGGACTGCCTCGAAGCAGCCCTGGCTGATGCTCGACGATGGCCTGCCGCAATATGAAGGCGCGCCGCCGGCCTGAGTCATTGCGACGCATCTCTGCACAAAAATTTCATCTCCGCTGCACGACATAGCCGGCAAAGCGTCATTGGCGGGCCATCTTTGGCTGCCTATCTAAGCGCCATGCGGGCAGGCATCGAGGAGGCGACGGATGAGCGAGAGCATCAACACCCTGGACGAGCTTTTGAATGACCCGATGATCCAGCTCGTGATGGCGCGCGACCGCGTGCGGCCGGCCGAGCTTCGCCTGCTCCTGGAAAGGGCGCGCGACAAGGCTGGCGATGATTCCCGTATCGACCAGGCTTCAGTACCACCGGCTCATGTGGTGGCAAGAAGCTGCCTGAAGCAGTGGCTGCACCGCTGAGGCAGCTTCAGGAAAATGGTCAGCTCGAATACGCCGGCAGGTAAGCGTAGTGATTGCGTAAATAGGCGAGCTTGAAGCCGAGCCGGTCATAGTTGCGATAGGCCGGCCCGTCGCGGTCGGGGAGCGGCGCCTCGATATCGGCGACAAACAGCTTCGCGCCGGCCGCAATGCCGTCGCGAACCAGCCTTTCCCCAAGCATGGCATCCAGATCGAAGCTCGGCGCCATGATGCCCGGCACCGGCGCGTCGATGCCGCTCCAGGCAGCGCCGTCAGGGCCGATGAAAAGCGAACGCACCGCGGCGACCGCGCCGCCGCGTTTCAGCATGTAATGACGCCAACCCTTGCGGCCGACAAGCGCGGTGAGCCACGGCGAGGTGGGGAGCCTGTATTTGGCATCGATGAAGGAAGCCCATTCCGAAGCCGTGCTGGAGGTCACCTCCTCGATAGCGGGATCATCTACCGGGATCAGCGGGTCGCCCGGGAAGAGCGGTTCGGCTGGCAGTGGCGTCGCGTCGCGATAGATGCGCTCCCAGCCGCCCTGGTGCTGCAGGCCACGCGCTTCCAGCCAGCATCTCAGCCGCGCCGGCTCGGTGTGCGGACTGGTGTAGAACCACGGCCGCATGATGCCGGCATTGCGATAATGCGCGAGCAGCGCGTCGAGCTGTTCCTCGGTCGCCGGAGCATCGACGCCGATATTCTTCACGCAGTTGAAATGGATGAACGGGATCGTCGTGCAGGTGGTCCAGACCAGATCGCCGTCAAGCGCAATCGACAGCCCTTGCCGCGCCGCGAAATCGGCGGGCGCCGCGTCGTAAAGGTCGCGCCATGCCGCGACTTCGGCGCGCTCGATGGTGCGGCTGAAGTCACGCGATACCTCCTCGATCGCGATTTCCGGGGCGTGCGTCTCCGGCGGTACGACGGGCTCGAGTTCCGAGAGGGCGGCGGTCGACATGGCAGGCTCCTCCGATATGCCTTACAGTGTAAGATTAGCGGATGATAATATGGCGCCGGCTGTTGTCAAGCAGGATTAGCGGCACCTTACAAATCCGTGAGTTGGAATCACGCTATCGTGAGGCTAAGCCTCTCCAGAGGGGCTTTTCGAAGACGATTCACTTTTGCCTCGGCAAGGATCGAGGCGCAGGGAAAAGGGTTGAGATGACCGACGTCTGCACTCAAGGACTGGATACCGGCTTTGTCGGCCTGGGTTATGCCAAGGTGGCATTTCTGGGCATCGTGCAGGGCATCACCGAATTGCTGCCGATCTCGTCCACGGCGCATATGCGCATCGTGCCGGCGGTGCTTGGCTGGCAGGATCCCGGATCGGCGTTCTCGGCTGCCATGCAGCTGGCGGCGCTCGCGGCGGTGATCAGCTATTTCTGGAGCGATGTCCGGGACGTGCTCTTCGGATCGATCGCGGCAATCTCGCGCCGCGATTTCGGCGACCGCTATTTCCGCCTGGCGATCAGCATCATCCTTGCCACCATCCCGATCATCATTGCCGGCCTTGCTCTTTCCGGTGTGCTCAACGCCTGCAATTCGCCGCTGCGCGGGCTCGCTGTCATCGGCTGGGCCTGCATCGCCATGGCGATCCTTCTGGCGCTCGCCGAGATGTTCGCCAGCCACAAGCTGATGCTGCGCCAGGCGTCGATCCTCGATGCACTCTTGGTGGGCATCGCTCAGGTCGGCGCACTCATTCCGGGCGTCTCGCGCTCGGGCTCGACGTTGACGGCGGCGATGGGGCTGGGCTTTGCAAGGCCGGAAGCGGCGCGCCTCTCCTTCCTGCTCGGCCTGCCGGCCATTGCGCTCGCCGGCCTCAAGGAGCTTTATGAACTGCACAAGGTGCATCTCGACGCGCATGGCTGGTCGATCCTGGCGGTCGGCCTCGTCGTCGCCTCGATCTCGGCCTTTTTCGCCATATGGGGGCTGATGCGGGTGCTCGAACGCTTCTCCGCCTGGCCGTTCGTCATCTATCGCGGCCTGCTTGGCGTCGTGCTGCTGGTCAGCGTCGCTGCCGGATGGCTCACCTAGGGTGTGTCGATATTCAGGTGAGGCCCGGCCTGCAAATGGCGGCTTCCTGCGCTTCCGGTGCTCACGTACTTAAGTACGCTCCGCTCCGGTTCTCGGAACCCACCCAGTTTGGTCGCTTCGCGCCCGTCTTCGACTCCGGCTCGGCCTGACCTGAATCTCGACATACCCTGGCCTGGCCTAGAGGCCGCCACGCAATCCACTATGTCCTCGGGGGCGCTGATGGATCTTGGGACGCTGCTGCAATCCGTGCCGTTGCTGGCCACGCTGTTGAAATCGGGGGTGCCTGCCGCCGTAGGTGCCGGCCTGGGGCTTGGCCAATGGCTGGCGGCGCTGCCGCCCTGCCGCAACCAGACTTTCGAGAACGTGTCCTACCTCGTCTGCGAGACCGATCCGAAGCGTTTTGCCATCGAGCTGTTCTGGAAGAACGAGGATGGCGAGTTTTACCGGTCGCTGCACAATCTGCGCAACGCGCAGCAAGCGGCGGGGCGGAGCATGCTCTTCGGCATCAATGCCGGCATGTATCACCCGAACCTTGCGCCGGTCGGGCTCTATGTCGAACGCGGCGAGCAGGTCACGCCGGCGAAGACCGGATCGGGAACCGGCAATTTCTCCATGCAGCCCAACGGCATCTTCTATCTCAGCGCCGGCAAGGCAGGGGTTCGCGCGACCAAGGACTACCTGAAGCATCCGCCGCGTGTGGATTACGCCACGCAGTCCGGGCCAATGCTGGTCATCGACGGCAAGCTGCATCCGAAATTCCATGCGGACGGCACCTCGCGAAAAATCCGCGATGGCGTCGGCGTGCGCGCGGACGGCGTCGCGGTCTTCGCGATCTCGGACGATGTCGTGACCTTCCACGAATTCGCGCGCCTGTTCCGCGACCAGCTCGGCTGCCCGAACGCGCTCTTTCTCGACGGCTCGATCTCGAGCCTCTACGCGCCCGGCATCGGCCGGAACGACGATTTCTGGAATCTCGGGCCGATGATCGGCGTGTTCAGGAAGTAGTCAGAGCGCTTGCTGCGTCGCGCTTTAAGCTTTGTATTGATGCATGTCGTTGCCCCAGAACCGCGTACACTTCTGGGCGACATGCATTAACCGGCCGCGTCCTGGATCGCGGACAGCAGCCATGGTCCTCCGGCCTGGCGGGTGAAGGTCCACAGCTCGGTGGCTTCGACAGGATTGTTGGGATCGCCCCTCTCGACGGCGCCGGTCTGGCGGTCGCGCATGATATCGATCGCCGACCAGCGCATCGCCACGGTGGCGTAGTCGCGCGAGCCTTCCCGCCACGCCTCCGCCACTTCGCCCTTCAGCAGCTTAAGGTTTGTCACCTCGTTCTTGAGGCCGTGGGTCGCGTTGTCGGCCAGTTCCTCGGAAAGGTAGGAAACCATTTCGGGGGTCGTCAGCCGGCGCAATCCCTGGTGATCCTCACGGGTGAAGGCAGCCTGCACTTCGCCAAGGATTCGTTCGAACGCGTTGCGATCAGCGTCGGTGATGCCGATTTCATCGGCTCCTGATGCGTCAGCGGAGCCGAAGCTTGCGGCGTTGGACGAATAGCTGGGCGGCCCGCCGCCCCAGCCTTGCCGTCCGAACGGAACGCCGGCGTTTCGCATATTGGCCGGCGCGGCATTGTCCCGATTGAAGAAGCGCATCGCCAGCATCACGAGGCCGCCGATCAAGAGCAGCTGGAAGATGACGCTCAGCCCGCCGCCAATGCCGCCGAAACCATGGCCCAGCATCATGCCGAAGAGGCCCTGGAAGAACAGTCCTCCCACAAGGCCGCCGACAAAACCGCCGCCGAAACCACGCCAGAAGCCGGGACGCGCGGAGCCGGGAAACGACTGCGATGATGGGATGGACTGGGTGGTTTGCGGCGTCATCGAGCGCGTGACAGGCGCCGTGTAAGGGGCCGTCCTGGTCGGCGCGGGCGCCTGGTAGGTGCGGCTGCCACGGCTGCCGAAGCTGCCGCCCATGCGCGCCTCGGCGGTGCCGATGGAGACGGTCCCGAGCGCCATCAGCAGGATCATGAGGATCGACGCGACTTTGATCGTTCGTGACTTCGACATTAAGCACAGTCCTTGGGTACATGAGCGTTTCGCTTGCGCGAGCCCCTTATATGGGATGCCAGGCGAGCCAGGTTTAGCCCCTGCTTCAATGCGCCCGCCGATCTGGCGACGATCGTCCTGATTCTAGCTCGCTCGGCGGCTGCGGCTTCGCGCAAGGCGAGGTGACGGGGGACACACCCCGAATCGGCGACGAGCGTCGCCAAAGGTAAATTTTGATTCAAACTTTGTTGGTAATTTCTCATTAGGAATGGGGCTTCCGGCGGCGCTGTTCCTGCCTTCGGTCTGTTTTGTCTCGCGTACAGGTCAAAGATGCGGATTTCTGGCGTCGTCAGTTTCGTGCTCGCAGCGCTCTGCCTTGCCGGCTGCTCGTCCACGTCGGGCGTCGATGCCTTGCAGATGCCGTCCAACGAGACGACGAGCTCGGTCGTGCGGCCGAGCGCGCCGGTTTCGAAGGGCATGAGGACGGTCCAGCGGGAGAAAACCGTAGAGACCGCATCGATGTCGGGCATGGCGCGCGTCACGCCGCCGGCGCCGCTGCTCGACGAGGGCAACGCGAGTCCCGGCGACGAGAACTCGCGCCTTGATGATGAGAACTCGCGCCCCTTCGGCCTTGCCGAGGAGGAGACGGTGAACTTCCCGGCGACCGACCTGCCGGACAACGTCGAGCCGCCGGTGCAGGAGGCCGCGCTCGTCTCGCCGCCGAAGCGGCTGTCACGCGCCGCGCCGGCCATGCTTGCCGGCCCGGTCACGCGCTATGCCTTCCGCGACGCGAAGCCGATCAATTTCGGCCGCTCCTCGCCGCGCCATCTGGCCGTGCATGGGGTCGACGTCTCGCGCTGGCAGGGCAACATCAATTGGAGCAAGCTGCGCGCCCAGGGCGCCAACTTCGCCTATATCAAGGCGACCGACGGCGGCGACCATCTCGACCCGATGTTCATGAAGAACTGGCGCAACGCCGATGCCGCCGGGTTGAAGCGCGGCGCCTACCATTTCTTCTATTGGTGCCGCACGGCGGGTGAGCAGGCCGACTGGTTCATCCGCAACGTGCCGAAGATGGACGGCGCGCTGCCACCGGTCATCGACGTCGAGTGGAACGGCGAATCCTCCTGCAGGCGCAAGCCTTCGCGCGAAAAGGTGCTGGAGAAGATGCAGGTGTTCATGGACAGACTGGAGCGCCATTACGGCCAGCGCCCGATCATCTACACCAGCCCCGATTTCTATCGCGACAATCTGCGCGGCGCCTTCCTGGATTACCCGTTCTGGCTGCGCGCGGTGGCGGCGCATCCGTCAAAAGTCTATCCGGGCCGCAAGTGGGTGTTCTGGCAGTATTCGGGCTCCGGCCTGTCGCATGGCGTGACAGGCCGCATCGACCTCAACGTCTTCCACGGCGATGAGCGGCAATGGCGCGCCTGGCTGGGCGGCGGCGGGCAGATGCTGGCCGACGCGGACTGAGGCGCATCCGATCGCCTCGGCTACCTCCGTGGCAGATGTCGCGACTCCGCCATCGTCACATAGCCGAGCACGACCATGAAGGTCGCGAAATAGGCCACGATGGCGGTGACGACGATTAGGCTCTCTGTGGGCATTTCCATCTCCTCGGAAAGAACAGCCGAGGAAACACCGGGAACGATGGGCTTTGCCTTGATCTGGATCATGCGATCGATCAATTGGATCGCCTGGCGCCATGCCGCGCTCAACAGGTGACCAGATCCGTGTGGCCAAAACCCTTCGAGTAGTCGAGCACGGAGATCACTGTCGGCATCACGCGGAAGATGCGGACCTGGTCCGGCGTCGGCATCGGACCGGGCATCGAGGTTTGCGGCGGATATTTCATCGGCAACATACGCAGGACCTTCTCGGCCTCAGCGCGGTCTTCCACCGGCTGCGCCCGTGCCGCCATGGAAAGCCCGGTGATCTCCATCACCTGCGGCGCGTCGTGGTCGATGGTCAGCGACAGACGATTGTCCCGCGCGATATTCGCCGCCTTCTGGCTGTCCAGGCCGCAGAGGAAGTAGAGGGTGAGGCCGTCATTGACATAGCCGACGGTCGTCGCCTGCGGCCAGCCGTCTGGCCTGAGCGTAGCAACCGTCATGATCCGGTGCTGATCCAGCAGCGTCTGGATCTTGTTTTTGATCTCCTTGTCCATCTTCGCCTCCGAAGCATTGCTGACGGCGATGATGGTAGAGATCGGGGAAGGGCGAGCATTGACGCACGTCAACCCGGTGGTGTGCAGATGCGCCTTTGACGTGATGCCGGCCAGACAATGCGGGATCACGCTCAAGGATTGAGCGCGGCGTTCCCCTTCTCCCCTTGTGGGAGAAGGGGGTCGCGAAGCGGCCGGATGAGGGGTGCTCCAGGGAACGCCGACCTTCGTCGGCGTTGGACACCACGACTGGATCCCGGACGTCTCACTCCGCTGGAACACCCCTCATCCGTCTCGGCGCTAACGCGCCGATCCACCTTCTCCCACAAGGGGAGAAGGCGAGGGCGCTTCACTCGTCCCCCTCTATATATTTCGCCACGGCAACGGGCTCGGGTACCTCTAACCCGTCGGCTTGCAAGCCTTCGATGTGGAAGCGTATTGCTTCACGGATTGCGATCGTCACATCGGCCGTCGTGCCGCCGGTTGCAATGCAGCCCGGCAGGTCCGGCACATAGGCAGAAAAGTTGTCTCCGGCTTTTTCGATGATCACAGCATAAAGCATTGCGCCATATCCTTGCCCGATCCAGTCGAGGCTCAGGCCTTCACCCCTCGTTGATCATAGCCTCGATATTGTAGCCGTCGGGATCGAGCACGAAGCAGGCGTAGTAATCTTCCGCATAATTCGGGCGCGGCTCGGGCGCGCCATTGTCCGCCGCGCCCGCCTCGAGCGCCGCGCGATGGAACGCATCGACCTCGGCCTTGCTCTTCGCCCGGCACGCGACATGCAGATGGGTGAGCGGCGGCTTCTCTCTTGTGCTCTGGATCTCGAATAGGCAGCCATTGCCAACATCGAACGCCCAGAAGATGCCTTCCTTGCCGAAGGAGAGGCGGTAGCCCAAAGGAGCGAAGGCTATTTCGTAGAAGAGCTTGCTCTTATTGAGGTTGCTGACTTCGATGGTGATGTGGTCGAGCATAGAGACTTTCGCTGAGCATCAGCTACCGAGCAGCCCGGATTCTGGTTACCAGTTCCGTCACCATCTTCTTCAAATCCAACGGCCATTCGTCCGATTCTATTGACACGGCTCTCCGCGCAAAATCTGCCTTATTCACCTTTTCGGGGTTTAGAATTTGCTCCCGCTTGTCTTCTTGAACGGTCACTCCCGGAACGTCTACGGCAACTGATGCAATTACCTGACGCGGAAGGTAGTTCTCGATTTCTCTACCTTCGGTGACCCAACACAACCCGCCTTCCCGCTCCACCTCAAGTTTCACGCGGGACTTCGTGGCATTCAAGTTAGGACGGTCTGGCTTCCGATCGCTGTCGATGAGCACCGCAAAAGAACGCGAAACGGTAACCGCCTTAACGAGGTCGGACTCGATGTCTTCGAAAGAGTGATGGCTTAATATTTTCCCACCGTAGAACAGTATTGTGTAATCAATCCCCTCGTTAAGGCTACTGTCGATCTTTTTTATCCAGCTATTTAAGTATATCCTATCGGATGGACCTTCAACCCAAATGGCAAATTTTGTCTGTAAAAGCTCACTTGGGGAATGCCCCAAATCGCGAACAGCGCGGAATTTTTGCGCGTTTGTCTGTATGGTGCGACCTCCAGTTTTTCCATTATCTTGGGAGAGCTGTATGATGTCGGCATCAACAGAGTCAAGGACCGCAGCGGAATGAGTAGCTATTACGAACTGAGCGTCTACGCTTTCATTTAGGTACTTCATAATTCTTTTCTGAGCCAATGGATGTAGGTGCAGTTCTGGCTCGTCGATCAGAACAATCTTGTTCGGAAAGCCAATTGACACAAGGCCGATCATCAGAAGCTGTTCAATACCAGTGCCGAGACTTTCAAGAGGCCTTGTCTCGCCGTTTATTCTGACCAACAAGGTGCTGTTATCTCTGGGAACGCTCACCTCTACCGAAGGCTTGTCGACTACAAATGAAATAAAGTCGCATATATGCTTCAGCTGACCGCTGTATGTCTCCAAATTCTCATAAGCAGGGCGATCAAGCTCCGCAAATCTCTTTATGACTGTGCCGAACGCTACCGTTTCACCAGGAAATGGAGATTTGACGAACTGCGGCGGTTCTTGACCGGCTTGGGTTATGAACCGCAGGTTCGGCAGGTAAGTTGTTCCTGAGAGTTTATCATATACGGACAGTTTATTCAGAAAGGTTGATTTGTTTGATTCGATGGATGAGGCTGACCCAAAGTCGTGCAAGAAATATCCAGAGAAGTACTCATCAGTAAATGTCTTAAATAATTCATTATTGCTATCAACTTCAGCAGAGAATCTTCCTTTTGATATCTTGTATTTTAAGTTGATATTTTTAATGTCTTCAAACGACATATATCGGCTTGCATTCACTAATCCGGATAGTTTTTCCCGGATGTATTTTTCGTCCGCAGTGACGGATAATGAGATAGCTTTATCGGTGCCTGGGAAGTCATATGTGTCGTTTAGGGATGCTTCGGCGCGATTAAATAGTACCGCGAGGAAACGAAGTGCGTTCGATTTTCCAACGTTGTTCGGGCCTACTACGAACGTAATTTTCTTAGAAAACGGAATCTGAATCGCAGTAGCAATCGATCTGAAGTTCGAAAATGTTATCGGGTACGGAAATATCATGTGTACAAATGAATAGGGCATCGAAGATGCCCTATTCCCCTATCTATCTGGTGGTTGATTACCTCAACTGCACCCGCTCGTCGATCCACACGTGTCGCACTTCTCGCAGGTGCCGTTTCGCACCATGGTGAAGTTGTGGCACTCGGAGCATTCGTTGCCGGTGTAGCCTTGCAGCAGCGATTGCTGGCGCCTTGTCGCGGCGAGCTTCTTCGCTTCGGCCGCTTCATTCGCTGCGGCGTCGGTGAAGAGCGCCTCGGCGCCACCGGCGGCTTCGGCTTCCTCTTCCACCATGTCCTCGGCCAGTTCCCTGGCGCGCTCCTCATAGTCGCGCTTGTAGGCAAGGGCCTCGTCGCTGGCCGGCTTCAGCGCCAGCACGTTGGAGCCGGCGAAGGCGGTCGGCGCGGCGCGGGCAGGGGCGATGGTCGGGGCTGTGCCGCCAAAACCCTTGGGCTCGCTGCCGATGCCGCTCACCAGCTTCACCGGCGAGGCGCCGCGATAGAGGCCCTTGGAGAAGGGCGTCGCCTTGCCTTCGGTGATGCCGCGGCCGAGCGCCGTCTTGTCGAAATCCGACTGGTCGACATGGGCGAGGTCGTGGCGGCCGAGATAGGAGACGGCAAGCTCGCGGAACACGTAGTCGAGGATCGACGTCGCGTTCTTGATCGCGTCGTTGCCCTGCACCATGCCGGCCGGCTCGAACTTGGTGAAGGTGAAGGCCTCGACATATTCGTCGAGCGGCACGCCATATTGCAGGCCGAGCGAGATGGCGATGGCGAAGTTGTTCATCATCGCGCGGAAGGCAGCGCCCTCCTTGTGCATGTCGATGAAGATCTCGCCCAGGCGGCCGTCGTCGAACTCGCCGGTGCGCAGATACACCTTGTGGCCGCCGACGACGGCCTTCTGCGTATAGCCCTTGCGGCGGTTCGGCAGCTTCTCGCGGTCGCGATAGAGGCGCTCGATGACGCGCTCGACGATCTTTTCGGTCACCTGCACGGCGCGCTGCGCGGCGGGCGCCGCGATCAGCTGCTCGACCGCCTCATCCTCATCCTCCTCGCCATCGGCGAGCAGCGAGGCATTGAGCGGCTGCGACAGCTTCGAGCCGTCGCGATAGAGCGCGTTGGCCTTCAGCGCCAGCTTCCAGGACAGCATGTAGGCGTTCTTGGCATCCTCGACCGTCGCCTCGTTCGGCATGTTGATGGTCTTGGAGATGGCGCCCGAGATGAAGGGCTGGGCCGCCGCCATCATCAGGATGTGGCTCTGGATGGAGAGCGAGCGCTTGCCGATCTTGCCGCAGGGGCTGGCGCAGTCGAACACCGGCAGGTGCTCGGCCTTGAGGAAAGGCGCGCCTTCCAGCGTCATCGCACCGCAGACATGGATGTTGGCGGCGTCGATGTCCTTCTTGGAGAAGCCCAGCGCCGGCAGCATCTCGAAGGAGAAGTCGCCGAGCTGCTCGTCGGTGAAGCCGAGCGTCTCCTTCACCCAGTCGGCGCCGAGCGTCCACTGGTTGAACACGAACTTGATGTCGAAGGCCGACTTCAGCGCCGCGTTCAGCGCGGCGATCTTCTCATCGGTGAAGCCCTTGGCCTTCAGTGTCGACGGGTTGATGCCGGGCGCCTGGTTGAGGTTGCCGTGGCCGACGGCATAGGCCTCGATCTCGGCGATCTGGCTTTCGGAATAACCCAGCGTGCGCAGCGCTTCCGGCACGGCGCGGTTGATGATCTTGAAATAGCCGCCGCCGGCGAGCTTCTTGAACTTCACCAAGGCGAAGTCGGGCTCGATGCCGGTGGTGTCGCAGTCCATGACGAGGCCGATCGTGCCGGTCGGCGCGATCACGGTCGCCTGCGCGTTGCGGTAGCCGTGCTCCTCGCCGAGCTCGATGGCGCGGTCCCAGGCGGCGCGGGCATGCTCGGCCAAAGCCGGCTGCTTCAGGTCGGAGGCCACGAGAGGCACCGGGTTGACGGCGAGCTTCTCGTAGCCGTCCTTGTCGCCATAGGCGGCGCGGCGATGGTTGCGCATGACGCGCAGCATGTTCTGGGCGTTGCGATCATAGTCCGGGAAGGCGCCGAGCTCGGAAGCCATTTCGGCCGAGGTCGAGTAGGCGACGCCGGTCATGATGGCGGTGAGCGCGGCGCAGATCGCGCGGCCCTCGTCGGAGTCGTAAGGGATGCCCGAGGTCATCAGCAGGCCGCCGATATTGGCGTAGCCGAGGCCGAGCGTGCGGTAGTCGTAGGAGAGCTTGGCGATCTCCTTGGACGGGAACTGCGCCATCATCACCGAGATTTCAAGCACGACGGTCCACAGCCGAACGGTGTGCTCGTAAGCGGCGATGTCGATCGTGCCGTCTTCCCTCCGGTAGGGCAGGAGGTTGATCGAAGCGAGATTGCAGGCCGTGTCATCGAGGAACATGTATTCCGAGCACGGGTTGGAGGCCCTGATCGCACCGGCGGAGGCGCAAGTGTGCCAGTCGTTCATCGTCGTGTTGAAGTGCAGGCCGGGATCAGCCGACGCCCAGGCGGCGTAGCCGATCTTTTCCCACAGATCGCGCGCCTTCAGCGTCTTCAGCACCTTGCCGTCCTTGCGGGCGGTGAGCTGCCAGTCGCCATCGGCCTCGACAGCGCGCAGGAAATTGTCCTTCAGCGACACCGAGTTGTTGGAGTTCTGGCCGGAGACGGTGAGATAGGCGTCGGAATCCCAGTCGGTGTCGTAGGTGTTGAACGACATCGAGGTGTAGCCTTGCTTGGCGAACTGGATGACGCGGTAGATGTAGTTCTCCGGCACGGCGTCCTTCTTGGCCGCCTTGATCTCGCGCTTCAGCGCGGTGTTCAGCGCCGGGTCGAAGCAGTCGTCGCCATTGCCCTCGCAATTGACGCAGGCTTTCATGATGGCTTCGAGGTGCTTCTTGACGATCTTGGAGCCGGTCACCAGCGAGGCGACCTTCTGCTCTTCATTGACCTTCCAGTCGATGAACTGCTCGATGTCGGGATGGTCGGCGTCGACGATGACCATCTTGGCGGCGCGGCGCGTCGTGCCGCCCGACTTGATGGCGCCCGCGGCGCGGTCGCCGATCTTGAGGAAGCTCATCAGGCCGGAGGAGCGGCCGCCGCCGGAAAGCTTCTCGCCTTCGCCGCGCAGCATCGAGAAGTTCGAGCCGGTGCCGGAACCGTATTTGAACAGGCGCGCCTCGCGCACCCACAGATCCATGATGCCGCCCTCGTTGACGAGGTCGTCCTGCACGCTCTGGATGAAGCAGGCATGTGGCTGCGGATGTTCATAGGCAGACTTCGACTTGGTCAGTTTGCCGGTGAAGGGGTCGACATAGAAATGGCCCTGGCTCGGCCCGTCGATGCCATAGGCCCAGTGCAGGCCGGTGTTGAACCATTGCGGCGAGTTCGGCGCGACGCGTTGGGTGGCGAGCATATAGGCAAGCTCGTCGCGGAAAGCGCGCGCGTCCTCTTCCGACTTGAAGTAGCCGCCCTTCCAGCCCCAATAGGTCCAGGTGCCGGAGAGACGATCGAAGACCTGGCGGGCATCGGTTTCCGAACCATAGCGCTCGGCCTCGGGCAGCTTGGCGAGCTCGGCCTCGTCGGCGATCGAGCGCCACAGAAAGGAGGGAACGTCGTTCTCCTCGACCTTCTTCAGCCGCGCCGGTACGCCGGCCTTGCGGAAATATTTCTGGGCCAGGATGTCGGCCGCGACCTGGCTGAACTGCGCCGGCACATCGATGTTGTCGAGGCGGAACACCACCGAGCCGTCGGGATTCTTGATCTCCGACAGGGCCTTGCGGAATTCGATCTCCGCATAGGCTGATTGCTCTGGCTTGGTGAAGCGACGCTCGATGCGCATTGGTCCGGTCCCTTTGTGTCTATATATAGCGCCTTTCCCTGGGGATTTCTGCCCCGCATGGCGAAAAGCGCAGTCCGCCGTTTGCCGGCACTGCGAGCAGCGCCGACACTCTCCTCGTCGCAGGCGCCGGCACGCAGGCAGCAGAACGCTTTCCCAGGCTTTTGCCCGGGCTGCAGGCCGACCCTTGCGGGTCCCTAAACTGAAACTTTTGTCGATTCCCTCCGTGGAGGGAGGTTCACATTATCTAGCGTCGAGCCTGCCTGCAAACACTAAATATAGTGTTAACAGATCATTTTTTCCAGGCCGACAATTCTCCCTTTCGCCCACCCAAACCCCAAAGATCCCAACGCTTCCGCCGGCCTCGTGAACAGGCGGAAATCCGGGCAAAACGCACAAAATCCGGGAAAAAAGACCGGCCTCGAAACTCTCCGGTCACGCCCGCAACAGGAGCGCATGGCCTATAAAAAGCGACTCGTTCCGACCCGTCAAGGATTCGTTTTTGTAGCTTTTGTGACCCCAACATCTTGTGTGTCACATATGTGGATAACGGGGACATGCGAAGCCCGGGTCCCCGGGCACTTGACGCGGTTTATCAGGCTGCCGCGAAGCGTGTCGGGCCTCGGCTTTTCATTTTAGCTGGCTTGCACTATCTGTTGCGTTCGCGCGGGGAGGCGCGCCTTGTCAACGCCAAAAGCATCCGCTACGCCCCGCTCATGACAGTCACCGTCCGTTTCGCCCCATCGCCGACCGGCCGCATCCATATCGGCAATGCGCGCACCGCGCTGTTCAACTGGCTTTTCGCCATGAACAACAAGGGCCGTTTCATCCAGCGCTTCGACGACACCGACATTGCCCGCTCGAAGCAGGAATATGCCGATTCCATCCTTTACGACCTGCACTGGCTGGGCATCTTCCCGGATGTCACCGAGTACCAGTCGCGCCGCTTCGAGATCTACGACGCTGCGGTCGAGCGGCTGAAGGCGGCGCGCGTGCTCTATGCCTGCTACGAAACGCCGGAAGAGCTCGACCTGCGCCGCAAGGTGCGTCGCACACGGGGCCTGCCGCCGGTCTATGGCCGCGAGGCGCTGACGCTGACGCCGGAGCAGGTGGCCGAATACCAGTCGGACGGGCGCAAGCCGCACTGGCGCTTCCTTTTGCCCAATTTCACCAGCGATCCGCTGCAGCCGGAGCGCACGGACGTGAATTGGAACGACTTGGTGCGCGGCGAGGAGACCGTCGATCTCGCATCGCTGTCGGACCCTGTCCTGGTGCGCGAGGACGGCACCTATCTCTACACGCTGCCTTCGGTGGTCGACGATATCGAGATGGGCGTCAGCCATGTCATCCGCGGCGACGACCATGTCACCAACACCGGCGTGCAGATCGCCATCTTCAAGGCGCTCGGCGCCGAGCCGCCGGTCTTCGGCCACCACAACCTGCTCACCACGACCACGGGCGAGGGGCTGTCGAAGCGGACCGGCGCGCTGTCGATCGAGAGCCTGCGCCAAGACGGGATCGAGCCGATGGCGGTCGCGTCGCTGGCCGTGCTCGTCGGCACGTCGGAGAATGTCACCGCCGCGCACGACCTCAACGAGCTTGCCAGCCATTTCGACCCGGCGGCGACATCCAAGTCCGCCTCCAAGTTCGATCCGGACGAGCTCCTCGTGCTCAACCGCGCGCTGATGCATCATATGTCGTTTGAGGAAGCGCGCGACCGGCTGATGGTGCTGGGCATTTCCGGCGACAAGGCAGAGCCGTTCTGGCTGGCGGTGCGCGGCAATCTCGACCGCCTGTCGGATGCGGTCGCCTGGTGGCGCATCCTGAGCGAAGGCCCGCAGGAGCCGGCCGAGTTTTCCGGCGAGGACCGCGACTTCCTCAATCAGGCGTTTGACGTGTTGCCCGAGGAGCCGTGGAACGGCACGGTCTGGAAGGACTGGACCGGCAAGATCAGGGAAGCAACCGGGCGCAAGGGCAAGCCGCTGTTCATGCCGCTGCGGCTGGCGCTCACGGGGCGGACTTCGGGGCCGGAGCTTTCAGATCTATTGCCGCTGATGGGTCGGGAAGGAACGCTGGCCCGACGACCCTGACCTTGCGCTGATCCGGCGGCAGCATCGAGACCGGCGATACCGGCACCTTTGTGGTCAGCCGCTTGATCGCGTCCTGGTCGAGCCCGCCTTCGGCATTGGCGAGTGTTTCGGGATCGGCGCCCGGATCGGGCTTTACCGCTGGCACGGGGATGAAGGGCGCTATCCCGCTCTCCGGCTGCGACTGTTCGGGATTGGGCGGATTGCCGCCAATGATCGTGAAATTGTCGGCCTGCGCGTTGCATCCGCAGGTGGGCGGCCGCGAATAGTTGGCCTGCTTGTAGAGATAGGCGGTCGACAGCTCGCTGTAGGGCTGACCGGTGACCGAGGAGGTCATCGAGCCCGAATCGTCGTCCATCCCACGCGAATAGAAGACCTGCATCTCGGTGCCCGGGCAGCTCGATTCGCAATTCTTCTGGTCGCGCTCGAAATCGCCGACGGAGACGGCGTTGGACATCGGGTAGAAATAGCCGTCGCAGGTGCGTACGCACATGGTGCGGAACTCGCCGCCCAGCCTTGGCAGGTCCATGCCGTCCGGCTGATTGACGCGGCGGATGTTGCGCACGCTCGGATCATCGAGCGGCACGTCCGACGCGTCCGGCATATCGGGGGCATCGGGCGTTTCGAGCTGCTCGTCCTGGCGGCCGAAAAGCTGCTCGAACAGATTGCCGCCGCCATTGTCGCGCGAAGCCTCCTGAAGCGGCGCGCGTCGCGGCGCGATCTCGTCGTCGCGGCAGTTGTTGGCATCGAGCGCCGCCAGGATACGACTGCGGTCGCGCCGCGTGCCACCGGCGGCAAGCCGCTCGCGCTTTGCCTGCAACGTGTCGAGATTGGCGTTCATGCGCTCTATCGAGGCGTTGATCGCGGCGCACTGGCTGACATTGCGCGAAAACAGCGTGAAGCCGCAGCCGGCATCGCTTGCCCGGCCGCGGGCCTTGGCAAGCTGCTCGCGCTGGCGCGTGATGGCGTCATCATATTTGCGGACGAGGCCGGGGCCTCCGCCACCGCCGCGCGCGGCCGCGAGTTCGGCTTCGAGCTGCCTGCATGTGCGCGAGGCCGCCTGGGATTGAGTGACGGCGACAGCCGAGCCTGCAAGCGCTACAAGCAGCGGCACTAGGAGGGCCAGCTTCAACCTCGCGCCTTTCATCTGAACCCCAAATCGCTCGACCGCCCCGAAGCTACGCCGCGGTGGTTAACCGACTATGCCAGAGTCGGCGCGACCGCGCCTAAGGGCAATTCGGCGAGAAGCCGCTATGTCCTTCAATCCACATCAATCAGCGCCTGCGCCTTGTGCGCCGCCTCGACAACGGCCAGCGCGGTCATGTTGACGACGCCGCGCGAGGTCACTGACGGCGTCAATATATGGGCGGGCTTGTCGGTGCCGAGCAGGATCGGCCCGACATGCAGCGCATCCATCATCGCGCCCAGCGCCGTCAGCGTGATGTTGGCCGAATCGAGATTCGGGAAGACCAGCAGATTGGCCTCGCCCGTCAGCCTGGAATGCGGATAGACGCGCTGGCGCAGATGTTCCGAAAGCGCCGTATCGGCATGCATCTCGCCGTCGCATTCAAGGTCGGGCGCGATACGCGCCAGGATCGCCGCGGCTTGCCGCATCTTGAATGCGCTCGGCGCGTCGCGCGAACCGAAATCCGAGAAGGAGAGCAGGGCGGCCTTGGGTTCCATGCCGAAACGCCTGATTTCCTCGGCCGCCAGCACGGTCATCTCGGCGATCTCCTCGGCCGTCGGATCGATGGAGACATAGGTGTCGGTGAGAAAGACGATGCCCCGCTGCGAAATCAGCATGGAGAGCGCCGACAGATCGCGGTCCTTGACGCCGGTGCGCGGCCCGATGATCAGCGAGACATTGCGCAGATGCCGCTCGAAGCGACCTTCGAGGCCGCAGATCATGGCATCCGCATCGCCACGCTTCAGCGCGAGCGCCGCGATAACCGTATTGTTGGTGCGCACCATGGTGCGGGCGGCTTCCGTCGTCACGCCGCGCCGGCCGGCGAGCTCGATCAAAAGGTCGACATAATGGCGGTAGCGCGGATCGTCTTCCGGATTGATCAATGCGAAATCGACGCCGGGACGAATGCGCAGGCCGTAACGCTTCAGGCGGACCTCCACCACATGCGGGCGGCCGATCAAAGTCGGTTCGGCGATGCCTTCCTCCAGCACCACCTGGGCGGCGCGCAGAACGCGCTCGTCCTCGCCATCGGCATAGATAACGCGCTTGGCGCTTGAAGCCTTGGCGGAGGAAAACACCGGCTTCATCACCAGGCCGGAGCGGAAGACGAAGCGGTTGAGCTTGTCGATATAGGCGGCGAAGTCGCTGATCGGCCGCGTCGCGACGCCGGTGTCGCAGGCGGCCTTCGCCACCGCCGGCGCGATGCGCAGGATAAGGCGCGGATCGAAGGGCGAGGGGATCAGGAAATCGGGGCCGAACATCGGCGTCTCGCCGGAATAGGCGCGGGCGGCGACGTCCGAAGGCTCCTCGCGGGCAAGGGCGGCGATCGCCCGCACCGCCGCCATTTTCATCTCCTCATTGATGGCGCTGGCGCCGCAATCGAGCGCGCCGCGGAAGATGTAAGGAAAGCACAACACGTTGTTGACTTGATTGGGGAAATCCGAGCGCCCGGTGCAGATCATGGCGTCCGGCCGGGCGGCCCGCGCCGCTTCCGGCATGATCTCGGGATTGGGATTGGCCAAAGCCAGGATCAGCGGCTTCGGCGCCATGTGCTGCAAGAGCTCGGGCTTCAGCACGCCGGCGGCGGAGAGGCCGAGAAAGACGTCGGCGCCGGAAATCACATCGGCCAGCGTGCGCGCCTCGGTGTCCTTCACATAGGGGTCTTTCCAGCGGTCCATCTCCTCGACGCGGCCCCTGTAGGCGACGCCGAAACGGTCGGTGACCCAGATGTTTTCCACCTTGGCGCCAAGCGAGACCAGAAGGTTGAGGCAGGCAAGTGCTGCGGCGCCCGCGCCGGAAGTGACGATCTTGATGTCGGAAATCGCCTTGCCGGCCAGTTCCAGCCCGTTGAGCACCGCGGCGGCGACGATGATCGCCGTGCCGTGCTGGTCGTCGTGGAAAACCGGAATGCCCATGCGGGCCTTCAGCCGCTCCTCGACCTCGAAGCATTCCGGCGCCTTGATGTCTTCGAGGTTGATGCCGCCGAAGGTCGGCTCGAGCGCCGCCACGGTCTCGACCATGCGGTCGATCTCGGGCGCGTCGATCTCGATGTCGAAGACGTCGATGCCGGCGAATTTCTTGAACAGCACCGCCTTGCCTTCCATCACCGGCTTGGAGGCGAGCGGGCCGATATTGCCGAGCCCGAGCACGGCGGAGCCGTTGGAAACGACGCCGACGAGATTAGCGCGCGCGGTGTAGTCGGCGGCGGTGGCGGGATCGTCGCGGATCTCGAGGCAGGGCGCGGCCACGCCCGGCGAATAGGCAAGCGCCAGGTCGCGCTGGTTGCCGAGCGGCTTGGTCGCCTGGATCTCGAGCTTTCCCGGCTTCGGGTGCTTGTGGAAGAAGAGGGCGGCCTCGTCGAGGTCCGACCGGGCCGTTTTCTTGTTCTCGCCGTCCATTGCGGCCCCTCCCTGCGATACTGGTTTGGAGCCTTTTAGCATGCGCCCGCGATTTTTCGCGACCGCAAATCGCAGGCTCCGGCTTCACAATGCCGGAGCGGAAATAGTCTACCGATTCCAGCTGGTTGGCTGGAGAGCTTCAGGCGATGCTCAGAACGCGCTGACGTAGAGGCCGCCATCGACCGGGATGTTCTGGCCGGTAAGGTAGCCGGCATGGACCGAACAGAGAAAGGCGCAGATCTGGCCGAATTCCTCGGGCGTGCCGAGACGTTTCGCCGGCACGTCGGCGCTGATGCGGGCCTTGCGCGCGGCTGCCGCGGCCGGGTCTTCCTGCGTGCCTGCCTCATGCGGGCCGCGCAACCGGTCGGTGTCCAGCTTGCCGGGCAGCAGGCTGTTGATGGTGACGTTGCGGTCGATCACCGTGCGCGCCACGCCGGCCAGGAACGAGGTCAGGCCGGCGCGGGCGCCGGAAGACAGGTCGAGCCCGGGGATCGGCACATAGACCGACAGCGAGGTGATGTTGACGATGCGGCCGAAGCCGCGCTTGGCCATGCCGTCGATCACCGCCTGGATGAGCTCGATGGGTGTGACCATGTTCTGCGTAACGCCCTCGAGGATCTTGGCGCGGTCGAGCTCGCGGAAATCGCGCAGCGGCGGGCCGCCATTGTTGTTGACCAGGATGTCCGGGTCGGGACAGGCGGCAAGGATCGCCTTCTGCACCTCGGGTTTCGACACGTCGCCGGCAACTTCGATCACCTTGACGCCGAATTTGTCGCGGATCTCTTGCGCGGTCCTGGCCAGAAGCTCGGCGTTGCGGCCGTTGACGACGAGGTCGACGCCGGCCTCGGCCAGCGCCATGGCGCAACCTTTTCCAAGCCCCTTGCTCGAGGCGCAGACGATGGCCTTCTTGCCGCGAATGCCGAGATCCATGGTGATTTTCTCCTGATGCTTTGGCGGCGCCAAGCTAGCGCCTGGGCTGGACCAACCGCAACCGTCATACGGTTGTTGCATGAATCGGGGCATAGGCACGTGAAAGCAAAGGGTAAAATCGCGATGTCAGCCCCAGAGCCCCGCACTTTCCGCGCCCTGTTCATTTCTGACGTGCATCTCGGCTCGAAAGCGGCCAAGGCCGATTTCCTGATCGACTTCCTGCGCCATCACGACGCCGAGATCATCTATCTGGTCGGCGATATCGTCGACGGCTGGCGGCTGCGCCGCAGCTGGCACTGGCCGCAGAGCCACAATGACGTCGTGCAGAAGCTGCTGCGCAAGGCACGCAAGGGCGCCTCGATCACCTATATCGCCGGCAATCACGACGAATTCGCCCGCCAGTTCCAGGGCGTGCATTTCGGCGGCATCGTCGTCGCCGACCGCGCCATCCACGAAACCGCCGACGGCCGGCGCCTGCTGATCATCCATGGCGACCAGTTCGACACGGTGGTGCATAACCAGCGCTGGCTCGCTTATCTCGGCGACTATGCCTATGACACGGCGATGCTGATCAACCGCGTGGTGACGAAGCTGCGCCATCTGCTCGGCCTGCCTTACTGGTCGTTCTCGTCCTGGGCCAAGGTCAAGGTGAAAAAGGCGGTGAACTTCATCGGCTCGTTCCAGACCGTGCTTTCCGAGGAAGCGCGGCGCTCGCATGTCGACGGCGTGATCTGCGGCCACATCCACCATGCCGCCATCGAAAGCTACGGTGACGTGCAGTACATCAATACCGGCGACTGGGTGGAAAGCTGCACGGCGGTGGTCGAGCACTTCGACGGCCGCATGGAAATCCTGACCTGGGCGCATGTGCTGCCCGAATCCTCAGCCGGCAAGGACGTGCTGGTTCCGGTCGACATCATCGACCTCAAGGGCAGGGCGGCGCGAGCAGCGTGAACGCGCCTGCCAGTCAGGGATTGGCGCGGTTCGAGCCCCTTTGCGCGCGTTGTTCATTGAAGCCGAAGCGCGGCATATTTCATGCCGGACGCGGTCTTCAACAGCTTTGCCCTTGATCGATTGGTCCAGGCAGTTCCGCCCTGCCTTGCCGCATGTTAGGGATCGAAACGCGTTGCAGTCCGTCGATTGCAGCGTAATTGGATCGATTCATGTCGCTGCCGCCGCTCTCGCCCGAACAACGCATCAAGCCCAGCCATTTCGAACTGCGCATCAGCCTGATCTTCGCCACCTTGTTCGTGTCGCAGGGCACGCATCTGCCTTACTTTCCGCTCTGGCTGCAGGCGAAGGGGTTTCATGCCGAGCAGATCGCCGTCATCCTGGCGGCGCCGATGTTCCTGCGGGTGGTGACGACACCAATGCTGACAGCGCTTGCCGACCGGGCGAAGGACCGCGCCAATGTCTATATCGCGCTGGTCGCGGCCTCGATGGCCGTCTCGGCGGGCTATTTCCTGCCGGCCACCTACGCGATCGTTCTTGCCGTGTCGCTGCTGCTCACCATCGTCTGGACGCCGCATTCGCCGATGGCCGATTCGCTGGCGCTGTCGGGTGTGCGGCGCTTCGGCTCGAATTACACGGCGATGCGCAAATGGGGTTCGATCTCTTATCTCTGCGCCAATGTCGCGGGCGGATTCATCCTGGCGGCCACCGGCCCGCAGGCGGTTCCGGTGATCATCTTCGTGGCGCTCGGCGCGGCCCTGGTGGCGGCGTTGGCGGCACCGCGCATGGGGCGGCCGCGCAAGGCCTCGCCGCTGTCGGCCACCGAGATCCAGCATAAGGCGCCCAGCCTGTTCAACGCCTATTTCCTCTATTTCACGCTCGGTGTCGGCGTCATCACCGCCAGCCACGCCTTTCTCTACGGCTTCGTGTCGATCTACTGGAAGTCGATCGGCATCGGCGATTCCGTCGTCGGCCTGCTATGGGCCTGGGGCGTGGTTTCCGAGGTCGGCATGTTCCTGTTTTTCAACCGCATTTTTTCGTCGGTCTCGGTGGTCAAGGTGATGGTGATCGCCGGCATCGGCTCGATCGTGCGCTGGATCGCCTTTCCGCTCGTCTGGCCGCTCGGGCTTGGCGTCGGCGGCTTCTTCCTGGTCCAGTCGCTGCATTCGGTCTCGGTCGCCATGGTGTTGATCGGCCTGCAGAAGATGATCGGCGAGACGGTTTCCGAGGAGCGCACGGGCGCGGCGCAAGGCATCGCCTATTTCTTCAACGGCTTCTTCATGGCGGCGGTGACGCTCGCTTCCGGCCCGCTTTACGACCGCTTGGGCGTTGACGGTTTCTGGGCGATGATCCCGATCGCGATCGTCGGCATGGCGCTGATCGGTCTTGCCGCGCGCTCAGCCCCAAAGCTCGCTGTCGGGGGGTGAAACCAGCGATCCCTGGTAGACGAGGCCGGGCTCGCGATCGCGTGCGAGAAGCAGCGGGCCATCGAGGTCGACGAAGTCGGCATCCTGCGCCAGCAAGACCGCCGGCGCCATGGCGAGCGAGGTGCCAACCATGCAGCCCACCATGATGCCGAAGCCGAGATCGCGGGCACGGTCGCGCAATCTCAACGCCTCGGTCAGGCCGCCGGATTTGTCGAGCTTGATGTTGACGGCGTCGTAGAGACCGACCAGCGCGTCGAGGTCCTTTGCCGCATGCACGCTTTCGTCGGCGCAGATCGGCACCGGATGCGCGATCCGGCGCAGGATGTCATCCTTGCCCGCCGGCAGCGGCTGTTCGACGAGCGCGACACCGTGCTGAGCGGAGAAGGCCAGGTTCGCCTCGACATTTTGGTCCGTCCAGCCCTCATTGGCATCGAGGATGATGCGGCTTTCGGGGGCGGCCTCCGTCACCGCGCGAATCCGCGCCATGTCGTTGTCGCCGCCGATCTTGACCTTGAGCAAGGGCCGCGCGGCATTGGCGCGCGCCTGCGCGGCCATGGCTTCCGGTTCGGCAAGCGACAGCGTGTAGGCGGTTTGCAGCGGCTTGGGCGGAAGGACGCCGATCGCTGCCGCCACGGGTGTGCCGGTCAGCTTGGCTTCCAGATCCCACAGCGCGCAATCTATGGCGTTTCGCGCGGCGCCCGCGGCCATGGCAGCGAGCAGAGCGGTCCGGTCGATGCCGCCAGCGATCTGGTCGCGCATCGTCTTGATTGCGGCATATACACCGTCCATGGTCTCGCCGTAGCGCTTGTAGGGCACGCATTCGCCGCGCCCGGAACGTCCCCCGTCAGCGATCGTTACGGTGATGACTTCGGCCTCGGTTTTGGATCCGCGCGAAATGGTGAAGGTGCCGGCGATCGGAAATCGCTCCATTTCGACCGAAATGACACGCGCCATAATTTTCTTCTCCGGCTGTGCGACACCAGTCTGCCGGCAAATCGACACGCCAGTCCCGTCACGCTAAACAGGACGCCATGTTGACCATCCGCAAACGCGACGCAAGCGGCGAGGCCGCCGAGAACGGCGAGCATCGACCGCGCGTGGCCGTGGGCGAGGAAGACGGGGTGCTGGGCTGCGCGTTTTCCGGCGTGTGGACGACGCGCACCGTGGCGGCGGTCGATGCGGACATGCGCAAGATCGAGCGGAGAAGCGGCACGAAACAGCTGACGCTCGACCTTTCCCACATCGAAAAGATGGACACGGCCGGCGCCTGGCTGATCGACCGGCTGGCCAGCGCCTTCGAGAAGAAAGGCGTCGAGGTCCATTTTCAGGGGCAAAGCGAGGTCGCCTCGATCCTGCTCGGCGCAGTCGGCGACGCGGTCCGCCGCGAGCCCGAATCGGGCCCGTCCGGGCCGCCCAATATCATCCTGCGCGCGCTGGAGCTGGTTGGCCGGCGGGTCTACGAGATGCGCGACGATTTCTTCGCCTCGATGAACATCCTCGGCGCCACGATCCGCGGCGCGCAGATGAAGCTCGGGCGCGGCCATGCGGTCAATCCCGCCGCAATCTTCAACCAGATCGATCGCATGGGTGTCGGCGCGATCCCGGTGGTGGTGCTGATGTCAGCCATCGTCGGCGCGATCGTCGCCCAGCAGGGCGCCTATCAGCTCAGCTATTTCGGCGCCAATATCTTCGTCGTCGATCTCGTCGGCGTGCTGATCCTGCGCGAGCTCGGCGTGCTGATGACGGCGATCATGCTCGCGGGACGTTCGGGCAGCGCCATCACCGCCGAGATCGGCTCGATGAAAATGCGCGAGGAGGTCGATGCGCTCAAGGTGATCGGCCTCAATCCGATCGGCGTGCTTGTCTTTCCGCGGCTCGTCGCGCTGGTGATCGGGCTGCCCTGCCTCACCATCATCGCCAATTTCGCGGCACTTGCCGGCGGCATCGTCGCCGCCTGGCTCTATTCAGACATCCCGCCGGCTGCGTTCATCGACAGGCTGCGCGTCGCCATCGACCTCAGCACCATCTTCGCCGGCCTGATCAAGGCGCCGTTCATGGCCCTGATCATCGGGATCATTGCGTCTGTCGAAGGCATGAAAGTCGGCGGCAGCGCCGAATCGCTCGGCCTGCACGTGACCGCGTCTGTGGTGAAGTCGATCTTCATCGTCATCATCCTCGACGGGCTTTTCGCCATGTTCTACGCAGCGATCGGCTTCTGAGATGGCGAACGGCAACGGCGCCACGTCAGCGGAGCACACGAACGATGGCGAGATCGTGCTTTCGGTTCGCGACGTCACCGTCGCCATCGGCGACAAGCTGATCCTCGACAAGCTTTCGCTCGACATCAAGCGCGGGGAAATCCTCGGCTTTGTAGGCGCCTCCGGCGCCGGCAAATCGGTGCTATTGCGCACCATACTGGGACTGATGCCGAAGCAGTCGGGGACGATCAGCCTGTTCGGCGTCGATGTCGACAAGGCAAGCGACGCCGATCGCCTGCGCATCGACATGCGGCTCGGCGTCCTCTTCCAGCATGGGGCGCTGTTTTCGGCGCTGACGGTGCTGGAGAACGTGCAGGTGCCGATGCGCGAATATCTCGACCTGCCCAAGGCGCTGATGGATGAGCTCGCCATGCTCAAGATCGAACTGGTCGGGCTGCCGACCGACGCCGCGCAGAAATTCCCGTCCGAACTTTCCGGCGGCATGATCAAGCGCGCGGCGCTGGCGCGGGCGCTGGCGCTCGATCCCGACATCGTCTTTCTGGACGAACCGACCTCCGGGCTCGATCCGATCAGCGCGGCCGAATTCGACGAACTGGTCGTCAAGCTGCGCGACACGATGGATCTCACCGTCTACATGGTCACGCACGACCTCGACACGCTGTTCACCGCTTGCGACCACGTCGCGGTGCTCGGCAAGAAGAAGGTGCTGGTGGAAGGCACGATCGACGACATGCTGAAGAGCGATGAGCCGTGGGTGAAATCCTATTTCCGCGGAAAACGCGCCCGGCAACTTGATCTTGCGGCGCGCGCATAGCGATAAGTGGGGCGATGGAAACAAGAGCCAACTACGTCATCGTCGGCATCTTCACGCTGGGCGCGATCCTGGCGGCCTTCGCGTTCGTCTATTGGACGGCCGCCATCGGCGACAGGGGCGAAACGGCGATGCTGCGCGTGCGCATCCCAGGCTCGGCCTCCGGCCTCAGCCGCGGCAGCCTGGTGCTGTTCAACGGCGTCAGGGTGGGCGATGTGAAAAACGTCTATATCGATGGCGACGATCCGACCGTTGCCATTGCCGACACCGAAATCGCCCGCTGGACGCCGATCACCAAGTCGACGCAGGCCGACATCGGACTGACCGGCCTCAGCGGCCAGGCCAATATCGAGCTGAAGGGTGCCGACCCCAAGGAAGCCAGGCTGCTCGACGAGGCGGAGAAGGAAGGCAGGGTCGCCGAGATCGTCGCCAACCCGTCTGCGGTCACCAACCTTTTGCAGACGGCGCAGAACATCTTTACCCGCGCCGACAAGGTGCTTAGTGAGCTCGAAGGTTTTACCAAGGACGTTCGTGAGCCGCTGACGCAGACGATCAAGAACGTCCAGACCTTCTCGGACGCGCTGGCCAAGAATTCCGACGGCATCGACAAGTTCCTGTCGGCGGTGAGCTCGCTTTCGGATCAGCTGAAGAATGTCTCCGGACGGCTCGACAGCACGCTGAAGGCCGCCGAAGGCCTGCTCAATTCCGTCGACAAGGACCAGATCAAGAGCATCGTGGCCAATGTCGATACGGTGACGGCAAATCTGAAGGAGACCTCGAAGCAGTTCGACACCGTCATCGGCAACGTCAACACGGCGGTCGGCTCGATCAACGATTTCGCCAAGCAGACGCAAGGGACATTGGCCAAGGTGAACGGCGTGCTCGACGGCATCGATCCGGCCGACGTCAAGGAGGCCTTGGCCAACATCCAGAAAGCCAGCGCCAGCGCCGACAAGGCGGCCTCGGACATTGCCAAGGTCACCGACAAGATCGCCAACCGTTCCGACGACATCAATGACACGATCAAGAATGCCCGCCAGCTTGCGCAGCGCCTCAACGACGCCTCGGTGCGCGTCGACGGCATCCTGGCCAAGGTGGACAAGCTCCTTGGCTCCGGCGAGGCCGACGGCGTGATGGCCGATGCGAGGGCGACGCTCAAATCCTTCAAGCAGGTGGCCGACACGCTGAACTCACGCCTCGGCACCATCGTTGACAACCTGTCACGTTTCTCCGGCCAGGGGCTGCAGAACGTCGAGGCGCTGGTGCAGGACAGCCGCCGCTCGATCAATCGCATCGAGGAAGCGGTGACCGATCTCAGCCGCAACCCGCAGCGCATCCTGTCCGGCGGCGAGGGCGAGGTCCGGCAGTTCGACGGAAGGGCACGGCGTTGACTTCGGCCGCCGCGACCGCCAAGAAAATGAACCGCGAATGCGGGTTGATCGGGGACAACGGGGATCGCGCGTGAAGTCGGTCAGGGTAGTAGCGGGTAGTTTGAGATCGTCCGCGGCGGCATTGCTGGTGCTTACGCTTGCCGGCTGTGCGGTCCTGGGCGGCAAGCCGGCGCCGCTCGACACGTTCGAACTGTCCGCGCCTTCGGTCGATGTGCATGCGCACAGCCGCCGCCAGATCCTGATCGCCCAGCCCTCGGCGCTCAAGGCGCTGGACAGCCAGAACATCGTCATCAGGCCTTCCGACCGCTCGATCCAGTTCCTGAAAGGCGCGCAATGGGCGGACCGGCTGCCGCTGATCGTGCAGGCGAGGCTGGCAGAGACGTTCCAGCGCTCCGGCAGCTTTGCCGGCGTCGGCAAGCCGGGCGAGGGGCTGGCCATCGACTACCAGATCATCGTCGAGGTGCGCTCCTTCGAGGTGCGCGTCAATGGCGGCGAGCATGCCGACGTCGACCTGTTCGTGCGCATCCTGAACGACCGCGACGGCGAGGTGCGCGCGTCGAAGGACTTCACCGCGAGCGCGCCGGTTTCCGGCGGCGGCAACGCGGCTTACGTCCGGGCACTGGACAGTGCCTTCGGCCAGGCGGCGACCGACATCGTCCGCTGGACGGACCAGATGATCTAGACAATGATGAGCGAATCCCAAGTCATTCTCCGCAAATGGAGCGGCCGCATCAGGACGGCCGATGAGGAGGCGTATGTCGCCTACATCGTGAAGACAGGGTTGAAGGACTACTCAGAGACGCCCGGCAACCTCGGCTGCCAGATGCTGATGCGCACGCTGGGCGACGGCGTCAGCGAAGTCACCACGCTGAGCTGGTGGCGCGACATGGATGCCATTCGCGCCTTCGCCGGGCCGCAGCCGGAGCGTGCGGTCTACTACCCGGAAGACGACCGCTTCCTGCTCGACCGTCTGGAATTTGTCGAGCACCACCGGGTGGTCGCGAGCGACTTCCGCCTCGGCGAGGCATAGAGCATGATCCCGTAAAGAAGGTCAGCGACGGCAAAGAGTTGCAGACCTTTCGCATTAAGATCATGCGACAGAACAAAGAGTCGGAGCGGGATGAATGACTCCACTCCAATTCATCCTGCTATAAGCGCCGGCTGAGCCGACAATCGACATCGTGGACATGAAAAAGGCGGGTCGAGACCCGCCTTTTTGGTTTCCGATTCTGCCTGCCGGCGTTCAGTGCAGCCGGCCGCTGGCGTGGGCCAGCATGGTGTAGACCTTGCCGGTGTCGGAGGTCAGGTAGGTTTGCGCCATGATGTTGTCGCGATCGTTGCGCGAGACATCCTTGAGCAGCTTCTCGAAATCCTCGCAGTAGCGGTCGACCGCTGCGCGGAATTCCGCCTCGGCCTGGTACTTGCGGCGGATCTCGTCGAAGGTCTGCTGGCCCTTCAGCGTGTAGAGGCGACGGGTAAAGACGTCGCGTTCGCCGCGGCGGTAGCGGTTCCAGAGCTCGATCGAGGCGTCGTGGTCGATGGCCCGCGCGATGTCGACCGACAGCGAGTTGAGAGACTCCATGACATGCAGCGGCGAGCGCTGGGCAGGCGTCGCGCGCGGCGCTTCCGCCGGCGCTGCCGGACGCAGCTCTTCTTCGCGCGAGGCGTTGGTCAGCAGGTCGCGCACCCAGCCGCCCTGCTGCGTCTTGCCGTTCTCACGGCGAGGCGCCTCGGCAGGGCGTTCCAGGTCGAGCGTGCCGCGCAGCGTGGTCTCGGCGAGCGGCGCCTGAGGGGCGCGCGCCGCCGGTTGCGGCTGTGGTTGCGGGGCCGGCGGGCGGCGCAGCGGCGGCTCGGCGGCGCGGGCCGGCGCCTGCGGAGCAGGGCGCAGACCGCGCGGTTCGCCCTGCTCGCTTGAGCCGCTGCGGCCGGATTTCGCAACGATATCCGACAGTTCCTTGAGCGCATTGATCTGCTCGGCGACGGCGCGACGAATGGCCGAGGTCGATTCCTTGGCCTCTTCCGGCATCTCGATGACGCCCTTTTTCAGCTCGGCGCGGGTCAGGTCCAGCTCGCTCTTGATCGAGCCCGCGGTGCGCCGCATCTCCTCGGTCGCGTCGGCAAAGCGACGGGTCGCCGAATCGACGACCTCGGCGATGGCGGTGCGGATCTTCTCCGCCGACTCCATCGTGCGGCCCTCGGCGGTCTGCATCGTCTGGCCGACGAGGCTCTCGAAGGAACGCATCACCTTCTCGAGGTCTTCCGACTTCTTGACCAGGCCGACGGCGAGGTCCTCCAGCGAGGACTGGCGCTCCAGCGTGTGCTCGAGATTGCTCTGCGCGGAGCTGAGCAGGTTCGAGGCGCTGGAGAGCAGCCGGCTGTGCTCGTCAAACTTGGTCGCGATCGCGGCCACCTCGCGCAGCGTCGCCGATGACAGGTCGGTGAGCCGCGTCGTGTTGGAATCGACCAGACGCGCCGAGCTGGCGAAGGTCTGGGCGGCCTTCTCGGTGGTCGTGGCGAAGCTCTGCGTGCTGCCGGAGAGCCGCTCCTCGACCTGGCCGAGATTGACGGCGGCCTGTTCGATGAGCTGGCCGAGCTGGGCGCTCGAGGTCGTCATGCGGCCGATGAGGTCGGCCACGCTATCGGCAAGCGAGGAGCGCGCGCCTTCGACGGCCGACAGCGTCTCGGCCGTGCGGCTGGCGAGAGCATTGACGAGGTTCGTGTTCTCGCTGCGCAACTTCTCGGCCGCGCGTTCGGTGACCTCTTCCATGCTGCGCTGCAGTTCGGAGCCGCCCTGGGCGAAGCGCTCGACCAGCGGCTTGGCCGTCTCGTCGAGGATCTTCGCCATCTCGGCCGAACGCGCCGCGAGCATGGTGTTGAGCTCGCGGGTGTTGGCGCCGATCGTGCGCGCGGCCTCGTTGGTGCTCTGGCCGATATGCTGGCCGACCGCCGTGAAGGTCTCGGCGATGACGTTGGCGCGCGAGATCAGCTGGGCCTCGGCGCTGGAGACCCGCTCGCTGAGCTTCTGGCCCATCGTCTCGGCGGTATAGGCGAGGCGGTTTTCCACGCTCGCGACCTGGTCCTCGACGCGCGCGGCGGCAGCCGCGGCGCTTGCCGCAAGCCGCTCGTCGGCGCCGGCCAGCGCCTGCTCGATCTCACGGGCATGCACGGCGAGCTCCTGGCCGGTCTGGCGGGCGCGGTCGGCGACACGCTGCTCGGTGGCGGCGAAGGCGCCGACGATCGTGTCGGCGTGTTCGCCAATCGTCGAGCTGGTCGAAGCGATGCGCGACACCAGGCGGTTGTCGGCGTCGTCGAAGATGCGGCCGATTTCGCCGGCGCGGGCGGAAAGCGCTTCCGAACCCTCGGCAATGCGTGCCATGAGCTGCTGGTCGGCGCTGTCGAAGATGCGGCCGAGATCGGAGGCGCGGGCGGCCAATGCCTCGGCCGATTCCGTGATGCGCATCGAGAGCCGCTCGTCGGCGCCCTCGAAGTTGCGCAGGATGTCGCCGGCGCGGGCGGCAAGCGACTGCGCCGTCTCCACGGCGCGGGCAACCAGCTTCTGGTCGGCCGCGTCGAAGGTGCTGGCGATCTCACCGGCGCGCGTGGCCAGCTTGTCGGCGGTTTCCTCGGCACGAGCCATGAGCGAGTTCGACGCGTCGTCGGCGCGCATCATCAGCATGTTGGACGTGTCCTGGGCACGTTCGTGCAGGCGCCGGTCCGCCGCCTCGAAGGCCTGGGCAATGTCCTCGGCCCTGGCAAGCAGCGCGGCGGAGGTCTGCTCGGCGCGCTCGGCGATCTTGCGATCGGCATCGCTGAAGGCCGCACCGGCCTGCTCATGCAGGGTGCTGGTGACTTCCATGACCTTGTCGCGCAACGCGCTCGCCACGAACACCGCGGTCTTCTCCAGCACGCCGCGCACATTGTCGACACCGGTCGACAGCGCGCGCTCCATGGTGCTGGCGCGTTCTTCGATGACACTGGTCTGGCGGCTGAAGGCCTGCTCGATCTTCTCGACATCGGCGGCGATCGCCGCCGAGATGTCGCCGCTCCTCGCGGCGATCTGGTCGATATGGCCGGAGACCGAACGGTCGACGTCCTTGCGCGCATCTGCGAGCTTGGCGAGATCGTCCTCCAAGGCGCGGGCCAGCATGTCGCGGCCTTCGGACAGCTTGCCGACATGGCCGGCGATGACGTCGTCGATCTCGGATCGGCTTTCCGTCAGCTTCTGAAGGTCGGCTTCGAGGGCGCGCTTGAGGATGTCGCGGCCCTCCGCCAGCTTCTCGACCTGGCCGGCGACCAGGCCGTCGATGCTGGTGCGGCTTTCGGCCAGCTTGGCGAGATCGGCTTCAAGGGCGCGTGTGAGCACGTCGCGGCCTTCGGCGAGCTTCTCGACCTGGCCGGCGACGAGGCCATCAATGCCGGCGCGGCTTTCGGCCAGCTTGGCAAGGTCGGCTTCAAGGGCGCGCGTGAGGATATCGCGGCCTTCGGCGAGCTTTTCGACCTGGCCGGCGACAAGGCTGTCGATCGAGGCGCGGCTCTCGGCGAGCTTGGCAAGGTCGGCTTCCAGCGCCCGCTTGAGGATGTCGCGGCCTTCCGCCAGCTTCTCGACCTGGCCGGCGACCAGACCGTCGATGCTGGAACGGCTTTCAGCCAGCTTGGCGAGGTCGTCCTCCAGCGCCTTGGACAGCGTCGCGCGGCTCTGCGACAACTGGTCGGCATGCGTCTGCATGAGACCGCTGGCATTGGCCATATCGGCATCGAGCGCGCGCGAGAGTTCGGCGCGATGACCGGTGATCTTCTGCGAATGATCGACGATTGCGCCCTGGATCGTGTTGAGATCGGCTTCCAGCGCGCGCTTGAGGATATCGCGGCCTTCGGCCAGCTTCTCGACCTGGCCGGCGACCAGCCCGTCGATGCTGGAGCGGCTCTCCGCCAGCTTGGCGAGATCGTCTTCGAGCGACTTGGACAGCACCGAACGGTCCTGAACGAGGCGGTTCTGATGCTCGGCAACGGCGCCGCTGACATTCTGAAGGTCATCCTCCAGGGCTCTCGATAGGGCCGAGCGGTCTTGCGCCAGCTTGTTCTGATGATCGGCAATGGCGCCGCTGACGGCCTGCAGATCGGCTTCGAGGGCCTTCGACAGCTGCGAGCGATCCTCCAGGACCTTGTCGGAGTGTCCCGCAATGGCACCCTTGATGGTGTTGAGGTCGGCCTCCAGGGCGCGCTTGAGGATATCGCGGCCTTCGGCGAGCTTTTCGACCTGGCCGGCGACGAGGCCGTCGATCGAGGCACGGCTTTCGGCCAGCTTGGCGAGGTCGGCCTCCAGCGTCTGCGACAGCAGGCTGCGGTCTTCGGCAAGCTTGCCGGCGTGGCTGTCGATCAGGCCGCGGATGCCGCTCAGATCGCTTTCAAGGGCGCGGCTGAGCTCGCCGCGGTCCTCGGCGAGCCTGGTCGAATGGGTCTCGACCAGGTTCCTGATGCCGATGATGTCGGTTTCGAGCGCCTTGGCCAGCACGGCGCGGCCCTCGGCGATCTTCTCGACCTGGCTGGCGACGAGGCCGTCGATCGAGGCGCGGCTGTCCTGCAGCTTGCCGAGATCGGCTTCCAGGGCGCGCGCCAGGATGTTGCGGCCCTCGGCCAGCTTCCCGACATGGCCGGCGACCATTTCGTCAATCATCGTGCGGGCTTGGACGAGTCTGCCGGAGTCTTCGTTCAAAGCCTGGGACAGGCGATTGCGACCCTCTTCGAGCTGCTCCAGATGGCTGCCAAGCGATGCATCGATGGCGGCGCGCGACTCGTTCACCTTGCGCAGATCTTCTTCCAGCGCGCGCGAGATCAAGCCGCGGCCTTCGGCCAGCTTCTGCACCTGGTTGGTGACGGCGGCATCGATTGCCGCACGGCCTTCGGCGAACTTGGCCAGGTCCTCCTGCATGGCAGCGGCCATGCGTTCGCGGCTCTCGGAAAGTGAGCGGCTGTGATTCTCGACGGCTTCCTCGATGCCGACACGGGCATCGGCAAGCCGCTGGATATCGGAATCGAAGGAGCGCGACACCACATGCCGGGCCGCTTCCATGCGGCCGGCGAAGTCGGTGGCGCGGGCTTCGAGCATGGAGGAGGTGGACGAGATGATGTCGGCCATATCGGCGCCGATCTGGGTCTTGCCCTGATCGATCATCGCCGACAGCGTGTCCTTGCTCTCGGCGAAGGCATGGGCGATTTCCTTCGCGCGTTCCACCATCGTCTCGTTGATCTGGCGGGCGCGGGCTTCGAGGGCGGCGTTGAGCTTCTGCGTGCCGGTGTCGAGCGCTTCGGCGCGGGTCTGGAATTCGCTGATCAGCGCCTGGCCGCGTTCGGCCAGCGTACGTTCGATGCCGCTGAGGCTCGCCTCGAATTCGGAGTTCAGCGTGCGTGCCGCGCCGCCGAGCAGCGAGACCATGCCGTTCGTGCGGTCGTCGAGCAGGTCGGTCAGCGACCGGGTGAGGCCGTCCGTGGTGTCGGTCAGCTTGGCGATACGCGTGTCGAGCAGGCTGGCGAAGGCTTCGCCGGAGGTTGAAAGCCGGTCGGTGATGTTATCCAGGCGCGATTCGACGGAATCGAAGATCGATGTCGAGCTTTCGTTGATGCGATCGATCAGCGTGTCGCCGGAATTGTTGATCGTCATCGACAGCTTGGTCGACGCGTTGAGGATCGAGTCGCGGATGATGTCGCTGGCCGCGCCGATCTCGTCGCGCAGCGTCTCGTGGGCGCTGGCAATCGAGGCGCGCACACGCTCGGCATGGGTGACGACCGCCTCGCGCTCGCTGCCCAGACCGTCGACGAGAGACCGGATGCGGGCCTCGTTTTCGGAATAGGAGCGTTCGATCTGGGTGACTTCGCCATGGACGAGCGTCTCGAGCTCGACGGCGCGGGCGAGCGTCCGTTCGATGCCTTCGCCCATTGCCGCCACCTCGCGGCGAACGGCCTGGCCGATCATCATGACGCGATCCTGGGCGAGGTTTTCCGGCTCCGCCAGGCGGAAGGCGACCTCGGTCATGGACTGCGCGGCGATGCGCATTTCCTGCGCGCGCCGAATCATGGCGGCAAACGCCCAGAACAGGATGACCGGAACGATCGCGGCTACCGCCAGGCCGATCAGCTCGGGACGGGCGAAGAACTGGTCGAAGGTACGGATCTTCCAGATGCCAGGACCGAACAGGAGGTTGGCCAAGCCACCGGCGCCGGCGATCCAGGCCAGCGAGATAAAGGCGATCACCCAGTAGACGGTGCTCGATGCACGCCGGTTGAGGCTGTGCAGCAGCGTCTTGTAGTCCTTCTGGCGGTCGTCATTGGCTGGCGTGAAGCCGGGCGGAGGCGCGAAGCCGGACGGCTGTCCGTTGCGCGGCTCGACAGGGCGCAGCTCGGCCGGCTTGGCCGCGGGCGCCCTTGGAGGCTGAGGGGCGGCGGGCTGAGGGTTGTTCGCCGGCTCTGTCCGCTGGCTGCGGCCTTCGCGCGCCAGCTCGTCGGCCGCCGCCGATATCTGCGCTTCGAGATCCTCCATCGACGCCGCCATGTCGAGCCCGCCTTCGTCGCCGGCAAGGTCAAGGTCGAGCGCCTTTTCCAGTTCCGCGGCTACGTCATTCTCGAGAGACTTGGTCGTCGTTGGTTTCTTAGCCATGCCTTCGCTACCCTGTACTAGCTGCCGCGGGACTTATAATTTTGGCCGGATTCTGGCCCGATTCTAGCTTGTCTATCCCGAGCAGGAGGCTGAAAAATGGACCTTCGTATCGTAATGACACACAGGGGTAAAGAAAACATGCATTCCGGGCGATACGTAAAACTTTAAATATAAGGTTAACGCAAGCGTGATCCGGCACGCCTCCGTGACAACATCTTTCCCCTCCAATCGTTAACCCGTTGGCGACCGGAATCGCCTATTTTCTTGGGCTCGTCTGCCCGCTCTATGGAGTTGCAGTGCGTATGCGTGGCGAAAGTGGTATTGCGTTTTCCATGCCGGGGGGAGATGCCTCCGGAACGGCTGGAGCCCGACCTGTGGATCTCGGCCATCTGGCGCGCCAGACAATGGGCGACCGCGATCTCGAACGGGAGGTGCTGGCGCTGTTCGTGCAGCAGTCGCTCAACGTTCGTGACCAGATCGCGGACGCCGACACCAGGCAGAGGATACTTCTGGCGCACGGCTTGAAGGGCTCGGCGCGCGGCATCGGCGCGTTCGCGGTCGCCGAATGCGCGGCGATCATCGAGAAGCAGCCGGAAGACGTCCGGGCGCTCAAGCGGCTCGGCATGCTGATCGAGGAAGTGCGCGACTTCATCGCGGGCATCAGCCGCTAGCACTATCTTTTTGAAAAACGTCATTTCGTGGCGCTTTCGCGCCGCAGTTGACTTGTCCGGTGGAGTGATTATCTCCGTCGCGACTCCTCAGGTGACTTAATGACCAAGCTGACCTACATCGCCCATGACGGGACCCGATTTGACGTGGAGGCCGAAAACGGCTCGACCGTCATGGAAAACGCCATCCGCAACGCGGTGCCCGGCATCGAGGCCGAATGCGGCGGCGCCTGCGCCTGCGCGACCTGCCATGTCTATGTCGACGAGGCATGGACGGCTGAGGTCGGCGAGCCGGAGGCGATGGAAGAGGACATGCTGGACTTCGCCTACGACGTCCGGCCAAATTCGCGCCTCTCCTGCCAGATCAAGGTGCGGGACGCGCTGGATGGCCTGGTCGTGCGCGTTCCCGAGCGCCAGGGCTAAAGCCAGCTTCCAGTTTTCTTCGCGCTGGCTGCTTGGCAGCAGGCAATAGCTCATGCAGTCTCGCTCCATTCCCAGAAGGGGCACAGCGCATGAGCAATACCATCAAGACGGACGTTCTCATTGTCGGCGCGGGGCCGGTCGGCCTTTTCGCCGTGTTCGAGCTCGGCCTGCTCGACATGAAATGCCATCTCATCGACATTCTCGACCGTCCCGGCGGCCAGTGTGCCGAGCTCTATCCGGAAAAACCGATCTACGACATTCCGGGCTGGCCAACGATCTCCGCGCAAGGCCTGGTCGACAAGTTGATGGAGCAGATCCATCCGTTCAAGCCGGACTTCACTTTCAACCGCATGGTCTCCAGCCTGGAAAAGCTCGACGACGGCAGCTTCCGCATCGCCACCGACGAGGGCGAGCTGTTCGAGGCCAAGGTGGTGGTGATCGCCGCCGGCGGTGGCTCGTTCCAGCCCAAGCGCCCGCCCATTCCGGGCATCGAGGCCTATGAAGGCAAGAGCGTGTTTTATTCGGTCCGGCGCATGGAGGAATTCCGCGGCCACGATCTCGTCATCGTCGGCGGCGGCGATTCGGCGCTCGACTGGACGCTCAACCTGCAACCCATCGCCAAGAGCGTGACGCTGGTGCATCGCCGCCCGGAATTCCGGGCGGCACCCGACAGCGTCAACAAGATGTATGCCTTGCAGGAGATGAAGCAGCTCAAATTCCTGGTGGGTCAGGTCAGCGGGCTTGCCGGGACCGACGGCCAGTTGTCATCGGCGACCATCAAGGGCGGTCCGGACGGCGACGTCGAGGTGCCGTGCACCCGCATGCTGCCCTTCTTCGGCCTCACCATGAAGCTCGGACCGATCGCCGAATGGGGCCTCAACCTCAATGAGAACCTGATCCCGGTGGACACCGAAAAGTTCCAGACATCGATCCCCGGCATCTTTGCCGTCGGCGACATCAACTGGTATCCGGGCAAGCTCAAGCTGATCCTGTCGGGCTTCCACGAGGTGGCGCTGATGGCGCAGGCCGCCAAGCGCATCATCAGCCCGGGCGAGCGCGTCGTCTTCCAATATACGACCTCATCGACCAGCCTGCAGAAGAAGCTCGGCGTCCACGAGTAGGTATGTCGATATTCAGGTGATGCCGGCCTGCGAACGGCAGCTCCCTGCGCTTCCGGTGCTCACGTACTTTAAGTACGCTCCGCCCCGGTTCTCGGGAGCCGCCATTCTCGACTCGGCCTGACCTGAATTTCAACACACCTGGAGAGATTATTCCGCAAGCATGGTTGCCGCTTGCTCATCATGGCCGCGCAGTTCCTTTTCCGGCATGAGCGCCAGCACGATCAGCGCAAGGACAAGCGTGATCCCGGTGGTCAGGAAAATCATCACGAAGGGCAGCGCCGATGACAGTTCGATATGCGTTGCGGAGCCCTCGGACGACAGCGGCAAGCCGTAGCCAAGCGCCACGGCGCCAAGGATCGCCACGCCGAGCGCGCCGCCCAGCGTGCGCAGGAAGGTCAGCACGCCGGTCGCCACCCCCAGGTGAGCGCGGTCGACGGCGTTCTGGACCGACACCGTGGCCACCGGGAAGGTCGTTCCGCTGCCCAGGCCAGTCAGCGTAGTCAGGATCAGGACCTCGAGCAGCGAGGCGTGTTCCGCAATGGCACTGAGCACGCCAATGCAGACGATGGCCAGGCTAACGCCGATCATGGCAATGCGCTTATAATGGACGAAACGCGGGATCATGCGGCCGCTGAAGGTGGCGCCGGCGACCGTGCCGAGCAGCAGGCCCAGCATGGCCATGCCGGATTCGCTGACCGAAAGCCCGACGATCGACTGCAGATAGACCGGCAGGTAAACCGACGCGCCGATGTTCGCGGCCTGCAGCAGGAACATCGACAGCGTGCCGGCGAGCACGATCGGGTTGCCCAACACGTCGAGCGAGATCAATGGCTCGGCCGCCCTGAGCAGCCTCAGCGCGAAGAAGGCCCAGAACACCGCCGAGCAGGCCACCAGCCCAAGGATTTCGCCGGAGAACCAGGGATAGGCGCTGCCGCCCCAGTTGAGCGCCAGGAGCAGCAGCGACGTGGCGACAACCAGCAGCACGGCGCCCAGCCCGTCGATGCGATGGTTCTTGGCCGCGATCGGCAGCTTCCTCAGCGGGTTGTTGATGATGGCCATGGCCAGGAAACCGATCGGCAGGTTGATCCAGAAGATCAGCGACCAGTGCAGGTGTTCGGCGAAGACGCCGCCGAGCAGCGGGCCGGCAACGCTGGCGACCGCCCATGTCCCGGAAATCCAGGCGGCGTAGCGGGCGCGCTCGCGCGGCGGCACGAGATCGCCGATGACCGTCTGGGCCAGCGCGAAGAGACCGCCGCCGCCGGCGCCCTGGATGGCGCGGCCGATGACCAGCACCAGCATGTTGGGCGCGAGCGCGCTGACCAGCGATCCGAACAGGAAGATCAGGATCGCGGCGTAGATGACCGGACGGCGTCCGTAGACATCGGAAATCTTGCCATAGAGCGGCGCCATCGCTGTCGCGGTCAGAAGATAGCCGGTGACGATCCACGGCAGATATTCGGCATGGCCGAGGGCGCGCGCGATCGTCGGCAGGGCCGGCGCGACGATGGTCTGGTCAAGGGCCGCCAGCAGCATCGACAACAGCACGCCGCCGATGATGGCGTTCTTCTCGCTCTCGCTCATCGGCGCGGCTTTCGGCGCCATCGTCTCGACGGTCTGGTCCATGCTTCATTCTTTCAAAGGCTGGTGCTCGGCGCGCCAAGAGGGCTTTGGCCGGTTGCGCCTGTCATTTCCCATCGCGGATAGGGTTCCGGGCGTTTCGAACCGCCATATGTCGTTCGATATAGGCCGATTTCGACCGCCGCTCGAACGTTTTTGCCATCTGGCATCACGTTTGGGCGAAATTGGCCCCGGGCCCTGAGGTCAAGGCGGCGGCAGCTGACCGGCCTGGACGCGCTCCATCCGATAGCGCATCAGCCGAAGGATGCGGCTTTCGAAATTGGCGCCCTCGACCCGGTCGAAGCGGACCTGGTCCTGATCGTGCCTGGCGAGTTCGGCTGCCTGGATCGATGCGGCCTGCGCCTTTGCCTGTTCGCACGTCCTTTGCGCAGGGCTGGCCTTCAGCGCATCCTCCAGCAAGCGCGCATGGTTCTTGGCGATCTCGACATGGCGTTCCTCATGCCGTTTGATGTCGGCCGAGAGCGTGTCCCAGAACAGCCTGACGTCGGGATCGGCTTTGCGCGGGCGCCGCCACTCAGGAAGGATCACCTTGACCTTCACGGTGACGGCCGCGTCGGCGATGCGGCAGGACTGCGCGCTCTGGGCGTAGCTTATACGGGTCGTAAAGGCCATCTGCGTGGCGCCTGGATGTCGCGATCCGGTGCTTTTCACTTCGGGGCCGTTTCTCGACAGCTGGTTCTGGATATCGTCGAGCGTGCGGCCGCCGACGCTGAAATAGCTGTAGGTCTTCACCAGATTCGCAGCGACCGCCGGCGTGGCGGCGAGCGCGAGCATCAGGGCGCAGAGCAGGGGACGCTTCATCATATTGCCTCTTCACGCACCTTGCTTTAGGGCCGTCGCCAGCGCAACGGAATTGATTTCCGGCGGATCACGCATGGTTGATGGACAATGACGACAAGGCGATGGCAGCTGGCGCATGGGCGCTATCTCGACCTCGGTCCGAAGGCGGTCGTCGTCGGCATCCTTAACGTGACGCCTGACAGTTTTTCGGACGGCGGTTTGTTCATCGCGCCGGGAAAGGCGCTGGAGCAGGCGCGCCGGATGGTGGAAGAGGGCGCCGCCGTGATCGATGTCGGCGGGGAATCGACGCGGCCGGGTTTCGCTCCGATCACGGCCGAGGAAGAGCAGGCGCGCGTGCTGCCGGTCATCGCGGCGCTCGCCGCTTCCGGCGCGGCGCTGATCTCGGTCGACACCTATCGCGAGGATACCGCGCGCCGCGCAGTCGCCGCCGGCGCTCATATCGTCAACGACGTCTGGGGGCTGCAGCGCGAGCCCGGCATCGCGCGCGTCGCCGCCGAAACCGGCGCCGGGCTCATCATCATGCACACCGGGCGCGAGCGGCAGAAATTGCCTGATGTGATCGAGGACCAGTTCCTGTTCCTGCGCAAATCGCTCGAGATCGCGCGTGCGGCCAACGTCGCCGACAGTCAGATCGTGCTCGATGCAGGCTTCGGCTTCGCCAAGGAAACGGCGGCGGAAAACCTCGACCTGATGGCGCGGTTTTCCGAGCTTCAGGCGCTTGGCTATCCGCTGATGGCGGGAACCTCGCGCAAGCGCTTCGTCGGCACCGCGACCGGGCGCGAGCCTGGCGATCGGGCTGCCGGAACGGCGGCGACGAGCGTCATCCTGCGCTTGAAGGGAGCCGACCTGTTTCGCGTCCACGATGTCGCAATCAACGTGGACGCGCTGGCGCTGACCGATGCTATGCTTGCCCGCGAAACCGAGCCTCCCCCCGGACCCTGATCATGTACGTAATCCGTATGAAGAATTGCGCCTTCTTCGCCCGCCATGGCGTGCTGGACGAGGAGGAGACGCTTGGCCAGCGTTTCTATGTCGATGCCGAGCTGACCGTCGAGCCCAGCCGTCCGCTGACGGAGGATTCCATCGAGGATACCGTCAATTACGGCGTCGCCTTCGCGGTCATCGAGAAGATCGTGACCGGACATCGCCGCTTCCTGATCGAGGCGCTGGCGCTGGAGGTCGCGAAGGCGCTGACGGCGCGGTTTTCGCAGATCAGGAAGGCAGCGATCACGGTGCGCAAGCCGAACGCGCCGGTGCCCGGCGTGCTCGATTATGTCGAGGTGACCGTTGTCTGGCCAGAATAGCATCGTCTACCTCAGCCTCGGCGGCAATCTCGGCGACCCGGCGAAGTCCATGGGAGCGGCATTGCGCATGCTGGACGGCGACGACGCGACGCGCGTCATCGCGGTCTCATCGCTCTACCGCACACCGCCCTGGGGCAAGCTCGACCAACCCGATTTCCTCAACGCCGCCGCCGCGATCGAGACGGCGCTTTCGCCGCGCGCGCTGCTCGACCTTTGCCTCGACGTCGAGAGGCGATTGAAGCGCGTGCGCGAGGAGCGCTGGGGGCCGCGCCTGATCGATATCGACATCCTGGTGTTCGGCGACCGGGTGATCCATGAGACCGGGCTAGAAGTGCCGCATCCGCGCATGCTGGAGCGCGCCTTCGTGCTGGCGCCGCTGGCCGAGATCGCGCCGGGGCTTTCGATCGGCGGCAGGAGCGTCTCGGAACGACTCGGCGCCGTCGACACATCGGGGATCGAGCGGCTGCCGTCCGGCCGGGAGTGGTGGCTCGGCTGAAGCAATTCCAGAAAAGTGCTCGCGGTTTTCTGTCCTGAATTGCGTAAAGACAAAAAGATAGGACTCAGCCTGCGAAGCCGCCGCCGTCGAGAAATGCTTGTTCCTCGGGCGTCGTCTCTCGACCGAGCATCCTGTTTCGATGCGGAAAGCGGCCGAAGCGCTCGATGATCTCCAGATGCTCCTCGGCATATTTAAGATCGTTCGGTGCTCGCGCCGCCGTGAGTTCCACCGAACGCTTCTGATCGCCAAGCGATTCCGAATGCTCGAAAGGAAGGTAGAGGAAGACGCGCACAATTTCGTCGAGCATCAGATCATGGCCGGCGGCGATCGCCCGGTCGGCAAAATGCCTTGCCAGCGGGTCGGTCGCGTACATGTGGCCGGTGCCGCGGAAGCAATTGCGCGGGAACTGATCGAGCAGGATCATCAGCGCCAGCGAGCCTTCGGCATGGGCGTTCCAGTCGTCGCATTCGCGCCGCGCGGCTGCGTAGTGCAGCTCCAGGAAGCGGCTGCGGAAATCGGTGTCGAAGGCGTCGTCCTTCTCGAACCAGGCGTCCTCGCCGGCGTCGCGCCAGAATTTGGTGACCGAAAGCGCCCGCGCGTCGAGCTCTGCCATGGCTTGCCCCTCAGTTGTTGGTCTCTGCTTCGTTCAGCACAACGGCTGTTTCCTGGTTCAGCGCGCGGCCGGCCCGGCGCGGTTGCGTGAGCGGCGTCGGGATCGGCGTGCCGATATTGCCCTTGAGGAAACGCTGGCCGGCGCGGATGCCCTCGGCAAGCTGCGTTTCGAAGCGAGCGGTGTCGCGACGGCGCACGTCCTCGATGACCTCGGCAACCTCCTCCGGATCGACGCCCAATGCCTCCAGCGCCGAGCCGCCGAAGACGAGCGCCGATTCGAAGGTTTCGCGCAATTGGTAGTCGACGCCGGCTCGAATGAGCTGCAGCGCCGTGCCGCGGTCGTAGGCGCGCGCCAGGATGGTGACCAGCGGGAATTCGGCCTTGATCAGCTGCGCGATGCGCACGGCGGCGTCCGGCTTATCGACGCAGATCAGCACCGCGCGGGCCCGCCCGGCGCCGGCCGCATGCAGGATATCGAGCCTCGTGCCGTCGCCATAATAGACCTTGAAGCCGAAATTGGCCGCCGCCTGGATCATCTCCACCTCGTTGTCGATGATCGAGACGTCCAGCCCCCGCAATAGCAGTGGCTGGCTTGCGATCTGGCCGAAGCGGCCGAAACCGATGATCAGCGCGCTGCCGGTGAGGCCCTCGGCGATGTCCACGCCGTCGAGCGACTGCTCGTCGCGCGGGGTGAGGTAGCGCAGCGCCAGGATCGCGAGCGGCGTCAGCACCATCGAGATGATGATGATGGCGGTGAGCGTTGCGTTGGCCTGGCCGTCGATGAGGCCGACCGCGGTAGCGGACGAATAAAGCACGAAGGCGAACTCGCCGCCCTGCGCCATGAAGACGGCGCGTTCGAGCGCCTCGCGGTGGCCGCTCTTCAGGATGCGCGCGACGATGTAGATGCCGAGCGCCTTCATGACCATGTAGGCGACGACATAGATGGCGACGAGCCGCCAGTTCTGGGCGACGACGCCAAGGTCGAGCGACATGCCGACGGCGAGGAAGAAGAGGCCGAGCAGGATGCCGCGGAACGGCTCGATATCGGCTTCGAGCTGGTGTCGAAAGGTCGATTCCGACAGGAGCACGCCGGCGAGGAAGGCGCCCATCGCCATCGACAGGCCGGAGAGCTGCATGGCGAGAGCCGATCCCAGCACCACCAGGAGGGCCGCGGCGGTCATGACTTCGCGGGCACGGGCGTCCGCCAGGACGCGGAAGAGCGGATTGAGCAGGTAACGGCCCGCCACGACCAGTCCGACGATCGCGGCGATGCCGATGCCGACTTCGGTCAGTCGCTCCGAAAAACTGGTCTCGGCGCCGCCGGGCGCGAGGAACGCCACCAGCGCCAGCAGCGGCACGATCATCAAGTCTTCGAGCAGCAGGATAGAGACGATGCGCTGGCCTTTCGACGTGGCGATCTCGCCGCGCTCTTCCAGCAGTTGCATGACGATCGCCGTCGAGGTCAGCACGAAGCCGGCGCCGGCAACGAAGGACTGCGCGATGGGAAAGCCTCCGGCCAGTCCGACGAGGGTGAGCAGGACCGCGCAGACGCCGACCTGGAGGGCGCCCAGTCCAAAGATCTCGCGGCGCAGGCCCCAGAGCCTCGACGGCTGCATTTCCAGCCCGATGATGAACAGGAACATGACGACGCCGAGCTCGGCGACGTGGAGGATCGATCCCGATTCGGAAAAGACGCGCAGGCCGAACGGGCCGATGACCACGCCGGCGGCAAGGTAGCCGAGGATCGAGCCCAGCCCCATGCGCTTGAAGATCGGCACGGCGATGACGCCGGCCGCGAGCAACGCCACCACCTGCACCAGATCGCTGCTCGACGCTTCAGCTGCCATGGCTGTCATCCTGTTGCTGAAAAGCGCGTTCGCCTGGAAAAGATTCAGGTGGACGCGCTTCAGGTGTTTGCTTGATGCATGTCGTTGTCCCAGAACCGCTGCGCACTCCTGGGCGACATGCATTAGAAGCACTCCTTGCATGCACCGGGAGGGAGAGGCAAGGGCGGGAGGCCTGCCACGAAGGGTAGGGCGCCGTCGGAGAGACCTTCGCTTGCCTGTCGGACGTTCGGCATCTATAATGGCGAAATGTCTGACTATTCGTCCCGTCCGCTTCCGCATATCCCGATGGATGCGCTCAGCGAAGTGCTGCAGGACTTTCGCTTGAGCGGCGTCAACTATGGCCGCTGCGAGCTGCGACATCCATGGAGCATCGCCTTTCCACAACAGAGGCTGCTTCGCTTTCACTTTGTCGGCCAGGGTCCGTGCTGGATCTATACCGAAGCGGAAGGCTGGCAGGAGTTGCGCGATGGCGATCTGGTACTGCTGCCGCAAGGCATAGCCCATCGGCTGGCCAGCGCGCCGGACGTTGTCGGCGACTCACTCGAGAGCTGCCAGGTGACCAAGTTGGGCAGCAATGTCTGCGAGGTGGTGCGGGAGGGGACGGGCGCGACAAGCACCCTTTTCTGCGGCTCCATGGCCTTGGGCGTCTGTGCGCTCGATCCATTGATCACGTTGATGCCGCCTATCATCAAAGGCTGCGACGTGGCCGGCAATGACCCGGTCATGCGTCCTTTGCTGGCGGCCATGACGGCCGAGGCCGCGCAACCGCAGATGGGCAGCGCCACGATTCTGTCGCGCATGGCGGACTTGCTGACCGCCCGGCTCATCCGCTGCTGGGTCAATTGCACGGGAGCCGCGACCACCGGTTGGCTTGCCGCTATCCGAGACCCCCATATCGGCCGCGCTCTCGCAGCCATGCACCGAGATCCCGGCCATAACTGGACGCTGGAAAGCCTAGCCGCCCTGGCAGGCCAATCGCGCTCGATTTTCGCCGAGCGCTTCAGCGCCGTACTAGGGGAGGGCGCTGCCCACTATCTCGCCCGTCTGCGTATGCAGCTTGCCCGCGAGTTGCTGGGGCAGAACGGCTTGTCGGTTGCCGAGGTCGCTACCCGTTTGGGCTATGACAGCGAAGCATCCTTCGCGCGCGCGTTCAAACGCGTCACCAATGTCTCGCCAGGCGTTGTGCGTCGCACAATTTCCGGACGAACGGATATGAATTTCGGATTTTAGGATACATATCATCCGAAAGGACTCGTCTATTGAAGACCTCCATTCCTTGGAGATCCTTTCGGTGACAGACACAACATTACAACTTGAAGACGAGGCGTTAGATCTCGATACCGCCGCGCCAACCACGTGGAACGCAGCCACCTGGTTCTCGGTCATTTCATTGGCGGCCACCAGCTTTGCCTTGGTGTCAGCCGAATTCCTGCCGGCAGGTCTGCTGACGCCAATGGCGCGCGATCTCGGCATCAGCGAAGGAACGGCCGGACAGGTGGTTACCGCCACCGCTTCGGTCGGCGCCGTGACGGCCATGTTAAGCAATGTTCTCATCGGCCGATTGAACCGCAAGACGGTGCTGGTCGGCCTTAGCGCCTTGGCGGTCGGTTCCAACCTGCTTGCGGCGCTGGCGCCCAATTTCTGGTTTCTGCTGTTGGGCCGGGCAGGGCTCGGAATTGCTCTCAGCGCCTTTTGGGCACTCTCGGTTGCCGTCGTGGCCCGGCTGGTTGGCGCCAATGCCACAGGTCGGGGCATGGGCATCGTCACCCTCGGCGTCTCGCTTGCCACCATTGCCGCACCATCGGCGGGTGCGTTGATCAGCGACTGGCTGGGATGGCGCAGCGCCATGGCCTTGACGGCGGGGCTGGCCGTGATTGCCATGCTGCTGCAGTTGCTTAGCCTGCCGACCCTGCCTGCCACAGCCAGCAACAGTCTTGCGGATGTATTTCGGCTGACACGGCGGCGTGGCATTCAGCTCGGCATGCTGGCCATCCTTTTGCTGATGACAGGGCATTTTGCCGGCTCGGTCTATGTGCGCCCCTTCCTCGAACATGTGACGCTTCTGGCAACCGGGCCAATTGCCATGGCCTTGCTCGGATTTGGCATCGCCGCTGTCATCGGCAATGTCGCTGGCGGCCGCATGGCCGACGCCAATATCCACATGGCTCTCGTGGGCACTGCGGCGCTGATGGGGTTTGCGGCTCTGGCATTGGTGCTTTGGGGCGTAAACGTCGCCGTCGCCTTCGGATTCGTCACGCTTTGGGGCCTGGCATTCGGCATGGCGCCGGTGGTGCTGCCGACCAACCTGTCCCGCGCGGCGCCTGATGCGCTGGAAGCAGCGGGCAGCCTGATGGTCGCCTCTTTCCAGGTTGCCATCACCATCGGCGCGGTTGTCGGCGGCTATGTCGTGGACACCTATGGCGCCTCGGGACCTTTGACCCTTACCGTCGTCCTTGCCGCATCGACAGTCGTGCTGGCGCTGCTGCAGCCTCGCGGGTGAACTTGTTCCAGTTGAGCATCTCACCGTTTCATGAAAACGGTGAGATGCTCAACCTCTTTGTTTTCCGCAATTCCGGACGAAAAACTGCTTCACGCCTTTCCTGGAATTGCACTGAAGCGCGTCGCGCCTGAACGGCCTGGTGCGGCATGCCTTAGATTGGTGTTTTACATGTATTGGGCGGCCTGAACCTGGAACGCCGCGATATTGCAGCCTGGTTACACAAGTTTATGCGGCCAGGTTGTTGCGTGCCGCCACAATCAGCGGTTATGGCACGTTCGGCTTCGGCCATGAGAGGCGGCTGCGATGGGCGGCCGCCTTTTTTGAGGAGATAATTGACATGAAGAAGTTTTTGCTCGTCGCCGTAGGTGTTGCGGCGTTGGCTGCCTCGGCTTGTTCCAAGGGGCCGGAATGCACCCAGGAAATCGCCGCCAAGAAGGCGCAGGACATGGCTGCCGCACTGCAGGAGGCCATCACCAAGGACCCGAGCAAGGCAGCCGATCTGACCGCCAAGGTGCAGGCCGTGACGACCAAGTATCAGGGCGCGACGACGCTTGACGAAGCCTGCAAGGCCTATGACGAGCTGACGGCCACCATCAAGGGTTGAGCGCAGCCGTGGAGTAATGCGAAGGCGGTGGCCAGGCGGCCGCCGCCTTTTTTGCGGAGGTCGGCGCGTCGGGTCAGTTCTTGGCGATGGCGCCGACTTCGACCGAGTCGACCCGCTTCAGGCTCATGCCGATCACTGGCACCAGCTGTTTGTCGACACGCACGGCCACCGTCACGGTCATCGAATTATCGTCGGGCACGCGGGCCTGCATGACGCCGTTCAACTGGTTGCGGTTGATAGTGAAGACGACCTTCTGGGCGTCGACGACGTTGCCGCCGACAATATCCATGCCGTTGCCGGTCGAGCCGCCCATGAAGGCGCCCCTGTAGCCGTCGCGACCCTTGCGCTCAACGGTCGCGGACATCTTCTGCGTGAAGACGCCGACCCGGCAGTTGCCGTCCAGCGTCATGCCGACCTTGCCGTCAGGCGTCGAGCCGTTGAAATCGCAGGTGAATTTGGTGCCCTTGTACTTGCCGGCGATGATCTCGCCAGGGCCTACCCATCGGCCCTCGACGGAACGGAAGAACTGCTTGTCCGGCTCGGCGCCAAAGGCTTTTTCGACCAATCCGAGCGGCGCGGCAATAGCAACGGTCGCAGGCAGCACGCAGGACAGGATTACGCTTCTCATGGACGACACCCGGCACGACAGAGTCTATTCTTGGGACCTGATCGACCATGGCGAAGATTGGTTAATGCTTCGTCACTGGAGGTGGCTTTCGCGTTTACCCTGTTACTCCGCCTGACCGTCTTTTTTGGCAGCGAACGAGGTCAGCGCCGAGAGGAAATCGCCGAGGCCCGGTCGCTTCACGGCGATGAACGGCAAGGGGCGGGCGGTTTCCATCGCCGCGATACCGATGCGCGCCGTCATCATGCCGTTGACGACCCCTTCGCCGAGCTTTGCCGAGAGTTTCGCGGCAAGCCCATGGCCGACGATCTGCTGCACGAAACTGTCGCCGACCGCGATCGAGCCGGTTACCGCCAGATGGGCGAGCACGCCGCGCGCCAGCCGGAAGAAGCCGAGCGTGCCTGGACGGCCGCCATATAGCTCGGACAGCCGCCGGATCAGGCGGCCCGCCTCGAACACGACATAGGCGATGTCGACCAGCGCGCGAGGGCTGACCGCCGTGATCAGGGAGACGCGCTTGGCGGCTTCAAGGATCATGATTTTGGCGCGGGCATCGAGCGGGGAGAGGATCTCGGTCTCGGCAAGCCGCACCAGATTGGCGCCGTCGATGATCTCGCCGCGCAATTCGGCAAGCGAACGCCGCCCGGCGGCGGTCTCGGGTTTTGCGGCGACGAAGGCCGAGAGCTCATCAACGAGAGCGCGCGCAGCCTTGGGATCGTCGCGCGCCACGGCATCCAGAGCCCGCTTCTGCATCTTCTCGACTTCGGCAAGGCGAGCAATGGCAAGGAATTCGCGGATAAGGATGACGAGCAGCGAGAGCAGCGCGATCGCTGCCATGCCGGCCGCCAGCCAGCCCAGCCATTCGGCGCGCGCAAACAGATCGCGGATCAGCTGGTCCGCCCACAGGCCGACCGCCAGCGAGACGAGCACGCCGAGGGCGCCAAAGAACAGCCGTGTTAGCAGCGAACGCTTTCGCGGCGCTGTCGCCGGTGGCGGGGCCGCCGCCTCGATGTCCGGCTCGTCGAAAACGTCGACCTCCGAGGGGAGCACGACCACCACGTCGGCCCGCGGGGCGCGCGGCCTGCGCGCCGGCTGCTCCGCGGCGACGCGGCTCTGGGTGACTTGCGACTTCGGCTCGGTCTGGGGCTCGATGCGAAAGGCCGCCGGTTTGCGGGGCGCGGTCATGCCAGATGATCTCCGATCAGGAACTGCAGCGCGCGGTCGAGCCGGATATGCGGCAAGGACAGCGTGACGCCTTCGGCGGTACGCTCGAGCTTCGGCGGGCGGAACCGCACGAAGCGGATCGCCGGCTCGGCGTTGTCGGGCGATGATCCGGAAACGTCGAACACCGCATTCACCTTTTCCGGCAAATCGCCCGGGAATATGGCGGTTTCGGTCTTTCCGTCGAACGTCTCGCCGTTGATCGTCTCGCCCTTCAGCGGCGTGCCGATGATGACCGGCAGCGTCTCGCGTCCCTGTTTCACCGTCCCCTCACGGGTCGAGCGGACCGCGGCCATGGCGAGGACATCGACGGCGGCGCCGCTGAAATTCGCCCGCGCCACGGCCCGGTCGGTCAGCCGGCGCACGATCGCCTGCAGCCGGTCGTGGCTTTCGTGGTGCAGATGGTCCGCCTTGGTCGCGGCGACCAGGATGCGATCGATGCGACGCGCGAAGAAATCGGTGAGGAAGTTGCCGCGTCCGGGCCGGAAGCAGGACAGGATCTCGGTGACGGCGCGTTCCAGATCGGCCATGGCGGCCTGGCCGGCGTTGAGCGCCTGCATGGCGTCGATCAGCACGATCTGCCGATCCAGCCGGGTGATGTGCTCGCGAAAGAACGGTTTGACGACATGCGTCTTGTAGGCCTCGTAGCGGCGCTCCATCATCGCCTGCAGCGATCCGGAGCGCGGCCGGCCCTGGGACAGCGTCATCAACGGCGCGAAGGTGAGCGCTGGCGAGCCTTCGAGGTCACCCGGCATCAGGAAGCGGCCGGGCGGCAGCGTCGACAGGGCGCGTTCGTCGAGCTTGCAGGCCTTGAGATAGGCGGCAAAGCTCTCGGCCAGGCGCCGCGCCGTCATCTCGTCGGCGTCGGCATCGGGGCTGACGGTGGAAGCCAGCTCGCGCCAGGCCTGAGACAGGTCGGAACGGACAGGCAGGGCGGCCAGCTCGACCGCCTCGCGCGAAAAATCGCCGAAGGATTTGCCGAGCAGCGGCAGGTCGAGCAGCCATTCGCCGGGATAGTCGACGATGTCGATCGATAGTTTTCCGGCTGAGAACAACCGGTTCCAGCCGGAAGCCGACTCATATTCGATGGTGAGCCGCAGCTCGGAGATGGCGCGCGTGGAGTCCGGCCAGACGCGGTCGTTCACCAAAGCGGCGACGTGATCCTCGTACTGGAAACGCGGAACGGCATCGTCCGGCTGCTCCTCGAGGAAAGCGCGGGCGATGCGGCCGGATTTCTGCGCTTCAAAGAGCGGCAGGCGGCCGCCATGGATGAGGTTGTGGACGAGGGCCGAGATGAACACCGTCTTGCCGGCGCGGGAAAGGCCGGTGACGCCAAGACGCAATGAGGGGGAGAAGAGCCCGGCGGCCCGGCCCGACAGCGTGTCGAGCGCAATCCTCGCCTCGTCGGTGAAAGTGGTCAGCGATGATGCCAAATCAGCCTCTGGTTGCGCGTCCGCGCCCGATATAAGCGCTGGGCCGGGCGTTTGAAATGGCCTCAGAGGTCGGCCGGCGTGAGAAAGGCTTCGAGGTAGCCGCTGCCCTGCGCCGCCTCGGCAAGATTGCCGGGAAAGCGCACCACGGCGAGGCCGGAGGTCGGAAAACCGTGCTTCATCATGCCGCGCGCCGCCTCGTCGCCGTCGCCCGACACCGCCATGGCCAGATCCTCGGTCATGGGATTGTGGCCGATCACCAGAAGCTGGTCGGCGCCGGCAGTCTTGCGGATGATGTCGAGATAGCCGGCCGCATCCTCGCTGTAGAGCGTGTCGAAGAACAGCACGCGGCCGGTGTCGGTGCGCCCCGCCAAGCCTTCCAGCGTCTGCCTTGCCCGTTTGGCATTGGAGCAAAGCGTGACATCCGGCACGTAGTTGCGGGCCCGCATGGCCTCTCCCATCGCTTCGGCGTCAGCCTTGCCCGATTCGTCGAGCGGGCGGTCGAAATCGCGCACGCCGGGCAGCGCCCAGCCGGCTTTGGCGTGCCGCAACAGATAAAGTCTGCTCAACCGTTCCCCCATGGCTCCGCCTGACAGGCAAAGCGCGATTAGTCACCAGAACCACGTCCTGCACAATGGCCGGCGCGAGCACCTGCAACGAATCATATGCGAATTCGTTTTATGCCGTTGAAACAACGTCGTTGCCGGAGCTGCCGATGCGAGACTAACAATTGCGTGAAACTGTCGTCGATACCGCTTGTGCAGGCTCTTGTCCCCGAATATATAGGCGCCAAATTTGGGGTTGTTGGGTGAGTCGAATGAACGACATCGTTACCGCCGATTACGTACCCTCCGAAGACGAGCCGTTCATGAACGAACGGCAAAAATCGTACTTCCGCCAAAAGCTTATCACCTGGAAGAACGACATTCTGCGCGAAGCGCGCGAAACCCTAGAAATCCTGCAGCAGGAAAACGCCAACCACCCGGATCTTGCCGATCGCGCCTCCTCCGAAACCGACCGCGCCATCGAATTGCGCGCCCGCGACCGCCAACGCAAGCTCATCTCGAAGATCGACTCCGCGCTCCAGCGCATCGACGAAGGCACCTACGGCTATTGCGAGGAAACCGGGGAGCCGATCGCGCTGAAGCGGCTCGACGCGCGTCCGATCGCGACGCTATCGATCGAAGCGCAGGAACGCCACGAGCGCCGCGAAAAGGTGTATCGCGACGACTGACGCGGGCTGAAAGCAAAAACGTCAAAAATGGCCGGTTTTCCGGCCATTTTTGTTTTCAGCTCCTGAGCTGCGGAGAGTTCGCGCGTTCCGGCAAGCTGCCGCTAAAGCGCGTCGCGATCTTTCAGGTTCGCTCCATGCGCTTTAGGTTTTTGACTTTACGCATGTCTTTATCCCGAAACCCACTTTCGGGAAAACATGCTTTAGGTCAGCGCTTGTGATTGCCGAGTTCGCCAAGCAGCTTGGCCATCTCATCATCGAGCGAGGGCTTGGGTGCGGGTTTGCTTGGCGCTGCCGGCTGGGAGTGCGTCTCGTCGAGAGAGGTCTCGAGCTCGTGCATCAACGTGTCGTCGATGGAATCGTTTGAGGGCGGCGGCGTGTATCTGGCGCTGCCGTTGGTCGTTCCGTAGTTCGGCAGGGGCGTGACCTTGGCGGTCGGCTGGCT
>NZ_SUGA01000099.1 GCF_004963255.1 Mesorhizobium sp. | reverse complement strand
GGCTCGAGGGACTGAGGCGGCTCAAGGTCGCTTTGGAGCCCTTCTACGCGTCGCTGGACGATGCCCAGAAGGCGGTGGCCGACAAGCTGCTCGTGCCGGCGCCGATGGGCATGATGTGAGACACGAAGGGGCCGTTGCGCCAGACCCGACGGCCCCCCGCAATCGACGCGAGATCTCCAGGTGAGACCATGAAGACGAAGCGGCGCGTCCGCACGGAAGAGCTGCTGCAGTTGCAGCACGAGACGTTCGACTACTTCCTGGACGAGGTGAATCCCGCCAACGGCCTCATCCGCGACAAGACCGCCGCCGATTGGCCGGCCAGCATCGCCGCGACGGGCCTCGCTCTTGCCTGCTACCCAGTCGCCGTCGAGCGCGGATACATGGCCCGGCAAGAAGCCGTCGGACGAACCCTGGCTACGCTCCGCTTCTTCTGGACGAGTCCCCAGGGGCCGGAGCCTGATGCCACCGGCTACCGGGGGTTCTACTATCATTTCCTCGACATGCAGACGGGACGGCGTGCCTGGCGATGCGAGCTGTCGACGATCGACAGCGCGCTCCTTTTGGCAGGGGCTCTCACGGCGGCTGCGTATTTCGGTGAAGAGACCGCCGACGACCACGAAATCCGCACGCTTGCCGATGCGCTCTATCGGCGTGCCGACTGGCAATGGGCACAGAACCAGGGCGCAACGGTGACGCATGGCTGGAGCCCGGAAAACGGGTTCATCAAATACCGCTGGGAAGGTTACGACGAGGCCCTTCTGCTTTACGTTCTGGCGCTCGGCTCACCGAC
>NZ_SUGA01000098.1 GCF_004963255.1 Mesorhizobium sp. | reverse complement strand
GCCTGACGAAGCCTTTCGGCCCCCTCGTTCCGTTCTCTGACGCCCTGTTCGGCGGGCAAATCTCGCGCTTGCCGGAAGGGCCGATCTCTTGTGCTGGTGCCAATGCTGGCTCCGGTCGCGAAGGTATTTCGAGGCGAAACTCATGAGCATGCGGACAGCAGTAGCGATCTCTGGCTACCCGGCTGGTGGCCTTGCCAGCGGGCAGGAGTCAGTCGCGCTCCGTATCGGCGGAATGACCTGCACCCACTATCCGCCGGCAATCGAGGAGGCCATTCGGGCGGTCAAAGAGGAACCAGGCGAGTTCGGATTCTCATGCCCGATGGGCATGTTCCGCGGCCGGCTCGTCGTCGAATAGGAGACTTACATGTCAATGCACGACCACTCGGATCACGACCAGCCGCAAGGCTCTTTTCTGACGTCCCGGGCGGGCCTTGTCCTGCTTGGCTTCCTCGCGGTCGGCGGGTTCCTGCTCCTCACCGAGCATCGCGCCCATGTGCTTGGCGCGCTGTTCTATCTGCTGCCGCTCGGCTGCGTCTTCATGCACTTCTTCATGCATGGAGGACACGGCCATGGCGGACATGGGCATGGAGGACATGGGCATGGCGGGGGCCACCGCAACCAGCCCGACGAAAGGAATCCGTCATGAGCGCCGACATGCAGGCCTACGGCCTTTGGAGCCTGGTGATCGTCAATTCCGCCGTCTTCATCCTGTTTGCCTACAGCTTCTTCAAGCCGGCGACGACCCGTGACTGGCGCTCGTTCGGCGCGTTCAGCGCCTTCCTGGTCGCGCTGTTCGCGGAGATGTACGGCTTTCCGCTCACCATCTACTTGCTGTCCGGCTGGCTGCAGTCCCGCTATCCAGGGA
>NZ_SUGA01000097.1 GCF_004963255.1 Mesorhizobium sp. | reverse complement strand
CGCGCATTGCTTCCCATGCTTTCAGCACGCCCCATGCGAAGGGTGCGTCGCTGCCCCCGGAAACCATTACGTCGGCCCGGCCCAGCTTGATCTGGTCCACCGCCGAGGCGATCGCATGGTTGGCCGAGGCACATGCGGAGGTCACCCCGAAGACCGGCCCGCGCAAGCCGAGGCTCAAGCTAAGATGGACGGAAGCGGCGCTGGGCATCACCTTTACTCCAGTGAAGAGTTCAGCACGGATTGCGCTACCCAAAAGCAGTGAGCGGTAAGTTTGTTCTGTTGCGTACGAACCGGTAAATCCGACGCCCACTGTCGCGCCGAAGCGATGGGCATTCCCCTCGTCGCAGGAAAGTCCGGCCTGCCGCATGGCTTCGCGCGCTGCAAGCACGGCGAGCAAGCTGAAGCGGTCCATGGAGATGAGATGCCCCCGGTTGATGTCGTGCTGGGGCAGCGCCTTGATCTCAGCGCCGGTCATGCCCTCCAGGTCATGAAGCTCGGAATTGGCGATCGGGCCGATGGCGGAGCGGCCTTCGCGCATCTCTTTCCACATAGAGGCGGCGTCGGTGCCCAGTCCGCACAGGCCGCCCACTCCGGTGATAACGACGCGCCTGTCCATTCAAGCCTCCTTCGCAAGCAAGCCGCGGACGGCTTCCACGACGTCGCCGACATTCTTGAGATTGGACCAGGCATCGGCCGTGTTCATGTCGATCTTGATGCCGTAGGCCTGCTCCACATCCCAGAGGACGTCCGCCAAACCCAGCGAATCGAACCCGAGCGCGTCCAGTTCCGTGGCGATTGTTATCTCGCCGACGAATGACGCAGGCATTCCCTCACCGCTCTCCGACTCGGCGCGTTTCTTGATCAGGGCAATGACGTCCGTTGCGAATTGATCGGCCATTCTGTTTCCTGTCTTTCTTTCCCGCGTTTCGACCTGGACGCGGCTCAGTTCCTGAGGCGCGCCGCGTCGCGAAAGCCATCACGCTTGGGCAACTGACAAA
>NZ_SUGA01000096.1 GCF_004963255.1 Mesorhizobium sp. | reverse complement strand
TCTCTTTTGTCGCGGAATATTTTCCAGTCAAAATCGGACACGGTCTCGAGGGCATCGCTCCCTCTGGCTTGCTTCAGCGAAGCTCTCACCGTGTTGCCGCACATCAAGCTGCAACGGAGGTGCCAATTCCCTCAGCTCCGGTAAGCGGCGGGAAATGCTTTGAAATTCTCCACGAGGCCAAATGCGGCCGATTGTCGTGAACCCGACATGTCTTCTGCCGCTGTCGGGTTTCGCCCTATCACTCTTGAGAGCTTGGACGGCTCGCCTGTGATTAGACTGGCCTCGGCCCTCGAGCAGTGGCAGTTTGGCGCCAGTTCGAAAGCGCGAACTCGCCGGCTTGGTCCTCGTGCCGCCACCGCCGCGTGTGGATTCTTGCCCCGGAGTCAAAATTCGCCTCGCGGTTGCCAACGGCGGCATGCGCTCAATGCGCGTGGCGTTGAGCACCGACAGCACGTAATGGTACCAATTAGTGGATGCCCGTCGCTGCCTCCACTTCTCCAGCCAAGCGCTCGAACGACGCTACCTACCCACGTTCGAGCGCGACCGCGGAATCGCAGACTGCCGAACGTCAGCCGTTGCGAAAGGTGTAGCCGTACCCGTTGATCGCCGGTGCGCCGCCTAGATGTGCGTAGAGGACCCTCGATCCCTGTGGAAAGAAGCCCCTCTGGACGAGGTCGATCATCCCTTGCATCGATTTGCCCTCGTAAACGGGGTCCGTAATCATGCCCTCGAGCCGCGCGCACAAACGGATTGCCTCTTTGGTTTCCTCCGATGGAACGCCATAACCCGGGTACGCGTAGTCCATGAACAACACCACGTCTGCCTCGACAATTTCCGCTCCGAGGTGGACGAGCTTCGCTGTATTTTGGGCGATGCCAAGCACCTGCGCCTTGGTCTTGGCGGGCATGGCGGAGGCATCGATACCGATCACGTTGCGCTGTCGACCATCCTTGGCGAACCCGACGAGCATGCCGCCGTGGGTTGAACCAGTCACCGTACAGA
>NZ_SUGA01000095.1 GCF_004963255.1 Mesorhizobium sp. | reverse complement strand
GGACCAGCAGGCGCTGCTCTTTGCCGAAGTGCTGAAGGGGACGCGGTTCGGCAACGCCTTTTCCGAATTCGGTTCTAAGCGCGCCGCGGATTTCGAGACCAAGTTCACCGATGCCGGCGACCATATCATCGTCAACGGCCAGAAATTCTATTCCTCCGGCGCGCTGCTTGCCCATCTGGTGCCGATCGTTGCACTCGACGATCAGGGCCGGGCCTGGTACGCCATCGCCGATCGCGGCGCGCCGGGACTGACGGTGATCGACGACTGGTCGAGCTTCGGCCAGCGCACAACGCTGTCGGGCACCGTCATCATCGACAACGTCAAGGTGCCGAAGACGCATCTCGTTCCGGGCTACAAGGGTTACGACAAGCCGACCGCAGACGGCGCCATCTTCCAGATCATCCAGGTGGCGGTGGACACCGGCATCGCGCAGGCGGCGATCGACGAGACGGTCCAGTTCGTCCGGACCAAAAGCCGCGCCTGGATCGACAGCGGCGTCGACAATGCCTGGGACGATCCCTACACGATCCAGGCCATCGGCGACCTGACGCTCCGCCTGCATGCGGCCCAGGCGCTGCTGGAAAAGGCCGGCCACGCCATCGACCGCGCGGTCGCCGAGCCGACAGCCGAGAGCGTCGCGCATGCGCAGATCGTCACCGCCGAAGCGAAGATCCTGTCGACCGAGATCGCGATCGCGGCGACCAACAAGCTGTTCGAACTGGCGGGGACGCGCTCGACGCTCGCCGAGCACAATCTCGACCGTCACTGGCGCAATGCGCGCACCCACACGCTGCACGATCCGGTGCGCTGGAAGTATTCGATCCTCGGCAAGTATTTCCTCAACGGCGAGAACCCGCCGTTGCACGCCTGGAGCTGATCGCGCCGGCCCGCCGAGGCCGGCAGCCTCGGCCACGCTTTCGCCAAGCGGCGGCCGGCAGGGCCGCCCAAATGTCAATCCGGAGCACCCTTGGAGGTCCGTTCCATGTCCAGCCCAGCAATCGTCGGCTTTTCCGGCAA
>NZ_SUGA01000094.1 GCF_004963255.1 Mesorhizobium sp. | reverse complement strand
GTAGGAATTGTCGCCGTAGCTGACGATCTGGCCGCTCGCATTGTTGATCACATGTACGAACTTGCCGACCCCGCCGTCGCCGCCGAGGCCGCCGAGCGATGCGGCGATCGAGACCTTGGCGTCCGCGGATGTCGAGGCGGCCGCGCCGCCGACGCCGCCGCTGCCGCCGATCGACTGCGCCCGGATACCGTGCGAGTTGGCCATGTCGGTCTCAATGATGCCGCTGCTGGTGACATGCACCTCGCCGCCATCGCCGCCGCCGGCGCCCAGCCCGCCCATCGAGAACTTGACATCTACCGTGCCGCCGTCGCTGCCGGTGCTCTTGCCCGCGCCGCCTGAACCGCCGCCGCCGCCGATCGACTGCGCGAAAACGCCGATCGAGTTCTCCCGCTTGGTCCAGATGAAGCCGTTCGAATTGTTGGTGACTTCGACGAGTGCGCCGTTGCCGGCGCTGCCGCCCCGCCAGCGATGGCGCCGCCGATGGCGTATTCCGCTGTGGCCCCTGCCGAGGCCGAACCACCGACGCCGCCGCCGCCGCCGATGGAACTAGCGCTGATGCCGTAGGAGAAAGCGCCGTCGGTGATAATCCAGTTGTTGTTGGTGACGGAGACCTCGCCGCCATTGCCGGCCGTGCCGCCCGGAAGGGCGAGAGCCACGCCGATCGAAACCGAGGTTGAGCCTTCATCGCCGGAGCCGATATCACCGCCTACGGTTTCGTCCGAAGCCGACGCGGCGCCCGCCGCGCCGCCGCCGCCGCCAACCGACATCGCCATGATACCGGTGGAGCCGAAGCCCGAGGTGAGGATGATGCCTGTATTGTTGACCGTGACCTTCATGGCGTCGGCGGCGCCGCCGCCCGAACCGGCAAGACCCATGTTGACGCTGACGCTGGTCTGGCTGGTGCCGCCGATATTGTAGGACTTGGCCGTGCTGGAGCCGCCGATGCCGCCCCCTCCGCCGATCGACTGCGCCATGATGCCGGACGAGAAAGCGCCGGTCGTGGTCAGATTGCCCGAGTTGATGACGTCGACCGTGTTGCCGAAGCCGCCTTGGCCGCCGCTGCCGCCCATGGTCACGGCCACGGCCGCGGACGCATAAAGCC
>NZ_SUGA01000093.1 GCF_004963255.1 Mesorhizobium sp. | reverse complement strand
TACGAATGAGCCGCAGGAGGCATTTGACGAACGGGGAAGCAAGGGCCTCGTCGTCCCCGTGGACAGCAGGGCCAACCGGTTCATGAGGAATTTCGCTTTTCCCCAATTTCAGTACTCCTCTTGAAGGACGATCTCTTTTTCTGCGATGTGTGGTTCGGGCGCTTGCGTGGGCGGGGAATGGCTTGGGCGAGCCGATCCCACGCAACAGTGTCCCGTGGCCGACCTCGAGCACGTCCACCAATGCGAGACCTTTCACCGCGGCGCGAACGCCTGCGCCGCGGTTCGACCCGAGGTAAACGCAATGGAAATTCCACCTGCCGCAAGCCGCGCACTTTTGCGGCATCGACGTTATTGCTGCGAAGTGCGCCTGGGCGGGCGGATTTGCCGGTGTTCAATTCCAATTGTCATGCCCTTCGCGATCCTTGCTCAGGAAGTGACAGCGTTTTGAGTTTCGGAAGTCTTGTTTTGCGGAGCCACACAGAGACCCGCGTGACAGGCAGGCTCACCCGTGTAGTTGGCCAGGGCTTGGAGCAACGAGGTGAGGTAGCGCTGTTTGGTTTGGTCCGGCACTGGCTCCGAATGGTCCAGCGATTTGATTGCCACCTCGATCAACTCGATCGCCCGGTCCTTGTTGCCGCTCTCGTAATAATACTGAGCGACCGGAAAGTAACACCCGAATTTAAAGTCTCCATCGCCTTGCGGAGGATTAAGTTCCAGGATCTGTTCGGAGAGCTCCTTGCCCATCGCAAAGCGATCATCATGCGGAAGATGGGAGTTGTCGATCGTGGGATGGAAGAGTTGGTTCAGCGCCATCACCACCCAAGACATCGCTTCGAACTTTTTGTTGATCGCGTCCTCGACCAATTCGCGCATAAGCGGCAAGCCGGTTTTGATGTCGCGCAGCTTGTGAAGCAGAATATCCGCATGAACCCGCCGAAAATCAAAAGAGTCTGGCATCACGGCGAGGCCTTCTTCGATGGCCAATAGTGCCGCTGCCCAATCCTCGTCCTGCATCGCCGGCCCAAGTTTGGCGTATATCGGCTGACTCAGCGACGATTCGCGCACACGCGAGATTCGCTTTGCATCGACGGCTTTCGCTTCATAGCTGCTGCGCCAGCTGCCGTTAAGGACTTTCGGCAAAAC
>NZ_SUGA01000092.1 GCF_004963255.1 Mesorhizobium sp. | reverse complement strand
CCCACAAGGAGGGTTTTGCACGGGAGCCGATATTTAGCGCACGAGGCAGATGGGCGTTTTTTGAAGGGCGCTCTGGCCCCTTTGGCGGGGTATTTTGCCTCGCTGTTGAGGCCTCAAGCCGCCTTGGCAGTGGATTTTGGGCGGACTGCGCCTCATGCCGGCTTCCTCTTTGGGAAGAGGACCGCGGCCGCTCGCTGCAGATTGTAGCCGCAGCCGGCAAGCATGCACTGCGTCCGGTTGGTGGCAAGATTGAAGAAGCGCAGTCGCCGCATGCCGTAGCGCTGCTTGAACACTGCAAACGGTCGCTCCACTGCCGCCCGCACCTTCGAGATCAGACGGTTGCGCTGCTTCTGACGCGGCGTCAGCGGATGGTGCTTGTTGGCCCTGTGCATCAGCCGGTCCTTGATGCCGACCTGCTTCAGCCGGGCATGGCGGGCATGGGTGTAATAGGCTTGGTCGCCATAGGCCGCCTTCTCGTCCCCGCTGATCAGGCCGTCGGCCGGCTCGGTATCGGTGACCGATGCATCCGTGAAGTCCATGCGCCGGATCAGCGTATGAGCATCGTCCACGCCGTTGTGCACCTTATAGCCGAACACGGTCTTGTTGCCCTTGCGTCCCCAACGTGCCTCGCCATCGGCCGATGGCCGCACCGTCGCCTCCTCACCCTTCTTCGGCTTCGCCGGCGGGCGCGCGGCGGCCTGCATGAAGGAAGCATCGATCAACGTGCCGCGCTTGACGATCAGCCCCTTCTGCTCAAGCTGCCGCGTGATCTCATAAAACACCCGATCGATCAGCCCATCGCACTTCAGCTCCTCGCGGAAGCGCCACAACGTCGAATGGTCCGGCGTGGGGTCCGACAGGCTGAAGCCGGTAAAACGGCGGAACGACAGCCGGTCACGAAGTTGTGCCTCCAGCGCGGGATCGCTGAGATTGTTCCACACGCCAAGCAGCAGACAGCGCAGCAAGGCCTCGGCCGGATAGCTAATGTTGCCCCGTCCTGGTCCGCTGCGCTGACCAAGAAGCGCCTTGATCGGCACCCAGTCGATCACTCGCGCGATCTGGTCAAGCTCCGTCACATCCGACCACACCAGCCCATCCGCAAGGCTCAGTTGTCCAAGCACCCGATCGACCATCCGAATCGTCTCCCCTTCATTCCGGACCTACCGAATCACCAACTCAGTTCCGTGCAAAGCCCTC
>NZ_SUGA01000091.1 GCF_004963255.1 Mesorhizobium sp. | reverse complement strand
GAAAGGTGGCGCTGCGAAGCAGCGACGGATTGGGGGAACCACGTGGCAATCAAGCTTCGGCCCGATCAGTCACGCCAGTCACGGAAGATGCCCCTGGCCACATTCGTGGGGCGAGGAAAAGGGGCGGCGCCGCGTTCCGTGTTCCGTCATCTGTCTCGCCAACCCGAGGCCAGCCAGCCTTCACCCCACGACCTTCCCCGGATTCATCACATTACCCGGGTCGATCAACGCCTTGATCGCCTTCGCCAAATCCCGCTTCACCGGGTCGGCATGCCGCTCATAGGCCTCGCGCTTCTCCAGCCCGACGCCATGCTCGGCCGAGAACGATCCGCCGGCTTCGCGCAGGCCCTCATAAAGCACGTCCTCGATCGCCGCGTGCCGCTCATGCGGAAGCGGGCCGTTGCAGTTGATGGAGATGTGCAGATTGCCGTCGGCGAGATGGCCGTAGACATAGGGCGCGTAGGCGTCGTCGATCCGCTTCAGCCCGGCCTCGATGCGCGCCACATAGGCGTCCAGCGCGCCGCCCGGCACCGAGACGTCGAAGGAGGGCGCCATCGGGTGCGCGCACTCGATGTGCTCTGTCTCCTCGCGCAGCCGCCACATCTGGGTGGCTTGCGCCTCGGAGCTCGCGACCAGCCCGTCGAGGATGCCGGCCTCTTCCCAGATCGCCGCCAGCCCGTCCTCCAGCACGCCTCTGGCCGCTTCCATCGAGTCGGCGCCGAGTCCCAGCACCAGAAGGCAGGGCGCATCGAGCGGCAGCTGCCCGGGCGCGTAGCCCAGCGCCCGCTGCATCAGCGAGGCAAAATTGCGCCACAGGATCTCGGCGGCGCTGAGCCGCGCGCTGGTCGAGCCCAGAAAATGCCGCACGATGCGCTGCGCGCTGGCCGCATCCGGCACGCCGACCAGCGCCGTGGCACTGGCGCCGGCGACCGGATCGAGCCGCACCGCCACGCGGGTGACGATGCCAAGCGTCCCCTCCGCGCCGATGAAGAGATGTTTCAGATCATAGCCGGCGCTGGTCTTCAGCACCCTTGTGAGGTCGGAAAACACCCGTCCGTCCGGCAGCACGGCTTCCAGGCCCAGCACGCGGTGGCGCATCGTGCCGTTGCGAAACGCCATGATGCCCCCGGCATTGGTGGAAACCATGCCGCCAATGGTGGCGCTGCCGCGCGCGGCAAGGTCGATGCCGGGGTCGAGACC
>NZ_SUGA01000090.1 GCF_004963255.1 Mesorhizobium sp. | reverse complement strand
CCTTCTCCCCTTGTGGGAGAAGCGCAACCATTAGCTTAGGCGGCGTGGTTTGCGGGCTTGCTCCACGGAGTGCCGCGTTCGACGACGGCGTTGGCGAAGATGAGGAGCTTTCTGACACAGGCGATGATGGCTTTCCTGTGGGCCTTGCCGTTGTTCGTAAGGCGGCCGTAGAGAGCGACCAGGGCGGTGTTCCAGCGCTGGGAAGCGGGCAATGCAGCATTGAAGAGCGCTCGGCGGACACGACTGCGACCGCCGGCGATATGGCGCTCGCCGGTACGTTCGCCCGAGTCGTCGTCGTAAGGAGCGACGCCAACCAAGGCAGAGATTTGCTCGCGACTGACCTTGCCGAGTTCGGGCAAGAGGATGACGAGGGTGAGCGCGGTGCGTATGCCGATGCCATCAACGCTGGCGATCAGCTCGAGCCGCCGAGCGAGATCATCGTGTTTGCACACAGCGACCTGCAGGAGCAGCAGTTCGGCCTCGCGGCGCCGCTGCAGACGCTGAACGTCACGCTCGAGTTGGTTGAGAATCCGCTTGGTGGTGAAGTGCTCGCGCCGCGTCTTGAGGTGAGCGATATCGTACTCCAGCTGCTCGATGAAGAGCAGATGCTCAGCGAACGCGGCCAGCCTGGTGTCTGGCGGTTCATGCAGGTCGCCGAGATTGGCAGCGCACTCGGCGATGAGGGCGGCGTCGATACGATCGTTCTTGGCACGACGCAGCTTGTAGATGGCAAAGGCATGCACTTGACGCGGCTGCAAGAGAGCGACCTCGAAGCCGTGCTCGCGCAGATATTCCACGACGGCTCGCTCGTAACCTCCGGAGGCTTCGATGCCGACGCGTTTGATCTTACGCGCGCTCAGCCAAGCAACCAGCACTTGATGTCCGTCTCTGGCATTGGCTACGCGCAACCTCTCGCTCGTCGGATAGGTTGCGACATCAAGCGACTTCTTGCTGGTGTCGATTCCGGCGGTTTTTGTGCTAGTCTCATTCATCTTCGTCGTCCCTGCCTTGCATACGAACCTGGTTGTTCCAGCAACCATCCGGGCCACGATGAAGAGCCGATCGCGATCTTGCTTCTCCTTAACCCCACGGGTTCGGGTGTCCCGCGATCCGACGATCGGCGCCAACGGCCGGGTGGCCACCCGGCCGTTGGCGTCCCTTACGGGACGACCACTTCATACAACATTGCTTATGCAAGGTGTCGCCGAAGGCGACGGATGAGGGGTG
>NZ_SUGA01000008.1:135432-205855 GCF_004963255.1 Mesorhizobium sp. | reverse complement strand
TCCGTGAAGGCGGCCGCACCGTCGGTGCAGGCATCGTCGTCACCATCAAAGAGTAATTGGACTGAAACGGATCTGTCGCGGGCGCGGGAGCTGCCCGCGCCGCGCCAGAACAAGGAATTGACGCATGAACGGACAGAATATCCGCATCCGCCTTAAGGCGTTTGACCACCGGGTGCTCGACGCCTCGACGCGCGAAATCGTGTCGACCGCCAAGCGCACCGGCGCCAACGTCCGCGGCCCCATTCCGCTGCCGACGCGGATCGAAAAATTCACGGTCAACCGGTCGCCCCACGTCGACAAGAAGAGCCGCGAGCAGTTCGAGATGCGCACGCACAAGCGTCTGCTCGACATCGTCGATCCGACCCCGCAGACGGTCGATGCTTTGATGAAGCTCGATCTGGCCGCCGGTGTCGACGTCGAGATCAAGCTCTAAGGGATTGAGAGCGCGGTAAGGGGCGCTGCCCCTGGCCCGGAACTCTAAAGGAATTGAACCGATGCGTTCAGGTGTGATTGCAAAGAAGGTGGGAATGACCCGCATCTATAACGATGCCGGCGAGCACGTTCCCGTCACCGTTCTCCAGATGGAGAACTGCCAGGTCGTGGCTCAGCGCACGCAGGAGAAGAACGGCTACACCGCCGTCCAGCTCGGCGTTGGCCTTGCCAAGGTGAAGAACACGTCGAAGGCGCTGCGCGGCCATTTCGCCGCCGCCTCCGTCGAGCCGAAGGCGAAGCTCGCGGAGTTCCGCGTCTCCGCCGACAACATGATCGACGTTGGCGCCGAGCTGACCGTCGAGCATTTCGTCGCCGGCCAGAAGGTCGACGTCACAGGCACCTCGACCGGCAAGGGTTTCCAGGGCGTCATCAAGCGACACAACATGGGTGGTGGCCGCGCGACCCACGGTAACTCGGTCTCGCACCGCACGCACGGCTCGACCGGTCAGCGCCAGGACCCCGGCAAGGTGTTCAAGGGCAAGAAGATGGCCGGCCACATGGGCGACACCCGCGTGACCACGCAGAATGTCGAAGTCGTCTCTACGGACGTGGATCGCGGCCTGATCCTGATCCGCGGCGCGGTTCCCGGCGTCAAGGGCGCCTGGATCCTGGTTCGCGACGCCGCCAAGGTTGCGCTGCCGGCCAACGCGCCGAAGCCCGCCGCGATCCGTGCCGCTGCCGCCAAGAACGAAGCCCCGGCCACTGAGGGAGCGGAATAATGGACCTCAAGATTAAAACGCTGGGCGGCAAGGACGCCGGCGAGCTGAAGCTCTCCGAAGAGATTTTCGGCCTCGACCCGCGCGAGGACATCCTGCAGCGCGTCGTGCGCTGGCAGCTCGCCAAGAAACAGCAGGGCACGCACAAGTCCAAGGGCCGCGCCGAGATCGCGCGCACCGGCGCCAAGATGTACAAGCAGAAGGGTACGGGCCGCGCCCGTCACCACTCGGCTCGCGCTCCGCAGTTCCGCGGCGGCGGCAAGGCGCACGGCCCGGTCGTGCGCAGCCATGAGCACGAGTTGCCGAAGAAGGTGCGCGCGCTGGGCCTGAAGCATGCTCTCTCGGCCAAGGCTAAGAGCGCTTCGCTCATCATCATCGACGAGCTGAAGCTTGCCGAAGCCAAGACCAAGGCGCTGGCGGCGAACCTTGAGACGCTGGGGCTGACCAACGCCCTGGTGATCGGCGGCGCCGAGCTTGACCAGAACTTCAAGCTGGCCGCGACCAACATTCCGAACATCGACGTGCTGCCCATCCAGGGCATCAACGTCTACGACATTCTGCGCCGCGGCACGCTGGTCCTTTCGAAGGCCGCCGTCGAGGCTCTCGAGGAGCGCTTTAAATGACCGACCTCCGTCACTACGACGTGATCGTCTCGCCGGCGATCACCGAAAAGTCGACCATGGCTTCCGAGCAGAACCAGGTCGTCTTCAACGTCGCCAAGAAGGCGTCGAAGCCGGAAATCAAGGCTGCCGTGGAAGCTCTCTTCGGCGTCAAGGTGACGGCTGTGAACACGCTCGTCCGCAAGGGCAAGATCAAGCGCTTCCGCGGCACGGTTGGCCGCCAGGGCGACGTCAAGAAGGCGGTTGTGACGCTGGCCGACGGCCAGTCGATCGACGTCGCGACGGGTCTCTGAGCAAGGCCGCGAGGACAGGACAATGGCACTTAAGAAATTCAACCCGGTAACGCCGAGCACCCGCCAGCTGGTCATCGTCGACCGCTCGGGCCTCTACAAGGGCAAGCCCGTCAAGGGCCTGACCGAAGGCCTGACCAAGTCGGGCGGCCGCAACAATTACGGCCGCATCACGGCCCGCTTCATCGGCGGCGGTCACAAGCGTTCGTACCGCATCATCGACTTCAAGCGTAAGAAGTACGACGTCGTCGGCACGGTCGAGCGAATCGAATACGATCCGAACCGCACCGCCTTCATCGCGCTGATCAAGTATGACGACGGCGAGCTGTCCTACATTCTGGCCCCGCAGCGTCTTGCCGCCGGCGACAAGATCGTGGCCGGCGAAGCTGTCGACGTGAAGCCGGGCAACGCGATGCCGCTGGCCTCGATGCCGGTCGGCACGATCGTCCACAACATCGAGCTGAAGCCGGGCAAGGGCGGTCAGGTCGCCCGTTCGGCTGGCGGTTACGCGCAGCTCGTCGGTCGCGACCAGGGCATGGCGATCCTGCGCCTCAACTCGGGCGAGCAGCGCGTCGTGCATGGCTCTTGCATGGCGACCGTCGGCGCGGTGTCGAACCCCGACCACGGCAACATCAATGACGGCAAGGCCGGTCGCACCGTTTGGCGCGGCAAGCGTCCGCACAATCGCGGCGTGGCCATGAACCCGGTCGACCATCCGCACGGCGGCGGCGAAGGCCGCACCTCGGGCGGCCGTCATCCGGTTTCGCCCTGGGGCAAGCCGACCAAGGGCAAGAAGACGCGGTCCAACAAGGCGACCGACAAGTTCATCGTGCGCTCGCGCCATCAGCGCAAGAGCTAAGAAGAGGTAACGCCAAGTGACTCGTTCGATTTGGAAAGGCCCCTTCATCGACGGCTACCTTCTCAAGAAGGTGGACAAGGTTCGTGAAGGCGGTCGCAATGAGGTGATCAAGATGTGGAGCCGTCGCTCCACCATCCTGCCGCAGTTCGTCGGCTTCACCTTCGGTGTCTACAACGGCCAGAAGCACGTCCCGGTCTCGGTGAACGAGGACATGGTCGGCCACAAGTTCGGTGAATTCGCTCCGACCCGGACCTATTACGGTCACGGCGCGGATAAGAAGGCGAAGAGGAAATAATCATGGGCAAGGCCAAAGCTCCGCGCAGGCTTGCTGACAACGAGGCGCGTGCCGTTCTGCGCACGATCCGTATCAGCCCGCAGAAGCTCAACCTGGTTGCCGCGCTGATCCGCGGCAAGAAGGTCGCGACCGCGCTTTCCGACCTCGAATTCTCGGCCAAGCGGATTTCCGGCACGGTCAAGAAGACGCTGGAATCGGCGATCGCCAACGCGGAAAACAATCACGACCTCGACGTCGATGCGCTGGTGGTGGCGGAAGCCTATGTCGGCAAGTCGATCGTCATGAAGCGTTTCCACGCTCGTGGCCGCGGTCGCGCCAGCCGTATCGAGAAGCCGTTCTCGCACCTCACGATCGTCGTTCGTGAAGTCGAGGAAAAAGGGGAGGCCGCATAATGGGCCAGAAAGTCAATCCGATCGGGCTGCGTCTCGGCATCAACCGTACCTGGGATTCGCGCTGGTTCGCGAACACCGGCGAATACGGCCAGCTGCTGCATGAAGACCTCAAGATCCGCAAGTATCTCGAGAAGGAACTCAAGCAGGCCGCGATCTCCAAGGTCGTGATCGAGCGTCCGCACAAGAAGTGCCGCGTCACCATCCACGCCGCGCGTCCGGGCCTGATCATCGGCAAGAAGGGCGCCGACATCGAGAAGCTGCGCAAGAAGCTGACCGAGATGACGAAGTCCGAAACGCACCTCAACATCGTTGAAGTGCGCAAGCCGGAAATCGACGCCACACTGATCGCCCAGTCGATCGCTCAGCAGCTCGAGCGCCGCATCGCGTTCCGCCGCGCCATGAAGCGCGCCGTTCAGTCGGCCATGCGTCTCGGCGCCGAAGGCATCCGCATCAACTGCTCCGGCCGTCTCGGCGGCGCCGAAATCGCGCGCATGGAGTGGTACCGCGAAGGCCGAGTGCCGCTGCACACGCTGCGCGCCGATGTCGATTACGGCACGGCCGAGGCGAACACGGCTTACGGCATCTGCGGCGTCAAGGTGTGGGTGTTCAAGGGCGAGATCCTCGAGCACGACCCGATGGCTTCTGAGCGCCGTGCAACCGAAGGCGATGCCGCGCATGGCGGCGGCGGTGCTGGTGGCGAGCGCGAACGCGGCCGTCGTCGCGAGAACGCCTGAGACATTTGAGAATTTGGAGTTAGAACGATGCTGCAGCCAAAGCGCACAAAGTTCCGCAAGCAGTTCAAGGGCCGTATCCACGGTACCGCCAAGGGCGGCACCAACCTGGATTTCGGCGGTTTCGGGCTGAAGGCGCTTGAGCCGAACCGCGTCACCGCGCGCGAGATCGAGGCGGCCCGCCGCGCGATCACCCGCGAGATGAAGCGCGCCGGCCGCGTCTGGATCCGGGTGTTCCCGGATCTGCCGGTCACCTCGAAGCCGACCGAAGTCCGCATGGGTAAGGGCAAGGGCGCCGTCGACTATTGGGCGGCGCGCGTGAAGCCCGGCCGCATCATGTTCGAGATCGACGGCGTCAGCGAGGAGACCGCGCGCGAAGCGCTGCGTCTCGGCGCTGCCAAACTCTCGGTCAAGACGCGCTTCGTGCAGCGCATCGCAGAATAAGGACAGGCGATCATGAAAGCCGAAGACATCCGGACCAAGACCCAGGATCAGCTGACCGACGACCTGGCAGCCCTCAAGAAGGAGCAGTTCAACCTGCGCTTCCAGAAGGCCACCGGCCAGCTCGAGAAGACCGCGCGCGTGAAGCAGGTCCGCAAGGACATCGCGCGCATCAAGACCATCGCCGCGGAAAAAGCCGCGGCCAAGAAGGGTTAAGACCATGCCGAAGCGTATCCTGCAGGGCACCGTCGTCAGCGACAAGAACGAGAAGACGGTTGTCGTCAAGGTCGAGCGTCGCTTCACGCATCCGGTGATGAAGAAGACCGTGCGGATGACCAAGAAGTACAAGGCGCACGACGAGAACAACGCCCACAAGGTCGGCGACCAGGTGTTCATCCAGGAATCGAAGCCGATTTCGAAGGACAAGCGCTGGGTTGTCGTCTCTTCGGATCAGGCTTGATCCGGGCGAACGAACCGAATTTTGGACAGACCGGGGAGGGGTGAAAGCACCCGTCCCGTTAGAAAAGAAGAAGGCGGCCAGTCATGATTCAGATGCAAACAAACCTCGACGTCGCGGACAATTCCGGCGCTCGTCGTGTCATGTGCATCAAGGTGCTGGGCGGCTCGAAGCGGAAGTATGCCTCCGTCGGCGACATCATCGTGGTGTCGATCAAGGAAGCCATTCCGCGCGGCCGCGTTAAGAAGGGCGATGTGATGAAGGCGGTCGTGGTTCGCACGGCCAAGGACATCCGCCGTCCGGACGGCAGCGTGATCCGTTTCGACAAGAACGCGGCCGTTCTCGTCGACAATAAGAAAGAGCCGATCGGCACCCGTATCTTCGGACCGGTTCCGCGCGAGCTGCGCGCCAAGAACCACATGAAGATCATCTCGCTCGCGCCTGAAGTGCTGTAAGGAGCCGGACCAATGCAAAAGATCAGAAAAGGCGACAAGGTCGTCGTGCTTGCCGGCAAGGACAAGGGCCGTTCGGGCGAAGTCCTGTCGGTGCAGCCGAAGGAAGACACCGCGGTCGTCCGCGGCGTGAACCTCATTCGCCGTCACCAGAAGCAGACCCAGTCCCAAGAGGGCGGGATCATCACCAAGGAAGCGCCGATCCACCTGTCGAATATCGCGCTGGCCGACCCCAAGGACGGCAAGCCGACCCGCGTCGGCTTCACCCTCCAGAAGGATGGCAAGAAGGTGCGCGTCGCCAAGCGTTCGGGAGAAGTCATCAATGGCTAAGGCTGAAACCAAGCAGGCGGCTGCCAAGAACGAGCCGCGCCTCAAGAAGGTCTATCAGGAGACCATCCGCAAGGCGCTGCAGGAGCAGTTCGGCTACGACAACGAGATGCAGGTTCCGCGCATCGACAAGATCGTGCTGAACATGGGTGTCGGCGAAGCGACCGCCGATTCCAAGAAGCCCTCGGTCGCGGCCGAGGATCTCGCGCTGATCGCCGGCCAGAAGGCCGTCGTCACCCGCGCCCGCAACTCGATTGCCGGCTTCAAGGTGCGCGAGAACATGCCGATCGGCGCCAAGGTCACGCTGCGCAAGGAACGCATGTATGAGTTCCTCGACCGCCTCGTGAACATCGCGCTGCCGCGCGTTCGCGACTTCCGCGGACTGAACCCGAAGAGCTTTGACGGCCGTGGCAACTACGCCATGGGCATCAAGGAACACATCGTGTTCCCGGAGATCAACTACGACAAGGTTGATCAGGTCTGGGGCATGGACGTCATCGTTTGTACGACGGCGAAGACGGATGACGAAGCCAGGGCTCTGCTCAAGGCTTTCAACTTCCCCTTCCGCCAGTAACGGCAGCGAAAAAGGAAAAATCTGAAATGGCAAAGACCAGCTCAGTCGAGAAGAACAACCGGCGCCGCAAGCTCGCCGACCAGTACGCCGCCAAGCGCACGGCGCTCAAGGCCATCATCATGGATCAGTCCAAGCCGATGGAAGAGCGTTTCCGCGCCCAGTTGAAGCTGTCGGCGCTGCCGCGCAACTCGGCCAAGATCCGCATCCGCAACCGTTGCGAAGTCACGGGCCGTCCGCGTGCCTACTATCGCAAGCTGAAGCTTTCGCGTATCGCGCTTCGCGATCTGGGCAACACCGGCCAGATCCCGGGCCTGGTCAAGTCGAGCTGGTAAGGAGACACTGAGATGTCATTGAGCGATCCTCTCGGCGATATGCTGACCCGCATCCGCAACGCCTACGGCCGCAAGAAGTCGAGCGTCTCGACCCCGGCCTCGCGTCTGCGCGCCCGCGTCCTCGAAGTGCTGAAGTCGGAAGGCTATATCCGCGACTACAGCCAGACCGATTTCGAAAACGGCAAGTCCGAAATCGAGATCGAGCTGAAGTATTTCGACGGCGCTCCGGTCGTGCGCGAAATCGAGCGCGTCTCGAAGCCCGGCCGCCGCGTCTATGTCTCGGCCAAGTCGATCCCGCAGGTCGCAAACGGCCTCGGCATCGCGATCCTTTCGACGCCGAAGGGCGTCATGGCCGACCATGAAGCGCGAGAGCAGAATGTCGGCGGCGAGATCCTCTGCCAGATCTTCTGATCGGCCAAGAGATTGATGAATGGGCTTCGGTTCTCGGGATCGCGCCCGGGAACTGGAACCTGAAACGAAAGAAGTGACGAGGACAACAAAATGTCTCGTATCGGAAAGAAACCCGTTTCGCTGCCGCAGGGCGTGACCGCATCCGTCAACGGCCAGACCGTGACGGCGAAGGGCCCGAAGGGCGAGCTGAAGTTCGTGGTCAACGACGAAGTGCTGGTCAAGATGGAGAACAACGAGATCTCCGTCGAGCCGCGCGACCAGACCAAGACCGCACGCTCCAAGTGGGGCATGTCGCGCACGCAGATCGTCAACATCCTGCAGGGCGTGAAGGACGGCTTCGAGAAGAAGCTCGAGATCACCGGCGTCGGCTATCGCGCCGTGTTGCAGGGCAAGAACCTGCAACTGGCGCTCGGCTTCAGCCACGATGTGGTCTACGAGACGCCTCAGGGCATCACCATCACAGTGCCGAAGCCGACCGAGATCACGGTCTCGGGCATCGACAAGCAGCAGGTCGGCCAGGTCGCCGCCGAGATCCGCGAATATCGCGGTCCTGAGCCCTACAAGGGCAAGGGCGTGCGCTATGCCGACGAGCGCATCGTGCGCAAGGAAGGCAAGAAGAAGTAATAGGCTTGGCCCCGGAAAGTCGCGGACTTTTCGGAAGGGGCCAGGCTTGAGAAGTGTAACGCCGCGGGGAGCGGCCGCGGGAGGCCTGGCCTACCGCACAGGGTTGCCCCCGTTTTCTGAAGGCAAGGAACTGACATTATGGCAAGCCCCAAGGAAACCATCCAGCGCCGCGCGCAGCGCGTCCGCCGCCAGTTGAAGAAGGTCGCCGGCGCGCGTCCGCGGCTTTCGGTGCACCGCACCTCGAAGAACATCTACGTCCAGGTCATCGACGATGCCAACGGCCACACGCTGGCTGCCGCCTCGACGCTCGAGAAGGACCTCAAGGGTTCGCTCAAGACCGGCGCCGACACCGCCGCCGCCGCTGCGGTCGGCAAGCTGATCGCCGAGCGCGCTTCGAAGGCCGGCGTCAAGGAAGTCGTCTTCGACCGCGGCCCGTACATCTATCACGGCCGCGTCAAGGCGCTGGCCGAAGCTGCCCGCGAAGGCGGCCTCAGCTTCTAATTTCGCCGCTGATGACCCAAAGCGGCATCGGCAAACAGCAACCCGTGCTTCCGGAAAAGAACAAGGACTAGGATATGGCACAGGAACGTAGAGAAGGCGGCCGCGGCCGCGAGCGTGAACGCGAAGAGCGTGACGACGGCATGGTGGACAAGCTCGTCCACATCAACCGCGTCGCCAAGGTGGTGAAGGGTGGCCGTCGTTTCGGCTTTGCCGCTCTCGTCGTCGTCGGCGACCAGAAGGGCCGCGTGGGCTTCGGCCACGGCAAGGCGCGCGAAGTGCCGGAAGCCATCCGCAAGGCGACCGAATCGGCCAAGCGCGACATGATCTTCGTGCCGCTGCGTTCGGGCCGCACGCTGCATCACGACGTCGAGGGCCGTTGGGGCGCCGGACGCGTTCTGCTGCGCGCAGCCAAGCAGGGTACCGGCATCATCGCCGGCGGCCCGATGCGCGCCGTCTTCGAGACGCTCGGCATGCATGACGTGGTCGCCAAGTCGATGGGTTCGTCGAACCCCTACAACATGGTTCGCGCCACCTTCGACGCGCTGAAGAGCCAGATGCATCCGAAGGATGTGGCTGCCGCGCGCGGCATCAAGTATTCGACCCTTCAGGCCCGCCGCGGCACCGCCGTTGCGGCTGAAGAATAGTCGACGCTGACCAGGGATTTCGACCATGGCCAAGAAAGCTACCAAGACCATCACCGTCGAGCAGATCGGCTCCCCGATCCGCCGGCCGAAGGAGCAGCGCGCGACGCTGGTCGGCCTCGGCCTGAACAAGATGCACAAGCGGCGCACGCTGGAAGATACTCCTTCCGTGCGCGGCATGATCGCCGCCGTCCAGCACCTCGTCCGCGTCGTGGACGAGGCCTGAACGGAAGCGCAGGAGAAGAATGATGAAACTCAACGATCTGCGTGACAAGGACGGCGCCACGCATTCCAGGAAGCGCCTCGGTCGCGGCATCGGCTCCGGCTCGGGCAAGACCGCCGGTCGCGGCGTCAAGGGCCAAAAGGCCCGTTCGGGCGTTGCCATCAACGGCTTCGAGGGTGGCCAGATGCCGCTCTACCGGCGCCTGCCGAAGCGCGGCTTCAACAACCTGTTCGGCAAGAGCTTCGCGGTCGTGTCGCTGGCCAAGATCCAGGCGGCGGTCGACGCCAAGAAGCTCGACGCCAAGGCGGCCGTGACGGCCGAGGCCCTGGTTGCCGCCGGCGTCATCCGCCGCGCCAAGGACGGCGTGCGCGTGTTGTCCGATGGCGAGCTCAAGGCCAAGCTCTCCTTCGACGTCGCCGGCGCTTCCAAGGCCGCGATCGAGAAGATCGAGAAGGCCGGCGGTTCGGTGAAGCTGCCGGAAGCGGCCGCCGCCGAGTAACGGCGATTTGAAGCGCGGCCGACCGGGATGACTTCGCATTTTCCCTCGAACCGCGCTTTGACCAGATGAATTGGGCGGCCGCGTCAACGCGGCCGCTTGCATGTTTAAGGTCCGGAGCTTATCTCGTGAGCTTCGGTGACACGCGCCGCCTGAGCTGGGGGCGTCGAGCGTGACACGGAAATCAATGAAGTAGAGCAGGATGTTGTCCGAAAACCGCTCCACACTTTTCGGCATCATGCTCTAGCGGAGAATCAGGCATGGCTTCGGCTGCTGAACAACTAGCCTCCAATCTGAATTTCGCGGCCTTCGCCAAGGCCGAGGACCTCAAGAAGCGCATCTGGTTCACCATCGGCGCGCTGCTCGTCTACCGCCTCGGCACCTACATCCCGCTTCCCGGCATCAATCCCGACGCTTTCGCCCAGGCCTTCTCCTCGCAGAGCAAGGGCGTGCTCGGCATGTTCAACATGTTCGCCGGCGGCGCCGTGCAGCGCATGGCGATCTTCGCGCTGGGCATCATGCCCTACATCTCCGCCTCCATCATCATGCAGCTGATGACCTCGGTCATCCCGTCGCTGGAAGCGCTGAAGAAGGAAGGCGAGCAGGGCCGCAAGATCATCAACCAGTACACGCGCTACGGCACCGTGCTCTTGGCGCTGATCCAGGCCTACGGCATTTCGATCGGTCTCGAAGGCGGCAACGGCATCGTCAACGATCCCGGCATGTTCTTCCGCATCTCGACCGTCGTCACGCTGGTCGGCGGCACCATGTTCCTGATGTGGTTGGGCGAGCAGATCACGGCGCGCGGCATCGGCAACGGCATTTCGCTGATCATCTTCTCCGGCATCGTCGCCGGCCTGCCGCGGGCGATCTCCGGCACCTTGGAGCTCGGCCGCACCGGCGCGCTGTCGACGGGCCTCATCCTCGCGATCATCGTGTTGGCCATCATCGTCATCGCGCTCATCGTCTTCTTCGAGCGCGCGCAGCGCCGACTGCTCATCCAGTATCCGAAGCGCCAGGTCGGCAACCGCATGTTCCAGGGCGACACCTCGCATCTGCCGCTGAAGCTCAACACCTCGGGCGTCATCCCGCCGATCTTCGCGTCCTCGCTGCTGCTTTTGCCGGCAACCGTCGCGGGCTTCTCGCAGGCGACCAACCTGCCGGCCTGGGCAAGCACGATCCTCGCCTCGCTCGGCCACGGCCAGCCGCTCTACATGATCTTCTATGCGGGCATGATCGTCTTCTTCGCCTTCTTCTACACGGCGATCGTCTTCAACCCGAAGGACACGGCCGACCAGCTCAAGAAGCATTCCGGCTTCATCCCAGGCTATCGTCCGGGCGAGCGCACGGCCGAATATATCGACTATGTTCTGACGCGTATCACCGTCATCGGCGCCATCTACCTGGTGCTGGTCTGTCTGCTGCCGGAATTCCTGATTTCGGCGACTGGCGTACCTTTCTACCTCGGTGGCACATCGCTTCTGATCGTGGTCAGTGTCACGCTCGACACGGTGGCGCAGATTCAGGGTCACCTGATCGCGCACCAGTATGAGGGCCTGATCAAGAAGTCGAAGTTGCGCGGGGGGAAGAGGAGCAGATGAGGTTGATATTGCTTGGGCCGCCAGGGGCGGGCAAGGGGACGCAAGCACAAAGACTGGTAGAACAACACGGCATCCCCCAGCTCTCGACGGGGGACATGCTGCGTGCCGCCGTCCAGGCCGGAACCGAAGTCGGCAAGCGCGCCAAGGCGGTGATGGATGCCGGCGAACTGGTCTCCGACGCGATCGTCAACGCCATCGTCGCCGAGCGCATCGATCAGCCGGACTGCGCCAGGGGTTTCATCCTCGACGGCTATCCGCGTACGCTGGTCCAAGCCGATGCGGTCGAGGCCATGCTTGCCGAGCGCGGCATCGCGCTCGACACCGTCATCGAGCTTGTCGTCGACGACAAGGCGCTGGTCGGGCGAATCGTCAAGCGCGCCGAGGATGCCAAGGCCGCCGGCCAGCCGGTTCGCAAGGACGACAACCCGGCGGTGTTTGAGGAACGCCTGCGCGAATATTACAAGAAGACGGCGCCGCTGACCGGCTATTACTACGCCAAAGGCAAGCTCAAGACCGTCGACGGAATGGCGAGCATCGATGCCGTGACCGACGAGATCGGCAAGGTGCTCGCGGCCGCGGCGAAGTAGCTCGCGCCGACAATTGAAGATTGCGCTTGACGGGAACGGGCCGTTGGGGTATGGCGGCCCGTCTTCCTATCAGGCATGGACTTTGCTTGCCCTTGCGGGCAAGGCATCCGCTTTGAACCAGGAAACTCCCGCAAGGGCCGGCCTCCACCGGACGCGGGATAACTTGAACGCCGGCTCGTCCGGCCTACATGGAGAAAGAGAAGAACATGGCTCGTATAGCCGGCGTCAACATTCCGACCAACAAGCGCGTCGTCATTGCGCTTCAGTACATTCACGGCATCGGCAAGAAGTTTGCCCAGGAGATCGTCGACAAGGTCGGCATCCCGGCGGACCGCCGCGTCAACCAGCTGACCGACGCGGAAGTGCTGCAGATCCGCGAGACGATCGACCGCGACTACCAGGTCGAAGGCGACCTGCGCCGCGAAGTCTCGATGAACATCAAGCGGCTCATGGACCTCGGCTGCTACCGCGGCCTGCGTCACCGCCGCTCGCTGCCCGTCCGCGGCCAGCGCACGCACACCAATGCGCGCACCCGCAAGGGCCCGGCCAAGGCAATCGCCGGCAAGAAGAAGTAATTAGGGGAGTAAGGGAGTAGGGCAGTAAGGCAATAGGGATCGCGTTTTCCTAGTCCCTTACTGCCCTATTCCCCTACTGCCTTCCCAAGGTGGAGCCGCTGGCATTACGGCGGTGTAGAGATCAACTGAAAGGACTACCATGGCCAAGGAAGCCGCTCGTGTTCGCCGTCGCGAACGCAAGAACATCTCGTCGGGCGTTGCCCACGTCAATTCGACCTTCAACAACACCATGATCACCATCACCGACGCGCAGGGCAATTCGATTGCCTGGTCGTCGGCCGGCGCGCAAGGGTTCAAGGGTTCGCGCAAGTCGACCCCGTTCGCCGCCCAGATGGCTGCCGAGGACGTCGCCAAGAAGGCCCAGGAACACGGCATGCGCATGCTCGAGGTCGAGGTCTGCGGACCCGGCTCCGGCCGTGAATCGGCCCTTCGCGCGCTTCAGGCGGCCGGCTTCACCATCACCTCGATCCGCGACGTGACGCCGATCCCGCACAATGGCTGCCGTCCGCGCAAGAAGCGCCGCGTCTGATTTTTAAGCGCCGCGCGAGCGCCACGGCGTTCCTCCGCGGTTTTCCGTGTCGCCCGCCACGATTGGATGGTGGCGGGGCAAAGGAAGGAAGACATTTATGATCCAGAAAAACTGGCAGGAACTGATCAAGCCGAACAAGATCGAGTTCTCGTCGAAGAAGAAGACGCTGACCACGCTGGTGGCCGAGCCGCTCGAACGCGGCTTTGGCCTGACGCTGGGCAACGCGCTGCGGCGCGTGCTTCTGTCTTCGCTGCGCGGCGCGGCCGTCACCGCCGTGCAGATCGACGGCGTGCTGCATGAATTCTCGTCCATCGCCGGCGTGCGCGAGGACGTGACCGACATCGTGCTCAACATCAAGGAAATCGCCATCCGCATGGAAGGCGATGGTCCCAAGCGCATGGTCGTGCGCAAGCAGGGCCCGGGCGCGGTGCTCGCCGGCGACATCCAGACGGTCGGCGACGTCGAGATCCTCAACCCCGACCACGTCATCTGCACGCTGGACGAGGGCGCCGAGATCCGCATGGAGTTCACCGTCGACACCGGCAAGGGCTATGTGCCGGCCGAGCGCAACCGCGCCGAGGACGCGCCGATCGGCCTGATCCCGGTCGACTCGCTCTATTCGCCGGTCAAGAAGGTCTCCTACAAGGTCGAGAACACCCGAGAGGGCCAGGTGCTCGACTATGACAAGCTGACCATGACCATCGAGACCAACGGCTCGATCTCGGGCGAGGACGCGGTCGCTTTCGCCGCCCGCATCCTGCAGGACCAGCTCGCGCTGTTCGTCAACTTCGACGAGCCGCAGAAGGAAGTCGCGACCGAAGCCGTCACCGAGCTCGCCTTCAACCCGGCGCTGCTCAAGAAGGTCGACGAGCTCGAACTTTCGGTGCGTTCGGCCAACTGCCTGAAGAACGACAACATCGTCTATATCGGCGACCTGATCCAGAAAACCGAAGCCGAGATGCTGCGCACCCCGAACTTCGGCCGCAAGTCGCTGAACGAGATCAAGGAAGTGCTGGCGGCCATGGGCCTCCATCTCGGCATGGAAGTGCCGGACTGGCCGCCGGAAAACATCGAAGACCTCGCAAAACGTTACGAAGACCAATATTGAGCATGAATTCCAAGGATCGGCGGCGCGAGCCGCCCGATCCGACGGTCATGCGGAAAACCATCAGAGGCCGTGGCCTCTTGAACAACTGAAGAAGGAAAAGAGCCATGCGCCACGGTTTCAAAGGCCGTCGTTTCGCCCGCAGCATCAGCCACCGCAAATCGATGTTCGCCAACCTCGCCGTGTCTCTGATCGAGCACGAGCAGATCGTCACCACCCTGCCGAAGGCGAAGGACCTGCGTCCCATCGTCGAGAAGCTGGTGACGCTCGGCAAGCGCGGCGATCTGCACGCCCGTCGTCAGGTCATCGCTCAGATCGGCAACGAGCCGGTCGTGAAGCGCCTGTTCGAGACCCTCGCTCCGCGCTACGCCACCCGCAACGGCGGCTACCTGCGCATCATGAAGGCGGGCTTCCGCAAGGGCGACAATGCTGCCATGGCGGTCATCGAATTCGTCGACCGCGACACCTCCGCAAAGGGCGCCGCCGACCGCGCTCGCCTTGAGGCAGAGGGCGCCAATGAGGAAGCCGCGGCCGCCTGAGCCTTGCGTTTTCCTCAATGACTTCAAGGGGCCTTCGGGCCCCTTTTTGCATTTGGAGCGGTTTGAGCCGAGCGAGCTGAATTTAACGTCCAGCGTCAAGCTTTTGCGCGACAAGTGTCGCATTTGTGTGCATTAGCCTTTCATTCTGCACAATCGTCGGGACAATGGCGCCCGATTTGGAGGGATTCGAAAATGCGCCTCAAACGACTGTTTCTTGTTGCCGCGCTGGCCGTCTTCGCCGTGGCACCGGCCGCAAGACAGGCTTTTGCCGAGGACGCCGCCAAGCCGGCGGATCCGGGCCTCTCCGATGTGCTGACCGACCTGCTGCATGGCGTCGAAGGTGAGAATGGCACGTCCGGCCCGGACAAGCGGGTGCCGTTCGGCCGTGAGGAGGTGCAGCTCTCATTCGCGCCGCTGGTCAAGCAGACGGCGCCTGCCGTGGTCAATGTCTATGCCTCGCAGACCGCCAAGGTGACGTCGCCTTTCGAGGGCGACCCCTTCTTCGAGGAATTCTTCGGCCGCGCCCAGCCGCGCGCGCAGTCTTCGCTGGGCTCGGGCGTGCTGGTCGATCCGAGCGGCGTCATCGTCACCAATTTCCATGTCATCAAGGACGCCGATGAGGTGAAGGTCGCGACAGCCGACGGGCGCGAGTTCACTTCCAAGGTTATGCTCAAGGACGAGACGCTCGATCTTGCCGTGCTCAAGATTTCAGCCGACAAGCCGTTCCCGGTGATCGCGATCGGCGATTCCGACGCTCTCGAGGTCGGCGACCTGGTGCTCGCCATCGGCAACCCGTTCGGCGTCGGCCAAACGACCACCAGCGGCATTGTCTCGGCGCTTGCCCGCAGCCATATCGGCGTCTCGGATTCGGGCTATTTCATCCAGACTGACGCCGCCATCAATCCCGGCAATTCCGGCGGCGCCCTGATCAACATGGGCGGCCAACTGGTCGGCATCAACACGGCCATCTACAGCCGCAGTGGCGGCTCGATCGGCATCGGCTTCGCCATCCCCTCGAACATGGTGCGCGCCTTTGCCGACGCCGCCAAGGCCGGGCTCGACTTCTTCGAGCGGCCCTATATCGGCGCCGAGTTCGAACTGGTGACGCCGCAGATCGCCGAATCGCTCGGCATGGAGAAGCCGACCGGCGCATTGGTTTCATCGGTCGAGGGCTCCGGCCCCGCCGGCAAGGCCGGCCTGAAGCCGGGCGACGTCATCTTGTCGCTCAACAACACGCCGGTCGAAAGCATCGAGGCGCTCGACTACCGCATGGCGACGCTGTCGATCGGCACCAAGGCGACCTTCGTCGTGCTGAGCAAGGGCCAGCAGGCGACGCTGGAAATCCCGCTGGAGCGCGCGCCGGAAGGCGCCAAGCCCAGCGAGGTCACCTTGCGCGGCCGCAGTCCCTTCGCCGGCGCCAAGGTCGCGGAGCTGTCGCCCAGGCTTGCCCAGCGGCTTGGCCTTCGCACCGATCTCAAGGGCGTCACCGTCATCGATATCAGCCGCGATTCGCCGGCCGCCGATTTCGGCTTCCAGCCCGGCGATATCGTGCGGGAGGTGAACGGCACCAGCATCGACACCGCGGCGACGCTGGCACAGGTCGCCCAGCAGGATACGCGCTGGTGGCGCTTTACCGTCGAGCGCGGCGGGCAGATACTGCGCCAGGTGTTGCGTTATTGAGGCGGTCTGCCCATTTAGAGCATGATCCCGAACCGAAGCTCCGCTTGGCAAAAAGCGAGAACCGGTGTTTGGACAAGATCATGCTCTCAGATGAGCGGGATCGCGTTTCAACCAAAAGACTTGCATGGCCGATCTGTTCAGTTCCGATGAGCCAGAGAAAGCGCCGCCCGGGCGGCCGCTGGCCGACCGGCTGCGCCCAAAAAACCTCGGCGAGGTCGTCGGCCAGGAGCATCTGACCGGTCCCGACGGGGCGCTGACCAGGCTGATCGATTCCGGTTCGCTCGGCTCGATGATCTTCTGGGGTCCGCCCGGCACCGGCAAGACGACGGTGGCGCGATTGCTCGCTGGCGAGACCAATCTCGCCTTCGAGCAGATCTCGGCGGTGTTTTCCGGCGTCGCGGACCTCAAGAAAGTGTTCGAGGCGGCGAAGCTCAGGCGCGCCAACGGCCGTCAGACCCTGCTCTTCGTCGACGAGATCCATCGTTTCAACCGCGCCCAGCAGGACGGCTTTCTTCCGGTGATGGAAGACGGCACCGTGGTGCTGGTCGGCGCCACCACGGAGAACCCGTCCTTCGAGTTGAACGCTGCGTTGTTATCCCGCGCGCGCGTGCTGGTGTTCCGTTCGCTGGGCGAAGAGAGCATCGCCAAGCTTCTGGCGCGGGCGGAAGAAACCGAGGGCAGGGCGCTGCCGCTTGACGACGAGGCGCGCGCGATGCTGATCCGCATGGCGGACGGCGACGGCCGCGCCTCGCTGACGCTGGCCGAGGAAGTCTGGCGCGCCGCCAAGAAAGGCGAAGTGTTCGGCCCGGAGGGCCTGCAGCGCGTCATCCAGCGCCGCGCGCCGATCTACGACAAGGGCCAGGACGGCCATTACAACCTGATCTCGGCGTTGCATAAATCGGTACGGGGCTCCGATCCGGATGCTGCCCTTTATTACCTCGCCCGCATGTTCGATGCCGGCGAGGATCCGCTCTATCTCGGCCGCCGGCTGGTGCGCATGGCGGTGGAGGATATCGGGCTCGCCGATCCGCAGGCGCTTGTCGTCGCCAACGCGGCCAAGGACGCCTATGACTATCTAGGCTCGCCCGAGGGCGAGCTCGCCTTCGCGCAGGCCACCGTCTATCTCGCCACCGCGCCGAAATCGAACGCTGTCTACACCGCCTTCAAGGCTGCGACCGCGTCCGCCAAGGAGTTCGGCTCGCTGCTGCCGCCCAAGCACATCCTCAACGCGCCGACCAAGCTGATGAAGCAGGAGGATTACGGCGCCGGCTACCGCTACGACCATGACGAGCCGGACGCCTTTTCGGGCCAGGACTATTTTCCGGAGAAGATGGGCCGGCACACTTTTTACGATCCGCCGGAACGCGGTTTCGAGCGCGACATCCGCAAGCGGCTGGAATACTGGGCGAAGCTGCGCAGCGAACGGAACGGCTGAGTTGCGCCGCCCGGCGGTCGGCGCGCTTGGTCGCGAAGCCACGCCATGGGGCATACCCACATCGGTCGGGCTGCACGTGCTGCTCGCTGGCGCGATGGCGTTGATGCCGCTGCCCAAGTCACTGAGGCGACTGGAGGAAGAGCGAGTCTCGGTCAACATTCTGACGCCCCAGCAGTCCCAGGCCTCGACGCGACCGCGGCCGGCACCGACAATCGAGGCGACGCCGACGTCACAGCCGCTCCCTCCTGCGCCAGCCCAGGCTGCGCCTCCGGCCAAGCCCGCCATGGTCCGCGCCACCGAAATGCTGTCCGGCAAGACGCTTGCCGATCCGCGCAGCCGTCAGGCGCGCGCCGATCTCGCCACCTTCGCCTCCGAGGAGCGAATGGTGCAATTGTGCAATCTGGAAGCGCTCGACCAAATAAGGAAATGGAAGGCGGAATTCCAGCCGGAGCAGGTCGCGCCTTACGCGACCGCCGACGAGACGGTCAAAGGCACCACGATCAAAGGCGCCGCCTTTCGCAGCCGCGGGAAGTGGTACGCGCTCAAATTCAACTGTGAACTGGCTCGAGACGGCGAAAGCGTCGTTGGCTTCGAATTCCTGGTCGGCGGCCAGATTCCCAGGGAACGATGGGATGAACTCGGCCTGGCGGCTGGACATGGAGCTGAAGTGGAGTAGCTCGCTCCAAATATTTGCGCTGACAGACCGCTCGGGCCCGTGCGACGGCATTGTGCCGGGAAACAAAAAATCTTATCAAGACGCACGGCTGGCGGGGGTCGCCGTGATTTTGTCTCATGGAACAGGATCGCGCTCCCGCGCGTAGGACAATGAAAAAGCAAACCGTCAAGTCGCTCCGCAAGGCTGCCATCGCGGTCGTGGTTCTCGCGCTCGCCTTCTACTTCATCCCGATTCTGACTACGATCTGGGTCGTCTGCGGCCTGATCGACGTCATGCGCAACGATCAAAAGAACCGAAACCTGTTCGAGCGCTATTTCCTCGGCAACGGCCTGTTCACCTGGCTACTGTCGCCGTTCAACCTGATTGTCGACCTTCTCTGCTACCGCAACCCCGGCGTCTGGAAGCCCGAACAATTCCCTGAAGACTATCAGCGCGAGATCAACGAGGTCCTGGGTGTCTTCAAGGCCCGCAAGGACGAGATCATCGCCGACATCGACGCCAATTTCGGCGCCGGCCGGCGCGGCATGTATGTCTATCAGTGGTACGGCAAGCACAAGATCGACAACGTTCCCGAATTCAACAAGGACTACAAATACATCAAGACGATCGCCGTATCCGTTTTCAGCAAGCGCGAATCCACGTCCTGGCATTTCGGTCCGCTCCGCCTCAGCCTGCGCATCCTCTACAATCTGATCCCGGTGCAGGCGGAGATCTTCGTCCAGTGCGGCAGCAAGAAGAACTACTGGTACGACAACCCTCTGTTCATCTTCGACGACACGCTGTTCCACCGCTCGGTCAACGAATATGACGGCCGCCGCTACTGCGTCTTCGTCGACATCATCAGGCCGTCTCCGTTCCCAAAACTGATCGCGGGCCTTCTCGCCATCGTCTCGGTCAGCGTGGAGCGCATCAATTCGGTCTTCTACAAGAACTGGAAGATGATCGGCTCGTCCAAGCCGAAGGCGGCCGCCAACTGATTCTGGCGCCTCTTCAATCTCCTGGCTCGGCGTGCTCGGCCGGGCCTCGATGCTCTTAAACCAACGTCCTATAGCGCCGATACGCTGCAACCGTTACAACTCTTCCATCGGATATATCCACAAGGATATAACGACGGGCGGAAGGAGGTCCGCTCGCTGGGAGGATAGGTTTGAGCGGGCGGCAAGCAGCCGGTCATGCGGATTTCGTCCAGGCTTCGATCGCCAGAAGCGATGCGGCCCATTCGGCGTTGGTCGCCTCGTGGCGGCGTTCCCTTCAACTGCATCACCTCGATCCGGCCGAGCGCAAGGCGCCAAGGCGGCTGACCGAAGCCGAATTGCGGCAGGCACGGCAGCGCATGGAACGGATGATCCGCGCGGCCGAGACAAGCCTCAACCGGCTCTATCAGGCGGTCGGCGGGGTCGGCTGCTGCGTGATGCTGGCCGACCGCGACGGCATCCCGGTCGAGCGCCGGGGCGCGGTTGCCGACGACGAGACCTTCGACGAATGGGGCCTGTGGACCGGCACGGTCTGGAGCGAAGACAGTGAAGGCACCAACGGCATCGGCACTTGTCTTGCCGATCAGCGGCCGCTCACCATCCATCGCGACCAGCATTTCTTTTCGCGCAACACGCTGATGAGCTGCACCACGGCTCCCGTCTTTGACCATGAAGGCAATTTGGCAGCCGCGCTCGACGTATCGTCCTGCCGCTCCGACCTCACGGAAGGCTTCGTCCAGCTTATCTCGGTCGCGGTGGGCGATGCCGCGCGCCGTATCGAGGCCGAGAATTTCCGTATGGTCTATTCCAATGCCCGCATCCTGCTTGCACCGGTTGCCGAGCGCAGCGCCGGCGCATTGATCGCCGTCGACGCCGACGACCTTGTGATCGGCGCGACACGCTCGGCGCGGCTTGCTCTTGGCATAACGTCGGAAGGCCTGGCCAGGGGCCTGCTTGCCGCAGACATCCTTGGGGATACGGCCAGGGCCCGCGAAGATCTCGACGATGCCGAACGCAGCGTGCTGCAGCGTGCGATGGCGCGCACCGGCGGCAATGTCTCGGCAGCGGCACAGAGCCTCGGCATTTCGCGCGCGACGCTGCATCGCAAGCTCGCCCGTTTCAGCATCCGCCGCCCGCATTGATTTGCGCAGCCTGACCTGTCGCAGTTCTGCGACACTCGGCAGCCACGATCCGTTCTCCTGGGGATGACACACTGAAGAGCATCCGCAAGTGTCTCCAGCGACGCGCCACATTCCGTGACGCCGTTTTGCTGGGAGGCAGACAATGAACAAGGTTGAGTTCTCACGCGCGGCCAAGGTCCCCTTCGCCAAGCGCTATGACAACTTCATCGGCGGCCGCTGGGTCGCCCCGCATGCCGGAAAATACTTCGAAAACATCTCGCCGGTGACCGGCCGGCCGCTTTGCGAGATCGCAAGGTCAGACGCGCAGGACGTCGAAGCCGCGCTCGACGCCGCGCACAAGGCGAAGGACGCCTGGGGCAAGACCAGCCCGGCGGCCCGCGCCTTGATCCTCAATCGCATTGCGGACCGCATGGAAGACAATCTCGACCTGCTGGCGCTCGCCGAGACGTGGGACAACGGCAAGCCGATCCGCGAGACGACGGCGGCGGACCTGCCTCTGGCCATCGACCACTTCCGCTATTTCGCCGGCGTCCTTCGCAGCCAGGAGGGCAGCCTTTCCGAGATCGACCACGACACGGTCGCCTATCATTTCCATGAGCCGCTGGGTGTCGTCGGCCAGATCATCCCTTGGAACTTCCCGTTGCTGATGGCCTGCTGGAAGCTCGCTCCCGCGCTCGCCGCCGGCAATTGCGTGGTGCTGAAGCCGGCCGAGCAGACGCCTGCCACCATCATGCTGTGGGCCGACCTTATCGGCGACCTTTTGCCGGAAGGCGTGCTCAACATCGTCAACGGCTTCGGCCTCGAGGCCGGCAAGCCGCTGGCATCGTCGAACCGCATCGCCAAGATCGCCTTCACCGGCGAGACGACGACCGGCCGCCTGATCATGCAGTATGCTTCGCAGAACCTCATCCCGGTAACGCTGGAACTCGGCGGCAAGTCGCCCAACATCTTCTTCCAGGACGTGGTTGCCGAGGATGACGACTTCTTCGACAAGGCGATCGAGGGCTTCGTCATGTTCGCGCTCAACCAAGGCGAGGTCTGCACGTGCCCGAGCCGCGCGCTGGTGCATGAGAAGATCTACGACAAGTTCATGGAGCGCGCGCTGAAGCGCGTCGAGGCGATCGTGCAGGGCGATCCGCTCGATCCGGCCACCATGATCGGCGCACAGGCTTCGAGCGAGCAGCTGGAAAAGATCCTCTCCTACTTCGATATCGGTCGCCAGGAGGGAGCCCAGGTGCTGACCGGCGGCGAGCAGAACCACCTGCCGGGCGACCTGGCCGGCGGCTATTACGTGAAACCGACGGTCTTCAAGGGTCACAACAAGATGCGCATCTTCCAGGAAGAAATCTTCGGGCCGGTGGTGTCGGTGACGACCTTCAAGGACGATGACGAGGCGCTGTCGATCGCCAACGACACGCTCTATGGCCTCGGCGCCGGTATCTGGAGCCGCGACGCGAACCGCTGCTACCGCTTCGGCCGCGCCATCCAGGCAGGCCGCGTCTGGACCAACTGCTATCACGCCTATCCGGCGCATGCCGCCTTCGGCGGCTACAAGCAGTCCGGCATCGGCCGCGAGACGCACAAGATGATGCTCGACCACTACCAGCAGACCAAGAACATGCTGGTCAGCTACAGCCCGAAGAAGCTCGGCTTCTTCTGATCCTCCCAGAGCGAAGGGGGAAGGGAGGGCGCCAAGAACGGCGCCCTCCCTTCGACATAGGAGGATTGCCATGGACAGGGCTTCATTGGGCAAAGTCTCGGCCACGGCGGCGGCCAAGGCGCTGCTGGCCGAGATCATTGCCGACCACGGGCCGGTGCTCTTTCACCAGTCCGGCGGCTGCTGCGACGGATCCTCGCCAATGTGCTATGCGCGCGGCGAGTTCATGATCGGCGACAATGACGTGATGCTCGGCGAGATCGGTGACACGCCGGTCTATATCAGCGCCTCGCAGTATGAAGTTTGGAAGCACACCGACCTGATCATCGACGTGGTGAAGGGCAGGGGCGGCATGTTCTCGCTCGACAATGGCCGCGAGAAGCGCTTCCTGACGCGCTCGACGGTTTGCGCGTTATCGCCGCCATCCTCCGCCGACTGAGCGAACGGACCAGCCCGTCATCAGCGTCGCGATTGGGGTAATCGTCCGGCTTTGTTGGGTCTTTGGCTCGCAACCTGTTTGCCTTAGTGCTATGGCGCCGCTTTCAAACGGAAAAGCGTATCCATGGCAGGTGTAGAACAGATCACGGTGGAGGCCGGCGAGGCGGGCATGCGGCTCGACCGCTGGTTCAAGGTCCATTATCCGGGCCTCGGCTTTGGCCACCTGCAGAAGCTGTTGCGCTCGGGTCAGATCCGCATCGACGGTGGCCGGGCGAAGGCAGACACGCGCGTCGAGCCAGGCCAGACGGTGCGTATCCCGCCGCTCGACATCGACAAGAAAGGCGATGCGCCGCTTACCGGCCACTCGATCCGCAACCAGGGCGATGCCGACGTGCTCGCCAAGATGCTTCTGCACGAGGACCCGAAGGTCTTCGTCTTCAACAAGCCGGCCGGCCTGGCGGTGCAGGGCGGCTCGGGCGTCACCCGCAATGTCGACGACATGCTGGAAGCCTGGCGCAACCAGAAGGGCGAGAAGCCGCGGCTTGTCCACCGCCTCGACCGCGACACGTCCGGCGTGCTGGTGGTTGCCCGCACGCGTCTTGCCGCGATGAAGCTCTCGGAAGCATTCCGGGCGCGCGAGACCAAGAAGACCTACTGGGCGCTGGTCAAGGGCGTGCCGCCGAAGCGCGAGGACAAGATCTCGACCTGGCTGGTCAAGGAGGCAACGCCGGACGGCGACCGCGTGCGTGTCGCCAAGCATGGCGAGAAGGGCGCCGACCATGCCGTGTCCTACTATCGCGTCGTCGAGCAGGCGGCTCAGTCGCTTTCCTGGCTGGAGATGGAGCCCTATACCGGCCGAACGCATCAGTTGCGCGTCCACGCAGCCCATATCGGCTGCCCGATCATCGGCGACCCGAAATATTTCGAGGCCGATACCAACTGGGAATTCCCGGGGGGCATCCAGAACCGCCTGCATCTGCACGCCCGCCGCATCGTCATCCCGCATCCGGACCAGGGCGTCATCGATGTGACGGCGCCGATGCCGCCGCATATGCGCCAGAGCTGGAACCTGCTCGGCTTCGACGAACAGAGCGCGGAGGACTAGATTGACCGTTGCGCCCGCACTGGATCGCCGCGACGCGGTCGACATGGCGGCCGCGGCCATCATGGTCGGGCTGACCTTCTCGTGGGGACTGAACTACGTCGCCGCCAAGATTTCCTACGCAGGCTACGACCCCGTCTTCGTCTCGATCGCACGGTCGCTCATCGGGGGAGCCTGCGTGCTTGCCTGGTGCCGGCTGCGCGGTATCAAGCTGTTCGAAGCGGATGGGACGCTGGCCGCCGGCATCGTCGTCGGCGTGCTTTTCGGCGTCGAGTTCCTGTGCCTCTATATCGGGCTTGAATACACCACCGTCGCCCGCAACACGCTGCTGGTCAACACCATGCCGTTCTGGGTGCTGATCGGCGGTCATTTCCTGCTCGGCGAGCACATCAACGCGCGCAAGCTCGGCGGGCTTGTTCTCGCCTTCTGCGGCCTGGTGGCCGTGTTCTCGGACGGCATTGTCGCCGGCACCGACACGACCCTTCCGGGCGATCTGCTCAGCCTGGGTTCCGGCGTCCTGTGGGCGGCGACCAGCATCGTCATCAAGCGCTCGAAACTTGTCGCGACCAGCGCCGAGAAACTTCTGCTCTACCAACTGGCCGGCGCGGCGATAGTCGGTTTCCTGGTGATGCCCTTGGCCGGCCCGCCCATTCGCGCGGTTGCAACCTTGCCGACGCTGGCGCTGCTCTTCCAGTCTTTCTATATCGTCGCCTTCACCTATGTATTGTGGTTCTGGTTGCTGCGGCGCTACCCCGCGTCCGGTCTGTCGAGCTTCGCCTTCCTGTCGCCGGTGTTCGGCGTCTTGTGCGGCGCGGTGGTCCTTGGTGAAGCGCCGACGACCAGGATATTCCTGGCTCTGGCCCTGATCGCCGCCGGCCTCATCATCGTCAACCGGCCGGCGCGCAGGCAGCCGACAGTTTAGGAAGTTTGACATGCGCGACATCCTCGAAGACCTCGAAGCCGGAAAACTGCTTTCCGATCCCGATCCCGTGCGCCGCGCCCAAATCCAGATGAAGACGCCGCTGCCGAAGCGCTTCTACAAGGCGGTTTCGGTTGTCCCGGTGGAAAACGGCTTTGCCGTTCATCTCGACGGCCGTCCGGTGCGCACGCCGGGCAAAGCCGTGATGGTGCTGCCGACCGAAAAGGCCGCAGCACTTGTGGCGGGCGAATTCAGCGCACAGGACGAAGTGATCGACCCCGTGACGATGCCGGTCATGCGCCTCGTCAACACCGCCATCGACGGCGTCGCCTCGGACCCGCAGGCGGTGCTGGAGGATGTGCTGCGCTTCGCCTCGTCCGATCTGCTTTGCTACCGCGCCGACGGTCCGCAAGGCTTGGTCGATCGCCAGAACAAGCTGTGGGATCCGGTGCTGGACTGGGCGCGCAGCAGCCTCGGCGCGCGCTTCAACCTTGCCGAAGGCATCATCCATGTCGAGCAACCGCGCGAAGCGATCTCGATCCTCGGCGCGCATCTTGGCCAACGCTCGGAGCCGATGCGGCTGGCCGCCATCCATGTCATGACGGCGCTGACCGGTTCGGCGCTGCTGGCGCTGGCCGTGGATTTCGGCGAGCTGGACGCCGAGGAAGCTTGGGCAGCGGCCCATGTCGACGAGGACTGGCAGATCGAGCACTGGGGCCAGGACGCGGAGGCTGTCGCGCGCCGCTCGGCCCGCAAACGCGACATGATGGCGGCGGTCAGCCTGCTCGAGGCACTGCAAAGGCTGAGCGATGCGCCGCTCCCGCAACGCACCTAATACCAAAGTCATAATCCCATCGTCGCGGTGCCTTTCGGCCGTCATTTCTGTCATTTTTTGCTTCGTTGGCTGCGTTTTCGAGTCCGCGTTCGGAGGAGTGCGGCGCGCAGCTGTCGAGGACAGACGGGATCTCACGGGAGGATATGCAAATGGCAATGGCATCGGCCGCCGGCGGAACCAGCCGCGGCATGACGCGAGAGGAGAAGAAAGTCATCTTCGCCTCATCGCTCGGCACCGTTTTCGAATGGTATGATTTCTATCTTTACGGCTCGCTGGCAGCCTTCATCGGCTCGACCTTCTTCAGTCCGGCGATTCCGGAGGCGACGCGCAACATCTTCGCGCTGCTGGCCTTTGCCGCCGGCTTCCTCGTGCGTCCGTTCGGGGCGCTGGTGTTCGGGCGGATCGGCGATTTGGTCGGCCGCAAATACACATTCCTAGTCACTATGACGATCATGGGCCTGTCGACCTTCCTGGTCGGCCTGCTGCCCGGCTATGCGAGCTGGGGCATCGCGGCGCCGGTGATCCTGATCGGGCTGCGCATGCTGCAGGGCCTGGCGCTCGGGGGCGAATATGGCGGTGCGGCAACCTATGTCGCCGAGCATGCGCCCGACGATCGCCGTGGCTACTACACGTCATGGATCCAGACGACCGCTACGCTCGGCCTGTTCCTGTCGCTCATCGTCATTCTGATCGTGCAGGCCTCGCTCAGCAAGGAAACCTATGCAAGCTGGGGCTGGCGCATTCCCTTCATCGTTTCCTTCCTGCTGCTCGCCGTTTCGGTCTGGATTCGGCTGTCGCTGTCGGAATCGCCCACCTTCCAGCGTATGAAGGACGAGGGCAAGGGCTCCAAGGCGCCGCTGACGGAGGCTTTCGGCCAGTGGAAAAATGCCAAGATCGCCCTTCTGGCGCTGCTCGGCCTCACCGCCGGCCAGGCCGTGATCTGGTACAATGGCCAGTTCTACGCCCTCTTCTTCCTCACCAACGTGCTGAAGGTCGACGCGCAGTCGGTCAACATCATGATCGCCATAGCGCTTGCCATCGGCTCGATCTTCTTCGTCGTGTTCGGCTGGCTGTCCGACAAGATCGGCCGCAAGCCGATCATCATGGCCGGACTGGCCTTGGGCATCGTCTGCACCTTCCCGCTGTTCAAGGCGTTGACCTCGGCCGCCAACCCGGCTCTGGCCACCGCCCAGCAGAACACCCGCGCGACGGTGACCGCAGCACCCGGCGACTGCAGGTTCCAGTTCAACCCGGTCGGCACGGCGAAGTTCACGACATCCTGCGATATCGCGACCTCGTTCCTGACCAAGAACTCAGTGCCATACGACGTTGTCACGACGGCCGCGCCTGGAACTGCGGCCACGGTCAAGATCGGCAACGAGACGGTGGATTCTTATGATGCCGTTGCTGCCGGCGATCAGGCCAAGGCCAAGGAGGGGGTCTTCCAGAAGGCGGTTAACATGGCGCTGAAGGACGGCGGCTATCCGCTGAAGCGCGCTGCGGCCAAGGTGGCGGACCAGAAGCTCGACGCCTTCATCGCGGCCAATCCCGAACTGAAGCTCGATGCGGCCACGATCCGTGGCGGCGAGAAAGCCACGGTTCCGGCCGAACAGGCGATCGCCGACAAGATCCTGACCAAGGATGAGGCGGCCGGCGCGACGGAAGTCACGGTCTACACCATACCGGGCGGCGGCGCGTTCGCCATGTTCGCCGATCCGGCGGCCATCAACTGGCCGATGACGATCGGCATCCTGTTCATCCTGGTGCTGTTTGTGACCATGGTCTATGGGCCGATCGCCGCGATCCTGGTCGAGATGTTCCCGACCCGCATCCGCTACACCGGCATGTCGTTGCCTTACCATATCGGCAACGGTTGGTTCGGCGGCCTGCTGCCCGCGACCGTGTTCGCGCTCAGCGCCTACAAGGGCGATATCTACTACGGCCTCTGGTACCCGGTGATCATCGCGGCGATGTCGCTGATCATCGGCATGATCTTCGTCAGGGATACGCTCGGCACCGACTTGCACGCCAAGGACTGACCTCGGTCATCTGCTCGACAAGAAAGCCCGGCGCGAACGATCGCGCCGGGCTTTTTCGTCCATAAAACCTAATGCATGTCGCTCAGAAGTGCGTAGCGGTTCTGGGACAACGACATGCATCAAAACAAAGACTTAAAGCGCGTCGCTTGAATCCGTTTCAGCGCGACGCGCTTTAAGGGCGATCAGCTCTTGCGCTGATTTTCTTCCTCGACGGCTGCTTCGTGATACCAGCCGTCAAAGTCGGCGTACTGGCCGCGAAGCGTCGCAAGCTCTGCCGCGAATTTCGCCTTAGCGCCTAAATTTGAGGCAGACTTGCGCCCTGCCAGCGGGAACATCAGGATTTTTGCCGATGGACGCGGTTGCATGACTTGCATTGGCAACCTCCTTGCTTGTCTAGGGACCTGTCGATTCAACTTAGACAGCAAGATAGGTTCTGCGATTCGTTTAGGCAATATGCCTACAAAAAGATCATTATTTGCCAATTATTTATGCAGAAATCTCGATTGAGCGATCCGAGCACATTATTGAGGCGGCTGAGCAAAATCCACGTGTTGCCGCGACTATTTTGCCGCACCCGCCGACGGCGGAGTGGCATACGAATTGCTTTTTAACCATCGGCAGGCCGGCTCGATCCGGCCATGCATCGATGCCGCCATGGTGGCGTCCTAGCAACGAGAGGCACTGGAATGACCAAATACAAGCTCGAGTATATCTGGCTCGACGGATATGTCCCGACCCCCAGCCTGCGCGGCAAGACCCAGATCAAGGAGTTTGCCGAGTTCCCGACGCTCGAGCAGCTGCCGCTGTGGGGCTTCGATGGCTCGTCCACCAACCAGGCCGAGGGCCACAGCTCCGACTGCGTGCTGAAGCCCGTCGCCGTTTATCCGGATCCGGCCCGCACCAATGGCGTGCTGGTCATGTGCGAAGTCATGATGCCCGATGGCGTCACCCCGCATGTCTCCAACAAGCGCGCCACCATCCTCGACGACGAGGGCGCCTGGTTCGGCTTCGAGCAGGAGTATTTCTTCTATAAGGATGGCCGTCCGCTCGGCTTCCCCGAGAGCGGCTACCCGGCGCCGCAGGGCCCATACTACACCGGCGTCGGCTACAAGAATGTCGGCGATGTCGCGCGCACGATCGTCGAGGAGCATCTCGACCTCTGCCTCGCCGCCGGCATCAACCATGAAGGCATCAACGCCGAAGTGGCGAAGGGCCAGTGGGAATTCCAGATCTTCGGCAAGGGCTCCAAGAAGGCCGCCGACCAGATGTGGATGGCGCGCTACCTGCTCCTGCGCCTGACCGAGAAATACGGCATCGACATCGAGTTCCACTGCAAGCCGCTCGGCGACACCGACTGGAACGGCTCGGGCATGCACGCCAACTTCTCGACCGCCTATATGCGCGAAGTCGGCGGCAAGGCCTATTTCGAGGCGCTGATGGCGCAGTTCGACAAGAACCTGATGGACCACATCGCCGTCTACGGTCCGGACAACGATAAGCGCCTGACCGGCAAGCACGAGACCGCGCCGTGGAACAAGTTCAGCTACGGCGTCGCCGACCGCGGCGCTTCGATCCGCGTGCCGCATTCCTTCGTCAAGAACGACTATAAGGGCTATCTGGAAGACCGTCGCCCGAACTCGCAGGGCGACCCCTACCAGATCGCTTCGCAGATCCTGAAGACGATCTCGCAGGTTTCGACCGACGCCGTTTCGGCCGCCGCCTGATCATCGCGGCGCGGGCTCGCCCGCGCCTCGTAAGTTTCAATTGTCGAAAGCCCTGGCGTTCTTCGCCGGGGCTTTTTTTACATGCAAACGACCCGCGGCAATGTTTTGCCTCCCGCCGCCGTCAGCGGCAGCAACGCCACGCGATTGAGCGCCGCGACCACTTTGGCATGACTGCTGCTTCTGCAGCGGCGGACTGGCCGGATCCTGCATGGCTCCGATGGGTTTGCGGAAAGGCGACAGCCCTCCGATGGACTGCCCATGCTAAAACCCCGGCGAAACGCCGGGGTCCGTCTTAGTCGCCGATGCCGAGAAGTTCGGTCGTCAGACCGAGTAGTACATGTCGTACTCGACCGGATGCGGGGTCATTTCGAAGCGCATCACCTCGGCCATCTTGAGTTCGATATACGCATCGATCTGATCGTCGTCGAAGACGCCGCCGGCCTTCAGGAATCCGCGATCCTTGTCGAGGTTCTGCAACGCCTCGCGCAGCGAGCCGCAGACGGTCGGGATCTTCTTCAATTCCTTCGGCGGCAGGTCGTAGAGGTCCTTGTCCATCGGCTGTCCCGGATGGATCTTGTTCTTGATGCCGTCGAGGCCGGCCATCAGCATGGCGGCGAAACCGAGATAGGGGTTCGCGCCCGGATCGGGGAAGCGGACCTCGACGCGCTTCGACTTCGGCGAGGAGCCGAACGGAATGCGGCAGGAAGCCGAGCGGTTGCGCGCCGAATAGGCGAGCAGCACCGGCGCTTCATAGCCCGGCACCAGACGCTTGTAGGAGTTGGTGAGCGGGTTGGTGAAGGCGTTGATCGCCTTGGCGTGCTTGATGATGCCGCCGATGTAAAAGAGACAGGTTTCGGAGAGGCCGGCATATTCGTTGCCGGCGAAGGTCGGCTTGCCGCCCTTCCAGATCGACTGGTGCACATGCATGCCCGAGCCGTTATCTCCGAACACCGGCTTCGGCATGAAGGTGGCCGTCTTGCCGTAGGCATTGGCGACCTGGTGCACGACATACTTGTAGATCAGCATCTTGTCGGCGTTGCGCACCAACGTGTCGAACTTGATGCCGAGCTCATGCTGGGCGGCGGCGACTTCGTGGTGGTGCTTCTCGACGCGCACGCCCATCTCGGCCAGCACGGTCAGCATTTCGGAGCGCATATCCTGGGCGGAGTCGATCGGCGGCACGGGGAAGTAGCCGCCCTTGATGCGCGGACGGTGGCCGAGATTGCCGGTCTCGTAGTCGGTGTCGTCGTTGGACGGCAATTCGGTGGAGTCCAGACGGAATCCGGTGTTGTAGGGGTCTGCCTTGTACTTCACGTCGTCGAAGACGAAGAACTCGGCTTCGGGGCCGACATAGATGGTGTCGCCGATGCCTTCCGACTTCATGTAGGCTTCGGCCTTCTTGGCCGTGCCGCGCGGGTCGCGGTTGTAGGCCTCGCCGGAGATCGGATCGAGGATGTCGCACAGGATGACCATGGTCGACTGCGCGAAGAACGGATCCATGTGGACGGTATCCGTGTCGGGCATCAGCACCATGTCGGACTCGTTGATTGCCTTCCAGCCGGCGATCGAGGAGCCGTCGAACATGACGCCATCGGCGAACATGTCTTCCTCGACCTCGACGACATCCATCGTAACATGCTGCAGCTTGCCGCGTGGATCGGTGAAGCGGAGGTCGACGAATTTCACGTCGTTGTCCTTGATCTGCTTCATGATGTCTTTGGCTGTCGTCATGTCATGTATCCCTGTGTGATGACGTGTTTTTGATGATGACGTTGCAGAAAGATGGGGGACGTTAGATGGCGTCGATCCCGGTCTCGCCGGTACGGATGCGCACGACTTCCTCTATGTTGGAAACGAAGATTTTTCCATCGCCGATACGGCCCGTTTGCGCCGCTTTCCGGATGGCCTCGATGGCGCCTTCAACGGCTTCGTCGCCGAGCACCACCTCGATCTTCACCTTGGGCAGGAAGTCGACAACATATTCGGCACCGCGATAAAGCTCGGTATGCCCCTTCTGACGGCCGAAACCCTTGGCCTCGGTGACGGTGATGCCTTGCAGTCCGGCCTCTTGAAGCGCTTCCTTCACTTCGTCCAGCTTGAATGGCTTGATGATCGCTTCGATCTTTTTCATGTAAAAAATGGCCTCCACTGCCAAGAAGACGGGTTGTGTACCCCGCTTGCGCCTCCATCTAGCACGAACCGTGCCAATCCAGGGGAGCAGAGGCGGCGCAGGGCGTTTTCGATTCCGCATCGCGCCCGGATGCAAATTCGCGTCATCCGCTGCGCCGGATGCGGCATGGACGCCCAAACCCTATACATCGCCCCTCCTCAATCCTGCATAAAAAATGGGCAGGAAGCGCAAATAGCAATCAGACCCCTCTCGGATGCGGCCGCATCTGCAAACGATGCGCGGCCGCGGCGGTTTGCTTCGAACCGAAAACTGGACAATGCTTGATCGCACGGAGATCGGCAATCCCATGCGCAATGAACTTCTATCGACGGCCGAAATGGCCGAGGCGGACAGACTGGCGATCGCGGCCGGGCCGCTCGACGGCTACGGTTTGATGCAACGCGCCGGCGAAGCAGTCGCGACCCTGGTGCTGGCGCGCCACCCGGGCGCGAAGAGGGCGCATGTGCTGTGCGGCCCCGGCAACAATGGTGGCGACGGTTATGTCGTGGCGCGGCTGTTGGCTGAGGCCGGCGTCGATGTGGCTCTGTGGGCGTTAGGCGAACCGCGGCCAGGCAGTGACGCCGCGCTCGCGGCTGCCGCCTGCACCCTGGAGCGGCGACCGCTGTCGGCCCTCTCTCCCGAAGCCGGTTCGCTGGTCGTCGACGCGCTCTTTGGCGCTGGCCTGTCGAAGCCTCTCACCGGCGACGCCAAGGCAGCGGTCGACATCGTGACAGGGATGAACCTGCCGGTGGTCGCGATCGACCTGCCTTCGGGCGTTTCCGGCGATAGCGGCAAAGTTCTTGGCTCGGCATTTCGCGCGGTCCTCACGGTGACCTTCGCACGAAAGAAGCCCGGGCACCTGCTGCTGCCGGGCCGCGAGCGATGCGGCGAGATCGTGTTGGCCGATATCGGCATTCGCGACGAGATCATCGACGAGATCGCGCCAAGGACCTTCGAGAACCGACCCGGGCTTTGGATCGCGAACTTTCCGACGCCGGCGGTCGACGCGCACAAATACAAGCGCGGCCATACGAGCGTCTTTTCGGGCGGACCATCGGCGACCGGTGCGGCGCGGCTGTCGGCGCTGGCGGCCGCAAGAAGCGGGGCAGGGGCCGTCACCGTGCTCTCGCCGGCAAACGCCATGCAGGTCAACGCGGCGCATCTGACCTCCATCATGCTGCGCAAGGTTGACGCGATCGAGGACGTGCATGACCTGATCGGCGATCGCCGGCCGTCCAGCTTTGTCCTCGGCCCCGGCTTCGGCATCGGCGACAAGGCGCGCGATTTCACGCTCGCCGTGCTGGCCAGGAAGCGACAGGACGGCGGGGTAGAGGGCCTCGTGCTCGACGCCGACGGCATCACGTCCTTTCGCAATGCGGCCTCGACGCTGTTCGAGGCAGCCGGCAGGCCAGATGCGCCAGCGTTGATCATGACGCCGCATGAGGGTGAGTTCGGCAGGCTGTTCGCGGACATTGCCGGCGACAAGGCTTTGTCGAAGCTGACCAAGGCGCGCGCCGCCGCGCAACGCGCCAACGCCGTGATCGTCTACAAGGGCGCCGACAGCGTGATCGCCGCGCCGGACGGCCGCGCCGCGATCAACGGCAATGGCGCGCCCTGGCTTGCCACCGCCGGTTCGGGCGACGTGCTGGCAGGCATCATCGCGGGCCTCCTTGCCCAGGGCATGCCAGCCTTCGACGCGGCTTGCGCCGGGGTCTGGATCCATGCCGAGGCTGGCAGCCGTTTCGGGCCGGGCTTGATAGCCGAAGACCTGCCCCTGGCCATGCTCCCGGTTCTTCGCGACCTGCTGGAGGGCACTGCCCGATGATTCGAACGGCGCTCAGATTCATTTTCCAGATGCTGCGTCGGCCAAGGCCGCGAGAACCCGCTCCTCGCTGACACCGCGTGTATCAAGCACCCAGCTCGGCGTCGAAATCGGCGGCTCGAGATAACGCACCTGATCGTTTACAGGTCCTGTCTCATAAGACCGATTTGATCCGAAGATAAGCACGCATGGTCCGCCCAAGGCTGCGGCCGCATGGCAGAGGCCCCCATCGACGCCGAGGAAGACGGTCGAAGCGGCGATCTGGCACATGGCGTCGGTCAGTTGCGGTGTCGACGTGAAATCCACCGCCTCCGGAAGCGCTGCCCGTATCAGCGCGGCGGCCTCGCGTTCTCGTGGGCCGCCGGTGAGCCAAACCGACCAGCCGCGCCTGGCGTGATCCTTCGCTATCGAGATGAAACGCTCCGCCGGCCATGAGCGGAAGTTGGTGAAAGCGGACGTGTAAAGCGCCAGCGCCGGTCGCGCAGGATCGATCCCGTGTCGGGCGCGCCAATCGGAAAGCTCTGCGGCCGAAATAGCCATTTGCGGCGCAGGCAACCTCATGCGATCGGCTGGCTTTTCACCCAGCATCGCGATGGCGCAGACCTGTTCGTACAATCTGGTCTTGCGCGGACCGAACGCCATGAAGCTCTTCAGCCAGCCGGCAGGCAGGCGGTTGATGATGCCGAATTGGAATTCCCGTGGATAGCCGATGCGTTCCGGTATGCCGGCCAGCCATGGCACGAGCGCGGCCTTGGTGCTGCTGGTGAGCATATAGGCCGCCTGGTAGTTCTCCTTGCGGATTTCGCGCGCCAGACCGGCCCGTTGTTTCAGCCCGGGCTTCCAGTGTTTCTCGACAATCCATGTCTTCCTGATATGCGGCATCAACCGCGCCAGCGGCGCGGCAAGCGGCGAGGTGGCGACGTCGATCGGATGCCCGGGGAACTTCTCGGCCAGAATCTGAATTGCCGAATGGCAACGAATGAAGTCTCCGATCGCCGGCAAGCAGAAGACGAGGATGGGACGCAACAGGCGCTACCTTTAGATCCGGAACAATCGCCACCAACGGCTAATATAACGGTGATTTGTCACGGAAGCGCTTCGCCATCAAGGATGCGCGCATAGAGTTCCAGATAGGCCTGCGCCGTCTTCTCGATGGGGAACCTGTCGGCGGCCGACTGGCGGCATCGTTGCGCCGACAGGCCTCCGATCTCAGCAAGACCGCGTCCAAACTCCTCGTCGGTTTGGAAGAAGCGCCCGGTATCGGCATCGACGGTTTCCACCAGCGCGCCGCGTGGCGTGGTGAGCACGGGAGTGCCGCATAACATCGCCTCGACCTGCGCCATGCCGAACGGCTCTTCCCAGGAGATCGGGTTGAGGAATGCTTTCGATTCACCCAGCAGGCGCAGCTTGTCCTGGCCGTCGACCATGCCGTGAAAGCGGTAGCGGGCGGAAAGGCTCTTGAAAAACACGCCCTCGCGGCGCGTCTTGCTGCGGCCGAGCAGCTTCCAGCGCGAGCCGCCGGCGATATCGAGGATGAAGTCGAATTTCTTGGCAAGATCCACCGCGCGGTTCAGCCCCTTTCCGGCGCGCGCAATCGCCGCCATGAAGAAGAGATGATCGTTCTTCGTCGGCGTCAGCCGGTAAGCGTCCACAGGAAACCCGTTGTAGACGAAGGTCTTGCGGCCATGCAGCTCGGCATGACGGGCGCTGAGGAAGTTCCAGTTGGGCTGCGGCCGCGGATAGTCCGGAAGGTGGCCGTGCTCGGTGTTGAGCGTCGGGAAGGGGACCTCGACTTTCCAGGCGTGGAGATTGACGATCTGCGTGTCGCGGGGGATCGCCGCCCTGCACTCGGCATCGCTGACCGCATGCCTGACCTCGCACATCGGATGCGACGATCCCGGCGCGGCGATCAGGAGGACCTGGTGCCCCAGCCTGACCAGTTCGGTGACCAGCCATTCGACCTGGCGCTGCGTGCCGCCATACCCCTTGGCCGGAATAAGGCTCTGAGCTGCAAGGGTTATGCGCATTTCTTGTCGGCGCGGCTTCTCACAACGGGATGTTGTCGTGCTTCTTCCAGGGGTTCTGCATGTCCTTGTTGCGCAGCATGCGCAACGCGCGCGCCACCCGGCGGCGGGTTGAATGCGGCATGATCACCTCATCGACATAGCCGCGTTCGGCGGCGACGAAGGGCGACAGGAAGCGATCCTCGTAAGTCTTTGTATGAGCCGCGATTTTCTCCGGATCGCCGATGTCCTTGCGGTAGATGATCTCGACCGCGCCCCTGGCGCCCATCACGGCGATCTGCGCCGTCGGCCAGGCATAGTTCATGTCGCCGCGCAGATGCTTCGACGCCATAACGTCATAAGCCCCGCCATAGGCCTTGCGGGTGATGACGGTGATCTTCGGCACGGTCGCTTCGGCATAGGCGAAGAGCAGCTTGGCGCCATGCTTGATCAGCCCGCCATATTCCTGTGCGGTGCCAGGCAGGAAACCCGGCACGTCGACGAAGGTGACGATGGGAATCGAGAAACAGTCGCAGAAGCGCACGAAGCGCGCCGCCTTCCGGCTGGCGTCGGAATCGAGCACGCCGGCCAGCACCATCGGCTGGTTGGCGACGAAGCCCACCGTGCGCCCCTCGACGCGACCGAAGCCAGTGACGATGTTTCTCGCAAAACTCTGCTGGATTTCGAAGAAGTCGCCTTCGTCGGCGACCTTCAGGATCAGTTCCTTGATGTCATAGGGCTTGTTGGCGTTGTCGGGGATCAGCCGGTCGAGCGACAGGTCGTGGTCCGTCACCGACTGGTAGCACTCGATCTCGGGAATCTCCGCCGTGTTGGATGCCGGCAGCATATCGACCAGCCGGCGCATCTGCAGCAGCGCCTCGACATCGTTGTCATAGGCGCCGTCCGCAATCGAGGATTTGGTGGTGTGGACGGAAGCTCCGCCGAGGCTTTCTGCGGTCACCGTCTCGTTGGTCACCGTCTTCACGACATCCGGTCCGGTGACGAACATGTAGGAAGTGTCGCGCACCATGAAGATGAAGTCGGTCATGGCCGGCGAATAGACATCGCCGCCGGCGCAAGGGCCCATGATCAACGAGATCTGCGGGATGACGCCCGAGGCCAGCACGTTGCGCTGAAAAATCTCCGCATAGCCGCCAAGCGCCGCCACACCTTCCTGTATGCGCGCGCCGCCTGCGTCATAGAGGCCGATGATCGGCGCGCGATTGCGCAGCGCCATCTCCTGCACCTTGATGACCTTCTCGGCATGCGCCTCCGACAGCGAACCGCCGAACACGGTGAAATCCTTGGCGAAGATATAGACCGGGCGGCCGTTGACCGTGCCCCAGCCGGTGACGACGCCGTCGCCGGCGATCTTGGTCTTCTCCATGCCGAAATCGGTCGAGCGATGCTCGACATACATGTCGAACTCCTCGAACGAGCCCTCATCGAGGAAGACCTCGATACGCTCGCGGGCGGTGAGCTTGCCCTTCTTGTGCTGCGCCTCGATACGGTCCTTGCCGCCGCCCATACGGGCAATATCGCGGCGGCGTTCGAGTTCTTTCAGCACGTCTTTCATCGCTGGTCCCCAAAACGGATAAGTGGTTTGTGGTAATGGCGAGGGCAGGAGAGCGCAAGCACCCTCGTTTTGTTGCATTGCAACATGACGCCCCTTGCATTCCAAGGCGAACTCGGCCATATGCAACCCATAGGCGCTTGGGCCGGCCTGTCCGGCTTTCTCCACGAATGAGACTGGTTGCGTCTGTTTTCCCTCTTTCAAGTCGACCAAGGTCGATCGGCGAGACGGCGAAAAAGCCCCGAGGCATGAAGTCCACGGGCACGACAGCGCAGCCGCGCGGACGAACACGTCCGCCGCCTTGTCGTTTCCTTATATTTGTTTCGACGGCAGGTTGCGCCCTGCCGCCATCGACGTTTGCGGCGATTGCGCCGCTTGAAAGAAGATAAATTTGACCAACGAAAACACTCTCCCCAACAACGACGCTGGGGAACTCTCCGGTTTCGCGGCCCTTGGCATCGGCGGCGCGCTGCTGAAGGCCACGCTGGCCGCCGGCTTCACCGAGCCGAAGCCGATCCAGGTGCAGGCCATCCCGCCGCAGCTCGAAGGCCGCGACATTTTCGGCATCGCCCAGACCGGTTCTGGCAAGACGGCCGCCTTCGCGCTGCCGATCCTGTCGAAGATCATCGGCCTCGGCACCAAGCGCCGACCAAAGACGGCGCGCGCGCTGATCCTGGCGCCGACGCGCGAGCTCGCCGTGCAGATCGAGGACACCATCAAGCTGCTCGCCAAGGGCGCGCATATCTCGACCGCGCTGGTGCTCGGCGGCGTCTCGCGCTTCAGCCAGGTGAAGAAGATCGCGCCCGGCGTCGACATCCTGATCGCCACGCCTGGACGGTTGACCGACCTGGTGCGTGAGGGCGACCTTATCCTTGCCGACACCAAATGGCTCGTCCTCGACGAGGGCGACCGCATGCTCGACATGGGTTTCATCAACGACGTCAAGCGCATCGCCAAGGCAACCGCGCCGGATCGCCAGACGGCGCTGTTCTCGGCCACCATGCCCGACGAGATCGCCGAGCTTGCCAAGGGCCTCCTGAAGAATCCGGTCCGCGTCGAGGTCTCGCCGCAGAGCACGACCGCCGCCGAGATCGTGCAGAGCGTGGTGCTTGCCCGCACAAGGCAGAAACGCCAGGTGCTGTCCAATATGCTGGCCGACGAGGCGATGCGCACGGTGATCGTGTTCTCGCGCACCAAGCATGGCGCCGATCGTGTCACCAAGGATCTTGTGCGCGACGGTTTTGAAGCCGCCGTCATCCACGGCAACAAGTCGCAGAACGCCCGTCAGAAGGCGCTCAACGATTTCCGCGACGGCTCGGTCCGCATCCTGGTCGCGACCGATATCGCGGCGCGCGGCATAGACGTGCCCGGCATCAGCCATGTCGTGAATTTCGACTTGCCGGACGAAGCGGAAAGCTATGTCCATCGCATCGGCCGGACGGGTCGCAACGGCAGGGACGGCATCGCGATCACGCTTTGCGATCCTTCGGAGAATGCCAAGCTGCGGCAGGTCGAGCGCATCATCCGCATGAAGCTGCCGGTCGTTGCCGACCACCTCGGCAGCCCGGATCCGCAGCGCGACCCCAGGGAAAAGACCGAGCGCCATTTCGAGCCGGCCAATGACCGCGAGCATCATGGCGGCCGCCGCGATGGCCGCCGACCGGGCAATGGCGGTGGCAAGAAGCACTTCGCCGGCAAGCCCAACGGCGAGCGCGGACCGAAGCCGCAGGGCGAACGCCCGGCGGCCGCGCAGCCGAACGGCGAGCGCAAACCCGGCGGTTTCAAGCGCTTCAAGGGCAACAACAAGCGCCGCTTCGGCGGCAAGCGTCCGGCGAACCGCGCTGCTTGAGCTCATCAAATCTGATCGAGGAACGGCCGGAGCGAATGCTCCGGCCGTTTTCGTTTCACTGGCCAGATTGCTGCTGCATCAACGCCTTCACCCAGACCACGATACGCTCCGTTAGAAAGCGTGTGGTCTGCGGCGACAGCACATCGCCGGCGATGACGTGATTGTCCGGATCGCCGGTATCGTCGACCGGCACCAGCTCGTGCGGACCGCCCCAGCGCCCGGCGATCTCGCGTGTGCGATCCGGCCGCACCACCTTGTCGGAATCCGAGAAGATGAACAGGGCAGGGATCTTTGCCTTCTCGACCGGCGCCCCATAGGCGAGCTCGGTGAGCGCGGCCATCGGCAGCACCGCTTTCATCGGGTATTTGGTCGTCCAGAATTTTTCATGGAGCGCGTTGCGCGCGGGAAAACTGCGCTCCTTGCCGCCGACAAGCTCGGCGATCTGTCCGCCCCAGGGCATGGTCAGCAGCTCCTCGCCGGAGGCCTTGACGCCGAAATTCGGTGAAATGAACGCGATGGCCGCGACACCGTCGGAAGCACCCGGCTCTGTCGCTGCCCATGCCGCCAGCGAGCCGCCGGTCGAGGTTCCGATGACGATCACCTTATCGCCGATTTCGCGGCCGATGGCCAAAGCCTCCTCATAGTCGTTGATCCACGCATTGACGCTTCCTTGCGCCATGGCCGCGCCGTCCTGGCCGTGACCGGTCAGGCGCGTGAAATAAAGGTTGGCGTCCAATTCGTCCGCGACATCGTCCGGCAGCGGGCGAACCTCTCCCTTTGAGGCGGAAAAGCCATGGATATAGACGATGGCCAAAGGCGTCTTGGCGTGGACCATCGGGTTCGCCCAGATGATCTCCTTGTCGAGCCCGTCGCGGATGTTGGGCACGGCAGCCTCTTCCCGCGCCAGATAGGCCTGCGGATCGTCGCCGATCACCGATGGATTGAAGCGGATTGTGGTGTCTACCGGCACGCGCGGGCCAAGGAAGAAGCCGGCGACCAGGATGACTGCAAGGCCAAGCACCGCCAGCACGATCCGCCGCCCCATTCCGGTCTCCAAGCAATGATTCTCAACCTATGGCCGTCCCCGGCGCCAGGCAATCGCTGTTTCGCTGGCTTATGTTGCGCCGGTTTATGACGCCTTGTCGCGGGATGGGTCTTTTCCGCCCGCCGGCCTGCGATCGAAATGCAGTGGCCGCCCCCACCAGTGAGTGGTGAGCCCGATGACGAAGCGGCCGATCGGCCGCGGCAGCAGGCCGAGCAGCTTCAACGGCCAGCTTATGTGGTACGGGAAGGTGACTTCGAAGCCGCCCTTCCTGATGCCGCGCGCCATGCGGCGCGAGGCGCGATGCACAGGCATGAGGCCCGGCATCGGCAGCTTGTTCTTTTCGGTCAAGGGCGTGTCGATGAACCCCGGATTGATGACCTGGATGCGGATGTTCATCTTGTCGAAGTCGTATTTCAGCGATTCCGCCAGGATGTTGATCGCGGCCTTGGTGCCGCCATAGGCCGCCGTTGTCGGCCAGCCGGAATAGGCGGTGACCGATCCGACAAGAACGACATGGCCGCGTCCGCGTCCGCGCATATGCTCGACGACAGGCACCACGCCGTTGACGATGCCGAAATAGTTCACGGCGAAGGAACGATGGAAATCGCGCACCACCAGATTCTCTCCGGGGGTGGCGATGTAGTTGCCGGCGTTGAAGACGGCAAGCACGATCGGTCCCATCTGCTCCTCGATCGCGGCGGCCGTGCGCGCCATGCCCTGCTCGTCGGTGACGTCGCAGGGAAAGGACCTCACATGCCCGGACATTTGCGCCGTTTCGACGATCAGCGTGTCGGCTGGATCTTCCGGCAGTGAGGTCACCGCGACGGCATAGCCTTGATTGGCGAGATCCTTGGCCAGCGCGCGACCAAGCCCGCTGCTGCCGCCCGTGATCCAAGCGACACCGTCTTTCGGATTGGCCCGGTAGAGTGTCATAGGGTGTCCTGCCGATGTTCCGGTTTGCTCTAGCGGCGGAGAATTCGGTTGAAAAGAGCGGTTTTGCACCTGGCGCCGAAATGGTCGCGAGCGTTGCACCATCCGCAATGCGACTGGACCAGGCAAAATCTTGCCTTGAAACCGCGGCGTCCGGTTTTTAGGGTCTCGCCGCACACATGAAGGAATCCCGCATGCCCCGTTCTGTGATCGAAGCGATCGGCAACACGCCCCTGATCCGGCTCAACAAGGCTTCGGAAGCGACAGGCTGCGAGATCCTCGGCAAGGCCGAGTTCATGAATCCGGGGCAATCGGTGAAGGATCGGGCCGGCCTGTTCATCATTCGCGACGCCGAGCAGCGCAAGCTGCTCAAGCCGGGCGGGCTTATCGTCGAAGGCACTGCAGGCAACACCGGCATCGGCTTGACGCTGGTCGCCAAGGCGCTCGGCTACCGCACCGTGATCGTCATCCCCGACACGCAGAGCCAGGAAAAGAAGGACACGATCAAGATCCTGGGCGCCGAGCTCATCGAAGTGCCGGCCGTGCCTTACAAGAACCCGAACAATTACGTGAAGCTGTCGGGCCGCCTTGCCGAGCAACTGGCGCTCTCGGAGCCGAACGGCGCGATCTGGGCCAACCAGTTCGACAACGTCGCCAACCGCGACGGTCATGTCCGCACGACGGCCGAGGAGATCTGGGCCCAGACCGGCGGCAAGGTCGATGGCTTCGTTTCGGCCGTAGGCTCCGGCGGCACGCTCGCCGGTGTCGCGCTGGGGCTCAAGGGCAAGAGCAAGGACGTCAAGATCGCGCTCGCCGATCCGCTGGGCGCCGCGCTCTACAGTTTCTACACCAGCGGCGAGTTGAAATCCGACGGCAGCTCGATCACCGAAGGCATCGGGCAGGGCCGCATCACCGCCAATCTGGAAGGCTTCAGCCCGGACTTCTCCTACCAGATCCCGGACGAGGAAGCGTTGCCGATCATCTTCGACCTGATCCAGGAAGAGGGCCTCTGTGTCGGCGGTTCGACCGGCATCAACATCGCCGGCGCCATTCGGCTCGCGCGCGAGCTCGGACCCGGCCACACCATCGTGACGATCCTTGCCGACTACGGCACGCGCTACCAGTCCAAGCTCTTCAATCCGGAGTTCCTGCGCGGCAAGAACCTTCCGGTGCCGGGCTGGATGGAAGAAAAGGCCGACATTTCCGTGCCGTTCGAAAAGGTAGCATGATGGCGCACAAGACAGAGGCGCTGTTTCGCGACGACGCTTATCAGACGACGGCCGAGGCCGAGGTTGTCGCCATCAACGATCGGGGCGGCATCCTTCTCGACCGCACCATCTTCTACGCCACGTCGGGTGGACAGCCGGGCGATACCGGCACGCTCGAACGAGCGGACGGCGGCCGCATCGCGATCGCCGCCACCATCACAGGCGAGACCAAGGACGAGATCATCCACGTGCCGCCGCCGGAGCAGCCGCTCCCCGCTGTCGGCGAAAGGCTGAAGCTCTCGATCGACTGGCAGCGGCGGCACCTTCTGATGCGCATGCATACCGCCTGCCACCTGCTGACCGTCGTTTGCCCGTTTCCGATCACTGGGGCGGCGGTAGCCGAGGACGACAGCCGTGTCGATTTCGATATCCCCGACACCGGCTTCACCAAGGAAGATGTGACGGCCCGGCTGATGGAACTGGTGCGCGCCGATCATCCGATCTTCACCCGGTTGATCACCGACGAAGAGCTCGCCGCCAATCCCGGCCTGGTCAAATCGAAGAACGTCCGCCCGCCGGTCGGCACAGGAAAAATCCGCCTGGTCTGCATCGGCGACAACGGCTCGGTCGACAGCCAGCCCTGCGGCGGAACGCATGTGAAGTCGACCGGCGAGGTCGGCGAGATTCATATCGGCAAGATCGAGAAGAAAGGCCGCGAGAACCGCCGCTTTCGCATCCGCTTCGGACCAATGCCGGCGAACTGAGGCGGGCCAGGGAGAACAAAAAAATGGCGCAGGACAGTCCTTTCATCGTCGACGCCGACTGGCTGGAGAAGCAGCTTGGCGAGCCCGGCCTCACCATCATCGACGCCTCCTGGTATCTGCCGGCGCAAAAGCGAGACGCCCGCGCCGAATACGATGCCGCGCACATTCCAGGTGCGCGCTTCCTCGACCAGGATGCAGTTTCCGATCCGGATTCCAACCTGCCGCACACTCTGGCCTCGCCGCAGCACTTTGCCCAATATGTCGGCGCCATGGGTGTTACGGCTGATGACACCATCGTCATCTATGACGGGCCTGGCCTGTTCTCGGCGCCGCGCGCCTGGTGGATGTTCCGCGTCATGGGCGTTTTCCAGGTCTACATCCTGAACGGTGGCTTCGACCGCTGGAAGGCCGAGGGGCGGCCCGTGACGTCCGAGCCGACCAAGATCGCGCCGAGCGTCTTCCATGCCGATTTCGATGCCGGCCGGGTTGTCGGCCTCGACGAGATGCGCAGGATCGTCGAGGGCCGCCAGAGCCAGATCGCCGATGCGCGCTCGCCCGGCCGTTTTGCCGGAACCGATCCGGAGCCGCGCCCTGGCGTCCGTTCGGGCCATATGCCGGGCGCGCATAATGTCCCGATCACTGCGCTTGCCGAGAATGGCGAACTGCTGCCCACGGATCGACTGCGTAAGGTGATCGAGGATGCCGGTATCGACCTGTCGAAGCCGGTCGTCACCTCCTGCGGCTCGGGCATCACGGCGGCGGCGATCACGCTGGCGCTGGAGACGCTCGGCCATACCGAGAACCGGCTTTATGACGGATCCTGGACGGAATGGGGCGGTCTCAGCGACACGCCGGTGGCGACGGGGAAAGAATGATGGAAGACGGCGCGCCGCAAGCTATCGATGTCACAGTCACGTTCCTGGAGATGCATGCCGCACCCGCGGTTTCGCCGCCCATCCCCTACAACCGGCAGATCGCGCTGCTGAAGACCAAGGACATCCCGCTCCATTTCTACCGCTATTTGATAGATCGCGTCGGGCGCAAATGGCACTGGGTCAATGTGCTGAGGATGAGCGACGAGGAGCTTGCTGCCGGCCTGCACCGCGAGGACCGCGACGTCAGGGTGCTCTATCTCGACGGCGCTCCAGCCGGCTTCTTCGACCTAAAGCCGCATCTTCCGGACGAAGTGGAGCTCGCCTATTTCGGCATGATGGAACATGCACATGGCCAGGGCATCGGCCGCTGGTTCCTCGGCGCGGCGATCTCTGCGGCCTGGGCATATGGGCCAAAGTTCGTGTCCGTGCAGACCTGCACGCTCGACCATCCGGCGGCACTACCGCTGTACCAGAAACTCGGCTTCACGCCCGTGGCGCAGAAGAAGGAAGTCGTGCACCCGCTGACCTTCGCCGAGCGTTCGGCCAGCGTCATGCGAGGCTAAGCCGTTCCCTTGAATTGCCTTGGGCCTGAACATCCCGTTCATCGCCGCTTCAGACTGTCTTTGTCATTGTCCGGCCGCATTACGAGGCCGAGCTTGCAGGAGAAAGACATGTTGACCCGACGTATGTTTGCTGTCGCCGCGATCGCTGCAATTGCCATGCCGAGCCTGGCATTCGCGCAGGCGACCACGCCTTCGGCCGCGACGATCGAGCGGCAGCTCGACGCCGCGCCCAGGAAGAAGCTGCGCCCCAATGAACGTGTCACCATTCGCGAGTTCAAGCGCCGGCCGGATCTGCGGCGCATGGCGCGTTCGATCGATATCCAGTCAATCAATTTCGAGTTCGGCTCGGCCGCCATCGCCTCTTCGCAATACGGCAAGGTCGAGATCATCGCCGACGCGCTCCATCGCATCCTGCGCCGCGACCGTGGCGCCCGCATCCTGATCGAGGGCCACACCGACGCCGTGGGCTCCTTCGAATCGAACCAGGTCCTGTCCGAGCGCCGGGCCGCCTCCCTGAAGCGGACCCTGGTAGGCGAGTTCGGCGTGCCCTCCTTCGCGCTGGAAACCGTCGGCTATGGCGAGGAATTCCTGCTCGTGCCGACCCAGCAGGAGAACTGGCGCAACCGCCGCGTGACGCTGCGCCGCTTTGACGATTTCGTGCGGTAACGCTCAGCCGAGAACGCCGATAGTCGAGGGCCCGGTTGTGCAAGGCAGCCGGGCTCTTCATGTGCGCGCCGCTCAAGCAATTCCAGGAAAAGTGTGAGCGGTTTTCCGTCCGGAATTGCGGAAAAACAAAGAGTTAGAGCGGTTCGCCGTTTCCGTGAACCGGTGAAACGCTCTCGGCAGGAATCGGGTGGGAGGCACTACCGCCAAGGCGTAATTTCCGGACATCGACAGCGGAGATTGCCATGAGCATCCAGTTCAAAGCCTTGCCGACCGCAGCCGTGCGCGCCTTGCAGCGGGGAGGGCCCGACGCCTATGGCCTTGCCCCGGAACACCGGATCTCCGACGGCGACGGCGTGCCCTGCAGGCACTGTCTGAAAAACGTCGCAGCCGGCGATGGCTATCTCATCGTGGCCTACAGGCCGTTCCCGGAACTGCAGCCCTATGCCGAGACCGGCCCGATCTTCCTGCACGCCGAGGAATGCGAACGCGCCGCCGACGGGGAGGCGCTGCCGGAAATGCTCGCTAGCAGCGACTATATCGTCAGGGGCTATGGCAAGGACGACCGCATCGTCTATGGCAGCGGCGCGGTCACGCCGACGGACGACATCGCCGCTCGCGCGACGACACTGCTTGAGCGTGACGACATCGCCTACATCCATGTCCGCTCGGCGCGGAACAATTGCTATCAATGCCGCATCGAGCGGGCCTGATCCCAAACCGGTCCGATCGCAAACGAACATGCCCCCAGAAAAAAGAAGCCCGCCGATGGTCAGGCGGGCCGTTGGAGGGTCTGACAGAAGCTGTCGGCAAGTGCTGCCAGGCCGGGATTGTCCGAACCCGGCAAGCAGCACAGACCGCCAGTAGCACTGCGTGTCTAGGCATCTTTCCCGCCGAGCGAATGTGAAGCACTTCACACAGGCGGCACGATGGCCGGTAAGATGGAAACCGAGCGTTTCAAGACTGTCGTATTCCCGTCGTACTGCTGCGCTAAAAAGCAGTGGTTGATGATCAGTCGACCGCGGATGGACCGGCGGCAGATCGCAACCTCGAGGAAGCGGGGCTTTTGCTCCGCTTTTTTGTTGCCCGGATTTCCTGTCGAGAGCCTTGCTTGCGCGCAAGAAAAAGCCCGCCGGAATGACCCGGCGGGCGTGACAGGAGGAATTCTTGACGGATGTCAGGCGGCAAGCACCGCCTTCGGCTCGACCATTTCGTAGCCGAGAGCTTCGGCGACGGCGCGGTTGGTGATCTTGCCCTTATGGACATTGAGGCCGTTGCGCAAATGATGGTCGTCGACCAGCGCCTTGAGGCCCTTGTCGGCAAGCTGCAGGCCATAGTGCAGCGTCGCGTTGTTGAGCGCGTGCGCCGAAGTGACCGGCACGGCGCCTGGCATGTTGGCGACGCAATAGTGGATCACGCCGTCGACCTCATAGGTCGGATCGGCATGGGTCGTGGCATGCGAAGTCTCGAAGCAGCCGCCCTGGTCGATCGCGACGTCGACGAGCACCGAGCCCTTCTTCATGCCGGAAAGCATCTCGCGAGTGACGAGCTTGGGCGCCGCTGCGCCCGGGATCAGCACGGCGCCGATAACGACGTCGGCCGAGAAGCACTCCTCTTCCAGCGCCTCGACGGTCGAGTAACGGGTGTGGACGCGGCCGCCAAAGATGTCGTCGAGCTGGCGCAGGCGCGGGATGGAGCGGTCGATGATGGTGACGTCGGCGCCGAGGCCGGCCGCCATCTTGGCCGCATGCAGGCCGACGACGCCGCCGCCGAGCACGGTCACCTTGCCGGGCAGCACGCCGGGCACGCCGCCAAGCAGCACGCCGCGGCCGCCATTGGCCTTCTGCAGCGCCGTCGCACCGGCCTGGATCGACAGGCGGCCGGCGACTTCCGACATCGGCGCGAGCAGCGGCAGGCCGCCGCGGTCGTCGGTCACGGTTTCGTAGGCAATCGCTGTGACCCCCGAAGCGAGAAGGCCCTTGGTCTGTTCCGGATCCGGAGCCAGGTGCAGGTAGGTGTAGAGGATCTGGCCGTCGCGCAGCTGCATCCATTCATTAGGCTGCGGCTCCTTGACCTTGACGATCATGTCCGACTTGGCGAACACGTCGGCGGCCGTCTTGGCGATGGTGGCGCCAGCGGCGCGATAGGCGTTGTCATCGGCGCCGATGCCGGCGCCGGCGCCGGTCTCGACCAGCACCTCGTGGCCATGCGCGACATATTCGCGGACCGAGCCGGGCGTCAGGCCGACGCGATATTCATGGTTCTTGATTTCCTTGGGGCAGCCGACACGCATTTTCTTCTCCTGTGCGCCTTCGAAGGGCGCTCTCCCTGTCACTCGTGCATGCCATCGGCCTCGAGCACGAAGGCGACATGCAGTAATGGCAGTCAACCACGAATCGTTCCGTATGTGTTTGCGAATGCACTTGCGGCAAGGGCTGCTCTTCGATAATCGTTGCGCAAAATAGGAAGAAGTTCGCAGGAATCACGAAAAATGCCGCTCGACAGGATTGATATCGCCATTCTGGAGACTTTGCAGAAGGATGGCCGGATACCCAACGCGGCGCTTGCCGAGAAGGTCGGCCTGTCGCAATCGGCCTGTTCGCGCCGGCTCGACAATCTCGAAAAGTCCGGAACCATCCGCGGCTATCACGCCAGGCTGTCCAATTCCGCGCTCGGCCACCAGATGACGGCGATCGTGCACATATCGCTGTCGGGCCAATTCGAAAAGACGCTGTCGGATTTCGAGGCGGCGATCAAACGCTGCCCGAACGTGCTCTCCTGCCATCTGATGTCGGGCGAATACGACTACATCCTGCGCATAGCGGCGAAGGACCTTGTCGACTATGAGCGCATCCACAAGGAATGGCTGTCGGCCATGCCGCATGTGACGAAGATCAACTCGTCCTTCGCGCTGCGCGAGATCGTCGACCGTACGGCAGTCGGGCTGCGGCCCGAGATGGCCTAGTATCTGGACTCGTAACCAGCAGGAGGCAGCAGCTGCGATATGACAGAAAGAACTACGCTCGCCGAGTCATTGCCGACAACCTCCGTCATCCGCATCTCGCGCGCCAGCTTCGATCCGGCTCGGTTTGCCCAGGTTGATGCCGCCAGCAAGAAGACCGCGCAGTACATCATCCCAGCCGTCAGACGGCTGCCGGGGCTCCTCCACTTTTATTCGGGCGTCTCGCCGAAAGGCGAGATGGTCCAAGTTAGCGTCTGGGATACCGACGAGCATGCGGCGCAACTCAACACCCTGAAGGAGATGGTCGTCGACGGCCGCAGGGACATGGAGGCGGTCGGCGTCACTTTCACGCCGATTTTCCACTATCCGATCGATTGGACCTGGACCGTTTAGGCGGAATTCGCCTCAGTCACCACTTCGCTCATCGGAACATCGTGCGGTTGCGGGTAGATGGTGGGAATGCGCTGCAATTCGTAACCGACGCCGATCACCAGCGGCCTGAACGGCATGGCCGCCAGCGTGCGGTCGTAGAAGCCGCCTCCATAGCCTAGCCGATACTTGCCTGGGTCGATGCCGACGATCGGCGAAATCACGATGTCGGGCAGGACCGGATCACCTTCGGCCGGGATCGGAATGTTCCAGACGCCCTTTTCCAGCCGGTCGCCCGGCTTGTACGCGCGAAAGATCAGCGGCTGACCCTTCTCGATGACGACAGGCAGCGCGGTGCGGCCACCGCGCTCGTTGATAGAGGCCATCCAGCCACGCAGATCCGGCTCGCCGCGAAACGGCCAATAGAGGCTAACCATCCGGCCTTCTATGTCGCCGATGAGCGCGTCGAGGCCGTCCGCGATACGTGCCGACATGGCGGCGCGCGCATCGGCTGAGACGGCAAGCCGGGCATTGATGAGCCGCTCGCGTTCGGCCTTGCGCCAACGCCTGATATCTGTCCAATCGGACAGCGGCGCCCGGTATTCCGGATCGAGTTCATGCATGAAGCAGGGCGGTGATGCGTATTGGGCCCGCCCTTCGTCGTCGCGATTGTCAGCCATGATAGGCTCCTGTCATGGGGTCTCACGCTATACCTGCGGCAGCACGCGCTACATATGCATTCACGACGCCGCGCGACGACTCTGGGGCATGTTTCCAGCCGGCAAGATGTTGTTGCAGCGCACAAAAATACCTACATTCTATGTGGTAGTTTTACACCGCGAGGTGGATGAAATGAGCGAAGCCAGGCATCATGTCGTGGTCGTCGGCGCCGGGTTCGGCGGGCTCGAACTCACCCGCGCGCTGGCTGGTGCGCCGGTGCGCATCACCATGATCGACAAGCGCAATCACCACCTGTTCCAGCCGCTGCTCTACCAGGTGGCGACGACGTCGCTGGCGACCTCGGAAGTGGCCTGGCCGATCCGTCATCTCTTACGCAGGCGCAAGGACGTGACGACGCTTCTCGGCACTGTCACCGGCGTCGACCGCGCCGGCAAGCGCGTGCTGCTGGAAGACGGCAGCTCCGTTCCCTATGACACGCTGGTGCTCGCCACCGGCGCGCGCCACGCCTATTTCGGCCATGACGAATGGGAACCGTTCGCGCCGGGGCTGAAGACGCTCGAGGATGCCACCACGATCCGGCGCCGCATCTTGCTCGCCTTCGAGCAGGCAGAACGCGAAGCCGATCCCGCCAGGCGCCAGGCGTTGCTGACGTTTGTCATCGTCGGCGGCGGGCCGACGGGCGTCGAGCTCGCCGGCACGATTGTCGAGCTGGCGCATGACACGCTGCGCGGCGAGTTCCGCAACATCGACACGCGCCAGGCGCGAGTCGTGCTGATCGAGGCGGGGGACCGCATCCTGGCCAATTTCGCGCCGCAGCTTTCCGACTACGCCCGCAAGGCGCTGGAACGGCTCGGCGTCACCGTCGAGCTCGGCCGCCCCGTCACCCAACTCGATGCCGAGGGCGTCGTCTTCGGCGACAAGCAGTTGCCGGCAAGGACGATCATCTGGGCCGCCGGCGTAGCAGCTTCGCCGGCGGCCGAATGGCTGGGCGCTTCCGCCGACCGGGCGGGCAGGGTGCTGGTCGAACCTGATTTGACCGTGCCCGGCAGCCCGGAGATCTTCGTGATCGGCGATACCGCGCATGTGTTGCGGCCGGATGGAAAGCCTGTGCCGGGTGTAGCGCCGTCGGCCAAGCAGGAGGGCAAGCACGTCGCCGCTACGATCAAGGCGCGGCTTGCCGGCGACACCGCCCCGCGGTCTTTCCAATACCGGCATGCCGGCGATCTGGCGACGATCGGCAAACGCGCCGCCGCGATCGATTTCGGCTGGATCAAGCTCACCGGCTGGCTCGCCTGGTGGCTGTGGGGCATCGCCCACATCTATTTCCTGATCGATTTTCGCAACCGCCTGGCGGTCTCGCTTAGCTGGCTATGGATATATCTCACCGGTCAGCGCAGCGCGCGCCTGATCACGCAGGGCGACGACGACAAGAGCTGATTTCCTTGGCGCCGCTGTCGAGGGCTTGGTGACCGGCCTGGAGAAGCGGCCCGGCGCAAAAAGCCGTGAACTCGAAGGACCGCTGCCGCTTCAAGTCTGGTTCCAGCCGTCCACATGCGCTAGTTTTAGCCATGCGTTATGTAATCGTCATCGCAGCCATTGCCTTCTTCCTGATCTGGGATGGCCTCTACAATCATGGTCACTATCTCGACGTGACCGTGCGGGAAATGTCGCGCATCGTGCGCCAAGTCACCGGATAAAGCCTGGCGGATTGCATATCGCGGGCGCGACATCGTTGCTGGTTGACGCCCAGGCGTCGCTCCCACAAAAACACCGCTGAATCGACGATCACGGAGGTTGGCTTGATCCGGCACATCGTTTTCTTCAGCGTGCGGCGCAAGGAAGATGTCGAGGCCGTGCGCTCGGGCCTGCTGGCGCTGGGCAAGATTCCGTACTCCAAGCATTTCGAAGTGACGCTCAACACCAAGGTCGATCTGTTCTCCAACGCGATCGACGTGGTCGTCTATGCCGAGTTCGAGGACGAGGCGGCGCTTGCCGCCTACAAGGCGCATCCGATCTACGCCGATACGACCAGCAAGGTGAAGCCGATGCGCGAACTGCGCTATTCGGCCGATGTCGTTGCCGCGGCCTGAACCGGCATAGCGCGCATACTGTCGATCCCGCGCCCTTGAACCGCGGGGCGGAATGGGGCAAACCGCGCCGGCATGACCAAAAAATCCGCTCATCCGCTCGACCATCTCGTTCTGCCGGCACAGAACCTCGATGCCGTCCGCTCGCGCCTGACGTCGCTCGGCTTTGTCGTCGCGCCCACGGGCATTCACCCCTTCGGCACGGAGAATGCCTGCGTCTTTTTCGCCGACGGCACCTATCTGGAGCCGCTGGCGATCGGAAATGAACAGACGGCGGACCTCGCCATAAGCGAAGGCAATGTCTTCGTCGCGCGCGACCGTCTCTACCGTCAAACCCTTGGCGAGGAAGGTTTTTCTGCTGTTGTCTTCGGAACGGCCAATGCGGATGCCGATCATAGACGCTATGTCGAGGCCGGTCTTTCGGCCGGCGGGATGCTGAGCTTCTCGCGCGCCTTTACCGACGCAAACGGCAAGAGCGACATGGCTTCCTTCAAGTTGGCATTCGTATCCGACAAGGAGGCCGACGAGGCCTTCTTCTTCGCCTGCCAGCGCATCAACGCGCCAAAGATCGATCGCACGGCGCTGCAGGCGCACGCCAATGGCGTGACGGGTATTCTCGAAATCATCGCCGTCAGTGACAGGCCCGCAGCCCAGATCGGATTGATCGCGACCGCCGCCGAAGCGGATGCGCGCGATGGCGACGCGGTGCGGCTGCCGAATGCGGTCCTCAGCGTTCTTTCGTGCGAAGACTATGGCTCGCGCTTTGGGCTGAAAGTCGCGCCATCGCCGAACCTGCGCTTCACGGCCATCGTTTTCTCGGTTCGCGATACGGCCGCCGCCAAGCAGTTGCTTGCGGACAACGCAGTCCGACACAACATGAGCGGCAATGATATCTTCGTTCCGCCGGCGCCCGGGCAGGGCGCCGCCTTCATCTTCCGGGAGATCCCATGAGCAAGCCCCTGGCGCCCAATTCATCGGTAACCGTCGGCAAGGTCGTCTTCGCCAACAATGCGCCGCTGTCGCTGATCGCCGGCCCGTGCCAGCTCGAATCGCGCCAGCACGCTTTCGACATGGCCGGCGCGCTGAAGGAACTGACGGACCGGCTGGGCATCGGCCTTGTCTACAAGACCAGCTACGACAAGGCCAATCGCACCTCGCTTTCGGCGACCCGCGGTGCCGGACTCGAAGCGGCGATGCCGATCTTCGACGATCTGCGCAAGGAGTTTGGGCTCCCGGTGCTGACCGACGTCCACACCGAGGAACAATGCGCCATCGTCGCGCCCCACGTCGATGTCCTGCAGATCCCCGCCTTCCTGTCGCGCCAGACCGACATGCTGGTCGCCGCGGCAAGGACCGGCAAGGTCATCAATGTGAAGAAGGGCCAGTTCCTCGCGCCCTGGGACATGAAGAATGTCGTCGCCAAGATCACCGGTTCCGGCAATGCGAACGTGCTCACCACCGAGCGCGGCGTCTCCTTCGGCTACAACACGCTGGTCTCGGACATGCGCTCGTTGCCGATCATGGCCGAGATCGGCGCTCCGGTGATCTTCGACGCGACCCATTCCGTGCAGCAGCCGGGCGGGCTGGGCGGCTCCTCCGGCGGCGAACGGCGCTTCGTCGCGACGCTGGCGCGCGCGGCCGTTGCCGTCGGTGTGGCCGGTGTCTTCATCGAGACCCATCAGGACCCCGACAATTCCACGTCTTCAGATGGCCCTAACATGGTGCCTCTCAAGGACATGCCGGCGCTGCTGGAAAAGCTGATGGCCTTCGACCGCATCGCCAAGGGGCACTGATTGCGGCGACGGACCTCGCGCTGGCTTGTGGGAGTTGGCACTGCCTGGTCGACAGCATGCAAAAGTCGGGAACCTTCACCCGCTCCTCTCATTGTCAATGCAGGCATTCAATCGAGAGGAGCACCACCATGACCACCCCGTCCGGGCACACCGAAGCCATCGCCGCCTCGCGCGTCATCGGCACGTCTGTTTACAACACCGAAGGCAAGAGCATCGGCAGTATCGAGGACGTGATGCTCGATAAGATGTCGAACGGCATCATGTTCGCAGTGATCGGTTTCGGCGGCTTCCTCGGCATGGGCGAGAAGTACCACGCCGTCCCGTGGGCGACGCTCGACTATGATGAGGACAAAGGCGGCTATGTCGTGCCGTTCACCAAGGAGCAATTGCAGGCCGCGCCCGCATATTCGATCGAGGAGCTGACCGGCGCCGACGGCGAAGCGGCACGCGATGCCTCATTCCAGTATTATCACGTGAAGCCCTATTGGCATTGACCGCTTGATAGGTGCGCTGAAAGGCCCCCGGGCAAAACCCGGGGGCCTTTGGCTTTTTGAACTACTGCGCCGCTTGGAGCGTCGACAATTCCACCGAACTCTGCTGCGGTTTCTGGTCGTCGCACGACGTCAGGAACGCCGCCGCGATCAGGAACAAACTCACGATACCGCTCAACTGGGACATGGCGAAACTCCTCCTGTTTCGCCCCGCGCGAACGCGACCATAGACGAGAAGGCCACGCGATGGGCATGACTTATGATGACAGAAATTTGCGCTTCGTGAATCCGGCCCGCGGCAATAATTGCTGGCGCGCCGATTGCCTTTTGCGCCGCTTTGGCTAAGAGGGGCGCGACGCTTCAATCGATCAATCGGGGACATCGCAAATGACCGCCATCATCGACATTGTCGGGCGTGAAATCCTGGACAGCCGTGGCAATCCGACCGTCGAGGTCGACGTGGTGCTGGAGGACGGCTCGATGGGTCGCGCCGCGGTGCCATCGGGCGCATCGACGGGCGCGCATGAGGCGGTCGAGCTGCGCGACGGCGGGCCGCGTTATCTCGGCAAGGGCGTGCAGCGCGCCGTCGAAGCGGTCAACGGCGAGCTGTTCGAGGCGATCGGCGGCATGGAGGCCGAGAACCAGATCCATATCGACCAGACGATGATCGAGCTCGACGGCACCCCGAACAAGAGCCGCCTCGGCGCCAACGCCATCCTCGGCGTATCGCTGGCGGTCGCCAAGGCCGCTGCCGAGGCCGCCGGCCTGCCGCTCTACCGCTATGTCGGCGGCGCCAAGGCGCATGTCCTGCCGGTGCCGATGATGAACATCATCAATGGCGGCGCGCATGCCGACAACCCGATCGACTTCCAGGAGTTCATGATCCTGCCCGTCGGCGCGCCGACGCTGCGCGACGGCGTGCGCTGGGGCTCGGAGATTTTCCATACGCTGCGCAAGAAGCTGAAGGATGCCGGCCACAACACCAATGTCGGCGACGAGGGCGGCTTTGCCCCCAACCTGAAGAGCGCGCCGTCGGCTCTCGATTTCATCATGGAATCGATCGAGAAGGCCGGCTTCAAGCCCGGCGAGGATGTAGCACTTGGCCTCGACTGCGCGGCGACCGAGTTCTTCAAGGACGGCAACTACGTCTATGAGGGCGAGAAGAAGACCCGCGATCCGAAGGCGCAGGCCAAGTACCTTGCCAAGCTCGCTTCCGACTATCCGATCATCACCATCGAGGACGGCCTTGCCGAGGACGACTGGGAAGGCTGGAAGTATTTGACTGACCTGATCGGCAAGAAGACCCAGCTCGTGGGCGACGACCTCTTCGTCACCAACACGGCGCGGTTGCGCGACGGCATCCGCATGGGCGTCGCCAATTCGATCCTGGTCAAGGTCAACCAGATCGGTTCGCTGACCGAGACGCTCGACGCGGTCGAGACCGCGCACAAGGCCGGCTACACCGCCGTCATGTCGCATCGCTCGGGCGAGACCGAGGATTCGACCATCGCCGACCTCGCGGTCGCCACCAATTGCGGGCAGATCAAGACCGGCTCGCTGTCGCGCTCGGACCGCATGGCCAAGTACAACCAGCTCATCCGCATTGAGGAAGAGCTCGGCAAGCAGGCGCGTTACGCCGGCAAGTCGGTGTTCAAAGGCTGATCCAGCCTGTTTGGAACAGTTCGGAAAGGGCGGGGCATTCCCGCCCTTTTTCGTTTCCGGCGGCCCCGCACCAGGTCGCCCGTAACCGTCCATTAAGCACAATCAGGCGAAATACGACTCATGGTCGTTTGCGTTCGCGGCCGCGAGGGTTCGGGTCATGTGGACACGTCAGCACAAGCAGAGAAACACCGGCAGGCTGATCATCCCCTCGCTTTGCGTGCTGTTCCTGGCCTATTTCGGCTTCCACGCCTATCACGGCGAATTCGGGATCTATTCCAAATACCGGCTCGAGGCCCGGGCGGCCGAACTGCAGGCCCAGCTTGATGCCGTGAAGGCGCGCCGGGTCGACTTCGAGCGCCGTGTCCAGTTGATTCATGAAGGCACGCTGGAAAAGGATATGCTTGACGAGCAGGCCCGAAAGGCGCTCAATCTGTCTCAGCCCGACGAAATCACCATCATGCTGCCCTCCGCGACGAAATAACCGAATTTCGGTTAATCGCCGTTATTTGCAATGATTCTAATCGCTTAGATGCATGCCAGCCATGCATTTTTCAGCATGGCGCAATGCATCCTTGCATGTTAGCCTCGCGCAAATCGGTGGGGAGACTTTTCGATCTCCCTGAATGTCCGCAAAGAGACGCCAACAGGGAGTGACGCATGGCCACCGCCGCCAAAAAAGCGCCCGCCAAATCCAGATCCGACAACAAGTCCAGATCCGACAAGCAGCCCAATCTGTCAGCGCCCAAGCCCGCTGATTTCACCAAGGAGGAAGAGCTCTCCGCCTACCGGCATATGCTCTTGATCCGCCGCTTCGAGGAGAAGGCTGGCCAGCTTTACGGCATGGGCTTCATAGGCGGCTTCTGCCATCTCTATATCGGCCAGGAGGCCGTCGTCACCGGCATGAAGATGGCGCTTGTCGAAGGCGACCAGATGATCACCGCCTATCGCGACCATGGCCACATGCTGGCGATGGACCTGTCGCCGCGCGGCGTCATGGCCGAACTGACGGGCCGCCGCGGCGGCCTGTCGAAAGGCAAGGGCGGCTCCATGCACATGTTCTCCAAGGAGAAGCATTTCTATGGCGGCCACGGCATCGTCGGCGCCCAGGTGTCGCTCGGCACCGGTCTCGCCTTCGCCAACCGCTACCGCGACAACAAGAACGTCTCGCTGACCTATTTCGGCGACGGCGCCGCCAACCAGGGCCAGGTCTATGAGAGCTTCAACATGGCCTCGCTGTGGAAGCTGCCGGTGATCTACATCATCGAGAACAACCGTTACGCCATGGGCACGTCGGTGTCGCGCTCGTCGGCAGAGACCGACTTCTCGCATCGCGGCGCCTCCTTCAAGATCCCGGGCATCCAGGTCGATGGCATGGACGTCCGCGCCGTGAAGTCGGCAGCCGATCTCGCCACCGAATGGTGCCGCGCCGGCAATGGCCCGCTCATCCTCGAAATGCAGACCTACCGCTATCGCGGCCATTCGATGTCCGACCCGGCGAAGTACCGCTCCAAGGAGGAGGTGCAGAAGATGCGCTCCGAGCACGACCCGATCGAACAGGTTCGGGTGCGGCTGCTCGACAAGAAGTGGGCAAGCGAGGACGAGCTCAAGGCCATCGACAAGGAAGTTCGCGACATCGTCGCCGACGCCGCCGAATTCGCCCAGAACGACGCCGAGCCGGATCCGTCCGAGCTCTGGACCGACATCGTACTCTAAGGGGAGGGCAAGGACATGCCGATCGAAATTCTCATGCCCGCGCTCTCGCCGACGATGGAAGAGGGCAATCTGTCCAAATGGCTGAAGAACGAGGGCGACAAGGTCGTCGCCGGTGACGTCATCGCCGAGATCGAGACCGACAAGGCGACGATGGAGGTCGAAGCCGTCGACGAAGGCACGCTGGCCAAGATCGTCGTTCCCGCCGGCACCGAAGGCGTCAAGGTCAACGCGGTGATCGCCGTGCTCGCGGTCGACGGCGAAGACGTCGACAAGGCCGGGGAAGGCATCGGCGAGGAAGAACCTGCCAAGGTTGAAGCCGCGCCTGGGCCGACGCCCGCTGCCGCCAAGAGCGAAGCTCCGGCCCCTGTCGCCGCCGCACCGAAGACGGAAGTCGCGGCCGACCCGGACATTCCCGCCGGCACCGAAATGGTTTCGACCACGGTGCGCGAGGCGCTCCGCGACGCCATGGCCGAGGAAATGCGCCGCGACGGCGACGTCTTCGTCATGGGCGAGGAGGTCGCCGAATACCAGGGCGCCTACAAGATCACGCAGGGCCTGCTGCAGGAATTCGGGCCGCGCCGCGTGGTCGATACCCCGATTACCGAGCACGGCTTTGCCGGCGTCGGCGTGGGCGCTGCGATGGCCGGGCTGAAGCCGATCGTCGAGTTCATGACCTTCAACTTCGCCATGCAGGCGATCGACCAGATCATCAACTCGGCCGCCAAGACGCTCTATATGTCCGGCGGCCAGATGGGCGCGCCGATCGTCTTCCGCGGCCCGAACGGCGCAGCAGCCCGCGTCGCCGCGCAGCACTCGCAATGCTACGCCGCCTGGTACAGCCACATCCCCGGCCTCAAGGTGGTGATGCCGTACACCGCGGCCGACGCCAAGGGCCTGCTCAAGGCGGCGATCCGCGATCCGAACCCGGTCATCTTCCTCGAGAACGAGATCCTCTACGGCCATTCCTTCGATGTGCCGAAGCTCGACGATTTCGTGCTGCCGATCGGCAAGGCGCGCATCCACAAAAAGGGCAAGGACGTCACCATCGTCTCCTTCGGCATCGGCATGACCTATGCCGTCAAGGCGGAGGCCGAGCTGCGCGGCATGGGCATCGATGCCGAGATCATCGATCTTAGGACGGTCCGGCCGCTCGACTTCGACACAATCATCGCCTCGGTGAAGAAGACCAACCGGCTGGTGGTGGTGGAGGAAGGTTTTCCGCAGAACTCGGTCGGCGATCACATCGCCAACCAGGTCTCGCAGCGCGCCTTCGACTTCCTCGACGCGCCGGTGATAACCATCGCCGGCAAGGACGTGCCGATGCCTTACGCGGCGAACCTCGAGAAGCTGGCTTTGCCCAATGTCGGCGAGGTCGTCGAGGCGGTCAAAGCCGTTACCTATCGCTGAGCCGGTCGGGAGGACATCATGCCAATCAACATCACTATGCCGGCGCTCTCTCCGACCATGGAAGAGGGCAATCTGTCGAAATGGCTGGTCAAGGAAGGCGATAAGGTTTCGCCGGGCGACGTGATCGCCGAGATCGAGACCGACAAGGCGACGATGGAAGTCGAAGCGGTCGATGAAGGCACGGTCGCCAAGCTGGTGGTTCCGGCCGGCACCGAAGGCGTCAAGGTCAACGCTCTGATCGCCATCCTGGCCGGCGAGGGCGAGGATGCCGGCGCTGCGGCAAAGAGCGGCGGCGCTGCCGCGCCCAAGGCTGAAGCGCCGAAAGCGGAAGCCCCGAAGGCCGAAGCGCCCAAGGAGGCTCCGAAAGCGGCGACCGCGGCGCCCGCGCCGGCGAAGCCCGAACCTGCTCCCGTCGCCAACGGCCACGCCGCCGGCGATCGCGTCTTTGCTTCGCCGCTCGCCCGCCGCATCGCCAAGGATGCCGGCGTCGACGTGACGGCGCTGACCGGCTCCGGTCCGCATGGCCGCGTGGTGAAGGTCGACGTCGAGGCGGCGATCGCTTCCGGCGGCGCCCAGGCCGCGCCGGCTGCGAAGGCGCCCACCGGCGCCCCGTCCGCTCCGGCGCCCGCGCCGAAGCCGATGTCGGACGATCAGGTGCTGAAGCTGTTCGCCGAAGGCTCCTACGAGCTCGTGCCGCATGACAACATGCGCAAGACCATCGCGCGCCGCCTGGTCGAGGCGAAGTCCACCATCCCGCATTTCTATCTGACGCTCGACTGCGAGCTCGATGCGCTTCTGGCTCTGCGCACGCAGCTCAATGCCGCAGCACCGATGAAGAAGACCGACAAAGGCGAAGTTCCCGCCTACAAGCTTTCCGTCAACGACATGGTGATTAAGGCCATGGCCATGGCGCTGATGGCGGTGCCGGATGCGAATGCCTCCTGGACCGAGAACGCCATGGTCAAGCACAAGCATGCCGATGTCGGCGTCGCCGTGTCGATCCCTGGCGGCCTGATCACGCCGATCATCCGGCACGCGGACGAAAAGACGCTGTCGGTCATCTCCAACGAGATGAAGGATCTCGCGAGCCGCGCCCGCAGCCGCAAGCTGAAGCCCGAAGAATATCAGGGCGGAACCACGGCAGTGTCGAACCTCGGCATGTTCGGCATCAAGGACTTTGCCGCCGTCATCAACCCGCCGCATGCGACGATCCTGGCGGTCGGCGCGGGCGAGGAGCGGGCGGTGGTGAAGAAGGGCGAGATCAAGATAGCCACCGTGATGTCGGTGACCCTGTCCACCGATCACCGCGCCGTCGATGGTGCGCTCGGCGCGGAATTGCTCGGCGCCTTCAAGCGCATGATCGAAAACCCGATGGGCATGCTGGTGTAGGACGGGAAAAGGCGGTGCGGACATTCTTCACCGGCCTTTTCGCCTTGTTCTTGCCGTCGGGCGGATCGCGCGCTGGCGGCCTGGTCGACAGTTGACGGCAGGGGTGTGGGCGAAGGCATGAAGACGATTCTCTGCTATGGCGACTCTCTCACCTGGGGCTATGACGCCGCCAGCCTCGGGCGCCATGCGCTCGAGGATCGCTGGCCGAGCGTGCTCGGAGCTGAGCTCGGCGATGATATCCAGGTCGTCGCCGAAGGTCTCAATGGTCGCACCACGGCCTTCGACGACCATCTGGCCGGCGCGGACCGCAATGGTGCCCGTGTGCTGCCGACGGTCCTGACCAGCCATGCGCCGCTCGACCTGATCATCATCATGCTCGGCGCCAACGACATGAAGCCGTGGATCCACGGCAATCCGGTTGCCGCCAAACAGGGCATCCAGCGCCTGATCGACATCGTGCGCGGCCATGACTATCCGTTCGACTGGCCCGCGCCGCAGATCCTCATCGTCGCGCCGCCGGTGGTGACGCGCACCGACAATGCCGAATTCAAGGAAATGTTCGCCGGCGGCGACGACGCCTCCAAGCGTCTGGCGCCGCAATATTCGGCACTTGCCGACGAGGCCGGCTGCGGCTTCTTCGACGCCGGCACCGTCGCCACCACCACGCCGCTCGACGGCGTCCATCTCGATGCCGAGAACACGCGCAACATAGGCAAGGCGCTGGCGCCGCTCGTGCGCGTGATGCTCTCACTCTAACCTTCAGAAAGATCAGGGAGAAAACCCCGTGGCTGAATCCTACGACGTCATCATCATCGGCTCAGGCCCCGGCGGCTATGTCACGGCGGTGCGTTCCGCCCAGCTCGGCTTCAAGACGGCGATCGTCGAGCGCGAGCATCTGGGTGGCATCTGCCTGAACTGGGGCTGCATCCCGACCAAGGCGCTGCTGCGCTCGGCCGAGATCATGCATTATTCGGATCACCTCAAGGATTACGGCCTGAAGCTCGAAGGCGGCAAGGTCAGCCCCGACACCGCCGCCGTGGTCGACCGCTCGCGCAAAGTGTCGCTCAGGCTGAACACCGGCGTCGGCTTCCTGATGAAGAAGAACAAGGTCGACGTCATCTGGGGCGAGGCCAAGCTTTCCAAGCCCGGCGAGGTCGTCGTTTCGAAGACGGCGAAGAAGGCGATGGAGCCGCAGCCGCCGGTGCCGAAAGGCGTCAAGGGCGAGGGCACCTATACCGCCAAGCACATCATCCTGGCGACCGGCGCCAGGCCACGCGCGCTGCCCGGCATCGAGCCGGACGGCAAGCTGATCTGGACCTATTTCGAGGCGATGGTGCCGAAGGAGATGCCGAAATCGCTGCTGGTCATGGGCTCCGGCGCCATCGGCATCGAGTTCGCCTCCTTCTATCGCACCATGGGCGCGGACGTGACCGTGGTTGAGCTGCTGCCCCAGGTCATGCCGGTCGAGGACGCGGAAGTCTCGAAATTCGCGCAAAAACAGTTCGAGAAGCAGGGGATGAAGATCATCCTCGAGGCCAAGGTGACCAAGGTCGAAAAGGGCGCCAATTCGGTCACCGCGCATGTCGAGATGAAGGACGGCAAGGTCGAGAAGATCACCGCCGACCGCATGATCTCCGCCGTCGGCGTGCAGGGCAACATCGAAAACCTCGGCCTGGAAGCGCTCGGTGTGAAGACGGACCGCGGTTGCATGGTCGTCGACGGTTACGGCAAGACCAATGTGCCAGGCATCTATGCCATTGGCGACGTCGCCGGCCCGCCGATGCTTGCCCACAAGGCCGAGCATGAGGGCGTCGTCTGCATCGAGAAGATCGCCAATTTCCCGGGCGTGCACGCCATCGACAAATTGAAGATCCCCGGCTGCACCTATTGCAGCCCGCAAGTCGCGTCCGTCGGCCTGACGGAAGCGAAGGCCAAGGCCGAAGGCAAGGACATCCGCGTCGGCCGCTTTCCGTTCAGCGCCAACGGCAAGGCGATCGCGCTCGGCGAGGACCAGGGCTTCGTCAAGACCATCTTCGACAAGAAGACCGGGCAGCTTCTCGGCGCGCATATGGTCGGCGCCGAAGTGACCGAGCTCATCCAGGGTTTTGTGGTGGCGATGAACCTGGAGACCACCGAGGAAGAGCTGATGCACACGATCTTCCCGCATCCGACGCTTTCGGAGATGATGAAAGAGAGCGTGCTCGACGCCTATGGCCGCGCTTTGAACGCATGACAGGTCATCAACCGATGACAGGTCACCAATCGGTGATAGGCCGCCGATCGGCGATAGATGGCCAATCCATGCTAGATTGGTCGGGTGAGACTCACATGCGGCAGCCGGAGAAAGCCGCCGGCAAGGCAGTTCGTATCCGGATGCATTTTCACCTGATCGAGGAGGAACTGGCACATGCATTTGAATGGCGTCGGCTGGATCGCAGCCATCATCGTCGGCGGCCTGGCGGGCTGGCTGGCCGAGATGGTCATGAAGAGCAACACTGGGATCTTCATGAACATCATCATGGGCATCGTCGGCGCGATCGTGTTGAACGCGATCCTGCAGGCTCTCAACATTCAGTCGTTCGGCGTCGGCTGGGTCGCCTATCTGATCACCGGCTTCATCGGGGCCTGCCTCCTGATCTTCGTCGGGCGGCTCGTTCGCCGCTGAAGGAAAGGCGCTATGCGAAAAAGGCCGTGGCGGCATGCGCTGCCCCGGCCTTTTTCTTTGCCGCGAAAAGTCCTAGATGACGAAGGAAGGCGGCTGAAAATAGCGGCCGCGAAGGGTTTGAGATGGTCACAGTCGTCGACACGATCGCCAGCCGGCCGCGCCCGCGGCATCCCGAGAAGGCGCACCGGCCCGACCAGGAGGTGCTGCGCAAGCCCGACTGGATTCGCGTCAAGGCGCCGGTTTCCAAGGGTTATGCCGAGACGCGCGAGATCGTGAAGTCGCACAAGCTGGTGACGGTGTGCGAGGAGGCCGGCTGCCCGAATATCGGCGAGTGCTGGGACAAGAAGCACGCCACCTTCATGATCATGGGCGAGATCTGCACGCGCGCCTGCGCCTTCTGTAATGTCGCCACAGGCATTCCGACAGCGCTCGATCCGGATGAACCGGCGCGCGTGGCACACGCCGTCAAGCAGATGGGGCTGAGCCACGTCGTCATCACCTCTGTCGATCGCGACGACCTTGCAGATGGCGGCGCGCAGCATTTCGCCGACGTCATTCGCGCCATCCGCGCGGCGACGCCCTCGACGACGATCGAGATCCTGACGCCCGACTTCCTGCGCAAGGACGGCGCGCTGGAGATCGTCGTCGCCGCCAAGCCCGACGTCTTCAACCACAATCTCGAAACCGTGCCGTCGAATTACCTGACGGTCCGTCCTGGCGCGCGTTATTTCCACTCGATCCGGCTTCTGCAGCGGGTCAAGGAACTCGATCCGTCGATCTTCACCAAATCCGGCATCATGGTCGGCCTCGGCGAGGAGCGGAACGAGGTGCTGCAGCTGATGGACGATCTGCGGTCGGCCAATGTCGACTTCATGACCATCGGCCAGTACCTGCAGCCCTCAAAGAAGCACCATCCGGTGATCCGCTTCATCCCGCCGGACGAGTTCAAGTCCTACGAGACGATCGGCAAGACCAAGGGTTTCCTGCTCGTGGCATCGAGCCCGCTGACGCGTTCCTCGCACCATGCCGGCGAGGATTTCGCCAGGCTGCGCGCGGCGCGCGAGGCGCAGCTCGCGAAGGCCAGCTGATCTTCAATGCCGAAATTCGAGGCGACACGCCGCGTCGCGCATACACCGCAAGAGATGTTCGCGCTGGTGGCCGACATCGAGGCCTACCCGCAATTCCTGCCGCTCTGTGAATCGCTCACCGTGCGCTCGCGCAAGGAGCGGGACGGCCGCACCATCCTGGTTGCCGACATGAGCATCGGCTACAAGGCGATCCGCGAGACCTTCACGACGCAGGTGCTGCTGAAGCCGGACGAGAACGCCATCGACGTCAAATACATCGACGGCCCGTTCAAATACCTCAGCAACATCTGGCGCTTCGATCCCGCCGACAGCGGCTGCGAGGTGCATTTCTTCATCGACTACGAATTCAAGAGCCGCATTCTCGGCGCGCTGATGGGCACGATGTTCGACCGCGCCTTCCGCATGTTCTCGGAAGCCTTCGAGAAGCGCGCCGATGTCATCTATGGCGCGAAGCCAGCCTGACTTTCGCCGAGCGCCCGCAACCCGAGTTGCAGCGCGTGCCGCACCGTCTCGTGCCGGATGAATTCGCGGCCCTTCTGGCCGAACAATTGCTGTTCGGCGACAACCGGCTGTCCGGCCAATGCAATCCCGAACCAGACAAGGCCGACCGGCTTGTCGGCTGAGCCGCCGCTCGGACCGGCGATGCCGGTGACGGCGAGCGAGAGGCTTGCTTGCGAATGCGCCAGCGCGCCCGCGGCCATTTCCAGCACTGTCTCGCGCGAGACCGCGCCATGCGCCTCGAGCGTGGCGGCGGAGACGCCGAGCATCTCCATCTTGGCTTCGTTGGAATAGGTGATGAAGCCGCGATCGACCACGGCGGAGGATCCGGCGATGTCGGTCAGCGCGGCAATGATCAGGCCGCCGGTGCAGCTTTCGGCCGTCGCCAGCATGATGCCGCGCTGCTGACAGGCCTGGAGCAAAGCGATGGCAAGTTCGGCGTTGCTCATGCCGGAACCTCTCCCGGATAGACGACGGAGGCCGTGGCGATCGCCGCGATGCCTTCGCCGCGCCCGACAAAGCCGAGCTTCTCGTTGGTCGTTGCCTTGATCGAAATGCGCTCGGGCGCGATGCCGAGCATGGCGGAAAGCGCCTGCGTCATCGCCGCGCGATGCGGCCCGACGCGCGGCGCCTCGCAGATCAGCGTGATGTCGGCATTGGCGATGCGGCCGCCGCGCTCGCGCACCAGCTTGGCCGCGTGCTCGACGAAGATTTTTGAGGCTGCACCCTTCCATTGCGGGTCCGATGGCGGGAAATGCGTGCCGATGTCGCCGGCGCCGCAGGTGGCAAGCAGCGCGTCGGTCAGCGCATGCAGCCCGACATCGGCATCCGAATGGCCGGAGAGCTTGCGATCATAGGGAATGGCGACGCCGCAGAGCGTGACATGGTCGCCGGGCTCGAACGCATGCACATCGTAGCCGTTGCCGGTGCGAATATCGGGGAAGCGCTGCTGCGCGCTGGAGAGCCGCTCGTCGGCCAATGCGATGTCCCTTGCCCAGGTGAGTTTGACGTTGTCCGGCGATCCAGGAACGATCTTGACCGGTATCTGCGCCCATTCGGCGATCGCCGCGTCGTCGGTGAACTCGGTCTTGCCCAGATGATGCGCCTTCTCATGCGCCGCAAGCAGCGGCCAGAACGGAAAACCCTGCGGCGTCTGCGCTGCATGAAGGCCGGCCCTCGACACCGTCTCGTCGATCATGCCGGTGGCCGATTCCCGCTTCAGCGTATCGGCCACGGGCAGTGCCGGCAGGGCGCCGTGGCGCTCGCCGATGGCCTCGATGGTGCGATCGATCAGCCCGGCATCGACGAACGGGCGCACGGCGTCATGCACAAGCACCTTTTCGGGTGCCTGGTCCCTCAGCGCGAGGAGGCCGAGCCGGACGGAGGCCTGGCGCGACGGGCCACCGATGACAGTGATGAGACGTTCGGCGTGTGCCCCCGCGGCGCGTTGCAACAGCTCGGCATCGTCGGCGTGGATGGCGACAACAACCGGGCCGATCGACGGATGCGAAAGAAAGATATCCAGAGTATGAGCGATAACGGCTCGGCCGCCGATGCGCTGATATTGCTTCGGACCGTCGGCCTGACCGGCACGCGCGCCACGGCCGGCGGCCACGATCACCACTCCGATCCCGCCGCCTGGGGACGCCGCTTGCTTTTCGCTTGCCTCGCTCATTCCGATCGGTCCTAGAGACGGATGATTTCAGGTCGATTTCGACCTGAAATCTGAATCCGTCTCTAAATCAAAGAAGTAGAGCATGATGTCGGCCGAAAACCGCTCACACTTTTCGGCATCATGCTCTAGTCGGGGTGATGGCCGAAGGCCAGCATTTTCCAAAATGCGCCTTAATGTGACGTCATTGCGCGTTGCACAATGCCACACTTCTGGCTAGAGAATGTGCAACGATCGAACATGCTTGGTTTTTGTGCATGGCTGAACTGACCACATTGGCATCGCCACTCGATGTCGGCAGGGTGAAAATCCGCAATCGGGTTTTCCTCGCGCCGATGTCGGGCATCACCGACGAGCCGTTCCGGCGGCGCGCCCACGCGCATGGCGCGGGGCTGGTCGTGTCGGAAATGGTGGCGAGCGGCGAACTGGCCAAGGGCAGGGCGGGCTGCGACCTGCGTATACGTCATTCCGGCCTGCCGGTACATATGGTGCAACTAGCCGGCCGCGAGGCCGCCCATATGGGCGAGGCCGCGCGAATCGCGGCGGGCGAGGGCGCCGATATCATCGACATCAACATGGGCTGCCCGGCGAAGAAGGTGACCGGCGGTTATGCCGGCTCGGCGCTGATGCGCGACCTCGACCATGCGCTGTCCCTGATCAAGGCGGTGGTCGGCGCCGTTTCGGTGCCCGTAACGGTGAAGATGCGGCTCGGCTGGGACGAAAGCGCGCTAAACGCCCCGATGCTGGCGCGGCGCGCCGAACAGGCCGGCGTCAGCATGGTGACCGTGCATGGCCGCACGCGCTGCCAGTTCTATCAGGGCAAGGCCGACTGGCGCGCCATCGCCCGCATCAAGCAAGTCGTGTCGATTCCCGTGGTGGCCAATGGCGATGTCGGCGCGCCTGAGGAAGCAGCGGCGATCCTCGATCAATCCGGCGCCGACGCGGTGATGATCGGCCGCGCGCATTACGGCGCGCCATGGATCGCCGGCGGCATTGCGGCAGCCGCGGGCGGCGCAAAGACACAGGGTATTCCACTGACGGCGCAAGAGTTAACCGATTACGTCGTCTCGCACTACGAGGACATGCTTTCGCTCTACGGCATCGAAAGCGGGCTGCGCCAAGCGCGCAAGCATCTCGGCTGGTATCTTGACCGCCATGCTCCCGATGTTTCTGCCGAGCAGCGGAAACGCATTCTCACATCCTTCGAGCCGGGCGAGGTCGTTGCCGAATTGCGCCGCACCTTTGTCGACGGCGCCCAGTCGACCGGCCTGCGGAGCGCGGCATGAAGGCAGACGCCCCACAGCCGACTAGCATGGCGGACGCCGCCAACATCGTGCTCAACACCATCCGCCGCCCGGTGATCATGGTCGATCCCGAGGGCTTCATCACTTTCGCCAATGCGGATGCCGAGGACTTCTTCCGCTCCAGCGCGACCATGCTTGCCCGCAACACGCTGTCCAAGCTGGTGCCCTTCGGAAGCCCGCTGCTGACGCTGGTCGACCAGGTGCGCGAGCGCCGTGCGCCGGTCAACGAATACCGCGTCGACGTCTCGTCGCCGCGCCTCGGCATCGAGAAGATGGTCGATCTCTATGTCGCGCCTGTGCCGGAGTTTCCGGGTTCCGTCGTCGTGATGTTCCAGGAACGGTCGATGGCCGACAAGATCGACCGCCAGATGACGCATCGCGGCGCTGCGCGCTCCGTCACCGGCCTGGCCGCCATGCTGGCGCACGAGATCAAGAACCCGCTCTCCGGCATCAGGGGCGCGGCGCAGTTGCTCGAATTGTCGGCTTCGGACGAGGATCGCGCGCTCACCCGCCTGATCACGGACGAAACCGACCGCATCGTATCGCTGGTCGACCGCATGGAAGTGTTTTCCGATGAGCGGCCGATCGAGCGTTTTCCTGTCAACATCCACGTGGTTCTGGATCATGTGAAGGCGATCGCCAAGAACGGTTTTGCCAGGCGGATCAAGATCTTGGAGGAATATGATCCATCACTGCCTCCGGTCTTCGCCAACCGTGACCAGCTGATCCAGGTCTTCCTCAACCTGGTCAAGAACGCCGCAGAGGCGATCGGATCGGATCCGCAGGGTGAGATTGTGCTGTCGACGGCATTTCGTCCCGGCATTCGCGTTTCCGTACCTGGAACGCAGGACCGCGTCTCGCTGCCGCTGGAATTCTGCGTGCACGATAACGGTCCCGGCGTATCGGAAGACATCCTGCCGATCCTGTTCGATCCGTTCATCACCACCAAGCCGAATGGCTCCGGCCTCGGGCTGGCGCTGGTCGCCAAGATCGTCGGCGAGCATGGCGGCATCATCGAATGCGATTCGACGCCGCGGGGCACTACGTTCCGCGTCCTGATGCCGGCCTGGAAGGAGACTTCGCCCGGCTCAGGCGATGAAGCAGAAGGAGACCGCAAATGAGCGTTCGCGGCAATATTTTGGTCGCCGACGACGATGCGGCCATCCGCACCGTGCTGAACCAGGCGCTGTCGCGCGTCGGCCACGAAGTGCGTGTCACCTCGAACGCCTCGACCCTGTGGCGCTGGGTGGCGGCGGGGGAAGGCGACCTCGTCATCACCGATGTGGTAATGCCGGACGAAAACGCCTTCGACATGCTGCCGCGCATCAAGAAGGCTCGGCCCGAGCTGCCGGTCATCGTCATGAGCGCCCAGAACACCTTCATGACCGCCATCCGCGCGTCCGAGACGGGCGCCTACGAATATCTGCCGAAGCCGTTCGACCTCACCGAGCTGCTCAACATCGTCAACCGGGCGCTGTCCGAGCCGAAGCGGCCGAAGCTCGACGCGCGCGCGGAGGATCAGCCGGAAACGATGCCGCTGGTCGGCCGCTCCGCCGCCATGCAGGACATCTACCGCATGCTGGCGCGCATGATGCAGACCGATCTCACGGTCATGATCAGCGGCGAGTCCGGCACCGGCAAGGAGCTGGTGGCGCGCGCACTGCACGAATATGGCCGACGCCGCGGCGGCCCGTTCGTGGCCATCAACATGGCGGCGATACCGCGTGACCTCATCGAATCGGAACTGTTCGGCCACGAGAAGGGCGCCTTCACCGGCGCGCAGAACCGTTCCAGCGGCCGCTTCGAGCAGGCGGAGGGCGGCACGCTGTTTCTCGACGAGATCGGCGACATGCCGATGGAAGCGCAGACCCGGCTGCTGCGCGTGCTGCAACAGGGCGAGTACACGACGGTCGGCGGCCGCACCCCGATCAAGACCGACGTGCGCATCGTCGCTGCCACCAACAAGGACCTGCGCACGCTGATCAACCAGGGCCTCTTCCGCGAAGACCTGTTCTATCGCCTCAACGTCGTGCCGCTGAGGCTGCCGGCGCTGCGCGAGCGTTCCGAGGACATTCCCGATCTGGTCCGGCACTTCTTCAAGCAGGGCGCCAGCGAGGGCCTGCAGACCAAGCGTATTTCGTCCGGCGGCATCGAGCTCATGAAGCGCTATCCCTGGCCGGGAAATGTGCGCGAGCTGGAAAACCTGGTGCGCCGGCTGGCCGCCCTCTATTCGCAGGACGAGATTTCGTCGGAGATCATCGAGTCCGAGCTCAAGACCGGCGAAAGGCCGGTCGTGCCGGATGGCGGCGCGCTCATCCCCGACGATCTGTCGATCGGCCAGGCGGTCGAGCATTTCCTGCAGCGCTATTTCGCTTCCTTTGCCGGCGAATTGCCCCCGTCGGGGCTCTACCAGCGCATTCTCGCCGAGGTAGAGTATCCGCTGGTGCTGGCCTCGATGACGGCGACGCGGGGCAACCAGATCAAGGCCGCGGAGCTTTTGGGACTCAACCGCAACACGCTGCGCAAGAAGATCCGCGAGCTTGGCGTCAACGTCTACAAGTCGTCCAGGCAGCCATAGCGCCGCCTCTTGCCTTCGGTAATTGGCGAATTGACGGGGGAAAGATTTCGTCCTCGGCCACACTTGTTGCATAATCGCCACAATGCGTTGCATACATCCGACGCAATGACCGACTCTGTAGCGCGACATGGCAGCTGAGGCTCCGACCCTGAACCAACCGCTTTTCAGCCAGGCCGGCACGCGTGACGGCCGACGGCTGCTGGCGCTGCCCGGCGTGGTCGCCATCGCCGGCGCGGTGATCACGGCGGCGATCTCGTTTGCCATCCTGGTCGGTGCAACGCCGATCGCGCCGACCGCCGACACGACCTGGGCCCTGGTCGCCGCCAACGCCGTCTTCGTCCTGTTCCTGATCGCGCTGATCGCCCGCGAGGTGCGCCGCATCGTCCTGGCGCGTCGCCACGGTCGGGCCGCCTCGCGGCTGCATGTGCGCATCGTCGCGATGTTCGCGCTGGTTGCCGCCATCCCGGCCATCATGGTAGCGATCATCGCCTCGATCACGCTCGACATCGGTCTCGACCGCTGGTTCGAGATCCGCACCAAGACGATCGTGAACTCGTCGCTGTCGATAGCCGATGCCTATGTGCAGGAGAACGCGCGCAACCTGCAGGGCACGACATTGTCGATGGCATACGATCTCGATGCCTCGCGCACGCTCTACGGCCTCGACCGTAGTGGTTTCCTCGATCTGTTGAACAAGGAAGCCGTTGGCCGCGGACTGGCGCACGCCGCCCTGATCAACCCTGACGGCTCGTTCGTCATGAAAGCCAAGACCGACGCCGACTTCGCCATGCCTGAACCGCCGGCGGGCGCCGTCGACACCGCGGCGGCCGGCAAGCCGGTGCTAATCGAGCCGCGCACCCGCAACATCATGGGCGCCATCATCAAGCTGCGCGAGATCGAAGGGCTTTACCTCTATACGATCCGGCTGGTCGATCCCGACGTCATCAAGGCGCGCCAGATCGTCAAGGCCAACACCGACGAATACCGCAACCTGGAAGACAACCGGCGGACCTCGCAGGTTGCCTTTGCGCTGCCTTACCTGTCGCTCACGCTGATCATCATCCTGTCGGCCATCTGGACCGGCATCGCCGTCGCCGACCGGATCGTGCGGCCGATCCGCCAGCTGATCGGCGCCGCCGACGAGGTGGCCACCGGCAATCTCGACGTC
>NZ_SUGA01000008.1:0-135422 GCF_004963255.1 Mesorhizobium sp. | reverse complement strand
TCGGACTGGCGCACGGGCACGGCGACGTCGCCTCGCTCGGCGATACCTTCAACAACATGATCCTCGAGCTCAAATCGCAGCGCAACGAGCTCCTTTCGGCCAAGGATCTGATCGACGAGCGCCGGCGTTTCTCCGAGGCGGTGCTGGCCGGCGTCACCGCCGGCGTCATCGGCGTCGATCCCTACGGCATCATCACCATCGTCAATCGCTCGGCCGAAACCATGCTGGCGATTTCGGCAAGTGCGACGCTCGGCCAGAACCTTTCGGCGGTCCTGCCCCTTGTCGGCCGGGTTTTCGAGATCGGACGCCAGTCGGGCAAGCCGGTCTATCGCGAGCAGGTGACCTTCTTCCGCACCGGCCTGGAGCGTACCTTCAATGTCCAGGTCACGGTAGAGTCCGGCGACGACGGCGAGGAAGAGAAATCCTATGTGGTCACCGTCGACGACATCACCGATCTCGTCCAGGCGCAGCGTTCGTCGGCCTGGGCGGATGTGGCGCGGCGCATCGCGCATGAGATCAAGAACCCGCTGACGCCGATCCAGCTTTCGGCTGAGCGCATCAGGCGCCGCTACGGCAAGGTCATCACCGAGGATCGCGAGGTCTTCGACCAGTGCACCGACACCATCATCCGCCAGGTCGAGGACATCGGCCGCATGGTCGACGAATTCTCGGCCTTCGCCCGCATGCCGAAGCCGGAGATGAAGGCGATCGACCTGCGTGAGTCGCTGCGCGAGGCCTCCTTCCTGGTCGAGGTCAGCCGCCCCGACATCGCCTTCCAGCGCGACTTCGGCAGTGAACCTCTGAAAGGCACCTTCGACAGCCGCCTGATGGCGCAGGCCTTCGGCAACGTCATCAAGAACGCCGCCGAGGCGATCGACGGACTTGATCCGGAGGATCGTTCGGACGGCACAATCCGGATTCAAGCGGGGCGCCAAGATGGCGCCATACGAATCGACGTTATCGACAACGGCAAGGGGCTGCCGCGCGAGAATCGCCAAAGGCTTCTCGAGCCCTATATGACGACGCGCGAGAAGGGGACCGGGCTCGGCCTCGCTATCGTCAAGAAGATCGTGGAGGACCATGGCGGCCGTCTCGAATTGCACGACGCGCCAGCGGATTTCCATGGTGGCCGGGGCGCGATGATCTCTATCATCCTGCCGCCGGCGACGGTCGTAGCCGCGCCGCCACGCGGTGAAGGTCGAAACGAACACGAACGAGAAACTGAAAAGGTCGGTAATGGCGTCTGACATTCTCATCGTCGATGACGAGGAAGACATCCGCGAACTTGTCGCCGGTATCCTGAGCGACGAGGGTCATGAAACCCGTACGGCGCATGATGCCGACAGCGCGCTTGCGGCGATCGCCGACCGCGCGCCGCGGCTGATTTTCCTCGACATCTGGCTGCAGGGCTCGCGCCTCGACGGCCTGGCGCTGCTCGACGAGATCAAGACCATGCACCCGAACATGCCGGTCGTGATGATCTCCGGCCACGGCAACATCGAAACGGCGGTGTCGGCCATCCGGCGCGGCGCCTATGACTTCATCGAGAAGCCGTTCAAGGCCGATCGCCTGATCCTGATCGCCGAGCGCGCTCTGGAGACGTCCAAGCTGCGGCGTGAGGTCTCCGACCTCAAGCAGCGCAGCGGCGAGACCTTCGATCTGATCGGCATGTCGTCGGCCATGAGCCAACTGCGGCAGACAATCGAGCGCGTCGCACCGACCAACAGCCGCGTCATGATCGTCGGCCCGTCCGGCTCCGGCAAGGAGCTGACGGCGCGCGCCATCCACGCCCTGTCGTCGCGCAAGGCCGGCCCGTTCGTGACGCTGAGCGCGGCCACCATCACGCCCGAGCGTATGGAAATCGAACTGTTCGGCACCGAATCGAACGGCACCGAGCGCAAGGTCGGCGCGCTGGAGGAAGCGCATCGCGGCATCCTCTATATCGACGAAGTGGCCGACATGCCGCGCGAAACGCAAAACAAGATCCTGCGTGTGCTGGTCGAGCAGCAGTTCGAGCGGGTAGGCGGCACCAAGCGCGTCAAGGTCGATGTCCGCATCATCTCCTCCACCTCGCAAAACCTCGAGGCGATGATCGCCGACGGCCGCTTCCGTGAGGACCTCTACCACCGCCTGGCGGTGGTTCCGGTCATGGTGCCGGGGCTTGCCGAGCGGCGCGAGGACATTCCCTATCTCGTCGACAATTTCATGAAGCAGATCGCGCGCCAGGCCGGCATCAAGCCGCGCCGCATCGGCGATGATGCGCTTGCCGTGCTGCAGGCGCATAACTGGCCGGGCAACGTTCGCCAGCTGCGCAATAATGTCGAGCGGCTGATGATCCTGGCGCGAGGGGAGAATCCCGAGGCCCCGATCACCGCCGACCTTCTGCCTTCCGAGATCGGCGACGTCATGCCACGCACGCCCAATCAGTCGGACCAACACATCATGGCGCTGCCGCTGCGCGAGGCACGCGAGCAGTTCGAGAAGGACTATCTGATTGCCCAGATCAACCGCTTCGGCGGCAACATCTCGAAGACGGCCGAGTTCATCGGCATGGAGCGTTCGGCCCTGCATCGCAAGCTGAAGTCGCTCGGCGTCTAGACCGGCTTGGCCCACGCGATTGTTTATTACGGCAAGGGCAGAATCGCCTAAGAAAGCCCGATATTTCCCCGAGGATGCCCATGCCGCGCATTGCCTATGTCAACGGGCGCTATGTCGTCCATTCCCAAGCCAGCGTCCATATCGAGGATCGCGGCTACCAGTTCGCCGACGGCGTCTATGAGGTCTGCGAGGTGGCGCGTGGCCATATCGTCGACATGCCGCGCCATCTTGCCCGGCTCAAGCGCTCGCTGAAGGAACTGTCGATCGTCTGGCCGGTCTCGGAGGGCGTGCTGCCGCTGCTTCTGCGCGAGGTGGTCAATCGCAACGGCGTGGTCAACGGCCTTGTCTATGTGCAGGTGACGCGCGGCGTCGCCAGCCGCGACTTCGTTTTTCCGCCGGCTGGCACGAAATCTTCCCTGGTCATAACCGCCAGGAAAGCCGATCCGGCGGCGAATGCGAAGCGGGTGGAGGCCGGCATCAAGGTCATCACCGTGCCTGAGAATCGCTGGGACCGCGTCGACATCAAGAGCACGGGCCTTTTGCCCAATGTGCTTGCCAAGCAGAAGGCCAAGGAAGCCGGCGCACAGGAAGCCTGGTTCGTCGACGCCGATGGCAACGTCAAGGAAGGCGGCTCGTCCAATGCCTGGATCGTCACAAGGGACGGCGTCCTGGTGACCCGGCCGGCCGAGCACGGCATCCTGCGCGGCATCACCCGCACGACGCTTTTCGATGTCGCCGCCAAGCTCGGCCTCAAGATCGAGGAGCGCGGTTTTTCGGTCACTGAGGCCAAGGCTGCCAGGGAGGCGTTCATCAGTTCGGCGACCACAATCGCCATGCCGGTGGTCGAAATCGACGGTGCGCCAATCGCAAATGGCCATCCTGGCTCTATGACACTTTCGTTGCGGCAGGCTTTTTTTGACGTTGCGGAAAAAAGTCCAGCCTGATAACCGCACAACTGGAGTTAACCTCAACTATCTCGTTCTGCTTGCCTTTGTATCGGCAAGAGGGGGTTTGCGCGCTTGACACGTGCCGCGTAATTTGGCGCATTGGCTGCAAACCGAAGGGGATCGGCGAAAGACAAGAAAAATGGCGGAACGATCGCAAAACCTTCAGGACCTGTTCCTGAACTCAGTTCGCAAGAGCAAAAATCCACTTACCATCTTCCTCATCAACGGCGTGAAGCTGACCGGCGTCGTCACTTCGTTCGACAATTTTTGTGTGTTGTTGCGGCGTGACGGGCACTCCCAGCTCGTCTACAAGCACGCCATTTCCACGATCATGCCGAGCCAGCCGGTTCAGATGTTCGATGGTGAGGAAAGCCAGGGCGCCTGATTGGCACGTGATAAGGACGCGGACCGCAGCGTTCGCGGAAAACAAGGACATCAACTCGGGCCGGAAGCCAAGGATCCGACCCGGGCCGTTGTCATTGTGCCGGTGCTTACCCGCCAGCCGCGCGGCGACGATGAGTCGAGCCGCCCGCGGCTGAGCCGCTCGGCCGATGCCCGCCACGACGAAGCGGTCGGGCTTGCCAGCGCCATAGATCTCAACCCGGTCCACACCGCGGTGGTGACGGTCGCCGACCCGCGGCCGGCCACGCTGCTCGGCAGCGGCAAGGTGGCCGAGTTCGCCGACATCGTGAAAGAACGCAAGGCGGAGCTGGTCATTGTCGACCATCCGCTGACGCCGGTGCAGCAGCGCAATCTCGAAAAGGAACTGAACGCCAAAGTGCTCGATCGCACCGGGCTGATCCTCGAGATCTTCGGCGAGCGGGCGCGCACCAAGGAAGGCACGCTGCAGGTCGAGCTCGCGCATCTCAACTACCAGAAGGGCCGGCTGGTGCGCAGCTGGACCCACCTTGAGCGGCAGCGCGGCGGCGCCGGCTTCCTCGGCGGCCCCGGCGAAACCCAGATCGAGTCGGACCGCCGCATCCTGCAGGACAAGATCACCAAGCTGAAGCACGAGCTGGAAACGGTGCGTCGCACGCGCGACCTGCACCGCGCCAAGCGCAAGAAGGTGCCGTTTCCGGTGGTGGCGATCGTCGGCTACACCAATGCCGGCAAGTCGACGCTGTTCAACCGGCTCACCGGGGCAGGGGTGCTGGCCGAGGACATGCTGTTCGCGACGCTCGACCCCACCTTGCGGCGCGTACGACTGCCGCACGGCACGCCGATCATCCTGTCGGACACGGTGGGCTTCATCTCCGACCTGCCGACGCATCTGGTGGCCGCCTTCCGGGCGACGCTGGAAGAGGTCGTCGAGGCCGATCTGGTGCTGCATCTGCGCGACATCTCCGATCCGGACACGGCGGCCCAGGCTGAGGATGTCGAACGCATCCTTGGCGATCTCGGCGTCGACGCCGCCGACACCAACCGCGTGATCGAGGTCTGGAACAAGATCGACCTGCTCGACGAAGGCAATCGCGAGCGGCTCCTTGCCGAAGGGGCGAGCGGCAAGTCGCCGCCGATCGCGATTTCGGCGGTGACCGGCGAGGGACTGGACACGCTGAAGGCGCTCATCGAGACGCGCGTGTCGGGCGAATTGGAAACGATGACGGTGACGTTGAACCCGGCCCAGATCGGCCAGGTCGACTGGCTGTACCGCAACGGCGACATCGTTTCGCGCACCGACAATGAGGACGGCAGCGTCACTCTCTCGCTCACGGCCACGCACAGCGCCCGGCAGGAGATCGAGAGCCGCCTGCATCGCAAGAGCGGCAGCTAACCGGCTGATTACTTGCCGCTTTTGGCCTGCTGCCAAAGCGCTTCCATCTCGTCGAGCGTCGCCTTCTCCAGCGAACCGCCCGAAGCCGCCAGGGCCTGCTCGACATAGTGGAAGCGCGAGCGGAACTTTTCATTGGTGCCGCTGAGCGCCGCTTCCGAATCGAGCTTGAGGTGGCGGCCGAGATTGACGACGGCAAACAGCATGTCGCCGAACTCGTCCTTGATCGGAGCCGCGTCACCGGTGGCGAGCGCTTCGCGCAATTCGCCGATTTCCTCCTCGATTTTGTCCAGGATGGGAGCTGCCTCGCTCCAATCGAAGCCGACGCGCGCCGCCTTCTCCTGCAGTTTCAGCGCGCGCGTCAGGGCAGGAAGCGCCACCGGCACGCTGTCGAGAAAACCCCTGCCGTGATCTTCCGGATCGAGCCCGCGCGCGATGCGGGCACTGCGCTTTTCAGCCTTCTCCTCAGCCTTGATCTTCTCCCACATGCCCTTGGCCATGCCGGCGCTGCGCGCCTTCTCGTCGCCGAAGACGTGCGGATGGCGGCGGATCATCTTTGTGGTGATGGCCTCGACGACGTCGCCGAAAGCGAACTCGCCGATCTCCTCGGCCATCTGCGCATGGTAGACGACCTGCAGCAGCAGGTCGCCAAGCTCCTCGCGCAGATCGTCGAAATCGCCGCGCGCGATCGCATCAGCCACTTCATAGGCCTCTTCGATCGTGTAGGGCGCGATGGTCGAAAAGTTCTGCTCGATATCCCAGGGGCAGCCGGTCTTGGGCGCCCGCAACGCGGCCATGATCTCGATCAGCCGGGAAATGTCTTTCGAGGGTTTCATGGCCTCAAGCTAGCGCGCGGCCCGCAGGTCGGCCATCCCGGCGGCTCGCCGGCGTGACTTGTCCACAGCTGTCGCGGGCTTCAGTCGAGCACTGAGACAATCGCCTTGGCGAGATCGTCCATGCCGTCCTCCGGCAGGCCGGCGACGTTGATGCGGCTGTCGCCGACCATGTAGACGGCGTGATCGGTGCGCAGGCGCTCCACCTGTGCCTCCGTCAGCCCAAGCCTGGAAAACATGCCGCGATGGCTGGCGACGAAATCGAAGCGATCCGAGTTGGACTGCCGGCGCAACGCCTCGGCGAAAGCGACGCGCAACCTCAGCATGCGCAGCCGCATCTCCTCGAGCTCCGTCTCCCAGTCCTTTCTAAGGCTGGCATCCTCCAGCACCATCCGCACCGCGGCCGCGCCATGATCCGGCGGCATCGAATAGAGCGCGCGTGCCGCTGCCAGCATCTGGCTCATCGCCACGTCGGCCTGGGCGCCGTCCTTGGCCATGATCATCGCAGCACCGACGCGGTCGCGATAGACGGCGAAATTCTTCGAGCAGCTCGAGGCGACCACCATTTCCGGCACCCGCTCGGCCAGCAGCCGCAAGCCGGCGGCATCGGCGTCCAGGCCCTCGCCAAATCCCTGATAGGCGATGTCGACGAAAGGCAGCAGGCCGCGCCCCAGGAGAACGTCGGCGACCTTCGCCCACTGCGCGGCGTCGAGATTGGCGCCGGTCGGGTTGTGGCAGCAGCCATGCAGGAGCACGACGTCGCCGCTGTTGGCCGTCCTGAGCGTTGCCAGCATCTCGTCGAAGCGCACAGCGCCGGAGGCGGCATCGAAATAGGGATAGTTGCGGACCTCAAGGCCGGCGGCCCGCATCACGGGCGGATGGTTCGGCCAGGTCGGGTCGGATAGCCACACCGTCGCGCCGGGGCGCGTGCGCTGCAGGAGCTCAGCCACCAGCCTGAGCGCGCCGGATCCGCCAGGCGCCTGTGCCGCGCGGATGCGCGAATGGTCGGCCTTGTCGCCAAAGGCGAGATTGATCATGGCGGCGTTGAAGCCGGTGTCGCCGGCAAGGCCGAGATAGGTCTTGGTGTCCTGGCTCGCCAGCAGCCGCTTCTCGGCTTCGCGCACGGCGCGCATCACCGGCGTCCTGCCGTCGATGTCCTTGTAGACGCCGACGCCGAGGTCGACTTTGCCCGGACGTGGATCGTTGCGGTAGAGGCCGATCAGGGCAAGGATCTTGTCGGCGGGCGCGGGCTGCAGGGTCTCGAACATCGAAAAGGACTCCAATGGCGGCGGAGTGATACGCAAATAGCCCCCGCCGCGCCAGCGGTTTCCTCAGCGCGCCGGCGATGCATAAAGAAAATGCCGGGCAAGGGGATTAAATCCCCTACATGCTCCGTAAACAGGGCATGAAACGGTCTATGGCACGCTTCGATATTGTCGGGCAGTTGGGATCGCTGCGGCGCTATGCGCGCTCGCTGACGCGCGACGGCACTGATGCCGAGGATCTCGTCCATGACGCGCTGGTGCGCGCCTATGAGCGGCGCGCGACCTTTCGCTCGGGCGGCAATCTGCGCGCCTGGCTCTTGGCGATCGTGCACAACATCTTCATCGACCGCATGCGCTCGCGCCGCTCCGAGACGGCGCGCATCGAACAGGCCGGCCTGGTCGCCGACCAGAGCGTGCCGGCCTCGCAGGACCATTCCGTGCGCCTGTCGCAGGTTCGGGAAGCGTTTCTTTCGCTCCCCGAGGAACAGCGCTCCGCCCTCCATCTCGTCGCCATCGAGGGGCTGTCCTATCAGCAGGCGGCGGAGGTCATCGGCGTGCCGCTCGGAACCTTGATGTCGCGCATCGGCCGCGCGCGCGCCGCGCTGCGCGAGATGGAGGAGGGCGCGCCGCAGAAAGCCAAGCCACATCTCAGGATCGTGGGAGACGATCAATGACCGTCATTGTCGACCCCGTAACCGATGCCGATCTCGACGCCTATGTCGACGACCAGCTGGATGTCGCCCGCCGCATCGAGGTCGAGGCGCACCTCGCCGCGCGCCCGGAAGCGGCGGCGCGCGTGATGTTGGACCTGAGGACACGCGACGAACTGCGCGTCGCGCTCGCCGGACCCGTCGGCATGGCGCGGCCGGCCACCACCGAAGCGGCGCGGCGGCTGGAAAGGGCGCTTGCCAGGGGGCGTATGCTTGCCGTGCTGCAGCGCGCCGCGGCCGCGGCCGTGCTGGTCGCGGCGGGTTGGCTTGCCAACGGTATTTTCGGACCGATCGCGGTGACCAAGGTGGTCGCCTCGACGCAGCCGCCCGCCTATGTCGAGGATGCCGTGAGAGCGCACCGGACAACCTTGATGCGCGAGACGATGCCGTCGCAGCGGGAAGCGCCGGGCTATGATGCCGACGAGATCCGCGCGGCCACCGCAATCGTCATGCCGTCGCTGCCCGACGACTGGAATATCCGCGACGTCCAGGTCTATCCCTCGCAATTCGGGCCGAGCGTCGAGATGGCGGTCGAGACCAGGGACCTCGGCCTTGTCTCGTTGTTCGCCATCAGGCCGGGCACGTTCGACGTCGTGAAGCCGACGGTCGCGCCCGCCGACGACATCTCGACCGCCTATTTCCAGATCGGAGAGGTCGCCTATGCGGTGGTCGGGCGCGGCGACGCCGGCAGCCTCGACCGTGCCGCCGAGAAGCTCGCCAGAACTCTCTACTGAGAACCAAGGAGAACCAAATGAACAGCCCCAATCTGGGATACCGAATGGGCACCGGCGTCCAGGCCGGAGCCGTCTATGACGAGGGCCTGCGCAAGCACATGCTGCGCGTCTACAACTATATGGGCCTCGGCCTCGTTGTCACCGGCCTCGTCGCCTTCTTCGTGGCCTCGACGCCGGCGCTCTACGTGCCGATCTTCTCCAGCCCGCTGAAATGGGTGGTGATGCTGGCGCCGCTCGCCTTCGTCATGCTCTTCTCGTTCAAGATGCAGACCATGTCAGCGGCGAGCGCGCAGGCGATGTTCTGGGCCTTCTGCGCCGTCATGGGCCTGTCGCTCGCCTCGGTGTTCCTGGTCTTCACCTCGACCAGCATCGCGCGCACCTTCTTCATCGCCGCCACCATGTTCGGCGCCACCAGCCTTTACGGCTACACGACAAGGCGCGACCTGACGCAGTTCTCGTCCTTCCTGATGATGGGCCTGATCGGCGTGGTGATCGCAAGCCTGGTCAATCTGTTCCTCGGCTCGACCGCGCTGCAATTCGCCATCTCGGTGATCGGCATCGCCGTCTTCGTCGGCCTCACCGCCTGGGACACGCAGACCATCAAGGAGCAGTATGCTGAGAATTTCGATGCGGAATCGCAGCAGAAGCTCGCCGTCTTCGGCGCCTTCTCGCTCTATCTGAACTTCATCAACATCTTCCAGCTGCTCCTGAATTTCACCGGCGAGCGCGAATAGCCCGGGCCGTAGCAGGCAACACTGCTGACCTCGGCGTGGCCGGAGGGAAACCTCCGGCCATTTCTGTCGACGCTCATCAAGGCATCCACGATCCGCGACCAAGGTGGATCTGCCTGCCGTGCTTGAGTTCACGCGCGCCCTTTTGCTAGCCTGCCGGCCAGACTAGCCAGCCGCGAGGACGCAATGGAACAGGTGACGCTTCACGCTGACGGGATCTCGGCGACCATCGTCGGGCAGGGGGCCGAGCTGGTCTCGCTACGCGATGGCGACGGCACCGAGCTTCTGTGGCAGGCGGGGCCAGCCTGGCGCCGTCATTCGCCGGTCCTGTTCCCGATCGTCGGCCGACTCCAGGGCGATCAGCTGCGCCATCGCGGCCAGACCTATCCGATGACGCAGCACGGCTTCGCCCGCGATCGGCGTTTTGCCTGGGCAGAGCAGGGGCCTACCTCCTGCACATTGGTCCTGTCGGATGACGCCGAAACCCGGACGCACTATCCCTTCGCCTTTCGCCTCGCCATCGGCTACGAGCTGAAACACCGGCAGCTCGGCGTGACCTTCGAGATCACCAATACCGGCGACGAGCCTCTGCCGGCCTCGATCGGCGCGCATCCGGCGTTCAACTGGCCGCTGCTGCCGGAACTGCCCAAGGACGCCTATCGGCTGACCTTCGCCGACAATGAACCGGCGCCGGTGCGCCGCCTGAAGGACGGGCTGCTGTTGTCGGATCCGCAACCCACGCCCATCGCGGGAAAGATGCTGCCGCTGTCCGAAAAATTGTTCGTCGACGACGCCGTCATCCTCGACAGGCCGGCGAGCAGCAGCGTGCGCTACACCGCCGGCCGCGGCCCGGCGATCGAGATGTCGTGGCAGGGCTTCAACGAGCTGGGCATCTGGTCCAAGCCCGGCGGCGCGCCCTTCCTGTGCATCGAGCCCTGGCACGGCATTGCCAGCCCCGTCGATTTCGACGGCGAGTTCGCCGCCAAGCCGGGTGTCATGCTGATCGAACCGGGCGCCCGGCGCGTCCTGGGCTACCGGATCGGCCTCAGCCGGGAGCCGTAAGGCATGGCATATGCCATCAAGGCCGAGATCGAGGATCCTCGGGCGGAGACATTCGTCTTCGCCGCCCAGAAAACCATGTATGGCGGCAAGCGCATTGCTAAAGGCGACGTCATCTTCCTGTTCGCCAGCGAGAACGAAGGCGGGCAGGGGCTTGTCGCACGCGGCGTCGTGACCTCTTCGGAGGCTATCCCGAGACGCCCCCATCTCGAACGGCAGACGCCGCGGGTCAGTGTCTCAGTGCGCCGTACCGCCCTGGCGACGAAACGGCTGGGCCGCAATGAACTCAAGCGCTTCAGGGACTGGAAGGACGGCCGGCCCGAGATGGAGCTCAGCTTCAAATTCTACCGCCAGGCGACGAACAAGATCGTCGGCATCTCGGACGCGACCGCGGCGTTTCTCGAAGGATTCTTTTAGCTCCGGTTTCTTCCGATGCTAGCCCTCCAAGCGTGGCTGCCGCACGATCGCACCTATCACGTTGACGAGAAGCCTCGAAGCGGTGAGGGCGGAGAGGCCGTCAATGTCTGCGGGCGGATAGAGCTCGACGAGATCGAATCCAGCGATCCGTGCCCGCTTGCCGAGGCCCGCGATTAGGTCGATCGCCTGCGTGTAGGAGAGGCCGCCAGGCGTGCGCGCTGCTACCCCCGGCATGATGCCAGGATCGAGGCCGTCGCAGTCGAGAGTGACGACGACCTGCGCACCCTCGGGAATCTGCCGCAGAGCGGTCTCGACTCCGTTTGCGTAAATCTCGCGCGCGGTAACGAAGCGGCTGCCATAGCGCTGCGCCGCTTCGATTTCGCCGATGCGTGCACTGCCTACGCTGCGCAGGCCGACTTGCACCATGCCTGCCACATGCGGCATCTCGCTCGCCCGCCGCATCGGGCTCGAATAACCATGGCGCTCGCCATGAGCCTCGTCGCGCCAATCGATGTGGGCGTCGATCTGCAGGATCCACACGGGTCCACGGTCGGCAAAGCTGGCCAGGAACGGAATGACGACGGAATCGTCGCCGCCGAGCATGATCGGCACGGCCGGCACGGACAGGATCTCGCGTGTCCTTGCCTCGATCCGGGCCCGGTTGCCATGATTGTCATGCATGATGGTCAAGATGTCGCCGGTGTCGGTGCAGCAGCCCGGTCCGCCATTGAACAATGGACCACCGAGGTCGAAATCCCAGTGCTCGACCAGCGGGGCATCGCCCTGGCTGGCAGCTCGGACGGCGCCGGCGGCCAAGGCATGGCCGCTGCTGTCCTGGCCGGGATAGGTCGTGCCGTGACCCGCTCCGAAGATCACGGCTCGCGGCAGGCGGCCGTCGGGGAGGCGATCGGGAAAGCTGAGAAAGGTAGGCAAGGTGGTCATTTTTCGGATGCTTTCATTGTTGCGCCGCGGCGCGTGGCCATACAGAAAAGTCGCATAAGATAGATTATGGAACTTCCACATTAGACACTTACCCGAGAATTGCCGCCGCTTTCGCCATTGGTGCCATTGGCGACAAACTCTGTGGACTGGCTGCGTGCGCCGCCTCGCGAATTCGGGCTATCAGCCAAATGCACGAATGACTGGCTGCAAAGCCAACTGAGCAGCTGCCGCTATCGCTCTGATTCGTAAGGGATTTCGAGTACTAGGCCATCATAGGCCGGCGCCACGTGCTCCGGCGTCTCGGCCATCACCACGGCGTAGTCCAGCGGCACGTGCATATGCGTCAGCACGGCCTTGTTTGGAGCCAGTTTCTCGATCCAGCCCAGAGCCTGGCCGAGCGACAGATGGCTGGGATGAGTGTTGTACTGCAGCGCGTCGAGCACCAGCATGTCGAGGCCCAGCAACCGCTCGGCCGTGGCGGCCGGGAAGTCGCTGATATCCGGGCAGTAGGCAAGCCTGCCGATGCGGAAGCCCAGCGAAATGATGTCGCCATGGATCTGCGGCAGCGGCTCAAAGGTGAGGGCGCCCCCCTCGCCTTCGATCACCACCGGTCTCGCGTGATCGATGATATGGGCCTTGACGATCGGCGGATAGGAGCTGCCGGGCGGCGTCTCGAAGCAATAGCCGAAAGCCTGGCGCAGGCGCTCCATCGTCGGCTCGTCGGCGTGGATGTCGATCCTGTGGCGCTGGTCGTGCACAAAACCGCGCAGGTCGTCGATGCCATGGATATGGTCGGCATGCGGATGAGTATAGACGACTGCGTCGATACGCCTGACCGAAGCCATCAGCATCTGCTGGCGGAAATCCGGGCCCGTGTCGATGACGACCGTGGTGCGCGCGCCATTGGCGGCAATCCGCTCGACCAGGGCTGCCGTGCGCATGCGCAGGTTCTTCGGATTCGCGGGATCGCAATTGCCCCAATCGCCTGTGATGCGCGGCGTGCCTGGCGATGAGCCGCAGCCAAGGATGGTGAAGCGCAGCCGGTCGCTCATGTCCGCGCCATGTCCGGACGCGGCATCTTGGTGAACAGCCTGAAGAAGTTGCCGGTGGTGATATCGGCGATCTCGGTTTCGCTGACACCGATAGTACCGGCAAGAACCTTCGCCGTGTTCGTGACAAAGGCCGGTTCGTTGCGTTTTCCCCGATGCGGGATCGGCGCGAGGTAGGGCGCGTCGGTCTCGACCAGCAGCCGGTCGCGCGGAACATCGGCCGCGATGGCGCGCAACTCGGGGGAATTCTTGAAGGTCAGGATGCCGGAGAAAGAAATGTAGCCGCCCAGCGCGACGCCGACTTCGGCCAGCCTGCGTCCGGACGAAAAACAGTGCAGAATGAAGGGGAAGGCGCCCTTCCCCGTCTCGTCCTCGAGGATCGACGCCATGTCGTCGTCGGCATTGCGCGCATGGATGACCAACGGCAGGCCGGTCCTGCGTGCCGCGGCGATATGGGTGCGAAAACCTTGTGCCTGCGCATCGCGCGGCGCCTTGTCATAGTGGTAATCCAGCCCGGCCTCGCCGATCGCCACCACCTTTGGGTGATCGGAAAGCCGCACCAGCTCGTCGGCGGTGACGTCGAGTTCTTCCGCCGCATTGTGCGGATGGGTGCCGACCGAGCAATAGACTTCGTTGAAAGTTTCAGCGATTTCAACGATCTGCTGGAAGCGCCTCACGCGCGTCGAGATCGTGACCATGCGGCCTACCCCGGCGGCGAGCGCGCGGGCGACGATAGCCGCGCGCTCCTCGGCAAAGTCCGGAAAGTCGAGATGGCAATGGCTGTCGACCAGCATCAGGCGCCCTGCTCGACATAACGCGGGAACACGCCCTCCGGCGCCGGCAAGGCGGCGCCGGGCACCAGCGCGTGGTCGGCATGGACATGCTCGAAAGCACGCTTGTCCGAAGGCACAGCCAGCAAATCGAGCAGCTTGGCCGCCGATCCCGGAATGAAGGGCTGGCAAAGGAGTGCCACGCGTCGTACCAGTTCGGCCGTTGTCCACAAGACCGTTTCCATCCGCTCCGGATTGGTCTTCTTCAGCGCCCACGGCTCCTGGGAAGCGAAATAGCGGTCCGCTTCCGCTACCACGCCGAAGATCGCGGCCAACGCCAGATGGATGCCCTGCTCCGCCATCGCCCGGCGCGAAACGGCCAGCGCTTCGATCGCCTGGTCGAGGATCGCCGTATCGGCCTCCGCCAGCTCGTCGCGCTTCGGCACCGCGCCGCCGCAATTCTTGGCGATCATCGACAGCGACCGCTGCGCCAGATTGCCAAGGCCGTTGGCGAGATCCGCGTTGGTGCGGTTGACGATCGCCTCATGGCTGTAGTTGCCGTCCTGGCCGAACGGCACCTCGCGCAGGAAGAAATAGCGCACCTGGTCGACGCCGTAATGGTCCACCATCGTGAACGGATCGATGACGTTGCCGACCGACTTCGACATCTTCTCGCCGCGGTTGAACAGGAAGCCGTGGCCGAAGACGCGCTTCGGCAGCGGGATACCCGCCGACATCAGGAAGGCCGGCCAATAGACCGCGTGGAAGCGCACGATATCCTTGCCGATGATGTGCGCGTCGGCCGGCCAGAACCGCCATTTCTCATCTTTTTCATTGGGATAGCCGACGCCGGTGATGTAGTTGGTCAAGGCGTCGACCCACACATACATGACATGCTTCTCGTCGCCAGGCACCGGCACGCCCCAGTCGAAGGTGGTGCGCGAGACCGACAGGTCCTTCAGCCCGGATTTGACGAAGCTCATCACCTCGTTGCGGCGCTCGGCCGGACCGATGAAATCGGGCTGGCTTTCATAAAGCGCGAGGAGCTTGTCCTGGTAGGCCGAAAGGCGGAAGAAATAGCTTTCCTCCTCGACCCACTCCACAGGCGTGCCCTGCGGTCCGTAGCGCACATTGTCGGCGCGAACCTCGGTTTCCTCCTCGCCGTAATAGGCCTCGTCACGCACCGAATACCAGCCGGCATAGCCGCCCTTGTAGATGTCGCCATTGGTGGCCATCGCCTTCCAGATCGCCTGGGAGGACGCATAATGCCGCTCTTCGGTGGTGCGGATGAAATCATCGTTGGAAGCGTTGAGCGCCGTGGCCATGCGCTTGAATTCGGCCGAGTTGCGGTCGGCGAGCTCGCGCGCCGCGATGCCTTCCTTGCGCGCCGTCTGCAGCATCTTGATGCCGTGCTCGTCGGTGCCGGTCAGGAAGAAGACGTCCTTGCCGTCGAGCCGCTGGAAGCGGGCAAGCGCGTCGGTGGCGATCAGCTCATAGGCATGACCGATATGCGGCTTGCCGTTCGGATAGGAGATCGCAGTTGTGATGTAGAATGTGTCGCGTGACATGAATGAACCGTCATGAATATCTGAATGTGAGTTGTGGCGGTGGATATCGCATCGGAACGTCGATTGCCATCCCGAGGCCAATGCATGCCGCCCAAAACTGGGCCAACGGCATGCATCGAACGAGCCGTCACATTCGCATCGCAGAATTCAGGCGGTCGATCATGGTCAGGGCGTGCTGCTTCTTGTCGAGATTGTAGGTCTCGGCTTCAGATATCGTGTTCAGCGCCTCCTGCCAAGCCTCGGACAGTGTTTTGGCCCTGGCGAGGTCGCCGGACAGCGCCGCTTCGCTGGCGGCACCCGAAAGCAGATCGAGCGCGCGGCGGTTGAAGATGTCGAACTGGATCGCCTGGTCGCGTCCCGCCACGGCCTCGGCGAGGCGGTGTGCGCCGGCAATGTCGGGCTTCCCGGCCCTCACCAGCGTATCGAGCGCCCCGGCAATCTCCAGCCCGCCATACTGAGTGAGCAGGATCGCATTGCGGGCGCTGCCCCCTGCCCGTTCGGCGAGTGCTGCGCGTGCGGCCGGATCATCCGGCGGCGGTGGTTCGACGTTCTCCAGCACGGCCATCAACTCGTCGGCCGCGAGCGGCGCCAGCCGCACCATCTGGCAACGGGAGCGGATCGTCGGCAGCAGGCTGCCCGGCGCGTGCACGATCAGAATGAACAGAGTGCGCGCCGGCGGCTCCTCGAGATTCTTGAGCAAGGCATTGGCGGCGTTGGTGTTCATATCGTCGGCCGGGTCGACGATGACGACGCGGTAGCTGCCGTCATGCGAGGTCATGGACAGGAAGCGGCTGACCCTGCGGATTTCGTCCACAGTCAGCACCGTCTTGAAGCTCTTGGTCTTGTCGTTGGCGGGGCGCGTCAGATGCAGCACGCCCGGATGCGCGCCGGTGGCGATCTGGCGAAACAGCGGGGACGCCGGATCGGGAACGGAAAGCGTGTCGGGCGCCGTCCTGTAATCCGGATATTTCAAAAGATGGTGCGCCAGATGGAACGCCAGCGTCGCCTTGCCGATGCCGAGCGGCCCGGCGAAAATCAGCGCATGCGGCAGCTTGCCCGCGCGGTAGGCGCCAGCGAGCATCCCGGCCGCTGTCGCGTGGCCGATCAGCCGCGGCGTTTCAGCCGGCTCTGGCACGCCGTCCAGCGTGTCGTGCTGTTCTGGAGCGATGCGTTCGAAGATCATGCCGGCGCCGTCTCGATCCCTTGCGCCGGCATCCTCTCTTCCAGCGCCGCGAAGACGGCGGCGGTGACGACATTTTCCACCGTATCGGGATCGGCGGCCGCGTCGACGACGAGGCAGCGCTCCGGCTCCGCCGCGGCGATGGCCAGGAAAGCCTCGCGCCGCCGCCGGTGGATGGCCAAGGTCTCCTTCTCGAAGCGATCGGCGGCGTCGCCCGCGCCGCGCCGCGCCGCCGCCCGCTTCAGACCTTCAGCCGGATCGATGTCGAAGATCAGCGTCATGTCCGGCATCAGCCCGTTGATGGCCACCGCCTCCAGCGCCTTCATGAAATCGGCGTCGATGCCGCCCGTGACGCCCTGATAGACTCGCGAGGAATCGATGAAGCGGTCGCACAGCACGATCGAGCCGCGCTCGACCGCCGGCCGGATGACCTGCTCGACATGATCGGAGCGGGCTGCGGCGAACAGGATCGCCTCCATCTTCGGGCCGAACGGCTCGGCCGCGCCGGACAGAAGCACGTGCCTTACCGCCTCGGCGCCAGGCGATCCACCCGGCTCGCGGCTGACCAGCACCTCGTATTTCTTGGCGCGCATGCGCCGCGCCAGCCGCTCGATCTGCGTCGACTTGCCTGCTCCTTCGCCGCCCTCGAAGGTGATGAAAAATCCGCTCGCCAATCGAGACTGCCTTTGCCCGTGCTGGCCGCTGTCATAGCTCCCGTCCGATAAAAGGTCCACGAACTTGCCCGATCACAAATGTTTCTGACGCAGCCAGCCGACAGCGAGTTCCTCGGCCGCGTCGAGCGCACGCTGCGGCAGCGTGCCCACCTTCACCGATTCGGCGGCATAGAGCGGCGTCTGCTGGCTGAGCGTATCGCCTATCCAAACGCGCAGCTCACCGACCGGTTGCCCTTCCTCGACCGGCGCCGACACCGGGCCCTGATAGACGATCCTGGCGGTCAGCTTGTCGCGGTTGGCTATAGGCAGAAAGATGTCCACGGGGCCTTTGGCTTTCAAGGCCAGGCCGGATTTGGCGCCGCCGAAGACCTGCGCTTCTCCGACCACCTCGTCCTTGGCGAAGATCTCGGTCTTCTGGAAGGACCGCGAGCCCCAGTCGAGCAGCTTGCGCGCCTCTTCGGAGCGTTCGCGGTCATTCGCCAGCCCGGTGAGCGCGGCGATCACGCGAATGCCGTTGTGACTGACGGTGCCGACCAGGCCGAAGCCCGCCTGTTCGCTCGCGCCGGCGACAAAGCCGTCGGCTTCGATGCCCATGGCGATCAGTGGATTGCGGTTCCTCTGCGCGATCTTGTTCCAGGTGAAGTCCGGCTGGCCGTAATAGTGGAAGAACTCCGGGTAGTCGCGCCACAGATGCAGCGCCAGCATCGTCAGCTCGCGCACCGTCGTCTGCTGGCCGTCGGCAGGCAGGCCGGTCGAATTGACGAAGGTCGATTTCGACAGGCCGAGCTGGCGGGCGCGATCCGTCATCTGCGCGGCGAAATTCGCTTCCGAGCCGGCCATACCCTCGGCAAGCACGATGCAGCCGTCATTGGCGGCCTGCACGGTGACCCCCTGGATCAGGTCCTCGACGCGGACCTCGGATTTGAGCTTGGCGAACATGGTCGAGGTCCCGGACGGCGCGCCGCCGGTGCGCCAGGCGTTTTCGCTGACGACGAACGTGTCGTCGAGCGTGATCCGCTTCGCCTTGAGAGCGTTGAAGACCACCTCCATCGTCATCAGCTTGGCCATCGAGGCCGGTGGGATCGGCTTGTCGGGGTCCTTGGCGAAGAGCACCGTGCCGGTGTCGGCATCGATCATGAACGCCTGCGTCGCCTTGGTCTCGAACAGCTGCGCGCCCGCCGGGGCGGCGCACAACAGCGCCAGCACCAATCCCAGAAGGCTGGCGAAAGGCGGAAGAATGCGCAATTGCATGAAATGTCGACCCAATCTGAGCAAAACCGGAGAGTCGCCCGGAATTGCGCCAAGACTACCCCGCGGCCAAGCTAGCAGGGTTTTTTCGGCTGGATCAACGTGCAGTGCAAATTTGATCAGTTACGCACAACCAGCGCGTCCGGCGCGCCATGCGACCAGGCTGCCTGGAGCAGGTCGTCAATGCTGCCGTGCCCATCCGGATAGACATTGACCGCATACCAGTCATTGCCGTCGAGCTCGGTGCGCTGGATCTCAGTCCGGCCGAACGGCTCGAGCGCCCCGGCCACACGCTTGGCCTCGGCGGCTTCGTCGAAGGAACCGGCGGCGATGTAGTCGGATCCAGGCGCCTGTTCCTGGCGGTTCGATTTCTTCCACGATTGCAGGATATCGGCCGGCGACATGCCGCCGGCGTCGAGCGCGGCAAAGACATCGGCGCGCTTCACCCGCTCATCCGCATAGGACAGCGAAGCCATGGCGAAGGGCGAGTTCGGCGGCAAGGCGAAATCCGGCCGTTCGGGCACGATCGGTCCGAAATCGGGCAGCACGACATCGCCGGCGCCTTGCACCGAGAAGGCTGCCGGCTGCACGGTCGGCTGCTCCGACAGGCCCGGCTGCGCGGCAAAGGCCTGCCCCGAATTGGTTAACTGGCCAGGGAACGGCACGGCGGCCGGCGGCGCGCCGACCGGCATGCTCGGCGACGGGCCATTCATGGCCACCATCACGCCAGTCGGCAAACCGTCCGACGGATCCGGTCGGTTGTTGCCGGGCCGGTAGGACGCCACCAGATACTGATCGTCATTACCGTCGAGCGGCGCCCTGCCGACATACTCGACTTTGACCCTGGCGGTACCGACCTTGTCATAGTCGAGCATCTGCGCTGCGCGCTCGGAGACGTCGATGATGCGGCCCTCATGATACGGGCCTCGGTCATTGACGCGCACGATCACCGAACTGCCGGTATCGAGATTGGTGACCCGCGCATAGCTCGGCAGCGGCATCGTCGGATGCGCCGCGGTCAGTTGCGCCGTGTCGTAGACTTCGCCATTGGCGGTCAAACGGCCGTGGAAGGCATCGCCATACCAGGAGGCCAGCCCGACCTTGGTGAAGCCCTTCTTGTCTTCCTTGGGATAATACCACTTGCCGCGAACCTGGTAGGGCTTGCCGAGCTGGTCGCGGCCGCCGCCCCGGCGCATGAACTGGACGCGCGGGCTTGCCTTCACGCCATATTCGGATTCGGCAAAGTATTCCTTGGGACGGGCCTTCTTGTAGACCATCCCCTTCGGCTCGGGTTGAGAGGCGCAGGCAGCCAGCAGCAGGCCCGAAAGGGCGCACAGGGCGAAAGCAGAAGCGCGACGAAGACGCGGGCGCGTCGGAGTCTGCATGTTTTCGATTGTCCCCTACCGTGCTGCACCCGACGGAGCCAGAAGTCGCCCACCAGGCCAACACCTTGATCCCCAATCCCTTTTTGCACAGGAATTGCTTATCACGATGTTAATCGATTATGGCCACAACAGGGCGAGATTGTGGCGAACGTGCAAACCGCGCGTCCTAGAGCCCAGTTGCGCCGGATCACACCGCGTTTTTTGGCGACATCAACTCCGACTGAAGGGGCACCGGCCTGCCGAACCCTCAGGTAAGAAGCGACTGGAACTCTATGATTGAGTCCTGGTGATTGACAGGTCTTTGCGCGAGGCACTAGAGCATGGCTCGCAGTTCTACCGACATGGCCTTCGCGGCCAACGAGACGGCGCCTCGTGGAATCACGATGGAGGGATGGCCGAGCGGTTTAAGGCACCGGTCTTGAAAACCGGCGTGGGCGCAAGTTCACCGTGGGTTCGAATCCCACTCCCTCCGCCAAAATCATAATAAAAACGATCAGCTAGTGTCGGTAATTTGGCTTGCCGTAGCTTTTGGTCTTACACCCAAGGACATGGAAGCGCGCGTATTCGCCGTCAGGCCACCGAAGCAACCGGGCGAGCGTTCAAGCCAGATTCCCTACGCTGCCTGCCTCGGTGCCTGAAGAGTCTTGTTCCAACTGGCATGCTGGACTCACTCGCCGTGTTCGTGTGACGCAGGATTCCGCACGCCGAGCGCGCGCAAAGAAAAAGCCCGTCGCGGTTTGCGACAGGCTCTCACAGGACTTTTGAGGATTAGAATTTGTAGGCTATGCCGACGCGAAGTTCGTTGGTCTTCAGATCAACATCGGCATTGACCGGATCTCCAAAAGACTCTGAGCCGAAGTCGGTATAGCGATATTCGCCTCGCAGCAGCAGATTGTCGGTCATGGCATAATCCAAGCCGACGCCTATCGTCCATTCTGTGAACGTATCGCCAAACGAAGGTCCGCCTTCACTACTTCTAACTTTGACATCGCCAAACGCAACGCCACCCGCAATATAAGGAAGAAAGCGGTCAACGGCATATCCTAGACGAAGTCTTGCCGCCCCACTCCAATTGAGTTCTTCAGTTACCTCGAAATCCGTCGGGGAACCCGGAGCGAGGAATATTTCGCCGCTGCCATCAACATTCGCATATACGATATCTAGTTCCGCACCAATGACGATGTTGTTGGACATCTGATAGTTGTAACCGCCGTAGACACCTCCCAGGAACCCGTCAGGATCTGGGTCGACAAAGCCCGGTCCACCGATCTGGTCAAGATTGCCATTACCCCAAGCATAGCCTGCCTGTAGGCCGAGGTACCCGCCTGTCCAGCTAAAACCCGGCGTGGCTTCTTCTACGATGGCGTCGGCAGCAAATGCCGAAGATGGCAGCAGAGACAACGACAAACCAAGAAGCAGGTTCTTCATAGGTGATCTCCCATAACCAACCCTGTGGTAGCAGAGAGCGCTGACATGTGCAGTTTTATATCTGCCACAGAAACTGAGATTCAGCTTCCGGTCAGGGTGACTTAGCGCTTCCTTCGACAGTTCTGATCGGTTGACCGCAATGTTGCAACATCCCTAATATTAGGGACAACTTGACGAACTTTCCGACTGGGCGAATAGCGAAGGACAGCATTCAAGGTCGGGATTAGGGTTGCGATCACCGCAACGGTGCGCAAGCGCGTGAAAGAGGACAATGTTAGCGTGTTGATCGCTTCGGTAAGCGCCCTGATGGACGCCCTGGCCGGGGCTGCACTGCTGTTGCGAGTTCGTTCGCTAAAGCGCGATTTATCGGCAATCTGCATCGTTGTTGGACAGCAACGCTGGCATCCGACTCGCAGGCAGGATTGCCGGGTTGATCTCCGGCAGCTCGGGCTTGAGGAGCCTTAAGGGCTTGTTGCGCGGACTGGCCAGAAGTGCCGCGGGCAGTAAGGCCGAGCTGGTGGATCGGTCAGGCACGCTCTGGCCGCACTGTCTTGACCGACAGCAATCCCGCCGGGAGCGGCCGCAAAAGATCGCTCTCGGCTTTCGACAGATCCAGCCACGCGGACCAGTTCTCGGGCTGAAGAACGACAACCTGCCTATTGTGATACGGCGCGACATCCGGCCCCGGATCGGTTGTCAGCATTGTGAAGGTGGGCGGCTTGTTTCCTGTCGCCTCTCGCCAGAGCCCGGCAATGGCCAAAAACGGAGCGCCGTTCAGCGTGAAGCGATGCTTGGCTTTCGGATATTTCGTGCCCGTGAATTCGAAGAATGCCGATGCCGGCACAAGACAGCGCTTGCTGTCAGCGAACCGGCGGCCTTCCGATCGGAAGTTGAACACCGGTCCTCCCTTCGGCCCAGACGGGGGAAAGCCAAACGTCATCGACGCAAGTTCAATCTCGTCGCCGGCAGCGCGCATGATGGGCGCCGGATCGTTGATGCGAATGTCGTCTGCTTGGGGAAGATCGAGCTCAGTTTGATGGCTCGGGATCTTCAGTGCCAGCGACTCCATCATCCGGCAATATTCGGCCCAGGCGATATGCTGCTCATAATCATTGCACATGGAAGGTCATCCGAATGCATTGCGCTACAATAGGATATCAGCCTCAGCAGCGGCCTCAACGAAGGCTTTTCGCGCGTGCTGCACTTCCCTGAGCCCCTGGAGGACGCTGAGGCAAGCCTTACGGGCGGCCGTGTGCTTCTTTCCGGTTGGCGTCGGCCATCGATTGAGGAGAATATCGGCCGCCTGAGCAACGCGATCCACGGTATAGATCGTGTTGCCTGATTTGCCGAGCGCGACACGCACTGGCGTATCGGATCGCTGATCCTGCACACAGCCTCCTTGCGCGACCGGACTCAATTCGCCGAAGGGCATCCGTTCCTTTAGCGGCAGCTAATGGGAACAATCACAATCGATTTCTGTTCCTTCTGACTAGGAGGATCAGTCATGGCAGACGACAGGACCAAACGCGATTTCGGTGACCGCGACCGCGTGTCAGCCGACGAGGACTATGAAGTCCGCTATTTCGCCAAGCAGCACCGGATCAGCCCCGAGAAGGTGCTCGATCTGATTAAAGAGCATGGCAATAATCGAAAGATCTTAGAGCGCGAGGCAAGGAAGCTTCGAGGATGACGAGGCTTCCGAACTTGACCCTCCCAAAGGGTTGACGATGTGGGAGTTGGCAAGGCCTCGGCTTTCAGCTGTCTTCCCAGAAAACCCCAGCGCGGCAACGCCGCGTAAGCTTGCTAGAGCATAACGGTGTCGGATTCGACCCCGTTCTCGACGAGCCAATCGCCCATCACCCCCCGGAGTGTCGATTTGACTTGATGGCGACCGCCCCCGCGCCTGCCGCGCCCCATCGGTAAAACACCGTTTATTTGATTTCTCGGACAAAATATGCTGCTGCTCGCGCCCATGAAAAAGCTCTGCCTGATGGTTCTGGCGTCGCTCACGCCAGTCTTGCCGGCCAAGGCGATGGACAACGCGTTGCGCGCCGGCCTGATGAAACTTGATCCCGAAACCCGCCTCGAGCAGCGATGCGACGCCGAAGTGCTCGACCGGATCAGTCACGACGATCGCAACTACAAGGCCGACCGGGTCGTGGCCTACGCCTTCGCCACGCCGCAGATGAGTGCCGATGCCATCAAGAGCTCGGGCGCCGCTTTCCGCAGCAAGGGCCAATGGTACCGGCTCAAGTTCAAATGCCAGACCGCGCCGGATCATATGCAGGTGCTGCAGTTCCGCTACAAGATCGGCGACGAGATCCCGGAATCCGACTGGGCCAAATACAATCTCTACGATTAGAGCAATTCCAGGAAAAGTGTGAGCGGTTTTCCGCCCGGAATTGCGTCAAAACAAAGGGATAGAGCGGTTCGCCGTTTCCGCGAAACGGTGAACGGCTCTAGTTTCCGCGCGTCCGCCTGACCGGCGAACACCCGAAATCACTGAGGGCTTGCGCTGGCGCGCCGTTTTCCGGCGATGGCCAAACCTGCGTCTTGACGCCGATGGACCATGCCTTTAGGCCCGTCCGGCAAAGGGCCATGTTCATTTCAGGCAAGGGATTTCTAGTCTATGGAAATATTCACTGCCGCAGGCCTTTCAGCTCTCCTCCAGGTCGTCGCAATCGATCTCGCGCTCGCCGGCGACAACGCAATTGTGATCGGCCTCGCGGCGGCCGGCCTTCCCGCGGATCAGCGCAAGCGCGCCATCATTGTCGGCATAGCCGCGGCCACGGTCCTGCGCATTATGTTCGCCCTCATCACGCAATGGCTGCTGAGCATCGGCCCGATGCTGCTCATCGCCGGGGGGCTTCTGCTTCTGTGGGTCTGCTGGAAGATGTGGCGCGAATTGCGCGTCAGCCATGACGACGAGCGCGACGCGACCGAAGCGCTGTCGAACAGCGACTACAACAAGGACGGATCCGTCGCCGGCAAGGGAGCACGGAAGACCTTTTCGCAGGCCGCCTGGCAGATCGTGATTGCCGATGTCTCGATGTCGCTCGACAACGTGCTCGCCGTCGCCGGCGCCGCCATGAAGCATCCGACGGTGTTGATCATCGGGCTGGCCCTTTCGATCGCCCTGATGGGTTTTGCCGCATCCTTCGTCGCCCGGCTGCTGCATCGATATCGCTGGATCGCCTATATCGGCCTGCTGATCATCTTGTACGTGGCGATCAACATGCTTCTCGGCGGTGCCGTGCAGCAGTTCCCCGACCATTTTGCCTTCCTGGCGCCCTGGTTCGGATCGGACGGTCACTAGCGCTCTTCAGGGGCGAATGTCTGACGCACGCCTCTTGTCCTGGCCGGCGGCAGGTTTGCTTCTGTACCGAAGCGTGCTATTGCGCCGCGCGAAATGGCTCAAAGCCGCGCCGTAGATCGACCTTCAGAGCCAAAGGCTCAATCCTCGATCTCGCCTTCACCTCTTGGAAAACAAAATTTATGTCCGCCCCACGCGTCAGTTTCGTCAGTCTTGGATGTCCGAAAGCGCTTGTCGATTCCGAGCGCATCATCACGCGGCTCCGCGCCGAAGGCTATGAGATCGCGCGCAAGCATGACGGCGCCGACCTCGTCGTCGTCAACACTTGCGGCTTCCTGGATTCGGCCCGCGACGAGTCGCTCAACGCCATCGGTTCCGCCCTTTCCGAAAACGGCCGCGTCATCGTCACCGGCTGCCTCGGCGCCGAGCCGGAGGTCATCCGCGAGAAGCATCCCAATGTGCTGGCGATCACCGGGCCGCAGGCCTATGAGAGCGTGATGGCGGCGGTGCACGAGGCGGCTCCGCCCAGCCACGATCCCTATGTCGATCTTCTGCCGCCGCAGGGCGTGAAGCTCACCCCGCGCCACTACGCCTATCTGAAGATTTCCGAGGGCTGCAACAACCGCTGCACCTTCTGCATCATCCCGGCGCTGCGCGGCGATCTCGTCTCGCGGCCGGCGGCGGATGTGCTGCGCGAAGCCGAAAAACTCGCCAAGGCCGGCGTCAAGGAAATCCTCGTCATCTCGCAGGACACCAGCGCCTACGGCGTCGACATCAAGTACCAGACGTCGATGTTCGGCGACCGCGAGGTGCGAGCGAAATTCCTCGACCTTGCCGAGGAGCTCGGCAAGCTCGGCATCTGGATACGCATGCATTATGTGTACCCCTACCCGCATGTCGCCGACGTCATTCCGCTGATGGCGGAAGGAAAGATCCTGCCCTATCTCGACATCCCCTTCCAGCACGCCTCGCCGCAGGTGCTGAAGAACATGCGCCGCCCCGCGCATGGCGAAAAGACGCTGGACCGCATCCGCGGCTGGCGCGAAGTGTGCCCCGACCTCGCCATCCGCTCGACCTTCATCGTTGGCTTCCCCGGCGAGACCGAAGACGATTTCCAGATGCTGCTCGACTGGCTGGACGAAGCGAAGATCGACCGCGCCGGCTGCTTCAAATACGAGCCGGTCAAGGGCGCGCGCTCCAACGACCTCGGGTTGGAACAGGTGCCGCAGGAGATCAAGGAAGCGCGCTGGCACCGCTTCATGCAGCGCCAGCAAAAGATTTCCGCCGCGCAGTTGGCCAAGAAAGTTGGCAAGCGCCTGCCGGTGCTGATCGACGAGGCGCATGGCGCATCCGGCAAAGGCCGCACCAAATACGACGCGCCGGAGATCGACGGCTCGGTGCACATCCAGTCGCGGCGGCCGCTGCGCGCCGGCGATATCGTCACCGTCAAGATCGATCGCGCGGACGCTTACGATCTTTATGGATCGGCCGTCTGATCGTCGTCCAAAGCGAAGGCACATCGAATGAGAAAGGGCGCCGCGCGGCGCCCTTTCAGTTTTAACATCAACAACGTGCAGCTTACTGCGGCAGCTTGTCGTCAACGCCCTTGACGTAGAAATTCATGCCGAGCAGCGTGCCGTCATCGGCAACCTCGCCGTCCTTCAGCCAGGGCGAGCCGTCCTGCTTGGAAACCGGTCCGGTAAAGGGGTTCCAGCCGCCGGCGATCTTCTTCGTGGTCGCCTCCGCCATAGCCTTCACGTCGTCAGGCATGTTGGTGAAGGGCGCGAGCTTGACGGCGCCATCCTTGATGCCGAGCCACACATTGTCCGGCTTCCAGGTGCCGTCGAGGGCCGCCTGCACACGGCTGATATAGTAGGGACCCCATTCGTCCGTGAGCGAGGTGAGCTGCGCGTTCGGCGCGAACTTGATCATGTCCGACGACTGGCCGAAGCCATGCAGCTTGCGCTCCTCGGCGACCTGCAGCGCGGCGGTGGAATCGGTGTGCTGGACGATGATGTCGGCGCCCTGGTCGAATAGCGCCTTGGCGGCGTCGGCTTCCTTGCCCGGGTCGAACCAGGAGTTCACCCACACGATCTTCACCTTGAAGTCGGGATTGACCGACTGCGCGCCGAGCATGAAGGAGTTGATGCCCATCACCACTTCCGGGATCGGGAAGGAGACGATGTAGCCGGCAAGGCCCTTCTTCGATTCCTTGGCCGCGATCTGGCCGAGCACGTAGCGGCCTTCATAGAAGCGGGCATTGTAGATGCCGAGATTGGCACCGGTCTTGAAGCCGGTGGCATGTTCGAACATCACCTTGGGAAATTTCTTGGCGACCTTCACTTCGGCGTCCATGAAGCCGAAGGAAGTGCCGAAGATGATCTTGCATTTCTCGCGCGCCAGGCGCTCGAAGGCGCGGTCGGCGTCGGGGCCTTCCGAGACGTTTTCGAGATACGCGGTCTCGACCTTGTCGCCCAGCGCCTTCTCGACCTCGAGCCGGCCCTGGTCGTGCTGATACGAATAGCCGAAGTCGCCGATCGGACCCGTATAGACCCAGCAGGCCTTCAGCTTGCCGGCGGCCTCGGCGGTCGCCGCCAGCGACAGGGCCGCAGCCGTGGTCATCAATGCAATAAGCAGTTTTTTCATTGTGTTACCTCTCTGAGTTAAGCCTTGGAGCTTCCCGTCTTTTTGTTGTTGTCAACGATCCGGAACGAATGGCTGCCCCAACGAAGCCGGCGTGTTCATCATCGTCAGCCGCTTGTTGCGCGAGATTAGAACGAGAACCACGATGGTTGCCAGATAGGGCAGTGAAGAAAGAAACTGCGAAGGCACAGGAATGCCAAAAGCCTGTGCATGAAGCTGGCCGATCCACACCGCGCCGAAGATGTAGGCGCCTGCCAGCACCCGCCACGGACGCCAGGACGCGAACACCACCAGAGCCAGCGCGATCCAGCCGCGGCCCGCGCTCATGTTCTCCACCCATTGCGGCGTGTAGACCAGCGACAGATGCCCGCCGGCAAGCCCGGCGCAGGCGCCACCGAAGATCACCGCCAGGTACCGGTAGCGGATGACCTTGATGCCCAGCGCATGCGCCGACGTATGGCTGTCGCCGATCGAGCGAAGCGTAAGCCCCGTGCGCGTCCTGAACAGGAACCACATGACCGCCGCGGTCAGCGCGATGGAGATGTAGAAGACCGGATCCTGGCCGAAGATCAGCTTGCCGACGACCGGAATCGAGCTGATCACCGGGATATCGAGATTGGGCAGCCTCACGCCCGGCTGGCCAACGAAGCTGGTGCCGATCATGCCGGAGAGGCCGAGGCCGAGCAGCGTCAGCGACAGGCCGGTCGCCACCTGGTTGGTCGCGAGCGACAGGGTCATGACGGCGAACAGCAGCGAAAACAGCGCACCGACGATGATTGCGGCGAGCAGGCCGATCCACGGTGACCCGGTGAGGTAGCCGGCGCCGAAGCCGCCGACGGCGCCCATGATCATCATGCCTTCGACGCCGAGATTGAGCACGCCCGAGCGTTCGACCACCAGTTCGCCGATCGCCGCGATCAGAAGCGGCGTCGCCGCGGTCGCGATGGTCAAAAGGATGTTGACGGTGATGTCCATCAGCGGGCCTCCTCGAGCTTGGGCGCTGCATCGAGCTTCGCGGCGTTCGGCTTCATCAGTGTCACGCCGATCAGGCGAATGCGGTAGTGGATGAGCGTGTCGCAGCCGAGCACGAAGAACAGAAGCATGCCCTGGAACACGCGCGCCACCTTGTCGGAGATGCCGAGCGCGCTCTGCACCGCCTCGCCGCCGAGATAGGTCAGCGCCAGCACAAGGCCCGCGGCCACGATCCCCAGCGGATTGAGCCTGCCGAGGAAGGCGACGATGATGGCGGTGAAGCCGTAGCCGGGCGAGATCACCGGCTGCAATTGGCCGATGGCGCCGGAAACTTCCGAAATGCCGGCCAGACCGGCCAGCGCGCCGGACAAAAGGAAGGTGAAGAACACCATCCGGTTCAACCCGAAGCCGGCAAAGCGCCCTGCCCTTGGGCTGGAACCCAGCACGCGCACCTCGAAACCTTTCAGCATGCGGCTCATCATCAGCCAGATCGCCACCGCGGCGACCAGAGCGAAGACAAAGCCCCAATTGGCGCGGCCGGCATCGGGCATCAGCTCCGGCAGCACCGCGGAATCGCCAAACTGGATGGTCTGCGGGAAGCCATGGCCTTGCGGGTCACGCCATGGGCCGCGCACCAGCCAGTCGAGGAAAAGCTGCGCAACATAGACCAGCATCAGGCTGGTCAGGATCTCATTGGTGCTGAAGCGCGTTTTCAAAAACGCCGGGATCGACGCGTAGAAGGCGCCGCCGACCATGCCCAGCAACAGCATTAGCGGGATCACCAGCGGGCCTTCGAATTGCGGGAACAGCACCGGGATGATCGACCCGAAGATTGCGCCGAAGATGAATTGGCCTTCGGCGCCGATGTTCCAGATGTTGGCCTTGTAGCAGACCGACAGTCCGACCGCGATCAGGATAAGGGGCGCCGCCTTGATGGCCAGCTCGTGCAACTGCCAGACTTCGCTGATCGGCTGGATGAAATAGATGTTGAATGCATCCAGCGGATTGACGCCGAGCAAGGCAAACATGATGGCGCCGGCGATCATCGTCAGCGCAAAGGCAATGAACGGCGACAGCACCGAAAACAGCGCCGAGCGCTGCGGACGTTTGACCAGTTCGATGCGCATCATGCGATCTCCAGGCTGTGTTCTGCGTGGCCGGGCTCGGCGCCGCCCATCAAGAGGCCGATCTTCTCGAAAGTCGCCTCGGCGATCGGCAGCGGCGCCGACAATTGCCCGTTGTGCATGACCGCGATCGCATCCGACAGCTCGAACAATTCGTCGAGGTCCTGGCTGATGACCAGGACGGCGGAGCCGCTGCGGGCAAGCTCGATCAGGGCCTGGCGAATGCGAGCGGCCGCGCCTGCGTCCACGCCCCAGGTCGGCTGGTTGACGATCATGACGCTCGGCTTGCGGTCGAGCTCGCGGCCGACGATGAATTTCTGCAGATTGCCCCCCGAAAGCGCGGCCGCCTCCGGATCGGGCGCGCTCTTGCGCACGTCCATGGCGGTGATGATGCGCTGGGCGGCGCTATAGACGGCGCTGTTCTTGACCATGCCGCCGGAGCCGACGAAAGCCTTGCCGTCGGTGGCGTGACGGGACAGCAGCAGGTTCTCCGATAGCTTCATGCGCGGGGCGGCGCCGTGCCCCAGGCGTTCTTCGGGCACAAAGGCGGCGCCCATCAGCCGCCGGCCGGTGATGGAGAGCGCACCGGCGTCCTTGCCGCGGATGCGCACCGAACCCGCATCCTGCTGTAGCACTTCGCCGGAGACGGATTCGAAGAACTCGCCCTGGCCGTTGCCGGCAACGCCGGCAATGCCGATCACTTCGCCGGCGCGCACGGTGAGATTGATGTTCTTCAGCGGGATGGCGAAGGGCGTCGCCGGCTTGCGCGTCAGCCCACGGATTTCCAGCAGCGCCGGCGCGGTCTCGATGCCTTCGGCCGGCGCGCGCTCCACGGCCTTGACTTCGCTGCCGACCATCATGCGGGCAAGCGATGCCGCCGTCTCCTCGCGCGGATTGCAGTGGCCGACCACCTTGCCGTGGCGAAGCACCGTGGCGCGGTCGCAGATGCGTTTGACCTCCTCCAGCCGGTGCGAGATGTAGAGGATCGATTTGCCCTCCGAGCGCAGCCGCTCCAGCGTCTCGAACAACTTGTCGGCTTCCTGCGGCGTCAGCACCGAGGTCGGCTCGTCGAGGATGATGAGCTGCGGCGTCTGCAAGAGGCAGCGGATGATCTCGATGCGCTGGCGTTCGCCGACGGAGAGGTCGCCGACCAGGGAGTCCGGATCGAGCGGCAGCCCATAGCTGAAGGAAAGCGCTCTCGCCTTCGCCGCGATGGTGCTGATCGGCGAGCCGTCATTGAGCGAAAGCGCGATGTTTTCGGCCGCCGTCAGCGCCTCGAACAGCGAGAAATGCTGGAACACCATGCCGATGCCGAGCTTCTTCGCCACGCCCGGACTGGTGATCTTGACCGGCTTGCCGCCCCAGAAGATCTCGCCCGCGTTCGGCTCGAGCGAGCCGAACAGCATCTTGACCAGCGTCGACTTGCCGGCGCCGTTCTCGCCGAGCAGCGCGTGGATCTCGCCCTTCGCGATGTTGAGATCGATGTAATCGCACGCCGTCAGCGAGCCAAAAATCTTGGTAAGACCACGAACCTCAAGCAGGTTCGACCTGTCATGATTTGCACTCACAGTGCCTCCCATCCGGCTTACCGGATATGTTCTGTGTTCCCGAAAGCATGGTATGCGCGGCCGGCTCCCATCGGAAAGCAGCACCCAACTTGAAAGAGCTTCAAGAATTTCAGCGGAAACTCAAGGGCTAAGATAGACCTCTTGAGAACAGTGGCAAATCCACAGCGCTTTTCAGGCAAGCCGTGCCTTCGGGCACGGCAAGTCGCTGAAAAACACGGCAGGTGGCTTAAGGAATGAGAACGGTCGTGCCCGTCGTCTTGCGGGCTTCGAGATCAGCTTGCGCCTTTCCCGCGTCCTTCAGCGCGTAGCGCTGGTTGATCTTGATCTCGACGGCGCCGCTCTTGACCACGTCGAAAAGCGCTTCGGCCGACCTCACCAGATCCTCGCGTCTGGCGTTGTAGACGAACAGCGTCGGCCGGGTCGCATAGAGCGAGCCTTTCTGCGCGAGAAGCGACATGGGGAAAGGCGGGACCGGTCCCGACGACGAGCCGAAGCTGACGAACATGCCGAGCGGCCGCAGGCAATCGAGCGAGGCGGGAAAAGTGTCGGCGCCGACGGAATCGTAGACGACGTCGCATTTCTTCCCGCCGGTGAGCGCCGCGACGCCGGCGACGAAATCCTGCTCCTTGTAGTTGATGACATGATCGAAGCCATGCGCCCGGGCGAGCTCGATCTTGTCGGAGGAGCTCGCGGTGCCGATAACCGTCGCGCCGAGATGCTTTGCCCATTGGCCGAGGATCAGGCCGACGCCGCCGGCCGCCGCATGGTAGAGGATCGTGTCGCCGGCCTTGACCGGGAAGGTACGGCGCAACAGATATTCCGCCGTCATGCCCTTCAGCATCATCGCCGCAGCCTGCTCGTCGCTGATGCCGTCCGGCACCTTGACCACGCGGTCGGCTGCGATCACGCGCTGCTCACTATAGGCGCCGACATTGACTGCATAGGCGATACGGTCGCCGGGCTTCAGCCAGTCGACACCGGTGCCGAGCGCCAGCACGACGCCCGCTGCCTCGCCGCCCGGGATCAGCGGGAAGCCGCCGGGTGGCGGGTAAAGCCCCGAGCGGTGGTAGACGTCGATGAAGTTGAGGCCGATGGCCGTGTGTCGGATCAGGATCTGGCCTTCTCCCGGCTGGCCGGGATCGGCATCTTCATAGGCCAGGACTTCGGGGCCGCCATGGGCGTGGATGCGGATTGCCTTGGACATCGCTCAACTCTCTGAAGGATACGTAGACTGGAGCATGACCCCGAAAGGGAGCGCCGATGTTCGGAAGATCATGCGCCGATAGATAGCTAGGTCAGGATGGCCATTCGACCAAAAATATCCTGATCCAGGATCAGGGTTTTCTGGCGCCCAGATTGGGGAACATCTGCATGATGCCGCCTATGCAGGCGAGATAGAGGCCGGTGATCGTGATGCCGATCTTGGTGAAGTCGCTGACCTGTTCTCCCAGCACGCCGATCTTGTCGTAGAAGGCGGCAAGCGCTGCCTGCGCCAGCGCCAGCGCGCCGAAGGCGCACCACAAGAGCGTCATGCCAAGATTGACCGGCCTCAGCCGCACGACGCGCACCGGATGGATGAAGTTGATCGGCAGGAAGGTCAAAATGCCGGCAACCACCACCACGGCGAACGATACCCATTGCCCCGGCTCGATGACGAAGAGCGTGAACACCACCATGTTCCAGACGACCGGGAATCCTTTGAAGAAGTTCTCCTTCGTCTTCATGCCGGTGTCGGCATAGTAGATCGCGCTGGAAACGACGATGATGGCCGCCGACAGGAAAGAGAGATTCTCGCCCATGAAGCCGCGCTGATAGAGTGCGAAGGCCGGGATGAGCACATAGGTGACGTAGTCGATGATGTTGTCGAGGAGTTCTCCCGACCATGTCGGCAGGATTTCCTTGACCTCGAGCTTGCGGGCGATCGGCCCGTCGATGCCGTCGACGAACAGCGCCAGCCCCAGCCACCAGAACATTGCCGTCCAGCGTTCCTCGCTCGCCGCCACCAGCGACAGGAAGGCCAGGAACGATCCTGACGCGGTCAGCAGATGAACGGAAAACGCGCGCGCCTGCGGCCACGTCACCTTCTTCTTCGGCAACGGAATCCGCTGCGCGATCTTCTTCGCCGCCTTCCTGGCCGTTGTGTTCTTGCTCACGGTCCCCGCCAGTCCAGCTTGCAGATTTCGGCCGATCGGCCGGCAAAATTCCAGTTGCGGCCGAAGGCCCGCATCTTGCTCTTGTCGGACTTCGCCACGATGATTTCCGGTGCGATCCAATATTCGGAATTGGTGATCACCGTATTCTTCTCGCGGTCCTTGCCGGGGATCGGCGTCACGGCGCCATCGATGATCTTCGGTATCTGGAAGACGCGGGTCTTGTCGCGCGTCTCATAGGTGATCGGCACCTGCTCGACGCCGAGGAATTTCCCGACAAGGATCGACAGCAGCGAGGTGGTGCCGCCGGCCTTTCCAGTGAATATCTTGGTCAGCGCTTTGACCGCATAGACCGACGCCCGCTTGTCGATGAACAGTCCGGCGCTCCAGTTGCCGCGGCTCATATAGCCGGGGATTTCCATGACCAGGCCGAGATTGAGACCGGAAAGGTCGGTCTCGCCGAAATGGCCGGCATCGATGCGGAAGCCGGCCCAGGTCTGGCAGTAGCCTTCCGTCGGCGGATGGCTGCCGAGCGACAGCACGCAGGGGCAGAAAACCGTGCAATTGCAGGAGAGTACCAGCTCCCCTTTCATCGCCCAGCTTTGGTCGGTCATCGAATTCTCCCCTTACGCCGAAACTAATAGCAGGGCTGCCGCCCACACAAGCAGTATCGTACCGGCAACCCGGCTGGCCACCCTGCCGGCGGTCTGTTTTTCGATCAGGGTGAAAAGGCCGATCAGCGCCATCCAGAAGACATTCATCGCGCCGACGGCGAACATCACCAGCATCAGCGCCCAGCAGCAGCCGAGGCACCAGACGCCCTGCTCCACTCCTAATTTGAAGATGCGGCTGGGTTTCGCGCTCCAATTGGCGAACAGCATCGAGAACGGGTTGCGGCATTTTTCCAGGCACGCCTGTTTCAAGCCGCTGAACTGATAGAGGCCGGCGACAAGCAGTGCCGCGGCGCCGGCAATACCGACTGCGGGATCGAGCATCCGGCCGGAATCGGCAAAAGCGTAGACCACGAGCGTCAGCACGGCGAAAGCCGCGGACGCGCCAAGCCAAGTGGTGAGGTATCCGGTAACGAGCACCAGCGGATGAACAACCGGCTCGCCCTTGATCCTCGCCGTGTCGGCAATCTCGCAATAGGTGCGGATCAGCGGCGCGGCGGAAGGCAGCATCGTCGCAACCGCCATCAGGAACCACATCAGCACAAGCGCCGGTACCTGCAGGCCATCCGGGCCGGCAAGCGGCGCCGGCGCAAGGCAGAGAGCAAAGAACCGGTCGAGAAAATCCGGCAAAGGCAGGCTCGGGAGATTCTTGAGCAGCAAATCGCCGGGCCCGCCGGCAAGGCTGCCTTCAGCGCCGCGGATCGCCATCGCGCCAAGAAGCAGCCATGCAAGGACGATGGCGACGCCCACCGTGAGCGTCACCGCAAGGCGCGGACTGCGCGCCACGCCGGCCGTCGCGCGTCCCGCGCGGTCGAGATGATTGAAATCCTGCTGCTCCCCGCTCATGGCAACCGAATGGGCTGAATCGCCGCGTTGATCAAGCCGGCTGATCCGACCTATATCTTGGATAAGGGCCCGACGGGGCGCCTTCCAACGTGGAAGCATGACGTGGATCATAACAACAGAGCCCGCATCCTGGTTGCCGGCAGCGGTCCGGCCGGCCTTATCGCGGCGCTCGGCTTTGCCCAGGCTGGCTTTCAGGTGACGCTGGTCGGGCCCGAGGCCAACACCACCGACGGCCGCACCACTGCCCTCATGAACCCGGCCCTGAAAGTTCTTGAACGGCTGGGCGTCCTTGCCGAGCTCAAGCCGCAGGCCGCGGCGCTCAAGGTGATGCGCATCGTCGACGCCACAAGGCGCCTGATCCGCAGCCCAACCGTGACCTTCCGCGCCAGCGAGATCGGCGAAGAGCAGTTCGGCCTCAATCTGCCGAACAATGCCCTTATTCCGATCCTCGCCAAGGCGGCTTCAGCGCATGACGGCATTCATTGGCTGAAATCCACCGTCGAATCCTGGAGCCTCGACGCCGACCAGGCCCGTGCAAGGCTGGCCGAAGGCGGCGAAGTCTCCGCATCCCTGGCGGTCGCCGCCGACGGGCGCCTGTCTCCCGCGCGGGAGGCCGCCGGCATTCGCGCTTTCGCGCGGCCTTATCCGCAATCGGCGCTTGTCCTCAATTTCGGCCACCGCAGCGACCACGGCTTCGTTTCGACCGAGTTCCACACCGAAACAGGGCCGTTCACCCAGGTGCCGCTGCCCGGCAGGCGCTCGAGCCTTGTCTGGGTCGTGAAGCCGGAGACGGCGCAAGAGCTTGCCGCGCTCGATGATGCAACCCTGTCGGAGCGTATCGAGCACCAGATGCAATCGGTGCTTGGCCGGGTCTCGGTCGAGCCGGGTCGCCAAATCTATCCCTTGTCGGCGGCTTCGCCCGCCCGGTTCGCGCAGAATCGTGTCGCGCTCGTCGGCGAGGCGGCGCATGTATTTCCTCCAATCGGCGCCCAAGGGCTCAACCTTGGCATCAGGGACATCGACGATCTGATTGGAATCGCCAGCGAAAACCGCGACGATCCGGGGGCGAGCAGGAGTCTTGCCGCCTATGACACCAGGCGCCGGCCCGACATATGGGCGCGCAGCGGCGCGGTGAACCTGCTCAACATGTCGCTGCTGTCCGACATGCTGCCTGCACAGCTGGCGCGCAGCGCCGGCCTCAATGCGCTGGGCAGCTTCGCGCCGCTGCGGGCCTTCTTCATGCGCGAGGGACTGCGGCCGGGCAGCGGCTTTCGCGCCATTGCCGGCGGCTTACGGAAAGAGGTCGGCCGGTAGGATTCCGTGTCGGATCGCGTAGAGCAGCGCGGTCACCGTCACCACCGAGAAGCATGTCGTGATCAGCACGCTGGCCGAAGCGCGCTGCACCCATACGTCGTACTGCTGCGCGATCACGAAGACATTGGTCGCCGTCGGAAGCGCCGCCAGCAGCATCGCCGAAAAGACCCAGGTCGGTGAGAAATTGCCGATCCAGCTCAATACGACATAGCAGAGCAGCGGATGGACGATCAGCTTCAGCCCGGCGATCAATGCCAGCTCGTGCGGAACGCGGTTGAGCGGCCTCAGCGCCAGCGTCACGCCCATGGCGAACAAGGCGCAAGGCGCGGCCGCGCGGGCGAGATAGTCGAGGAAACGGTCAACTGGCAGCGGCGGGTGGAACTCCACATAGGCGGCGCCGACGCCAAGCGCCGTCGCTATGATGAAGGGGTGCAGCGCGATCTTCTTCACGACGCCGAGCGCGAGCTGGAGCGGCGGCGCCTTCTCCTTGCCTGAGAGCGCCATCATCATCGGCGCCACCGTGAAATGCACGATGTTCTCGAAGCAGAAAATCAGCGCCACGGGAACCGCCGCCTGCTCGCCGAACGCCAGCAAGGCAAGACCTGGCCCCATATAGCCGATGTTGCCGTACGCCGCGGCAAGGGCGGTGATCGTCGCGGGCGCGATGCCGCCGCGGGAGACGAGAACCGACCAGGCGAACATCAGCGTGAAGATGGCATAGGTGGCGATGAGCGAGCCAAGGATGAAGCTCCATTCCGTCAACCGCTCGAACGGCGTCCTGGCGAGCAGTTGGAAGAACAGCGCCGGCAGCGCGACATAGATGATGAAAATGTTCATCCAGCCGAGCGCCTCCAGCGGTTGCCGGGTGATGCGCGCCACCAGGAAACCGATGAAGATCATGCCGAAGAAGGGAAGGACGAGACCGATGACGTCAGACATTTTTCGCTCAGGCGGGAAAACTCCCGCGCGGGCTAGCCCGTTGCTTCGCCCGTGGTCAAGGACTTGGCTATTGAATTGCGGCGGCGCCTGCGCCAAATAGGCCCAGCCGAAAGTCGGAGTCGATTTTTGGCTGCGTGACGTGTAAATTCAAGGTCTTAGGCGCCCTGTGCGCAGCCACGGAAGGCGCCTCGGAACCTGAGTGGTGAATGCGATGAAAACGGCCAAATTCTCGATCGGGCAAGTGGTTCGCCACAGGCTGTTTCCGTTTCGCGGCGTGATCTTCGACGTCGACCCCGAATTCGCCAACACCGACGAATGGTACGAAGCTATTCCCGCTGACGTGCGGCCGCGCAAGGACCAGCCTTTCTACCATCTTCTGGCGGAAAATTCGGAGACCGAGTACATCGCCTATGTGTCCGAGCAGAACCTGCTCGAGGACCGGTCGGGCGAGCCGGTGCGGCATCCGCAGATCGGTGAGATGTTCGACAAGCTGCCGGACGGCCGCTACGAGCCTAAGCGCCAGTCGAAGCATTGAATGCGATGGCCTTGAGGTAACAAAAAAGCGGGGCATTTGCCCCGCTTTTTTGCACGAGAAACGCGCTTGCGCGATCAGTTCGCGGTCTTGGCCTTTTCCTGCTCGTCCTTGAGCTTCTTGGCGAAATCCTGGTTGTTCTTGGCAACGAAGTCCTGCAGCTTCTTCTGCCGATCCTCGATGTCCGACTGCTGCAGCGGCGGGCCGTCATAGGCGCCGCTGAAGCCGGTGAGCGCGATCTTGATCGGGTTCGGCTGGTTCTGGAAGTTGATCGAGGTCAGCGAAATCGCCTGACCCTTCTTGAAAGACGCCACGAGTTGGTCCGTCAGCGGCACTTCGGCGACGCAGCGGTCCGGGAAGCAGATCACATAGTCAAGCTTCTGCGCTTTGCCGCCATCGATCTGCAGGCCGATGCCGGGAGGCACGAGGCGGCCGGTCGGGACGGTGACCTGGAAGACCTTGCGGTTCACCTTGCCCTTGAGCTCGATCAGGCTGACGCCGGTGACGAGCTGGCCATTGCCGGCGGTGACGATGTTCTGCACGTTGCAGATGTCGACGTCTGCCTGCTTGGTGCAGGCCTTGAACCAGCCCTGAGGAATCTGCGGCTGCTGTTGGGCCGAGGCAGTGAAAAGCCCGGCGCCCAGAACGCCGACCACGCCTGCGGCCAGCACCGAAAGGCGGTACGCGTTGATCGTCATATGGTGCACTTTCCTCTCAAATGATCCCGGGGACCGGCTTCTTCGTGCCGTGCGGTCCAGCTACCTGTTGCCCAAATGAGGCAACAGGATGACTTCGGAGCGCGTGTTACACCGCCAGCGGCGTCGAATCCAGCCCGGTTTCCGCGATTTCTTGGTGGTTTCGTGTCCCCAAGAGCGAGCATCGATCGGCGATGGAGCGGCTGACCCCGATTCCCGTTGGCGCGCCGATTCAATCAGATGGCGAAATGCTCTACGGTGCATGGCGAATCACAAAGCCGCCCGGCAAGGAGACGGTCATGGACCGCGTTCTCGTCCAACTGATCGCCGCGACCTCGTTTCTGGCTCTTTCGCTCCTTCCGGCGCAATCGGAGCCGAAGCACGGCATTGCCATGCAGGGTGAGCCGGCGCTGCCGCCCGACTATAAGCATTTCGACTACGTCAATCCGGACGCGCCGAAAGGCGGAAGCGTCACCTATTGCGTCGTCGGCTCCTTCGACAACCTCAACCCCTTCATCCTGAAAAGCTTGCGCACCACGGCGCGCGGCATGATCGATACGGTTTACGGCAATCTCGTCTTCGAGCCGCTGATGCAGCGCAACTATAACGAGCCTTTCAGCCTTTACGGCCTGCTTGCCGAGAGCGCCGACATGGATCAGGAGCGCAAGTCGATCGAGTTCCACCTCAATCCCAATGCAAAATGGTCGGACGGCCAGCCGGTGACGCCGGAGGACGTGCTGTTCACCTACGACGTTTTCAAGGACAAGGGCCGCCCGCCCTATAGCGACCGCATGAGCATGATCGCCAAGCTGGAGAAGACCGGCGAGCACAGCGTGAAATTCACCTTCAACGACAAGGCCAATCGCGAATTCCCGCTGATCGTCGCGCTGACGCCCATCGTCCCCAAGCACGCCTTCGACAAGGAGACGTTCGACAAGACGACGTTGAAGCCGCTGATCGGCAGCGGCCCCTACATCGTGGACAAGGTGTTGCCCGGGCAGCGCATCGTCTTCAAGCGCAATCCGGATTATTGGGGCAAGGACGTCCCGTCCAAGCGCGGCTTCGACAATTTCGACCAGGTCACCATCGAGTATTTTCTCAACGCCAATGCCAAGACGGAGGCGTTCAAGAAAGGCATCTGCGCCCTCGACGACGAGACCGATCCGGTCAAACGCGAGCGCGACATCGACTTTCCGGCCTTCCGAAAGGGCGATGTGAAGGAAGAGTATTTCAACACCGGCATTCCCCCGGTGGTGACCGGCTTCCTGTTCAACACCAGGCTGCCGAAATTCGCCAATCCGGTCGTGCGCCGCGCGCTTGGCATGCTCTACGACTTCGAATGGGCGAACAAGAACCTGTTCGGTGGCAAGTTCAACCGCACCATGAGCTATTGGCAGAATTCCGAGCTGTCCGCGCTCGGCCATCCGGCCGACGATCGCGAAAAGGCGCTGCTTGCCCCCTACCCCGGCCGTGTGCCTGCCGATGTCATGGACGGCACCTGGCGGCCGCCCGTGACGGATGGTTCGGGCCAGGATCGCAAGGTGCTCAAAGCCGCCTTCGAATTGCTGAGGAGCGCAGGCTTCCGCGTCCAGGACGGCAGGATGCTCGACCCGCAGGGAAATCCGTTCGGCTTCGAGATCCTGACCTCATCGCAGGATGAGGAGCGGCTGGCGGCGATCTACCAGCGTACGCTGGAAAAGATCGGTATCGACGTCGGCATCCGCACGCTCGATGGCGACCAGATCCAGTCGCGCAAGCAGCGTTACGACTTCGAGGTGCTGATCGGCACCAGCGGCTTCAGCAACTCATTGTCGCCCGGCAGCGAGCAGCTTGGCCGCTGGGGATCGGTCGCGGCGAAAACAGAAGGGTCGTTCAATCTCGCCGGCGTCGCCGATCCGGCGATCGACGCCGCGATCGACGCGATGCTGAACGCCCGCACCAAGGAAGACTATGTCGCTGCCGTCCGTGTCCTCGATCGCCTTCTGATCTCGGGCTACTATATCGTGCCGATGCAATACAACACCCAGCAATGGCTCGCTTACTGGAGCTATCTGGAACATCCGCAAAAGACCCCCATATTCGGTTATCAGCTGCCGACCTGGTGGCGAAAGCCCAACTGACGCAAGCCCAGCCCAATCGAGACCAGACAGGAGACGAGCATGAGCGCCGAGAACTCCATCACCGTCGATGTTGTGTCCGATGTCGTCTGCCCCTGGTGCTTCATCGGCCAGAAGCGGTTGGACAAGGCCATTGCCGCCGCAAGCGATGTCGACGTGCGTGTCAGTTGGCGACCATTCCAGCTCGATCCGACCATCCCGCCTGGAGGCATGGATCGCCGCCAATACATGCTCGGCAAGTTCGGCAGCGAGGAACGTATTCAACAGATCCACGCGCGCATCGAGCCGCTGGGCGAAGCGGAGGGAATCCACTTCGCATTCGGTGCCATCAAGGTCGCGGCCAACACGCTGGACGCGCATCGCGTCATCCGCTGGGCGGGCGCCGCGGGCGAAGATGTGCAGAACCGGCTGGTGCGCCGCCTCTTCCAGCTGAATTTCGAGGAAGGCGTCAACATCGGCGACCATGCCGTGCTGGTGGAGGCCGCCGGCGAGGCCGGCATGGATGCGTCCGTGGTCGAGACGCTGCTGCCGACCGACGCCGATGTCGAAGCCGTCCGCAACGAGATCGCTACCGCTTCGCGCATGGGCATCACCGGTGTGCCCTGCTTCCTGCTTGAGGGCAAATATGCGGTGATGGGCGCGCAGGATGCCGACACGCTTGCCGACGCGATCCGCCAGGTCGCCCAGCTCAAGGCGCGCGGCGAGCTGGAAACCGCGAACTGAACGTTCCCTCGCCGCGCGCGCTCCGGGATTGCGCTTCTACTTCGCAGTCACCTTGGCCTTGCTCAGGAAGAATCCGTGGCCATTGCTGCCGGTGCAGCTCAGCCCCTTCGTCGACGACTGGCAGGAAAACGGTCCCTCGCTCCAGCTGTTGCCGTAGCGGAGCTTGGTCACGTCGCTGCAACAACCCTGCTCGCCGGGATTCTTGATCAGCGTCGCTGGCCCTTTGGGTCCCAAAATCACCGTGACGTAGCTCGGTTCGACGCGCGAGCAGGAAAGCTCCGGTCCGCCGTCCCGCGGCTGGTAGGTGCTGGTGCCACCCTTCGACGTGTAGATGCAGCCGATATTGCCGGACGGCGTGTTGAATTGGACCTGGCCTTCCGCGCTGGCCGGAATGTTCTGGCTGCCGGCATGCGCGACCGACAGACAGGTGAAAACCGCGAGCAACGCGAGTGCGATTGTCCGTGCGGGCATGTCATCCCCCCCGACATAAACCATCGCCGGGTAGATTCGACCCGGCAGGCGGACGTTGTCAAATCCTGTTCAGCCGCCAAAACACGATCTGGTGAATCGCCTCGATCACGGCGCTGAGCTAGGATCGGCAAGGGTTTAGCTGATTTGAAGGGGCACCGAATGGCGGTCAGGCGTCGCGCATTGTCGCTGTTGTGCTTGGCTCTCGCCCTTGGGCTTCCGCAGACATTGCAGCGCGTGTCCGCCGAGGAAGCCGTCATGTCGGCGACTTTCGAGGGCAAGCCCTGGACTGCGTCCTTCACCCTGGCCCAGACGATGCAGATGGGCGGCAAGCCGATGCTGAACTTGTCGGGAACAGAACAGGGGGCGCCGACCATGACCTTCAATTCGATGCTCGAGCTGAAGGATCCGAACGACCTTACCGGCGGCTATCCGCTCAAGACGGGCTCCCCCGCCAACAGCGCCAACTTCAACATTCTCGATTCCGGCGCCATGGTAGGCCACGTCCGTTTCAGCAGCGGGAAGATCGTCGTCGACAAATACGATGCAGCCGCAAAGACCATTTCCGGTCATTTCAGCGCCTCCGGAAAAGACGAATCGGGCAAGCCCGAAGAGGTCACCGACGGTAAATTTTCGGGCATTCCGGTCACCGTCCAGTAGCCATTTCGGCTGACCGGCGCCCCTTTTTCATTCACAAACCCGTGTTTTTTGCTTCCCTAAGGGAAGCTTTCCGTCTGTTGGCTCAATTGCCTTTAACACACTGGAATAAAAGCCGAAATCAGCGCGGTGGGTGGCCTCTGGGCATTGGCTTTCTGTTGCCCTCGCGCCACGGCGGGGTAACACCGTTCACATTCCTCGGCAGAAAATTAATGGAAAATGATCAATTGGTGTTACCATGTGTAACAAAACTAAGAAAGGTTTGGGCGGGATCGTGACTGAGGTCGGTAGACCGCAACGTGCAGTACCGGAGCAAACATCCAGCGAGGCAAAGACCTCGCCCCTGACGCCGGTATCGTCGATGCGTACATTCTGGGGGCTGATGCGAGCCTACTGGTTCTCCGACCGGTGGAAGGAAGCCTGGACGCTCACCTTCGTCATCGCCGCCCTCACCGCTCTCTCCAGCAAGGCCGGCGTTTGGTTTGCCGTGGCGTTGGGCGAACTCGGCAATTCGATCGCTTTCCTCCATGATGCCGCCAACACCCATCCGCTGCAGACCATCCTGACCAATGCCGGCATACTGGTACTGCTGGTGATCCTGAAGGATGCCGGCTTCACCGGGGTGCGCAATCTCGTTTCAACGACCCTGCACCGCAAATGGCGCGGTTGGCTGGACAACCAGTTCAACCAAGCCCTGCTAGACGGCAATCATACCCATTTCCATGCCCAGCATGGTTCGGCGGCCGGCGGCATCGTCGCTCCCGACAATATCGACCAGCGCATCCAGGAATCGATCAAGGACATGACCGGCGGAGCCATCGGGCTTGCCATGGGCGTGCTTGGCGTGGCGACGTCGCTCTACTTCATCGGCGAAAACCTGATCGGATCGTCGGTCGAGGTCAAAGGCCTGGAATTCCTGGGCGGCTATGGCACCGCGGTGCTGGCTTTCCTTGCCGTCGCCATCTACGTGCCGCTGAACACCTGGATCGCGGTCAAGCTCGGACGCCTGCTCGAGCGGCTCAATGTCCGCATGCAGCAGGCGGAGGGCAGCTACCGCAGCGAACTCATTACATTCCTGCGCCGCAGCTTCCACGTTGCCGCCTCGCATGGCGAGGACGTGCAGAAGTCGATGCATGACAGGCTCTATGTCGATATCGACAAGACATGGGGCCGACTGAATATCGTCAACACCAGTTACACCTCATTCGAGCTGATCTACAATTTCGTCGGCGCCCGTATCATTGCCTACGCGCCAGGCCTCTTGTCGTTCATCCACAACCGCCTCGACTACAAAGGCTACATCACCGGTTCCGAAATGGTCGCCCAGTTGATCAGCCAGTGCTCGTGGTTCATCCATGTCATGCCGGCGATTGCGACGCTCAGAGCCAACAGCCAGCGCGTGACCGAGCTCGCCAACGCGATCGAGAACGTCCAGCGCCCGCGGGAATTCTACCAGCAGACCGGCCGATCCGACTTCAGCTACGCGAGCCAGAATCCGGTTTTCGGTCTCACCATCCAGAAGCTGGAACTCGCCCACCAAGGCGAGGACGCCACACCTTTCCTCAGCGCTGCAAACCTCCGTTTCCGCCGCGGCGAATGGACCTTCCTCAAGGGCGAGTCCGGCTGCGGCAAGACATCGCTGATCAAGGCGATCAATGGCCTGTGGCCTTATGGCCGCGGCACCATCGTCTTCCCGGAAGGCGTCACCAATTTCTACGCTGCCCAGGAGGTCAAGCTGCAGCAGGTGTCGCTGAAGCAACTCGTCTGCCTGCCGGGTTCAGAGAACGACCATAGCGACACCCAGGTAGCGGCGGCTTTGCACAAAGCCGGTCTGGGCGACTTCATCGAACACCTGGCCGACGAGAGCCGCGAAGGCAAGATTTGGGATCAGGTACTTTCGGGCGGCCAGAAGCAGAAGCTGGTGGTCGCGCGCATCATCCTACAGCAGCCCGGGCTTCTCTTCCTCGATGAGGCGACCGGCGCTCTCGACCCCGATGGCAAGATAGCCTTCCACCAGGCGATCAAGGACAATTGTCCGAACGTCACCGTCATCAGCGTCATGCACGAGGCAGTGGCGCCGCGCTCGCTTTCCGGCGAGGAGTTCTATCACAGCGTGGTCGCGATCGCCGACGGCGTCGCCACCAAGAAGCCGATCGCTCCCAGCCTGCCGCGCGAGCTCACCACCATCCTCACCCAGCCGCCGCGGCCGACCGAGGACAAATGGCTGCGCTTCCGTCGGCTGAAGCAGAAATAGCAGTCATACCAAGCCCTTGATCGGCAGCCGTGGCCCCGCTTAGGCCGCCCTCGATCACAGTCTCGCGATCCGGCCTCCCCGCGTCCGTTTTCAGCGCCCTTCGCGATTGACTCGGCAAAAACCGTGCCTATGTTGCGCGCGCTCGCCAAATTCAAACTCGAACCCCCGCGAGCAGAAAGGTCAACCCGCCATGCCTGGCGACAGTCACAGTCGAACGCAACCGCCGTCCGCCCTGACGTGACCTGAACGGCTCACGTCCTGCCGGACGGCAAGGAGTGAGCCCATGAACGAATTCGCACCCGTATCGGACGACGAAGCCGTCGCCGTCGCCCGTGTTCTTGCCAACGACCACGTCGCCGACGTCGTCGAAGCCCTCAACCACGAGCCTCGCGAGACAGCCATCGAGCTGCTCTGCGCCGTGCCGTTCGAGCGGCTGGTCGAGATTTTCGATCAGCCGGAACTCGAACGCGCTCCGGAACTCGCGGAAGCACTGCCACGCGCCAAGGCGAGCAAGCTGTTGACCGCCATGTCGGTCGACCGCGCGGCCGACATTCTGCGCGAGCTGGATGAACCGGCCCGCTCGGAGCTGCTCGGCGCGCTTGCCCCGCCGCTGCGCGCCACGCTGCTGTCCATCCTGGGATACCCGGAAGGCAGCGCCGCCTCGATCATGACGACCGAATTCGTCAGCGTGCCTTCCGACTGGACCGTCGGCCGCACGCTCGACTACATCCGCAAGGTCGAGCGTACGCGCGAAACCATCTACGCCATCTACATAGTCGATCCGGAGACGCAGCTCCTGCTGCGTTCGACCGGGTTGCGTCGGTTGATCACGGGCAATCCCGAGGATTCGATCCTGTCGGTGGCGCCTGACCGCATGCCGGTGACGGTGACGCCGCTCACCGATCGCGAGAACCTGGCGCAGACCATCTCGAAATACGACCTCCTCGCGCTGCCTGTCGTCGACCACGGCAGGATCCTCGGCATCGTCACCGTCGACGACATCATCGACACGATGATCGAGGAAACGACCGAGGACGTGCATCGTTTCGGCGGCATGGAGGCGCTGGACGAGCCCTATATGAAGATGGGCTTCCTCGCCATGATCCAGAAGCGCGCCGGCTGGCTAAGCGCGCTGTTCCTCAGCGAGATGCTGACGGCCAACGCCATGCAGAGCTACGAGGGTGAGCTGGAGAAGGCGATCGTGCTGACGCTGTTCATCCCACTGATCATGAGTTCCGGCGGCAATTCCGGCTCGCAGGCGACGTCGCTCGTCATCCGCGCGCTGGCGCTGCGCGAGATCGGTCTGCGCGACTGGTGGCGGGTGGCGCTGCGCGAGCTGCCGACCGGTGTGGTGCTCGGCTCGATCCTTGGCGTCGTCGGCATCTGCCGCATCGCGCTCTGGCAGTATTTCGGCTTCTACGACTACGGCCCGCACTGGATGCTGATCGCGGCGACGGTGGGCGCGGCGCTGATCGGCATCGTCACCTTCGGCTCGCTGTCGGGATCGATGCTGCCTTTCGCGCTGAAGCGGATCGGCTTCGACCCGGCAAGCGCCTCTGCGCCGTTCGTCGCCACGCTGGTCGACGTCACGGGGCTGGTAATCTACTTCTCGGTGGCGCTGGTGATCCTGCGCGGGACGCTGCTTTAAAGATCTTGGGGTCGCTGGCGTCGCCAGCGGCCCCAAAGCTGCAATCAAATGCGTTCGCCGTTCTTCACGCGGTAGGTCGGCTTGTACATCGTGACCAGTTCCTCTGCCGCGGTCGGATGCACGGCCATGGTGCGGTCGAAATCGTCCTTGGTCAGCCCCGCCTTCAGCGGGATACCCAGAAGCTGCGCCATCTCGCCGGCATCGGGACCCAGGATATGAGCGCCGACTACCTTCCTGGACGCGCCGTCGACCACCAGCTTCATCAGCATCTTCTCGTCGCGGCCGGACAGCGTGTGCCGCATCGGACGGAAGGACGCGCGATAGATCTCGACGTCGGGGAAGCGCTTGACCGCGTCGTCCTCCGACAGGCCGACGGTTCCAATCTCCGGCTGCGAGAATACAGCGGTCGGGATAGTGTCGTGATCCGGCGCGATCGGATTGCCCTTGAAGGCGGTCTCGATGAAGCACATCGCCTCGTGGATGGCGACCGGCGTCAGTTGCACGCGATGGGTGACGTCGCCGATCGCCCAGATGTTGTCGAGGTTGGTGCGCGAATATTTGTCGACCACGATCGCGCCCGTCTTGCTGAGTTCGACGCCGACGCCTTCCAGGCCCATATTCTCGGTGTTGGGAATGCGCCCGATCGCCAGCATCACCTGGTCGACCGTCAGGGTCTGGCCGGAAGACAAAAGCACGTCGAGCCTGCCTTCCGGGGTCTTGCGCACCCATTCCGAAACCGCGGGACAAAGGATCTTTATGCCCTTCTTCTCCATGGTCTCATGCAGCGAGCGGCGCAGATCCATGTCGAAGCGGCTGAGGATCTCCTGGCCGCGATAAACCAGCGTGGTGTCGACGCCCAGGCCGTGGAAAATGTTGGCGAATTCGACGGCGATGTAGCCACCGCCCTCGATCATGATCGCCTTTGGCAGTTCCTTGAGATCGAAGGCCTCGTTGGAGAAGACGCAGTACTCGTGGCCCGACAACGCCGGATGCGGCGCCGGACGCCCCCCGGTCGCGATCAGGATCTGGTCGGCGCTGACCGTTCGGTCCTCGGCTTGCAGATAGATGCTGTGCTGGTCAACAAGCACGGCGCGCGAGTGGAAGGTCTCGCCGCCTGAGCCCTCGACATTCCGCTTGTAGATCGCCTCGAGCCGCGCGATCTCCTTGTCCTTGTTGGCGACCAGCGTCTGCCAGTCGAAGCTTGCCTCGGGCACCGTCCAGCCATAGCCGGCGGCATCAGTGAAATGCTCGGGAAATTGCGAGGCATAGACATAGAGCTTCTTCGGCACGCAGCCGCGGATGACGCAGGTGCCGCCGAAGCGGTATTCCTCGGCGATGGCGACGCGCTTGCCGAGGGCCGCCGCCACCCGGGCCGCCCTGACCCCACCGGAGCCGCCGCCGATGACGAACAGATCATAGTCATAACCGGCCATCGTGGTGGGCTCCTGGGGATGAGAAAGACGGGTCACAGGTAGGCTGCCAAGCGGCAAAAGAAAAGCCCGGGCGAAGCCGGGCTTTGTGGTCCAGCGGCCGACGGCCGAATTGAAGCCGATCAGTTCGCGGAATTGTCGGCGGGCGCCGAGCCATCGGCCGGAGCGGAATTGTCGGCCGGCGCGGTGGCGTCCGGAGCCGGCGCTGCCGGCGCCGCGGCCTTGGCGGCGGCAGCAAGCGTCTCGCCAACCTGCTGCGCGAGGTCGCGAGCAACGCCGTTCTGCCAGATGTCGGCAGCCTTCACGAGGTCACGCGTCACCGCGGGGCCGCTGTCCAGCAGCTTCTTGCCGGCTTCCGAGCTGTAGAAGGCGGCGATGTCGTTGAGGTCCTTCTCGGAGAACACCTTGGCATAGGCAAGCGCTGCCTCCTTTTCGAGGTCGGCGCGCCGCGATGCCAGGCCGAGCGCCTTCTCGGTTACGGTCTTGCCGATCAATTCCTGCATGTCGGGGTTCTTCTGGATGAGCTGCGACTCCAGCGCGGCAGCGGCCTGCGGCAGGATGTTGTCGAACGAGTCCGTGGCATGGATCGCCGCGACGGCCGCGCGCGCGGCCTTCAGATGCGATTCGCTGACATCCTGCGCAAACACCGGCGAGGACAGCGCGAGGACGGCCGAGGCCGCCAGAAACATCGAAAGGCGGCGAACCCGTTTATGCAACATCATGGTCGATAGAACTCCCTGGTTTTCGGGTGACATGGACGGTTTCGATCCCGTCGCCGCCGGCGATGATGGCCGTTGACGCCAACCCGATGAATAGACCGTGCTCGACAACGCCCGGAATGGCGAAGAGAGCATTCGAAAGCGCTCTTGTATCCGGAATGCGGCCAAAAGATGCATCGAGGATAAAGTGGCCGCCGTCTGTAACAAATGGCTGGCTTCCCGTCATCCTCAATGTAACCGGGCCGGAAAGGCCGAGCTTCGCCGCGGCGGCGCGAACCGCGATCTCGGTGGCGCGCAGGCCGAATTGGTTGACCTCGACCGGCAGCGGGAAGCGGCCGAGGGTCCCGACCAGCTTGGACTTGTCGGCGATCACGATCATGCGCCCGGATGCGGCCGCGACAATCTTCTCGCGCAGCAGCGCTCCGCCGCCGCCCTTGATCAAGGTGAGGTCCGGATCGATTTCGTCGGCGCCGTCGATGGTAAGGTCGAGTTCCGGCGTGTCTTCGAGCGTGGACAGCGGCACACCCAACTCGCGACAGAGCGCCGCGGTGCGCTCGGAAGTAGGCACGCCGATCACCTTGAGGCCGGTCGCGACCTTCTCGGCCAGCAGCCGCACGAACTCTTCCGCTGTGGTGCCGGTGCCGATGCCGAGCCGCATGCCGTCGCCGACATGGGCGAGCGCTGCCCGCGCGGCTTCGACCTTCAACTGCCTTGCATCCATGCGGAGCCCCGATTTCGCCGGTTTCGCGCGCCTCCTAGCATTTTTGCCTGTCCCGTCAAAGGCTCCCTCGTCAAAGGCTCTGTGGACCGATCGAGGCTTCTTGCTTGAACCCTGGCCAGCCTGTATCGGCTGCAGCAACGAGAATTTCGCAGGACCGACCATGACCCGCCCGATCATTGTCTTCGACCTCGACGGTACGCTGGTCGACACGGCGCCGGACTTGCTCGACAGCCTCAATCACAGCCTGGCGGCAAGTGATCTGGCCGCCGTCGACGAAGCCGGTTTCAGGCGCTTCGTCGGCCATGGCGGCCGCGTCATGATCGAACGCGCGCATGCCGCGCAGAACAAGGCGCTGATGGTCGAAGAGCACGACCGGCTGCTGAAGCTCTTCCTCGAGCATTACACGCTGAACATCCCGGGAAAGTCGCGCCCCTACCCCGGCGTGATCGCCGCGCTCGACCGTTTCCAGGCCGCCGGATACCTGATGGCGGTCTGCACCAACAAATACGAAGCCAATTCCGCGACGCTGATCGGCGCGCTTGGCATGTCGGATTATTTTGCCGCGATCTGCGGCCAGGATACGTTTGCCTTCCGCAAGCCCGACCCGCGCCATCTCACCGAGACGATCCGGCTGGCCGGCGGCGATCCGAGCAGCGCCGTAATGGTTGGCGATTCGCAGACCGACATCGACACCGCCAAGGCAGCCGGCATTCCGGTGGTCGCCGTCGACTTCGGCTACACCGACCGCCATGTGAGCGAATTCGAACCAACCCTGGTGATCTCGCATTTCGACACGCTGACGCCGCACCTGGCGGAACGGCTGATCGCGGCGGCGCGCTGAGCCTTATATGCCGAACTGTACTCAATGAAAATTCGTGGGATCATCCAGCCTTTTCATAAGGTTGGATGGTGGGCGATGTAGGGATTGAACCTACGACCCCACCCGTGTGAAGGGTGTGCTCTCCCGCTGAGCTAATCGCCCGCTCGTCGCCCGAAGGCCAAGCGAGCCGCGATATAAGGGAGGCAGGCTCTCGAAGTCAAGGCGATCTGCCGACGATCTTTCAAGGCCGCCAAACCTCGATCACGCAGGCGTCTAAATCAGCCCCCGTCTCACATTCATGCGCGTTACCGCCGTCACCAGGATTGCGCCGGTCATGAAATAGAGCGTGGCGATGATGTGGCCTTGGTGGAAATGCAGCCCGGCAAACAGCAGGGCCGTGACCACGGCAAGGAAGGCGATGACGCGAGAGAAGGCATCGGGCATGGGGCGACCTTGTGCAATGTGTTGACTGGCCGCCCTCAATTCGGCCGATCGCTCCATAGAGCGGTTTTCGATTTTTCGCAATCAGGCCCATTGGCGTATCTGTGACCACCTTCACATACGTCGGACGGGGTTTGCGCGCAGATAAGGCAACGGCGACACCAAGGACCTGTCCGACTTACAAGGTCCAATGGCGGCTTCCGGACTGCATGCGGTTTCGCAGGAAGGAATTTGATCACCTAGCCATTTTCAGATTTGCTGTCTGCGCGCTGGGCACCTCCCACCCAAGCGCGCGGACGGCGTTCTCGAAGGATCGGTCCGTAACCGCCAGTGCGCCCGGTCTCCTTACAGTTTGCCGGCTTATCCGGTTTCGACGTGTCGGGCATTACATTGGAACGTCTGTCAGCCACCCGCCGAATTCGGAGAGTCACCGTAGAAGGAGACGACGCTTTGATCGAGCACGCACTTATCCTACAATTTCCGTCTAACCAGAGGCGGAATCGTATCATGGCTACAAACGGCGCGGACGACAGCAACCTGCCGCGCCTGGCGCGCATCGACCCGCGCCACTTCGACCTGCTGTTCGGCGGCTGCAAGCTGGAGCGCTACGCCGCCGGCCAGCATTTGTTCGTCCAGGAGGATGCCTCCGACCGCATCTATGGTGTGATAAGCGGCACGGTCGAGATCTCGATCTATTCGCCGGGCGGGCAGAAGCTGGTGGCAAATATCGAGCTGTCGCGCAGCCTTGTCGGCGAGATCGGGGCGCTGGACGGACGCCCGCGCACGGCCACCGCCAGCTGTCTCACGGCATGCGAGCTGGTTTCGCTGAGCCGGACACAGCTCTTTGACCGCATTGAGAAAAACCCGTCTCTCGCGCGAGCGATGATCGAATTGCTGTGCACGCGGCTGCGCTGGGTCAGCGGCGAGTTGGGCGACCAGGCCTTTTTCGGCATCGAGGCCCGGCTGGCGAAGCGGCTGGTGTTCCTGAGCGGGGTCATGGCCGACTCCGCCGGCTGGATTCCGATTTCGCAATCCGAGCTCGGCGAATTCCTCGGCGCGACGCGCGAATCCGTCAACAAGACGCTCAACGACTGGCGCAACCGGCAGATGATCGCCATCAAGCGCGGCGGCCTGCGCATCATCAACGCCGCGGCGCTGAACCACATCGCCGAGTCGCAGGACGACGACTGAGCAGGCTCGGCGACTTCGCCCAAGCAGCAGACAGCCTAAGCGCCCCTGATCACAACCGCGAGATCATGTAGCGCAGCGCCGAGCGGCTCGGCATGAAGAAATAGCCGCCGCCTTTCGTGGTGACGAACTTCGGCACATCCTTGAGCACGGTGACCTTTTCCCAGGACGGGATCGAGAACCGGCCGCCGCCGCCCCTTGCCCCGATCGTCGGATCCGTCTCCCCGACAAGACCCTGGAACGAGCTGGACGAGACCCAGGTCTGCTGGATGAACTCGTATTGGCGCTCGATATCGGCGTTGAGACACATGAAGAGCAGTCCCTTCTCTGTCTTCCCGCTTCTGTCCTTTTTCTCGTAGGTGCGGCCGACGCGCAGGATGCGATGGCGCTTGCCGATCCTGATCTGCGTCTCGCGGTCCTCGCCGAGCGAATCGCGCGGGTTGGAACGGCGTATGTGGGAGCCGAGTGGACAGGCGTGCCCCTGCGGATCCTCGGCGCCGAGCGCGAAATCATTGTCGACGCCGCGGCCCGGCCGCCCAGTCGGATTGCGCACGAGCGAGCTGCCGTCCTGCCAGCGGCCGAGCATCTTTGCGGCCACCCAGCGTTGATCGATGGCGGGATCGCCGCTCTCATTTGCGGCCTGCGTCGCCGCCCGCCTGCAATAATCGTCGAACAATTCGACATGCTGCTCGAACTGGCGCATGACGAGGAACGTGCCGTTGCGGCCGAAATCGCGCGGCGGAGGCGGTTGCCCGGGTATCTGGCGGTTGCGCCGCACCTGCGACAGGATGCCGGCGCGGTCCAGCGCCGCCTCGACCGACGGCGACGACGGGTAGAAGCCATGCTCGTCGCGATAACCGAACAGGAACTCGCCCGGTGCGAGCAGATGCATGGGCGCGGCTCCCTTGGCGGCGCGCGCCGTACCCCGAACGATCGGTTGCGAGATGCCGTCGACGAAGCCGAAATGCTCGACCGCCCGCTTGCCTTCGCGCTTCACCTTCAGCGGCACTTCGGCGGTCACCGACATCCCGGCGCCTGCCGTCTGTCGCTTCATGGCCGTGATCTCGGCCTTCAGCGAGGCTGGCGTCTCGGCATAGCAGACGATGACGGCATCGACGGGGTTGGCGGAAGACCCCCACTGCCATTTGTCGGGCGCGTCGGGGCCGGTGTCGTTGAGGATGCGGCTGCGCTCGGGCGTGCCCATGCCTTGCCGGAAGGCGACCGGGAACGTGTCCAGCGGTTCGTCGTCGACGCCGCCTTCGAGCCCGAGCCGGCGCAGTCCGTTGGGGCCGAACGCCACCGTCATGGCGCGGCCCGCGGGCACCCCGTCGCCGAAGCTGGTTTTGCCGATGACGAAGTCGAGCCACGCCTTGCGCTTCGCCGCCGGCAGGCCTTCCGGCACCTGGATCGCAAGCATATGCGCGTCGCCCAGCGCGCCAAACGGCCCGAAGAAGATCGACTGGATTTCGCCGGATTCCAGCGCTTCGAGGGGCGAGGACGGGGGCTCTGGCAGGCTCTTCGCATCAGCCGGCAGCGCTTGCGGACGCGGCAGGGAACCGAAAAGGCTCAGCCAGTCGCGCGCCTCGTTGCCGGTAGCCGAGGCGATGCCGCGCCTGATCCTGGAGTTGATGCGGATACGCGTGGTGTTGAGGTGCGGATAGGCGGTGTACCAGAACAGCGTCGGCACCTGCTGGCGCCGCGCCCAGCGCTTGAAGCGATCGCCGTCGCGCGCGCCGTCCAGGAACAGCCAGCGCGTGCGCGGATAGCCGTCGGTGTTGCTCCACACACCGGTCAAGCCGGCCGAGGCCTTGGCGATGAAGTCCTCGAGATAGCTTTCCCAACTGCCTCCGTAATTGGAGAAGAACATCAGCCTGTTGGTGCCAGGCAACAGCACCCAACGGGCGAAATGAATGGTGTTGATGGTGGCGAGGAAGCCTGGCCTGAACACCTTCTGCGCAGATATCGAGATCAGATAGAAGGAGAGCCGCAGCGCCAGCCGCCGCAAGATGCCCGCCTTCATCGTCGAGATCGCCGTCAGATTGTTCTGCGCGGTGTGGTCCTCATGGGCGAGGATCTTTTCGAGCGCGCCGATCTCGACAGGGGTACTCGCCGGCTGGTCCTTGTCCTCGAGCCGCCGCAACGCCAGGAAGCAAAGCCCGACGAACAGGGCGAGAATGGCCAGCAGACCGAGGATTGAAAGCAGAAGGGATGTGCCCGCAATCGCGATGTTGGTGAAGGTGATCCCATGCGGGTTTCCGAACACGAGCACATAAGTCATGCGCCAGAAGGCCAGGATGACGATCGCGACGGTGGCGAACATCGCCGGCGTCAGCAGCGTCGTCGTCAGCGCGCGCGACCAGTGGCCGGGTGGCCTTTCCAGCAGGCTTTCGGCTGGCTCGAACGCCCAGCCGAATTGCCCGAGGCCGCGGACATGGCGGCGCGCCTCGGCAAGCACATCCATCGCATTGCCGGCGCCGGCGCGCGGCTTTTCGACGATCTCACGCACGCTGTCGGCGAGCTTGGCCTCGGCCAGGATCCGCCGCACGGAATGTCCCGGCGTGCCGGAGAAAACCAGCCCGGCGGCGCTGCCGAAAGACGGCGATATCTCGATGTGCTTCCTCTTCAGGAAGTCTTCCAGCGAACCGCCATCCGGCAGGCCGCAGACATCCCTGAAGATCGGTCGCAGCCGGTGACCGATCGCGTGCGCTATGGCGGCAATGACATCGTCGGTGCTGCCGTCGCCGGAGATCTCCAACACCAGCGCGCCGGTCTCGGTCCCCGATTTTTCGTCTTTGCCGGTGGGAGCGACGGCCAGGCTGGTGAAATGGATGGTGCCGACCTTGTCGAGCGCGGCGCTGATCTCGCCGATCGCCGGATTGCCGAAATCCGCTACCTTGTCGCGCACCGCATCGAGCGGCATCGGTCGGGTGATCGGGCAGACCACGGTCACCATCGACTGCTCGGCTGTGCGGCAAAGCGGCGAGCGCTCGAAATCGACCTTGAGGCTTGCCGGGTAGGCGCCGACATTGACCATCTTGCCGGCCCTGCCCCGCGCGCGGGTCAGCTTCGGTTTGCTGAACAGGGCGCGGATGCATTCACCGATCTGAATGCGGGCGATTTCGGCGCCGATGCACAAATGGATGCCGTAACCGAACACCATGTAGTCGCGATGCGGGCGCGACGTATCGAACGCGTTCGGCCGCTGTACGATCTCCGGATCGAACATCGCCGAGAGTGTCGCCGGCATGACGACCGTTCCGGCTTTGACCACGCGCTCGCGGCGGGTGCCCTTGCCGATGACCGCATCACGCCTGGTGTAGCGCCAGGGTCCGATCCAGATCGGCTTGAAGCGCATGGCTTCCATGATTGCCCGGTCGAGCTTGCCGGTGTCGCCGGCGCCGAGGGCCTCATCCACGGCCCGCCGTGCATCGGTTCGCGACAGGATCACATCCAGGCAATTGCTGCCGGCGAGCACATTGGTCGGCACGAAGCCGGCGACCATGCCGAGCATGATGGAATGAATGTCGGGCAGCGACAGGCGTCCCTGGTCCATCAGCGCGACCAAGCGAGCCAGCGGCCTGTCATCCTTGTTCGCCTTTTCCCGGACCGCGGCGATCGAGCGGTCGATAATTTTGATCAGGCGATCTCCCGCGACCACGGCAAGCTGGCGCGTGGTGGGATTTGCCGTCGGATCGGAAAAGAACAGCGCGCTGAGCGCGATTGACCAGTCGGCGAATTCGGTCTCATCGTCGATCTGAAGGCCGAAATAATCGCGGCAGATGCGCACCGGAACGATCTTCATCAAGCCTGCAATGGCATCGAAGCCGGGGCTGGCGCGGGTCATGATCTCGCGCGAATGGCGCTCGGCGATCGGCCTGACGGTTGCTTCGACCTCCGCCGGCGGGAACGCGCTCAGCACGGCCGATTTCATCTGCCGGTACGCGGCGCCGTCCTGCATGCCGAGAATGAAATTCGAGCCCCGGGCCAGCTCGGCCATTTCCGGCCCGTAAGGCGTCTCGAACTCGTCGCCGCGCTCCAATATGTCGCGCACATCCGCGCCCTTGGTGACGAGCAGGAAATTGCCGAAGCCGGGATTCGGCCAGAAGCGGCGCAGCAGGGCCAGAAGCCAGCGCGGATCGCCGAGAAGAAAGCCGGCGATGCGCGAAGCAATGCCGCCCTTGGAACGCAGTCGATAGATGTCGAACGGCGGCATTTCGGCGACGGGGCGCTGGCTCTTCTGGGCGGCCCGGACAGCGGCGAAGTACTTCAGTGTGATCATGCGCGTTCAAGCCCCCCGGCTGTCCACGTCAATGCGATGCCGGCACCGTCTGGCCTAGGTTTGCATCGGTCCGGCGTATGTGAATTCGCTCACAGTCATCTGTTGTCGGCCCGGCAATCATGCGGCTGACTTGGCCCGATCGAAATTGGCGATCAGGAAATTGTTCTTGGCCGGGTCAACGAACGGTATCCAGCGTATCCGCTGCTCGGAAAAGTCAGGATGCCGGGTCATGAAAATCGCAAGCTCGCGCTCTGCCTCGTCATGCCTGCCGCTTCTGATCAGGGCGCCTATCTTCAGGAACCTGGCGTAGAAGTAACTTGGCGACAGGTTGAGCGAGCGCTCGGCTGTGGCGATCGCGGCCGGCCAGTCCTCGACGAAGCAATAAGCGGCGGCCAGTTCACCCAGATTGTGGAAGCGATAGAGGTCGAACGGGCTCAACCGCTCGGTATCGAGAAAGAACGGGATCGCGCCGGTCGCGTCGCCAAGCAAAAGGCGCGCGCTGCCCATGGCCGAGCGGGCGAAGGCGAAGCTCGGATTGATGTGGATCGCCTCGGCAAGGTGCTCGGCCGCCAATGCCGGCAGGCCGCGCATGATGTCGGCCGCGCCGAGATAGGCATGCGGGCGCGCGTCGAGGCTGTCCATCAGCAGCGCCTTGCGCGCAAGCTCCTCTACCTTTTCCAGGTCGTCGCTGTCGCCGAAACGCAGCCAGGCCCGCCAGAAATACCACCAGGCCAGTTCGTTGAGTACGGCGCTCGAGTTCGGATCGTCCCGGTAGGCTCTGTCGAAGAAGTCGAGCGCGATGTCGGTGTCGCGACGTGTGCGCCTGTTCATGTGCCAGCGGCCGCGCCTGACCAATTGCCAGGTTTCGAGGCTCTCCCACGGCACCTGGAACGTACGCGCCTGCTCGGCGCGATCGACCTCCTTGTCGAGGATGGAAACGATCTCGCTGCCGACCTGATCGCGCAGCCTGAAGATGTCGACCAGATCGCGGTCGAAGCGTTGCGACCAGACCAGGCGCCCGTTCGAGGTGTCTGTGAGCGATGCGTTGAGACGGATATGCCTGTCGTGGCGCGCCAGCGTGCCGCTGACGATGTAGCGCGCGCCAAGCGCATTGCCGATGAGCCTTGTGCCCAGGCTGTCGTCGCGAAACTGAAAGCTGGATCCCTTGGCGATGACCGAAAGCCAGCGCGTGTTGGAAAGACCGTAGATGATGTCCTCGGCAATGCCGTCGGCCATATAGCCGACGTCCGGTTCGCTTCCGTTGCCCTGGAACGGCAGCACCGCGATTGCCGGTGGCCCCTTGGGGACGGGTTTGTAATGGCCGGGCGCGGCCGGGATAGAAGCGAAGGAGGCCGGCGTGGCAGGCCCGTTGCCGCCGCGGCCCGCGATCAGGACCCGCACCGGCAGGGCGATGTTCTTCAGGCTGAACTCGCCGAGATCGGTAAAGACCGCCGCTGTCTTGTCCTTCACATGGTGCCAGGTCGTAGCCGAGATGGCGACGCCGTCGTGGGGCGCGAATTCCTGAAGCCGGGCGGCGATGTTCACGTCGTCGCCGTAGAGACGGCCCTCGCGGACAATCACATCGCCGGTATTGATTCCGGCGCGAAACGGCATGCGCATGTTCTCGGCAACCGCGGCATTCAGCGCTGCGATCCGCGCCTGGAAATCGAAGGCCGCCCGCAAGGCTTCGATCGGATTGCCGAATTCGGCCATGATGCTGTCGCCGGCATCGCCGAATGTGCGCCCGCCAAATGCGCCGCAACTGCCGGCGATGATGTCGCGCCTCTCCTCGAACGCGGCAACGGCGAGCTCGTCGTCGATGCCCATCAGCCTCGAGAACCCTACGGCGTCGATCGAAATGATTGTCGCAAGCTGACGGGTGTAATTCCGTTCAGCCATGATTGAGCCCCCAGTCCCCGCTTCCAATCCAGAACAGGCGACCTGCGCTCAAAAGAAACGTGTCGCCGTCTGCCGATGGATATCCCCGGCAGGTCCGGCGCGCTGTTGCCACCCTGTTATGACCAGAATTCTATCAGGGTCTTGCCGAAAGCTCTACCACGAACAGCTAATATGGCGAACGCCCTGTCCAGCGCATGGTTAGTCATTCGTTATATCGGAAGGGACATCCGCATCGTGCCGTTACCCATTGAAATCACGCGCTCTTTTGTCCTCGGGCAATGTTGGATTTGGCTGTTGCCAGCCGAGGATCGGCCATGTCGAGCCAGACGCTTCACAAGGCGCTATTTTCACGCTACGGAACCAACCTGCCCGCGTGCTGGTTTCTGACGGCACCCAGGCCCATATGAAACTTGGCCAATTACGCGATTTGAGGGCTCTCATGCGCACTGTTGTTTTAGCAACCGGTATCGCGGCCTTCCTTGCCGGCGGATCGGCCTTTGCGGCGGACGACCAGCCACTGCCGCCGCAAAATGCCAAGAAGCTGTCGGAGATCATTGCCAAGGTCGAGCACCGCACCGACTTCCGCTATGTGAAGGAGGTCGATTGGGATAGCGACGGCTACACCATCACCTACTACACCACCGACAAGGCCAAGGTCCAAATCACCTATGACCCGGTGACCGGCGAGCCCAAATAGGCCGCGATCGCTTGCCCCCTCTGCCATTCCGCGGGACTTGCATTCGGCAAAGACTCGATCGTCGAAACAAGCGCCCGAGGAGAACATGCGGCTTGATACCTGCGCGAGCGCCCTGATTGTGACCGCATCGATTGTGGGTATGTCCGGCCTGGCGCGGGCGGACGGCCGGTCCTTCGATTGCCGAAAGGCGCGGTTGCCCACCGAAAAGGCGATCTGCGCCGACCCGCAAATGTCAGCCATCGACGCTTTGGTCACCAAGGCCTATGGCGGTTTTGAACCTGCCTTCGGCGGCGACAAGCGCAAGATCGCCAGGCAGTTGGTCGCTGACCGGAATGCCTGCAAGACAGATGCTTCCTGCATCGTCAGCGCCCAGAACAATGCGCTGCAGACATATGGCAGCGCGCCGTCATGGGTACAGGACTACAACATCGCGCTGATCGGCAAGAAGGCGCTCGACTTTGCTGCAAGGACGCCGAAGCCGACTGACCAGCCCCTGCCCGCGTCGATCGGAAATTGCGGCTTCACCCGCATCAAGACGCTGACGACAAGGCTGGGCGACGACCCGCTGGAAACCGCCAGTCCGGATGCCGGCAGCGCCGCGACGTTCACCAATGGCGGCACGGCGGTCTCCTACGACCGCGAACCGGGACTGGCGAGTTCCAAGGTCGGCGATCCGGTCGTCATGTGCCTGATCGCCATCCCGCGCGACTGTCCGAAAGACGATCTGCGCGGCAGGGTTTACTACGCCGTCGACCTCGCCGCCAAAGGCGCATGGGCCCTGCCGGACTCGCAGCACCTGTGCGGTGGCGCCTGAGGACCCCCGGCACCGCGCCGTGGAGTCCGGCGCGGCGGCCGGCCTTGCATCGTCACAACTTTGGTGGCTGACTGCCCTCCTGATTGCGGGCACGGGGGTGCATGGCAGTGATCGGCTACGTCCTGAAGCGCATCCTGATGGTGCTCGCCGGCTATCTGGTCGCGGTGCTTGCTGGCTTGATCGCGGTGGTGGTGATCTACGCGATATTGAGTTCGCTGCCCAACGCGCCGGGCTACTTCGGACTTATGGAATTCACCCCCGTCGCCGTCCTGGTCGTGCCGCCGCTCGGCATGTTCGTCTATTTCCTGACGATTATCCTGACGGGGATGCAGACGCTGGTCTTCGCATTGATCGCCGAATTCTTTTCGCTGCGCAGCTTCTGGCTGCATATCCTGTTCGGCGCCGCCGCTGCGGCGGCCGGCTTCATGCTGATATGGCCTGACGCCGCCGATGACCCGGAACGCTGGGCCGACATCGGCATCATCGCGGGCGGCGGCCTCGTGGCCGGCCTGATCTACTGGCTGATCGCCGGGCGCGACGCCGGCTTCCGCCGGCCGCTCATCAAAGCAATTCCAGGAAAAGTGTGAAGCGGTCAGGCTCGGCGGCATCGCCGTAGCCTTCCGTCCGGAATTGCTTGACGTTAACAGCGCTCAGCTTGAAGGCGTACGCACCGCTTCGGTCGCGTCCAGCGCCTGCATCAGCTTGGAATCGCGGTCATAGACGTCGTCGAAATACTCGACCTTGCCGGACATGTCGGGCCAGGCGGTGAAATAGGCGACATAGACCGGGATGACGCGTGTGACATTCTCGGTCGAATGCCCGTGCTTCAGCTTCTCGGCGATATCGTCGACAGAGGTGCCAAGCACCGCCGCCGCCATGCCCCGCGGATCCTGCAGGCGGATGCAGCCATGGCTGAGCGCCCGCATGTCTCGCGCGAAGAACGACTTCTGCGGTGTGTCGTGCATGTAGATAGCGTGCTTGTTGGGGAAGAGTATCTTCAACTCGCCGAGCGCGTTGGCCTCGCTTGGCTGCTGACGCACGCTGAACGGGATCTTGGAGCCGTAGGCGCCCCAGTCCACCTCCGACGACGGGATCTGCCTGCCGCGCGAATCCGTCACCTCATAGCCGGCCCGGTCGAGATAACCCGGATCGCTGCGCAGTCTCGGCAGCATCTCATTGACGATGATCGACTGCGGCACGCCCCAATAGGGGTGGAAGTCAACCTGCTTGATCTGGTTGTAGAAGAAGGCGGTCTGGTTGGTGACCCGGCCGATGACCGCGCGGGTCTTCAGCTTCTCCTCGCCATTGTCGATATAGCTGGCGGTGAAGGCCGGCTGGTTGATGAAGACGCGTGGACTGCCGAGATCCGATGGCAGCCAACGCAGTTCCTCGAGCGCCACCTTGACCTTCTCGATCCTGTCGGCTTTCGAAGCCCCGGCCAGCAAGGCCACTGTGCGCGGGCCGATGACGCCGTCGCCCTTCATGCCTTCCCGCTGCTGCACCGCCTTGATCACCGGCACCAGCTCAGGTTCGTAGACTTCGCTCTTGCCCAGCCTGGCAAGAACCTCGCCGTAGCTGCCGCCCATGTCGTCATCGAGATTGCGGGCAATCAGCGTCAGCAACTTCGGCAGTTCCGGGCTGCTCTCGCCGGGCTTGAGCAACAGCTTGGGATCGACGACGATCTCGTTTTCCTCGCTGGCTTCAAGCGCCTCCAGCTCGACGCGCAGCGCCTGGTACTCGGCGTTCTGCGGATGCCGCGATTCGAGATAGGTACGCACTTCCTGGGTATGGGCCAGCGTCTTCAACGCGCCTTCCAGATCGAACGGCTTGGCCGGGAAATCGTAATAGCCGGTCATCCGGTTGGGATCGACGCGGCCGCTCTGGGCATCATGGGCATAACGCAACACGCGCGCCGACAGCGCCATCTCGAAGTGGACCAGTTCCCTAGTCCGCTCTTCCGGCGTGGCGGAAGTCGCGGCCGCGGGGATATCGACGGAATAGTCGGCCGGCGTCAGACCATAACTCGCCGCCTCGCCCAGCACGCGCACGGCATCCTGTGCCCTGCTGTTGGGCGCGTTGTCGCTCACCCAGATGAAATCCGGATTGGCCGAGTAATAGGCAATCAGCGCCTTGGCGATGTCAGGCTCGGCGAACAGCTCATAGTCGCTCAGGCCGGCAACAGCATCTCGGAACGCGGAGCTCGTCACCGACGGGACAAAGGCGGCATCCTGCGCCGTTGCGGGCGGTGTCGCAGGCACCAGCGACTTGAAGTCGACGCGTACAAGCTTGTCGGCCCGGTAGGTGTTGTAGGTCGGGCTACTGATTCGGACGCTGCCGCCATCCTCTCCTGGCGGCCGTATCTTGCGTGGCTTCGGCGGCGGCGGAAATTCGCCCTGCGGATCGTGCCGGATGCCGCCGCCGAACAGCATGTCGAACAGCCCTTGCGCGCTTGCCGGCTGGTGCCCGAGGGCAAGCGTCGCCGCGATCGCGATCGGCACCGCCTTTTTGTTCCCGAGGAATTTCATGAATCACTCGCTCCGGTTGTCACCGGTTCCCGTTCCGCGCCGCTAAACGATCTCGCCCACCGCATGGCGGATGTAAGGCGCAACTATACTGATTCATACCGATTTCGTTAAGCTTCCATAAATTTCCATGGCCATGTTGCAGAACGGTTTCACATCCTTGTGAGACCCATGCGGCCAGCCTCGGTTCCCGCGATGCTTGCGCCATTGCGCCAGACATTGGCGGAACCGGCTCGGACGTGACAAACCCCGGCCGTTATGCTCGAAATCCTGGTCGCTTGAGCCGTGGCCTGGAGGATGCGCAGTGAAGAAAGGGTATCGCCAGCTTCTCGACGAGGCGAATGCCGAGATCGAGGTCGTGTCGCCGGAGGAGGCAGCGGGGCTGCTGGAGGATGACGCCACGATCTTCGTCGACCTGCGCGACCCGCGCGAGGTCGAGCGCGACGGCAAGATCCCCGGCGCCAAGCATGTGACGCGCGGCATGCTGGAATTCTGGATCGATCCCGAAAGCCCCTACCACAAGCCGTTCTTCGCTTCGGGCAAGACCTTCGTTTTCTTCTGCGCCGGCGGCTGGCGCTCGGCTTTAGCCACCAAGACGGCGCAGGACATGGGCTTGACCCCGGTCAAGCATATCCTCGGTGGCTACACCGCCTGGAAGGCGGCCGGCCTGCCGGTCGAGCCGGGGCAGAAAAAGAAGGCAGACTAACAGGCTGATTAGTGCAGGATCGATTCGCGCTGACCGGTCACGAAACCCACCGCTCGCGCAACGACATCCCTGTCGGCGAGGATCCGGCGGTGGCCGAGCCCATCGGCCCAATGCAGATGGACATGCTCGCCGGCGCCCGCGTAACGCCTGGCATGGTCGGCATGGACCTCGCGATCGTCCGGCGCGTGGATGATCAGCGTCGGCACCGGTGCCGTGGCAAGCTGGCGGTCGCCGGTGAACTCGCTCAGCGGCCGGCCCGACAGATGTTTCACCCGATCCGCCATGGCGATGCGGGAACGCGGCCCAACATTCATCATGTCGCTGAAGTCGTCGAAGATTGCCGGCAGCGAGCTCGGCGCCGCGATCAGCACCAGCTTTTGCGCCTTGAGCGGCGGTATGCCCTTGACCGAGGCCGCAACCGCATTGGCGGCAATCGCGCCGCCGAAGGAGTGGCCGACGACGGCGGCAAAGGGGCCGAACCATTCGCCCGCGACCCGCGCCGCATCCACCGCATTCACCATGTTGAGACGGCGGCCGAGCGAATGGCCATGCCCAGGCAAATCGAGCGAGACGACCTTGTAGCCGGCGCCGCGGAACCCTTCGATCAAGGCGCGCATATATTCGGTGCGCGAGCGCCAGCCATGAATGATGAGCACCGTGCCGCGCGATTCGGTGCCCGGCTCCGGCCGGAATTCATGCACGGCGATGCAATCCGTCCTTGTCTTCAGCCGGTGATGGCGGGCCTCGGCCATGAAGGCGGAGGCACGCTCGACTGCACGGCGCTCGCCGTCGCTCAGCGATTTGGCACTGGGTGTGCGGCAAAACAATTCGAACGCGGCGCGGCCGCCAAGACGCGGTGCAACATGCTCGGCTGCGCCGAAAACGCCCCGGATGACCTTCATTCCAAATGATGCCATATTGGCAGTCCATCCATTCGTTCAAGCATGAACATAATAGTTCAAACATGAACATTAAGCAAGAGCTGCCCTGGGATAACCCGCGCTTCCGCAACTGGGTGGCGGTGGCGCGCGCCTGCCATGTGCTGGAGCGCACGCTGGCCGTGAAGCTGGCGCCGCTCGACCTCAAGCCGGCGCAGCTCGACGTGCTGATGAACCTCTACCGTCATCCAGGCATGTCGCAGCACGACCTTGCCCGCAAGCTGCTGGTCGGCCGCTCCAACATCACGATGCTGTTGCCGCAGTTGGAAGCCCGCGGCCTGCTGCGCCGCGAAAGCGACGAGAAGGACAAGCGCGTGCTGCGGCTGAACCTCACCGAGGCCGGCGAAGCCCTGCTGATGAAGGCGCTGAAGGTTCACATGGCGCTGATCGAGAAGGCGATGAGCCAGTCGACTCCGGAACAATGCGACATGATCGGCGAGCAGATGCGCAAGATCGCCGACGTTCTGAAGGAAGCCTGAGCCGGCTTCCAATCACCACATGGTTTTCTTCGCCCGCTCCGGCCATTCCTGGTCGTACTTCTGGCCGTCGATGTTCTTGCGGCTGGTGACCTCGAGGATCTGGCCGGGCGTCGGCAGCGACTTCGGGTCGACATGCCTGGCCGGATTCCAGAGTTCCGAGCGCACGATGGCGCGGGCGCATTGGAAATAGACCGTGTCGACATCGATGACGGTGACCGAGCGAGCCGGCTTGCCGTCGACCATGAAGGACGCGCAAAGCCCGGCATCGGTCGTGATATGCGCGCGGCCGTTGATGCGCAGCGTGGTGCCCGAGCCCGGCACAAGAAACAGCAGCCCGACGCGCGGATCGCGAATGATGTTCTTCAGCGAATCGGCGCGGTTGTTGCCGCGCCTGTCCGGCATCATCAGCGTCTTCTGGTCGACGAGACGCACGAAGCCCGCGAGATCGCCGCGCGGTGAGCAATCCAGCCCTTCCGGCCTGCTGGTCGCCAGCGCTACGAAGGGCGAGGCCTCGATGAAGGCGGCGTATTCGGGAATCACATGGTCGAGCTCCTTGACGATCGAAGCTTCGCCCGGCAGCCCGTAAAGCGCCTCGAGCTGTTCGACGGATGTGATGCGCGACATCTTCTTTGCCTCCTGACCTTTTGCCGGCGCTACCCCATGACCATGACGCCTTGACGACAGCCGGCTGTCGACATTGGATTGCGATGTGCCAGGCTAACGGTCCCGGCTCAGCCCCTTCTCGGCCAGCTCCGCCAGATAAGCGTTCCAGCGCTGGTCCTTCTCATGGCCGAGCGTATGCAGATAGTTCCAGGTGAAGATGCCGGTGTCGTGGAAATCGTCGAAGGTGATGCGCACCGCGTAGTTCCCGACCGGCTCGATCTTGAGGATCGCGACATCGCGCTTGCCGGGGACCGTCACCCGCTGCTCCGGCGAATGGCCCTGCACTTCCGCCGACGGCGAAGCCACGCGCAGGAACTCCGCCGGCAATTCGAACGGCTGATGCCCCGGAAAGGTCACGGTCAAGAGCTTGCGGTCCTTGGAGACCCTGAGTTCCTTTGGCGCGGTCATGATTGGTCCTGTCTAGAGCCGGATGATTTCAGGTCGAATCGACCTGAAATCTGAATCCGTCTCTAAGTCAAAGAGATAGAGCATGATGTCGTCCGAAAAACCGCTTCACACTTTTCGGCATCATGCTCTGAGTTGCGCCCTTCCCTACGCCGCTTCGAGCGATGCGGAAAGCCACTTGAGGTCAGCCGACACGCGATGTCGGTCGGGGAATGTTACCAAAGATCAAGACCTTCTATCTTGAATGCGGCATCGGATCGTATCACATAGCCATATATAACGACGCCGCTAAAGGCCACGGGAAACGCTTGCCAATGGACATGATCGACCCCTTCGGTCGCACGATCAGCTACCTGCGCGTGTCGGTCACCGACCGCTGCGATTTCCGTTGCACCTATTGCATGGCCGAGGACATGACCTTCCTGCCGAAGAGGGATCTTCTGTCGCTGGAAGAGCTTGACCGGCTCTGCACCGTCTTCATCGAGAAGGGCGTGAAGAAGCTCAGGCTAACCGGCGGTGAGCCGCTGGTGCGCAAGAACATCATGCACCTGGTGCGCCAGCTGTCGCGTCATCTGGACAGCGGCGCGCTGGAAGAGCTGACGCTGACCACCAACGGCTCGCAGCTGTCGCGCTTCGCCGCAGAGCTCGCCGATTGCGGCGTCAAGCGCATCAATGTCTCGCTGGATACGCTCGATGCCGAAAAATTCCACCAGATCACGCGCTGGGGCAATCTCGGCAAGGTGATGGAAGGCATCGATGCCGCGCAGAAGGCAGGCTTGAAGATCAAGCTCAACGCGGTCGCGCTGCGCGACTTCAACGATGCCGAGATCCCCGAACTGATGCGCTGGGCGCACGGCCGCGGCATGGACCTCACCCTTATCGAGACGATGCCGATGGGCGAGATCGAGGCCGACCGCACCGACCAGTATCTGCCGCTGTCGCTGCTGCGCGCATCGCTGGAGCGCCAGTTCACGCTCGCCGATATCCCCTACAAGACCGGCGGCCCTGCCCGCTATGTCCATGTCACGGAGACCGGCGGCCGGCTCGGCTTCATCACACCGATGACGCATAATTTCTGCGAGAGCTGCAACCGCGTGCGACTGACCTGCACCGGCACACTCTACATGTGCCTCGGCCAGGAGGACGCTGCCGACCTCAGGGCGCCGTTGCGTGCCTCCGAGGGCAACGAACTGCTCGACGCGGCGATCGACGAGGCCATCGGCCGCAAACCCAAGGGCCATGATTTCATCATCGACCGCCGCACCAGCCGTCCTTCGGTCTCGCGGCATATGAGCGTCACCGGCGGCTGATTTTTTTCGCGGCTTGATGCATGATCGCCTTTGGTTGTTGGCCAAAGGGGGGAACATGCAGAATCGTCGGCGCATCGGCTGCCCGTCACCGGCGGCTATCCTTTTCCTGTCGGCAATCATCACGACAACGGCAACCGCCAAGCCGTTCACCTACGTGAATGCGCGGTTCGGCCAGTCATGCACATTTCCCGACGATATCTTCGACAAGCCGATGCCCGAACCGGAAAATGGCGATGGGCAGCAATGGCTTAGCGCCGACGGCGCCAGCCTGACCTGTTCCGGCATCTACAATGTCGATAACGACACCCCGAAGGGTTTCGTTGCCCAAGAGAAAGCAAGCACCGAACCGGGCTACAAGGTCACCTACAGCAAGACCGGCAAGAACTGGGCGGTGCTCTCTGGAAGCAAGGACGGCAAGGTCTTCTACGAACGGCGCCTGTTCGGAAAGGACGACGTCATCCGCACCGTCTGGATCGAATATCCCGCCGCGCTCAAGGCGAAATACGACCCTCTGGCCGGCGCGATCGCCAAGAGCCTCAGCGGCCCTTGAGGCGGACCGGCTCCCCTGAAAATAATGCGCTCGCACCCACCTTCCGCCCGATTTACCGCCGGCCTTTTCCGGCCTAGCCTTCGGGCGCGATTTTCGCTCTCAGGGGGAGTGCCATGCGCACATTCATACTTTCACTTGCAATGCTTGGGATTGCTTCCATACCGGCCGCCGCTCAGTCGATCGGCGGCACCTATACCGTCGCCGGCACCAACTTCGACGGCTCGAAATATGATGGCGAAGCCACCATCACGCTGACCAGCGACACAACCTGCACGATCCACTGGGAAACCGGCGGCTCGACCTCGGACGGTATCTGCATGCGTAACGACAATGCGTTTTCTGCCGGCTATGCGATGGGCAAGGAAGTCGGTCTCGTCGTCTACAAGATCGAGAAGGACGGCTCCCTGCATGGGCTGTGGACCATCGCCGGCCAGAACGGCAACGGCACCGAAGTGCTGACGCCGAAATAAGTCTTCCGAACCTTGGCAAATCGATCTCGTGGGCCACGCAGAACTTCGTGGCCCATTTCTTTGCCGTTGCTGTTTTCCGGTCGCCTGCTACGGCTTGATCTAGAAAAAGAATCCGGAAACGCCTTTGCCTCTTTCACCAAACCTGCGCGGCGCGCTGTTCATGATCGTGGCCATGGTCGGCTTCACCTTGAACGATGCGATCACCAAATTTTCTTCCGAATCGATGAACATGGCGCAGGTCATGCTGGTGCGCGGCGCCTTCGCGTCTCTCTTCGTCGGCCTGCTTGCCTGGCGGCGCGGCGCGCTCGTCAATCCGGCCGCCATGCTGCAGCCGATGGTGGCCATGCGCGTGGCCGGCGAAGCCGGCGCCACGGTGTCGTTCCTGATCGCGCTTGCGCATCTGCCGATCGGCAATGTCTCCGCCGTCATGCAGGCATTGCCGCTGGCGGTCACCATGGGCGCGGCGCTGGTATTCGGCGAAAGCGTCGGCTGGCGACGCTGGACCGCCATTGCCGCCGGCTTCGTCGGCGTGCTGATCATCGTGCGGCCGGGATTCGACGGTTTCAGCGTCTATTCGCTGGTGGCGTTGGCCAGCGTCGCCTGCTGCGCGGTGCGTGACCTTTCCACCAAGCGCATCCCGCAAGCGATCCCGACGATGCTGGTGTCGACAGCGACCGCGCTCGCCATGACCGTGCTGGGAGCGCTGCTTTTGTCGCCGATGGGCGGCTGGACGCCGATGAGCGGCCGGTCGACCATGCTTCTGGCGCTCGCGGCGGTGCTGGTGCTCATCGGCTACCAGTTCATCATCATGGCGATGCGCTCGGGCGACATCTCCTTCATCGCGCCGTTCCGCTACACCGCCCTGCTCTGGTCGATCCTGCTCGGCCTCGTCATTTTCGGCGATGTTCCCGACCTGCCCATGATCGTCGGCGCCGCCATTATCATCGGCTCCGGCCTCTATGCGCTCTACCGCGAGCGCGTCGTCGGCAGGCAGCAGCCTGCCGCTGAAAGCGCTGGACCCGACATGGCGCCGGACGGCATATAGGCCGATGGACCGAAATGTTGCGGGGATCATTCTGGCGGGAGGCCAGTCGCGCCGAATGGGCGGCGGCGACAAGCCGCTGCTTTCATTGGGCAAAGCCAGGCTGATCGACCATGTCGCCGCGCGATTGAAGCCGCAGGTCGCGACGCTCGGGCTCAACGCGAACGGCGATCCGGCGCGATTTGCCGGCACGGGCCTGCCGGTGATCGAGGACACGGTGCCGGGCCATGCCGGACCGCTGGCAGGCATCCTCGCCGGCCTTGAATGGGCGGCGAAGCAAACAACCTGCCGGTGGCTGATGAGCGCCGCCGGCGACACGCCATTCTTCCCCGACACCCTCGTCGAGCGCCTCGCCGCCGCAACCCGCGAGCGGCCAGGCGCGATTGCCGTCGCCAGTTCGGGCGGCAGGTGGCATCCAACCTTCGCGCTCTGGCCGCTCGGCCTGCGCGACACCCTGCGCCATTTCCTCGTAGACGAAGACAACCGGCGGGTTTCGGCCTTCATGGAGCGCCAGGGCTATGTCGAGGTCGAATTCCCGATGATCGAGGCCGGCAGCCAGAAGATCGATCCGTTCTTCAACGTCAACACGCCGGACGATCTTGCGGCAGCGGAGCGTCTGTTGCAAAGCCTTCGGCCATGAGACGTATATTCGGCATCACCGGCTGGAAAAATTCCGGCAAGACAACCCTGACGGAAAAGCTGGTCACCGAGCTGGTGGCGCGCGGCTGGACGGTTTCGACGGTGAAGCATGCCCACCATGACTTCGACATCGACAAGCCGGGTACCGACTCCTTTCGCCATCGGCAGGCGGGCGCCACCGAGGTCGCGATCGTTTCCGGCCGGCGCTGGGCGCTGATGCACGAATTGCGGGGCGAGGACGAGCCGACGCTCGACAATATTCTGGCGCGCCTAGCGCCCTCGGACATCGTGCTGGTCGAAGGCTACAAGCGCGAAGCGCACAAGAAGATCGAGGCAAGGCGGCTCGAGGCCAAGGACCGGACGCCGCTTTCAGCCAACGATCCCAACATAGTCGCGGTCGCCGCCGACTTTCCGGTCGAAGGCGAAGGCCTGCCGGTTTTCGACCTCAACGACACCAAATCGATAGCCGACTTCGTCGAGCGCAGCACAGGTCTCGTCGCTGAAACCGAGTAACGCAGCGGCAGATCGGGATTGTCGTTTGCCGTTGATTTGCAGTTGCTTTTTTCTCGCAAAGAGTGGGAGTATCCGCCTCAGCGGGCGGTAACGAAGCTCCGCCCACAAGAGCCGCACGGGACAGCGGCCATGACAATATGAGAGGATTATCATGCGTATTGCACTGCGTTTCGCGCTTGCCGCTTCGGCCGCGCTGCTGACACTTGGCGTCGCCCAGGCTCAGGAAAAGACCCTGAGGATCGGCACCGAAGGCGCGTACCCGCCCTTCAACAACCTGACTTCGGACGGCCAGCTGGTCGGCTTCGACATCGATATCGCCAAGGCGCTTTGCGACGAGATGAAGGTGAAGTGCACCTTCGTCGCGCAGGATTGGGACGGCATCATCCCGGCGCTCCAGGCCGGCAAGTTCGACGCCATCGTGGCCTCGATGTCGATCACGCCCGAGCGCCAGGAAAAGGTCGACTTCACCCACAAATACTACAACACCCCCTCGGCTATCGCCGTGCCGAAGGATTCGCCGCTCAAGGGCGTGACCAAGGAAGACCTGGCCGGCAAGAATATCGGCGTCGCCACCACGACCACGCACTACAATTATGCCTCCAAGACCTACACGGACAGCACCATCAAGGGCTATCCGAGCAGCCCCGAGGAGCAGGCCGACCTCGCCAATGGCCGTCTCGACGCGATTGAGGACGATATCGTCGTGCTGCAGCAATGGCTGGATACGCCAGACGGCGCCTGCTGCAAGATCCTCGGCCAGCCCTCGCCGCAGCCGGTCGAGATCTTCGGACCGGGCGCCGGCATTGCCGTGCGCAAGGGCGAGACCGATCTTGTCAACAAGCTGAACGAAGCGATCGACACTATTCGCAAGAACGGAAAGTACAAGGAAATCAACGACAAATACTTCAAGTTCGACGTCTACGGCGCCGAATCCTGATCGTCACGCCAAGGGCGGTGAGGCACCCCTCGCCGCCCCTCTCTTCTCCCGGGATCGCCACGGAGACACGACCCGTCAATGCCGGCCCAAAGTATTTGGACACTTCTCAGCTGGGGACCGGACGGCTGGAGTGACGACATTGCGTCTGGCGTTCTGGTTACCATCGTGCTGGCGCTCGCCACACTGCCGATCGGCCTGACGATCGGCTTTTTCGTCGCCTTTGCCAAGCAGCATGAAGAGCCGTCGCTGCGGCTCGCCGCCAACATCTACACCACGGTCTTTCGCGGCCTGCCGGAACTGGTGACGCTCTTCCTGTTCTTCTTCGGCATGCCGCTTCTGCTGCAATACTTGGTGCGGCTGTTCAATCCGAATGCCACGGTCGACGTCAACAGCTTCATCGCCGGCATGATCGTGCTGTCGCTCATCTTCTCCTCCTATGCCAGCGAAGTCTTCCTTTCCGCGTTTCGTGCCATTCCGAAAGGCCAGTATGAGGGCGGCTACGCCATCGGCCTGGCGAAATGGCAGACGATGCGGCTGATCATCCTGCCGCAGCTGATACGCATCGCCTTCCCCGGCCTCGAGAATTGCTGGCTGAGCCTGCTGAAGGACACCTCGCTGGTCTCGGTGGTCAATCTCGCCGAGACCTTGCGCCAGTCCGGGGTCGCGGCGCGCGTCACCAAGCATGCCTTCCTGTTCTACAGCGTCGCGGCGCTGATCTTCCTGGCTCTCGCCATCCTGTCGTCGATCGCCACCGGCCATATTCTGCGTCATCTCGGGCGGAGGGCGGTGCGATGAGCGTCAGCCAGGCCATCGTTGTCGACAAGCCGCCCCCTCTGGCCCGCGGCTGGCCGCGCGCCCGCATCGTCGGCTACGCACTGGTCGGCGTATGGATCCTCTTCGGTCTCGGCATCGTCGCCTATCTCGTCTACGCCTGGAATCCAGAGTTCTTCGCCCGTTACGCGCCGGCCTATCTGCAGGGCCTGGGAACGACCCTGTCGCTGGTTTCCATCTCGATGGTGCTGGGAGCGATCTTCTCGCTGCCGGTCGCCTATGGCCGCATGTCGAAGAACTGGATCCTGTCCGGGCTTGCCTATTGCTATGTCTATTTCTTCCGCGGCACGCCGCTGCTGGTGCAGACCTATCTCGTATATTACGGCGTCGGTTCCTTCCGGCCGGAGCTGGAAACGGTCGGATTGTGGTGGTTCTTCCGTGAAGCCTTCTATTGCGGTGTCTTTGCCTTCTCGCTCAACACCGCTGCCTATCAGGCCGAAATCCTGCGCGGCGCCATCGAAAGCGTGCCGCGCGGCCAATGGGAGGGCGCTGCCTCGCTCGGCCTGCACAAATTGCAGACGCTGCGCAAGGTCATCCTGCCGCAAGCGATCATCGTCGCGCTCAGGCCCTACGGCAACGAGCTCATCCTGATGATCAAGGCCTCGGCGATCGTCGCCATCATCACGGTCTACGATCTGATGGGCAACGCCAAGCTCGCCTATGCGAAATCCTTCGACATCCAGGCCTATATCTGGGTGGCGATCGTCTACCTGGTGATGGTCGAGATCCTGCGCCACGGTGTCGAATGGATCGAGCGCCGCATCACCGTCCACCTGCATCGCTAAGCAATTCCAGGAAAAGTGTGAAGCGGTTTTCCGTCCGGAATTGAGCTAAACAAAGAGACATCCCGGCATCGCCTGTGCCAGTCGATGCGGCTTGCCACGCCTTGACGAATTCGCTGCATGGCCTAGACGTTCCGGCACTGAAATCTCTGTGTTGGAAGGCAGGTCTATGGCATCGGTTGCATTTCTCGGTCTTGGCGTCATGGGCTATCCGATGGCCGGGCACCTCAGAAACAAGGGCGGCCACGACGTCACCGTCTACAACCGCACCAGGGCAAAAGCCGAGAAGTGGGTGGCCCAGCATGGCGGCAAGCTGGCGCTAACGCCGGCCGAAGCAGCCGAAGGCAAGGACTTCGTCTTCTCTTGCGTCGGCAATGACGACGATTTGCGTTCGGTGACGACCGGCGCGAATGGCGCCTTCGCCGCGATGAAGAAGGGTTCCGTCTTCATCGACAACACCACCGCCTCGGCCGAGGTCGCGCGCGAGTTGGACGAAGCCGCGCGCAAGGCAGGCTTCTCCTTTCTCGATGCGCCCGTGTCCGGCGGCCAGGCCGGCGCCGAGAACGGTGTCCTGACCGTCATGGTCGGCGGCGATGAGGCCGCTTTCGACAAGGCGAGGCCCGTCATCGACTCCTACGCCCGCATGGTCGGGCTGATGGGCTCGGCCGGCGCCGGCCAGCTGACGAAAATGATCAACCAGATCTGCATCGCAGGCCTCGTCCAGGGCCTGGCCGAAGGCATCCATTTCGGTAAGAAAGCCGGCCTCGACATCGAAAAGGTGGTCGAGGTGATCTCGAAAGGCGCCGCCGGCTCCTGGCAGATGGAGAACCGCCACAAGACGATGAACGCCGGCAAATATGAATTCGGCTTCGCCGTCGACTGGATGCGCAAGGACCTGGGCATCTGCCTGGCGGAAGCCAACCGCAACGGCGCCAAGCTGCCGGTGACCGCGCTTATCGACCAGTTCTACAAGGATGTGCAGGACATGGGCGGCAAGCGCTGGGACACTTCCTCGCTGCTTGCGCGCCTGGAAAAATAGGCGACGGATGGGCCTGCCCGATCCGAGCTGGAGCGCCGACGACATCGTCGCGCACCTACGCGCGATCGGCACGGAAGCGAATTTGGCAGGCATGGCGCGCTTCGGCATCAACACGGCGAGCGCGCTTGGCATCGGCAATTCCGATTTGCGGCCGCTGGCGCGCACGCTCAAGAAGAACCACGAGCGATCGCTTCTGCTGTGGGACAGCGGCATCCGGGAGGCGCGGCTGCTGGCGGCCTTCACCGGCGAGCCGAAGAAGGTCGACATCGACCTATGCCGGCGCTGGGCCGCGGATTTCGACAGCTGGGAGATCGTCGACACCGTTGCCGACCTGTTTGCCGAAACGCCGTTCTGGCGCGACCTGATCGACGAATTCGCCGAAGACGACCGCGAATTCGTCCGCCGCACCGCCTTAGCCATGCTCGCCTGGAGCACCGTCCATCTCAAGAAAGAGCCGGACGCAACCTTCCTTGCCTATCTGCCGCTGATCGAGAAACATGCCCGCGATCCGCGCAATTTCGTCCGCAAGGCGGTCAATTGGGCGCTGCGGCAGATCGGCAAGCGCTCGATGAGCCTGCATGCCCCTGCCCTTGCGCTGGCGGAAAAACTGGCCGCATCGTCGGACAGGACGGCGCGCTGGATCGGCAGGGATGCGGTGAAGGAACTGACGGATGCCAAACAGCTCGCAAGGCTCGCAGCCGCAAAAGCCTGACCTGATCGGCATCCGCTTTGTCGAGGTGACGCAACAAACGCGTGGCCGTCTCGAAGACCTGTTCGAGCAGCCCGGCGCGCCGAAATATTGCTGGTGCATGGCCTGGCGCCATTCCAGTCGCGAGCACATTGAGAACGATGAGAAGAAGCGCATGATAATGGCGCTCATCGACGCCGGAACTCCCGTGGGCATCGTCGCCGAGCTGGACGGCAAAGCGGTCGGCTGGTGCTCGGTCGCGCCGCGCGAGACCTATCGGAAACTTTCAAAGCAGCAGGACGATAGCGAGACCGGCATATGGTCGATCGTCTGCTTCTATGTGCCGAGGGCTTTGCGTGGCGGCGGCCTGGCCTCCGCCCTGCTCGACGCAGCGATCGACCACGCCTTCGGCAAAGGCGCGCGCGTCATCGAAGCCTATCCCGTCGACGAGGCCGCGCCCAGCTATCGCTTCATGGGCTTTCGCGACATGTTCGTCGCGCGGGGCTTCCATGAAATCGGCACCGCCGGTACACGCCGGCATGTGATGCGGCTGGACCGGTGAACGCGGATTGGTCACAACGCTTTTACTCGATTCCGCAAACGGACTGACGGAGGATGGGGCGACCATGAGCAAGCGTTTCAAATCATTTGCGGCGCTGACAGCCGCGCTCCTGCTCGCCGCCTCGGGAGCCGACGCCGCGGCTGATGTCGCGCATATCCTCTGGAAGGATCTGCGCCCAGCCACGCAAGCGATCGCCGAGGACGCGAACCTGCCGATGATCGCGGCAAAACTGCCCGACCATGGCGAGACACTGTCGCTCAATCTGCAGGACAAGGCCATACAATTAGCCGGCTATGCGTTGCCGGTCGATCGCGACGGCGACCTCGTCTACCAGTTCCTGCTGGTGCCGTGGACCGGCGCCTGCAGCCACATGCCGACGCCGCCGCCGAACCAGATCGTGCTGGTGACGCCGGCGCATCCCTACAAGATGAAAGAGGCTTACGACCCGGTCGCCATCACCGGCGTGTTGCAGCCTGGAATGGAGAAGAGCCAGCTCTTCATCCTGGACGGCGTCTCGATCGTGCAGTCCGGCTACACGGTGCGAAAGGCCGAGGTGGCCAGCGTCGACAGCGTGCCGGACACGGTCACCCTGCCGGTCAGCTCGCCGTGGAGTTTTCTCAACAAAAAGAAGAACTAACGCCCGGGATCTGGCATCGCGCTCACGCAGCGTTAGCGCCCGATTCCTTGTCCAGCACCATGTAGTCGAGCGGAATTTCCGTCGTGTACTTGATCTGCTCCATGGCGAAGGACGAGGACACGTCGCGGATCTCGATCTTGGCGATCAGGCGCTTGTAGAAGGCGTCATAGGCGGCGATGTCGGGCACCACGACGCGCAGCAGGTAATCGACGTCGCCGCTCATGCGGTAGAACTCGACCACCTCCGGAAATTCCTGGATGACCTCGGAGAAGCGCCGCAGCCATTCATGGCTGTGCGAATTGGTGCGGATCGACACGAAGACGGTGACGCGCACATTGACCTTCTCATGGTCGAGGATGGCGACGCGCCGCTTGATGACGCCCTCTTCCTCGAGCTTCTGGATACGCCGCCAGCAGGGCGTGGTCGACAGGCCGACTTTCTTGGCGACGTCGGCCACCGCAAGCGTGGCGTCCTCCTGCAGGAGGCGGAGAATTTTTCTGTCGAGGCGATCCATGGGGAGGCTCCAGGGGAATAGTTTGGCTATAATCCCTTTTATCGGAGCCTTTCACAAGAAAGAAATTCTGCCGAAGGCGCCAAATGCGAGTGATATCTTGCGGAATGCCTAACCAATGCGATAGCGGATTTCCGACCTCAGGAAGGGCAGCAAATCCATTTCAAACCATGGATTCTTCTTCAGCCAGCCGCTGTTCCGCCACGATGGATGCGGCAGCGGCAGCACTTTTGGACTGGCCGGCGCATCCCAGATGGCGCGCCAATTCCTGACCGTCTCGGTGAGCGACGGCAGTCGCGTCGTGCCCATATGCCATGCCTGTGCGTAGCCGCCTATGGTCAGCACCAGGTCGATCTGCGGCATCAGCGCCATCAACTGAGCGCGCCAGGCCGGCGCGCATTCGCGACGCGGCGGCAGGTCGCCGCCCTTGGCGTCTTGGCCGGGAAAGCAGAAGCCCATCGGCACGATGGCGAACTTTTCCGTGTCGTAGAACTCTTCGCTGCTGACGCCGAGCCAGCTTCTGAGGCGATCTCCGGAAGCGTCTGTGAAGGGCATGCCCGAGATGTGAACCTTGGTGCCCGGCGCCTGGCTGGCGAGCAGGATGCGGGCGCTCGCGGACGGTCGCAATACCGGGCGCGGCTCGTGCGGCAACGCCCGGCCAAGCGGCTGGTCTACGCAGATGCGGCAGCCCCGCACCCTCGCCGTGAAGCGCTCCAATGCTTGGCTCATATCGGGCGGATTATCCAATCTTCGTCGCTCAGGCCGTCGCGCTTGGCCGGCTCGTCAGCGCCGCGTACCAGCGCAGCACATTCGTGAACTCCTCAGGCACCTTGATGCGGGCCGGCTTCATGAAATCGATAGCGATCATTCCGGTGATATCGGCGACCGAATAGGCATCGCCGGCGGCGAATTCGCGCTGCGCCAGTTCATGATCGAGCAGGTGCAGGAAATCGATCGCCTTCGGCTTGTTGGCCTCGCCCCATTCCGGGATCTGCGGCACTTCCCATTCCTTCATAGCCGGATGGATATGCCGGAACGCGGCCGCGACGCTGACCATGAGATTCAGTTCCAGGCGTCTTTGCCACATCTCGACTTTTGCCTTGCCGAGCGCACCCGTGCCGAACAGCGCGGGCTCGGGATGCAGCTCCTCGAAATAGCGGCAAATGGCGATCGATTCGGTGATGACGGTACCGTCATCGAGCTCGAGCACCGGCAGGCGCCGCAGCGGATTGCGCTGCGCCACTTCTTCGCCGCGATGCTCCAGCGCAGCCATGTCGACGGGCACAAGCGGCACCGTCAGTCCCTTCTCGGCAAGAAAGACGCGCACACGCCGGGGATTGGGCGCGCGGCCGCCGTCGAACAGCTTCATTCCATCCTCCAGTTTCTCCACCGGATCATAGGGCTCGGATACGCCCGTCACCAGAAGCGAAAGAACTCGCGCAACGCGTCGCTCAGCGAGGCAAGCGTGCCGTGCTTTCTCTCGACCGGCGCGTCATGATGGCTGTCGCGCCAGTCCCGAGGCTCCTCGAAAGTGCCCGCCCAGATGCCGACCTTGGCCGCTCTCGCCACCGCTTCCTCGGTTTCGAAGTCGCCGAAAGCAACCGCCCATCCGGCCTGCACCTGGGCCTGGTTCAGGTCGGTGTCGCCTGCCCTGCAGTAGCCGAGCAGCCTGCCGTAACGGTCGCGCTGCCAGCCGCTGCAGGAAACCGGCCTGCCGGCGATCAGCCGTACCAGCGATTGCCGCGCCAGCTTGCCGCAGGGATAGTCGGCGCCGGCCTTCTGGCAGGTCTGCTGGTACTCGGGAGCATCGATGCCGCGCATGCGGATGCGCTCGGTCCCGAGCGTGATCGAATCGCCGTCATTGACGATCGCCGTGCCTTGCTCCTTGCGAGTCTCGAAGCGATCGAGCCGCGCCGCCACCAGGATCAGCAACCCGAGCAGGAGGAAGGCCAGCCCATAGTCCAGCAGCTTGCGCCACGGGCTGCGCGGCGGGCTCGCCGCATAGCGCCGGCGCGGTCCTCGCGGCCCGAAACGGCTCATATGGCAAACAGTCTCTTAATCATTCGAACGTAGCTTAACGAACTGAAAATCGCTGCGCGCAGAAATTGAAGTCCGTATGCCTTTGCTACGCTCGAACACAGCGGATAAATTCATTGTGGACCGCCGCAAACCACACCGCAACAGCGATGTGGCGCGCGCGGTGCGCAAGACGCGCGACCGCCTTTCGCAACAGGCCGGCAGCCTCGACTTCGATCGCGAACTCCTGAAACTCCATGCGCGCGCCATGGTGGTCAGCGCGGTCGCGATTCCCCTGCTCGTGCTCGCCGTAGCGGCCATCGGCCGGCTGGCGGGCATGGACGGCCAAGTCACCATCTGGGCTTTGGCGACGCTGCTTTGCTACACCATCGTCGCTTTCATGGCGCGTCGCGTCGAGCGAACCGAGGCCGCCGAACTCGACCCGGCGCAGACGCGCCGCGACTTCCTGATCGGCCATTTCCTGTGTGGCCTTGGCTGGGCGTGGTTCGCATGGATCGGCTGCGACACCTGCCAGATCGACCAGTTCCATGTCGCCAAGGCCATGGTGCTGCTGATCGCCATGGCGACGACCGCGGTGATGGCCTCCTCGCTTGGCGGCGCGCTGTTCGCGACCTTCGCCATTCCTGTTGCCGTTTATGTCTACACTATTATGCATCTGTGGACGCCGATCGAAGCCACGATGGCAGCATTGCTCATCGCAGCACTTCCGTTCTTCGGCTATGTGGCGCGCCACCTCAATCAGGCCTCGTTGATGGTGCTGTCCTTCCGCTCGGAGAAGGACGCGCTCATTGCCGAGGTGGAGACGGCGAAATCGATGTCGGACGAAGCAAGGCGGCGCGCCGAAGATGCCAACCTTGCGAAATCGCGCTTTCTCGCCTCGATGAGCCACGAGCTCAGGACGCCGCTCAACGCCATTCTTGGCTTCTCCGAAGTGATGGCCAATGAAGTGCTGGGTCCGATGAACAATCCGACCTACCGCGACTATGCGCATGATGTGCACGAGTCCGGCCAGCATTTGCTCGACCTGATCAACGAGATCCTTGACCTGTCGCGCATCGAGGCCGGCCGCTACCAGCTCAACGAGGAGCCGGTGATGCTGGTGACCATCGTCGAGGACTGCTGCCACATGATGGAATTGCGGGCCCGCAACAAGGACATCCGCATCCTCCAGGAGTTCGAGGAGACCTTGCCGCGCCTTTTTGCCGACGAGCGCGCGGTGCGTCAGATCACGCTCAACCTCCTGTCCAATTCGATTAAGTTCACCCCGTCCGGCGGCGAAGTGCGCGTGCGCGTCGGCTGGACCGCCGGCGGCGGCCAGTACGTTTCGGTCAAGGACAATGGTCCGGGCATACCGGAAGAAGAAATCCCGGTGGTGCTTTCCGCTTTCGGCCAGGGCTCGATTGCTATCAAGAGCGCCGAACAGGGAACCGGCCTGGGCCTGCCGATCGTGCAAGGCCTGCTCGCGATGCATGGCGGCACGTTCGAGCTTCATTCCAAGTTGCGTGAAGGCACGGAGGCGATTGCCATTTTCCCGCTGAGCCGGGTGATGGAGGAACTGCCTGCCCTGCCGACCAAGACGGTCGCCACGCGCGGCCGCCGCTGACGTCATCCGCGGCGTTATAGCCGGACAGCCATCGCCATGCCCGAGCTGGTCAGCGCCGCGGCTTTGACGATGCCGGCAGCGAGCGCAGCCCCTACCCCTTCGCCATGGCTGATGCCGAAATCGAGCAGCGGCCGCAGTCCGAGCCTTTCGGCGGCCTTGGCATGGCCAGGCTCGGGCGACAGACCGGCAAGCAGACAATGATCGAGCGCACCGGGGCTGGCGGCGTGCAGAACAGCGGCTGCGGCAGTCGCCACGAATCCGTCGAGCAAAACAGGAATCTTCTCCATGCGGGCCGCAAGAATAGCGCCGCAGATCGCCGCGAACTCGCGGCCGCCGATCCGTCGCAGGGCCTCCAGCGGATCGCCGAGGCCGGAGCCATGAAACGCCAGCGCCCGGTCCACGACCTCGGCTTTTCGCGCCATCATCGCCGCATCGGCGCCAGACCCCGGCCCAACCCAATCCGTACCCTTGCCGCCGAACAGCGCGGCGCAGAGCGCGGCGGCGATCGTCGAATTGCCAACCCCGAGATCACCCAGGCACAACAGGTCGGCGCCGCCGGCGACCGCCTCCATGCCGAAGGCCATGGTCGCGGCGCAGCCGCGCTCGTCGAGCGCGGCTTCCTCGGTGATGTCGCCTGTGGGGATATCCAATGCCAGGTCGAAGACTTTCAGGCCAAGATCGTTGGCGATGCAGACCTGGTTGATCGCGGCCCCGCCGGCGGCGCAGAGCTCGACCTCATTGGCGGTCGCAGCCACACGCCGCGGCGAAATGCCCTGCCTGACGGCGCCGTGATTGCCGGCGAAGATGGCCACCAGCGGCCGGTTGAACGCCGGCGGCGCCCGCCCGCTCCAAGCGGCAATCCAGGCCGCGATGTCCTCGATCCTGCCCAGCGATTCGTTCGGCTTGTCCGCCTTGGCAAACAGCGCGCGGACACGCGCGGCCGCCGCGTCATCGGCAGGCGGCAGCGCCGTCAGGAGGCTTCGGAAATCATCGAAAGGCTTAGCAGGCATTTGCGTCGGTCGCGGTTCGTTGCGGAAATCGCAAGCGGCATAGCCGCCTTCTGCAGCCGGCACAACCGCCCGACGATGCCGCGAACGCGTTGCCTTGCGGCGCATTGCGGAGGGCTTGCATTGCTCCGGCGGTTGCACCATGTGGAATGAACGCAAGAGAACACTATGACCGCCATCGAATCCCCCTGCATCCTGGTCTGTTCGATCGATATGAAAACCGGGTTCTGCTTCGGTTGTGGCCGCACGCGCGACGAAATTTCCGGTTGGCTCGCGATGACCCCTGACACACGCCGGGCGGTGATGGCCGAACTGCCGGCGCGGCTCGAAACGGTGGAGCGCCGGCCGCGCCGCGAAACCCGCCGTGCCCGCATGGCGCGCGAACGCGGCGTTCTGTGAGAAGAAACTGATGAACCGGCTGTTCTGGATCGTCATGGCGGTGATCGGCGTCGGGCTGGTGCTGCTGATGCTCAACAACTCGGCCGGCCACACTTTCGGCATGAACAACAATGATTTCGGCCGGCTGATCTGGGTCGGCGTGCTGGTCATGGTGATCGGCGCGAGCCTGCTCCGCTCGGGCCGGCCGCTAGGCGACATGGCACGCAATATCGGAATCTGGGCCGCACTGATCCTCGTGCTGATCGCCGGCTATCAGTATCGCTACGAGCTGCAGGATGTCGTGAGCCGCGTGACCGCCGGCCTGGTGCCGGGCAGCCCGCTGGCGCTCGGTGTGGAGAATGGCCGACCGACCGTCACGCTCGACAAGGCCGACAATGGCCATTTCGAGGCCCACATCCTGGTCAACGGCGCGCCGGTGCGCGCCGTCGTCGACACCGGCGCGACCAGCACCGTGCTGACATCGCAAGACGCCCAGGCCGCGGGTTTCAACCCGGCGGCGCTCAGCTACAGCGTCGACGTCTCCACCGCCAACGGCATGGCGCGCGCAGCGACGGTCAGGACCAACGAGGTGGCGATCGGCGGCATCGTGCGCAAGGATATGACGGTGATGGTCGCCGCGCCCGGCATGCTGGAACAAAGCCTGCTTGGCATGAACTTCATCGGTTCGTTGTCGGGTTTCGACGTGCGCGGCGACCGCATGATCCTGCGGGATTAATCGGATCGAGTCAGGCCGCCTCGGCTTCCGCCGCCGCGAAATCGATTGCCGCGAAAGCGGTCTTCAGCACCTCCGGCCCGGCACCGGGTTTGTTCGCATCCGTGGAAAGTATCTGCCGGAAGCGGCGCGCGCCGGGCAGGCCGTGGAACAACCCGACCATATGGCGGGTGATGTGGCCGAGCCGTCCGCCGCGCTCGATATGGCGCGCGGCGTAACCGGCCATGGCGTCGATCAGTGCCGCGTGGTCGAAGGCGGCAGGCGCCTCGCCATAGAACGCGGTATCGACGCCGGTCAGGATGCCCGGCGTATGGTAGGCTGCACGGCCGAGCATAGCGCCGTCGACATGGCCGAGATGCTCAGACGCCTCGCCGAGTGATTGAATGCCGCCGTTGATGCCAATGAAGTCGTTCGGCTTTGTGGCCTTCAGCCGGTAGACGCGCGCATAATCAAGCGGCGGGATGTCGCGGTTCTCCTTGGGGCTCAGCCCTTCCAGCCAGGCCTTTCGGGCATGCACCCAGAGCGCGTCGGCGCCGGCCGCGAGCACGCCGTCGGCAAGCGTGTCGAGCGCGGGCTCCGGATCCTGATCGTCGACACCGATGCGGCATTTGACCGTGACGGGGATTTTCACGGAAGCCTTCATCGCCGCGACGCACGCGGCGACCAGGGCCGGCGTCTTCATCAGGCAGGCGCCGAACGTCCCCGACTGGACACGATCTGACGGGCAGCCGACATTGAGGTTGATCTCGTCATAGCCGAAGGCCTCGCCGATCCGCGCCGCCTCGGCGAGCTTTGCCGGATCCGATCCGCCAAGCTGCAGCGCCACCGGATGCTCGACATCGTCGAAACCGAGCAACCTTTCACGCGCGCCGTGGATGACCGCGTCCGCTACAACCATCTCGGTGTAGAGCAGCGCGCGTCTCGTCAACTGACGGTGGAAGAACCGGCAATGCCGATCCGTCCAGTCCATCATGGGCGCAACGGCTACCCTATGCTCTTGATTTTTCATCATTTTTCATCTGACATCAATTTCTTGGGCCTGCCAAGTGCACACGAATTTACGCCAGAATACGACCTCTTCGCCAAGTTTCGATCTCTCAGTGCACACGGAGCGCACACGAAAAAATGGCCACCTATACGAAGCTCTCATCCGGTTCCTGGTTCGTGCAGGTTCGTCGCAAAGGTCGCTACGTCAGCGAGACGTTCTTGCGCCGAGACAACGCACGGCGATGGCCAACCGAAACCGAACCAAGTCGACCGCGGCGAGACACCGACCAAGTCTTGTGTAGCGCGCCTTAAAACTTCGGCGAACTCATCGACCTCCATATCGACGACATGTGCGATGTAGGCAAGTCCCCTCGCCGCTCCAAGGCCGTCGCCCTCGATATGCTCCAACGACATCTGAAAAAATGCAACATCGCGGCTCTCGATCGCGAACGGCTCATCCGTTTTGGCCGTGACCGGGCCGCGCAAGGCGCCGGACCGATGACTCTCGGCATAGACATCGGCTTTGTAAAACTTGTCCTGTGTCATGCTGCGGCCGTCCACGGCTACCGGTCAAGGTCGAACCCGCCGATCTCGCGCGTATCGCACTGTAGCCGGCCAAGCTGGAGCGTTGCGCAGCCAAGCCAAGGGGCAGTTCCTGAATCGGTGAACGCGGCGTCGCTTCAACTCGTTCATCCCATCAGCTTAGACGCTTCCTACCTCGTTCGACGAAGCCTTGCCCACGTGTTTCGTTGACAAAGCGTGCTGGTCGATAGCCTTTTGCGTCGAGGTCGGCGTCGTCGCCGGTTTGACACCAAGAGTCGGGTGGAAGTTGTGCTGAATCTCACCGGTAGGCAAGGTATTGAAGCATCGGAGGCTAGCCTAACGGCTCGCTCGATGACTTTTGCGGGCGCTGCATCCGGTCGGCCGGTTTTTGAAAACTCTCTATCCATCCTGAACCGGACCGGTGCTTGGCATATCGCCAAGGACCTTTGTCAGGAGTTCGTACCGGAACACGCTCGGGTTCGATATTGGCGACTTGGCGCGTATGCTCCCGAGGGCCTGGCTCGAAAGCTCGCAGCCAGGCTGATGATGCTGGAAATCAGTTGGCTCAGGGACAGTCGACACAGCTTGATCGGCAGCAAAGCCTCTGATGCCAATTCGACGGTCTTTCTCGACCCGCTGTTCGTGCTCAGGTCAGAGTTGGCTGAAAAAGACATCGTGCTTTGCCACGACGTCGGCCCCTTGAGTCACAGTTTCCTCTATGACGCTGTGACTGTTCAAAATTACCGGGTCGCCTATGAAAAAATTCGCCGGCACGGACCTGGAATCGTATTTGTCAGCGACTGGTCGAAAGATAATTTCGTTGCGATCCATGGATCGAACTTCCGGTTCTTGACCACAATTCCGCTGTACGTGCGAACAGGCCTGTTCGACGGCCCCCAGGAAACCCTTCCTGGTTTCGACGGACGGTTTTTCCTGACAGTCGGTGCCTTTGAAACCCGCAAGAACCAGATTGCCGCGCTCGAGGCGTATCGAGACGGCGGGTTCAACAACCATGGTGTCAGATACGTGCTTTGCGGCCCGCGAGGCGAGGGCCGCGATAAGATCATCGATCTTGCGAAATCAATACCCGGGACGGTGTTGCCAGGATATGTGCCGGACGGCCAATTGCGTTGGCTGTACGCTAACGCCGAAGCATTCGTACTGCCGAGTCTCCTGGAAGGGTTTGGAATGCCCGCCTTGGAGGCGGCCTATATGGGCCTCTTGCCGATCGTGTCGGAGGGAAGCGCATTGGTCGAAGCGGTGGAGGGCGTCTGCGTTCAAGTCTCTCCAAAAGACACAATCGCAATCGGACAGGCAATGCGGCATGCGCTTTCACGAAGCTCAGCCGAAAAAGCGCAGACTAGCCGCGAACTGCAGGCCGTTGCCGCGCGCGCCTCGAAAGAGCGCTTTCTGCAGAGCTGGAGAAGCCTGTTGCAGGCGCGGTAGGAACAAAATTCCGCCTAATTTGCCCAAGGCATGTCCATCGAAGTCCGATGTTTCGACTATGAAATACATCCCGCATTAGGCTTTATCCAAAAGTGGTAGCCGTGCTGCATCAAAATTGGCAAATAGCCCGCAACGTGACCGCGCTCTTACATTGAGTTTTGGGGTTATTATCTGCGCTGCAGCGTTCAATGTATGTCGATCAACATGCATCATTGCCAAGACATGAAAGCGTCGCCTGAACCTCTTTCGGCGCGAAGCGCCTTGAGAAGTCGCGCTAACGGAATCTAGATGAACACACGCGCCGACATCCATGTAGACGACCTGGCGGCGACGCCGCCCGCTGCCACGCGAGGTTGGTTGTCCCGCAAGGAACGCCCGGCCAGCACGACTTCCACAATTGCTCTCTTCGGGAATTTTGGAAGCAACAATTTCGGCAATGAAGGATCGCTTCTTGCAATGGTGGAGTTCCTCCGCCGCGAGCGGCCCGAGGCGAGGCTTTTCTGCATATGCACCGACCCCTCCGCCATCGGGGACTCACTTGGAATGCCCGCCATTCCAATCCGGCGATCCGGGCACTTTGGTGAGCTATCGCACAGGATTGTCAGGATTCCTCTCAAGGTATTGGGCAGGGTTCGCAACCTCGCCAAGGCATTCCGAGATATCCGGCGCGCCGACGTCATGATCATTCCCGGAACGGGAATTCTTGACGATTTCGGTGAACCGCCGCATGGGATGCCTCTTGATATCTTGATGTGGTGTTTCGCAGCACGGATGTCAGGCACGAAGGTGGCCTTTGCCAGCATAGGAGCCGGTCCGATTGGCCATCCCGTCAGCCGATGGCTGATGGTCTCGGCCGCGAAGCTGGCGCATTATCGATCCTACCGCGACGCCCGCTCGAAGGAATTCATGCGGAATGCGGGTTTGAACGTGGAGAACGACGCGGTATATCCCGATGTCGTTTTCAAACTGCCTACCCCGAAGCCGGCCAATTCGGCGGAGTCGACCTCGGTCACTTCAAGAACCGGCGTCCTGACCGTCGGCCTCGGGGTGATGAAATACGATGGCTGGTACGGATTTGCCCACGACGGCGGGGCAGTCTTCGATCTCTATCTGGATAAGTTGGCACAATTCGTCAGGCATCTGCTGGAACGCGGACATCGCGTCAAATTGCTGACGGGAGAAACCACCGACATGGAGGCCGTGGATGCACTGCTTGCACGGCTGCGCGTGGTCGCCGCCGGCTCAGCGGCGGAACGCGTATCCACCGGGTTGGTGAGTTCGCTGCATGATCTGATGGAAGAGATTTCCGAGACAGATATCGTCATCGCCACACGCTTTCACAACATCGTCTGCGCGTTGAAGATGGAAAAACCCGTTATCTCCCTGGGATATTCGGCGAAGAACGACGCGCTGTTGGCAGAGATGGGCCTCGATGAATACTGCCAGCATGTGGACACATTCGACGTCGAGGTGCTTATCGCCCAATTTGAGAAGGGCATTATCGAGACCCAGAAGATCAAAAACGCGATCCGTGCGGGCAATCTCGCTTTCATGGAGCAACTCGATCTGCAGGACAAGCGACTTCTGTCGGAAATTTTGTCGTGAACATGCTGCTGGCTGGTAGTTTCTGGAGACTCTGGGATGCCAAGTGTGGACGTCATAATCCCCTGCTACAACTACGCGGATTATTTGCCTCAATGCGTCGACAGCGTGCTCTCCCAAGGTGTCTCTGAGGTCAGAATTGTCATCATCGACAATGCCTCGACTGACAACAGCGTCGCGGTTGCAAGACATCTGGCTGAGTCGGATCCGAGAATAGAGCTCGTCTGCCATCCGGAAAATCTCGGCCCGCATGCCTCGTTCAATGAAGGGATCGACTTGGCACGCGCGGACTACTTTGTCATCCTGTGCGCCGATGACCTCATGCAGGCAGGATCTCTGAAGCGTGGGATCGAGGCGCTCGAACAGAACCCCGGTGCGATTTTTGTTGTCGGCGCCAGCACGCCGTGGGCGGGCCAAATGCCACCCCAACCGACGGACCAGCCTGAAGGCTGGAGCGTTCAATCCGGGCTGGACTATATAGAGCTCTGCTGCCAGGCAATCGGGAAGAACCCCGGGGTGCACGCAATACTGGTGAGGACTTCGGCGCAAAAAGCAGCAGGGCATTACCGAGCTTCGCTGAAGCACATGGACGACCTGGAGATGGCCCTCAGACTCGGCTGCATGGGATCGGTTGTATGTCTTCACGCGGCCTTGGCAATTCAGCGCCTGCACGCTGCGAATTTGAGTAATGTTCTGTGGGAAGATCGTCTCAAGGATCTTCGGGAGCAACAGGCAGCCTTCGACAGCTTCTTTCGTCAGGAAGGGCGAAATATTCCGCGTTCTCTTGAACTACATCGCGTAGCAACGCGGCGAACAGCTGAAACTGCATTTTGGTCGGCGGTTTCGCACATCTACAGAGGCAAGACCGCAGCTGGCCTTGGCCTGTTCAAATACAGCCTCGGCCTAAGACCGTCATTGGCACTGATACCGCCGGTAAGCCACTTGTTTCGCACGAATGGTGCCCTCAAGCGGGTAGCCGAACTCTTATCGGCCGGAATTCACTGAACTCGCAAGTCGCCGAGCGCTACTGCTCGTCGCTGCAAATGCCTGCCCTGCTACGCCGTTTCCCAGGGAAATTGCCGCAACACCCGCAGGACAAGGCGCAATGTGCCGTAAGCAGCGGAAGCTGTCTTGTCGGACGGGCAGCAAACAGCCAGGGCCGCCAGAAAATAGGCGTGCCAGAGTCGGTTGCGAAAACATGCAGCCTCTTTGAACAGCGCTATGGATTTGTTTCGAAATCCTGATCTCAGTGCGAGGCAGGCCGTCTCGTAAATATAATGCTTCCGCAACAGCGAGAGTTCGGGATCACTACGATTTTGGTTCCAATGAAGCTGGTCAAAATACTGCAGACGATTAACGCGAAAAGCATAGGCGTTCGGCCCCGTCGCAAGGTGATCTTCCTTGAGGGGATCGGAATGCAAGCCATGTTCATGTTTGCGTGCGGAAGGTAACGAGATGAAATTCGTGCGGAAATGACGAGCGAGTAATGCCTGGAAGGGGTAATCTTCCGCGCTGCGCTTGGAGGCGTCGAAGCGGCCGACTAGCTCCAGCGCCTGGCGGGTCATCACCGTGGCCGGAAGCCAGGCGAAATACCCCCAACGCGTGTAGCGAAAGATGTGCCCCTGATAAAGAAATGCTTCGGACGCTTCCATGTCAGCCGAGCATCGCCTCGCCCAAGTTCCGAGCGCGCTCTTTGTACGAAAAACACGCAGATAATCGTCCGTTTGGCCATCCGGGAGTTCGAACGCGTCGGAGCCAATCATACGGGCTATGCTCTGATAACAATTGACGATCGTCCCTTTGATCATCCGATGATCGGTATCGTCCTGAAAAAACTCGAAAGTAAGGTACTGATCGTCTGGAAATTCATTGAAGAAGGCAACGGAAAGAGACAGGAAATGCGGAAGCCACTCGTCATCAGAATCGAGGAAAGCAATCAGTCGACCAGTGCTGGCTGCGATGCCGGCGTTGCGCGCGGCGGCCACGCCCTGGTTTCTCTGCCGGATTAAGTGGATACGCGGGTCGAAATCAAAAGTCAGTTGCGCGGTATCATCGGTTGACCCGTCGTCAACGATGATGAGTTCCCAATCTTCGAAGGTTTGGCCAATTATACTATCTATTGCGCGCATGACTGTGTCGGCGCGATTGTAGGTAGGTAGTATAATAGATACTTCAGCACGGGGTCGATACATCAAAACTCACTCTCGAATGTTGCCTGCACCCCCCGGCGTTGCGGCATGTTCGAAACAGGGTAGTCACCGTCTGCTGTGGCAATGCGCCTGGGGTTGTCCAGGACAACACTTCCTCATGCCGGACCCTAGGTTCGGCAGGGGATGCGGCATCGACATAGCTGTAGCTTTCATTTCACCTCGCTCGGCAGGACCGCAGCCTGGACAGGCTCGGCGATCGCCAACAAATCCGGACGGGGCTGCCGCCCTCTCCGCAGCATCCGGGCCAGCCACTCGGCGACGTGGTCGAGTTCATGCATTGCCGGATGTTTGACCAGCCAGATCGCCAGCACCCAGCCTAGCCCCGAAAGGACGGCTGCAACCGCTGCGGCAGCCAGGTGGATCTGCGCAGGGTAGCACGCAAGGGCAACCGCAGCGGGGCCAATGGCGCTACCGATGGTCACCGCTGCACTCTTCCACAAGGCAAAGACGAACTCTGTCCAAGTCATGCTTATGTGGCGTCGTACGAAAAATAGCGAAACCAGAGCTTGGAAAGGAACCGTCAGAAGCAGGCTGAGCACCATGCCGCGCAAACCGAAAGGAGCAGCTAGCAAAAGCAGGACGGCGCAAACCGGCCATATGACAAGCGAACGCAAGAAAGCATCGCGAATGGCGCCAACCGCCAGGAGCACGCAGTAGTTCAATGCATAGCTGAACGAGAAAAAGGCCGCAATCGCAGCGATCCGGACCAGCGGCACTATCTCGAGCCACTGGTCTCCATAGAGGAACGTCACGACTGGGTGAGCCAGGATAGCAAGCACGCCGAGCGCCGGCCAGTGGACCGCCGTGGTGTAGGTCAGCGCGGTCAGGTAATGGTTTTTGAGATCTCCACCTTTCCTTGCCTCCGATGAAAATCCCGAGAAAACAACGGAGATTGAACTGGCCAGAAAGATCTTGTCGGGCAGTTGGGCAACTGTAAGCGTCCGATTAAAAAGCCCCGCCGCATTGAATGAGAGAAATCGTCCCAGCACCAGATATGGGATCTGGTCATACATTCGGGCAAGCATCACGATAAGGCCATTGTAATAGCCGAAGGCAATCACGCCCCGCCAATTGCTGAACAGCGGCTTGAATATCCAGAACTCTCTTCGGAGCAGGAGCGCGAGGATGCTGCCGAAACTGGCCGAGACGAACCACGCCATGGCAAAGCTCATGTAGCTGAACCCGAGTGACGTGAGCGTGAGTACGGTGACGGCGCTGGAGACAGCAATCGCAATGTTCACCAAGGCAACCTGTCCGAATGCCATCTCGCGTCGCATGAGCGCCAGTATGGGAGCGGCCACCACCTCGATGACAAGAGCCGCCGATATCAGACGTAGATAGGGCCCAAGGCCATCCTCGCCGTAGACATGGGCGATCAACGGGGCAAATAGAAGCAGCCCTGCTGAGATCAAGGACGTAAGCGACAACATCACGGTAAATGCTGCGCGCACGTCCTCTTTCGAAAGATTGGGCCGTTGAACTATGAATGCAGTGCTGGAAAACTCTCGCAGCGACAACGCAAGACCGACAACAGCCGATCCAGTCACCGATATACCGATTTCGCTCGGCGTAAGAAGCCTCGACACGACCATCGTCAGGCCAAAATTGACGGCAAGACCGAAGTATCGATCAGCAGTGGTATAAATGAGCGCTCGTCTAACCGAATTCATTGATCGACTTCACAGGGTTGGATTGTCTGGCGAGGGGTCTTGATCTCCGATTATTCCGCAGGTCGGTTGATATTTGTTACTCGACGTAGCTTTCGCATTGCCCGGCCGAACTGGTATCTCATGATGTTGCCGCAGATTCGCATTTCGTGCTTGACTCCTTTAGCCGGAGCAAAACGTTGCTTGTAGTCGTGGCCCCCACCCAAGTCGATACCCCGCAGATTGAATCTGCCGACCATCTCGAATGTCAGATACATTAAATATGTCCCTATATCGAAGCGATCGTATTCATGATCTCTGAAATATACTTGGGCAACTAGTTCATTTTCATGTATCAGGCAAGTCGCGCCCCCCACTAGACGATCACCGTCGCTGAGCAGGATGGACACAAGACGGCCGGTGGCCTCCATGTACTCCGCAGCCGCGACACGGTCCGCTATCTCCGCGCCGTCGATCCCCCAGGTCTTACCCCACTCTTTGACAATCAATCTCGCCGCGCCCGGCTGATTGATCCCAACGGAGAAGCCACTGCATTTTCTGCGAGATTTTCGTATTGCGTCCCATCGACCAGTCTTTCGCCAGTACGCTTCAAAGTCGTCCGTGGCATCCATTCCGAAGGTTGGTTCAGACCACAGCGCGCGCACCGCGCCGTGGCTTTGCGGTTCCTTTTCCGGGCGCCAGAAGCCAAGCTCGACAGTGACGCCTACGCTTGCCACGGCATCCAGAAGCCGGCCAGGTTGCGACGGCAAGACAAATCCGGGAACGATGTAACGGGTTACGGGCACCCAACATCCATCAGGCGTACGGCGCAAGGCGACTATTGCGACAGGCGCGTCCCGCTCACGCACAAGCGCGATGAGCTTTCTATTGTCGATCGAACTTGTGGCCAGTATCCGGAACAGCTCATGCGGGCACGCGTCGGATTCAGGCAGCCGCGACAATGCATCATCCAGTTGCGAATTCCATTGCCTGAACAAGGTGACGTGAGGGCGGGGCCGTTGGGCGCGCGCCGGCTGGTTCTCCTCAACGACCGGCTGGATTGGTCTGGTCCCTATCGCTTCGGATTGCGCCTGCCTCATGCGACTACTCCGGATTCAAATGTCGCGTTCACACTACGGGCGGGCGGATAGCGTGCAAACCTCCCAAAAAGGCTGCGATTGCGTACGAAAGCAGTAGTTCAAATTTCTGCGATGGTTTGCCCCAACGCTTCACTTGAACCTCGCGAGACAACTGGCGTCGTTGCGGAGTGTCATCTAACCTGCGCGGCGTCGATGGCGCGCGCAAAAGGCGCTGGTTCCGGATACTGGCCACCGGCTCGATCATACGGTTGCGTGGCGCCCAATGCGCGCACCCGTGCGACCCAAACAACGGCCAGCGCGACGAAGAAGAGAATGCCTGGATCGGCATTGCCACCTGATATTGAGGTGGCGACTAAACCGGCAAGAGCGGAATTCCTGACACTCGTCACCACAGCGTCCGTCTCGGGGTCCAACCACCGCCGCACCCCGCCTATGCCTCGAGCCAAGACACCAAGCAGCATCGCCATCATCAATGATCCGAAAAACCCGAGCTGGGACAGGACCGCGATCGGCCAACTCGATGTCCTCGAACTGCCGAAACCCACGCCGAGGCCGTTGGTGTCGATGACCGACTGCAGGCTTTTCAGGTTCCAATAGGTTCGCTCATGGCCTGACCCGGAATTCGCTTTGTTGACGATGGTTTTGTTGAAGAGCCCAACAAAGGAATCCAGGACATTTGCCTTGTAGAGGCTGATGCCCAACACCGCAGCCGTGCCGACAACCATCAGAACGGCTATCAGTATATCCTCGCGCTCAATTTTCCCCTTTATGACCGAGGCCAACATCGAGAAGGCGACGGGAACGCACAGCACCATAAGCCCAACATAGGCGGTCGACGACGTCGACAGAATGGTCAGGAAGAGCAAGATGCCCGACAACCATTGGGCAACGGCCGACTTGGTCTTTCGCCAGTAGGTATAGCAGAACGCAAGGCAGGCCAGAGAAGCAGCGGCGAAGGAAGATGCCTCGGAGAAAGGTCCCGTGATGCGAGCGAATCCAGCCTCGTACGCACCCGTTATAATCGCATAATTGGCAGTTCTGATGGGGGCGAGGAGATCACCCAGTCCTGCATTTTTACCGACAAAGTCAATCAGTCCCATCCCCGCGTGCAAGCAGCATAAAACGAAGAAGCCGCGGCGAATCTGATCGATACGGTCACAGCGCAGCGTCAGGGCGCAAAGCGCGATGGCAGCAAGCCCGCCAAGGATAAAGTAGCCCGTCTGCGAGATGTTGCCTGAAACTGGCGCCAAGGACGCTTCCACCACCGCTCCCCTGGTCTTCGACTGAACGAAGACGACGGTCTGCCCGGCGAAGAACCTGGGAAACAGCCACGATCCGATGATCGCGTAGACCATGAGACATGCGAGTATCCAGACCGGGCGGATACTCCCGAAGACGCTTCCGAGGTCGAACCATATACGACGCCTGGCTGCGACGGCCGCGACGAGTAGAGCCTCGAACATGGTGTAGATGAGCGGAGATGACCCGCCCAGGAAAGTCAGGGTCATGACGGCCGTAGCGCCGAACGCCTGGGAAGCAATCAGCCCGATAATCAGCACTCCCCGGGCATAGTATGCGATGGCAAGAATGGCCACGCACACCAGCAGACCCGGCAAAGAAACCTGCATTGTTGATCGAGCCTTTCGCTCGGTTGGTCCTGCCAATGTTGACGAAAGACACTACCCGACGGCGGGTATCTTTCGACGGGCACGTATCTTGGGCAAGTGAGCCAAACGGCGTAGTCCTGCATTCCGCAAGAAGCCGTAGGTCGCCTTGAGATCCGAAAATACCCACGACTTGCACCAGGCTCGGCCCGTTGAGGCCCGTCAACCGACCGCGAGCCACGATCGCCGGCTGCATGCCATCCGCTGCGGCTGAGAAGCGCTCGTGTCTGGGCTGCTGGCAGGTTCAGAATGTGTCGACACGTCGGCCTGCCGGAGTCCGGCCTACCCCTTCCTGCAAACGGCTAACTCGCGAACGCACACTAAAGAACGGCTCGACGGTGAGTTATGTCACCATTATACACAGGCTCGCGGGCACATTTCTGCTTACGATCGTGAAATGTCGTGATAATTGGAGATATCGGGAGCTCTGGGCAATGGAGTGGGTTCTCTAGAGTTCCAGGATGAGGAGGACAACCCGTATGACCACCCGTGTTGTACACGGCGCATTTGGACCAAAGCAGGTGAAGCAACTCAAGGAAATTTATGAGCGAGCGCAGGCTGTGACCGCCCAGTATCCTGAATCGCACGTCGCTAACAAAGCCGCCAAGAAGTTGATCGATGCGTTTGAGACAGTGACCCGTAGCCATGAGGCGGTCTGCCGTTGGCTGAGCGAGACTGAACCCCAGGGACACGCCTGAGGTTCCAATCGTCAATTCCAGGAGCATCTATCCGCCTGCCAGACACTGCTGGCAGGCGGATTTCTGCTGTGCCGCTCACCGCAAAAGCGATAGGGGAGCCATTGGGGCGGGCGAATGGCTCCCCTACCCTGTCTTCGCTTTATCCGCAGACAGACCAGCGTAAGCCCGGGCAAACGCTGGCAAACAGATGTTCTTCTTTGGCACTGCATGACGTCAACGAAGCCTTTGGAGTAAGAAGCCGCCGTGGATTAACGGTCCTGCTTCCGCCTATCGGATGAGCTTGGCGGCGCTGCTTTGCCTGAAATCATTTGCGTGCACGACTCCAGGAATCCGGCCCAATGGTTTCGGCCCGTATGGCCTGCCCATCAGCGGGATCCTTGAGAGCTAAAAAAATTTACAGAAAATTAACTTAGATTAGCTCTCGCTAGTAAAGCATCAACTACTGAATCCTAGGTGGTGTAGGGGAGAAGCGATGAGTGTCCAAGCTGGGGGGGCCTGGCTGGACTCTCAGATTGGTAGAAAATTCCAAAAAATCCAGGATTTGAGGGGGCTGTCGGCCGCCATGAGGCGGTCGTGTTGGGCAAAAGTTGGGGTGCTAGTATGAGTTCTGCAATCGGACTGCATAATCTTGCTTCGACAAATCAATCAGAAATCTCGTCGAGCAGCGCAAAGAGCAACGAACAACTAGACAAGGAATGCCTACTTATTCTTGACGGAAGGGCGCTAGACCGGGAATGTCTAGCATCGGCTCTGGAGGACCATGACCTTGGCATGGCTGTTGCCGCCATGGGCAGGATCGAAGAATGGCGGATAAAGAAGGAAGCATACCCTCCTCTAGCCGCCATCCTATTTAATCTTGGTGGGCGCAAAGTTACCGACCAAAGCATAGCTGAAGAGGTTCGGATGATCTCTTCAGAGTTCAGTTCCGTTCCAGTGATTCTGCTGGCTGACACGGAAGATCTTACACAGATACTGACCGCCCTTGAAAGCGGCGCGCGCGGATACATTCCGACTTCTGTTGGCATTGACGTCTGTGTCGAAGCCGTCAACCTTGCGGCGGCTGGCGGTATCTTCGTACCGGCCAGTAGCGTGCTGTCCATGCGGCATCTGATCGATTCAGGCAGCCGCGACGCACGTCCGCTGACGACTATGTTCACGCACCGGCAAGCTGAAGTGGCTCAGGCGCTTCGGCGCGGCAAGGCGAACAAGATCATAGCCTACGAACTGAACTTGCGCGAAAGCACCGTGAAAGTTCACATCCGCAATATCATGAAGAAACTGAAGGCGACCAACAGGACTGAGGTTGCCTACAAGGTGAACGACCTTTTCGGGGAAGGTGCTCTCGCGGAAGAATGACAGGTGGCTTCAGACGGCCCGCCAGAGTTCACTTCTGCGGGTCGTCTTTGTTAGCCTCGTTTCGCGATCGGCTGTTCCGCAGCCGCTGCAAATGGCGTCTTCGTTATAAAACGCCGGTATTGGACTCCAACATCCACCATAAGTGCTAAATCGGCAGCCATTTGGTGATCGCGAAATTTTGGGCCGGACATGTAGACTTTCCAGCAGCTGGAGTGTGGTACATGTCTGAGCAGAGCCCTTGTTTTCGCAAATCTCTCCGTTTGCAGGATCGCGCGCGCCAACTGATCCCAGGTGGCTGCCATACATACGCGAAGGGCGATGATCAGTATCCCATTCTCGCCCCGGGTTTCATTGAGCGTGGGCTTGGATGTCATGTCTGGGACGTCGATGGCAACGAATATATCGAATACGGCATGGGCAATCGTTCCGTTGGATTGGGGCATGCCTACCCGACCGTCCTGAGAGCGGTTGAGGCAGCGTTGAGTGGCGGTTCCAATTTCACGCGACCGGCTAGGATCGAAGTCGACTGCGCCGAGACGTTTCTGGAGCTTGTCGGGGCGCAGATGGTAAAATTCTGCAAGGATGGCTCGGATGCGACGTCCGGCGCCGTGCGCCTGGCCCGCGCTTATACAGGGCGCGACCTCGTGGCCTGCTGCGCCGATCATCCATTCTTTTCGACGGACGATTGGTTCATCGGCACGACACCGATGAATGCCGGTATTCCGGAGGTGGTCCGAAATCTCACCGTCACCTTCCGATACAACGATATCGCCAGCGTCAGGGATCTGTTCGATAAATATCCCGGCAAGCTCGCAGCCTTGATTCTGGAGCCGTCCCGCGGCGATGACCCGGCAGACGGCTTCCTGCACGAGGTCCAGCGCCTCTGCAGGGAAAAAGGCGCCCTGCTCATCCTCGACGAGATGATCACCGGATTCCGATGGCATGCCGCCGGAGCCCAGAAACTCTATGGCATCGAACCGGACTTGACGACGTTCGGCAAGGCACTTGGCAATGGCTTCTCGGTCTCTGCCTTGGCGGGCAAGCGCGAATATATGCGGCTTGGCGGGTTAGAGCATATGGACCGCCCAAGGGTATTCCTGTTGTCAACCACGCACGGAGCGGAGACCCATGCGCTCGCCGCGGCCATCGCGACCATGCGAACATACCACTCCGAACCTGTTATAGAGCACCTGCACATCCAAGGCACAAAGCTCAAGGATGGTATCACCGAGGCTGCCAAACGCCACGGCGTGGAAGACCACTTCAAGGTCGTCGGCCGCCCCTCTTGCCTGGCATTCGCCACGCTCGATCCCAACGGCAAGCCGTCGCAGGCATATCGCTCGCTTTTCCTTCAAGAGACAATCAAGCGCGGAGTGCTGATGCCATCACTGGTCGTCAGCTATACTCACGACAACCCGGCGATCATGAAGACCATAGAGGCGGTCGACAGCGCATTGGCGGTGTATGCCCAGGCCCTGGAAGCGGGGACGGACCGGTTTTTGGTCGGCCGGCCATCCCAGGTGGTCTTCCGTCGATTTAACGAAGGGGCCGAAGTACGGGTTTCCGCCGCGGCCAGCTAACGGAGCGGCGTGCACTTCCGCCGCTGAGCGGGTCCGCTCGAGGCGGAAGTCCCTTCGGCGATAGGCATTGCCGACTGTTAGAAAATCATGGCTTTTCTGACCGTGAACGCCTCGGCGAAACGCTCGGGCGCTCTGCATTCCATTCCGCGCAATCTGGCAAGCCCAACAAAAGTGTCACGGTCGAACCAGTCCTTGGAGCGCTGCGTCCCGAAGTACTTATGGAGAAACTGGACCTTGCGTTCCAGTACGTCGGCCGCAAGCGGAACATATGCATTCGGCCGGCCGAGGTCGCCATCCCACTTCGGGATCTCGTATTCGAGCACCAGATGGTCGCGAAAGACATTCCAGGTCAATTGATTGACTTCCCGATGGTCCTGGTGGGCATCGAGCCTGGCATGCGTGAGCACTATGTCGGGATTGATGCGCGACCTCACATCGATCAACCAGTGTTTTATCGATCGGCTATGGATTGGGAAGTAGCTGTCTTCAAAATCCGCGATCTCGACTTTGGACGAGCTCGACCCTTCAAGGAAGGCCTCGGCCGATGCCTTGGCTTCGGCCGAACGGGGGCCGCCGCCGCTCAACACGCACCAATGGACGTGGAGCTTCACTCCTGAAGCGATCAAGCTGAGAATTGTGCCGCCGGCGCCTATTTCAATGTCGTCGGAATGGGCTCCAAGGCAGAGGAGCGAGAGTTCCTCCCCTCGGCGCGCGAGGCCAAGCCCCTTCATGATGCAGCCATCACCATGCTACGCTTGATCTTCTCGGCGGTGACCTTGCGGCTCCAGGGCATATCGCCTTTTTCGACCATGTCCTCGAGCGACTGCCAGTCGCGCAGCGTATCCATCGAGCGCCAGAAGCCTTCGTGCTTGTAGGCCATCAGCATGTTGTCGTCGATCAATCGTTTGAACGGTTCGAGGACGAGCTCCTCGCCGTCGCGCATGTAGTCGAAGATTTCCTGCCGGAAGACAAAGTACCCACCGTTGATCCATATCTCGGATGTATCCGTCGTGCGGAACTCGCGCACGCGGCCATCTTCAGCGATGTCGGCCAGATGGTAGGTCAGCGGCGCGCGCACGGCGAGGAAGCAGCCGATCTTGCCGCTGGCCTCGAACTTCGCAATCACGTCGTCGAGGTCGACATTGGTCAGGCCATCGGAGTAGTTGGCCAGGAACATTTTCTCGTTCCTGACATGATCCCTGGCAGCCCAGAGTCGCTCTCCAATGTTGCGCCAGATACCTGTGTCGAGCAGCGTAATGCTCCAGTCCTTTGGAGTATCGCCGAGCAGCTTCACATCCCGACCGCCTTGCGTGACGACGCAGTCAGAGAACGTCTGCGGCCTGGTGTTCAAGAAGAAATCCTTGATGACGTTGGCCTTATAGCCCAGGCAAAGGATGAACTCGTCATGCCCGTATTCGCTGTACCACTGCATCACGTGGCGCAGGATCGGCTGGTGGCCCAGAGGAATCATCGGCTTCGGTATGCTGTCGGAATAGTCACGTATGCGCGTGCCGCGCCCGCCACAGAATAGGACGACTTTCATCTCGGCAACTCCGATGGATCGATCACTGTCACGAAAGGAATCGGCACCACGAATTTCGCGCCCCAGCTGGCGACGTGATGCATCTGCTTGATGATCTCGTCCTTCAAGTTCCATGGAAGGATCAGGATGTAGTCCGGCTTGGCATGGTCGATCGCCTCTATCGGCTTGATCGGTATGTGCATGCCGGGCGTGAAACGACCGTGCTTGTAGGGGTTCCGGTCGACCGTGAAGTCGAGAAAATCGGGGCCGATTGCGCAATAGTTAAGCAACGTGTTGCCTTTGCCGGGCGCGCCATAGCCGCAAATCTTCTTGCCCTCGTTCTTGGCCGAGATCAGGAAGGCGAGGAGATCTCGCTTCGCTCGCTGCGCCTTGTCGCCGAAGGAGGCGTAGGTCCACATGTCGGTCAGCCCATGCCGCTTTTCGCGATCGAGCAGCAGTTGAACGCGGTCGTTCACGCGCCAGCTGCTTTCCTCGTTCGCGAGATAGATGCGAAGCGAACCGCCATGCGTAGGCAGCTCCTCGACGTCGATCAGCCGCAGCCCGTGGCGGGTAGCCATAAGGTCGATGGTCAATAACGAGAAGTATGAGAAATGCTCGTGGTAGATGGTATCAAACTGGTTCTCGGCCATCAGTCGCTCGATGTGCGGAAACTCGATGGTGATGACGCCTTCCGGCTTGAGGAGGACCTTCATTCCTGCGACGAAGTCATTCAGGTCGGGCACTTGGGCCAGAACATTGTTGCCGATGATAAGATCGGCGCGCAGGCCCTCGGCCACCATCTGGAGAGCCAGGCGAACCCCGAAGAAATCAACCCTGGTCGGCACACCCTTCTCAAGCGCGGCGCTCGCAACGTTTGCGGCTGGCTCGACACCTAGAACGGGAACGCCAAGCGGAAGAAAGTGCTGGAGCAGGTAGCCGTCGTTGCTGGCGAGCTCGACCGCGAGACTGTCAGAACCAAGGCCGAGGCGTTTCGTAATGGCCTCGCAATAGGCTTTCGCGTGGGCCACCCAGCTTGTCGAAAAAGAAGAAAAATAAGCATACTCGCTGAAGATGGTTTCGGGACTCATGTATTCCTTGAGCTGCACCAGATAGCAGGTGTCGCAAACCAGGACGTTCAGCGGATAGTACAGTTCCACCTGATCCAGTTGGTCGGCCCGCAGGAAGTTTTCGCAAGGCGGCGACATGCCAAGATCGACCAGCGTATGCCGCAGACGCGTACCACAAAGCCTGCAGCCGACGCCGCGGCGTATCGGGTTTTGGTCGCGGACGACTTCGACGGCTTGTATGTTCATTGGCTGCTCCCTGTCCGCCTGCCTGGAGAAAAAATGGAGACGCGGTGGCCTGACGAAGTACCTGCTGCCGTCGCGTCTCCGTGGAATGTACGCAAGTCTAGGGCGACGCGCCTTCGAGTCCGATTTGCCAATGCGTCGGCTGCCTTAATCCTTAAAGGGCAAGGGGGTGAGGCAATGACCCCATCAGGCAAGCCGAACGAGTAAGATTGACCATCCGGCATACCGCTATCGATGAAGCCACCTAAGGCTTTGGTAGCTCTTCCAGCCGGTACTCGCGACGCCAAGAATTCCATCGGTTTTTGCCCGCCAAAGGGGCTTGAAGCGACATGCAGTTTGCCGAGACCGAATTGAAAGGCGTGTGGCTGATCGAGCCGACACCCGTGGTCGACGATCGCGGCTCCTTTACGCGCCTGTTCTGCGAGAAGGAAATGGCCGATTGCGGGTTGGCGACGCGCTTTGTCCAGCACAGCCGGGCACATTCGGTCAAAAAAGGAACGCTGCGGGGGCTACATTTTCAGGAGGACCCCTATGCCGAGGTGAAACTCGTCTCCTGCGTCCGTGGCGCGATCTTCGACGTCGTGGTTGACATGCGCGCGAACTCGCCGACGCGCTACAAGTGGTTGGGCTTCGAACTGACGCCCGCAAACATGAGGCAGGTCTATATTCCCGCCGGATTCGCGCATGGACTGCAGACACTTACAGACGATACCGAGGTTTCGTACCTGATATCGCAGTTCTACACGCCGCACTCAGCGACGGGCGTCCGCTTCAACGATCCCGCCTTTTCAATAAACTGGCCCTTGATGCCGACCGCGATGTCGGAAAGGGACAGGACATGGCCGCTGGTCAAGCAGCGGGCCGCAATCGAGGCCTTATAGGGCCGCAGCCAAGAGCCCATGCTCCGACAGCAACCTGGCAGCGGCTTCCAGCTCCTTGAACGGCAGTCCGGAGCGCTCGGCCATCGACAAAATCGAGTGCTGTCCATCGGCCAGATTGAGCACCCATAGCAGGGACATCGAAGTTATGCCTGACGCCTTTTGCCCTCCCAAGGCGCTGTAGAGGCCCCGCCTGCCGAGTTGCGGCTCGCCCTTGGGGAAGAGATTCAAGGGCGTCCAGTCCCCTTCGACGATGTCGATCAGATCCATGAGAACCGCGAAGGAGTCCTCCAGGTACTTCGGCGCGATGAAGCCGAGATTGTCGGCCGACGTATGATACTCGGGGAAGGTGCCGTGGACGCTCCGCTGGAACATGCCGACGGGAAGATTGAAGCCCGGCGAGCAATATTGCCTTTCGTCGTAACCATAGGGGGAGAAATCGATCAGCTTCGCCCCGGGCCGACCGCCGAGCAGGTGCGCCATAGCCCGGTCAATGAAGGCGTCGCCGCGACGGCTGCGCTTGTATGCCGGGCATCCAGCATCACCCACGCACGACACTACCAGCCCATGATCGATGAGGTGTATGCGGTTCTCATTGCGGGACAGCCATGTGAGCGCGCCGATCGTTCCTGGAGCAAAGAGGAAGCGGTAGCTATACTTTGTCTTCCGGGTGCTGAGGGTCCTCGCCAGCGTCGCCAGGAGAGCGAGGCCCGAACAGTTATCATTGGCCAGTGACGGATGGCATATATGAGCTGAAAGAAGGAATTCCCGCTCGGTCTGTCCGCGGTGCAGGTATTCTCCATAGGTCAAGCTGCCGTCCTTGAGCTCAGCATCAATCTCTACCTGGTAGAGACCGTCGGTCATCTCCAGCAAACGATCATGCGCCATGCAGAACCCCCATGTCGGGGCGTAGTAGCTGGTTCGATAGGGAATCACTTCCGGCTGTTCAGGCAAGGTATGGATATGCTGCCTCAACTCATTGAGCGGCAAGGTACCTTTGAAGGGTACGCTGTAGTTGACCACGTGGAGGTTGGAATCGGCAAAGTCCACGATCGTCCGACCGTCGGGCGCGGCGATCCTGGCCGACCGGATGTTCCATTCTTTCGGAATCGTCCAATCGAATACCTGCGTGCCGGTGGGAACCTCATGCCGCCGCAAGTCAATGTGCCCCGACAAAACGTCCAAGGTCTTCCGCACGCCATCGCCGGTGATGCTTCGGCAAATCGGAAATAGCCGTTCGGCCAGGTCATAAATCTCCTGGCCGACCCCGGCGGCGGCCGGCGGCGCCGAGCCGAGCCAAGTTGGACCCGCATACGCCATTGGGATTAGCCCGCCGCAGCCTCCAGGGCTATTGAGGCCTCCACGGCACGCATGCGCTCGTCCAGAAGTCCGTTCGCCAACAGATATCTTATGTGGCCGATGCGCTGGAAGCGAGGACCCTCGAATTCCTCCAAGGTGACATTTGATTGCCGATAGGCCCGGTAAAGCTGTTCGGCGCCTTTGCGGGCGTCCCATTGCGGCCGGAAGCTCGGAAGAGCGCGCGCAATCTTCTCGAAGCTTACCCGATAGGAACGTTTGTCGGGGCCGGCATCGGCCGCGAACTCCAGGCGGCAGCCGGGCACCACATCGGCGACGATCTCGGCTATGTCGCGGATCCTGTAGTTGTGGGCCGTCTGCCCCACATTGAAAGCCTCGTTGTGGATCACATCCCGCGGGGCTTCGAGGCCGGCGATGAAAGCGCGAGAAATATCCTCGATGTGAACGATGGGCCGCCACGGGGTCCCATCGGATTTGAGCAGGATCACGCCTTTGGTCACCGCCCAGGCAACGAGATTGTTCAGCACGATGTCGAAGCGAAGCCGGCGCGACAAGCCATAGGCCGTGGCAGGCCGGAAGTAGGTCGGAGAGAAGCTGCCGTCGGCGAGTTCGGAAATATCGCGTTCGGAAAGTACCTTGGACCAGCCATAGGGCGTGACCGGATTGAGCTCTCCGGTTTCGTCCACCATGTCATCGCCCGCCTGTCCGTAATTGCTGCAGGACGAAGCGAAGAGAAAGCGTGACACGCCCGCTTCCTTGGCCGCTTTCGCGAAGCGAACGCTGCCCTTGTGGTTAATCTCGTATGTGATCTCCGGATCGAGATCGGAGAGCGGGTCATTCGAGAGGGCTGCCAAGTGTATTACGGCGTCGAAACCTTCGAGATCGCGAGGCTGCACGTCCCGGACGTCCTTTTGAATGGATGGAACGGATGCTCGCTCCCCTCCCGCCGCAAAGGTGCAGCGCCGGTAAAGGTCGCTGTCGTAGCCGGTCACCGCATGCCCCGCGCGAAGCAGCATCGGCACCATCACCGACCCGATATAGCCTTGATGGCCGGTTACCATGACTTTCATCGTACACCTCTCAAGAGTGGATTGATTACCCTGAAAGCTACTTGGGCGACCAAGGCTCGGGGAGAACGCCAATAGGCGGTCAGGACGCCCTGTTGGTCGAGCCGTCGGCTACCTCTTTCGGGGAGGTCCAGGCTAAGCCTTTCGAAGGCGTATCTGCCGGCGATGGCCTGAAGTTTCGTGTCAGGTGGCAAGGCAATGGACTTGCGGGCCACCTGCCATGCAATGGTCGCTTCCTCGCCTAGCCGGGCGCGGGCATGTCCGACGCGTCGCGCATGACGGCATGCCGCGATTTGAACTCACTAGAGCCGACGATGCCCAAGGCAATGGCATCGCGCGTCATTGATCCTCTGCGCAACTGTCGGGAATAGGTTTCCATCCCGTAGCCGTCCGCTGGGCGATCCAACAAAAGCATGTAAAGAAACCCGATATAGGCGCGGTCCGTCAGGCCTATAGTGGCATATTTGGCCTCGAATTCTTCAGAGCGAATCAACTCCATGACCACGTCGGTAAGCCGAGCGTCTCCGTTCTCGAGCGCTGCCGACAAGCGATCCAATCCTGCGGTGTCACCGTCATGGCCAAGGACGAGACAATAGGCAAAACTTGCCTGATGGACATAGGTGAACCCATCGGCAAACGTCGCCTCGGGGTTGCACCCCCGCTGCGGCTTGGGCAACGGTTGCGGGCCGCGCGTGATGTCGCGGACAGCCTTATAGGCGGGCTTCGGTTCGCCGGTTATCCATTTGCCATTGTTATTCGCGACGAGTCTAACCAGACCCATATTGGCTTCGAAGCTCGGGGCCCAGTAAGTCTCATCCAGCAGCTCATAGATATGCGCTGCCTCCAGCTTGTACTTCTCCTGGAGTTCGCGGAGCCGTGTCATCGTCTGTTTGACGCCGTCAGCCTGCTGCCGCTCGCTCCGCTGGCTTCCGTAGGGGTTATTGAATTCGGTAACCCAAATCGGCTTGCCGTAGGAAGAAATCTCGCGGAAAGCCCATTCGGGGTCTTCCCCGTACATGTGCCAGACAGAGATGTCCCAGGCGATCCCATCCTGCTTCATCCGCGCGAAGGCGCCGGTATGGCCCCAGCCAGCCGTGCCCATGGCTTTTTTTATGCTCGGATCAACGGCCGTCATGCCATCGGACAGCCCCTTAAGGACTGCGCTTACCTTCACCCAGCGCGGACCGTAGTAGTCGAGCACTCCAGTTCCACCTGCCGGCCCCCAGCCGCATGGATATTGCGATCCATCGTCACGCTGCTCGCAGGGCTTGATGATGGCGTAGACCTCCATCTCGTTGCCCAGTTCCCAAACGCGGATGTCGTTCTTGAACCTGGTGCCGAGCGCAACCGCCAGTTTCCGGGCCTCAACATAAAGTTGGTCCGGTTTCTCCTTGTCCAGGTCCATCCCGGGTGTAATCACTGGGAGGATTTCGATCCCTCTCCTTTTCCCGGCCTCGACGACTTGGGCCAGGGTATCTGCCTCGTCTTCGGCCGTGATGTTGACCCTATATGATTTGAGACCGAGGTCCTTGATGAAATCGAGTTGTTTTTCGATTGGAACACCCGGGTAGGAAACCACCGGATGGCCGTTCACCCCCCAGAGCAAATCAGCAGATGCGGGCGCGGCTGCTGTCAGCAGCAAAGCAGCCGCCGCTGCGAAACGAAACGACATGGCAATCATGCCTCCCTGCGCGACTTTCAATATCGGGATAGTCGGAACTGCAGGAGTCGGAAGCAATTTGCCCATACGGGTATGAGAGGCCGCGCTTTACCTCTTTTGGAGGCTGTAGCCTAGCCATCAGGCGGCATGACTATTTGATTGCGCTTCTGGAGTCAGCACTCGGATGATTGGCGGTGACTGCCGCGGATGAATAGAATTGATCGCTTCGTGCGACAACCACCGGGCCGGCTACACCTTCTGAGCATTTATCCGTAGACTTCCCCGAAATCCGCGTCGACCTGGATCATGAGTTCAAGATACTTCCATGCAATCCAGCGCCAGGAATAGCTGCTCGCCCTGGTATGGCCCTTGCCAACCGTTCGCTTGCGCAAATCCGGGTCGAGCGCCAGCTTCCCAACGTTTTCCGCCCACGATTGGACATCGTCCGGATCTGCATAGAGGGCAGAATCGCCACAGACTTCGGGCAGACACGGTGAAGTCGAGGCGACGACCGGACATCCCGACGCCATCGCCTCGACGGCGGGCAACCCAAAACCTTCGATCCGGGATGGAAACAGGAAGCAAACCGCGCCCTCAAGCGCTTTTTTGAAGTCGTGATCGCCTATGCGCCCGAGAAGGATGATGTTCCCCGGCAATTCGGGGACGTGCCGCAAGATCGTTTCCTCGTCGACATCGCCCGGCATCCAGAGGTCGAGTCCCATTTCATCGAGACGAGGGGCAAGCTTAGCCAAAAGTCCCATGTTCTTGTATTCTTGATCACCTCGGCCAAGGCAAACGACATATGGCCTGTCTCGATTGACGACGAGGGACGATCTGGTCGCATCCCACTTTTTCGCATGGTCGCTGCCATTGTAGGTAACGACGATGTTTTTCTCAGGTGCAATCCCAAACCTGACCAGATGGCTCCGCGAAAGTTGCGAAACCGTGGTGATCCGTGCGGCTCGCCTGCCAACCAGCGGAAGGATCAGGCGATGCGCCCAACGGAATCCCCGCGCATAGCTCGACGGCATCAGCCTCGTATGCATGTCATGGATGCATGCGATCTGACGCCTCATCACGACTGGCGCAAGGTTGCAAAAGCTGAGCAATCCGCCAGGCACATGCCAAGGCAGTTGCGCTTGCACCCAGAACTGCGGAAGTCGCGGCCTATTGAACTCGGGAACGACCCGGACTGTTATAGCTTTCAGAGGAAGAGGTTCGACAAGCGGGCGCGGCACCACGAGATCGATTTCAAGATCACGGCCAAGCGGATGCCCTTCCGAAATGAGGGCGTCGAGAGCCGTCGTCACCTCCAGTCCGTAACGCGCTACCCCGTTGCGCCGAAGCGTGGTGAAGTCGCCATTTATCGTCCAACGTCGTCTTGGCGGCTCGAAGTCCGCCGATGTCCTGCCGGGATGGCCAATCAGGTATTGCGAGCTTTCTGGAAGCGACTGGGCAACCAGTGCGGCAGTGCTGTGACCGTTCAAATGCCTGGACCGCCCGGCCGGCGCCGCATTGAACTCAGAATTGTCCATCGCCTTCTCCGCCTTGCCGACGAGCAGCCACCCTAACACTCCAGGAGACACAACGGCCCTCAAACGTTTGAGGTAGTTCCAGCGTCTGCCCTCGCCTGGCTGGATGATCCTCCGCGCCTGCGAATGACCCAACGGCCGTAGTGACCGCACGCGCCGGCGGTCTCAAACTAGGACATCGAGAGGGTGACATGGCACGGCGCTGGACTATCAACGGACGTTTCCTTTCCCAATCGACAACTGGCGTCCAGCGCTATGCAAGGGAGATCGTCCGTTCACTGGACGATTTAATCACCGAGCGTGCGCCACTTACCCGTGGACTCGAGATCAGGCTCCACTGTCCGCCGGGCAGCTCGGACGTCCTGCTCAATTCCATCGAACGTTGCGAAATTGGCAGCACAGGTGGGCATCTGTGGGAGCAGACCCAACTAGCAACCTCGTTGCACGGGGGCGGGCTGCTCAGTCTGTGCAATACCGGACCGCTTCTGGCTCGCAAGCATATTGTCTGCATTCATGATGCAAATGTGTGGAATGCTCCACAGAGCTATTCACTTGGATTCAGGGCCTCTTACAAAACGCTGCTGCCATGCCTTGGCAAGACAGCATGCAACATCTCGACTGTTTCCAATTTCTCGCTGGGCGAATTGGTTCGCCGCGACATTGTCTCGGCGCAAAAGGTCTTCGTTGCCCCGAATGGCCACGAACACGTCTTGCAGTGGAAGCCCGAACACTCGGCCGCGACGCGGCTGGCGGCCTCGCGGGATACCATCGTCATGATCGGCAGCGCCGCGCCACACAAAAATGTGGACCTCATTCTGGGCATGTCCGACCGCCTTGGCAAAGCCGGATTTAGGATCGCGGTTGTCGGCATGCCAGGTTCGCAGATTTTCAAAACAGGATCAGCCAGGGCTGAAGCTGGAAATATCCATTGGCTCGGTCGCATTTCCGATAGCGAGCTGGCTGCGCTGCTGACCGACTCGCTCTGCCTGGCCTTTCCTTCGCTGACCGAAGGCTTTGGTCTTCCGGTTGTCGAGGCGATGGCGCTCGGCTGTCCGGTTGTGGTGTCGGAACGTGCCAGCCTGCCGGAGGTCTGCGCAAATGCAGCTCTTTATGCCGCTGCCGACAACCCACTGGCATGGCTCGACCGCTTCATGGGGCTGCGCAACTCCAAAGCGCTGCGCCTGCGGTTGGCAGCAAAGGGAAAAGCCAGAGCCGAGGCATATAGCTGGAGAGCGAGCGCGATGCGCTACCTGCAGGCGATGGCCGCTGCCGACGGCATCGATACAGAGACCAAGGTCGTCAGGCTGCACGAGCTCACATGATGCTATGAAGGGACTGGACCGCGCCGATCGATTCCAGGATGGCCCGGTCGAAATTCTCTTCCGAAAAGCGCTGTGCGTTCGTGGCGCAGGCTTTGGGCGTGATAAGGTGGCTGTTTTCCTCGAACCGTTTGACCGCCTCCTTCAGATGCTCGATGGTCTGAGCCCTGAACAGCACCCCCGTCGGTTCGGGATCTGCTCCGAGGCGCCGCACGATATCGATCGCGCCGCCGCGGCCGAAGGCAATCAGCGGCGTCCCGCAGGCTTGCGCCTCGGCCAGCGCAATGCCGAAGTCCTCGCACCCCGCAAAGACCATCGCCTTTGCCCGGGCAAGCGTATCAACATACTCCTTGCGGGGAAGGAACCCCGAAAATGTGATATTCGGACCTGCCAGCGACCGTAGGCTAGCAGATTGCTGGCCTTCGCCGACGATAACCAGCCTTCGCGATGGCATCTCGTTGAAGGCCTTGATGACGAGATCGGTGCGCTTGTAGGGCGCGAGGAAGGACGCAGAGACGTAGTAGTCGTCCTTGTCGTCGACACATGGCAACTCCTTGAGCGCAACGGGCGGGAAAACAACCCGCGCGTCCCGTCCATAGATATGCTGTATCCGGGAACGGACATAGTTCGAATTCGCCAGCATCAGGTCCGGACCGTGAGCGGTTCTCGTATCCCACGTCCTCAGTCGGTGCAGCATGTACCGATAAAGCATTCCCTTCGGGCCAAAGCCGAGCTTGCCTTGTTGCAGATAGGAAAACTGCTCGTCCCAGGCATAGCGGACGGGGCTGTGCACGTAGCACAGATGCGGCTGATCAGGTCTGGTGATCACGCCCCGCGAAAATGCGGCCGAAGAGGAGATCACCGCATCATACCCGGTCACGTCGAACTGTTCGATCAGGAAGGGGCAAAAGAAAAACAGAGACCGGTAGAACTTCTGGACCATCGGTATCCGGTTGGCCGCGGAAGTGTGGAATTCCACGTCGCGGAAGTATTGCTCTTTCACCTCGGTCGGGAGGAAATCGAAAAGTGTGAACACCTCTGCATTGGGAAACTGCTTGCAAATCTGGGCCAAGACCCGCTCGCCGCCCCGAAAGTTGGGGCACCAGTCGTGGACGACCGCTATCCTGGCATATCTGTCGAAGTCGGGCGGGGCAGCCGGAAGATCCTCAATGGGCATTTCGACCGTGGCTGCGACGGCCAGGTCGGAAGAGCGTTCATGCAGCATTGTTGTCCCCTTCCTCCTTGGAGCCTCAATTTCTGTTTTGTCCCACGAGCCTCGCAAGTTGTCCGATCGGTCACGGATTGCTCCGGGTCATTTTCCACCTACCGCTTATGGTCGCGAGCTGCCGGTGACCAATACTTCAAAAGCGGGTGCCCAGGGGTAGGCCGAGTTGATCGGCCCCACTTTTATGCAGGCTGTTTGAGCCCTCGCGTCGTCCTAGGGTCAGTGCAAGCGACACCTGGACGAAAAATGAAACTTGCGGTGATTATCCCGACCCTCGGTCGCAGCGAGCAAGTTGCTCGCCTGCTGGGATATCTGGGTGGCCAGACAAGGCTTCCCGACGAGGTCATCCTGTCGGCACCCGATGCGACGCACGTCGAACTCCCGGGCCACTGCCCTTTCTCGGTGTCGAGTGTTTTCGGGCCCAAAGGATTGGCTGCCCAACGCAACACTGCCCTTGTGCCCTCGTTGGGTCGCTTCGACATCATAACGTTCTTCGACGACGATTTCGTTCCGTCCGCCCGGTACCTGGAGCAGATCGAGCAGGCTTTTGCTGAAAATGACGGATGGGCGGTAGTGATGGGCAAGGTCGTCAAGGACGGCGCTACCAATGCCGGGCTGACCTGGGACGATGCAGAAGCTGCGCTAAGAGATTCGGAAGGCCGAGAAACGACTGGACCATCAGTGGTCGATCATGTTGGCGCCTACGGATGCAACATGTCGTTCCGCGCTTCGCTGATTGGCGATTTGCGGTTCGACGAGCGCCTGGTCCTCTATGGCTGGCAGGAAGACATCGACTTCACCAGTCAAATGCGATCCAGGGGCCGCGTTGTATGCGTGACGTCGATCACGGGCGTCCATCTCGGGATCAAGACGGGCCGCGTCAGCGGAAAGCGATTCGGCTACTCCCAGGTCGCCAATGCGATCTATCTAATAAGGAAAGGCACGGTCCCTGCCTCCTTTGCCCTTCCCCTCATGTTCAGGAACATAGCGGCCAACCTCGCAAAGAGCCTTTGGCCCGAGCCGTATGTCGATCGCAGAGGCCGGCTCCTCGGCAACGCGCTCGCGATCCTGCACATCGCCATGGGCCGGATCGAACCCGAATACATCCTGAAAATCTGACGGCGAGAATGACAATGCGCAAATGGCTTTCAACAGTGGCAGGGATTTCATTAGCCGCAACAGCTGCCTGCCCCTCGCCGGCACCAGCTGCAGAGTACCTCCTTGGACCGCAGGACAAGGTCAGGCTGAAGGTTTACGAATGGCGCGCATCGCGTGATGTGATCTTCGAATGGACGGCTCTCAACGACAGTTTCGTCGTCGGCGCTGACGGCACCCTCTTCCTGCCTTTTGTCGGGCAGATACGCGCCGAAGGGACCGCTCCCGGCGATCTGGCCCGCTCCATAGGCGATCGGCTGATGCAACATATGGGCCTTGGCCGCCAGCCGGACGTGGCGGTGGAGATCGCGCAATACAGACCGTTTTATATTGTCGGCAACGTCAAGCAACCCGGCGAATTTCCCTTCCGGCCCGGCCTGACGGTGCTACAGGCGCTGGGTATCGCCGGCGGTTTGCCGATACGCGAGGATGATGTGTCTCGGCTCCAACGAGAGGTCATCTCAAGCCAGGGCGATGTCGGACTGCTCGCTCTGAGCAATGTCAGCCTGCTTGCTCGCAAGGCGCGGTTGCAGGCAGAATTGGCCGGCAGTGAGGATATAACTTTCCCCTCTGAACTGAGGGACAGGGCTTCGAACGAAACCGTCGCGCTGGCGATGGACCAGGAACGCAAGATTTTCGCCATCCGCAAGGAATCACTGGCGACCCAGCTCCGCTCACTTCGCGAACTCAAGGAATTTCTGCAACAGGAACTGGCCTCGCTCGAGCAACAGCTGACCTTCCATGACAAACAGATCGAGCTCATCCAAAAGGAACTCGCCGGTGTCTCGAATCTCGTCCAGAAAGGTCTTGCCGTTGCGCCGCGGGAACTTTCCCTGGAGGGGACCGTCGCCCAGATGCAGAGCGACCGGTTGGCGGCCGAGACCTCGATGCTGCGTGTCAGGCAGGACATGAGCAAGACCGACATCGAAATCCTCAACCTCGGCAACCAGCGTTCCAGCGAGATCGCAGAGAGCTTGCGCGAGACACAGCAACAGCTCAACGAGGTCACCAGCAAATCCGACACCGCGGTGCAGTTGCTGCACGAGACACAAGTTACTGCCCCCGCTCTGCTGGCGCTCCGGCAAAACGCCGCAAAGGCCAAGCCGATCTTCACGATTGTGAGGCCGAAAGACGGTGGCACGGAAGAGCTTGCTGCCCAAGAGACAACTCTTGTCGAGCCGGGCGATACGGTGAAAGTCGAAATCCCGCTGCCGAAATCGGGCTTGGATAGCTTGCCTGCAGCGGATGCCAGCGTCCAGGCGGAGACAAACGCTGTTGGAAGTACGAACTGACCAGATCTATGTCGGCGCCGACCCGTTGCTACATCCGGCTCGGCCGATGCCGTTCTTGCCGCAGGTCGCGGTTGGATGATCGGTCACAGTCACGCATGGTGATGTCGTCGGCCATTGTTGGAAAACGCCAACCTCTGCAAGAGCTGGTTTCGATATTTCGAACGGCATTCCCAAGCACTTTCCTTAGCACTTGCCTTGCACTCCGAGGGCGCATATCAGTTGGCGCACGCTGAGCTCTTGACCCCTGACGAAACTGCCTGCCGCGGCAAGCCAAACCGGTTCTGCGGGTGCCACTGGAGATATTGGTGCTCACAAGCATACTCGCCGTATCGGTGGCAGGGATACTACTGGGTTTTCGCTTCAGGGCTGCGGCGCTGCTCGCGGCGACTGCTCTGCTGGTGATCGGAATCGTCGCCTGGAATAGCTTGGGATCGCCAGGCTACGTGACTGTGGGCAAATCTCTGATACTGATATTTTTCTTGGCCGGCGCCTACCTCGTGGGCCTGTCCCTGTTGGTCTTCCGGAATCGAAACGAAGAGTGATCCGGCCGACGTTTCAGGAGGCCCTGTCGACCCGCATGACCGCGACGATAGTCCTCAGCAAGATCACGATATCGAGCCAGATCGACCAGTTCCGCACATACTGGCTGTCCAGCGCGACGCGGTTATCATAGTCCATGCTGCTTCTTCCACTCACCTGCCAAAGGCCGGTGAGGCCGGGTCTCGTTGCGAGATACTCTCCCTGGTGATCGCCATAACGCCTGAGCTCATCCCTGACGATCGGTCTTGGACCCACGCAGCTCATCTCCCCGCGCAGTATGTTGATGAGTTGGGGGAGCTCATCCAGGCTGGACTTGCGCAACAGCCGCCCGAAGAACGTAACGCGGGGATCGTTCCTGATCTTGTGGGTCTCTTCCCACTCCTTGCGTGCATCAGGGTTGGCATCCAGGTATGCGTCGAGAACCTGGTCCGAATTTGCGACCATCGAGCGAAACTTGTAGCAATTGAACGGCCGTCCACCGAACCCGACACGGCTGTGCGAGAATATCGCCGGACCTCCGGCCGTAATCCTGATCAGCACCCCGACGAGAATCATGACAGGCGCGGCCAAAACGAGTGCTATCCCGGCTATGACCAGGTCCATGATCCTTTTGACCAGACCTCCAACCGGAGGGTTTGTCGTTCCCCCGTTAATGACATTCGACAGGTCATTCAATACCGCCCCGGCACTGGCGTAATCACGCGAGGAAACGACATTCAGGACAACCCTGCTATCGACCGCCGCCGGCACAACCGACTGCGCCCAGATCGGCGCCCCCTGGTGCGACTGCTTTTCGAAGGCGTTTGTCATGTGACGGCCATTGTTCTTAGTTGTTTGACGCCAACAGTCTCCCAAGTGCGGAACTCTCGGGCAAGAAATGCAAAGGAGGTAGCGCGATACTGCAGAGGCTACGCCCTAATCCTCACGTATGAATTGCTCTACACGCTTTGCCGGCTTCCGAAAGCGCCATGGCTGGTCGCAACCTCACGGTACTTGGACGTCATCGCCCGTGCGTTCGTGAGAAGCACGCCAAATATCTTTGTCCTGGAGGCTTGCAGTGTTCTGACGAGTTCTCGCAGCGTGTCGACATGGGTTTTGCCCCACTCCGCGACGACCACGACACCGTCGAGTACCGATCCAACAACGAGATCATCGGGTCCGGATTCAAGCGTCGGCAGGTCTACGATGACTATGTCGTAGGCAGCCAGCTCCTGGGCAGCCGGATCGCCGGCGGTAACCTCGCTGAGGAAAGCCTGCATATTCCTAGGCACGAGCAGATCTCTTGATTCCACGACGAAACTTGAAAGCACGTCGAAACGCCGCCCCAGAGCGCGGACGATGTTGTATCGAACGGGATTCTGACACTCCATGCCCAGGCCATCGGAGCGCCCGATCAGTCGTGTGGTGGTCGTTGGTCTCCGAACATCGGCATCGATCACCAAAGTCTTCAGCCCGGACATCGAGTAAAGGGTGGCGAGATTGCTTGCGACGGCACTCTTCTGGCTGTTGTTCGAGACCGCGGTTAGTCCAAGGAACTTCATCGGGTTGCTCGTTTCAGCGAGGCTGATTTCCGTCCGCGCTTTCCTCAGGCTCTGGCTGTACCGCGACCAAGGATGCCTGGTCACCTCGTCGACGTTTCCGAATTCCCTCCGCTTGCTCGTAGGGGGCAATTCACCCACGCACTCCATTCCCAGATTGTCGCGAATATGACGTGGCGACCGTATGGTCCAATCGAACGAATGCCGCACGAAAGATACGCCAATGCCAAGAATGAGCCCTGCGACAGCCGCGAAAGCCAGCACCAGCTTCGGCTTCGGCGCACTAGGAGAAAGCGGAGCCGTCGCGGCTGTGATCACCCTTGCATCGGCGACCGGGTAAGATTGCTGGCTTACGGAATTGGTATAAGCCTGCAAGAAGCTTTCATATATCTTCTGGTAGGTGTCTGCAGTCACTTCCAACTCTTCGAGAGTCGGTTCGGGATTGATACCGTCACCGGCCTCACCGCTCACGCTGTAATCGTGTCGGGAACGGAACTCTTGTGCCCTCGCCCTCGCCTCGTTCATCTGTGTGCGTAGTTGCTGGAGGCGTTTCTCGAGCCACGCCCCACCCTCCTTTGCCGCCTCCGCCTTGGTATCGATCTGTTCATGCACAAAGGCATTAGCAGTCGCGTTGGCAATATTAGCGGCGCCTTCGGGGTCGGCGGAGGTGAAAGAGATGTCTATCGCGTACGAGACGCCCACCCTCCGAATGTCGAGGTCATTGCGGAAAATCGACATACTGCGCCGGGACTTCTGGTATTCCGTCAGCGTCACGGGCGCATCGGGTTCGCTCAAACCGAGATGTCGCTGAAGGGATGTGGCCCAGGTGCCGTTCCCAAGAGCCCCGACAAGGATTTTCCCGACTTTTTTGAATCTCTCCGGCAATGTCGGAGCCTCTGGCTGATTGAATTTGGGATCATCGACAAGTTTCAACTGGTCGATGACCATGGACGCGATCTTCTCGGATTGCATCACGGCGATCTGGCTTTCCACCTGGGCGGTGTCCAGTGACAGATTCACTTCGCCGCCCTCCTGCAGATGTTGCGGCAGTTTCGGCTCGATCAGAATCTGCGCGCTGGCTGTAAAAACCGGATCCGTGGTCAAATTGTAAAACCATGCCACCAAGAAAGCCGCCGCAAGACAGGCCGTGATGGTTCCGACGTAGTGTCTCAGAAATCCGGTTATGTCAGAGAGGCCGATGAATTCCTGTCCCGCACTAGCCTGCTGATCGGTCACCACAGGCCATTGGTTGGCGAAAAGGCGGTTCATACAACGTCTTCGGCGTGCACGAAGGACAATCCTTCCTGCACGACGCCCTGATACAGGTGCTTCATGGCGGCCCTCGCAATCCTAAACTATCCAAAAAGACTACGCCGGCGCGAGGGAAGGTAAACGCCACCAATTGGCGTAGACCTACACCCTATGAGAACGGAGAAAGTTCGGCAGGATGTCTCTTATTGTGGTCAGCAATGACATCTGATGCCCCAGCAGCAACTTTCGTGCCCGATTTGCCTCAAGGCCCCGGGCGAGAGTATCGAGCTTGGCAGGCATGCGCTCGCTCCGCTCGCCATTTTCCACCATCTCGAGGGAAAACGCCGCACAGTCCATCATCCGGTTTCGAGCCCGGCGAAGCTGCTCCGCTTCCTTTTCGATCTCCGACTGAATGCCGTCGAGCGCACGTGCCAAGCTTCTGAAGCGCCGGTCATCGACACTCTTCCGAAAAATCAATTCGAGAGATGTGAGCGGCATCATGCAGCCACAACCAGGGTCGGCACCGATGCGGACCAACCCTACGATACCTGATGGCTATGACCGGGCGAGATATCCTTTCGATCACCGATCGGTATCACCTATTGGATGATAGCGCGCGAACCGGGGGGTAGAGCTACCCGAATTCATGAAGGGGCCGGGGCACGCTGCCATGCTAGGAAAGTTGCGACAATTTCGGAGCGGTAGCCGTGACCTTGAAGATAGTCAGCCAGGCCAAGCCGAACACATTCGCGTTCGAAAACAGCGCGCTCATCAAGGCCACTGGTTTCCAGGAATATGACGCGCGCTGGCGGTTCGGGCATCCGGGCTCCGAGGGCGAACCCGAACTCAACTTGATGGGCGCCCAAGCGCTGAGCATCGGTCTCGGCACTCTGATCCGCCGCATGGGCGTCGGCCCGGAAATCATCGCCGGTCACGACTTTCGGAGCGGTGGCGACAGATGTTCGAGGCAATCGACGCGGTGCTGCGCCGCAATCCAGAGGTCGGAGCGTACAACCAGACATTCTGAGAGGAACTGAAGCATGGCACACCGGATCGTAAGTTTCGTCATGAGCGGAGGTGTCGGATCGCGGCTATGGCCGCTCTCGCGCGAAGACAATCCCAAGCAGTTCCACGATCTGTCGGGGGATGGCTCCATGCTGGCGAAAACGGTCCGCCGCCTGAAGGCGTGGCCGAGCAGCGAAACGCCGATCTATCTGATAGCGTCCGAACGTCATGCCGAACGCGTTATCTCTGACATAAGTCCGCTCGGACTGAACGGTGGAAGGCCGATCTTCGAACCCCTGGGCCGCAATACTGCGGCGGCGGTCGCAATAGCGACACTGCAGACGATTTCCGAACACGGCAAGGATGCGCTTGTGCTTGTGGTCCCTTCCGATCACGAGATATCGACCGAAACGCAGTTCTGGGAAACCGTGGAGGCGGGCATGCCTGCCGCTGACTCGGGAAGCATTGTCGTGTTTGGCATCAAGCCCACTCATCCGGAGACCGGATATGGGTACATCGAGGTTGCCGCCAATGACGATGGGGCGGCCGCGGTTTCCCGGTTTGTCGAAAAGCCAGACAGCGAGACGGCGCAAAAATATCTGTCGTCGGGAAGGTTCTACTGGAACGCAGGCATCTTCCTGTTTCGTGCAGACACGATGCAGAAAGCCTTGATCAGGTTTCAGCCTGAAATCTGGCATACTGCGGAACGGGCCTTCAAGACAGCAAGGACCGACGTGTCAGGCCTCTACTTACCCCAAGGCTTCTATTCGGCGATCCCTTCTACATCCATCGACTATGCCGTCATGGAACATGCGCAGCGCATCGCGATGGTGACGGCTTCGTTCCGCTGGAACGATCTTGGGTCATGGCAATCATTGCTGGAGTCCAGCCCCGCGGACGGCAACGGAAACGTGTTAACGGGCGATGTCATCGCCCTGGACTGCGACGGTTCCTACCTCAGGAGCCAAGGTCGGCTGCTCACCGTGATCGGAATGAAGGATGTGGCGGTGGTCGCAACACCGGACGCAATATTCGTCGCCCCGGTCAGCCATAGCCAGAATGTGAAGAAAGTCGTGGAACAACTTGAGAAAAGCGGGCGACTAGAGACGAAGTTCACCGCATCGGAAGACCGGGTCATTGTCAGCGGATCATGGCGCAAGCGCGTCGAGCACTGGCTTTTCAACGAGACTCTTCCGCTATGGTCGACCGCAGGGGTCGACACTGTTCATGGAGGCTTTCACGAAGCGCTCGGTTTCGATGCGAGGCCATTGGGCAAGCCCAAGCGGATGCGGACGATGGCCCGCCAGATCTATGCTTTCGCTGTAGCCAAGGAACGGGGCTGGGCCGGGGCCGCCGACAAGCTCATCGACCACGGAATTGAGTTCATCGCAAAACACGGCCGCACCGACCGGGGCGGCTGGGTGCGCGCCCTGAATTCCAACGGAAGCGTGGCCGATCCGATGGAGGATGCCTACGACCATTCCTGCGTGCTTCTTGCGCTTGCCCACGCCTATAGATGCGGTCACCAGACGGCTTTGCAGCTCGCACAGGAGACATTTCATTTTATCGATTCCCACCTTGAGGATGGCAGCCTGAATGGCTTCCTGGAGACACCCGGCTGGAACGGCGTCCGGTCCTCGAACCCGCACATGCACATGCTCGAATCGTTCCTTGCCTGGCATGACGCAACCGGCGACCGCACATATCTTCGTCGAGCGGCTCGCGTGATCGATCTCTTCCGGTGTCATTTTTTCGATCAGGAAAGTTGGACGCTTGGCGAATATTTTGACGCCGACTGGCTGCCGTTGCCCGGAGACAAAGGGCAATGGACCGAACCGGGGCATCATTTCGAATGGGCCTCCCTGCTCGCGGACTTCGCGCGGGCCAGCGGGCAAAAGGATTTGGCTGCTTACGCCAGGAAACTCTATTCCTCAGCAGTTGCCAGCGGATTGAATCGAGCCACAGGGCTGGCATATGCGGCCGTGTCGCGACAAGGAATGCCTCTCGACAGACTCTCGCGCAGCTGGCCGCAATGCGAGGCTGTCAAGGCGGCGATCGCGCTGGACAATATCGGCGGGCCTGATCTGAAACCCGAAATCGAAGCCCGTGTCGCGCGCCTTTTCAGATGGCATATCGATCCCGCACCGCTTGGCTTGTGGGTGGACAGGATCGACGAGCGCGGTCGGTCGCTTGCGACTGAGGTTCCAGCCAGCATCTTCTACCATCTGGTGACGGCGCTGACGCAGTATCTCGACAAGACCGAGGGACAGGTCGAACCGTTTCCGCTGCCTTCCCAGAAAAAGGACAGCCCCTCATCGAAGCAGGTCTACGGCTGAAGAAGCGACGGGGCCTCGCTTCGCGACGGCGGCGGATCTCCAAGCGGGATGTCTTTAATGCCGAAGAACACGAGGTACTGCTAATTCGGTATCCCCTTGCCTCTGGGTCACCGCTGCAAACTGGGTTACCGTCACCATTGCTACACCTTAAAGAGAAGGGTCCAACCCTCGGTCTCTTGGACTGCGCACACTCGTCAAGATATTGGAAATAGGAAGCTTTTTGTCCGGGTAGTTAAGACGACGATGGCAAAAAAGAAATCGAGAGGCAGGCGTAGTGGCGATCTCCTGAAGTTGCTGGCAACAAGGCCGCGGGCGGTCGCGCTCGCCGCGCTGCATGTGAGTGAATCGGTCCTTTTGGAACTCGAGGCCTCGGAAGTGTTGTCGCCGGCGGAGATCAGGGGGCTGCTGAGGGACGCGTCGCTGACTTTGCGCAATGCTGCCGACCAGGCGGACAACCGGAGCTGTCTGGTTGCCAGTGAGATAGTTGAGTCAATGAGAGAGAACTTTAAGCGAAGTAAGTCATAGATGATACCCGACCTCGCGGGTATCAACCGGACCACAACTGGTTTTGAGCCAGAGTTGGCGCTCGGTTCGATGTCACAATGCCTTCCCGTTCCGGCCTTCAAAAAGGTTGCTCATCACGCGAAATTTCATATACATGATGAGGTTAAGGGAGGTATACAGGCAGTTGAGGGCGAGGGGTACGGATGACGTTTGCTTCACGTTCTTTTTCGAAAGGGGACGAGCACCGTTCGTCATACGTTGGACTTAACGATGACGACGCCGCTTTGATGAAGACGCTCGGGTTGGCTGCCAAGCGATATCCAGCCGACGCGGTAATCTTCAGCCAGGGCGACAGCAACGATCGTATATACATCGTTGAGTCAGGGTGGGGCTGCATTTCCCACGAGCTACCTGGGGGACAGCGGCAAATTTTGGATTTTAGCTTAACCGGTGATGTGGTGCTGCCTCAATCATATGGAAGTGGCACCGTCGAAACGTTCGTGAGCTTAACCGAACTGTCGGTGTTGGTGGCGCCTACCAAGACGCTCACGCTGGCCGCTATGAAATCGCCTCATCTGTTCTCGTTCATCATGGACGCTCTGGTGCGCAACGGTGCTGTGATAGCTCAGCACCTCGCCAATGTAGGACGGCGCACCGCCTTGGAGCGAACGGCGCATTTGCTGCTTGAATTGACGGGGCGTCTGCGGCGTGTTGGCGCCGTTGACCGCAACGGCTTTGATTGCCCCCTCACGCAATACGATCTCGCTGACGCCCTTGGCCTTACCCCGATCCATGTGAATCGAATGTTGCGGGAGCTCCGCGAGCGCAAGTTCCTCGAGTTCCGCCAGGGTCATGTCCGCCTGCTCGATGCTGCCGGCCTGACAAAGTTTGTGGGATTTGATGGCGACTATGTGAAGGACTGAGGGCTCTTCCAAAACGCTTCCCTCGAAAATTCCGGCTCTACAAGACTAGGCCGACTTCCTGGAGAACGACGCGGAGCATCCTGACGCCGGGCTCGACTATATGCTGGCCCCGGTGCAGGCTTCCCTTACCCGCTCTTTCAGGGAGAATTGAGCAGTTAGGACGAGGCATCCGAAAGCAGATGCCGCCGAAACGAGCGCGGAAGCCGCGCGCCCGTTATGCCCGCAACGATCTTCGCGGGATGTCGAGCCGTAAGGCTTCGGTCGTTCTATCGCGGTCGGCGGCCCTGTCGAAGAAGTATCCTTGAGCGAAGCGGCAGCCAAGGCGTTTGAGCTGCATCGCCTGATCGGCCGTCTCGACACCTTCGGCAATGACACGCATGGCAAGCCCGTTCGCCATATCGATAATGGCTTTGACGATTATTTCGCCCGCGCCGCCATCGGACATCTGATGCACGAAGCTCTTGTCGATCTTGATGATGTCGACGGGAAAGTTCAGCAGATGGGTGAGCGAGGCATAGCCTGTTCCGAAATCGTCCAGCGCCACGAGCAGCCCATCGGCACGCAATTCCCCGATTGCCCGGGCGACCTTGCCATCGCGGTCATCCATATAGACAGACTCCGTCACCTCAAGAACGACGTGCCCGATCGGAATGCCATGACGCGCAAAGGCGCGAGAAATCCGCTCGCGCAGGCTTCCTTTCTGAAAATCCGCCATGGAGACGTTCACGCTGACATATTGCGGCGGTATCGCTTGCTCGAGCCAGTATTTGATGGCGCTCGCCACCTGATCCAGCATTCGGTCGGTCAGGAGATTTCCCATGGAAAAATCCTGCAGCGCTTCCGACAGCAGGCCGGCCGAAATAATTTCGCCGTCCCGGGTGCGAACGCGGCAAAGCGCCTCCAGGCCCACCGTTCTTTCGCTGCTCAGATCCACGATCGGTTGATAGTGAGCTTCGACGCGACCTTCAGCCAGCGCGCTTGTTGCCGTTTGCAGAATGCGGAACCGCTGAGCGATCGTGCTGGCAAGATCGTCATTGTAGAGCACGAAGCTTCCTCGTGCCGCCTGCTTGGCATGGTGAAGCGCAAGATTTGCATGCTGCAGGAGTATTGGCACCTGGCATGGTTGCGATTGATTGGACAATGCCCCGCCAGAACTGACCGACAGGGAGAATGTGGCCTCCTCGCCGGGAAAGGAGTGTTCCTCTGTCGCCTTCAATATCTGCGAGGCAATTCTCGACAGGCTGATGGCCGGGCTCATCCTCTCGATCAACACGGCAAACTCATCCGCATCCACCCTGAAAGTCTTTTCGGGCGCGGCGATCCGCGCAATGGTGCGGCCTACGCTGCGGATCACTTCGTCGCCGGTCGCATGACCAAAGGTGTCATTGACGCGGCCGAGGTGATCGATATCAACCAACAAGATTGCGAGTGGATCCTCGCCCGCACTGGAAGCCAATTCCAACGCCTTGATGAAATGGGCGCGATTTCCCAGCCCTGTGAGCAGATCATAATATGCCAGGCGCTGGTTTTCGGCCCTTGCTTCCTCTCGCTCCAGCGCGAGTGAGCAAAGATCGACGCATCGGTTGACGATCAACCACTCTTCGTCAGTCGGTCCTCGATGCTCCCGATAATAGAATCCGAAGGCTCCGAGCACACGGCCGTCACTTTGCATGATCGGACTGGACCAGCAGGCCTTGACGCTATGCTCCCTGGCCAAAATGCCGGCAAGCGCCTGATAGGGACCCCAAAGGGGATCCGTGAAGATGTCTTGGACCGCGACAGGCGTCCGTCGAAAGGCGGCAGTTCCACATGAGCCGACATTGGGTCCGATCGGTATCCCGTCCAATGCCGAGCAGTAGTCACTCGATATGTTTGGCCCGGCCAGCGGATGGATGATCCCTTCGCGATCGATTGTAACGATCGAGCAGAGCGTATCCGCAGAAAGCTGTTCGGCATAAAGGCAGATATGGGCCGCGGTTTCCTCGATCGACCGTCCCTTGGCGATCATGTCCAAGACGGCTTGTTGAAGCTGCTCCGCCACGAGGCTCCTCCGCAGTCACTTCTGCTTGGACTGTTGAGCCGGCAGCATGATTATCCTGTTCTGCATGTTGATGTCCCCGCAGATACTTCTCGTTCATCGTTTGGCGTGCCGCACCTACATCAGTAGATGTTCGGGGCATCGGCCGGTCCCGTGTTGGAAATCAACGTGACGAGGCGAGGTGCCATGATTGCATGTTATATTGCCGAACGCGGCGGCGTACCTAGTCGACCAAACATTTTGATTGGCTAAAGTTAACATCTTCGAAAATCCCCTGTCGCAGCTTCGCGTTTCGAAAGCCGTTGGCCGAGTGCAGCGGCGTCGGCAGGCCGCATTGCCAAGGCGGCCGCGCAACGCCGAGATGCGCTATTGACCTGTATACAGGAGTTCAGGTATGCCGATCGTTAACCCAGGAGGCGACCTGCAAATGACTTCATCCACCGAGACGGCGATGCGCCAGGACCTTGCGGCGGCCTACAGGCTCATTGCCCATTTCGGCATGGACGACCTGATCCACACCCATATTTCGGCACGATTGCCCGACGAGCCAAACCACCTGCTGATCAACCGTTACGGCGACCTGTTCCGGGAAGTCACCGCGGACTCGCTGGCGGTGATCGACCATGAAGGACACCAGGTGCGGGGCACGCAGGTTCCGATCAACACGGCAGGTATCGTCATCCACACGGCGGTCCATTCGGCACGGCCCGACGCCATCTGCGTCATGCACACGCACACAGCCGCGGGCGTGGCGGTCAGTTGCCTTGAAGAAGGCCTGCTGCCGCTTAACCAGACCGCCCTGCTCTTCTACGGTCGCGTCGGATATCACGCGTTCGAGGGGATCGCTCTCGACCGGGACGAGCAGCAGCGCCTGGTCGCCGATCTCGGCGACAATCGCGCCATGATCCTGCGCAATCATGGCCTGCTGACGGTTGGCCGTTCCGTCGGCGAGGCGTTTTCCCTGATGTACAATCTCGAGCAGGCCTGCCGCATCCAGCTTGCCGTGCTTGGCAGCGGCCGGCCCGTGCATCTTCCCTCCAGCGACGTGTGCGAACGCACCGCCGCGCAATATGAGGCCGACCCGGACGGGGCCGCAGAACTGGAGTGGCTGGCATTGCGTCGGCTTTTGGGCCTCGCCTTCGACGGCCGTTGACGCCGTGCGGGTCGTGCTTGCCGATCCTCTCGCCTATTCGGATGCGTTCGATATCGCGTTGCGCTCTGCCTGTCCCGGCGTGAAATTCCGCCGCTGGACGGAATGCGCGCCGGACACCGACTACGACCTGCTGGTGACCTGGGCATTTCCGCCGGACATGACGAAGCTGCCTGCTTCCACGCGCGCTGTGCTCTGCCTGGGCGCCGGCACGGATCAATTGACCTCCGATCCGCGCCTTCCCGACGATATGCCTGTCTTGCGCCTGCGCGATCCCGCGCAAGCACAGCAAATTCTCGACTACGCCATGCACGCGGCATTCGCCCGCCAGCAGGACGATTTTTCCGTTCGCCGCAACCAGGGCGCACGCAGGTGGCAGCGGGCTGTTTCCGAGATCCGCGACCGCGGCACTTTGTCGGTCGCGGTGCTTGGCCTGGGCATGATCGGCGGTCATGTCGCGTCGGGCCTAGCGGGAGCGGGTTTCCGGGTTTCGGGCTGGTCGCGCACGCCCCGCGAGCGTGCCGGCGTGACCGCCTTTCATGGCGAGGGCGGACTGGTTCCGGCGGTCACGGGGGCCGACCTGCTTGTCAATCTGCTGCCGTCCAATCAGCACACGCGCGGCATTCTCGACAGGCGGGTCTTCGGCCTGCTGGCGCCGGGCGCCTATGTAGTCAATCTGGGGCGTGGCGATCATCTCGACGAGACCGCGCTCAGGCAAGCGCTGGACAACGGCCATATCGCCGGCGCCTGGCTCGACGTCTTCCTCCAGGAGCCGCTGCCGGCCGACCATTGGGCCTGGGCGCATGAAAGCGTGCGCATCACACCCCATTGCGGCGGCCTGCCAACACCCGAGGGGACCGCGGCCGCGATCGCGGAGGCCATCAAGGCGCTAGACGATCCGCGAAATCCGCTGGTTTCCGGCAAGCCGCTTCTTGACTCCCAAAACTCCTGAATGCCAGTATACAGATATGCTGAAGCTGAATGCACCAATCGTGACCGAGCAGAATGAGCGCCGGAACACGATCTCCGCCAAGGCCTACAAGGAATTGCGCGAGGCGATCATCACCGCGCGTGTCCTGCCTGGCGCCAGCCTTGCCGAGACTGACGTCGCGCAGGCGATGGGCATCAGCCGCACACCGGTGCGCGAGGCCTTCACCCGCCTCTTCGACGAGGGGTTGATCGAGATTTCGCCGCAGACCGGCACCCGCGTCTCGCTTATCGACATGACCCGGGTGCGCGAAGCCGTGTTCATCCGCTCGACCCTGGAAAGCGCGGTCATCGCCAACAGCGGCGTCCATCCGGATCCCGGCACGCTCGATGAGATCGAGCTCTCCTTGCGAGCCCAGGAACGGCTGGTCGACAGCGGCGACATGGGCGCCCTGCACCGCGCCGATATGGCCTTCCACTCGGGCCTGACGGCCGCCTTCGCCCATCCCCGCGCCTGGGCTGCCTGCCAGCACGTATCGGCGGACATGATGCGCGTTCAGTTCCTGATCGGCATGAAGCCGGATCATATCCGCTCGATCATCGCGGAGCATCGCGCGATCCTCGACGAGGTCCGCGCCGGCAAGACTGGCGAGGCCGCGCGCCTCATGGCCGCGCACATTCGCAATGTCGACTTCGACCAGGCCACCCTCAAGCGCGAGCATCAGGAGTTCTTCCGTGCGGGAGACGTCCTGTGATCGCTCCCGTCCCTGCCCTCGCCTTGTCAGGTCCGGAGCCGGCGGCCTCTTTTTTTTGGGCGGTCTACGAAACCGGTTTACCAGCCAAGTTCAACATCATCCTGCCAGGAGCGTTGAAGCGTTTGTCGGATCGATTGAAGATCACCATCCGTGATGTCGCGCGGGCGGCGGGCGTCTCGGTAACTTCCGTGTCGCGCCATCTCAACGGCCGCATCAGCCTGCCCGACTCGACAGCGCTGAAGATCGAGCAGGCGGCTGCGCGCCTCGGCTATCGTCCCAACGCCATTGCCCGGCGGCTGACGCGCGGCAGCAGCGAGACGCTCGGCCTGATAACCTCTGACATCGCCTATCCGCTGTTTGCCGCCATCGCCTCCGCATCCGAAGCGGAGGCGGCGCGGCACGGCTACAACCTGCTGATGCTCAACAGCCGCAACCTGGTGGATCATGAGCTCGCCTTCCTAGCGCGGATCGAGGACCACCAGGTGGACGGCATCCTGCTTCTCACCAACCATTCGGACGACGGCCGGCTGGTCAAATGCATCAACCGGACCGGCGGCGTGGTCCTGCTCGACGAGGATGTGCCGGGCGCCCGGGCGCCGCGCCTGTTTGCCAGGAACGCCGACGGCGCCCGCATGGCAACCAGCCACCTGATCGAGAAGGGCCATCGCCGCATCGGCGCGATCGCCGGCCCGGATGGCCTGCTCAGCACGACCGAGCGGCTGTCTGGCTATGCAGAGGCGCTGGAAGCGGCGAGCATGGCGCTCGACAACCGGCTGGTGGTCCATTGCGACTACGATGAAAGCCAGGCTGTCGGCGCTTTCAAGGAGCTGTTCGAGCAGCCGGATCCGCCGACCGCCGTCTTTACCTGCGGCGACATGCTGGCGCTTGGCGCCATGCGCGCGGCGCGCGGCATGGGCCTGCGCATTCCCGAGGATGTCTCGCTCATCGGGTTCGACGACATCAGCAATGCCGACCTTCTTTCGCCGGCGCTGACGACGGTGCGGCAGTCTCCGGCCGAATTCGGCCGGCGCGGCATCGCCATGCTGCTGGACCTCATCACAGGCAGAAAAACAGAAGCGGTCACCGAACGCATCGGCGTCGAGCTCGTCGTCCGTGCGTCGGTCGCGCCGCCATCAGGCCGCCGGCTACGGCGGTCTGCAAGCAATACCGGTTCCGAGCCGCCAACCGGCGGCTTGGCGCCGGCCCGGGAGGAAGTCACCGAAAACTAAGACTCCAGACGGACATAAAAAGGGGAACAGCCATGTCCAGCAACCGCTTTGGTCAAGACGCAGCGTTAATAGCAATCGAGAAGTTCAAATCCGGTCGGATCGACCGTCGCTCCTTCCTTACCGCCATGGCCGGCCTCGGCCTCGCTGTCGCGATGCGGCCCGGCGCGGCATCGGCGGAAGCCAATGAGATCGTCGTCTGCAATTGGGGGGGCGCCGCGCTCGACGCCTTCCAGAAGGCCTATGGCGAGCCCTTCACCAAGAAGTCGAGCATACCGGTCGTGATCGACGGCGCCGGCCCGGAGACGGGAGCGATCCGCGCCATGGTCGATTCCAAGAATGTGACCTGGGACGCCACCGACGGTGGCATGACCGACGCGCTCGTGCTCGGCAAGGGTGGCTATGTCGAACCGATCGACTACTCGATCGTCGACAAGAGCCTGGTCGGCGACGGCCTCGCCGCCGAATTCGGCATCTGCAACTACACCTATTCCAACGTGCTCGCCTACGATTCCAAGAAGCTCTCGACCGCGCCTTCCAGCTGGGCCGACTTCTTCGATCTCGAAAAATTCCCCGGCAAGCGCACGATGTGCAAATGGATCCAGGGCCAGCTCGAGGCGGTCCTGCTCGCCGACGGCGTCAAGCCGCAGGATATCTATCCGCTCGACGTCGACCGCGCCTTCAAGAAGCTGGAACCGCTTCTGCCGAACCTGATCTTCTGGGAGTCGGGCGCGCAGAGCCAGCAGCTCTTCCGTGACGGCGAGGTGGTGATGGGCAACATCTGGCACACCCGCGCCAACCTGCTGCGCAAGGAGAACCCCCAGTTCACCTGGACCTGGAACAACAACCTGATGTTTGCCAGCGCATGGTCCGTGCCGAAGGGCAACCCCGCCGGCAAGAAGGTGTTCGACTTCATCAACTCGTCGATGGAGCCGGAGGGCCAGATCACCCTGCTGCGCATCATGGGGAACGGCCCGTCCAATCCCAAGGCGCTCGCTCTCATGACAGAGGAAGACAAGGCGGTCTATTCGCTGGCGCCGGAGAACGCCAAGACAGGCTTGAAGATCTCGGCCCAGTATTACGCCGACAACGAAGCCGCGCTGCAGAACAAGTTCCTCGATTTCATCTCTAGCTGATCAGGGACGGCCACCGGCTTCAGGCCGGTGGCCGGATAGCCGCCATGTCGTCTTTCCAGCGTTGGGCCTTCGGCCTGACGGTGCCGGCCGCGCTATTGACGATCTGTCTCTACGTGGTCCCCATCCTTCAGGTGCTGGCGCTCTCATTCACCGAGCCGACCTTCGGCTTCGGCAACTATGTCGAGATGTTCGGCAGCGCCGCGATCGGGCGGGTCGTGCGCACGACGATGATCGTCTCGGCGGTGACGACCGTGCTGACGATCGTCATGAGCTATGCGGTCGCCTTCGCGCTGGTCCACATGCGGCCGGCCGCGCGCCGCGTCGCGCTGTTCATGGTCATGGTGCCGTTCTGGGTCTCGGTGCTGGTGCGCGCCTTTGCCTGGATCACCATCCTGCGCCGTAACGGCGTGCTCAATTCGGCGCTGGTCGGCAGCGGCGCGATCGCCGAGCCGCTGGAGCTCGTCTACAATCAGTTCGGCGTGATCGTCGGCATGGTCCACTACATGATGCCGTTCGCGATCCTGCTGCTCTACGCCAACCTTTCCGAAATCGACCCGCGCATCATTCAGGCAGCGCGGTCGCTTGGGGCGAGGCCCGTTACCATCTTCACCCGCGTCTGGCTGCCGCTCAGCCTGCCCGGGCTTGCGATCGCCAGCCTGTTCATTGTCATCTTCTCGCTCGGCTTCCTGGTGACGCCGGCCATACTCGGCGCCGGCCGCGTGCTCATGGTCGCCGAATATATCTCGGTGCAGATCTCCTCGACTTTGCGCTGGGGGGTGGCAACCGCCCTCTCCACGACGCTGCTGCTTGTCGTCGGAGTGCTGGTCGCGGTCGCCGCGCGCAGTCCCGCGCTTCGCGCCGCCTTCGAGGGCGGACGCCGATGAGCCCGCGTTTGCGTCGCATAGGCGAGCGCTGGCTACCCTGGACCCTGGCATGGCTGCTGCTTGCGTTCCTGTTCGTGCCCGTCCTGGTGGTCGTGCCGGTGGCGCTGACGGCGAAGGATTATTTGTCGTTGCCGACCACCGGCATCTCATTCCAGCACTTTGCCTCGCTTGCCGACTGGCGCGCCGGCTGGCTGCCGAGCATCCTGACCAGCCTGGGCATAGCGCTCGCCTCCAGCATCGCCGCGACCGGCGTGTCGGCGGCCTTCGCCATCGGCGCCTGGGTGTATGCCGGGCGATGGCCCTCGACCCTGCGCATCATTCTGCTCTCGCCGCTTATCGTGCCGCCGATCATCTATGCCGTCGGCATGGTGCGGCTGTGGTCGAAGCTGTCGCTGCTCGACAGCTGGCTCGGCGTCACCATCGTCCATGTCATCCTGGCGATGCCGCTTGCGGTTCTGGCGATCGGCGCCTCGCTGTCCAATCTCGATCCGCGCCTCGTCCAGGCCGCGCGCTCACTGGGCGCCCGCCCGCCCACCGTCTTTGGCAGGGTGATCCTGCCCAATATCCTGCCGGGCACGATCGCCGGCGCCATCCTGGCCTTCATCGTCTCCTGGGACGAGATCACGGTGACGCTCTTCATCACCAGCCGCCGGCTGGTGACGCTGCCGCGCAAGATATGGACAAGCATCGCCGACGCCGTCGACCCGGCGCTGGCCGCCATCGCCACCGTCATGCTCGTCGTCACCATCGTCTGCCTGTTGCTGCGCATGACCGTTTGGGAACGCCTTGCGCAGCGCCGGTCGTGAACCTCATCCATTCCACAAATTCAGAAAGGAAATCAAGGACATGTCAACACATACCGCCGCAATGAGCGAACACGAATATCGCGAGGCGAAGTTCTTCCAGACATTCGGATCGGTGCCGACGCCGGCTTTCCACGATCCCGAGGAACAGACACGGGTCTGGGGGCGCCCATGGGGCTGCACCAACGATGTCGGCAAGCTGCGCGCGGTGCTGATGCACCGCCCTGGCGAGGAGATCAACGTCGTCGACAAGAACAAGCCAATGCCCGAGATCGGCGGCTTCGGCGACCCGGAGAAGGGCTGGTACTTCATGGGCAAGACGCCGCCGGATCTCGCCGCCATGCAGGCCGCCCATGACGCCTTCACCGCGCTGCTTCGCTCGGAAGGCGTCGATGTGATCCTCACCGAGAAGGCGGCGCCCGGTGCGCTCAAGTCGACCTTCTGCCGTGACAGCGTCATCGGTGTCAAAGGCGGCGCCATCGTCACCCGCCTTGCCCGGCGCGCTCGCCGCGGCGAGGAACTGATGGTCACTCAGGCGCTTGCAAAGGCCGGCTGCCCGATTCTGGGAACGTTGCATGGCGAAGCGGTGTTCGAAGGTGGCGGCTTCGCGCTGATCGACGACAAGACGGCGGTCTGCTCGCTCTCCATCGCCTGCAACGAGGAAGGCATCCGTCAGGTCGAGATGATCCTGAACAGCCTCGGCGTCGAATTGATCAAAGTGCCGATGCCGGGCTATCGAATCCACATCGACGGCAGCTTCATGATGATCGATCACGAGACCGCCATCATCAACATCAACGAGCTCCCTTACTTCTTCATCGACCGTCTCAAAAAGCGCGGCATGAATCTGATCGAGCTGCCGCCTGAGGACAATGCCTTCTCATTGAACTGCCTGGCGATCGCGCCCGGCAGGGTCGTCATGCATGCCACCCGCACTCCCCGGCTCGCCGAGCGGCTGGACAAGGCGGGCATCACCATCTTGACGCTCGACTATGAATGCATCGAACTGAACGGCGGCGGCATCCATTGCTCGACAGGGCCGCTCGCTCGGGATCCGAACTGAATGGCCTTCCTCGACATCCGCACGCTTCGCAAGGCCTACGGATCGGCAATCGCGCTCGACGGCGTCGACCTGTCGATCAACGAGGGCGAATTCGTCACCTTGCTCGGCCCATCCGGCTCGGGCAAGACAACCCTGCTGATGTCGATCGCCGGTTTTACCAGGCCGGACTCAGGAACGATCCTGCTCGACGGCGCCGACATCACCGGCGTCGATCCCGAGGACCGCAACTTCGGCCTGGTTTTCCAGGGTTATGCGCTGTTTCCCCATCTGTCGGTGGCGAACAACATCGCCTTCCCCTTGCGCGTGCGCAACTGGGACAAGGCGCGCATCGCCGCGCGCGTTGATGAAGTGATGAAGCTGGTCGGCCTCGACAAGCTCGCCGCGCGCAAGCCGCGCGAATTGTCCGGCGGCCAGCAGCAGCGCGTGGCCATCGGCCGCGCGCTTGCTTTTGGACCGAAGATCCTGCTGCTCGACGAGCCCCTCTCGGCGCTCGATCGCAAGCTGCGCGACACCATGCAGCGTGAGCTGAAGCGTCTCCACCAGGAAACCGGCGTCACGTTCGTTTTCGTCACGCACGACCAGGAAGAGGCCTACGCCATGTCGGACCGTATTGCCGTCTTCCAGAACGGCAATATCGTTCAGATCGGCAGTCCGCGCGAAATATACCGCGCGCCGGCCTCGCGCTTCGTCGCCGGCTTCCTCGGCGGCAACAACATCCTGTCGGCTCAAACGGACGGCGCGCAACTCGATTTGTTCGGCATCCGCATGCCGATGCCTGCAGCCTATGACCGGACGCGCCACGGCGACGGCGCGATTACGGTCTGGGTCCGCCCGGAAGACATCACCCTGGGCGATGTGGCGCCTGGCGCGGTTTCGTTCTCCGTCACCGTCGCCGACGTGTCCTTCGTCGGCACGTCGGAACGCGTCACTGTCATCACGGCCGACGGCCAGGAACTGAGTGTGCTCGCGCCCTCCGCAATAGCCCGCGAGTTGACCCCCGGCAGCGCGGCATCCTGCGCTCTCTTGCCGTCGGCCATCGGATTTCTGGCGCGCGAATAGCGTGCCTGCACCCCAAGCCGGTCGTCCGTCGCGGCGCCATCGGCACAGCATCAACGAGGACAGAAATGACCGTCATCCTGCGCAACGTGGACATCCCTGATTTCGGCCTTCCGGTCGAGCGCCCCGCCATCCCGGCCGCGACGTATGAAACGCGCTGCGCCCGCGCCATCAACAAGTCCGGCGCCGACTGGCTGGTCGTGTATGCCGACCGCGAGCACGCCGCCAACATCGCCTTCCTGACCGGCTTCGAGCCTCGCTTCGAGGAGGCTCTGCTGCTTCTGGGCAAGGCAGGCCAGCGCGTCATAGTCACCGGCAACGAGAACATCGGCTACACGCCGATCGCCGGCCTGCCCGGCATCGTCACCATGCTTGCCCAATCACTGAGCCTGATGGGCCAGGATCGCAGCCAGAAACCGGATCTTGTCGCGGTACTGCGCGAAGCTGGGCTCGGGTCCGGCGATAGGATTGGCATCGTCGGCTGGAAGTATCTTGAAGGCGAGGAGTGGGATTTGGCGAAGCCGACCTTCTTCGCACCGTCCTTCATCGTCGACGCCATTGCCGCGATCGTCGGAGAGTCCGCCCTCGTGGACGCCACCCGCGTGCTGATGCACCCGGTCGAGGGCCTGCGGGCGGTCGTCGACGCAGACCAGATCGCCGAGGCCGAATGGGGAGCGTCAAGGGCATCGATGGCGGTCTGGCGGATCGTCACGGGCTTCACTCTTGGCGACAGCGAGCTCACGGCCGCGTCCCGCATGGGCTATGCCGGCGAACCGATGAGCTGCCATCCGATGTTCGCCTCCAACGATGCGAGCGGCCCAGTCATCGGCCTGCGCAGCCCGACCGCCCGTGTGCCGCGGCGCGGCGAGGGTGCCACCACCGCGGTCGGGTACTGGGGTGGCCTGACGGCCCGCGGCGGCCTGATCGCCGAGGCCGACACCGCTTTCCTGGAGGTGGCCAAGGCCTATTTCGACGGACTGATCGCCTGGTATGAAACGGCCGGAATCGGTGTCGAAGGCGGCGCGATCCACGAAGCGGTGATCTCTACCCTGGCCCGTGGCGGGGTGCGGCCGGCCCTCAATCCCGGCCATCTGGTCGGGCTCGACGAATGGATGCATTCGCCTATACGTCCGGGCTCAACGGAACGCCTGGCCTCCGGCATGCCGTTCCAGGTCGACATCATTCCCGTGCCGATGCCTGACGGCGTGACGCTCAACTGCGAGGACGCCGTGACCTTCGCCGACAAGGGCCTGCGTGCGACGATCGCCGAGCGCTACCCGGCGCTCGCGGCCCGCTTCGCCGCGCGCCGGCGCTTCGTCGCCGACGAGCTCGGCGTCGAGGTCAAGGACGAGATGCTTCTGCTGTCGGCCATCCCGCTTTGCCTGCCGCCATTCTGGCTGACGCCCCAAAAACTGTTGATACGGAACTGAGGCGGCCGACCTCGTCGAAAAAAAGAGCCTGCCGCGCCGACACCGGCACGGGGCCCGCGTCCAGGATTGTGGCTCAGCCTAGCGCCGCGCCTCAAGGCGTAGACATTGCCCATCGACGCGCCACGCGAAATGGGCCGGTGCGACCGGCCCATTTCCCAATCATTCCTCCTCACGGGGTTCCGGGATTGCATCCGGCAGGTTTTGTCGTCCAACCCGGTCTGCGACGAGCATCGAGAGCATCATCTCGACAAGGCCATTGGCGGCCCCCTTCTCGCCGCCATTGGCGCCGATCTGAATCTGCGGCACGAGCGGCAGCCTGCCATTCTCGATCGCCTCCGCGAAGCGCATGAGAACCTGCGAGTTGAGCTGATAGTCCGGTCCGCCGAAGGCCGCGACCTTCTTCTCGCTGGCCTCGGCTTCCGCCAGGCCGAGCGCGCGCACCTTCTCGGCCTCCGCGAAACCGGTCGCCTTGATGCGTTCGGCATCGGCCAGCGCGACGGCCTTGATCATGTCGGCCTCGCCCTGGCCGGCGAGGCGCACCTTCTCCGCCTCCGCCTTGGCGGTGACCTGAATGGTTTCCGCCTCCTGGCGGGTGCGGGCGAGTTGCGCCTTGCCCTCGTTCTCGCTGATCTCGATGGTAAGTGCCGAGGTCGTGATCTTGGCTTGCTGTTCGGCGAGCGCCTCCTTCTCGCGCAACGTGCGTTCCTGAGTGGCCGCCCTCTCCTGCAATTTGTAAGTCTCGACCTTTTCGACTGCGATCTGGCGCTCGCGCAGCTGGATCAGGATCTGCTCTATGCTGTTCTGGCCATTGGCGGCGCGCGGCGTGCCAATCAACACTTCCTGCAGCTCGAGGCTGTAGGAATTGAATTTCTCGCGCATCTCCTCGCCCGACTTGCGCTGGATGTCGCTGCGCTCCTGCAGAAGCTGGATCAGCGTCTTTGTCTGGGCGATGTTCTTGAAATAGGCGGAAACCATCGGATCGAGCGTCTGTTCGACCAGCCGCTTGATGTCACCGAAACGCTGCACCACGAGCGGCGCCTTCATATAGTCGATATGCACGACGACGGAGAGCGGCAGCACAGGCTCGAACGCATCCTTGGTGATCAACGACACCTCGGACAGGTTCTCATCCAGCCTGTGATCGCCGAACTGCTCCTTCGTCCATTTGAGCACGAAGTTGGTGGTCGGCACGGTGATGATATTGCCGGCGTAAGTATTGAACGCATACTTGCCCGGCAGCAGCGGCGTTGACCAGACGCCGCGCGCGCCGATTTCGACCAGCTCGCCGTGACGGTAGGCCTGCCCGGATATGTCCGTGCCGTGGCGGCCGTTATAGGAGACGACGACACCCACCGTGCCGACGTCGATGATCGTCTTCTCGACCAGTTCGACGGTCGCGAAAATGCGATTGAGGAAGTAGCTGCCGTCTGCCAGCACCTGCAGCTGCCGGCCGCGGTAGCCGCCGGCCTTGAGAAACTTCTCGGGGTCCTGGAAATTGTTGTGGAAGTTCGGGTCGTTCGGATCGTTGGCCACGGTCGGCGCGATAATCTCGCCGTCCGGCAGGGCCGGGCCGTCATGGATGGTGACGATACCGATCATGTCCTCGGCATTGTGGATGACCACCGGCTCAAAGCCGCCCCGCTCCGAGATCAAACTGGACATGTTGGAAAAAAGGCTTTGTTCCGACGAACTCAGATTGACGGCATAGGTCGATTGAGCGGTGAGCACGACGAATTGCGCGAGATTGATGGCATAGGTGCCTTCACGCAAAATCTTGCGCTGCGGCCCCTTCTGTCCGCCCTTTTCGAGAAAGCCGCGCACATCCTGGAAATCATCGGCGTCGGTGTTGGAGGCAAGTGTCTGCGTCGGAGGCAGCGGCTTGCCGTCACGGGCAAAGACATAGCCGATCTGGCCCTGCGGGATCGTGACGAGATTGGCGCGGTGCATCGAATATTGGAACGGCATGAAGAAATGCAGGCCGCCGCGCACCACTTCCGGCTGGTAGCCAGCCTCACGGTTGAGCGCTATGAAGCCATCACTGACGGAGCCGCGAAAACTCCATAGTTTTTCCAGGATGCCGAGCCTGTCGTTCGGGATGTAGCGGATCATGCCGCTCCGCCAGAACAGGATCGCCAGCACGACAACCGGCACGGCGATCTCGATCGCAGTCCATTTCATCGGGCCGAGATATTCTAGGGCTTCCATGTCTTGTCTCCTAAGAGCGCGCGGGTTCATTCACCCGGCCGCCACCCGGCTGGTGTTGATTGACAAAGCGGGGAGATTTCGCGCCGAGACGCTCGACGCACCAAGGGCGTGTCGAACGTTCGGGCTGCTCATTGTTTGGAAAAGTGACCGCGCCTCCCGAGTCCCCCGTGAGAAAGGCGTGGCGTAAGTGATGTTACATCGGTGTTGCCTTGATAGACATAACAACGATGACGTAGGGATAGCGCCAACAGGTTTAAAGATACTTCACGCCGAAATCGTATAAGTATTTTCAACGCCTTTGTTGTTTCGAAGCGTCGACTTCTAGAAATTAGCAGAGAGCAAAACGGCGTTCTTGACGAGTCAAAACATCGCCTCCCAAGCCATCCTGGTGCGGAATCTGGGAACCATAAAAGACCGACGTGCTGCGCCATCGCCGACGCAGCACATTGATTTCAAAGGGATTCTACGAGCCTAGCGCCGCAGCGCGTAGACATTGTCCATCGACGCGCCACCCAGTGGCAGCGCCATGTCGTCGTCGAGCAGCCGGGTGATGCGTGCGAAGCCGACAAAGGCTTTCCGCGCTTCCTCGGCCGACATCTTGCCCGACATAGCCGCCGTACAGCAATTCAGGGCGCATTGATAAACCGGGCCGCGTCTTCCCGTTGGCCATTTCCGCAGGAACACCATCGCCTCGGAGACGCTATCGACTTCCTCCACAGGGTATCCCTGCCCACGCGCAATTCGCACTGGGGTAAAGAAATGCAAGCGATCCATGATCATCCTCCCGGCCGACCGCAGCGCAGTCGAACCCGCATAAACGCACGTTCGGCGGATTGGTTCCAAACAAATTCGGTTGCCGATGGAAAAACTTCGGAACCCGCCGGCCGGCACCTGTGCGATCGAGAGCGCCCATGGCGACTCGACCGATGCAGGCTTCGAGGCGGCGTATAACGGCGATTCTCATTGAATGTCTTTAAGGCGAAAGCCGGCAAATGGATTGCTTGCCGGTTCCCCGGCGTCAGGCTTAACCTCTGCGGTCAAACGCGTGAGGGCGCGTTTGCTAGAAGGGGAACAACGACATGACCATTCAAGGCGCTTCGCCTGACCTCTATAACGAGGATCTGGCTCCGGCAACGGTCAGGAACTGGGGACCGTTTTCGATCTTCAATGTCTGGACTTCGGACGTCCACAGCCTCTGGGGCTACTATCTGGCGGCCAGCCTGTTTCTGTTCTGCGGCGGCTTCGTCAATTTCATAATCGCCATCGGCATCGGCTCGCTGATCATCTACGCGCTGATGAACATGGTCGGCTATGCCGGCGTGAAGACCGGCGTGCCCTACCCCGTGCTAGCCCGCGCCTCCTTCGGCATCTGGGGCGCCAACATTCCGGCGCTGGTGCGCGCCATCGTCGCCTGCTTCTGGTATGGCGCTCAGACGGCCGCGGCGTCGGGCGCCATCGTGGCGCTGCTGACGCGCCTGCAATGGTTCGACGAGTTCAACAAGAGCTCACATCTTCTGGGACATTCGACCCTGGAAGTGATCTGCTTCGTCGTCATCTGGGCTTTGCAGTTGCTAATCATCCAGAAGGGCATGGAGACCGTGCGCCGCTTCCAGGACTGGGCCGGCCCCGCCGTGTGGGTGATGATGCTGCTCCTGGCCATCTATCTCTGCGTGAAGTCCGGAACTTTCGCTTTCACCAGCGACATTCCCATGGATGTGCTGCGCGAGAAGACCGCCGACGCCGGCATTCCAGGCGATCCGGGGTCGTGGACCGCGCTCTTCGGTGCCGCGGCGATCTGGGTGACCTATTTCTCGGCGCTCTATCTCAACTTTTGCGATTTCGCTCGCTACGCGCCGGACAATGCGGCCCTTCGCAAGGGCAACATCTGGGGCCTGCCGGTCAATCTGATCCTGTTCTCGCTGGTCGCCGGCGTCACGACGATCGCCGCCTACGACGTGTACCACGAGGTGCTGCTCCACCCCGACCAGATCTCGGCCAAGTTCGACAGCTGGTTCCTGGCGGCCCTTGCAGCGCTCACCTTCGCGGTGGCGACGCTGGGCATCAACGTGGTGGCGAATTTCGTCTCGCCTGCCTTCGACTTCTCCAATGTCTTCCCGCGCCAGATCGACTTCAAGAAAGGCGGCTACATCGCGGCGTTGATCGCGCTGGTGCTCTATCCCTTCGCGCCCTGGGAAGGCAGCGCAGCGCATTTCGTCGGCATCATCGGCGCGACGATGGGGCCGATCTTCGGCGTGATGATGGTCGACTACTATCTGATCCGCAAAAGCGAGGTCGATGTACCGGCGCTCTATCGCGAGGACGGCGAATTCCGCTTCCAGGGCGGCTGGCATGTCAATGCCTTCATCGCCGCCGGCATCGGCGCGATCTTCTCCTCGATCCTGCCCAACTTCACGAGCCTGCTGCCGTCCTGGTGGGGTGTCTATGGCTGGTTCTTCGGCGTGGCCATCGCCGGCGCCGTCTATTACGTCCTGCGCACCATGGCGCTCGGCGCGGGTGCCAGGACGGCTAAAGCCTGAGCGCACTTTCCCCTTCTCCCCCTTGTGGGAGAAGGTGGATCGGCGCGATAGCGCCGAGACGGATGAGGGGTGT
>NZ_SUGA01000089.1 GCF_004963255.1 Mesorhizobium sp. | reverse complement strand
GACAGAGACCGCGCCGGCATTGCCGCCATTGCCGCCGCCGCCACCGACCGATTGCGCCATGATGCCGTGCGCGAGATCGCCCTTGGTCGTGATGTTGGCGGTGTTGGTGACCTCGACCTCGGCGCCATTGCCGCCGCCGCCGCCCTTGCCGCCGACGCCGACCGCGGTGAACAGGCCGCCGGCGCCCGCTAGACCACCGTCGCCGCCGCCGCCGCCGATCGCCTGGGCCAGGATGCCGACCGACAGGTCTTCATTGGTCTGGATCTCGCCCGAATTGGTCACGGTGACCTTCATCGCGCTGCCGCCGTCCGCAGCCGCGCCGCCGACTGCGAGCGAAGGCCCGCCGACGGCGATCGAGAAACCGCCCGAGCCGCCGCCGCCGCCGATCGACTGCGCCTGGATGCCGTGCGATTGGATGCCGTCGGTGATGATGTCGGCGCCGTTGGTGACGTCGACGGTGTTGCCGTTGCCGCCACCAGCGCCGTTGCCGGCGATGCCGACATTGAGCGAGAGGCTGCCGGCTATGCTGCCGCCGCCCGTGCCGCCGCCGCCGCCCACCGACTGGGCGAGAATGCCCGTCGAATGGTCCTTCATCGTGTGGATGGCGCCGTCGTCGATGCCGATCGTGACGGTGTTCGACGCGCCCGCCGCTCCGCCCCTGCCGCCGACCCCAATGGATGCGCCGGCGGCGAGGTTGAACGAGAAGCCGCCATTGCCGCCGCCGCCGCCGATCGACTGGACGACAAGGCCGGCCGAATTCACCTCATGCGTGGTGATGGTCGTGCTTGCCGAGTGGTATTCGACGGCGCCGGCGGTGCCGCCGCCTGCGCCGTTCCCGCCAACACCGACGGTGATGCCGGCGCTGAGGCCGATGACGCCGCCGCCATTGCCGCCGCCGCCGCCGATCGACTGCACGATGATGCCGGCCGAGCGCTCGCCAAAGGTCTCGACCGAGCCATTATAGGTCGTATGGACATCGACACCCGCGCCCGCGGCGCCCGCACCGCCGCCGATGCCGACCGTCGCTATGGCCGCGAACGTCCCGGCAAAGCCGCCATTGCCGCCGCCGCCACCGATAGACTGAACGATCAGGCCCGCCGAATCCGCGCCGTGCGTGGTGATGGACTGGGTGCCGCCGTCCGGTGACTTGAAGAAGACCTCGCCGCCGTTGCCGCCCTTGCTGCCCGATCCGCCGACGCCGACCGTGGCCCCGAAGCTGCCGGCAACGACGAACCCGCCGTTGCCGCCGCCGCCGCCGATCGATTGCGCGATGATGCCGACAGACCGCTCCCTGAAGGTC
>NZ_SUGA01000088.1 GCF_004963255.1 Mesorhizobium sp. | reverse complement strand
AGGGCATATGCGCTAAGATAGCGTTGGCATGGCTTGAAACTTGCGTTTTCGTGGTGGCTCTTGCCAGCGATGTCGCAAGGCATGGAGATTTCGGCGCAGGATTGCCAAGGGCGGCTGAGTAAAGATCGCGGCGATCAGGGAGGCGACGATCTGGCGGGTAGCACGCCACAGCAACGGACGCCCCTCGCTCAAGGGGGAGAGACACCCAACTCCTGCGAGAGGGGTTCGGTCACAAGCGCGATGAGGAAGTGGGCAAGTATCCAAGGTTTTGCAATCCTTGGGTCTTTGGCGGGAGGCGCGCGCAGCCCAATCAGGCTCTTCAGGCGCTTGAAGGCGAGCTCGATGCGCCAGCGCATGCGGTAGAGCTTGAGAACCGTGCCGGCGGGAAACTCCTCCCGGTCCAACGAGGTCACAAGGATGACGAAGCCGGCCGCAATCAGCGTCTGCGGTTGAACCTTGTTGCCCTTGGCCTTGGCTTCCTTGTTGATTTTGCGCCGCGCTTCTTGGGCCGCGGCCTCGGATTTGCGCAGGGCGATCAGGCGCATCTTCACAGGCTCGCCCTTCTTGAGGGCCAGCCGGACAGGCGTTTCGAAGACCTCCTCGCGGCGGCTCTCCAGGTGGCCGATGAGATCGAACGCCTCGCCGTTGGCGTCGAGCCATCGCGCATTCTTCCACGATGCGCGCACGACAACGTCGCCGCCTTGCGCCATGACCTTGGCGATCCGCTCGGCCTGCAGATAGACGCGGTCGCCGATGCGGATCTCGCCCGCCACAACCGGCACGCGGTCGATCAGCTCGGCCTCGCTCTGGTCGGTGATATCGAGGAAATCGAACTGCTCGCGCTCAAGATCGAAGGCACAGTGCATGCGCCAAAGGCCATTGTTCTTCTTCTCATGCGCACCGGCCTTGGCAACCGCCGTCGCATCGAGGATGCGGATCAGCCGGCCCTTGGCCAGGCCTTCTTCCTCGCGCTGCAAAAGATGCCCGATCAACTGCTGCAGCCATGGCCCTGCATTGCGCAGCCGGCCGAGCAAGGCAACGTCCGAAATGTCGGCGATCCCGCTCGCCGCCGCCCAGGCCACAACGCCCCGCATACCCACCTTGCCAAGGCAGTAAGCCAGCGTCAGGCGCAACAGATCGCTCGCCGACCGGATGCCGCGCGGGCGCAGGAACGCCTTCGTCTCGCGCGCACTTCCTGCGATCAACTCTTCACCGCCGAGAAGCTCAATCGTCTCGGCCCAGCCTTCATCAACAAGCGATTCGTGTGTCATCCCCAGCGTAGAATCACAACCGATTCCGCGCCGCAATGCCTATCTTAGCGCATATGCCCAC
>NZ_SUGA01000087.1 GCF_004963255.1 Mesorhizobium sp. | reverse complement strand
GTTGCCGAACCGCGTCCCCTTCAGCACTTCGGCAAAGAGCAGCGCCTGCTGGTCCTTGTCGGAGACGGTGCGGATGGCCGCGACGACACCGAGGTGGTTCTGCGCGATCTGGCCGATCGAGGAATCGGCCGCCGAGATGATCTCGATCACCTTGGCCAATGTGGCGTAGGACACTTCAGGTCCGCCGAACGCCTTCGGCACATTGATCGACCACAGGCCGCTCTGCGAGAACTGGTCGAGCTCGGCCACCGGCCAGATCCGTTCGCGATCGCGCTTGGAAGAACCCTTGACAAGCTCGGCCGCAAGGCGATGCGCGACCGCGATCGCTTCGGCGTCGTCCTTGATGATATGCGCGGCGGTAGCCGGACGCGGCACCGGTGGAACGGCGGCCGCGGCTCTGTCGGTCTTGACGTTGGACACAGTCATTTCATGGCTCCTTGGGATTCGGTTCACACGACGGCGTGGAGATGTGTTGGTTGGGCGGGCGAAGGCTGTTGTCCGAGATAGAAGGCGCGCACATCCTCGCGCTGGCGCAGGCTGGCGGCGGCGCCGGAAAGAACCGAGACCCCGTTCTCGAGCACTGTGGCATGGTCGGCATAGCCAAGCGCGACCGCCGAATTCTGCTCGGCGACCAGGATCGACAGGCCGGCCTCCCGGTTCAGCTTTCTAAGCGTCTGGAAGATGTCCTGGACGATGAGCGGGGCAAGCCCCATCGACGGTTCGTCGAGGACAAGCAGGCGCGGTCGCGACATCAGCGCCCGGCCGATAGCCGTCATCTGCTGTTCGCCGCCTGAGGTCAGCCCCGACAATGTCCGGCGCTTTTCCCGCAGGCGGGGGAAATAGGCATAGACCCGTTCCAGATCCCGATTGATTTCGGCGCGGCTGCCGCTGCGGCCGATGCCACCGGAAACCAGGTTCTCCTCGACGCTCAGGCTCTTGAAGCAGTGGCGGCCTTCCAGCACCTGGACGAGCCCGGCGCGCACCAGGTCGCCCGGCTTTCGCCGCGAGACGTCCAGGCCATCATAGCGGATGGTGCCTGCGTTGATCTGGCCACGCTCGGCCGGCAGCAGGTTGGAGACAGCTTTCAGCGTGGTGGTCTTGCCGGCGCCGTTGGCGCCGAGCAGCGCCAGCATCTCGCCTTGCCTGATCTCGAAGCTGACGCCGTGCAACGCCGTGATGGCGTGATTGTAGGTGGCGTGGATCTTGTCCACGGCGAGGATAACGTCATTGCCCGGCATCGCGCGCTTCCCTGATGTCTGCGAAGTGGATGACCGGGCGTCGCAGTATAGTCCGGCGCCCGGTCCGTTGGATCAGTTGGTGGCGGCCACCGCTTCGGCATCGGCTGCGGTACGCGGCTTGATGCCCTTCTCGGCCGCATAGGCTTCGGCCGACTTTTCGATGATCGGCCTGAGCAACGCCCAGTCGGGGGCGATCCAGTCGGAGACGACGTTCCACTTCTTGCCGTCCCACTGCTGGAAGGTCACGTAGCCCTCGCCTTCGTGGTTGTCCCAGCTGACATTGATGGAGTGGAA
>NZ_SUGA01000086.1 GCF_004963255.1 Mesorhizobium sp. | reverse complement strand
GTCGGCCGTGAACTATCCGCAAGCCATTGATCTGGCCTGTTGATTGAGGCGGATAGCGGCTTTGGAATTGCAGGATTAGCGGTATTTGGACGCTGTTTTCCTGCAATTCGGTTTTGCGATTCCCTTGTGGCGCGGAGCGTGATTCACTCGGTTCGGCGGCGGCGAATCGAGGGGACAGCGAATGTCCAGGCCACGCGAGAAGCGCGAGACGGGAGAGCAGGACCTGTTCCGCTCCCGGCTCGACCAAATCATCAACATGAAGCACGAGCTGGTGCGGCTGGCGCAGGCGATCGACTGGCCGGTGCTGGAGGAGCGTTTCGGCGCCGTCTATTCGGACGGCCCCGGCATGCCGCCGCTGCCGACCCGGCTGATGGCGGGGCTGGCGATCCTCAAGCACACCTTCAACCTGTCGGATGAGGTGCTGTGCGAGCGCTGGGTGGAGAACCCTTATTTCCAGTATCTCACCGGCGAGACGTTCTTTTGCCATACGCTGCCGTTCGACCGCTCCTCGATGACGCGTTGGCGCAGCCGTATGGGCGAGGAGCGGATTATGGTGCTGTTGCAGGAGAGCCTCAGCCTCGCGGTCAAGACCGGGGCGATGAAACCGGCCGACACGCGCCAGGTGATCGTCGACACCACCGTGCAGCCGAAGAACGTCATGTTCCCGACCGACGCCAAGCTCATCCATCGGGCACGCGAACGGCTGGTGCGGCTGGCCAAGAGGACGGGTCTCCATTTGCGCCAGAGTTATGTGCGGGTCGGCAAGCTGGCGCTGATCAGCCACCAGCGCTATGCCCACGCCAAGCAGTTCAAGCGGGCCAACAAGGCGCTACGCAAGCTCAAGACCTATCTCGGCCGGACCATTCGCGACATTGGTCGCCAGATCGCCGGCGATCAGGGGCTGGACGCGCTGTTCAAATGGCCGCTCTACCAGGCCGCCACCGTTCTCGAGCAACGCCAGCGCCAGCGCGGCCGCAAGATCTACAGCCTGCACGCACACGAGGTGGAATGCATCGGCAAGGGCAAGGCGCATGCGCCCTACGAGTTCGGGGTGAAGGTGTCGGTGGCCACCACGCTGAAGCGCTCCAGGGGCGGCCAGTTCGCCCTGCATGCAAAAGCACTGCCCGGCAATCCCTATGACGGCCACACGCTGGCAAGCGTCATCCCCGACATGGAAAAGACCATCGGCAACGAGATCGGCCGCATCCTCGCCGACGCCGGCTATCGCGGCCACAACGCACCGCAGAGCCACAAGCTCAGGGTCTTCACCGCGGGCCAGAAACGCCGCGTCACCCCAGCCATCAAGCGCCAGATGCGACGGCGGTCGGCGGTCGAGCCCGTCATCGGCCACATCAAGAGCGAACACAGAATGGGCCGCAACTACCTCGCCGGCCAGCAGGGCGACACCCTCAACGCCATCCTGGCCGCCGCCGGCTACAACTTCTCCCTCCTGCTCAGGTGGCTGAAGGGGTTTTTGTCGCTCTTGATTGCCCTGCTTCAAATCCGGCCGAAGCCGGTCGCCGCTTAGGGCTCGGATTGTTCACGGTCGAC
>NZ_SUGA01000085.1 GCF_004963255.1 Mesorhizobium sp. | reverse complement strand
CACCCTTGGAGGTCCGTTCCATGTCCAGCCCAGCAATCGTCGGCTTTTCCGGCAACATCACCCGCCCGTCGAAGACGCGCAGTTTCGTCGATCTCGTCGTCCAGGACATCGCCACGCGCCATGGCCTGACGGGGCACACCTATGACATCGACGATGTCGGCCCGTCGCTAGGCGCAGCCAAACGGTCGCGCGATCTCGATGACCGGGGGCAGGCGATCCTGACGCAGGTCATTGCAGCCGACGTGCTCGTCGTCGGCTCGCCGACCTACAAAGGCAGCTATACCGGGCTGTTCAAGCATTTCTTCGACCTGATCGATCCGTCGGCGCTGAGGGGCAAGCCCGTGCTGCTGACCGCGACCGGAGGTGGTGAGCGTCATGCCCTGGTCGTGGAGCACCAACTGCGGCCGCTGTTCGGCTTCTTCGAAGCCTTCACGCTGCCGACGGCTGTCTATGCCACCGACAAGGATTTTACCGATGGTGTGCTTCGGTCCGAACTTATCCTGAAGCGGGCGGCGCAGGCCGTCAACGGGATCGCCGTTCTGCTCGGAAACAGATCCGGTATCGGAATAGCAGCCGAATAGCCATGCGGGCGGTGTTCCAGCGGTAGCCGTAGAGTCTCGCTTTCTTGGCCAACCGACCGCATGACGGCGGATGTAAAGTCTGCCATTTTGTCGATCATCGCAAAAGCGGCCTGTCTGCTAGCGGTCCCAAATCGGCCGTTCAGCAAGGCGCCTTCAAGCTGCCGTTCGCACCGTTAGCTGGTCGTCCGGCTTTACTCTGCAATCTGCACCACATTCGCCCCATCGTGTTGATTCAGCTAAGACTTTGACGGATCGCATCACTTCTTTGGCACCACGTGCAAGAGATACCCGCGCATTCATATCTTGCCCATACCGGCCGCCATAATGTCATCCCGTACAACGCGCCCGGCTAGAACGAAGACTGCCAAAGCTGGCATGAGAAGGATAAATGCAACAATTGATGCCAATGGAATTTGCATCGCATATGGGTCGAGATACATATACAGCCTAATCGGAAGTGTTTGAACGACAGGTGCCCCCACGATAAACGACTTTTCGAACTCTTCGAAACTTCCGATGAACGACAAAAGGCTGCCAGCCAGGAGACCTGGAACGGCAAGTGGCAATATGATGTGCAAGATGATGCTTGTTGTTCCAGCTCCCAAGGAGCGGGCGGCATTGATAAGCTCGGTGGGAATACCTTCAAGCGTTGCAGTCAGCAGACGGATCATAAGCGGCAACGTGCCGACGATTTGCACAAGGATCACGCCGAGGATGGAGTAGGAGAGCCCGATTTTGAGAAAGACTTTGCCAATGCCGATCGCGACGACCAGACCGGGAACAATCATCGGGGCCAGCACGAATATCTCCACAAGCCGCTTTAAACGGAATGGAAAGCGCGCCATTGCCCATGCGGTCGGAAGTGCGAGCAATGCGGTCGCAGCCGTTACGACCACGGCGATAAAGAAGCTGTTGAAGAGCGCCACCGCCAAGCCATCGTCCGCCAAGACACTGGCCCAGCGTGCTGTCGTGAAACTCGAAGGAAACAGTCGCGGCGCCGGCCATCCGTCGGCGATACTCCACAGGAACATGAGAACAAGTGGCAGTCCGATGGCAAGCGATAATGTTCCGTAGAGGCCTATCGAAACGAGTATGCGATCCTCGACCGTAAACCTGCGCCGTCGCATTATTGGTGCTGTAGCAGGAGGGGGTTCAAACATCAGTCTTGCCCTTTCTCGCCAATCGCACCAACCTTGGATGTTAGCGCGTAGTAGACAATGAGTACGGCGAAAGCGAAGACACTCAAAACCATCCCCATCGCGTAGACTTGCTCAAATCTACCCTCGCTGAATTCCTTGACCATGAGTACCGATAGAGCT
>NZ_SUGA01000084.1 GCF_004963255.1 Mesorhizobium sp. | reverse complement strand
CTTCGCTCTCGGCTCCGGGGCCCTCCGAGTGTCGCTCACGCGGCTCTCTTGAATTTCGCTGAGGGCAGATTTAGAAGCGAACTTCTTCGTCGCCAGCGGCGCACCGCCCTCGTTCGTGGGGCGTATATAGTCGCCACCCGATCGAACTGTCAACAGCCAAGATAGCTCTTTTTTCGATTTCTCGCGGAGATATCCACGGAGGGGAAAATGCTAAGCTGGCTTGGTTCATTTTTGGCCGGCGTTCCGCCGCCAACCATCCCGGCGATAGCAGCCACAACCGCCCTGCCGAGCGGATGCGTTCAACCCGGAAATCGCCTGCAGCACTTAGCCGGATGCCGGCCGCGGCGCCCGACTGAACGCCGGTTTAGAGCCGTTCCTCGAGCAATTCGGGCGTGATGTTCCGGCCTGCGTAGAAGATGCCCAGAATCAGCACGCGCTCGCCGTCGACAGCGAATACGATCCTGACCGCGCGGCGATAACCGATGATCCGCAGCCCCGGCATGATCTCCACCCGCTCGGTGCCGCGCTGTGGAAATGTCGACAGGCCAAGGCAATGATCGCGGATGCCGGCGACAAAATTCCAGGCAACCGCCGGCGACGCGCGCTCGGCTATGTCGTCATAGAGCTGTTCGAGTTCGGCTTCCGCTTTCGCATGGAAGACAATCCGGTATTCCATCCCCTACCTGGCTTTCGCCTGCCGCGCGCGATGACGGGCCTCCAGCCGGGAAAACACCGTTTCGGCGGGGATTGCCTTTGCCGGATCCTGCCGGAGCTCGGCCATGCGCGACGGGATTTCCTCGCGCAGCCACTTCTCCCGCTCCGCCTCAAAATCCTCGAGCATGCGCAGGCCGGCGCGGACAACCTCGCTGGCATTGTTGTAGCGGCCCGATTCGAGCTGCTTCCTGATGAAGCGCTCATAGTGCTCGTTCAAGGCAAAGTTTGGCATGGGGAACCTCCCGGAGAAATATGGGGCCAAGCAGCGGATATAGCAATAGATAGCAAGAATTGACAGTCCTGGTTGATTCGGGCGCGCTTCATCCCTGGCGATTCGATTGGGGACCGAGCTCCCCCGAATCGGGCGGCAGCCGAAATGCCGATCAAGAACGCCGGCGCCGATCGAGGATCGCCACGCGTTTTAGCCGGCTCGCCGCCTCAGCGCGCGGCCCACACCAGCCCGCGGCGCAGGATGGTGTGCATCTGCGGTACTTGGAATTCCGACGCTGCATGACCGAGCGAGGAATAGAACACCCGCCCCTTGCCGTGCCTGCGCTTCCACACCACCGGCATGACGACGCCGTCGATCCACGGCGCGTGCGAGCCGGAGAAAGTGGTGGTCGCCAGCACCTCGTTAGAAGGATCGACATGCATGTAATACTGCTCGGAGCGGTAAGGGAAATCCTCGATGCCTTGCATGATCGGGTCGTCGCGCCGGGTAACATTCACATGATAGTCGATGATGTTGCCGGGATGCGCGACCCATTGCCCGCCGCACATGAACTGGTATTCGGGCGATTCGCGAAATGCGTCGCCCATGCCGCCATGGTAGCCGCCAAGGCCGACGCCGTTTTCGACCGCTTTCGTCAGATTGGCTTCTTCCGCCTTGGTGAGCTTGGACATCGTGTAGATCGGCACGATCAGGCTGAGCTCGGCGATCGCCGGGTCGGCGAAGATCGCGGTCGTGTTCTCGACGCGCACGGCAAAGCCTTCCTCCTCGAGCATCGCCTTGACGACACGGGCGCCGGCTTCGGGCTCATGGCCCTCCCAGCCGCCCCATACGATCAGCGCCTGCCGCATTTTCCTCTCCTCATGCCTCGCGCCGCGAGCGAACATATATGGCGCGCGGGCTCCGAGCGACCATCGCTGCAAAGCTCCGCCGAGTCGAGTTGGAAAGAAGCGCAGGGCAAAAGCAAAAACGCCCGCTTTCGCGGGCTGTTTTTGTATTGGTTGCGGGGACAGGATTTGAACCTGTGACCTTCAGGTTATGAGCCTGACGA
>NZ_SUGA01000083.1 GCF_004963255.1 Mesorhizobium sp. | reverse complement strand
GCCGGCCAACCTTTGGCTAGCCGGACTTGTCGACCACAGGCGTGCTCTTTTCAGACGCGCCAAGACAAGTTTGCGTAACGTAGGATTTGCGCACGGTCTCCTCGAAGGCGTTCGCCCAGCCGGCGCTATAGCCGCTGCCCAGATTAGACAGCACGGCTCGAGCTAAGCGTCGCTTGAAATGCCTGCTGCCGGGCAATTGTTAAGCTCGCCTATACGGCTCACAAGAGGCGCAAAGCAGCGATGTCGTGTTCGGGGCCGTCTGCAGACAGTTCGCAGTGCGATCCATCTAATAGACTTTTGCTGCAGGAGCGCATTGTTCGCCAATTCAGCGGCCGAAAAGCATCCCCTTCAAAATTCCGTCGCGAAACAGGACCGAGTGGATCAGCGCGGCCAGGATGTGCAGCCCGACGAGCGTGGCGAGCGTCCAGAACAGCGTGCCATGGATCGCAATGAAGTCCCGGGCGGTCAGACCCGCGACGTTCGGCGCTCGCGGTATCGAGAGCAATCCGAAAAGGCGAGCCCGGAGGCATCAGGGGCATCGGGCGGTAAGCGAGCCAGCCCGTTATCACGACGGAAATAATGAGGCCGTACAAGCAGGCATGAACCGAAGCGCCCACCGATCGCACAAGCCAATGCGCTGGCCGGACGGGAGCCTTGGTGACGGCACGAACGACCAACCGCAGGACAAGGATGGAGAATACCGTCACGCCGATGGAAATGTGTGTGGGAAGCCAGGTCATCGCGGTCACGCCCACCCCCTTCATAGGGCCGAGGGCGACGACAGCCTGCCAGGCCAGGGCCGCCACCATGAGCCAGTGGAGCAATCTGATGGCGGGGTGCCAGCGCGCAATTGGGCTCTGCATGGTCATTGGGACGGGTAAACTCCCTGCTGCCGGATCGGGGGTCGGCGTCTGATGTCCTTCATCGCCTCCAAGCTCATAGAGATCTTTCTCCTTCCGTCCAACCTGATCGCCATCCTCGCATTGATCGGGGTGGCCACAGCTCCGTTCGGCTGGCGGAAGCTCAGCCGAACGTGTCTCATCGGCTCGGCGCTGCTGCTGGCCATTTGCGGCTGGAGCCCTTTAGGGATGGCCGCATTGATTGCATTGGAAAATCGCTTTCCAAAACCTGTCATCAACGGGCCCGTGGCCGGCATCGTCGTGCTCGGTGGGGCGGTCGACACCCATGTCAGCGTCGATCGTCAAACTCTGGCGATGAACGAGGCGGGAGAACGGCTGACCGAAGCCGTGGATCTCAGCAGGCGATATCCGGATGCCCGCATATTCCTCTCGGGCGGCTCAAACCATATCATCAGCCACAACCAAACCACGGAATGCAGGTTGCCCGCGATATTCTCGTAATGCTCGGCGTGCCGGCCCAGCGTATCGAAATGGAAGAACGATCGCGCACGACGTGCGAGAACGCGGTCGAGAGCAAGGCGGCCATCCAGCCGAAACCCGGGGAACTCTGGCTGTTGGTGACGTCGGCGAGCCACATGCCTCGAGCCATGGCCTGTTTCCGCGCCGTCGGGTTTGCTGTTGCCGCTTACCCGGTGGACTATCGGACGCGGGGCAAGGCCGACCTCTGGCGGCCGACAGGGACCGCTGCAGCCGGCCTCTCAGCCGCCGATCTGGCCGCGCACGAATGGCTCGGGTTGCTGATCTATTGGTCTTCAGGAAAAACCACCGAACTCTTTCCAGAGCCTTGAGCCCTTTGATCTGGAACAAATCCCGGCTCACGTCTCTGGGATATGATTAACCTCAAGATGGCGTTCGCCGTTGCTTGGAGGTTTGATTGTGGATCGGAAAGGCATCCGACCAAGGCTTGGCCGTTCAATGGAGCGCTCGTCAGGATTCGACGGTTCGCGTTGGCTCGCCGTCTGCCTCGCCTTGCTGATGGCGTTCACCACTGTCCTTTCCAGCCATGCCAATTCGGCCGCGGCTCCGCAGTGGGCCGCAGAACATAATCATGGCTCCGCGGCGATCCGACATGATGGTCCCGCCCCGTGCAAGTGACGGTGGCGTTCGATGCCGCCAACCCAGGCACATGGGCGTTCCACTGCCATCACCTCTATCACATGGCGAGCGGCATGATGACCGTCGTCGACTACA
>NZ_SUGA01000082.1 GCF_004963255.1 Mesorhizobium sp. | reverse complement strand
TCTCCCCCCTTGTGGGGGAGATGTCCGGCAGGACAGAGGGGGGCGCGAAGGAATGAGGCGTCCGGAAAACCTGCGCCCTGCCGCCGCGCCTTTCCTCGGCTTCGCCCGCCTGCTGCGCCGCCACGCCTTCCCTATCGCCCCCGAACAAACCACCAGCTTCATGCGAGCGGTGACCCTGCTCGGCCCCCGCTCGATGAACGACATCCGCGAGGCGGCGCTTGCGACACTCGCGCCCTCGCCCGATCGCCGCGGCGAATTCGAGGCGCATTTCCGCAGCTATTTCTACGGCGACGCCAAGCCCTTGATAGAAGGCGAAGAGGACGACGAGACCCGCGTCAAGGACGATCGCGGCGCGCGCCAGGAAGAAAGACAAACCGTTCGCCAGGAGAAAGGCGGCGAGCTGTCTTCGGCGCTCGAGCAGCTGAGCAACCGCGATTTCCAGCGCGACGCCGATGGCCTCAGCCCGTTCCGCCGCAAGCTCGTATCCGCCCTGCCCGCCCGCCGCTCCTTCCGCACGACCCGCACCCGCTCGCGCGGCACGCTCGACCTCAGGCGTTCGCTCAGCGAAATCGTCAGCGCCGATGGCGACATACCCGTGCCACAGCTCCGCCGCCGGCAGGCCGTGCCGCGAAAACTGCTCCTGCTTATCGACATCTCCGGCTCGATGAAGCTGCACACGGCCGATTATCTCAAGCTCGCGCACGCCGCCGTGCAGGGTGCGGACCGCGCCGAGGTCTTCACCTTTGGAACGCGGCTCACCCGTATCACCTCGGCGCTGCGCATCCGCGACCGCGGGCAGGCGCTCGCCCGCGCCGCGGCGCTTGTCGACGATTGGGACGGCGGCACTCGCATGGGCCCGACGCTGCTCGCTTTCCTGTCGGTGCCGCGCTTTTCCGCCTTCGCGCGCGGCGCCTGCGTCGTCGTGCTGTCCGATGGGCTGGAACGCGGCAGCCATGCCGAACTGGAGATCGCCATGCGCCGCTTCAGCGCCCGCGCCTTCCGGCTCTCGCTGGCGACGCCGCTCGCCGGCGATTCGCGCTTTCGCCCGGCCACGGCGGCGCTGAGGGCAATCCTGCCGGTGCTCGACGATCTGGTCGATGGCTCGTCGCTCGGGAGTCTCACCGATTTCATCCTGTCGCTCGCCCGCCCTGCCCCGGCGGCAAAAACCGTCTGGAAAAGGGTGTCGTGATGCAGAAAGCCATCGACGCGCATTTTCACATCTGGCGCCAAAAGGACCAGCCCTGGCTGGTCGGCCCGATGGTGCCGCGCATCTTCGGCCCCTACGAGCCGATCCGCCGCGACTATCCGATCACGGAATTCCTCGAGGATCAGAAAGGCTCGGGCGTCGAGAAGGCCGTCTATGTCCAGACCAACTGGGCCAAGGAGGATTTCGAGAAAGAGGTCGCCTTCCTGCAGAAGATAGCCGAAGAAGCCGGCTGGCCGCACGCCATCGTCGGCTATGCCGACATGACGGTCGACGATGTCCGCCCGCAGATCGACCGGCTGATGAAATATCCCTTGCTGCGCGGCGTGCGCATGCAGTTGCACTGGCACGAGACGCCGGCCTTCCGCTTCGCCGCCTCGGCCGACCAGGTGATCGATCCCAAGGTGCGTGCCAATGTGGCGCGGCTGAAGGATTACGGCCTCTCCTTCGACCTGCAGCTTTTTCCCGCGCAGATGAAGGACGGGCTGACGCTTGTCGGCGAAAACCCTGAGACCAATTTCATCCTCACCCATGCCGGCATGCTGACCGGCATGGAGCCCGAAACCACCGAAGCGTGGAAGGCCGGCCTGCGAACGCTTTCGGCAGCGCCGAACTTCTACGCCAAGCTGTCGGGACTCGGCACGTTCGTCCACCGCAATGACCCGGAACTGATCGCCTATATCGTCGACAACGCGATCGAGATCCTCGGCAGCGACCGGCTGATGTTCGGCTCGAACTTCCCGATCGAGAAGCTCTGGACCAGCCATGTCGAGCTGATCAACGCGCACCGCGCGGCAGTGGCAAAGCATGGTGCAAAGGCCGAGGGGGATATTTTCTGGAATACGGCTGAGAAAGTGTACCGGCCGGTGTAGGCACGGCTTCTTCCTTCCCCCCTTGTGGGGGAAGGTGGATCGGCGCGCAGCGCCGAGACGGATGAGG
>NZ_SUGA01000081.1 GCF_004963255.1 Mesorhizobium sp. | reverse complement strand
GGGAGAGGTGGCTCGGCGAAGCCGAGACGGAGTGGGGGTCGACCAGCGCTACATTAGGTAGTGCACGCGCCCACCGCTGGCGGGGGCGAGAAAAGCTTCGGCGCCCTACTCGCACTGGCGACGCGGGCCGCCGTCGAAGGGCTGATAGCTGTTGTCGCTTGGATCGTAGGAGCGGTAGCGGCTGAAGCAGTAGTCGACATGGTCGGCCGAGACCTGCCGGGTCGAGGCCTGGGCGGCCTCGGGCGAGATCTCTTCCGGCGGGCCGCCATAGGTGGTGGCGTAGCCGTCGCCGGAGGGGGCGTAGCCCTCCATCTCGGCCTGGTCGTCGGTGATCTCGGCCGTGGCGGTCTGCCTGTCGTTTGCCCCTGCCCGGTCCTTGGCCTGGTCGCCGCCCTGATCGCTTGGGCCGGTCGAGGCGGTGCGGTCACCAAGGTCGTAATAGGGCGAGATGCAGGGGCGCAGCTCGCCGCTATAGGAGCGATAGCTGTTTTCCGCCGGGCGGTAGCTGCGATAGCGGGCGGCGCACCATTGCAGATGGGCAACGGGCAATTGCCGCTCAGCCTGCTGATCGGCCGGCGCCGATTGCTGGGCGGCATTGGCGTCCGCGGCAGGTTGAGTGGGAGCGGACGCGCCCGATTGCTGCGGCTGCGGCTGTGCTGGCGCCGCAAGCGCCGACGCCTGCGTTGCGCCACTCGCGGTCCTGATCGGTTCACTTGATGACGCCGCGGTCGCGGTCGCCGACTGCTGGGCGGGAATGCGCTCGAGGTTCTGCTTCTGCGGATTGACCGGCTGCGCGTCCTTTGTCCAGAGCTCGGAAACGCCGATCGTGGGCGTTGCCTGGCGCACCGGCTTGGCGGCCAGCATCCAGGTGGCGAAGGCAAGTCCGCTGGCGAACACGGCCAAGGTCAGCACGAAACCACCGGCAATTCCCAACAAGGCCTTCACGCGACGCTCCTTCAGTCCCCGCTCATAGAATGCGGGGCGCGGAATCCGGTTCCCATGAGAAGGGGGCAATGTTGAGACCGGGGGCTCTGCCGGCGGGAAATCCCGCATGGCCGGGGGCGAGGCTCAAGGATCGCTTGAAGGGGCCTGGCTGGCAACTTTCTCAGTTGCAGACTTTGATGAATTCAAAGGATCGAACGCAGCGTCGCGCCGCGGCCGGCATATTTCCCCCGAACAGGGGTGCCGGGCCGCCTTGAGCGGCGGAGAACCCACGCCTCAGGCCAGCACCTCGCGATATTCCCGCACCTTGCCGTCCTGGCCTCTGATCAGCCAGGTGTCGCCGTCGCGGCCCTCGATGTGGCTCGCCGCCAGCGGCACCTTGCCGCCGCCGTCGGGCAGGTCGATGACATAGGTTGGGATGCAGATGCCGGAGAGCCGCCGGCGCAGCTCCGCCACCAGCCCCTGGCCCTCGGCGATCGTCGTGCGGCGGTGCGCCATGCCGCGCGCGAGGTCGCCGTGGTGCAGGTAATAGGGTTTTACCCCGAGACGGTACATCAGCTCGCGGCAGAGTTCCTCCAGCACCTCGACATGATCGTTGACGCCTTTCAGCAGAACGCTCTGGTTGAGCAGCACGAAGCCCGCCTGCCGCATCGCGCGGCAAGCCGCCTCGGCTTCGGCGGTAAGCTCGCGCGGATGATTGAAATGCGTGACCACGCTCGCCATCAGCCGGCCCTGCAGCGCCTCGACCAGGCCGGGCGTGATGCGCGACGGCAGCGCCACCGGCACGCGGGTGTGGATGCGCAGGAGCCTGAGATGCGGGATCGCCTCCAGGCGGGCGCGGATCTCGGCCAGCGCCTTGTCAGGCAGCGACAGCGGATCGCCACCCGTCAGGATCACCTCGCGGATTTCGGGATGCCCGGCGATATAGGCCAGCCCCGGCTCCAGCGCCTCGCGCGTATAGCCGCGGCCGATCGAGGTCAGCGACTCCTTGCGGAAACAGAAACGGCAATAGACGGCGCATTGATAGGTCGGGAACAGGAGCACGCGGTCGGCATGGCGGTGCGTCAGCCTGGGAACGGGGCTGAAGGCGTGGTCGCCGATCGGATCGTCCAGCTCGCCCTCGGCGGCAACCAGCTCGTCCGGCGACGGGATGACCTGGGCGCGGATCGGGTCGTTGGGGTCGTTCCAGTCGATCAGGTCGAGATAGGGTTTTGGCACGCGCACCTTGTGGGCCGCGGCGGCCTCCTGCGCGGCGGCGCGCTCGGCCGGCGAAAGCGGCAGGGATACGAGGTCGCGGACATGGCGCACGCCGGCGCGGACATCGTCCTGCCAGGCGGCGTCGGCGGCCGGTTGTTTGAGATCGGTGGTCATTTGGGGCTCGGAGTAGATTTTTGCGGGATATCGGATGGATGGCGCGCGAGGTCAACCACTACCGCCGCCGCAGATTGTCATACGCCGCGTTCCTTCGCGCCCCCCTCTGTCCTGCCGGCTTTCGTCGCTCGGAAAGCCAAGCAATTGGCTTCCCGTCCGCTGCGCGGACTGCTCCTCAACCCCCACTTGGGGGGAGATCGGATGTCGCGCAGGCTTTCGCCAACTAGCAACGCTGCAGGAAAGAGCGGGGCGCCCGAGCCGCTAATCTCCCCCTTGTGGGCATATGCGCTAAGATAGGCATTGCGGCGCGGAATCGGTTGTGATTCTACG
>NZ_SUGA01000080.1 GCF_004963255.1 Mesorhizobium sp. | reverse complement strand
ACCACGAAAACGCAAGTTTCAAGCCATGCCAACGCTATCTTAGCGCATATGCCCTTGTGGGGGAGATGTCCGGCAGGACAGAGGGGGGCGTGACAGAACGCGGCCTCGGAGATTGATGGCCATGCCTCTCACCGTTCGAATTTCCTGATCGCCTCTGCCGTCACCGGCGTGAAGAAATTGACCAGATTGCCGTCGGGATCGCGAAACAGCAGCGAGCGGTTGCCCCAGGGCATAGTCGTCGGCGCCTGCACCAGTGCGCCTTCAATGAGACCGCTCAGGCGTCGATATTCCTCATCCACATCAGCCACGCGGAACTCGATGATGGCGGTGCGATTTGCCGCCGGGCTTGCGACGTGGTCGCCGCCGAAGAGCTGAAGCGTGCGCGTGCTGCCGATCGCCAGCGTGCCCACATCCGTGACCAGTTCGGCGAAATCCTCGGTGTAGAGCGTGAGCTTGATGCCTGTCGCCGTCTCGTAGAAGGCGACGAGCCGCCTGACGTCGGCGGTGATGATGCGGGTCGAAACGAAATTCATTGGTCTTCTCCGTGGGCTGGCCGCGCGGCCGGACGCGCCCGTCCGCGCGCCTTGCCCCGGCTTGTGGACCAGGCCTGCTGCCAGCATAGTGGCAACAGGAGACTTGCCTTGCGCCGCGCCGACCGACTGTTCCAGATCATCCAGATCCTGCGGCGCTCGAGCCGGCCGATCACCGCCAGCCGGATCGCTGAAGAACTCGAAACCTCGCGCCGCTCGGTCTATCGCGACATTGCCGACCTGATCGGGCAGCGCGTGCCGATCCGGGGCGAACCCGGCCTCGGCTATGTGCTCGATCGCGACTACGACATGCCGCCGCTGATGCTGACGCCGGACGAGCTGGAGGCGGCGGTGCTCGGCGCGCAATGGGTGGCCGACAAGGGCGACCCGGTGCTGGCGGGCGCGGCGCGCGACCTGATCGCCAAGATCGCGACCGTCGTGCCCGAGCGGCTGCGTCCCTTCGTCAGCAATCCGACCGTCGGCGCGCCGCTCAGCCGCGCAAGCCTGCCGGACGGGCTGGATATCGCGAAGGCGCGGGCCTCGATCCGCAAGGGTCACAAGATCCGGATCCGCTACCGCAACGAACAGGGCGACGAGAGCGAGCGCGTCATCTGGCCGACGATGATCGGCTATGCCGAGACCATGCGGCTGCTTGCCGCCTGGTGCGAGCTGCGCCAAGATTTCCGCCATTTCCGCACCGACCGGATAACGGCCGCTACGTTCCTCGACGAGCGTATCGGCTGCCGGCCGGCAGAGCTGCACAGCCGCTGGAAACGGCATATGCAGGCGCAGGGCATCCAACTGCCTTAGCTCGCGGCGTAGGCAGCCACGTTCCTTCGCGCTGTGGAGGGCGACCTCACTCGCTTGCCAAGGGCCATTGACTTTCGCCGCAATCGACCGGCGCCAGGTTTTCAGGCAATCTCCATCCGAGGGAGGAACGCCATGACCAGGACGCGAGCGCTGCCGCGCTATGAGGATGCCGTCGCGCAATTTCGCATCGAGGACGAGATCGCGCGCCTGCACGGCGATCCGGCGACCGGCATCAACGCCTATGTCGAATGCTGCGGCCGCCATACCAGCCAAAACCGGCTGGCGCTGCGCGCGATCTCGGCCGGCGGCGAATTGCGCGAATATTCCTTCGAAGACCTCGCCGACATGTCGGGCCGTGTCGGCACCCTGCTCAAAAGTCTCGGCGTCGGCCCCGGCGATGTCGTGGCCGGCATGCTGCCGCGCATTCCAGAACTCGTGGCGCTGATCCTCGGCACATGGCGGATCGGCGCGGCCTACCAGCCGCTGTTCACCGCCTTCGGACCGAAGGCGGTCGAGCATCGCCTGAGCTATAGCAAGGCGAAGCTGGTGGTGACCAACCCCGCCAACCGCGGCAAGCTCGAGGAGGTGGAGATCCATCCGCGCATTGCCATCATCCTCGCACCCGGCGAGACGCCGCCCGCAGGCGACATCGATTTCCGCGCCGCGCTCGCCGCCGCCTCCCCCGACTGCGAGCCGGTGATGCGCAAGGGCTCGGACCTGTTCATGATGATGTCGACCTCCGGCACCACCGGGCACCCGAAAGGCGTGCCGGTGCCGCTCAGCGCGCTTCTTGCCTTCGGCGCTTATATGCGCGACGCGATCGGGCTTCGCCCCGACGACGTCTTCTGGAACATCGCCGATCCCGGCTGGGCCTACGGGCTCTACTACGCCATCACCGGGCCCTTGCTGCTCGGCATCGCCACCACCTTCTACGAAGGGGCCTTCAACGCCAAATCGACCTACGACATCATCGAGCGGCTGGGCGTCACCAGCCTAGCCGGCTCGCCGACGGCCTATCGCCTGCTGATGGCGGAAGGGCCCGAGGCTGCGGCCCGCGTCAAAGGAAAGCTGCGCGTGGTGAGCAGCGCCGGCGAGCCGCTCAACCCGGAAGTGATCCGCTGGTTCGACGCCCATCTCGCCGCACCGATCCACGACCATTACGGCCAGACCGAGAACGGCATGATGGTCAACAACCATCACGGGCTCAAGCATCCGGTACGCCCAGGCTCGGCCGGTTTCGCCATGCCGGGCTATCGCATGGTGGTGCTGGACGACGAAGGCAACGAGCTCGGCCCCAATCAGCCCGGCGTGCTCGCTGTCGATATCGCCAACTCGCCGCTGCGCTGGTTCGACGGCTACCATCAGGCGGAAACGCCGGCGATCGCCGGCGGCTATTATCGCACCGGCGACACTGTGGAGTACGAGCCGGACGGCTCGGTCTCCTTCATCGGGCGGGCCGACGACGTGATCACCTCGTCCGGCTACCGCATCGGGCCTTTCGATGTCGAAAGCGCGCTGATCGAGCACCCGGCGGTCAACGAGGCGGCGGTGGTCGGCGTACCAGATCCGCAGCGCACCGAGATCGTCAAGGCCTTCGTGGTGCTGGCGCCCGCTTACAAAGGCAGCGAAGCGCTCGCCGAGGAGCTCGCCCAGCATGTGAAGAAGCGGCTGTCGGCGCATTCCTATCCGCGTGAGGTCGAGTTCGTGAGCGAGCTGCCGAAGACGCCGAGCGGCAAGATCCAGCGGTTCCTCTTGCGCAAGGCGGAGGTCGAGAAGCGCAAGGCATAAGGCGCAGAGGCGGGAACTGCTGATCTCCCCCCTCGTGGGGGAGATGTCCGGCAGGACAGAGGGGGGCGCTGTCC
>NZ_SUGA01000007.1 GCF_004963255.1 Mesorhizobium sp. | reverse complement strand
CCTCACCCTCCCCCTTGTGGGGAGGGTCGGACGACGAAGTCGGCCGGGGAGGGGGGCGGGGCGTCTCCGTACCCCCGCCCCGGAGAGCAGACGCCGCTTCGCGCCGTCTGCTCTCCGACCCCCACGAGGGGGAGGGTAACGAAACCCGCATTGAGGTCGATGAAGTCTGCGCCACGCTCGATGTTCCGCTCGGGCCGGAGATCGGCCAATGCTGCGGCGGCCGCGTCGAGGTGTTGATCCGCCTCGTCGACGGCGTGCTGGAACAGCAGCTGATCGCCAAGGCTCAATCGGAAGAGGCGCACCGTCCACATGTCTACCTTTTCGGCGGCGGCCATGTCGGCCAGGCGCTGGCCGCGTCGCTGGCGCTGCTGCCGATTCACGTCGTCGTCGTCGAGACCCGATCGGAGGCATTGGAAGGCATGCCGGAAACGGTCGAGAAGCGGTTGACGCCGATGCCCGAAGCCGTGGTGCGCGAGGCGCCGGCGGGATCGGCCTTCGCCATCCTGACCCATGACCATGCGCTGGATTTCCTGATCGTCGCCGAGGCGCTGAAGCGCGACGACATCGCCTATGTCGGCATGATCGGTTCGAAGACCAAGAAAGCCACCTTCAGGAGCTGGTTCCTGAAGTCCGCCGATGGCAGCGAAGCCGAGTTCGACCGCCTTGTCTCGCCGATCGGCGGCAATGCCGTGAAAGATAAGCGCCCGCCGGTGATTGCCGCGCTCGCCGCCGCCGAGATCATGACGGCGCTGGTCGCGCATGCAACGGATGCGCCAAGCGCGGCCGGCGCTGAAAAGGCGATGGCCGGCTGATCCAGCCGGCCATGTAGGCAGGAAACGCCAGCTACTGGCCGTCGCGATCTTGGAAAGCTTGGGTTCCTCGTCCCACAAAGTGGGCTACGGCGCGGCTTGGCGCATGTATTGTTCAATGCAGCGCTGGTCGACCCCCACTCCGTCTCGGCTTCGCCGAGCCACCTCTCCCCCGATCGACGGGGTAGAGGAAAGGCGCCAAGCTTTTTGGCCTCAACACTCGTCCAGCAACGCTCCCTTCCTTTCCCTCCGGAGGGGGGAAAGGTGGCGCTGCGAAGCAGCGACGGACTGGGGGAACCACGTGGCAATCAAGCCTCGGCCTGCCAGTCACGCTAGTTACAGGTGCAACGCCGATCGCAGGTGTGACTGGCGCTCACCGCAGCTCGCCGTTTTCTTCATTTCCCAAAGCGGCCCGAAACGTATTTGTTGCGCCGCACAGACAACGGGGCCAGGAAACATGGACATTCTGCGCATAGCAGCCTTTTCGGACGGGAACACTGGCGGCAATCCGGCCGGCGTGGTGATCGGCGAGGCCTTGCCCGACGCGGCAGACATGCAGCGCGTCGCGGCCGAAATCGGCTTCTCGGAAACCGCCTTCGCGGCGCCCGAAGGCGAAAGCTGGCGCGTGCGCTACTTCTCGCCGGAATCGGAAGTGCCGTTCTGTGGCCATGCCACCATCGCGCTCGGCGCGGCGCTGGTCAGGAAGTTTGGTAACGGGGTCTTCGCGCTGATCCTCAATCAGGCGAACATCACCGTCGAAGGTTTTTGCGACGGCGCCAACGTCGCTGCCGCCCTGCAGTCGCCACCGACGCGCAGCCGGCCGGCTTCGTCGGAACTGATCGGCGAGGCGCTCGCCTTGCTCGGCTATGAGCCGGGCGATCTCGATCCCGCCATTCCGCCGGCGCTCATCCATGGCGGCGCCGATCATCTCGTGCTGGCGCTGAAGTCGCGCGAGGCGTTGGCTGCGATGGCTTATGACTTGAAGCAGGGCCAGTCCTTCATGCGGCGCGAAGGCCTGGTCACGATCCTGCTCGCTTACGCCGAGACGCCGCGCCTCTTCCACACGCGCAATCCTTTTGCTTCCGGCGGCGTCTACGAGGACCCGGCGACAGGGGCGGCGACCGCGGCCTTTGCCGGCTATCTGCGCGATCTCGGCTGGCCGCATGGCGGCGCCATCGACATCGTCCAGGGCAAGGATATGGGCATGCGCTCGCGCCTCCATGCCGACATCCCGCCGGCGCCTGGCAGTTCGATCAGGGTGTCCGGAACGGCGCGGCTGATGGATTAATCCCTACGTCGGCCGCTTGAGGCCGAGATGCTCGCGCAAAGTGCGGCCTTCATAGTCCTTGCGGAACAGGCCGCGCCGCTGCAGCTCAGGCACGACCAGAGCCGCGAAGGCGCCGAGTTCGCCCGGGAACCAGGACGGCATCACATTGAAGCCGTCGGCGGCGCCGCCTTCGAAGCGCGCCTGCAACTCGTCGGCGATCTCTCCGGCCGTGCCGACGATCCGCCAATGACCGCGCGCGCCGGCAAAGTATCGCGCCAGTTCGCGGATCGAGAGCCCGTCGCGGCGCGCCTGCTCGATGACCAGCGCCTGCCGGCTCTTCATGCCTTCGCTCTCCGGCAGCTCGGGCAGCGGCCCGTCGATCGAGTAGCGACCAAGATCGGAGATGCTGAGATAGCTGGAGAGCAGCGCCACGCCGACATCGTCCGGGATCAATTCCTGCAGCGCATCGTATTTCGCTTGCGCCTCGGCTTTCGTGGCGGCCACGATCGGCGCCACGCCGGGCATGATTTTCACATCGTCCGGCTGGCGGCCATAGGCGGCGAGCCGTCCTTTGAGATCGTCGTAAAAGGCCTTGGCCTCCTCGAAAGTCTGCGCCGCCGAGAACACGACATCGGCGGTGCGCGCGGCAAGGTCCTTGCCGTCGTCCGAGGCGCCCGCCTGCACCATCACCGGCGCGCCCTGCGGCGAGGGCGGTATGTCGAGCGGATCGCTCACGGAAAAACTCTCGCCGTCATGCCCGGCAGGCTTGCGGTTCCAGAGCCCGGTGATGACGGTGGCGAATTCGCGCGCCCGCGCATAGCGGTCGGCATGCGGCCGCAGCCCCGTCGCGCCGAAATTCGCGGCCTCGATCGGGCTCGCCGAGGTGACGAGATTCCAGCCGGCGCGCCCGCCGCTCAGATTGTCGAGCGAGGCGAACATGCGCGCCAGGCCGTAAGGTTCGTTGTAGCTGGTGGACGCAGTGGAAACCAAGCCGATGCGCTCGGTCTGCGCGGCCAGCGCCGAGAGCAGGCTGATCGGCTCGAAGCCGATCGAGCGTGACGTCTGGCTGGCGATCTGGACATTGGCCTCGCGCAGGCCGGCGGCGTCCTCGCAGAACACCATGTCGAATTTCGCGGCTTCAGCCGTGCGGGCGAGTTTTATGTAATGGCCGATGTCGATGCCGGCCGTGACATGCGCGTCCGGATGACGCCAGGCAGCGATGTGGTGTCCGGTCGCCCACAGGAAAAGGCCGAGCTTCATCTGGCGCGCAGTCATTTTGCGCCTCCTGTGCCGAGGCCAAGACGGGCGCGCAGCGTCGTGCCTTGCTGGCCCTGGCCGGCGAGGCCGTGGGGCTGGAGCTCCGGCAAAACGCGGTCGGTAAAATTCTGAAGCGCCGCGACATCAGCCGGCAAAACAAAATTGAAGCCGTCACAGCCGACCGAGACCAGCAAGCTTCGAAACCTGTCGATAGGCGGCTCGGATTCGATGGCGATCGTCAACAGCACCTTCACGCCTTCCGGTTTGCGGTCGGCGGCAAGCGCCCGGCGTCTCAAATCGGCGGTCGCAGCATTGGCGGCCTCGACCGATTGTTCCGCGATCAGAATGACGTCGGCGACGCGGCTCGCGAAGTCGCGGTCGGCCTCGTCTAAGCCAGACATGACCAGCACAGGCGTGTCTTGTGGCGAGCGCGCCACATTGAGCGGTCCGCGCACCGAGAAGAACTCGCCCTCGTGGTCGAGAACATGCATCTTGTCGGGATCGTGGAACCGGCCGCCTGCCTTGTCGAACAGCAAGGCGTCCGCATCCCAGCCCTGCCATAGTTTTTGGACGATGCCGATATATTCCTCCGCGCGTCGGCGAAAATCCTCGTCGGAGAAACCTTCCGGGCGGCTGAAATTCGCCGCCTCGCGCGGGTTTTGCCACAGCGTGGCATTCCAGCCGATGCGGCCATGGCTGATGATGTCGAGCGACGCAAACCGTCGCGCCAGATTGTAGGGCTGGTGCGCGAGCATCGAGGCGCCGGCCACCAGCCCGATCCTGTCGGTCACGGCTGCCAGAGCCGCCAGCAGCGTCGTCGCTTCGAATGGGCTGGTTGACGGCTCCCCGGCGGCGTCGGAAATGATGACCATATCCACACCGGCCGCTTCCGCCTGCCGTACGAACGCGCTGATCTGGCCGAAGTCCAGGATGTCTTTTCCCTCGGCGGCAATGTTCAGCGAAACGGCGAGATGCATGTGGCGGCCCTTCGGCTGCCCTGAAATCGGGCAGACGTCTGGTCACCAACCTAGGCCCCTCTTCGCGCATGGCAACGGGATCGAGTGGGCCACGAGGCTGTCATATGCCGACCAGCCGTCGACTGCATCGAGGCAGAGGCATTGGCCCGAATGTCGTGTTGGCGGCCACATGCTTCGGCGATTAGCTGCGAACCCTCCTCGCGGCCGTCATTCTATGGCGGAGCAAGGAGCGAAGCGACGCGGCGCAGACCATAGAATCCATTCCGTGACGTCGAGGCGCCGCCCAACGAAGCAGAATCTGCTCCGCTGCGCCCCACGTCGAAGGTCACGGAATGGATCCTCGGGTCTGCGCGCCGCTACGCGTCGCTCCGCCCGTGGATGACGACGTCACGGAGGCTTCGGCCAACCGCGACGCAACGCTGCCGGTCCCTTACTTCCCCGCCAGGATATCCTTGATCAGCCGCTGGCAGCGCTCGGCCATGAAGTCGAGCAGCAGCCGCACCTTCGGGTCCTGCAGCTTCTTGTGCGGATAGACGGCGGCGAACTGCACCGGCGTCGGCGGCGTCTGGGGCAGGATGACCTTCAGCCGGCGGTCGCGGATGAAGGGTTCCACCTCGAAACGCGGCTTGTTGATGATGCCGCGGCCCGACAGCGCCCAGCCGGTCAGCACGTCGCCGTCGTCTGTGTCGTAAGGGCCGTGCACCTCGAACTTCTGCTGGCCGCTCGGCGTCTGCAGCGTCCAGACATATTCGCGCGCGCCGGCATAGCGCAGCATCAGGCAGTCGTGCTTCCTGCCGACCAGTTCCTGCGGTTCGGCGGGCTCGCCGCGCGCTTCCAGATATTTCGGCGCCGCCACCAGCACGCGCTCGCATTCCATGATGCCGCGCATCCTGAGGCTGGAATCCTCGATGATGCCGAGGCGGAAGGCGACGTCGATGCCTTCCTTCATGATGTCGACATTGTGGTCGGAGAGCCTGAGCCGCACCTCGATGTCTGGATATTTGTCGTGGAAATCCGGGATACCGGAAGCGATCAGCCGCCGTCCGAGGCCGAGCGGCGCCGTAACCCTGATGGTCCCGCGCGGCTGGCCGGAAAGCGCCGCGACCGCGGCTTCCGCCTCGGTGATGGCGTCCAGCACCTGCTTGGCGCCGGTGTAGAACACCGTGCCGTGCTCGGTCGGCATCAATTGGCGGGTCGTGCGATTGAACAGCCTGACGCCCAGGTGCTTTTCCAACTCCTTGATGCGATTGGAGGCCACCGCCGGCGAAATACGCATGTCGCGCCCCGCCGCCGACAGATTGCCGAGCTCGACGACGCGGACGAAAACGGCGATGTTGTCGAGATAGGCCATGCGAGGTTCGTGGCTCTTAAACGGCTGCGAAGGGGCGAGCCTAGTATTTTCCATTTTTTTTTGAAAGTCATCGCGCACCTCGCCTCTTTTCGTTTGCGCGCCAGACCGTAAAGTCGCTCTCATCGGCAGGGACGAGTGCAATGACGGATTTCGCGATTTTCTGGGACTGGCTGAGTTTTGCGGTCCGCTGGCTGCATGTCATCACCGGCATCGCCTGGATCGGCTCGTCCTTCTATTTCGTTGCCCTCGACCTTGGGCTGCGCCAGCGTCCCGGCCTGCCCGCCGGCGCCTTCGGCGAGGAGTGGCAGGTGCATGGCGGCGGCTTCTACCACATCCAAAAATATCTGGTGGCGCCGGCCGAGATGCCTGAGCACCTCACCTGGTTCAAATGGGAATCCTACGCCACCTGGCTCTCGGGCTTCGCCATGCTTTGCGTCGTCTACTACGCCGGCGCTGATCTCTTCCTGATCGACCCGAACGTGCTCAACATCTCGGTGCCGGTCGGCATCCTTCTGTCGCTGGCCACCATCGGTGTCGGCTGGATCGTCTACGACCTGCTCTGCCGCTCACCGCTGGGCAAGAGCGACACCGGCCTCATGCTGGTGCTCTATTGCGTGCTGGTCTTCATCGCCTGGGGGCTGACGCATCTCTTCACCGGCCGCGCCGCCTTCCTGCATCTCGGCGCCATCACCGCCACGATCATGTCGGCCAATGTCTTCATGGTCATCATCCCCAACCAGAAGATCGTCGTCGCCGACCTGATCGCCGGCCGCAAACCGGACCCGAAATACGGGAAAATCGCCAAGCAGCGCTCGCTGCACAACAACTATCTGACCTTGCCGGTTCTGTTTCTGATGCTGTCAAACCACTACCCGCTGGCCTTCGGCACGCAGTTCAACTGGGTTATCGCCTCGCTGGTCTTCATCATCGGCGTGCTGATCCGGCACTATTTCAACACGGTGCACGCTCGCAAAGGCAACCCGACCTGGACCTGGCTGGGTGCTGCCGTGCTGTTCATGATCATCATCTGGCTGTCGACCGTGCCGAAGGTGCTGACCGGCGAGCCGAAGACCTCCGCCGCCTCCGCCGCCGCTCAGGTCTACATCGCCTCGGCCCATTTCCCGGCGGTGCGCGACACCGTGCTCGGCCGCTGCTCCATGTGCCATACGGAAGAGCCGGTCTATGAAGGAATTTACCATGCGCCGAAGGGCGTGCTGCTCGACACCGACGAGCGCATCGCCGAGCATGCGCGCGAGATCTACATCCAGGCCGGCCGGGCGCATGCCATGCCGCCCGCCAACGTCACCCAGATCACCGACCAGGAACGGGCCCTTCTGGTCGCCTGGTTCGAAGGCGCCGGAAAGTAAGCATGACAGCGAAAATTCTGCGCGGCCGCACGCTCTCCTTCCTGCGCTGGCCCGAAACGATCGACGACCATTCCGCCTGGCGCTACGAGGAGGATGGCGCCCTGCTGATCGACAATGGCGGGATCGTCGCCGCCGGCTCCTATGCGGATGTCGCGAAGAGGGCGGGTACAGGCGTCGAGACGATCGACCATCGTCCGCATCTCATCCTGCCGGGCTTCCTCGACGCGCATGTCCACGTGCCGCAGATGCAGATCATCGCCTCCTACGGCGCCGAGCTGCTCGACTGGCTGAACAAGTACACCTTTCCCGAAGAGTCGAAGTTCCAGAACGCGCAGCATGGCCGCCGCATCGCGCGGCTGTTCCTCGACGAGATGCTGCGGCACGGCACGACGACGGTCGCCGCCTATTGCTCGGTGCACAAATCTTCCGCCGAAGCCTTCTTCGCCGAGTCGCATGAGCGCAACATGCTCAACATCGCCGGCAAGGTGATGATGGACCGGAACGCGCCGGATGGCGTGCTCGACACGCCGCAGACGGGCTACGACGATACAAAGGCGCTGATTGCCGACTGGCACGGCAAGGGCCGCCAACTCTATGCCATCACGCCGCGCTTCGCCATCACCTCGACGCCCGAGCAGATGGAGATGGCCGGCGCGCTCTGCCGCGAGCATCCCGACCTGCACATGCAGACGCATCTGTCGGAGAACCACGCCGAGATCGCCTTCACCCAGGAGCTTTACCCCTGGTCGCGCGACTACACCGACGTCTATGAGCATTACGGCCTGCTCGGCAAGAAGAGCCTGTTCGGCCACTGCATCCATCTGTCGGAGCGCGAGGCGGATGCGCTGTCGCACTCGGGCTCGGTCGCGGTGTTCTGCCCGACCTCCAATCTTTTCCTCGGTTCCGGCCTGTTCGACTACCAGCGCTATCGCCGGCGCGAGAAGCCGCTCCGGATTGCGGCCGCCACCGATGTCGGCGGCGGCACCAACTATTCGATGCTGCGCACCATGGACGAGGGCTACAAGGTGATCGCGCTGAACGGCGAGAAGCTGAACCCGTTCCAGTCCTTCTGGCAATTGACGCGCGGCAACGCCGAGGCGCTGTCGGTGGCCGACAAGGTCGGCACGCTGGAGGAGGGCACCGATGCCGACATCGTCGTGCTCGATGCCCATGCCACGCCGGCGATACGGCTCAGGATGGAGACGGTGGAGACGCTGGCTGAGGAGCTGTTCCTCTTGCAGACGCTGGGCGACGACCGTGTTGTGCGCGAGGTCTATGTTGCGGGCCGTCCGGCGAAGAGCGCGATTGTCGCATAGATTAAATACGCTGGTCGCTTGACCCCGCGTCAGCCATCGGCCAAAGCGTGCGTCGACATTGACAGGGGAAACGCCATGGCCACCGCCGACGACATCGCTCTGATCAAGAAACAGGAAGCCACGCTGGTTTTCCCGGCCTTCGACGAGGCCGTCGCCTTCACGATCGGTTCCGCCATCAGGGATCGGGCGCTGAACGAAGACCTGCCGATCATCGTCGACATCAGGACCTTCGACCGGCCGCTCTTCTATGCCGCCATGCCGGGCTCCAACGCCTCCAATCAAGACTGGGCGCGGCGCAAGATCAATGTTGTGAAGCGCTATCTGAGAAGCACCTATCGCCTTGTGCTGGAGCAGCAGCGTCCCGACCGCACCTTCAAGATCGGCGAAGCGCTCGACATCGCCGATTACGTGCTCGCGGGCGGCGGCTTTCCGGTCACGGTCAAGGGGGCCGGGGTCATTGGCGTCATCGCCGTCTCGGGCCTGCCGGAGCGCGAGGATCATGGTGTCGTGGTCGATGCGATCTGCGCGCATCTGGGCGTCGATGCGAGCAAGCTCAGATTGCCGCCGGAAGACAAATGACCGATCCAAAAACCTTCCTCACCTCGATCTTCAACGCTGCCGTCGCCGCCGCCGACCCGGAAAAGACGATCCGCAATCATTTGCCGGCGAAGCCCAAGGGCCGCACCATCGTCATCGGCGCGGGAAAGGGCTCGGCGCAGATGGCGGCGGCCTTCGAGAAGGTCTGGGACGGCCCGATCGATGGCCTTGTCGTCACCCGCTACGGCTATGGCGCCAGATGCGAGCGCATCGAGATCATCGAAGCGGCGCACCCGGTGCCGGATGCCGCCGGCCTCGAAGCCTCGCGCCGGCTGCTGGAGAAGGTGCGGGGCCTGACTTCGGACGACCTGATCGTGGCGCTGATTTCCGGCGGCGGCTCGGCCCTGCTGCCGTCTCCCGCTCCGGGCCTTACCTTGGCCGACGAGATCGCCGTCAACGAGGCGCTGCTCGCCTCCGGCGCGCCGATTGCGGCGATGAACACCATCCGCAAGCATGTCTCGACCATCAAGGGCGGACGGCTTGCCGCAGCCGCGCATCCGGCGCGCGTGGTGTCCCTGGTCGTTTCCGACATACCGGGCGACAATCCGGCGCTGGTCGCCTCGGGGCCGACCGTGCCCGACACCGGCAGCCGCGCGGATGCTCTGGCCTCGATCGCCGCCTATGGCATGAAGCTTCCGGCTTCGGTCATGGCGCATATCAATTCGCCTGCCGCCGACGCGCCTCGTCCCGACGATCCGCGCTTTGCCGGCAACGAGGTGCATCTGACCGCCTCGGCGGGCGTGTCGCTCGAAGCCGCCGCCGCCGAAGCGAAGCGGCAAGGCATCGAGGCCGTCATCCTGTCGGATGTGATCGAGGGCGAGGCGCGCGAGGTCGGCGGCGTCCATGCCGCGATCGCGCGCGAGGTGGCGACCCGCAACCGTCCCTTCAAGAAGCCCGTGCTGATCCTGTCCGGAGGCGAGACGACCGTCACCTTGCGGGCCCCCGTTGACGGCATAAAGGGCAAGGGCGGCCGCAATTCCGAATTCCTGCTCGCCTTCGCCATCGGCATCGATGGCGTCGAGGGCATTCATGCACTTGCCGCCGACACCGACGGAATAGACGGCTCGGAAAACAATGCCGGCGCCTTCGCCGACGGCTCGACCATTGCGCGCATGCGCGCAGCAGGCGTCGACGCCAAGGCAATGCTCGCCGGCAACAACGCCTGGACGGCGTTCAATGCGGTTGGCGACCTGTTCGTGCCGGGGCCAACCGGCACGAATGTTAATGATCTGAGGGCGATTCTGGTTAGGTAGACTTGGCTCGGCCGGGCAGTGTTGAAGATCAATACTGCCTAAGCGCCCATCAGCTGCTTGACCTTCCGCATATCCTGCAAGAACCGCTCCCGCTCGGCCTCCTTGTCCTCCTGCTCCCGGATGCGCAGGATGAAGGACGGATGGATGGTCAGGAACACGCGCAAGCCATCCTCGCGCTCGACCACGTCGCCGCGCATCTTGGTGATCGGCACCGCCTTGCCGAGCAGCGACTGCGCCGCCGTCGCGCCGAGTGCCACCACGAGGTTGGGCTTGATCAGGTCGAGCTCCTTGTCCAGCCACCAGCGGCAGGCCTGGATCTCCCCGGCATTGGGCTTGGAGTGGATGCGCCTTTTGCCGCGCGGCTCGAATTTGAAGTGTTTCACCGCATTGGTCACATAGACCTTGCGGCGATCGATTGCGGCGTCGTCCAGGATGCTGTCGAACACCTTGCCCGCCGGCCCGACGAACGGTTTGCCGGCCAGGTCCTCCTGGTCGCCGGGCTGCTCGCCGACGAAGATCACATCGGCGTTCTCCGGTCCCTCGCCGAAGACGGTCTGCGTCGCGTCGCGCCAGAGCGGGCAGCGGCGGCAGCCTTTCGCCTCGTCGCGCAGCTCCGGAATATCGTCGGCCTCGGGCGCCACCACATCGGACGGCTCGGGCGTAGGCCAGTGCTTGGCTTTCACCTTGGCATGGTGCGGTGCTGGGCTGGTTGGCATCCGGGCGATCATGTCTGATGCGGCTTTATCCGCTCCTGCTATCAAATCTGGAATGAGCGAGGCCTCGGGAAGGTTCCGCCAATATTTCTTCGGCATCTCCTTCTGCATCGCCTTCACCTTGAGGCGGGCCGGGTTGAAGATGTTTTCGAAATAGGTCCGCCACAGCGCCTCGGCATCGTCTTCCGCCGGCGCGTCGCGCTTGGCCGCACCCGCCCCCATCGCCAGCCTCTCGCCGTCCCAGTCGGCCGAGGCATGCGGGGTCAGGATCGTCCAGCGCATCCCGGTGAACCGGCGCACGAAGAAATCGGCATTGCGCTCGACGATGTAATGGTCGGGCTCGAACCACGCGACATAGCGCTCCTCCGCGCCTTCGCCGATCTTCCGGAAACGCACGAAGGCGCGCATCTTATGGATGTCGCGGTGCACCGCCTTCTCCATAGTCTCCAGCCGCCGGATGTCGGGATCGGTCGCGATCGAAAGCAGCCTCGGCTCGGAACGCAACCGCCAGAGCAGCCGGTAGAGAAAGCCGAAGCGCTCGGGGTCATTGTGGCAGATGACCGTCTCGGCGCGCTCGATGAAGTCGCGCGGCACGACCAGTCGCGCATCGGCTTGCGCAGCCGGCAATTCGCTGGCGCCATCTTCGCGATCCGGTTCGACGTGCCACGCGACATCTTCCGGCGGAATATCGTTCGTCGCCAGCCGGCGCGCGGCATCGCGCCAGCCGGCAAAATCGGTCTGGCTTTCGAGCCGGACGACATGAGCGGCGAGGTTGAGCTGGGTTCTTGCCATGGTCAGAACAGGGAAAGCTGCTCGCAGGAGCGGGTGATCGCCTGGCGCAAGCCGGCCTTGTCGGTCAGCGCGCCCGGCGACCAGCCTTCCGCGACGATGAAGGGCCGCACCTTGGCGATCGAATGGCAGAGCCGGCCGACATCCTCCAGCCGCAGCCGGCGGTGGCGGCGTGTCTCGATGATCCTGTCGATGACCTTGGTGCCGAGCCCGGGAACGCGCAGCAGCGCCTCTCGCTCGGCGCGGTTGACGTCGACCGGGAATCGGCCCCGGTTGCGCAGCGCCCAGGCGAGCTTGGGATCGATGGCAAGGTCGAGCATCCCGTCATTGCTGCCGGCCAGGATTTCCGGCTGCGAGAAGCCGTAGAAGCGCATAAGCCAGTCGGCCTGATAGAGCCGGTGCTCGCGCATCAGCGGCGGCTTCTGCAAGGGCAGCGAAGATGATGAATCGGGGATCGGGCTGAAGGCAGAGTAATAAACGCGGCGCAGGTGGTAGCTGCCATAGAGCCGGGCGCTGGCGCGCAATATGCCATCGTCGGAGGTCTTGTCGGCGCCGACGATCATCTGCGTCGACTGGCCGCCCGGCGCGAAACGCTCGCGCCTGCGGCTCTGCAATGTCGGCTCGGCTTTCTCCTCGATCTTGCGGCGCAGCTTGGCCATCGAAAGCCGGATCGTTTCCGGCTTCTTTTCCGGCGCCAGTTTCTTGACGCCCTCATCTGTCGGCAGCTCGACATTGATCGACAAACGGTCGGCATAAAGCCCTGCCTTCTCGATCAGTTCGGCAGACGCTTCGGGGATGGTCTTGAGGTGTATGTAGCCGCCAAACTTTTCCTCGATCCGGAGCCTGCGTGCCACCTCGACCATCTCGCCCATCGTCTCGTCGGGCGAGCGAATGACGCCAGAGGACAGGAACAGCCCCTCGATATAGTTGCGCCGATAGAAATCCATGGTGAGCTTCACCACCTCATCGACGCTGAAGCGGGCGCGCCGTACATTCGAGGAGGAGCGGTTGATGCAATAGCTGCAGTCGTAGATGCAGAAATTGGTGAGCAGGATTTTCAACAGCGAGATGCACCGCCCGTCCGGCGCGTAGGAATGGCAGATGCCGGATCCCTCGGTCGAGCCAATGCCGCCCGATGTCAGCGAGTCGCGTTTTGCCGACCCTGAGGAGGCGCAGGAAGCATCGTATTTGGCGGCATCGGACAGGATCGCCAGTTTCTCGCGGACGGAAAGCACAGCCATTTGTTCATGATATGTTCCAGAAATGCAATTGGCTATAACTTTTGATTGTCCGCGGCAAAACGTGATCGCCGCGCGCTTGTCGGTCCGCCTTACACCTCGTGCAGATAAAGGTGATAGTCCAATTCGCTGACCGTGCGCGCGACGCGCAGATATTCGGCCTGCTTGATCGCCACGAAGGTCCGGTGCAGGTCTGGGCCGAGCGCCGATTTCAGGAAATCGGATCCCCTGGCCGCCTCGATCGCGGCGCGCCAGTCGGCCGGCATGGTCGATCTTTCGCTCGCCTGCTCGTAACCGTTCCCGGTGGTCTCTGGCCCCGGATCCAGCCCTTCGTCGAGCCCTTTGACGATGCCGGCCAGCACCGTCGCCGCCACCAGATAGGGATTGGCGTCGACGCCCGACGGCCGGTGCTCGATGCGGCGGTTCCTGGCATCGCCCGCCGGCACGCGCAGCGCTACCGAGCGGTTGTTGACGCCCCATGTCGGCGCCACCGGCGCGTAGGATTGCGAGACGAAGCGCCGCCATGAATTGGCGTGCGGCGCGAACACCAGCATCGATTCCGCCATGGTGTGGATCAGGCCGCCAAGCGCGTTGAGCAGCTTCGGTGACCATTTCTCGCCGGTGGCCTCGGTGAACACGTTGCGGCCGGCATCGTCCTGCAGCGAGACGTGGAAATGCATGCCGGAGCCGGCATAGGCCTCGATGGGCTTGGCCATAAAGCAGGCGGTGACGCCGTGCCGCCGCGCCTGCGCCCTGACCAGCCGCTTCAGCATGACGAGGTCGTCAGCCGCGCGCATCACGTCCTTGCGGTAGTTCAGCGTCAGCTCGTACTGGCCGGGCGCGTATTCGGAAATGACGGTCTCGGCCGGAATGCCTTGCGCCTTGGCCGCGGCGTAGATGTCGGAAAACAGCGGTTCCATGCCGTGCAGATGGTCGACCGAATAGACTTCGGTCTTCGCGGAACGGCGGCCATCGAGCACCGCGCGGGCGGGCTGCACCTTGCCGTCCGCGTCGCGGTCATTGGACAGTAGGAAAAATTCCAGCTCGAAGGCGCCGGCCGGATGCAGGCCGCGCGCCGCCAGCAATTCCACCTGCCTTGCCAACACCAGGCGCGGATCGGAGGTCATCGGTTGGCCATCGAGATGGTACATCGACATCAGCACCTGGCCGCGCGCCGGATTGGTGCCGTAGAGCGGAGCCAGCGTGGCCGGGATCGGCCATGCCCTGAGGTCGCCGTCGCCTGTATCCCACACCAGTCCGGTCTCGTGCACATCCTCGCCGGTGATGTCGAGGCCGAGGATCGAGATCGGCAGGTGCCGGCCATTCTCGAAAATGCCCAACAGCTCATGCCGGCGCACGATCTTGCCGCGACCGATGCCGTTGGCGTCGGTAAGCACGATGTCGAATGCCTCGATCTCGGGATGCGCGTCGAGAAAGGCCTTCGCCTCGGCGGGCGTCGAGCCGGAAGGGGACGTGGCAACGGCGTTCGGATTGTCCATGGCCGCTTTTCTCATGCCGTAAGCCTGGCCGCAACCGCGGCAAAGGCCGCGATCAGCCGGCTCACTTGCGCTGAAGTCGTCACCGGCGAGATCAGCATCATGTTGTGGAACGGCGCGATCAGCACGCCGCGATTGACCAGCGCGACATGGATGGCGGCTTCGAGCTCGGGCGCATGCGCCTTCTCGGCCTCGGCGCCATCATGCAGCGGTCCGGGCGCGCAGATGAACTCGACGCGCGCGCCGACCCGCGCGACATGCCAGGGCAGCTTGTTGCGCTGGATGACGGCGGTCAGCCCCGCATCGAGCCGGCGCGCCAGCCGGTCCATATGCGCATAGGCCTCCTCGGTCATCACCTCTTCTAGCGTCGCGCGCATTGCCGCGAACTGCAGCGGATTGGCCGACAGCGTCGTGCCCATGCCGGAATAGCCGGGCTCCTTCGCTCGGTTGTAGGCGGCGTAACGCGTGGCCACCTCCTCGCTCATCCCCCAGATGCTCGCTGGAACGCCGCCGGCCACCGGCTTGCCGAGCACGAACAGGTCTGGCTCCAGCCCGTACTTCTTTGTATAGCCGCCCGGGCCAGTGGAGATCGTGTGGGTCTCGTCGATCAGGAGCAGCGTGCCGGCCGCGCGGGTCAGCCGCCGCAGCGCGTCATGGAAGCCGGCATCCGGCAGCACCATGCAGGAATTGGTCAGCACCGGCTCTGTGATGACGCAGGCGACGTCGCGGTCCGCAAGCGCTGCTTCCAAGGCTGGGATGTCGTTGAACTCGACGATCTTCGTTGCGCGCGTCAAGTCGCGGAATTCGCCTGCCAATCCAGGCCGATTCACCGGCTTGCCATCGATCAGCCGCACCATCGTCTCATCGACCGAGCCGTGATAGCAGCCGTTGAAGACCAGGATCTTTTCGCGACCCGTCACGGCGCGGGCGACGCGCAGCGCGAAGCGGTTGGCGTCGGTGGCGGTGGTGGCGATCTGCCAATAGGGCAGGCCGAAGCGCTGCTGCAGAAGCGTACCGATCGCCAGCGCATCCTCGCTGGGCAGCATGTAGGTCAGGCCCCGAGCGGCCTGCCGCCGGATGGCGCGCGCGACTGCCGGTGGCGAATGGCCGAGCATCGAGCCGGTGTCGCCCAGGCAGAAATCGTCGAGCCTGTTGCCGTCGATATCGGTGATGGTGGCGCCTTTGGCGCCGTCGACCAGGATCGGGAACGGAGTCGGCCAGTCCGTCATCCAGTGCATCGGCACGCCGCCGAGGAAACCGGCGATGCCGTTGCCGAGCTTCGCCTCGGATTTCGGCCGCGCCTTGCGGAAGGCCGCCGCCTCCGCTTCACGCAATTCGGCGATGCGGGCGACGTCGATGCCGCCGATGGAAGTCCGGTCGATTGAATGCATGAGTCCCCCTCGGGCAGTAGGCAGTAGGGCAGTAGGGCAAGGCGTTCAATCGCGGTCTTTCCCTACTCCCTTACTGCCTTACTCCCCTACTCCCTTACGCAGTGATATCGATCACGCCGCAATCGCCGGCCGCACTTCCGAAGACGATGCGGCGCTCTTCCTTGTCCCACATCATGGCGGTGATGGCGCCCTTGCCGGGGCGGCGCAGCAGCACCTCCTTGGCGTCGGCGAAGCGCGCCGCGATCACCATGCCGTCTTCATAGCCGATGGCCACGACGTCCTGGCTCGGATGGCAGGCGACGCAGGTCACCATCGTGTTGCCGCGCGTGCCGAGCTCCAGGGGCGCCTTACCCATCGGCCCGTCCTTAGCTTGAAACGGCCAGACGATCGCCGCCGGCGCGCCCGAGCTCGCCAGCCATTTGCCCTTGACGCTCCAGGACAGGCTCTTCACCTTGCCGGGATAGCCTGACATGCGCATGTGCTTGCCGTCGGCGAGCTTCCAGCCATGCAGCGCGTTTTCCTGCATGGTGGTGACGAGGAAAGCGCCGTCCGGTGAAAAGGTGATGCCTGTATGGGCGCCGGCCCATTCGAGCTCCACCGGCTTGCCTTCGGCCGCCGGGAAATGCAGCGTCGCGCCGTTGTAGCGGGCGACGCCGAAACGCATGCCCTTGGGCGAGAAGGCTAGCCCTTCCACCGAGCGTGGATGCGCGAATTCCTTGATCTTGCCATCGGCGAAACGCACGAAGGCGGTCTTGCCGGAGGCGTAGGCGATGGCGCCCTGCGGACCGGCGGCGACGCTGGTGACCCACTTTTTGCCGGCGCCCGCCAGTTCGCTCACCTCGCCGCCGGCCTTCACGGCAAACACCTTGCCGTCCTCGCCGCCGGTGATCAGACGGTCGTTGGCCGCGTCATGAAAGGCGGCAAGCAGGCCGTCATTGGCCTGCACCGTCTTCTGCCCATTGTCGAGCCGATGGATCGCGCCGTCGGCCAGCGCGAAATGCGGCACGTCGTTCAGGAAGACGGCGGCGACGCAATGGCCTTCGAGATCAAGCGGGGCGACTGTGGGCATACGAATGGTCCATTCGGGCTTCTATGCACGAAGCCGGTGCGGCTAGGTGCGACCTTGCCTTCTCCCCTTGTGGGAGAAGGTGGATTGGCGCGCAGCGCCAAGACGGATGAGGGGTGTTGGACGGATCGCCGTCATCGCCAAGCTGGAGCACCCCTCATCCGACCTCGCTTCGCGAGGCCACCTTCTCCCACAAGGGGAGAAGGGAAGAACGGGCAGCGCTAGCGCCTGAAGGTCAGGAAATCAAGCCGCCTGGCAGGCTTCAAAACTCTTCTTGAGCCGCTCGGCGTCGAGATCGCGGCCGATGAAGACCAGCCGGCTCTCGTGCTTCTCGCCGTCCTTCCAGGCGCGCTGGTGGTCGCCCTCGAGGATCATGTGCACGCCCTGCAGCACATAGCGGTCCTCGTCGCCCTTGAGCGCGATGATGCCCTTCAGCCGCAGGATGTTCGGCCCTTCCATCTGGGTCACCTTCTCGATCCAGGGGAAGAACTTCTTCGGGTCCATCTCGCCGCCGCGCAGCGACACCGACTTCACCGTCACGTCATGGATGTCGGAAGCATGGTGGTGATGGTGATCGTGGCCGTCATGATGATGGTGGTCGTGGTCGCAGTCCGGGCCGCATTCATGGTCGTGATCGTGATCATGCGCCTCGAGGAAGTGCGGATCGTTCTCCAGCGCGCGCGACAGGTCGAAGGCGCCGCGGTCGAGCACTTCGTCGAGCGCCACGCCGGACCGCTGCGTACGATGGATCTTTGCCGCCGGGTTGATGGCGCGGATCGTCGCTTCGACCTTTTCGAGCTCTTCCGGCGTGACGAGATCGGTCTTGTTCAGCACCACCACGTCGGCAAAGGCGATCTGGTCCTCGGCCTCCTTGGAATCCTTCAAGCGCAGCGGCAGGTGCTTGGCGTCGACCAGCGCCACCACCGCGTCGAGCTTGGTCTTGGTGCGCACGTCGTCATCCATGAAGAAGGTCTGCGCCACCGGCACCGGGTCGGCGAGGCCGGTGGTCTCGACGACGATGGCATCGAAGCGGCCGGGCCGTTTCATCAGGCCCTCGACGACGCGGATCAGGTCGCCGCGCACCGTGCAGCACACGCAGCCATTGTTCATCTCGTAGATTTCCTCGTCGGACTCCACGATCAGGTCGTTGTCGATGCCGATCTCGCCGAACTCGTTGACGATGACGGCGTAGCGCTTGCCGTGGTTCTCCGACAGGATGCGGTTGAGCAGCGTCGTCTTGCCCGCGCCGAGATAGCCGGTGAGAACGGTTACGGGGATTTGCGTCTGTGCATCGCTCATGGCTTGCCTCGAAATCTTGGTCTCGAAAAATCTGGATTGTCGGCCTCATATAGGATGGGCGTCGCGCTTTTGCACGCGTCAAACCGATGGGCCAGGCGGACCCTCCTACGGGGATGGCGGCGAGGAGCGATTTGGTGGCGGTCGAGGCCGACCAAACGGGGAGCCGCGTGCGCTCCCAATGGCCGTTCCCCGTTGCCGCTGTAAATCTCAGCTCCTCAAAAGTCGTTTGTCATCTAACTGAAATAAACATCTGGCATCACCTGCGCGGGCACCGCAATGCTTGCCGGCAAAGCGTTCCGCAAGCCGGTTTCTTAGGGATCGTCATTTGCCAACCGCCGGACAGCCTCTATGCTGGCCGCGCCGGTTCGGCCGAAGAGGGAATGGCCATGGCCAAGGCGGACAAGACAGCGACAATGAGCCGGCTGCATTCGGCGGCGAGGCTCGCGCGCACCGCGCTGGCGGCGCGGCTTCTGGCGCATGGCTTTTATGCCGGCCAGGACCAGATCATGCTGGCGCTCGACCGCGAGGACGGCCAGACCCCCGGCAACCTCGCCGGCAAGCTCGGCGTGCGGCCGCCGACCATCACCAAGACCATCAACCGGCTGCAGGCGCAGGGTTTCCTCGAAAAGCGGGCCTCCAACGCAGATGCCCGCCAGGCCCATATCTTCCTCACCGAGTCCGGCCGCGAAACAATTCGCGCCATCGAAAAATCGGTCAAGAAGACCGAGAAACAGGCGCTGAGGGGCCTCGACAAGAAGGACCAGAAGGCGCTGTTCAAGCTGCTCGCCCGCATCGAGGCGAATTTGTCGAACGAAGATCTGGTCCTGATCGACGACGACGCGGAGATGGATGAGGCGTGAAAGCGCGACGCGCAGCGTCGTCGCTCAGGCGCGACGCGCAGCGTCGTCGCTCAGGCGCGAGACGTTCCCGTTAACGAGCGACGCGCAAGCGTCGTCTCGCGAGCGGGATGCCAAGCATCGTCGCGCAACCGTGGACCTGCATCGTGGGTTTAGAGGAAAGGGCGACGACGCTACGCGTCGCGCCTAAGCGCCATCATCGGGCGTCTCGCGGTTAGCGACGATGCTGCGCATCGCGCCTACGCGTCGCGCCTCACCAGCGCCGCCCAACGCCCTGGCGTCAAGCCGAACGCCTTCTTGAAATGCCGGTTGAAATGGCTTTGGTCGCTGAAGCCGGCGCCGGCGGCGATCTCCGCCAGCGGTTCTCCCTCGGCGATCATGCGCCGCGCCTTTTGCAGCCGGCGCATCAACAGGAAGCGATGCGGGCTGGTTGAATAGGTCGCGCGAAAATGCCGTGATAATTGATAGCGGTCGAGGCCGGTAATAGCCTCGAGCTCATCGGAGCGCACCGGCCGTTCGGCATTCTCCGCAAGATAGTCGCGCGCAAGTGTCGCCGCGCGCCACGCGGTCTTGCCCGTCGATTTTGCCGGCTTTCCGGCGTAGCGCCTCAGATGCTGCGCCAGTTGCGCGACGAAATCCGCCACGAACAGGTCGCCAAGTTCTTCGTTCAGCGGCGCCAGCGCCGAGAGCAGCGTGTCTCGCAGCGCTGGATCGCTTACCACGGCGTCAGGCACGAAAGGCAGCGGCTCGCCTTCGAGGCAGTCGAGCAGCAGGGACGGCTCCAGATAGAGGATCCGGTAGCGCAGACCGTCTTCCGTGCCGGCGCCGCCATCATGCAACTCGTCCGGATGCAGCACGATCGCCTGGCCGGGCAGGCTGTGTTGCAGCGCGCCGCGATAATGAAAGCGCTGCACGCCGTGCAATGTCACGCCGATCGCATAGGTGTCGTGCCGGTGCGGCTCGAAGGCATTGCCGTGGAAACGCGCCTCGATGCGTTCGAGGCCCAGCCCGCCCGGCGCCGAAACGATGCGATCGCCATTGGCCGCGTCCGCGCACGAACGTTCAAGACCTTGCTTCGCCTCTGCGCCTAGAGCCTGCGCCATCGCCCTGTTCCGCCCGTCACGGGCCATCCCGGAGTCTCAATCTTGGTGTTCGATACGAAAATTGCAATTGTTCTCAGAGAGGATCTGCCGGTCTGGCAGAAGCTCAACGTCACCGCCTTCCTCACCAGCGGCATCGTCGCGCAGTTCCCCGAGATCATCGGCGAGCCGTATCGCGACCGCGCCGGCAATCTCTACAATCCGATGTCCATCCAGCCGGTCATCGTCCTGTCGGCCGACGCGGCGACGCTGGGCACCATCCATCGCCGGGCGCTAGAGCGCGGCGTGACGGCGTCCGCCTATGTCGAGGAGATGTTTTCGACCGGCCATGATGCCGCCAATCGCGCTGTCTTCGCCGAATTCGCGCCGGACGACGCCAAGATCGTCGGCATCGCTCTGCGTGGCGAGAAGAAGCTCGTCGACAAGATCACCAAGGGCGCCCGCATGCATGCTTGAGTGCAGCCGCGTTGTTGCAGTGGCCGCTTTTGGTCCGGCCACACCGGACAATTGGCTTGCCGGCGAGCTTTGATTGCCGCAAAGGTGGGACCTCCGCCTTTGCTTCCCTTCGGCCTGAATTTGTCTGTTTCCCGAACTCAAGACGACAGCGCAACGCCGCCCGCGGCGATGCTTTTGATGCTTTGCGTCTATGTCTGCTTCACATTTCTCGACACATCCAGCAAATATCTGGTGCTGGCCGGCGTATCGGCACTGATCGTCGCCTGGGCCCGCTTCACCGTCCATGTCTTGCTCGTCGGCGTCTTCCTGCGCGGCTGGCGCGAGCCGGCGCGCTTTCGCGCCAACAACCTGCCCGCGCATATATTGCGCGGCTGCATGCTTTTCGGCTCGACCATGTTCAACATCCTGGCGCTTAAGACGTTGCAGCTGGCCGAGACGACATCGATCTATTTCTTCGGCCCGATGGTCATCACCGCCCTTGCCGGCCCGCTGCTTGGCGAATGGGCCGGCTGGCGGCGCTGGCTGGCGATCCTCACCGGCTTTGTCGGTGTCCTGATCATCACCCGGCCCGGCGTCGGCGTGTTCGGCATCGGCCACCTCTTCGCGCTGGGCTCGATGCTGTCGAACTCCTTCTATGTCATCATGACGCGGCGCATGTCTTCGACCGAAACATCCGAGAGCTTGATATTGTTCTCGGCGCTGGCGCCTTCGGTGCTGCTGGCCCCGATGCTTGCCTTTGCGCCCGCGCTGCCGCATGGCGGCTTTCAATGGTTCGTCGTCCTGATGCTGGGCGTCTTCGGCGCCGGCGGCCACTATCTGCTGGTCCGGGCCTATCGCCTGGCGACCACCACGCAGCTGGCGCCTTTCCCCTATTCGCAGATGGTGTGGATGATCATCTCAGGCTGGCTGATCTTCCACCAGTTCCCGGACCGCTGGACCTTATTGGGGGCTGCCATCATCGTTGCCAGTGGCCTCTACATCATCCACCGCGAGCACCGGCTTCGCGTGCGCAACCCTGCCTCGCTCGACACTGAAGCCGAGGCGCTGGCGAAAAAACTTTGATTTGCTCCGAGTCCGGTGGCATAACGCCGTTTTAAAAAATTTAAAGACGTAGATCGGAAGACCCTGGGGAGCGAAGGGCGCTGGCACAGAAGATCAAGCTTTCGACGATCGCGGATGCGCTCGGCGTCTCCACGGCAACGGTATCGCTGGCGCTGCGCGACAGCCCGCTGGTGGCTGGAGCCACGCGGGAGCGCATCAAGGAACATGCGCGCGCCATCGGCTATATCTACAACCGCCGCGCCGCCTCACTGCGCACCTCGCGCTCCGGCATCGTCGGAGTCGTCGTGCACGACATCATGAACCCGTTCTTCGCCGAGATCCTGCGTTCGATCGAAAGCGAGCTCGACCGCAGCCGCCAGACCTTCATCCTGTCCAATCACTACGACCAGCTGGAAAAGCAGCGCACCTTCATCGACACGCTGCTGCAGCTCGGCGCCGACGGCGTGATCATGTCGCCGGCCATAGGCACGCCGGCCGAGGACATCATCATGGCCGAGGAAAACGGCCTGCCGGCGGTGCTGATCGCGCGCAGCGTCGCCGGCGCCGACGTGCCGGTGTTCCGCGGCGACGATGCCTATGGCACCGCACTTGCCACCAATCATCTGATCTCGCTCGGCCATAAGCGCATCGCCATGGTCGGCGGCACCGACCAGACCTCGACCGGCCGCGACCGTTACCAGGGCTATCTCAACGCGATGGAGGCGGCCGGCCTGGAGGTGAAGCCGTCCTGGCGCATTCCCGGCCCTCGAACCAAGCAGGCCGGCTTCGAAGCTGCGGGGCAGTTTCTGGCGCTGAAGGACAAGCCCACCGCCGCCTGCTGCTGGAACGATCTGGTCGCCATCGGGTTGATGAACGGCATCGCGCGGGCCGGCCTCGTGCCGGGAGTCGATATCTCGGTCACCGGCTATGACGATCTCGAGGAGGCGGCAATCGCAACGCCGGCCCTGACCACGGTCTGGAACGGCCAGCGCGAGGTCGGCCGCCGCGCCGCGAGCGCCTTGCTCGACAAATTGAACGGGCAGGCGGTGCGGCCATCGCAGGAACTGATCAAGCCGGAACTGCATGTGCGGCAGTCGACCGGCAAGCCGGTGGAGCGTGCATGACCATTGCAGAAGGAAAATTGCCGGTTGCCATTCTGGTGCCTGGCGATTTCAACGACCATGCCGTCAGCCGCATAGACAAGGCGTTCAAGCTTGTGCGCATCGAACGCGCCGACCCTTCGCTGGTCACGGAAGAGATGCGCGCCACTGTGCGCGGCATCGCCTCCTATGCGGGCATCAACGCGGCGATGATCGACGCGCTGCCCAACCTTGAGATCATCGCCAGTTTCGGCGTCGGCTATGATTCGGTCGATGCCAATCACGCGGCCAAGCGCGGCGTCATGGTCACCAACACGCCCGACGTTTTGACCGAGGAGGTCGCCGACACCGCCATCGGCCTGTTGATCAACACCGTGCGCGAGCTCTACGCCGCCGAGAAGTGGCTGCGCGACGGCGACTGGGTGAAGAAGGGTAATTATCGCCTGAGCCGGCTTACCTTGCGCGGCCGCAGCGTCGGCATTTTCGGCATGGGCCGCATCGGCCGCGCCGTCGCCCGCCGCCTTGAAGCCTTCGGCCTGCCGATCGCCTACCACAATCGCCGCAAGGTGGAAGGCCTGGCTTACGACTATCATGCCACTTTGAAAGGCCTTGCCGAGGCCGTCGACACGCTGATCTGCATTGCTCCGGGGGGCGCCTCCACGGAGAAGGCGATCAATGCCGAAATCTTGTCGGCGCTGGGTTCGAACGGCGTCTTCGTCAATATCGGCCGCGGCTCGGCGGTGGACGAGACAGCACTGGCGGCCGCCCTGAAGAGCGGTACCATCGCCGCCGCGGGGCTCGACGTCTTTGGCGACGAACCGAACGTGCCGCGGGCCCTGCTCGAGGCCGCCAATGCCTCGCTTCTGCCGCATGTCGGCTCGGCGTCCGTCCACACCCGCCGCGCCATGGCGGATCTTTGCGTCGACAATCTCGTCGCCTGGTTCACCGAGCGCCGGCCGCTGACGCCGGTGCCGGAGACGATCAACGTCAAGGCGCGCGGGTAGAGCAATTCCAGGAAAGTCTGAGAGGGCTTTTGCAGCCTATGGAACGTTCAACCGTTCCGGGCGCTTCGCCACATTTGTTAATGCTTTAGCAGGCCCATTAACTCCCGCTTAACGCTTTGAAATCATTTTCCATACTTGATCGTGTGTGGAGAAACGGCGTGAAGCTGGTTGCCGGGTTGGTTGTATCGGGTGCGTTGTTCGGAGGCGCGCATGTCCTGTATGACGGCCAAGGTCCGAGCACGGCTGTCGAGACGGTCTACTCCAGCACCTATCGATTGACGGCCAATGGCGACGAAGCTGCCTGCGCCGTGCAGCGGGGCGCCGCCGTCTCGGACGGCCTGTCGCGACTCAAGATCGCCCCGGATTGCCGCCAGCTGATGCCCGGCATCGAGCGGGCAAAATTCTGGCGCGAGCAGGCGGACGGCTCGGTCGCCTTCAGCGAGAACGGCATCGATCCGATCGTCACTTTCGGCATTGCCGATGGCGATGGCTACGAATCCTACGCGCCGTCCGCGCCGCTGCTGGCTTTGGACAACGACAGCAGCAACTGAACTCAAGCCATTCCAGGGAACAGCGGATTATTCCGCCGCGGCGCGCACGCCCGTCTTTGCCGCCGCGTGCAGCCGCACGGCATCGCCGAAGGCCTTGAAGATCTTGGCGGAATTGCTGTCCGACTTCACCCAGTATTCGGGGTGCCACTGCACGCCGACCGCGAAGGCGCGGGCGTCCTTGACGGAAACCGCTTCGATCGTGCCGTCGGTGGCCAAAGCCTCGATTTGCAGTTTCGAGCCGAGCCGCTCGATCCCCTGCCGATGCAGGGAGTTGACCTTGATGTCGCCGGCGCCGAACACCCCGGCAAGGCAGCTGCCTGGCTTGATCGAGATCGTCTGATGGATGGCGAAGCGCTCGTCCTGATTGTCGCTCACCGGCGCGCGATGGTCGAGCGAGCCTTCGCGCTCCTGGATCTCGGTGCCCAGCGAGCCGCCCAGCGCTACGTTCAGTTCCTGGATGCCGCGGCAGATGGCAAGCACCGGCACGCCGCGCTCGAGCGCCTTGCGGATCAGCGGCAGCGTCGTGGCATCGCGCGCCTGATCGTAGGGACCGTTGGCTTCGCTCGGGTCGCCGTCATAAAGCGAGGGATGCACATTGGATTTCGAACCCGTCAGCATGACGCCGTCGACCGCCGACAGCAATTCGTCGAGGTCGAGCCGGTCGCCGAAGGACGGCACCAGCAGCGGGAACACGCCGGCGCCGGCCACAGCCGCTTCCAGATACTGCTGGGGCGCGGCGTGCCAGGTGTAGTTGTCGAACTGGCGGACGTCGGTTGAGACGGCGACGAGCGGTTGCTGCATTTTGAGTTTGGTTTCCATCAGGCCAAGGAATTGTTCTGCCTACAAAATAAGCGATCCGACGCGGCTTTTCCATGGCAAGTTTAGCCGCCTCGCATGGGCCAGGGAAGTGAGCGTTAGACTATAGTTGCAGATGGCGGCCGAATGGCCGCTAGCTGGGTCGCGACGCTGGACTCGACTTCTTGCCCGTGTATGGTTCTCCACAACCGGTCCGGACACCGAAAATGTCCCGGCATCGGTCAGCTGATCCGCAAGGGAGGAAACTTAATGGATCGTCGTTCATTCATCCGCAAGGCCGGTGCGTCCGGCGTGGGCGCCGCGGCAGCGGCCGCGACGCTCGCCACGCCGGCCATCGCCCAGTCCAACCCGAAAGTGACTTGGCGGCTTGCGTCGTCCTTCCCCAAATCGCTCGACACGATCTATGGCGGCGCCGAGGTCTTCTCGAAAATGCTGTCGGAAGCGACCGATGGCAATTTCCAGGTCCAGGTCTTCGCCTCGGGCGAGCTGGTGCCCGGTCTCCAGGCGGCGGACGCCACCGCAGCCGGCACGGTCGAAGCCTGTCATACGGTGGCATACTATTACTGGGGCAAGGATCCCACCTGGGCGCTGGGCGCGGCCGTGCCGTTCTCGCTCAATGCGCGCGGCATGAATGCCTGGCACTACCATGGCGGCGGCATCGACCTGTTCAACGAGTTTCTGGCCACGCAGGGCCTTTTCGGTCTGCCGGGCGGCAACACCGGCGTGCAGATGGGCGGCTGGTTCCGCAAGCAGATCAACACGGTCGCCGACCTGTCCGGCCTGAAGATGCGCATCGGCGGTTTTGCCGGCAAGGTCGTGCAGAAGCTCGGAGTCGTGCCGCAGCAGATCGCCGGCGGCGACATCTACCCGGCGCTGGAAAAGGGCACGATCGATGCGGCCGAATGGGTCGGCCCCTATGACGACGAGAAGCTCGGCTTCTACAAGGTCGCGCCCTATTACTACTATCCCGGCTGGTGGGAAGGCGGCCCGACCGTGCACCTGCTCTTCAACAAGGCCAAATACGAAGAGCTTTCGCCGGCCTACAAGTCGCTGGTGCACACCGCCGCCCAGGCGGCGGACGCCAACATGCTGCAGAAATACGACTTCCTCAATCCGGCGGCGGTGAAGCGGCTGGTGGCCGGCGGCGCCAAGCTGGCGCCTTTCAGCCAGGAGATCCTGGCGGCCTGCTTCGAAAAGGCCAACGAAGTCTATGCCGAAATGGAAGCCAACAACGCGCCGTTCAAGAAGATCTGGGAATCGATCAAGGGCTTCCGCAAGGAGCACTATCTCTGGGCCCAGGTCGCCGAATACAATTACGACACCTTCATGATGGTGCAGCAGCGCAACGGCAAGCTGTAGGCCGGGCCTTACCTTCTCCCCTTGTGGGGTCCGAAGGACGGGGCGAGACGCGTGGCTCGCCCCCGGGCGGTGGATCGGCGCGCAGCGCCGAGACGGAAGAGGGGTGTTGGACGGATCGCCGTCCGCGCCAAGCTGGAGCACCCCTCATCCGTCGCCTTCGGCGACACCTTCTCCCACAAGGGGAGAAGGGAGAACCGCGTCTTAGCCTCGTCCCGGCACCGCCAGCACCTTGACCTCGCCCGGCGCCGGCGGATTGGCGATGACGTCCGGCGCCTCCTCCAGGCTGACCTGCCTTGAGATCAGCCTATCGATCTCGATCGCCCCGGAGGCAATCAACTGCGCCGCCCGGCCATGCGTGAACGGGTTGAGGAAGGAGCCGAGCACCTTCAATTCGCGAAACAAAAGATCGAACGGCTCGATCTCCACCTTCATGCCTTGCGGCACCACGCCGACGATCACGACCGTGCCGCCGGCCCTGGCTATCCGCATCGACTGTTCGACCGTGTCGCGCACGCCGGCGCATTCCAGCACCACGTCGACGCCGCCGGGCGCCAGGCCATTCGGGCCGGCGATGGCTGCGACCGGATCGCCGTCGCTTGGATCGACCGTTGCCGTCGCGCCGAGCTCCTCGGCAAGCGCGCGGCGCGAGGCCTGCCTGGTCGACAGGATGATGGTCGCAGCACCGGCGAGCTTCGCCAGTTGCACGACGAGCAGGCCGATGACGCCGCCGCCGAGCACCACGACCGACCCGCCCGGCCGGATCGCTGCCAGGTCGACGCCGTGCAGGCAGCAGGCCAGCGGCTCGCAAAAGGCGCCATGCGTCGGTCTTAGGTTCGGGGGTAGCCGGAACGCCTGCCTGTGCGGCATCAGCACATAGTCGGCGAAGCCGCCGTCGCGATGGATGCCGATGGCGCTGAGATTGCTGCACAGGTTGACGCGGCCGGCATGGCAGTGAGCGCAGCGCCCGCAGGCGATGTTGGGATCTCCGGTGACCCGATCGCCGACGGCAATGCCGGACACTGCCACGCCGACGGCTTCCACGATGCCGGCGAATTCATGGCCGAGCGTCACCGGCGGCGTGCAGGGGAACTCGCCGTGGAAAAGGTGCCGGTCGGTGCCGCAGACGCCGCAGGCCTCGATGCGCACGAGAACATCCTCGGGTCCGGGAACGGGCTTGGGAATCTCGCGCAACCCGATCTTGCCTACCGCTTCCAACCGCACGGCTCTCATGGTCCACCTCAGAGCAATTTCAGGAAAAGTGTGAAGCGGTTTTCCGTCCGAAATTGCGTCAAAACAAAGAGATAGGACATTTCGGCGTTTCTGTGAAACGGTGAAATGTCCTAGTTGAATTTTGGCGGCTGCGAGAGGTCGGGGGCCGGGGCCGCCGGCTTGGCCGGCGCGTCGCCGAAGCTCGGCGGCTGCGACAGGTCGGGCGTGCCGGGCGTCGCCGGCGCGCCGCCATTGGCCGGAGCCGCGCCGCTATTCGCGGGTGGCGCGCCGAGCGGCGACAGCGAAGGCATGTCGGGGAGCTTAAGGTCGATGGTGCTGGGCTCCACCGCCGCTCCCTTGTAGCGCATGACCATCTGCGGGAAGGCGATGGTGAGTCCGATCATGATCACCTGGATACAGACGAACGGCACGGCGCCCCAATAGATCTGCCCCGTTGTCACCGGCGCGATCTGCTTGCCTGTGATCCTGTCGAGGTAAGGCACGCGGGCCGCGACCGAGCGCAGGTAGAACAGCGCGAAGCCGAAGGGCGGATGCATGAAGCTGGTCTGCATGTTGACGCCGAGCAGCACGCCGAACCAGATCAGGTCGATGCCGAGCTTGTCGGCGGCGGGCGCCAAAAGCGGCACGATGATGAAGGCGAGCTCGAAGAAATCGAGGAAGAAGGCGAGCACGAAGACCAGGATGTTGACGCCGATCAGGAAGCCCGTCTCGCCGCCGGGCAGCGAGGTCAACAGATGCTCGACCCAGATGTGGCCGTTGACGCCGTAGAAGGTCAGCGAGAAGACGCGCGCGCCGATCAGGATGAACAGCACGAAGGAGGAAAGCCTGGTCGTCGAGGCGAGCGCTTGCTTGACGACGTCGAGCGACAGCCGCCCCTTGGCCGCCGCCATGATCAATGCTCCGACCGAGCCCATGGCGCCACCCTCGGTCGGCGTGGCGATGCCGAGGAAGATCGTGCCCAGCACCAGGAAGATCAGCGCCAGCGGCGGGATCAGCACGATCACCACCTGCTGCGCCAGCTTCGACATCAGGTTGAGCCTCAGCCGCTGGTCGACGATGGCGGCGACATAGATGACGATGACGCCGACGGCGAAGCCGAGGATGTCGGCATTGTCGCCCTGTGTCGGCGCAAGATAGCGATAGGCGCCGTAGGAGATCGCGCCGGCGATCAGCAGCGCCACGATCAGTGACAGCACGCCGTGGCCGAGCGTGCGGGCCTCGAGCGGCAGCGCCGGCATCGCGTTCGGCCGGACGATCGACATGATCAGGATGTAGAGCATGTAGATGCCGGTCAGCACGATGCCCGGGATCAAGGCGCCGGCATACATGTCGCCGACCGAGCGCCCGAGCTGGTCGGCGAGCACGATCAGCACCAGCGAGGGCGGGATGATCTGGGCAAGCGTGCCGGAGGCCGCGATGACGCCCGCCGCCAGCCGCCGGTCATAGCCGTAGCGCAACATGATCGGCAGCGAAATAAGCCCCATGGCGATGACAGAGGCCGCCACCACGCCGGTCGTTGCGGCAAGCAGCGCGCCGACGAAGATGACGGCATAGGCAAGGCCGCCGCGGATCGGCCCGAACAGCTGGCCGATCGTGTCGAGGAGGTCTTCGGCCATCCCTGAGCGTTCGAGGACGATGCCCATGAAGGTGAAGAACGGTATCGCCAGCAGCGTGTCGTTGGACATCACCCTGGTGCCGTAGAAATTGTCCGGCAGCGCATGCAGCAGCGGCCAGGCGAGGTTGATCGAGCCGCCGGAATAGGGCGAGACCAACACGCCGATGAAGAAGAACAGCAGGCCGTTGGCGGCGAGCGAGAAGGCGACGGGGTAGCCGATCAAAAGGAAGATGATCAGCGAGGCGAACATGATCGGCGCCATGTTCTGCGCGATGAACTCGATCATGGGCGGACCTCGCCCGCGATGGCTTTGGCTTCCTCGGCCAACGCCTCCGCCTCGAGCCTGGCCTGCTCATGCGCCGATATGAAGGGATTGGGATCGTCCATGTCGCCGCGCATGATGGCGATCTTCTTGATGATCTCGGAAACGCCCTGCAGGGCAAGCAGGAAGAAGCCGACGAGCAGGATGGCCTTGGCCGGCCAGACGATCAGCCCGCCGGCATTGGTCGACATCTCGCCGCTGTGGAAGGACAGCGACACATAGGGCACGAAATAGATCACCATCAGGACGACGAAAGGCATCAGGAAGAACAGGTGGCCGAGCAGGTCGATCCAGTGCTGCACGCGCCGCGAGAACATGCCGTAGACGATGTCGATGCGGATATGGTCGTTCTGCTTAAGCGTGTAGGCCGCGGCCAGCATGAAGGCGGCGCCGAACAGATACCATTGCAGCTCAAGCCAGGCATTGGAGGAGGTGTCGAACACCTTGCGGATGACGGCATTGCCGGCGCTCACCAGGATCGCGAGCAGGATCAGCCATGAGACCCAGCGGCCGATGAACTCGTTGATGCGGTCGATCGTTCTGGAAAGAGCGAGAAGCCCTGCCATGCATATCCTCCCTCGCGCATCGGCCCGAAAATCGGTTGCGATTTTCGGAAAGCACGATGCGCACAACTCAAAGTGCCATGCGGCGCGCCCGATTCCCCCTCCGGTGTCGCGTCGCTTGGCCCAACGGTATGCAGTGCGTGGCCCGGCAGGTCAACATGGCAAAGCCGCGCCGAACAGATCGGTAAGCCTCGCGGACGCGGAATGCCGCCGCCTGACGATGCGTCATGCAACGAAAGTCTGGGAGCTCAGGCGATCTTGGCCTGATCGCGCCCGGCGCCGATCAGCACCAGCATGGCGACGAGGAAGAGATAGATCCAGGCGTCGCGCCATTCGAGCGGGAAGTAGCCAGCCCAGAGCGATTCGGCCATGCCGAAGGCCGCGGCGCCAAGGGCCGCCCGAAGCGGCGACAGGTAGCCGCCGACCGCCGTCACGAACAGGATCTTCAGGCCGTAGACCAGCCCGGTGCCGAAGGAAACATTGCCGTAATAGAGGCCGGCAAGCACACCGGCCAGGGCCGCGCAGAAACCGCCGAACAGCACGGCCCGGCGGAACACCGCGCGCACATCGACCCCGCACATCGCCGCTGCTTTCGGATCGTCGGAGACGGCGCGCCAGGCGCGGCCGAAGCGTGAATGCGAAAACAGCCAGGCCGCCAGCGCCACCAACGCGACGACCCCCGCGCAGTCGAGCAGCTGGATGACGGTGAGCGTGACCTTGAAACCCTCGCCCTGGGCAAAGACGACCGGAGTGGCAAGCATTGGCGGCAGCCAGAGATCGTGCGTGTCGGCGGCGATGCGGCTTGCCTCCGACAGGAAGATCAGGATGCCGAGCGTCGTCACCACGATGGCGTTGGGCGAGCGGTCGGCGAGCCTCTCGAACACGCTGCGTGACAGGACGTGGCTTATCAGCGCGGCGTAGAGCAGGGCCGCGGCCACGCCGAGCGCCACCGCGGCGGCGAGCGTCAGCCACAGCGCCTGATAGCCGAAGGCGGCGGTCAGGATCATCGTCTGGCCGCAAAAGGCGAACAGGGCGCCATAGGCCAGGTTGGTGCGGTGCAGTATGCCGTTGGTCAGCACATATCCGAAGGCGAGCAGCGCGTAGAGCGCGCCTGAATGCAGCCCGTTCAGCACCTGCTGGAAGAAATAGAGCATGCGGCGTCCTTGGGGCCGCATGACGCGACCCTGCAGGGAGCGTTACATTCGGAATCTAACTTGTCAAACACGTTTTATAGGTTAGATTTCGATCATGACGGTATCCTGGACCCCGCACCGCTTCACCGGCGGCATCCTTGCGCTCGACACGGCGAACACCGTGGTGCTGCGCAACGATCCGCAAAAGTCCTTCGACCGTTTCGACGACCCGGCCGAGATCGCCCGCTTCGCCGAGGCGGCCAGCGGCTTCCGCGCCGCCGAGCTCGGCGGCCGGCGGCTGCGGGCGCCGGAGCCGGGTGAGATCAAACCGACCGTCATCTCGATCCGCGAAGCGACCGATCGTCTGTTTCGCCATGCCGTGTCGAATGGCGCGGTGGCGACCAGCCACCTGCCGGATTTCCTCACGGCCTGCGCCAGCGGGCTGTCCGGCAGCGCGACCGAGATCGGAACGCCTGGCCAGCCTTTCGGCGACCCGCAAACGCCGATCGCCTTCGAGGCGGCTTTGGCCGTCTCGGCGCTGTCGCTGCTGCGTGACGAAACGGTGGCGAGGCTGAGGATCTGTCCCAATTGCAGCTGGCTGTTCGTCGACCGCAGCCGCAACGCCAGCCGCTTGTGGTGCGACATGGCTGTCTGCGGCAACCGCCAGAAGGCAAACCGCTATTACCGCCGCCGCACGGCGGCGAGGGAGGTTCCCAATGCTTAGAAAACTGTCGCGTTCGGCTTTGATCGGCGCCGCCCTGGTCGCCGCTGTCGCGCTCGGCGCCTGCCGCGACACCGGCAAGGATCAACTCTTCGCCATCTCGGGAAAACTGTTCGAGTTCAACTACCGGCTGGCCATCGCCACCTATGTCATCACGCTGAAGCCGCTGCGGCCGATGGTCGACGGTCAGGTCGCGGTGGTGAGCTTCCAGAATCCCGCCGGCGGCGACCCGCTCATCGTCAACCAGAAGATCTGGCCGAAGCTGCCGCACATCACGCTCACCAGCCCGCCGCTCACCTGCGTGGTCAAGGACAAACCCTATTCCGTCTCGATCCGCATCGAGGATGCGAGCGGCACGCTGCTGCAGAGCATCGATACCACGATGACCTCGTCCGAGGACCAGACGATGCTGCCGGACCGGCCATTGGTGATCGGCCCGAATTACGAGCTCAACCCGGACCTTGCCGGCCATCCTGACGGCAAGCTGCCCGATGCCCAGAAGCCGGATTGCTCCAAAGCGACCTGAGCCACGAAATTTTTGTTCCTCACAAAGCGGTTAGCATGATCTTGCATGCGCCGCCGGCCACTCGCCAGACCGTTTGTTGCGTGTTATCTGGCCTCTGCGATTTTGTTTGACCTCACCGCCTAGGGACGAAAGACTGCGTCGTCCCACTCCGACGTTGGCTGCCTGATTTGAGGCGCCTCCGCAGAGGAAATACCTGATGACGCTGCACGACGTCGCGCTCGACGACAAGTTCGACCTTGGCAAGGAGCGCATCTTCCTATCCGGCGCGCAGGCCGTCGTGCGCATGCTTCTGATGCAGCGCGAGCGCGACCGTCGCGCCGGCCTCAACACCGCGGGCTTCGTTTCCGGCTATCGCGGCTCGCCGCTAGGCGGCCTCGACATGCAGCTGTGGCGGGCGAAGAAGCAGCTTGCGCAAGCCGACATCGTTTTCCAGCCGGGCCTCAATGAGGAACTCGCCGCCACCGCCTGCTGGGGCTCGCAGCAGACCGAATTGCTGGGCGAGGGCACGCATGATGGCGTTTTTTCGGTCTGGTACGGCAAGGGCCCGGGGGTCGACCGGTCCGGCGATGTTTTCCGCCACGCCAATCTTGCCGGCTCCTCCAAACATGGCGGCGTGCTTGCCCTGATGGGCGACGACCACATGGCCGAATCCTCGACCAACGCGCATGCCACGGAATTCCTCTTTGTCGACACCATGGTGCCAATCCTCAATCCGGCCGGCGTCCAGGAGATCATCGACTACGGCCTTTACGGCTTTGCGATGTCGCGCTTCGCCGGCACCTGGGCAGCGATCAAATGCGTCAAGGACAATATCGAATCGACGGCCTCGGTGGACGCCTCGATCGAGCGTCTGGGCATCGTCATTCCCGAATTCGACATGCCGCCGGGCGGCTTGAACATCCGCCACGAGATCGACATGCTCGGCCAGGAAGAGCGGCTGCACGAGTACAAGCGCGCCGCCGCCTCGGCCTTCATCCAGGCCAATGGGCTGAACCGCATCGTCTATTCCGGCGGCCGCAATCCCAAGCTTGGTGTCATCACCATCGGCAAGAGCTATCTCGACGTCCGCCAGGCGCTGGAGGATATCGGCATCGACGAAGCGGCCGCCAACCGCATCGGCATTCGCCTGTTCAAGGTCGGCTGTCCGTGGCCGTTGGATTTCCAGCACATCGCCGACTTCGCCCGCGGCCTCGACACCATCGTCGTCGTCGAGGAAAAGCGCTCGCTGATCGAGGTGCAGTTGCGCGAGAACCTCTACGGCACCGCCACCCAGCCGGTGATCGTCGGCAAGAAGGACGAACGCGGCGACTGGCTGTTTCCGGCCAAGGGCGCGCTCGACCCGAACGAGATAGCGATTGCGCTCGGCGAACGGATCCTGCGCACCATCGGCCCGTCGGAAGAGATCGCCGCGCGGGTGGCGAAGCTGCGCCAGTTCCAGGCGATGCTCGCCGACACGCTCGATATCGGCTCGCGCACGCCCTTCTTCTGCTCGGGCTGCCCGCATAATTCCTCGACCAAGGTGCCGGACGGCTCGCTGGCCGCCGCCGGGATAGGCTGCCATTTCATGGCGCTGTGGATGGACAGGAACACCGTCGGCTTCACCGCCATGGGCGGCGAGGGCGCGCAATGGGTCGGACAGGCCCCGTTCTCCAAACGCGACCACATCTTCCAGAATCTCGGCGACGGCACCTACAACCATTCCGGCGTGCTGGCGATCCGCTTCGCGCTGTCCTCCGACGCCAACATCACCTACAAGATCCTCTATAACGATGCCGTCGCCATGACCGGCGGTCAGCCGCATGAGGGCGGCCTGACGGTCGACATGATCGCCAGGCAAGTACGCGCCGAGGGCGTCGAGCGCATCGCCGTCGTCACCGACGAGCCCGACAAATATGCCGGCAAGGCCGATTTCCCGGCCGGCATAACCATCCACCACCGCGACGATCTCGATCTCGTCCAGCGCGAATTGCGCGAGGTGAAAGGCGTTTCGGTGCTGCTCTACGATCAGACCTGCGCCGCCGAAAAGCGCCGCCGCCGCAAGCGCGGCACCTTCCCCGATCCGGACAAGCGCGTCTTCATCAACGAGCTGGTCTGCGAAGGCTGCGGCGATTGTGGCGTACAGTCCAACTGCGTCTCGATTCAGCCGGTCGAGACCGAATTCGGCCGCAAGCGCCGCATCGACCAGTCGAGCTGCAACAAGGATTTTTCCTGCCTCAACGGTTTCTGCCCGTCCTTCGTCACCGTGCATGGCGGCAAGATCAGGAAGGCCGAAGGCATTGCCGGCAGGGCCGATCCGCTGGACGGCGTGCCCGCGCCGGTGGAATTCCGCATGGGAAACCAGGGCTGGGCGGCGATCATCGACGGGGTCGGCGGCACCGGCGTCGTCACCGTCGGCGCGGTGCTCGGCATGGCCGCGCATCTGGAAGGCAAGGGTTGCGGCATGATCGACATGGCGGGCCTCGCCCAGAAGGGCGGTTCGGTCTTCACCCATGTCCGCATCGCCCCGACGCCTGAGGACATCCACGCCATTCGCGTCTCGGCCGGCAAGGCCGACCTTGTGCTCGGCTGCGACCTCGTCGTCTCCGGCGCCAAGAAGGTGCTGGGCGCGGTGCGCGAGGGCCACACGATCTTCCTCGCCAACACCGCCGAGATCATGCCCGGCGAATTCACCCGTTCCGCCGACTTCTCGCTGCCGGTCGAGCGGCTGAAGAAGGCGATCCGGGCGGCTGCCGGCGACGACAAGGCGCATTTCTTCGACGCCACCCGCACCGCGACCGCCCTGTTCGGCAATTCGCTCGGCGCCAACATGTTCATGCTTGGCTTCGCCTTCCAGCATGGCGGTCTGCCGCTTTCGGCCGAAGCCGTTGAAAAGGCGATAGAATTGAACGGCGAAGCGGTGGCGATGAATATCGCGGCTTTCCGCTGGGGCCGCCGCGCCGCGCATCAGCCCGATTTCGTGCGTGGCCTGGTCGCCCAGACCGGCAAGCCTGCGTCCAAACCGGCCGAGACGCTGGATGATGTCATCGCCCGCCGCGTCGCCTTCCTCACCGCCTACCAGAACGCCGCCTACGCCGGGCGCTACGCCGACCGCGTGGCGGCGTTGCGCGCCGCCGAGGCGACGGCGATTCCAGGCTCGACGGTGGTGACTGAAGCGGCGGCGAAAAACCTCTTCAAGCTGATGGCGATCAAGGACGAGTATGAGGTGGCGCGGCTCTACACCGACGGCACTTTTGCCGCCGACCTCGCCAAGCAGTTCCAGAGCTACGAGAGGCTTGAATTCCATCTCGCGCCGCCAATCCTTGGCCGCCGCGGCAATGACGGCAAGCCCAGGAAATCGAGCTTCGGCCCGTGGATGATGAAGGGCTTTCGACTGCTGGCGGCGATGAAGGGCCTGCGCGGCACCGCCTTCGACCTCTTCGGCTACACGGCCGAGCGGCGCATGGAGCGGCAAGCGTTGAGGGAATACGAAGCCGATCTCGACCTCATCGCCGGCGCGCTGGCGCCGGGCAGGGTGGAGGCCGCGACGGCCCTGGCCTCCGTGCCGGCATTGATCCGCGGCTACGGCCATGTCCGGCAGGCCAGCGCCGCGAAGGCGGCGGGCGAGCGCTCGCGCTTGATCGAGCGTCTGGCCCAGGCTCCGGCGGAGCCGACGCTTCGCGCCGCCGAGTGACCGCGCCGGCGCATTGACGGCGCGCCAGACCCCCGGTTCCCTGGTCTGTCCCGCCTGCTGCAACCCTCCGCAACCGGGGTTGAACGCCGTTCTAAGCCTTTCTTAAGGCGGGTGTGGCATGACAAGGCGTAGCGTTGGGCCAGCGGCATGGGTAGAACAAAGACCGAGAACATCCCGGCGGATGTCTATATCCAGTTCGTGCGGGCATTGTTCGACAACGCCGGCATGGTTGCGATCGGCGGCGTATGCTACTGGATTCTCGGGTTCATGGTCTACCTGCGTACGCAGGATCTGCTTTATCTGACGTTGGCTTTCGTTCTGCTATCGGCCAGCCTCTGGCGGTACTTCAGCATCCGAGGCTTCCATAGAGCGGGCGGCACCATAGCAAGTGTCGCAGAGGCAGAAGCGATAGAGCGCAATTACATTCTCAAAGGCAGCGCGCAGGGCCTCGCATTGGGGTCATTCTGCTTCGTGTCGATCTACCTGCGTCCTGATCAATTTGCTGAACTGGCGTCGGTTTCGTTGTCGTTGACGACCCTGGTAACGGTTGTCGGACGAAGCTACGGGTCCATGCGCATGGTCCAGATTTTTTCCTTGACCCTCGTCGGGCCCGCGGCTCTTGCGCTCATCCTGCGCATGGATATGGCTTCTGTCGTCCTCGGCTTGATGATCTTCCCGTTGACGTTCGTCACCATCAACAGCGCCGACCATGTCCGCAACGTGCTCTTCTCCGCCGTCATCGGCCACAAGCAGGCCGGGAACCTGACGCGCCGGTTCGATCGCGCGCTCAACACCATGTCGCACGGCCTGGTCATGCTAGGCCCGGACGGGCGCGTCGCGGTGGCCAATGCCGAGGCCGCCCGCCTGATGTCGCTGAGATCGGGCGACGCTTTGCTGGGGCGCTCGATCCACGGCCTTTTGATGCGCGGCGTCGCCGGCGGCATGCTGGCGCCGAAAGACTGCCGCTACATCGAGGCGCAGCTGACGCGCGCCCTGCGCGAAGGCCGCGACCGCAAGGTGCTCGTTTCGCTGGCCAATGGTCAGCATTACGAATTCTCCGCCCGCGAAGGCAGCCAGGAACTGGGCGTCATCACCTTCGAGGACGTGACGGTGCGCGTGGAGGCGGAGGAAAAGATACGCTTCATGGCGCGCTACGACAATCTGACGGGTCTGCCGAACCGCGCCTATTTCCACGAGCTGGTCCGTGAAGCCATGGCCTCCGGCGAGCAGGATCGGCTCTGCGGCCTCGCGGTGCTCGATCTCGACGACTTCAAGAGCGTCAACGACACGCTCGGCCATCCGGTCGGCGACGGGCTGATCTACGCCGTGGCCGAGCGTCTCGCGGCGATTGCCGGACCGGGCATCACGGTCAGCCGCTTCGGCGGCGACGAGTTCATGATCTTCTTCGACCGCGTCGAGGACGAGAGCCATCTCGGCACCCTGCTCGACCGGATCTTCGCGGACCTGCAGGGCGAAGTGGACGTCGCCGGCCACGGCTTGCGCATCCAGGCCAGCGGCGGCGCGGTGCTGTCCAAGGTCAAGGACACCGAGGTTGATGCAATGATCGTCAAGGCCGACCTTGCCCTCTACAAGGCCAAGGAACTCGGCAAGAACAGCTGGCGGCTGTTCGAGGCGGCCATGGACGCCGCTTTCCGCAATCGCCAGCTGATGAAGGCCGATCTGCGCAATGCCGTGCAGGCCAAGGATTTGCGCGTGGTCTATCAGCCGATCGTCTCCGTCAGCACCATGCGCATCGCCAGTTGCGAGGCGCTCTGCCGCTGGGACCATCCCGATCTCGGCCCGATCTCGCCCGGCGTCTTCATTCCGCTTGCCGAGGAGATGGGCATCGTTTCCGACATCAGCAGTCTCGTCCTGGAGGCAGCCTGCGCCGAATGCGCCAAATGGCCGGCCCAGACCAGCGTGTCGGTCAACCTGTCGGCCAAGGATTTCCGCAGTCGCGACATCGTCCAGAAAGTCAGGGACGCCTTGGCCAAGTCGGGCCTTGCGGCGCACCGGCTCGAAATCGAGGTCACGGAGACCGCCTTGCTCGATGACAAATCGCTGACGCGCGAATCGATCGAGGACTTGAAGGCGCTTGGCGTGCGCATCGCGCTTGACGATTTCGGCACCGGCTACTCCAGTCTGAGCTATCTCCACAAGCTGCCGCTCGATAAGATCAAGATCGACCGCTCTTTCCTGGTCGATATGAACCAGAACCGGCAGTCGCTCGATCTGCTGAAGGGCATCGTCAGCCTGTCGCGGACATTGGGCCTTTCGGTCACCATCGAAGGGGTGGAGACCTTCGAGCAGCTGAAGACGCTGGTTCATCTGGTCAAGCCGGACTTCGTGCAAGGCTTTCTGTTCGGCGCGGCGCTCAGCGCGTCGGGCATCGAGACGATGTCGAGCGTCACATGGCCATTTGTCGCGGACCTGCATATCGCCGGCAAACGAACGGCCAGCTGACCGGATTTCCCGGGCAAAGCGCAAAACGGCTTCCACTTCGCAGAATTACGGCCCCTATTGAGGGGCCCGCCAAATATATTGGCGCTACAGGACAAGTGTAGGCTGGGCATGCTCGGCGCTTTCGAAGCTCTGAATTCGAAATGACTTCATCGATTATAACCGGTTGGCATTAGAGGTCGCTCGCGTCGGGATTTGCTTTTCTCGCGCATGATCAGCGAAATTGGGCGCCCGGCATTAAGGTTAACAAGAGGTAAATCAGCAATATCGAATTTTCAGCTTGTGTCTCATTTCAACTCGAATAGCCTTAGTCGCAGGCGGAATTCGAGGACTGACAATGGATGCTGCGAGGAAGAGTGCGTCGGCCGACGCCAGCGCGAGGATGGACTCCGCGCTCAACCGGTCGATGATGGAACTGCTGGATCATGTCGAATATCGCCTCATCACGGGGGGTGAAGATCAGGAGGCGATCTATCGGCTCCGCTACAATTCCTATCGGCGCTCAGGTATGTGTGGTCCGATCGCGAGTGGGATGTTCGAGGATCGCTGGGATAATCTACCCAACGCCTATCGGTTCGGTGTCTATTGCTATGACCAATTGGTCAGCACACTGCGTTTCCATTACATTACCAGTGCGCAGCCATACTCGCCTTCGGTCGATGCCTATCCCGAAGTCTTGCTTCCACGGCTCGCCCGCGGCGAAACCTTCATTGACGGAACCCGCTTCGCAGCCGACCCAGACAGCGCCCCGGCGCCGGGGGTGCTGCCTTTCCTGACGCTCAGGATCGCCATGGTCGCCTCCTGCTACTTCGGCCAGGACTCGGTGCTGACGCCGGTCAAGATGGAGCATTCCTCTTTTTACGTTCGTTACTTTCAGGCCGTGCAGAGGACAGAGGCTAAAGCATTTCCGGGCGTTCTTCCCCCGCTCGCACTGTTCGAAATACCGGCCGGCGAAAACATGCGCCTGACGCTCAAACGATTGCCGTTCTTCAGATCGACGCCGATGGAGCAGCGGCTGATGTTCGGCAATCCGGCCATCAACCGGCTGACGCCCCTCTCCATTGTGCCGACGGCTAAATACTATCGCGCCGCTGCCTGAACGCGGGCCATGAACCTTCTGCCGGCTGCGGCGTCAGCAAGCAATTCCAGGAAAGTGTGAGCGGTTTTCCGGCCGGAATTACGTCACGACAAGCTCCGCAACCGTCTGACGGGCGATCGCTTGCCAAATGAAAGGATCGCGACATGACCATTCATTCGATCGCGCTGACGCCGCTGATCTCGCTGATCGCCGGCGTGCTGATCCTGGTGATGCCGCGGCTCCTCAACTACATCGTCGCGCTTTACCTGATCGTTGTCGGCCTGCTCGGCCTTTTTCCCCAACTCGCCGGCTGAAGTCCCCGTTGCCGCGCGGGCGGGGGGGGGCGCCGTTCGATTTCAACTTTCATTTGAGGCTGTTGTCGCAGGCTGTGCGGCAATAGCGCCATTGCTCTTGGTTCGGCTTTTCGCTATGTGCCTCAAAGGCTTTTTCGAAGGGGTACTTCCATGGCTGATCACACGCCCGCCGGTCCGGTCGAGCTTGGCGCGCAGATGGACTATGCCGAGCACGACCGCACCTATAAGGCCTTCCTCGGCCTTGCCAAATACGGCTCGCTGGTCTGCGCCGCCATCCTCATCGCCATGGCCTTCGGCTTCTTCGTCGGCGGCTTCTTCTCGGGCCTCATCGTGTTCATCCTGATCACGGCCATCGGCACTCTCATTCTGCGGTAGACTTCCCAAGCCCATCGCCCTCGACGTCGCCGGACGTCCGGCCGACGCCTTGCGTAATCAAGGTTCCAGCCGAAAGGATCGTCCGGTGGGACAAATAGTGTTCATCCCTCGTGAGCTTGACCCGAACGAGCCGCGCGTCGCGGCCTCGCCGGAGACGGTCAAACGTCTGGCTGGCCTCGGCTTCGACGTGATCGTCGAGAAGGGCGCCGGTCTCGGCTCCCGCATCCCCGACCAGGATTTTGCCGCGGTGGGTGCCGCGATCGGCACGGCGGCCGACGCCAAGAAGGCCGACGTGGTGCTGAAAGTGCGCCGGCCAACCGATGCCGAGCTGAAGGGCTACAAGCCGGGTGCTGCCGTCATCGCCATCATGGACCCCTATGGCAACGATGCCGCGGTGGCCGCGATGGCCAAGGCCGGCATCACCGCTTTTTCCATGGAATTCATGCCGCGCATCACTCGCGCACAGGTGATGGACGTGCTGTCCTCGCAGGCCAACCTTGCCGGCTACCAGGCGGTGATCGACGCCGCGGCCGAATATGATCGCGCATTGCCGATGATGATGACGGCGGCTGGCACCGTGCCGGCGGCCAAGACCTTCATCATGGGCGTCGGCGTCGCCGGTCTGCAGGCGATCGCCACCGCGCGCCGTCTCGGCGCCGTGGTCACCGCCACCGACGTTCGCCCGGCGGTGAAGGAGCAGGTGCAGTCGCTCGGCGCGAAGTTCCTGGCGGTCGAGGACGAGGAGTTCAAGGCGGCCGAGACCGCCGGCGGCTATGCCAAGGAAATGTCGAAGGAATACCAGGCCAAGCAGGCGGCGCTGACGGCCGAGCACATCGCCAAGCAGGATATCGTCATCACCACCGCGCTGATCCCAGGACGGCCGGCGCCGAAGCTGGTCTCTGCCGCCATGGTCGCCTCGATGAAGCCGGGCTCGGTGATCGTCGATCTTGCGGTCGAGCGCGGCGGCAATGTCGAGGGCGCGGTTCCCGGCAAGGTCGTGACGACCGGGAACGGCGTCAAGATCGTCGGCCATCTCAACGTGCCTGGCCGTGTCGCGGCCTCGGCCTCGCTGCTCTACGCCAAGAACCTTTACGCCTTCCTCGAGACGATGGTCGACAAGACGACCAAGACGCTCGCCATCAAGCGCGACGACGAACTGGTCAAGGCGACGATGCTGACCGATGGCGGCCAAGTCGTGCATCCTGCCTTCGCCAAGGCGGTGGAGGAGCCGCGCACCGCGCCGGCGGCCATTCCGGCGACGACCATGGTTGCCGATGCCGCCGCGAAGCCGGCGGCAAGGAAGAAGGCCGCAGCCAAGCCTAAGGGGACCGCGTGATGGACGCCTTGCAGAAAGCCCTCGACCAACTCGACCAGGCGACCGCCGCCGTGCGGCTGGCGGTGCAGGATCTTGCCAACGCGCCTGCAGGCGCCGAGGCCGCCGGCAACGCCGCGCATGCGCTCTCGGGCGGCGCCATCGATCCCTTCGTCTTCCGCTTCGCCATCTTCGTGCTGGCAATCTTCGTCGGCTATTATGTCGTGTGGTCGGTGACCCCGGCGCTGCACACGCCGCTGATGGCCGTCACCAACGCAATCTCCTCGGTCATCGTCGTCGGCGCGCTGCTCGCCGTCGGCATTGCCGCTTCCGGCCTTGCGGCGGGCTTCGGCTTCGTCGCGCTGGTGCTGGTCTCGGTCAATATCTTCGGCGGCTTCCTGGTCACCCAGCGCATGCTCGCCATGTACAAGAAGAAGGAAAAGTGACGTGACCGTCAATCTCGCTTCCTTCCTCTATCTTGTCTCCGGCATCCTGTTCATCCTGGCGCTGCGCGGCCTCTCGCATCCGACCACCAGCCGCCAGGGCAATCTCTACGGCATGATCGGCATGGGCATTGCTCTTTGCACCACGCTGGCGCTGGCGACACCCTCGGCCGGGCGCTTCGGCCTGATCGTGCTGGGCCTCGCCATCGGCGGCGGCATCGGCGCCGTCACCGCGCGCCGCATCGCCATGACCTCGATGCCGCAGCTGGTCGCCGCCTTCCATTCGCTCGTCGGCTTCGCCGCCGTCATGGTCGCCGCGGCCGCCATCTACGCGCCGGAAAGTTTTGGCATCGGCACGGCGGGCGACATCCACGCCCAGGCGCTGGTCGAGATGAGCCTCGGTGTGGCCATCGGCGCCATCACCTTCACCGGCTCGGTCATCGCCTTCCTCAAGCTCGACGGCCGCATGTCCGGCAAGCCGATCATGATCGGCGGCCGCCACCTCATCAACATCGTCCTCGGCGTCGCCCTGGTGGTGCTGATCGTGCTTCTGGTCACCACCGAGTCCAAGCTCGTCTTCTGGCTGATCGTCGCGGCCTCGCTGGTGCTCGGCGTGCTGTTGATCATCCCGATCGGCGGCGCCGACATGCCGGTCGTGGTGTCGATGCTGAATTCCTATTCGGGCTGGGCGGCGGCGGCGCTTGGCTTCACCCTCGGCAACCTGGCGCTGATCATCACCGGCGCGCTCGTCGGCTCGTCCGGCGCGATCCTGTCCTACATCATGTGCAAGGGCATGAACCGCTCCTTCATCTCGGTCATCCTCGGCGGCTTCGGCGGCGAGACGGCGGCCGTTGCCGACGACGGCATCGAGCGCACCGTCAAGCAAGGCTCGGCCGACGACGCGGCCTATCTGATGATGAATGCGCAGAAGGTCATCATCGTGCCCGGCTACGGGATGGCGGTCGCCCAAGCGCAGCATGCGCTGCGCGAAATGGCCGACAAGCTCAAGGCCAACGGCGTCGAGGTCAAATACGCCATCCACCCCGTCGCCGGCCGCATGCCTGGCCACATGAACGTCCTTTTGGCAGAGGCCAACGTCCCTTACGACGAGGTGTTCGAGCTCGAGGACATCAACTCGGAGTTCGCGCAGGCCGACGTCGCCTATGTCATCGGCGCCAACGACGTCACCAACCCGTCCGCGCGCGACGACAAGTCCTCGCCGATCTACGGCATGCCGATCCTCGACGTCGACAAGGCCCGCACCTGCCTCTTCGTCAAGCGCTCGCTCGGCTCCGGCTATGCCGGCATCGACAACACGCTTTTCTACAAGGACGGCACCATGATGCTGCTCGGCGACGCCAAGAAGATGACCGAGGAAATCGTCAAGGCCATGGACCACTGAGCTTGATTGCAGGCTTCAAAAAGAAAGGCCCGGCAAACGCCGGGCCTCTCTTTTTGAGTGTGTAGGTGCGCTCAGATATCCAGATTGGCCACCGAGAGCGCGTTGTCCTGGATGAACTCGCGCCGCGGTTCCACCTCGTCGCCCATCAGCCGCGAGAACAGCGAGTCAGCGTCGGTCGCGTCGTTGACTTTGACCTGCAGCAGCGAGCGCACATTCGGGTCCAGCGTGGTTTCCCAGAGCTGCTCCGCATTCATCTCGCCAAGGCCCTTGTAGCGTTGCATGGTGAGGCCCTTGCGGCCGGAAGCGAACACCGCGTTGAGCAGCGCCAATGGCCCCGAAACAAGCTCGGAGGTCTCCTTGCGGCGCAGCGTCGGCTGCTCGCCATAGACTTCCGAAAGCCGCGGCGCGTAGCGGTCGAGTTGGCGCGCGTCGGCCGAAGCGATCAGCCCGGCATCGAGCTGCACCACATCCTTCACGCCGCGCACCGTGCGCTCGAAGACATAGCCGCCCGAGCCGTCATTGGAGGTCGACAGCCGGCCGGTCCAGCCGCGCTCGGTCTCCTCGGCGATCATGTCCAGCCGCTGCGCGACGCGCTCGGCCATGGCGTTGGCGCGGCCGAGATCGGCAAGCACGTCGGCATTGAGCGCGCCGGCGATCGCCGCCTGCTCGACGACGCTGCGGTTGTAGCGCGTGTGCAGCCCGTTGATCAGCTGCCGCACCGCCAGCGCGTCGTCGACGGAGCTGCGCAGATCCTGCCCGGTCCGCACCTCGCCGGAGGCGAGCACCAGCGAAGCCTCATCCAGCCCGGAGCCGATCAGATATTCCTCATAGGCGCTCTCGTCCTTGAGATATTGCGAGCTCTTGCCCCGCGTCACTTTGTAGAGCGGCGGCTGGGCGATGTAGAGATGGCCGCGCTCGATCAGCTCCGGCATCTGCCGGAAGAAGAAGGTGAGCAGCAGCGTGCGGATGTGGGCGCCGTCGACGTCGGCGTCCGTCATCAGGATGATCTTGTGATAGCGCAGCTTGTCGGCGTTGAACTCGTCCTTGCCGATCGAGGTGCCGAGCGCGGTGATCAGCGTGCCGATCATGTCGGAGGAGAGCATGCGGTCGAAGCGTGCGCGCTCCACATTCAAGATCTTGCCGCGCAGCGGCAGGATCGCCTGGTTCTGGCGCGAGCGCCCGCCCTTGGCCGAGCCGCCGGCCGAGTCACCCTCGACGATGAAGATTTCCGACTTGGCCGGGTCGCGCTCCTGGCAGTCGGCGAGCTTGCCGGGCAACGAGGTGACGCCGAGCGTGCTCTTGCGCGTGATGTCGCGCGCCTTGCGCGCGGCTTCGCGCGCCGCGGCCGCCTGGATCACCTTCTCGACCACGACCCTGCCTTCGCTCGGATGTTCTTCCAGCCAGGTGCCAAGCGCCTCGTTGACCAGGCTCTCCACGACCGGGCGAACCTCGGAGGAGACCAGCTTGTCCTTGGTCTGCGAGGAGAATTTCGGGTCAGGCACCTTGACCGAGAGAACAGCGGTCAGGCCTTCGCGGCAGTCGTCGCCGGTCAGCGAGACCTTTTCCTTCTTGGTCTGGCCGGAAGACTCGCCATAGCCGGTGATCTGCCTGGTCAGCGCCGCGCGGAAGCCGGCCAGATGTGTGCCGCCGTCGCGCTGCGGGATGTTGTTGGTGAAGGCCAGCACATTCTCGTGGTAGCTGTCGTTCCACCACATCGCGACTTCGACGGTGATGCCGTCGCGCTCGGCGCGGATGGCGATCGGCGCCTCGATCAGCGGCTTCTTCACCCGGTCGAGATATTTGACGAACTCCTCCAGCCCGCCGTCATAATGCAGCTCATGGCGCACCAGATCGGCATGGCGCGCGTCGGTCAGCACGATGCGCACGCCGGAATTGAGGAAGGCGAGCTCGCGCAGCCGGTGCTCAAGCGTGTTGTAGTCGAACTCGACCATGGTAAAGGTCTCGGCCGACGGGAAGAAAGTGATCTCGCTGCCGCTGCGGCCTTCATAAGTGCCGGGCTGCTTGTCCTGCACGTAGCTGCCGGTCACCTTCAGCGGCGCGTCGGCATTGCCATGCGTGAAGCTCATCTCGAAGATCTCGCCGTTGCGGCGGATCTTGAGCTTGAGCCAGGCGGAAAGCGCGTTGACCACCGATACGCCGACGCCATGCAGGCCGCCGGACACTTTATAGGAGTTCTGGTCGAATTTGCCGCCGGCATGCAGCTGCGTCATGATCACTTCGGCCGCCGAAACACCCTCCGAGGGGTGGATATCTGTCGGAATCCCGCGGCCATTGTCGATGACGGTGACGGAACCGTCGGGGTTGAGCGTCACCGAGACGAGGTCTGCGTGGCCGGCCAGCGCCTCGTCGATGGCGTTGTCCACCACCTCATAGACCATGTGATGCAGGCCCGAGCCGTCGTCTGTGTCGCCGATATACATGCCCGGCCGCTTGCGCACCGCGTCCAACCCCTTCAAAACCTTGATGGAATCGGCGCCGTACTCGGCTTGCGCGCCAATGGCGCTTTCGGTCTGATCGCTCATGAAAACCTGTCTGATTGATGTCGCTGGTCCGGCGCCGAAAAATGGCCGCGAATCGCGCCGTTTTGATGTCCTAGATATAGGCGCAAATGGCGGATTTTCCAAGGTTTGCGGGCATTTTGCCGGCTTGGCGGCAAGGTGCTTCCACGCCCGCGCTGATACGGTCCCGGCGTTCGGCCGAAAAGGATCGATGAAACGCAAAAGGCCGCGCCTAAGCGCAGCCTGATAATTGCCTTCCTGGGAAGCTTTCGGGCCTATTCGGCCGCGCGCAGCGTCTTCAGCGCCCCGCTCCAGCGGAACAACTCGTCCAGCATCGTCTTCGCGCCGCCCTGCACCTGCTCGCTCGGATGATAGGCGCGCTTGTCATCGAGCAGGCTCGCATAGGCCGGAAGCGCCACCCCCTCCGGGATCGGCATGACGCCGACCGAGGTGAGCAGCGGCTTCAGCGATTGCGCGGCGCGCAATCCGCCGGACACGCCGCCATAGCTGAAGATCGCCGCCGGCTTGTAGCGCCACTCATGCAGCAAATAGTCGACGGCGTTCACGATCGCGGGCGCCACGAAGTAATTATACTCCGGTGCCACGAACACGAAGGCGTCGGCGGCGTCGATCGCCTTCGACCACGCCTTGGTGTGGTCGTACTCATATTTGCGCAGGCGCGGATGGTGCGGCTCGTCGAGCATCGGCAGGTGGAACGCCGCGATGTCGGTCAGCGCCGGCTCGAACTTGCCGTGCTCGCGCGCGAACCCTTCCAGCCATTCGCCGAAGATCGGGCCGGCGCGTCCCGGCCGCGTGCTGCCGATGATGATATTCAGACGATGCTTCACGGGGAGGACTCCTTGCTTGGCGGTATCCATTGGTGACTAACGCAGGCTGCCGCCGGCAACAAGCAGCTATTGGCTGATGCCGGTCACATTCCGGCGAGATGGCGCGGCAGTGTGCTGCCGTCCGGTCGCATGGACGCCGGCCTTGTCGGGCACTACATTCACCGCTGTCAGCGGAGCATCTTCATGGACACCAAGCCCGCCCCTTTCGTGCCGCCGGCGCCAAAGCCGCGCACTGAGCCGCCTTCGACGCTGGAGATGATGCGCATCGTCTACCGCAACCCGCTCGAATTGTGGGGCGAGCACACCTACAACGAGCCCTGGATTTCGGCGAATGGCGTCGGCGGACATCTGATCGTCGCCAACGATCCCGGCCTCATCCGCCACGTGCTGATCGACAACGCCAAAAACTACAAGATGGCGACGGTGCGCCAGCTGATCCTGCGACCGATCCTGCGCGACGGGCTGCTGACCGCCGAGGGCGAGGTCTGGAAGCGCTCGCGCAAGGCGATGGCGCCGGTGTTCACGCCACGCCACATCTTCGGTTTCGCTCCGCCGATGCTGAAGCGCACGCTGGAATTCGTCACCCGCTATGAAGCGGGCGGCATGACCGATGTCGCGCATGACATGACGCTGCTCACCTACGACATCCTGGCCGAGACGCTGTTCTCCGGCGAGATCGCCGGCGAGCCGGGCAGCTTCGCCAAGGAGATCGACCGCCTGTTCGAGACCATGGGCCGCGTCGACCCGCTCGACCTGCTGCGCGCTCCGGAATGGCTGCCGCGCCTCACCCGCATCCGCGGCCGCAAGACCATGGCCTACTTCCGCAACATCGTCGCCGGCACGGTGAGGATGCGCGAAGAACGGATGAAGCGCGATCCTGACGGCGTGCCGCAGGATTTCCTCACCCTTCTGCTGCGCGCCGAGGGGCCGGACGGGCTGACCCGCGCCGAAGTCGAGGACAACATCATCACCTTCATTGGCGCGGGCCACGAGACGACGGCGCGAGCGCTGGGCTGGACGATCTATTGCCTGGCCGAGGCGCCCTGGGAACGCGACAGGGTCGAGCAGGAGATCGACGCCGTGCTGGCGCGCGAGCCCGATCCGACCAAGTGGCTGGATGCCATGCCGCTCACCCGTGCCGCTTTCGAGGAGGCGCTCAGGCTCTATCCGCCGGCGCCTTCGATCAACCGCGAGCCGATCGAGCCGGAGACCTGGAACGGCCTCTACATTCCGAAATACGCCGCCGTGCTGGTGATGCCCTGGGTCGTGCATCGCCACCGCAAGCTGTGGGACAGGCCGGACGCCTTCATGCCCGAGCGCTTCCATCCGGAAAACCGCGACAAGATCGACCGCTTCCAGTACCTGCCTTTCGGCGCCGGTCCGCGTGTGTGCATCGGCGCCAGCTTCGCCATGCAGGAAGCGATCATCGCGCTGGCGATCCTATTGTCGCGCTTCCGCTTCGACGTGACCTCCGACACCAAGCCATGGCCGGTGCAGAAACTCACCACGCAGCCGCAGGGCGGCCTGCCGATGCAGGTCTCGCGCCGGGGCTGATCAGAGCAATTCCAGGAAAAGTGTGAAGCGGTTTTCCGTCCGGAATTGCGTAAAACAAAGAGACACGGTTACCGGTCGGCGATCGGCCGGCGCTGCTGGAACTGGCCGGCGGCGCGGAAGCGCCAGAGATAGCTGGGCAGGATGGTGGCGATCGCCTGCGGCTGGATGCCCAGGCCGGTCAGCGTCCTGGCGGCCTTGGCGGCTTCGTCCGAAACGACATTGTGCTCGCGCAGCTGCAGCACCTGGTCCTTGGTCAGGAGCGGATTGGGCAGCAGCTGCAGGATCGACGCCTGGATGTTGGCCACCCACCACGGCACCGGCACCAGGAGGCGGCGGCGTTCGATGACCGTCAGCAGCTCTTCCATGCATTCCTTGAAGGTCAGCACCTGCGGGCCGCCGAGCTCATAGACCTGGCCGCCCTTGACCTTGCCGTCGACCGAGCGCGCCACCGCTTCGGCGACGTCGCCGACATAGACCGGCTGGAACTTGTTCTGTCCGCCGCCGATCAGCGGCAGCACCGGAGAGTAGCGCGCCATGTTGGCGAAGCGGTTGAAGAAGGAGTCCTCCGGCCCGAAATTGATCGACGGGCGGAAGATGACGGCGTCGGCGATCGTATCGAACACCGCCTTTTCGCCGAGCGCCTTGGTGCGGGCATAGTCGGATGGCGAATTGAGATCGGCGCCGAGCGCCGAGATGTGGGTGAGGCCGGCGCCGACCGAGCGTGCGGCCTCGGCGACGGCGCGCGCACCGAAATCGTGCACGGCGCCGAATTTCTGGCGGCCGGTCTGATGCAGGATGGCGACCAGGTTGACGACATGGTCGGCGCCCTGCACGGCGCGGTCGACCGACCAGCGCACGCGCACATTGGCCTGCACCGGCTGGATCTGGCCGACATTGCCGAGCGGCTGGACGTGGCCGGCAAGGTCGGGCCGCCGGCAGGCGACCCGGATGCGGTAGCCGCGCTTGGCAAGGGCGCGGACGACATGGCGACCGACGAAGCCCGAGCCGCCGAAGACGACGACGAGCTTGGGGGTCTGCAGAATTTCGGTCATGACGGGCTCCGCGCGAATGCTTGGCTGAAGCCGTTTCTTAATCCGTTTCTCGCCAAAGGCAAAGAGCGACCGGAAGTCGCCATTGCCCTGTTTTTGAACTTGCCCGGAATGCCGCTCCGCCGCGTTTGAAAGAAAACAGAAAACCCCGCCGAAGCGGGGTTTTCCGGGCAGTTCCACGCCGAAACAGGGTCCAACGAGGCGGCCTGACCTGAGACGGTATCAAGGTGGCGTGAAGCAAGCACGCCCGCCCCCGCCCTGAACGCCCGGCGCGGCGCCGCCAACCGCGAGCCGAACGAAGCCAACCAGGCGGCTCGCGGCGAGGGGCGCCGGATATGGGTCGCGTCAGGTCGGGAAAAGGTTCAATAGCGTTGGAAAAATCAGGCCGAGTAACGCTCGGCGAATTCCGAAATGCGCTGCACAACCGCCCTGGACGTGGTGATGCCACGCGCCTTTGCCTTCTCCGCGGCTTCGGCGCGCGAGCGTCCGGGAATATGCACGCCATAACGCCGCCGCAGCCGGTCGAGCTGGTCCTTCATGCGCTGCTCGAAATCCGGATCGAGCAGCTTGGGCTCGATGGCCAGAACGAAAAGGCCGGTGCCAGGGCTGTCCGGTCCGCCGGTGAACCAGGGCGCGTCGAGCGACCAGTTGGCGCCGGAAATGCCGGCGGCCAGCACCTCGACCATCAAAGCGATGTTGGCGCCGCGCTGGCCGCCGAAGGCGAGCATCGCGCCCTTCATCGCCGCCGCCGGATCGGTGGTCGGATTGCCGCTGGCATCGAGCGCCCAGCCTTCGGGGATTTTCTTGCCGTCCTCGGCCGCCTTGCGGATGTTGACGAAGGCTGTCGCGCTCGACGACTGGTCGATGACCAGCGGCGGCCCGTCGGCGGCCGGCGAGGCGAAGGACATCGGGTTGGTGCAATAGACCGGCTTGACCGAGCCTGAGCCGGCAAGCACCGCCGGTCCGTTGGTGGCGGCGAAGGACACCAGCCCCTGTTCGGCCAGCCGCCCGGTGAAATAGCCGAGCGCGCCGCATGTATAGGCGTTCTTCTGCGAGAAGATCGACACGCCGAACAGTTTTGCCGCCTTGACCAGGTCGTCAATCGTGCGGTCGAAGCCGGTATGGGCAAGCCCGCCGCGCGCGTCGGAGAGGTAGACGGCGAGCGCCGGCCTTGTGATCACCGGATCGGCATTGCCGTCGATGCGGCCGGCTTCGAGCGCCTCCAGATAGTCGATGAAATGCGACAGGCCGACGGTCGACAGGCCCTCGGCTTCGGCTGCGATGATCGAAGCGGTCAGCGACTGCGCCGCCTCCTCATTGGCGCCCGCGCCGAGCGCCGCCATCCGGCATAGGCCTGTTGCCTGATCGAGAGTAAGTTGCATCGGATTTGCCCTGTAGCGAGTAGCGAATAGGGAATAGCGAGTGGGGGGAGATAAAGAAACTACTCGCTATTCGCTACTCACTATTCGCTAACCGATCTTCACCGGAATCCGCGCCTCGATCCGGCTGAAGACGAAGACCAGGATGCCGGTGATCGTCATATAGATCAGCGCCAGGAGCAGCAAAGGCTCGTAGGTCAGGTAGGTGTCCTGCCGCACCTTGGAGGAGACGGCGAAGATGTCGATGACACTGATGGTCGCCACAAGCGGTGTCGATTTCAACTGCAGCACCGTTTCGCCGGTCAAGGTCGGCAGCGCCCGGTAGAAGGCCTGTGGCAGCCAGATGCGGCGGAAGATTTTCCAGCGGCTCATGCCGAAGGCGCGGGCGGCCTCCAGCTGTCCGCGCGGCACGCCGGCGAAGGCGCCGCGCATCACTTCGCCCTCATAGCCGGCGAAGGAGAAGGTCAGCGCCACCACGGCATAGGGCCAGGCCTGTCTGAGATACGGCCAGAGCCAGGATTCGCGGATCCACGGATATTGCGGAAAGATCGAGCCGAGGCCGTAATAGAGCAGCCAAAGCTGCAGGAGCAGTGGCGTTCCGCGGATGACGGTGCAGAAGACCTTGGCCGGCGCCGAGAACCAGATCGGTCCGCCGGCCTGGGCGAGCCCGAGCGGCACGGCGAGCGCAAAGCCCAGCGCGCAGGTGACGGCAAGGATCCAGAGCGCCCGCCAGATGCCCATCAGGCCCATTTCCCAATATTGCGGCAGCCAGTCCCAGCGCATGAAGAAGGCCGCGCAGAGCACCAGCGCCAAGGCGATCAGGATGAGCACGATGCGGTGCGGCTTGAGCCAGATCGAGGCGCGCGCCGCCATGTTGATCGCGGTGGCTTCGGCTGGCATCAGCGCGCCTCCTTGACGGAAGGCATGCCGCGCCGCGACCAGGCCTCGACCCGGCCGATGATCAGGTTGGAGAAGAGTGTCACCGCCAGGTAAAGCACGCCGGCGGCGACGTAGAAGAGCAGATAGGCCTTGGTGACACCGGCTGCCTGGCGCGTCGCCAGTGTCAGCTCGAAGAAGCCGACGACGGCGAGCAGCGCGGTGTCCTTGGTGGCGATCAGCCACAGATTGGCAAGGCCGGGTATGGCGAAAGGCAGCATCGCCGGGATCGTGATGCGCCTCAGCATCAGCCCGGGCGGCATGCCATAGGCGCGGGCGGCCTCGATCTGGCCCTGCGGGATGGCGAGGATGGCGCCGCGGATGACTTCGGTCGAATAGGCGCCCTGGACGAAACCCAGCACGAAAATGCCGGCCGCCAGCCCGCTGATGTCGACACGGCTGTAGCCCATCGCCGCCAGCACCTGGTTGATGAGGTCGGTGCCGGCATAATAGAGCAGCAGGATCAGCACCAGCTCCGGCACCGCGCGCACCACCGTGGTGTAGACGGCGAGCAGATCGCGCGTCACCGGCCCGCCGTAGAGCTTGCCGAACGCGCCGGCGGTGCCGATCAGCAGGCCAAGGCAGGTGGCGCCGATGGCGATCTCGAGCGAATGCAGCAACCCGACCAGCAGCGTGGCGCCCCAGCCGGGCGCCACGGGTGACAGGAGTTCGAAAATGCCGGCCGCGGAGGCCGGAAGAAAGGCGTCGATCAGCTTCGCCCCCGGATTGCTGTCTAGAGTGGTTCGCCGTTTCACGGAAACGGCGAACCACTCTATTTCTTTGTTTCACGCAATTCCGGACGGAAAACCGCTCACACTTTTCCTGGAATTGCTCTAGCCGCTGGCGTCGAGGCCGGCGGCAGGCGTGCGTGGCAAGGATCGGGCATGGCGCGTACGCCATGCCCTCACTCATTTGCGAGAGGGTTCAGTTCGACTGCGGCGCGCCGCCATAGATGTCGAAGTCGAAATACTTCTTCGAGATCTCGTCATATTTGCCGTTGGAGCGGATCGCCTTGATGCCGGCATTGATCTTTTCCTTGAGCGCGGTGTCTTCCTTGCGCACGCCGGCGCCGACGCCCGGTCCAAGCACTTCGTCGTCCGGGGCCACCATGCCCTTGAGATCGCAGCAGGCCTTGCCCTGGTCGGACTTCAGGAATTCGCCGAGCGCGATCGAGTCGGCCTGCACCGCATCGAGACGACCGGCGGCCAGATCGTTGTTGGCTTCGTCCTGCGTCTGGTATTCCTTGATCTCCTGCGCGCCGGTGAAGTGCTTCTTGGCGTAGACGGCATGCACCGTCGACACCTGCACGCCGATCACCTTGCCCTTGAGGTCGTCGGGCGTTGCGCCAAATTTCTGGTCCTTCGGCCCGATGATGGCGGTTGGAGTGTTATAGTACTTGTCCGAGAAGTCGATCGTCTTCTCGCGTTCGGCGGTGATCGACATCGAGGAGACGATAAGGTCGATCTTCTTGGTGGTCAGCGCCGGAATGATGCCGTCCCAGGCGACCGGCGTGATGACGCAGTCGAGCTTCTCTTCGGCGCAGACGGCGTCGATGAAGTCGATCTCCCATCCGACCCATTTGCCGCTGGCGTCGGGCGAGGTGAAGGGCGGGTAAGGCTCAGCGGCGACGCCGATCTTGACTTGCTCGGCCTTGGCCACGCCACCCATCGCCGCGACGCCGAGAAGCAGCGCGGCAGCGAAGGTCTTGAGAACAGTCTTCATGTCAGGACTCCCAGTTTGTTGTTGTTCCCGGTTTTTCGCTCCGCTTGATGCCAGCCTCCTAGCCGACATTGCGGAGGAATTGTTTGAGCCTTTCGGATTTCGGCGCGCCGAACAGCTGTTCCGGCGGACCTTCCTCCTCGACCAGCCCGTTGTAGAGGTAGACGACATGCGTCGCGACCTCGCGGGCGAACTTCATTTCATGCGTCACCAGCACCATGGTGCGCCCCTCGCGCGCCAGGTCGCCGATCACCTTCAGCACCTCGCCGACCAGCTCCGGATCGAGCGCCGACGTCGGCTCATCGAACAGCATGACTCGCGGATTGATCGCCAGCGCCCGGGCGATCGCGGCGCGTTGCTGCTGGCCGCCGGACAGGAAGGCCGGATAGACGTCGCGCTTCTCCGCCAGCCCGACGCGGGCGAGCAGCTTCTCGGCTTGGGCGATCGCTTCGTCGCGCTTGACGCCCAGCACATGCACCGGAACCTCGATGACGTTCTCGATCAGCGTCATATGGCTCCACAGGTTGAAATTCTGGAACACCATGCCGAGCCGTGAGCGGATCCGCTCGATCTGCCGGCGGTCGGCCGGAACGGTATGGCCGTGGCTGTCGGCTTTGAGCTTGATCTCCTCGCCATTGACGCGGATGACGCCGCTGGTCGGATTCTCAAGGCAGTTGATGCAGCGCAACAGCGTCGATTTGCCGGAACCGGAGCCGCCGATGATTGCGACCACCTCGCCGTCGCGCGCCGACAGCGAAACGCCCTTCAGCACATGCAACTGGCCGAATTTCTTGTGCAGGTTCTCGACATGGATGGCTTCGGCGGCGGCGCTTTGCGCCTTGCCGGATTGGACTGGGGCAGCGTCTGCCACGCTCACCGGGCGACCTCTCTATGGTCGAAGGCAGGTCGTCGAACGTCCATCCGGCTAATCAACATACGCTGTACTGCCGCTCCAGATTTCAGCATGGACCCGACAGCGCGAGCCCGTCAATCCCGCTCATTACGGCACTTGCGGCGTTGTTGTGCAAGTGTATAAATAGCCTTTCATGAAATTTTTCCGCTTTTTTTCATCTTAGAAGGGCATCGATGAGCGCTTTCGGATCACAGTCCATGGCGGCGCCGTTGCGGCGCGTGCTGATGCGTTCGGCGGCCAACGCCATGCGCGGCGCCGACAGGGCCGCCTGGCACTATGGCCCGGGTTTCGACCCGGCGAAAGCAGCAATGCAGCATGCGCTCCTTGCCGAGCTGGTGTCGGCTTCCGGCGCCGAAATCGAATGGATCGAGGACAAGGCCGACGGTCTCGCGGATTCGGTGTTCACTCATGACCCGTCGCTGATGACCGACCGCGGCGCGCTGATCCTGTCGATGGGCAAGCCGTTGCGCGCCAAAGAGCCTTCGCTGCATGAGGAAACCTATAGAAGGCTGGGCATTCCGGTCCTTGGCCGCGTCGAGGCGCCCGGCCAGGTCGAAGGCGGTGACTGTGTATGGGTCGATGCCCGCACGCTGGCGATCGGGCGCGGCGTGCGCACCAACCAGCAAGGCATCCAGCAGGTTGCCAACCTGCTGACGCCGCTCGGCATTTCCGTCTACGGCTTCGACCTGCCGCTGTGGCAGGGCGAAGAGGCCTGCCTGCATCTGATGTCGGTGATCAGCCCGCTGGCCGACGACCTCGCGCTGGTCTATTCGCCGCTTCTGCCGGCCCCGTTCTACCAGATGCTGAAAGCGCGCGGCATCCGCCTGGTCGAAGGCGATGCGCAAGAGTTCGCCGCCTCTGGCGGTCTCAGCCTGAATGTGCTGCCGACCAGTCCATTGAAGGTCATTGCCGTGGCCGGCTTTCCCAAGACCAAAGCCGCGATGGAAGCCGCCGGCTGCACGGTCGAAATCTTCGAGGCGGATGCGCTCTGCATCGCCTGCGAAGGCGGCCCGACATGCCTGACGCGGCCGATCCTGCGCCAATGAATGCGCGCCGCAAGTTCCGCCGCGAGGGCGAGGAGCGGCGGCGGCAGGACCTGATCGACGCGACCCTGGACAGCGTGGCGGAACATGGCCTCGAGGGCGCCACCGTGCGCATCATCGCCTTGCGCGCCGGCGTCACCGCCGGGCTGATCCGCCACTATTTCCCCGGCAAGGAGGACTTGCTGCAGGAAGCCTATGCGGCATTGATGGGCCGCATGACCGAGCAGGCGAAAGCGGCATTACTCATGGAAGACGCCTCGCCGCGCCAGCGTCTTGCCGCCTTCGTCACCGCCAATCTCAACGCACCGATCATCGACCAACGGGTGTTTTCGCTCTGGGCGACCTTCATCGGCCGTGCCGGCGCCGATCCGACGCTCGCCCGCGCTCACCGCGAAGGCTATCTCGGTTTTCGCAACGAGGTGGAAGCAGTCGTGGCCGAAGTGCTGGCCGCCGAACGGCGCAAGCCGGACGCAAGCGAACTGCGCCACCATGCCATCGCCATCAACGCGATCATCGACGGGCTCTGGATCGAAGGCTGCCTGGCCGGCGAGATGTTCGAGCCTGGCGAATTGGCGGCGATCGGCATCAAAGCCATAGAGGCCGAGCTCGGCCTCGCGCCGGAATAGGAGGAAATTGATGACCACCGTTGGCGAAGCGCTGATCACCTTGCTTGAGGCGCATGGCGTCGACACCGTCTTCGGCATTCCGGGCGTGCATACGGTCGAGCTCTATCGCGGCCTGGCGCGTTCGAAGATCCGTCATGTCACGCCGCGCCACGAGCAGGGCGCCGGCTTCATGGCCGACGGCTATGCGCGCGCCGGCGGCCGGCCGGGCGTCGCCTTCGTCATCACCGGACCGGGGCTGACCAACACCATCACCGCCATGGGCCAGGCGCGCGCCGATTCCGTGCCGATGCTGGTCATCTCCGGCGTCAACGCCACCGATACGCTGGGCAAGGGGCTCGGCTTCCTGCATGAGCTGCCCGACCAGCGCGGCATGATGGAAAAGGTCGCGCTGTCTTCCGAGCGTGTGACCGAGGCCGAGCAGCTGCCGGCCGCGCTTGCCCGCGCCTTCGCGCTGTTCTCGTCGGCACGGCCGGGACCGGTCCACATCGAAATCCCCACCGATGTCATGGTGAAACCCGCCGACAGCATTGCGGCCGCGCTGAGCAATGCCGCGCCGCCGGCGCCGGGCGCGGCGGCAGTCGCCGAGGCGGCGACGTTGATCAAGGCGGCACGCCGGCCGCTGATCCTGGCGGGCGGCGGCGCCAGGAAGGCCGACGCGGCGTTGCGACGCCTGGCCGAGGCGCTCGGCGCTCCCGTGGTCGAGACCACCAATGCGCGCGGCCTGCTGCATGGCCATCCGCTCTGCGTGCCGGCGAGCCCCAGCCTCAAGGCGGTGCGCGCGCTGATGGCGGACGCCGATCTGGTGATCGCCGCCGGCACCGAATTCGGCCCGACCGACTATGACGGCTATGGCGACGGCGGCTTTGTGCTGCCGAACAACCTGATCCGTATCGACATCGGCGCCGACCAGATCGCGCGCCGGCCGGTGGCGGTCGGCATCCAGGCAGATTGCGGAGAGGGGATAGAGGCTCTGCTGTCGGCAATCGGGCCCGGTCACCTTGCGGCCAAAGACGGCGAAGCCCGTGCGGCCGCCGCGCGAAAGACCGCGCGGGCCGAACTGAAGCCGGAATACCTGGCGCAGGTGCGCGCGGTGGAGACGATCCGCGATGCACTGCCGGGCGCCATCATCGTCGGCGATTCGACCCAGCCGATCTATGCCGCCAACCTCTACTACGACCATGATCGCCCCGGCGGCTGGTTCAACGCCGCGACCGGCTTCGGCGCGCTGGGCTATGGTCCGCCGGCGGCGATCGGTGCGGCGCTTGCCGTTCCGCAAGCGCCCGTGGTGTGCCTCACCGGCGATGGCGGTTTCCAGTTCACCCTGCCGGAGATCGGCGCCGCGCTCGATGCCGAGACGCCGGTGATCTTCGTCGTCTGGAACAATCGCGGCTATCGCGAGATCGAAACCTCGATGCTCGATGTCGGTGTCGAGCCGGTCGGTGTGTCGCCGGCGCCGCCGGATTTCTGCAAGCTCGCCGAGGCCTACGGCATCGCGGCCGAGCGACTGGCCGGCGCCGCTGATCTGGGAGGGGCGCTGAAGCGCGCGCGGGCGGCCGGCAAGCCGCGCGTCATCGAAATCACCGTCGACTGAAAGGCTGGTGCGGCCGTCGCCCGGACGGTGACGGCGGCCGGCAATTGTCGTCACCGGCCACGACCCCCCACACATGCAAAGACGCTGCGCCAGCCATGTCGATATTTCAATTGAGTGACAGCGCGAAAGGAGCGACGTTCGAGCCTGGGGCGGCATAACCCAAGTTATAATCATAAAAAAAAGACAGGAGCAGTCAAAGTATGACGGAAACGCTTAACGGCAGGCATGTCGTGATCACGGGCGGCACTGGGGCGCTCGGCGGCGCGGTTGTCGGCAGATTGCTGGAGCAAGGCGCGATCTGCCACGTGCCCAATGCCCACGCGGCGGCCCCGCCGCATTTTCCCTACGCAGCCCACGCCAGCGTGCATCTGGCGCACAATGTCGACCTGTCGGATTCGGCCAAGGTCGAAGCCTTCTACCATCAGGTGCCCGCGCTCTGGGCCTCCATCCACCTTGCCGGCGGCTTCACCATGGCGCCGGTCGAAAAGATCGAGTCGGCCTCCTTCGCCGAAATGATGGACACCAACGCCCGCACGACCTTCCTGTGCAGCCGCGCCGCGGTGCGCTCGATGCTGGCGTCCGACACGGCCGGCCGCATCGTCAACGTCACCGCGCGCGCCGGCCTGGAACCGCGCAAGGGTTCGGGCATGGTCGCTTATACTGCGAGCAAGGCCGCGGTCGCGGCAATGACGGTGGCGATGGCCGAAGAGTTGAAGCACAAGGGCATCCTGGTCAACGCCGTGGCCCCTTCGACGCTCGACACGCAGGCCAACCGCGAAGCCATGCCAGACGCCGATTTCGCCAAATGGGTCAGCCTTGAAGCAGCTGCGGAAGCGATCGCTTACCTTGCCTCGCCCGCAAACCAGGCCATGAGCGGCACGCTGGTCCCGCTCTACGGCAGGGCCTGAATTCAGCGACGTCCTAGAAAAGAAAAACCCCGCCGGAGCGATCCGGCGGGGTTTGTTGTTCGACAGGAAGCTTGGCTTAGTTGCCCTGCTTCTTCAGCGCCGCGCCCAGGATGTCGCCGAGCGACGCGCCGGAGTCGGTCGAGCCGTACTGGGCGACCGCTTCCTTTTCCTCGGCGATTTCCAGCGCCTTGATCGAGACCTGCAGCTTGCGGGTCTTCTTGTCGAAGGCGATGACGCGGGCATCGACCTTCTGGCCGACGGTGAAGCGCTCAGGGCGCTGCTCGTCGCGGTCGCGCGAAAGGTCGGAGCGCTTGATGAAGGTCTCGATGCCGCTGTCGACCAGCCGCACGTCCAGACCGCCATCCTTCACGCCGATGACCTCGCAGGTGACGACGGCGTTCTTGCGCAGCTCGCCGCTATTGGCCGCTTCGCCGACCGTGTCACGAGCCAGCTGCTTGATGCCGAGCGAGATGCGTTCCTTCTCGATGTCGACGTCGAGCACCTGCGCCTTGACCATGTCGCCGCGATTGTACTCTTCGATGACCTGCTCGCCCGGACGGGTCCAGTCGAGGTCGGACAGGTGCACCATGCCGTCCACATCGCCTTCCAGGCCGATGAACAGGCCGAACTCGGTCTTGTTCTTGACCTCGCCCTCGACCTGGCTGCCGACCGGATGGTTGCGCGCGAAGGCTTCCCACGGGTTCTCAAGCGTCTGCTTGAGACCGAGCGAGATGCGGCGCTTGGCCGGATCGACCTCGAGCACGACCACGTCGACTTCCTGGGTCGTCGACAGGATCTTGCCGGGGTGCACGTTCTTCTTCGTCCACGACATTTCCGAAACGTGGATGAGGCCCTCGATACCCGGCTCCAGCTCGACGAACGCGCCGTAGTCGGTGATGTTGGTGACGGTGCCCTTGATCTTCTTGCCGATCGGGAACTTGGTGCCGATATCCGACCACGGATCCGACTCGAGCTGCTTCATGCCGAGCGAGATGCGGTGGGTTTCTTGGTTGATGCGGATGATCTGCACCTTGACCGTCTGGCCGATGTTGAGGATCTCGGTCGGATGGTTGACGCGGCGCCATGCCATGTCGGTGACATGCAGCAGGCCGTCGATGCCGCCGAGGTCGACGAACGCACCGTAGTCGGTGATGTTCTTGACCACGCCTTCGACCACCTGGCCTTCCTCGAGATTCTGCACGATTTCCGAACGCTGTTCGGCGCGGCTCTCCTCGAGCACGGTGCGGCGCGACACCACGATGTTGCCGCGGCGGCGATCCATCTTGAGGATCTCGAAGGGCTGCGGGTTGTGCATCAGCGGGGTGACGTCGCGGATCGGGCGGATATCGACCTGGCTGCGCGGCAGGAACGCAACGGCGCCGTCGAGGTCGACGGTGAAGCCGCCCTTGACCTGGTTGAAGATGACGCCTTCGACGCGCTCACCCTTGGTGAACTTCTCCTCGAGGCGCACCCAGCTCTCCTCGCGGCGAGCCTTCTCGCGCGACAGCATGGCTTCGCCAAGCGCGTTCTCGATGCGCTCGACATAGACCTCGACGGTGTCGCCGACCTTGAGGGAGGAGTCCTTGCCCTTGGCGCCGAATTCCTTCAGCGGCACGCGGCCTTCGACCTTGAGGCCGACATCGATGATGGCCATGTCCTTTTCGATCGCGGTGATCGTGCCCCGGACAACCTGGCCCTCGCCGGAATGGCCGGCGGTGAATGATTCTTCGAGCATGCTCGCGAAATCGTCGCGAGACGGATTAGCTACTGACATTGTTTCTCCTGGAATGCTCCGCGCGATGGCGGAGCGGGCGCCGTGGGTTAGCGTTGCGTGAGCCTGCCGGCGTTCCGGGCTGAAGAGCCCTTGGCCGCTTTTCGAGCGGCAAGTCCGGCGCATGAAGAATGCTGGCAGGCTGGTTCGTGCCCGATATGGGTATTTTCGCCGCTCAAGGCAACCGAAAAAGCCCCATCAGGCCTTGTTTCTCTTGGCAAGGGCCTCGTCAACGATCGCCATCGCCGCCAGAAACGCGGCTTCTATAGCCATTTCGCTGGTGTCAAGCAAGTGCGCGTCCGCCGCCGGCTTGAGCGGCGAGTCCGCGCGGCCCATGTCGCGCTCGTCGCGGCGCTCGATGTCGGCGAGGATGGTGGCGAAATCGGCGCTGCCGCCCATGCTCTCGATCTCGGCCAGCCGGCGCCTCGCCCGCACCTCGGCACTCGCCGTCACATAGAGCTTGATGTCGGCGTCGGGGCACACGACCGTGCCAATGTCGCGCCCGTCGAGCACCGCGCCCGGCGGCGCCTTGGCGAAGGCCCGCTGCTTCTCGACCAGGATGCGCCGCACCGTGGGAATGACCGCGACCTTGGAGGCCGCTTCGCCCACCGCATGCGCCGAAAGCACGGTACGGTCGAGGTTTGAGAGGTCCACCTGCCGCGCCGCGGTTTCCGCCGCCGAGACATTGTCGAGCGGCAGGCCGAGCTCGAGCAGCTTATGGGCGACGGCGCGATAGGTCAGGCCGGTGTCGAGCAGGTTGAGGCGATAGTGGTCGGCGAGCCGGCGGGCGAGCGTGCCCTTGCCCGCGCCGGCGGGGCCGTCGATTGCTATGGTGAGGCCTGTCGTCATTCTAAACCTCGATGCAAGTGCCTCACCCCACCGGCGCTCGAAGTCCGCCGCTGCAACTTCCGAGGCCTTGAATTGGCTGTCCGAATTGATCTCTGCGAGATCGGGAAAGCCCTCTGTCGAGTTTCTGGTCCCGCCAACCTCGGTATCCTCCGACCCGTCAAAGGCGGCGCCGCGAATAGCAAAACCCACGGAGCCATCGGCGTAGAACTCTATGGTCCGGTTTTGAAAATTGTCATCGGCGATCTCATACCAGAGGTGGGACGGCTCCTCCGGGGTGTCATGTTGCCAATGAACGTGAACGTATCTCACTCGATCTCCGCACCAAGCCCCTTCATCAGTCCCATGAATTCCGGAAAGCTCGTCGCGATCATGTTCGCGTCGTCGATGGTCACCGGCTTTTCCGTCGCCAGCCCCATGATCAGGAAACTCATCGCGATGCGGTGGTCGAGATGCGTCTTCACGGCTGTGTCCTGGCCGTTCGGATGAGCGCCCAGCCCCTTGCCGCCCGGTCTGCCGCGCACGGCGAGCGAGGCCTCGCCCTCGGTGCAGTCGACGCCATTGAGCTTGAGCCCGTTGGCGACCGCCGACAGCCGGTCGGATTCCTTGACGCGCAATTCCTCCAGTCCCTGCATCAGCGTCTCGCCCTCGGCAAAGCTCGCCGCGACGGCCAGCACCGGGTACTCGTCGATCATCGACGGCGCGCGCTCCGGCGGCACCACGACGCCCTTGAGCTCGGAGGAACGCACCCGCAGGTCCGCCACGTCCTCGCCGCCGGCATTGCGCGGGTTGAGGATATCGATCCGGCCGCCCATTTCCTGCAATGTGAGAAGCAGGCCGGTACGCGTCGGGTTCATCAGCACGTTCTCGATCACGATATCCGAGCCCGGCACGATGAGCGCCGCCACCAGCGGGAAGCCGGCCGAGGATGGGTCGCCGGGTACGGCGATCGTCTGTCCGCTGAGCTTGCCCTGGCCCTCGATGAAGATGTGGCGTACGCCGCGCTCGTCGGTCTCCACGGTCAGGTTGGCGCCAAAGCCTTTGAGCATCTTCTCGGTATGGTCTCGGGTCATCACCGGCTCGATCACCGTGGTGATGCCCGGCGTGTTGAGGCCGGCAAGCAGCACCGCCGACTTCACCTGGGCCGACGCCATCGGCACGCGATAGGTGATCGGCGCGGCGTGCTTCGGGCCGCGCAGGGTGATCGGCATGCGGTCGCCCGGCGCCGCCTTCAGCACCTGCACGCCCATCTGGCGCAACGGGTCGAGCACGCGGCCCATCGGCCGGCCCGACAGCGAGGCGTCGCCGATGAAGGTGGTCTCCATGTCATAGGTGCCGACGAGGCCCATGGTGAGCCGCGAGCCGGTGCCGGCATTGCCGAAATCGAGCGGGCCTTCCGGCTGCAGCAGCGCGCCGTTGCCGGTGCCGCGGATCACCCATTCGGCGCCGTTCTTCTCGATATGCGCGCCCATCGCCTTCATGGCCGCGCCCGTGCGCATCACATCCTCGCCTTCGAGCAGGCCGGTGATGCGCGTCTCGCCCGAGGCAAGGCCGCCGAACATGAAGGAGCGGTGCGAGATCGACTTGTCGCCCGGCACACGCGCGGTGCCGGCAAGGGCAGGGGATTTGCGGGCCGTGGCTGCTTTAGCGGCGGCGGAATGAGACATTTTGTCTTCCAAATGAAAGGCCGGCTGGCCGGCCCGGTTCGTCATGATGCGGCGGTCTCGTATCACGGCACGCGGCAATGGTCATCCCCTTGGCGCAAGACTTTGGAAAGCGGGTTTCGAGTGCAAGTCTTTTGGCTTTGACAGCACGGAAAACTGCGGTTAAGGGGACCATTCTTTTTTTGACGAGGCCTGACGTGGCAAAAGCTGAACTTGGCACCAAGCGTGTCGACCCTGAAACGGGTCGGAAATTCTACGATCTGAACAAGGACCCGATCGTCTCGCCTTATACCGGCAAGAGCTATCCGCGCTCCTATTTCGACGAAGGCAAGATTTCCGCCATCGAGGAAGATGAGGAAGTCGCCGACAAGGAACTGGACGGCGAAGAGGAAGAGGGCGCTGAAGTCGTGTCGCTCGAGGAAGCCGATGACGAGGCCAAGGGCGGCGGCGACGATCTTCCCGATCTCGGCGATGACGAGGACGATGTCGATCTCGGCGATGATGACGACGACACCTTCCTGGCCGACGAAGAGGAAGAGGATGACGACGTCGCGGACATGATCGGCGTCGGCGATGACGAGGACGAGGTCTGATTTTAGACCTCGGCGCGATTGTTTGCCGGCGATTTTCGCCTGTGACGAAAAAGCGGTCTTTCGAGGCTTGATCTTGACCGAAGGCGGCGCTAGAAGCCGCCAGCACTAAACGACGGCGCGGTTCCCGACTGCGCCGGATCTCTTCGCCGGAAACGGCGCCGGCTGACTGCCGGGAGTGGGGCCATAGCTCAGTTGGGAGAGCGCTTGAATGGCATTCAAGAGGTCGTCGGTTCGATTCCGATTGGCTCCACCAAACAGTCTTTCCTGAGCAGATTTTTAGCGGCAGAAATCGTCACCCCTGTTCACTCTTGTCTGCGCGGCGTCCGAGCCGGTAGGGGCCTGGACGCAACTGCGACTAACCACGCTCGGCGCGGGTTCTGGCTGCCTTGCGCGCCGCCGCTGATCGTCCGGCGGCGCCTTTGGTCTGCGCGGCTTTCCTGGCCGCAGCCGACCGCTCTGCGGCCGTGCGGCCGGATGCGGCGCTCTTGGCCTGCCGCGACAGGGCCTTGTGGGAGGCGGTGCTTTTCGGCTCGCCCTCGAGCACCTTCGACACCGCCTGCGAGACCTTCGGCTGGCGCTTCGGCTTGCGTTCGCCCTGGCCTGCCTCGTAGGCATATTTGGCGCTCTTGCGCGTGGTCTCCTTCACGTCGCCTTTCTTGGGCGGCGGCAGGTCGACGCCCGCGCGGCGCGCTTCCGAAAGGCCGATGGCGATCGCCTGCTTGGTGGAGCGGGCGCCGTGCTTGCCTTGGCGGACTTTGTCGATTTCCGCGTGAACGAATTCACCGGCCTGCGTGCTTGCCGATTTGCCTTCGCGCTTGTCCTTGCGCGCCTTTTCGATGGTTTTCTTGTCCGGCATCGTTTTTCTCCTTGTTCGAACGGGGCACGATCGAACGCCGACCGGCCGCTTCGGATCGAGCGTCAGCGGCTTTCATAGGTGCCGACAAGGTCGGCGGTGGCGATCATGTGCGGTCTCGCATGGGCCAGAAGGTCGGCGATTGGCGTTTCTCCGCTGGATTGCAGCGTCTCCACGTCGAGTGCTGAAAGGCGGAAGTGATAGTGATGGACGCCATGCCCTTTTGGCGGCTGGGGACCGTCATAATGGGCGTTGCCGAAGTCGTTCACGCCTTGGCGGAAACTCTCCGGCCCGGCAGTGCCTTCGGGCAGGCGATCCCGCCCGGCGGCGATGTCATAGACTGCCCAATGGCGAAACATGCCGCGCGGCGCGTCGGGATCCTCGACGACAAGCAGGAAGCTTCTGGTCCCGGCCGGCGCGTCCTTCCATTGCAAGGGAGGAGACAAGTTGCCTCCGTTGCGGACATAGGGCTCAGGAATGGTCTGCCCGGTTTCAAAGGCTGGACTCTCAAGCGTGAAAGCCATGGCTGGAACTCCCTGCTCTGCCGCGTTCTTCTCGAAGGAAATCGACAAACGATCTTTGCTCGGATCGGTGGAGCGCAATCGCCGCTGGTTTCCTGGGAACGCGGGGCGTCGGCGGGAGTTCCAGGCATCGCGCCCCGCCGGCGGCGCTCGATGAATGCTCGCAAGTGGAGCTATCGCCCCTTGAAAAGCTGCCCGGACGGAAGCGACGCAGATCGTATCCGGCGAAAAGAATTGGCAGGTCGGCAGAAGGGCCGTTGACGCGGAATCGCAGGTCTCGAAGACTTTTCCGGCCGCATTTTGGTATATTGAATCGGGAAGGTGTCGGCGCAACAGGTAACAACGTCATGCGCGTGCTGGTCCGGATTGCGGTGATGGTCGCAATATTGTTGGCGCTGCTGTATCTGGGGTTGTGGTATTCGACTGGCGAACAGGGCTTTCTGCTGATCCCCGGCGGCGCGCCGGCTCAATAGATGGAGTGTGCGCCTCGTGGGCGCGTTTGCTTGAAATGGCCCTGACATTTGAACTGGCCCTGACATTTGAACTGGCTTTGACATTCCAGGGATGAATTTCCCGCTGGGCCACGGCGTCCCCGCGATGACCTGCTCGCCCGATTGTTTGGCTCGGGTACAAGGAAGGTGCCCGAGGAAACCCCTATGCCGGCGACGGCAACTAGGCTAAGTGGCTTCCTGTCAGAGGGATGCTTATGAGAATTCCGGTTTTGGGTGGGAAACTGGCGCAGGGACGGGTTCGATCCGGACTGCTTGCGCGATCAAGCAGCCTCTTGCCGATGCTGGGCGTTGTGGCCGCGCTTGCCGCTTGCCAGTCGACCCCAGACACACAGCCCGTTGCTGGTTCGCAACCTGTTATTGACCCGCAACCCGCTCCGGCCGCTGCTCCGGCCTTGCCGAATTCGGCGGTGCTGGATCAGACGGTCGCGGTCGTTCCGCCCGCCAAGGGCGTTCCGGCGAGATACGCCGCCTTCTCCGGCATCTGGGCGGGGCAGCTCAACGGCATGTATGACGGCAAGCTCGCGGTGCTGACCGTATCCTCGGGCGGACAGGTGACGGTGAGCTATGCATGGGGCGATCTGGCCGACAACAAGCCGGGCGTTGCGGACGGTTCCGGCAGGATTTCCGGCAGCACATTGAAGCTCGGGCGCCTGCCGAACGGCGCCGACATCACCGCCACGATGCCGTCGCCGGGAACACTCAACGTCACCTACACGCTTGCCGGCCAGACCTATGCCGGCACGTTCGCCCGAGTCGGCCAGTAGGCAACGGCAGCCGTTAGAGCAATTCCAGGAAAAGTGTGAACGGTTTTCCGTCCGGAATTGCGTAAAAACAAGGAGATAGAGCGGTTCGCCGTTTCCGTGAAACGGTGAAACGCTCTAGAATTGAGCCGGGTCGCGCGTGATCCGCACGCACATCGGCGTTCCAATCTCGATGGCCTGCCCGGTGTCGGTCAGCCGGCCGCTTTGTTCGTCGCGGGCGAAGATCGAGATGCGGTCGGCATTCTGGTTGGCCGAAAACAGGTGTCGCCCCGACGGCGTCAGCGCCAGGTTGCGCGGAGTCGCGCCGCCGCAGGACGTGAAGTCTACCGTTTGGAGCTTTCCTGTCTGCTGGTCGACGGCGAAGATAGCGACGCTGTCATGGCCGCGGTTGGAGCCGTAGAGGAAGCGCCCGTCGGGCGAGATCTGGATGTCGGCGCAGTGATTGCGCGCGCGAGCCTCTTCAGGAACCGCCGGCTTGGTGTCGATCAACTCGAGTTTGCCGGAAGACGGCTCAAGCGCCAACGACACGACCGTCGAGTCCAGCTCGTTCATGACGAAGACGAAGCGGCCGTTCGGATGCAGCGCGACATGGCGCGGCCCGGCGCCGGGCGCGAGCGCCGCGGACGCGAGCTTCACCAGCGCACCGTCCGGCTCGATCCGGTAGGAGACCAATTGGTCGATGCCGAGATCGGCGACGATGGCCACGCCGCCCTGGATGGTCTCGGTGACGCTGTGCGCATGCGAGCGCTCCTGCCGCTCTGCATTGGGGCCGGTGCCGGAATGCGCGACGCTCGCCAGCGGCGCCGTCAGGCCGCCATCGGCCGTAAAGCCGAACACCGCGACCGCCTTGTCGGGGCCGCCGCTGCCCATGCCGTAATTCGCGACCAGAAGCTTGCTGCCGTCGCGGGTGATCGCGTTGTGGGCGGTGATGCTGCCGAGCGATGGCTGCTTGTTGAGATAGGCGAGCGAGTTGGTGGCGCGGTCGAAGCGATAGGCTGTGACCGTTCCCTCGCGCCAGGCGAAGACTTCCGAATTGGCATAGAGCAGCGTCCCGTCCGGCGTCACCGACAGGAAGGTCGGATTGTCGACCTCATTGGTCTCGGCAAGTTTTTGGATGGCAAGTGTTGCCTCGTCGAAGGCGTAGACGCCGAGGCCGATGCCGCGCGCGCCCTGGAAATAGGGCGCCTCGCGGTTGAGGCTGCCGACGAAAACAAGACAGGCGCTTTGCATCGATCTTCCTCCCTAAGCAGGTTCCGCAAAAGTGTCTTGCGGTTTTGCGACGAGAACCTGCCGGCGGCTCCTCCGCCTGTGCCGGCTTTGCAAAAATTTCGCCGATCGTCGCTTGCAAGGCAATCCCATATGTGAAAATATTATTCACAAAAGAAAATTGACGGGAGGAAAGCGATCATGCGTCTCGCCATCCGGCATCGTGCCCGGAACCGCCTTGCGGGCCGCGCCGAAAGCTCCCGGAGCACGGCATGAGCGCGTTCTCGCCGACCGTCGGCGTCGCCTCGACGCATCCGGCCGACATGCCTGAGGCGCATGCCGACATCCCCGTCTGGAATTCGGAAAATTGGTTCTACGAAGACTGGCAGCCCGGCCACAAAATCCGCTCGCTCCGCCGCACCATCGCCGAGGGCGAAAGCCATATGTTCAATGCGCTGGTGCTGGATATCCACCCCTATGTCCAGGACCAGATGTTCGCCGAGCGGGAAGGCATTTTCGGCAAGCGGCTGGTGGCCGGCGCCTTCGTCTTTTCGGCCGGACTCGGCCTCGTCGCCACCAACTGCGTCAACGCCTTTTCCTATGGCTATGACAAGCTCCGCTTCATCAAGCCGGTCTTCATCGGCGACACCATTTATTCGATCCGCACCAACCTCGACAAAAAGCCGCGCTATCACGACATGGGCCTGATCCGCGCCAGCTATGAAGTCTTCAAGGGTGAAGGAGAGCTCGTGCTCTACTGTGAGCATCTGCAGACGGTGAAATACAAGAACCCGGCCGATTTCGTCGGCAAGACCGAGAAGTGAACCGTGGCCGCTGACAAAGAACTTCCGCTCACCGGCCTCGTGGTCGTCGACATGAGCCAGTTCCTGTCGGGGCCTTACTGTTCGCTGCGCCTGCTCGACCTCGGCGCGCGCGTCATCAAGATCGAGCGGCCGGATGGCGGGGATCTCTCGCGCCGGCTCTATCTCAGCGATACCGAGATCGGCGGCGATTCCACCATCTTCCATGCCATCAACCGCGGCAAGGAGAGCCTGGCCATCGACCTCAAGAATGAGGCCGACCTCGCCGCGCTGCGCGGCCTGATCGCCAAGGCCGACGTGCTGATCCAGAATTTTCGGCCGGGCGTCATCGAGCGGCTCGGCCTCGATTACGAGCATGCCAGCACGATCAACCCGCGGCTCGTCTACGCGTCGATCAGCGGCTATGGCGAGGACGGCCCCTGGGTGAAGCGCCCAGGGCAGGATCTGCTCGCACAGGCGCGCTCCGGCGTGATGTGGCTGAACGGTGACGAGGAGCAGGGGCCGGTGCCGTTCGGCCTGGCGATCGCCGACATGCTGGCGGGCGCCGCCTGCGCGCAAGGCATCCTCGCCAAACTGGTGCGGCGCGGCATCACGGGTGAGGGCGGCCATGTCGAGACCAGCCTGCTCGAGGCGCTGGTCGATTTCCAGTTCGAGGTGCTGACCACGCATCTCAATGACGGCCGCCGCCTGCCGAAGCGCTCGTCCTTTCGCAGCGCCCACGCCTATCTCTCGGCGCCTTACGGCGTCTATCCGGCCAAGGACGGTTACCTGGCGATCGCCATGACGCCGATCCCCAAGATTGCCGATCTGCTCGAATTGCCCGAGCTCGACCCGTTCCGTGACAAGCCGGCGACCTGGTTCACCGCCCGCGACGAGATCAAGGCCATCATCGCCAGACGCATCGCCGAAAAAACCACCGACGAGTGGCTGGCCGTTCTCGAGCCCGCCGACATCTGGTGCGCCAAGGTGCTGACCTGGCCGGAGCTGATGGAAAACGACGGCTTCAAGGCGCTCGACATGCTGCAGACCGTGACGCGCGAGGACAATGTCTCGATCCTCACCACGCGTTCGCCGCTGCGCGTCGATGGCGCCCGCGCCAGAGTGGATAGGGCCGCGCCGCGCATCGGCGAGCACAGCGACAAGATCCGCGCGGAGTTCGGCCTGTGATCCGGTTGAAAGGCATGACTTGGAGCCATCCGCGCGGCTACGACCCGATGGTGGCGTGCTCGGCGCTGTGGCAGGAAAAGACCGGCGTCTCGATCGAATGGGAGAAACGCTCGCTGCAGGATTTCGAGTCCTTTCCGGTGGAAGAGCTGGCGCGGGCCTATGATCTGATCGTCATCGACCATCCGCATGTCGGCCAGATCACCGCCGAGAAATGCCTGGCGCCGCTCGATGTGCCGGGACACGAGGCGGAGCGCGAGGCGCTCGCGAGGGGAAGCGTCGGCAAATCCTACCCGAGCTACACCTGGCAAGGGCGGCAATGGGCATTCCCGATCGATGCGGCGACGCAGGTTCAGGCCTGGCGGCCCGATCGGATCGAAGCCGCGCCGGTGATCTGGACCGAAGTGCTGGCGCTTGCCGAGCAGGGCCGCGTGCTCCTGCCGCTCAGGCCGCCGCATTCGCTGATGTGCTTCTACACTTTGGCCGCCGAACTCGGCCGGCCCTGCACGGTCGACGGCTCGGTTGACCTCGTCGATGGCGAAACCGGCGAAACCGCCTTTGAGATGCTGAGCGAGATCGCGGCGCTCGTCGATCCCGCATGCCTGACGATGGACCCGATCGCGGTTTTCGAGAAAATGGCCGAGCCCGGCTCGCGCATCGCCTGCGCGCCGCTGATCTATGGCTATGTTCCCTATGCGGTGGTGGGTTTCCGGCCGCATCGCCTCGCCTTTGCCGACATGCCGGTCGTTGGCGGCAACGGGCCGGTCGGCTCGGCGCTCGGCGGCACAGGCATTGCCGTCTCCGCCTTCTCCGCCGCGCGCGAGGCGGCGATCGACTTTGCCTATTGGATCGCCAGCGGCGACGTGCAGCGCGGCCCTTACGCCGCCGCCGGCGGCCAGCCCGGCCATGCCGCGGCTTGGGAAGACGACGCCGTCAACGCCGCGACCGGCAATTTCTATCGCGCCACGCGCGCGACGCTCGAAGGCGCCTGGGTCCGCCCCCGCCATGACGGCTACATGGCGTTCCAGCAGCAGGCATCCGACCGCATCAATGAGGGCCTTGCCGGCAGACAGGACGCCCGCCGCGTCGTCGCCGACATCAATCGCCTTTTCCGGGAGAGTTTCGCGCCGGCCGCCGCCGGCTAGTTTCACTGCACCAAGGGAGGAAAATAATGACCAGCCTGATACGCGGCCTGCTCGCCGCAACCGCCATAGTCTCGATACCGTTCGCCGCCCACGCCGCCGACGTGAAGTCGGTGATCGACGGCCTGCCCGCCGACCTCAAGGCGCAATATGACGGCGCGCCGCAGAAAGTGCTGCCCTCGGCCTGGGATAATTTCGCGCCGCCGGCGAAGCCCTGGAAGTGGTGCCATTCGGAAAGCTACCAGGGCAATCCGTGGCGCGTCTCGGTCACCAAGGAGCTGAAGCGGCTGGTCGACGGCCTCATCGCCGACGGCACGGTGTCGAGCTTCGAGGTCTCGGATTCGAACAACGATCCAAGCCAGCAGATCAACCAGATCCGTGCCTTCATCGACAAGAAATGCTCGATCATCACCTCGATCCCGGGCTCGGCGACGGCGCTCGACGACGCGGTCGATGCGGCGGCCAAGGCGGGCATCCCCTTCATCACGGCGGCGGGTTCGATCACCAGCCCCAACGCCATCAATGTCGATTCCAACTATGCCCGCTGGGGCTATGACATGATGACGGCGATCGGCAAGGCGAAGCCCGATGCCAGCGTGCTGGTCGTCGAAGGCATCGCCGGACATCCGATCGTGGTCCAGGAAAAGCAGGGCGCCGACAAGGCGCTTGCCGAGAACAAGGGCCTCAAGGTTGCGCGCACCGTCAACGGCAATTGGACGGCCAACGTCACCAAGACGGTGGTGCTGCAGGCGATCGCCACCAATCCGGCGCCGATCGACGCGGTGTGGACGACCGGCAGCGAAAGCCGTGTCGTCGCCGAGGCCTTCGCCGAGGCCGGCCGCCCGGCGCCGCTGATCACCGGCTCGATCACCGGCGACGCGCTCGGCTACTGGAAGGCCAATCCGGACAAGTATCGCTTCGAGGGCCATGCCGTGCTGCCGGGCTGGACGGCGCAGACTTTGTTCCGAGTCGGCGAGCGCATGCTCGACGGCCAGAAGCCGAAGCTCAACACGCTGCTGATCCCGATCCCGCCGGTGCACGCCGCCGAGCTCGACAAATGGTACAAGGACTGCATGACGCCGGATGCCGTGTCGGTCTTCCCGGTGCCGCCGACCGACCCGATGCCCGAAAACGTGCTCGACGCCTATTTCAGCAATCCCGCCCCGACCAAGGGCTGGGATTATTCCAAGGTGCCGGACGCCTGCGCCAAGTGATGTCTTGCGAAGCCGGTTCTTCTTGAGGGACCGGCTTCACTATTCTCGGGAAGAAAAATGCTCGAAGTCCAAGGCGTCTCCAAACGCTACGGCGAAACCGTCGCGCTGGCCGAGGCATCGATCGCCTTCCGTCCCGGCACGATCCATACGATCCTGGGCGAGAACGGCTCGGGCAAGAGTACGCTGGTGAAGCTCTTGTCCGGCATCGTGCAGCCGGATGGCGGCGCGATCCTGCTCGACGGTAGACCGTTTTCCGGCACGCAGCCCGCCGCCTTCCAGGCTGCCGGCTTCGCCACCGTGTTCCAGGAGGTGCTGGTCGCGCCTGAACGTTCGGTGACCGACAACATCCTTCTCGGTCTCGACGGCCTATGGCGACGAGGCGTGCCGCGCGGCGAGCGGCGCGCCCGGGCGCAGGCCGCGCTCGGCCGCTTCGCGGTGACGCCGATCGATCTCGACCGGCCATGCGGCGAGCTGCCGCTTGCCGCAAGGCAGCTTATCGTGCTCGCCCGCGCGGTCATCCGCAACCCGCGTGTCCTGATCCTCGACGAGGTGACGGCGGCGCTCGACTTCGCCGACCGCGAGTCGGTCTTTTCGCTGATGCGCGCGATGGCTGGGGCGGGCACGCTGATCCTGTTCATCACGCACCGCATGGACGAGGTGATGGCTTTGTCCGACCGCATATCGATCCTGCGCGCCGGCCGTGTCGTGAAGACCGAGGAGCGCGGTGTATCCACTCCGGCCGAGCTTCTGGCGGCGATGGCGCCGCAAACGGCAGCGGAGCTGGCGCATGGCTGAGGCGAAGGCGCTTCACGTGCGGGGGCTGGTCATTGCGCCCGGTGTCGATCCGATCAGCCAGACCATCGCGCCGGGCGAAATCGTCGGTCTTGCCGGCCTCGACGGCCATGGCCAGGAACGTTTCCTGCGCGCGCTGGCCGGGCTTGATCGACCGGTCGCGGGCGAGATCGCCGTCGACGGCAAGGCCGGGTCAATCACCAGCTTCCGCAAGTCCGTCGCCGCCGGCATCGCCTATCTGCCGCGAGACCGCCGCTCGACCGGCATTTTCCCGACCCAGTCGGTGCTCGATAATTTCGCCATCTCCACGGTTTCGAACGACCGCCGCTTCGGCCTCTTGAGCTTCGCGGCGCGTCGCCGTCGCTACGAGACGTACAGGCAAAGGCTTAGCATCGTGACGCCACGTCCCCATGCGGCGATCACCACGCTGTCCGGCGGCAACCAGCAGAAGGTCCTGCTCGCCCGCGCCCTTGCGCTGGAGCCGAACTTCCTTCTGCTCAACGATCCGACGCGCGGCGTCGATGTGGCCACCCGGCACGTGCTCTACGACGTCTTCCGCGGCCTTGCCGCCGAGGGCATGGCCTTGGTGATCCTGTCCAGCGAGATCGAGGAGATACTGCTTCTGTGCCACCGCGTGCTGGTGTTCCGCGAGCAGCGCGTATCGGCCGAGTTCTCCGGCGCGGAGATGACCACCGACGCGGTGATCGCCGCCATGTTCGGACGCGCCGCATGAGCCCGGTCTTTCGCAAATTGCATGGCGTCGGCTTTGCGGTGGTGATGCTGGTCGTCCTCCTCCTGCTCAACGTCGCGCTCAATCCGGCGCGCTTTCAGCCGTCGTCCTGGGGCACGCTGCTCGGGCTGGCCGCTCCCCTGATCGGCGCGGCCGTCGCCTCCGCGCCGGTCATCCTGGCAGGGCGCGGCGGCATCGACATTTCCGTCGGCCCGCTGATGGGCTTCGTCAACGCCCTGGTCATCCAGATCCTGTTCCTCAACCTCGGCATCTCTTCGCCATGGATCGTCGTTCCCGCAGCGCTGTTGGTCGGGGCGACAGTTGGCGCCGCGAACGGCGTGCTTGCGACGATCGTTCGCATCCAGCCGATCGTGGCGACGCTCGGCACCTATCTGATCCTCACCGGCGTCACGCTCACCATCCTGCCGGCGCCGATCGGTCCGGCGCCGGACTGGCTGAAGGCCATGGCCGGGCCGCTCTCGATCGTGCCGCTGGCGCTGATCGCCCTGTGCTGGCTGCTTGTGCGCCGCACGCCCTATTACGACCTGCTGATGGCCGTTGGCAGCGACGACCGCGCCGCCTACACGGCCGGCGTGCCGGTGACGAAGGTGCGGCTCGTTGCCTATGTCCTGACCGGGCTCTTTGCCGCCGCCGCCGGGCTGATGCTGACCTCGCTGATCGGTTCGGCCGACCCCAATATCGGCCCTACCTACACGCTGATCGCGATCGCCGCCGTGGCGCTCGGCGGCGTCAGCCTCGCCGGCGGGCGCGGCGGTCTCGGCGGCGCCGCGATCGGCGCCATCGACATCTTCCTCCTGCAGAGCCTGCTCACCACCTTCAACGTTTCAACCTATGTGCTGCAGATCGCCTATGGCCTGATCCTCGTTGTCGCCGTGGTGCTGACGGCGGTGCAGGAACGGCTGTCGCGGCGGAAAGGCTGACCGGGATGACACGCAACTGGTTCCAGTCCACCAATGCCCGCATCGCCGGCGCGTTCGCGATGGCGCTGCTGCTGCAGATCGCCGGCACGCTGCTGATCCCGGGCTATTCGGCCCCTTTCGCCATCCGCGCGCTGCTGGTCATCGCCTCGCTGCTCGCGGTCGCCTCGATCGGCCAGACGCTGGTCGTCATCCTCGGCGGCATCGATCTGTCGATTCCCTTCGTCATCGGCTTTGCCAATGTCGTCGCGGCGCAGCTTTACGGCCATGGCTGGAACTTCGCCCTGGTCTGCGGTCTCGTCGGCATCCTTGCGATAGCGATCGGCGCGCTGAACGGGCTGATCTCGCGCGGGCTGAGCATCCATCCGCTCATCGTCACGCTGGGCATCGGCATGATCGTCCAGGGCGCCGTTCTGTTGTGGACCGGCGGCTTCCCCTCCGGCTCGGCGCCTGAAGCTGTGTCCAGCTTCGTCTCGATCGGCGGCTCGGTCGGGCCCTTGCCGGTGCCCCTGCTGGTGCCCAGCCTCGTCGTGCTGACGGCGCTGATCGTGCTGGTGCTCGCCCGCACGCCCTATGGGCGCCGCCTCTATGCAGTCGGCAGCAACCCCGAAGCAGCCCCGTTGGCGCTGATCGATCCGCTGCGCATGTGGATCGTCACCTATGCCGCGAGCGCCTTCTTCGCGGCTGTCGCCGGCGTGCTTTTGCTCGGCTTCACCGGCTCGGCCTATGGCGATGTCGGCCAACCCTATCTTTTCCAGACGATCGCTGCCGTCGTGGTCGGCGGCGCAGCGCTTGTCGGCGGGCGCGGCAGCTATCTCGGCACCATCGCCGGCGTGCTGGTGCTGACCGAAATCAACACGCTGCTGATCGGCCTGGGCTTCAGGCCGTCGACGGTGCAGGCCGCGCTTGGCCTGGTCATTCTATTGCTGGTCTCGCTCTACGGTCGCGAGCGCCATGTAAGCACGACGATCTAGGTGCAATTCCAGGAAAAGTGTGAAGCGGTTTTCCGTCCGGAATTGCATCAAAACAAGGAGAGCGACTATCCAAGCCGCCACAGCCGGCGCGCATTGCCCGAAAGCAGCCGCGTCCGCTCCGACTCGCTTGTGCCGACGAGCAGCGCATGCGTGGCGGCGATCCAGGTGGTCAGCCCGCCGCCCAGCGTGCAGACCGGCCAGTCGCTGCCCCAGATCACCCGATCCCAGCCGAACGAACTTATCGTGTGCTCGACATAAGGCTTGAGCGTCTCGACCGTCCAGGTGGCCGGATCGGCATAGGCGACGACGCCGGAGATCTTTCCGACCACGTTGGGCCGTTTGGCGATCGCTTCCATATGCTCGCGCCACGGATGCTCGGCATTGCCCTTGATGTCGGGCACGCCGCAATGGTCGAGCACGAACTGGACGTCGGGCGCGAGATCGGCAAGCGCCATCGCCTTCGGGACCTGATGCGGCAGCACCACCAGGTCGAAGGTCAGGCCGGTGCCGGCCAGCCGCTTGATGTTCTGGCGAAACAGCGCTCCTTCCGAGACATCGTCGGGCACGACATGCAGCACGCGGCGGAAGCCCTTGACGAACGGCTCGGCCTTGACTGTTTCCAGATAGGCCTCGAAACCGGCCTCCTCCGGCCGGCAGGCGGCGATCGCTCCGCGAAGCAGGCTCCCGGCTTGACCGGCGAGCGACTTCACGTAAGCGGTCTCGGCGCCGATGTCGGCAGGGTCGACATCGACCTCCATATGCAGCACGGCCTCGATGCCGGAACGCAACGCGTCGGTGGCGTATTCCTGATAGGAGAAATCGCGGTTCAGCGCCGGCACGCCGGCCAGCCACGGGTAGCGCAACGCAGCCTGGTCGATGAGGTGCAGATGCGTGTCGATGATCATGGCGGCGTCTCCTCCCTTTATGCCAGACAATATCCCGCCTAAAAATCCATTATTCAAATAAGAAATTAAGACGATTGCGGCACATCCGACCCTGCGAGCTGCGACAGCCGTGCGGCGGCGTCCTGCAAATGCCGAATCGTCAGCGTGATATCCGGCGCCGCAGGGGCGTTGACGAGCGTGATGTAGGGGATGGTCAGCGCCGCGATGGCCCTGCCGTCGGGTCCGAGCACCGGCGTCGAAAGATTGTAGACGCCGGCGGTCTGCAGCGATGCCATCATCTCGTAGCCGCGGTCGCGCACCTGGTCGAGGCGGGCGAAGAACTCCGGCGTCAAATTGAGTTGTTCGGTGCTCTGCAGATGCTCGGCGATCATCATCTTGCGCTCCTCCGGCGAGCGGAAGGCAAGCAGCACATGGCCGGAACCGGTGTCGAACAGGCTGATATGCGAGCCAACCCGGATCGAGATGCCCCAGTAGCGCGGCGCTTCCTGCTGCGCGATGACCACGGCGGCGCCGCGGTCGAACACCACCAATTGATTGGCCTGCCATGAGGTTTCGGCGAGATCGCGCATGATCGGCGTCGCGTAGGACACCAGCCGCCGCACCGGCGCGTGCAATTGCGCCAGCCCGAAAAGCTTGAGCGTCAGCGAATAGCGGTCGCCGTCGATCTTGGTGACATAGCCGCGCCGCACCAGGCGGTCGAGCATGCGGTAGAACTCGTTCGGGCTGCGGTCGAGCCGCTTGGCGATCTCCGCCTGGGTCAGCCCGCCGTCCACGCTCGCCAGCAGCTCGAGAATGTCCAGCCCTTTGTCCAGCGCCGGCGCGCGGTAGCGGTCCCCGTCTTCTTCCTCTGCCACCTGCCCCTCCAGTGAATTTCGATCTGCATATATGCATGAAGTTAGTTCCGCTGAAAGCACATTCGTCTTGACCCGGCAATGAAAATGCTATTTGCATATGAATGAAGCTTAAGCGATCGGCTGCGCATCCGGCCGGCCGTCGCCGTGAGCTGTGGGAGGAGAGAACATGACGAGACTGCTTCTAGGCCTTTCCGCCGGCCTGGCCGGCTTGCTGCTGAGCAGCACGGCATTTTCAGCCGATCTGCCCGGCAAATTTCCGGGCGTGACGATCGACGCGAAGCTGATCGGCGGCCAGCAATACGAGAAGCTCTACGAGCGCATTCCCGAATGGGAGAAGCTGACCGGCGCCAAGGTCAACATCCTGTCGAAGAAGAACCACTTCGACCTCGACAAGGAGATCAAGTCGGACATTGCCTCCAACTCGATCACCTGGTGCGTCGGCTCCAACCACACCTCGTTCGCGCCGCAATATCCGGGCATCTACACCGATCTCGCCAAGCTGCTGCCGAAGGAAGAGATCGACGCCTTCGTGCCGGCCAACATCGCCGCCGGAACGCTGGACGGCAAGCTGGTGATGCTGCCGCGCGCCCAGTTCGACGTCTCGGCGCTCTACTACCAGAAGAGCCTCTATCAGGACGAAGCCAAGAAGAAGGCCTACAAGGACAAATATGGCGAGGAGCTCGCTCCGCCGGACACGTTCGACGAGATGGCGCAGCAGGCCGAATTCTTCGCCAGCCCGCCTGACTTCTACGGCACGCAATATGCCGGCAAGGAAGAGGCGATCAACGGCCGCTTCTACGAGATGGTGATCGCCGATGGCGGCGAATATCTCGACAAGGACGGCAAGCCCGCCTTCAACTCCGAGGCCGGCGTCAAGGCGCTCGACTGGTTCGTCAACCTCTACAAGGCCAAGGCCGTGCCGGCCGGCACCACCAACTATCTGTGGGACGATCTTGGACAGGGCTTTGCTTCCGGCACCGTGGCGATCAACCTCGACTGGCCGGGCTGGGCCGGTTTCTTCAACGACCCCAAGTCGTCCAAGGTCGCCGGCAATGTCGGCGTCAAGGTCCAGCCCAAGGGCTCGTCCGGCAAGCGTTCAGGCTGGTCCGGCGCGCATGGCTTCTCGGTGACCGAGAACTGCGCCAACAAGGAAGCCGCCGCCTCGCTGGTCTGGTGGCTGACCAATGAGGACAGCCAGAAGCTGGAAGCCGCGGCCGGCCCGCTGCCCACCCGAACCAAGGTTTGGGAATGGGATCTCGAGCAGGCGAAGTCCGATCCGTACAAGACCGAAGTGCTGCAGGCCTTCCAGGAGGCCGCCAAGAACGCCTTCCCCGTGCCGCAGACGCCGGAATGGATCGAGATATCCAACGCCGTCTATCCCGAGCTGCAGGCCGCCATCCTCGGCGACAAGACGTCGAAGCAGGCGCTCGACGACGCTGCTGCCAAGGCAACGCAAATCCTCCAGGACGCGGGCAAGCTCTAGGCAGCCGCATCCCGCAGCCGCCTCCCTGCGACCGGGGAGGCGGCTGCGTAGCCTCGCAAAATGTGCCGTCCTCGGTTTCGGCCGCGGCTGGATCATTTCACCTCGCTGACAGGGTCCCAATGAAGGGCTTCAAGCCATCCGCGCCGATTCTCCTGCTGCTGCCGGCCTTCGTCGTGCTGGCGGCGGTGGTGCTCGTGCCGCTGCTTCTGTCGCTCTATTCCAGCTTCACGCCCTTCCGCCTGACCCGGCCCGAGACTTTCTTCGTGCTGATCGGCTTCCGGAACTACATCTTGATCCTGAGCAATCCGGACTTCTGGTGGGCCTTCGGTCGCACCGTTCTCTTGCTCACCATCGCGCTCAATCTCGAAATGCTGCTCGGCCTCGGCCTGGCCATGCTGGTCGAGAAGGCGACGCGCGGCCAGCGCATCCTGCGCACGCTGATGATGTTCCCGATGATGTTCTCGCCGATCCTGGTCGGCTTCCAGTTCAAATTCATGTTCAACGACAATATCGGCCTGGTGAACAACGCGCTGCAGTCGCTGGGGATCACCCAAGACGCCATCCCGTGGCTGATCGAAAGCCACCTCGCCTTCACCGCCATCACCATAGCGGAAGTCTGGTCGTCGACCTCGATCTTCGCCATCCTGATCCTGGCCGGCCTGCTCGCCATGCCCAAGGAGCCGATCGAGGCGGCGCGCGTCGATGGCTGCACGCCCTGGCAGACCTTCCGCTATGTGACCTGGCCCTTCGTCATGCCCTTCGCCTATATCGCCATGACGATCCGCTCGCTCGATGTCGCGCGCGCCTATGACATCGTCAAGATCATGACCGATGGCGGTCCGGCCGGCCGCACCGAGCTGTTGTGGACGCTGGTCGGGCGCACCGCCTACAGCGATGCGCGCATGGGGCTGGCCAACGCCATGGCCTATTTCTCGATCCTGCTGTCGATCGCCTTCACGGTGTATTTCTACAACAAGCTCGCCGCGGCGCGCGCGCAGATCGGCGCGGAGTGGTGACGATGGACGAGAACGCTTCCGCCCGCCTCGCACGCCGCGCGCTGACCGTCGCGCATCGTGTCGGCCTCTTCCTGGCCATGCTCTTGATCTGCCTGCCGGGCATCTGGATCGTGCTGTCGTCGCTGAGGCCCACTGTCGAGATCATGGCCAAGCCGCCGGTCTGGATCCCGCAAGAGCTATCCTTCGACGCCTATGTCGCCATGTTCAGCGGCATCGGCAAAGGCGGCATTCCGGTACTCGACTATTTCCGCAACTCGCTGATCATCTCGGTCACCTCGACGGTGATCGCGGTCGCCATCGGCATGGCCGGCGGCTATGCCTTCGCGCGCTATCGCTTCCGTGGCAAGTCGGGCATGTTCCTCGGCCTGATGCTGACCCGTACCGTGCCCGGCATCGCCATGTCGCTGCCGCTCTTCTTCGTCTATGCGCGGCTCGGCATCATCGACACGCATTTCGGCATGATCCTCGCTTATGTGGCGCTGAACATCCCCTTCACCATCTGGCTCATCGACGGCTTTTTCCGCCAGGTGCCGAAGGACCTCGCCGAAGCAGCCCAGATCGACGGCTGCACGCGCTGGCAGGCCTTCTGGCAGGTCGAGTTTCCGCTGGCGCGTCCCGGCATCGCCTCGGCCGCGATCTTCGCCTTCCTCACCTGCTGGAACGAGTTCGCGCTGGCCTCGCAGCTGACCCGTTCGGTCAACTCCAAGACGCTGCCCGTCGGGCTGCTCGACTACACGGCCGAGTTCACCATCGACTGGCGCGGCATGTGCGCGCTGGCCGTGGTGATGATCATCCCGGCGCTGACCCTCACCTACATCGTCCAGAAACACCTCGTCGGCGGCCTAACCTCCGGCGCGGTGAAAGGTTGAACTTCATGGCAACGGTTTCGCTGAAAAAGCTCACCAAGCGTTATGGCAATATGGAGATCGTGCACGGTATCGATCTCGACATCGCCGACCGCGAGTTCATCGCGCTGGTCGGCCCGTCGGGTTGCGGCAAGTCGACGACCTTGCGCATGATCGCCGGCCTCGAGGATATCAGCGGTGGCAACATCGACATCGGCGGCCGCGTGGTCAACGACTTGCCGCCGCGCTCGCGCAACATCTCGATGGTGTTCCAGTCCTACGCGCTCTATCCGCATATGACGGTGCGCGAGAATCTCGGCTTCTCGCTGAAGATCGCGGGCGCCGCCAAGGACGACATGGACCGACGGGTGGCGGAAGCCTCCGCCATTCTCGGCCTCGACGACCTGCTGGAGCGCCGGCCTTCGCAGCTTTCCGGCGGCCAGCGTCAGCGCGTCGCCATGGGCCGCGCCATCGTGCGCGATCCGGATGTGTTCCTGTTCGACGAGCCGCTCTCCAATCTCGACGCCAAGCTCAGGACGCAGATGCGTACCGAGATCAAGAAGCTGCACGCCAAGGTGAATTCGACGGTGATCTATGTCACCCACGACCAGGTCGAGGCGATGACGCTTGCCGACCGCATCGTCATCATGCGCTCCGGCCATATCGAGCAGGTCGGCACGCCGGACGAGGTGTTCAGCCGTCCCGCCACCCGTTTCGTCGCCGGCTTCATCGGCTCGCCGCCGATGAATTTGCACGAGGCGACCGTCAGCGACGGCAGGCTGGTATTCAGCGGCGGCGATAGCCTGCCTTTGCCCGGCCAGTTCAAATCGAAGACAGCGGCCGGCGACAAGGTCGTGTTCGGCATCCGCCCGGATGATTTCTATCCCACCGGCCACGGCCTGAGCTCGGGCGGCGAAACCGAAGTCCACCGCGTGGATCTGCCGGTCAGCATCACCGAGCCGCTCGGCAACGAAACACTGGTCTTCGCCGAGTTCAACGGCGCCGACTGGATCTCGCGCATGCTCAACCCCAGGCCGCTGAAAGCCGGCGACAGGATCGGCATGAGCTTCGACCTGAGCCGCGCGCATCTGTTTTCCGCCGAAACCGGCAAGTCGCTGAGGAGCTGAGCATGGCGAAAATCGAGAAGATCGAACTGCGCATGGTCGACCTCGTGCCGAAGGTGAAGCGCACGGACGCCATCCAGAGTTTCGTCAGCCAGGAGACGCCGATCGTCACCATCACCGATTCCGACGGCGCGACCGGCACCGGCTACAGCTACACGATCGGCACCGGCGGCTCGTCGGTGATGCGGCTTCTCGCCGGCCATCTCGCGCCGCGCCTGATCGGCCGCGACGCCGACCAGATCGAGGCGATCTGGCACGATCTCGAATTCACCACCCACGCCACCACCATCGGCGCCATCACCGCCATTGCGCTGGCCGCGATCGACACAGCACTTTGGGATCTGCGCGCCAGGAAGCAGAGCTTGCCGCTCTGGAAGCTCGCCGGCGGCGCCAAGGACCGCTGCCCGCTCTACACCACGGAAGGCGGCTGGCTGCATATCGAGACGCAGGCTTTGGTCGACGACGCGCTGGAGGCGAAGGCCAAGGGCTTTACCGGCTCGAAGGTCAAGATCGGCAAGCCGCATGGCTCGGAGGACTTTTCGCGGCTGTCGGCGGTGCGCAAGGCGGTCGGCGAAGGCTACGAGATCATGACCGACTGCAACCAGGGTTTTTCCGTCGACGAAGCGATCCGACGCGCCGAGCGGCTGCGCGATCTCGACCTCGCCTGGATCGAGGAGCCGCTGCCGGCCGACGACATAGACGGCCATGTGCGGCTGTCGAATTCGACCGCGACGCCGATCGCCGTCGGCGAGTCGCTCTATTCGATCAGGCATTTTCGCGAGTACATGCAGAAAGGCGGCGCCAACATCATGCAGGTCGATGTCGGCCGTATCGGCGGAATCACGCCATGGCTGAAAGTGGCCCATGCGGCGGAGGCCTTCGACATGCCGGTCTGCCCGCATTTCCTGATGGAGTTGCATGTCAGCCTGGTCTGCGCCATCCAGAACGGCAAATATGTCGAATATATTCCGCAGCTCGATGAGTTGACGGGCGCCAAGATGCGCATCGAGGATGGCCATGCGCTGGCGCCCGGCGAGCCGGGCATCGGCATCGACTGGGACTGGGACGCGGTCAAGGCTAGAAGCATCGCCGAATTCACCACGGCGATCGTGAAATAGGGAGGCGGATATGCAGCGTATGGGCATGGTGCTCGGATTGAAACCCGAGAAGGTCGAGGAATATGTCCGGCTCCATGCCGCCGTCTGGCCCGACGTGCTGACCATGATCTCGGCCTGCAACATCAAGAACTACTCGATCTACCTGAAGCGGCCGGAGAACCTGCTGTTCTCCTATTTCGAATATCACGGCACCGACTACGCCGCCGACATGGCCAAGATGGCGGCCGACCCGAAGACGCAGGAATGGTGGGCGGTCTGCATGCCCTGCCAGGAGCCGCTGGAAACCCGCAAGGAGGGCGAGTGGTGGGCGACGATGGACGAGGTCTTCCATCATGACTGATGCCTTCGATCCGGCATCGCTGACGCAGTCCTGGCCGAAGCCTTCTAAGCCGCGTCCGATCGTCACCTTCGGCGCCGGTTCGATCGTCGGCGACGCGCATTTTCCGGCCTACCGCAAGGGCGGCTTCCCTATTTCCGGCCTCTACGATCCGGACCAGGCGAAGGCGCAGAAGCTCGCCGACAAATGGGGTGTGACGGCGTTTCGTTCGGTCGAGGAGGCAGCGGCGGTTAAGGACGCGATCTTCGATCTCGCGACCCCGCCGGGCCGGCACGCCGAGGTGCTGAAGGCGCTGCCCGACGGCGCGGTGGCGCTGATCCAGAAGCCGATGGGCAATTATCTCGGCGAGGCGACGGAAATCCTTGAAATCTGCCGCGCCAAGCAACTGAAGGCCGCGGTCAACTTCCAGCTCCGCTTCGCGCCGATGATGCTGGCGCTCAAGGACGCCATCGCCCGTGGATGGCTGGGCGAGGTCGTCGACTTCGACGCGCTTCTGGCGCTCGACACGCCTTGGCAGCTCTGGGAATTCCTGCTCAAGGCGCCGCGCGTCGAGATCGCCATGCATTCGATCCATTATCTCGACCTGATCCGCCAGCTTCTCGGCAATCCGCTGGGCGTGCATGCCAAGACGCTCGGCCATCCCAACCACAAGGTCGCGCAGACCCGCACCAGCGCCATCCTCGACTATGGTGACACGGTGCGCTGCGGGCTGTCGATCAACCACGATCACAAATTCGGCCGACGGCACCAGGCCTGCGAGTTCCGCATCTGCGGCACCGAGGGCGCGGCCTATGTCAAGCTCGGCCTCAACCTCGACTATCCGCGCGGCGAGCCGGACATCCTGGAAATCCATCCCAAGGGCGGATCGGAGTGGGTCACCGTCCCGCTCGTCGGCGAATGGTTCCCCGATGCCTTTGTCGGCCGCATGGCCAATGTCCAGCGCTTCGCGTCCGGCGAGGACGCGGAACTCGTCAGCTCCGTCGAGGACGCCTGGCACACCATGGCGCTGGTCGAAGCCGCCTATAAATCGAGCGCCGCGCCGGCGACGCCGCTGGCCACGAAGCCGTAAGGCCGGACATGGAACAGACCACCTATTTCGAGGACTACGAGATCGGCGCGTCGCGCCTCACCAGCGGCCGCACCATCACCGAGACCGATTTCGTCGTTCATGCCGGCCACACCGGCGATTTCTTCCCCCACCACATGGACGCCGAGTTCATGAAGACGACGCCTTTCGGCCAGCGCATCGCGCATGGCACGCTGGTCTTCTCGGTCGGCGTCGGCCTGACGGCGAGCGTCATCAACCCGGTCGCCTTCTCCTATGGTTACGACCGGCTGCGTTTCATCAAGCCGGTCTTCATCGGCGACACGATCCGCACGCGCACCACCATCGCGGCCAAGGAAGATGACCCGAAACGGCCAAACGCCGGACGCGTCATCGAACGCGTCGAGGTTTTGAACCAGCGCGACGAGGTCGTGCTGGCCGCGGACCACATCTACATCGTCGAGCGACGGCCCGGCTGAAGGAGATAAAGAATGGCTGACATCACAGGCAAGGTCGTGGTCATAACGGCGGCCGCGCAGGGCATCGGACGGGCAAGCGCGCTGGCCTTCGGCAAGGCGGGCGCCATCGTCCACGCCACCGACATCAACGAGACGGCCCTGGCCGAGCTCGCCGGGACGCCCGGCATCACCACTCGAAAACTCGATGTGCTGAACGACGAGGCGGTGAAGGCCGCCTTTGCCGAGATCGGCCGCGTCGACGTGCTGTTCAACTGCGCCGGTTTCGTCCATGCCGGCTCGATCCTGGAGATGAAGGACGAGGATCTCGACTTCGCCTTCAACCTCAATGTGCGCGCCATGATCCGCACCATCCGCGCCGTGCTGCCCGGCATGCTGGAACGTGGCGACGGCTCGATCATCAACATGGCATCGGTTGCCGGCGCACCGAAAGGTGTGCCGAACCGTTTTGCCTATGGAGTCACCAAGGCAGCCGTTATCGGCCTGACCAAGTCCATCGCAGCCGATTACGTTGCCAAGGGCATCCGCTGCAACGCCATCTGCCCGGGCACGGTCGAAAGCCCTTCGCTTCAGGGTCGCATGCAGGCGCAGGGCGACTATGAGGCGGCGCGCGCGGCCTTCATCGCCCGCCAGCCGATGGGCAGGATCGGCACGCCGGAAGAGATCGCCGATCTCGCCGTCTATCTGGCCGGCGCGACCTACACGACCGGGCAGGCCTACAATATCGACGGCGGCTGGTCGATCTGAGGCCGCTCCGGCGATCGAATGACGAGGCGGGCCAGCACGAGGCAGCAATGACGAAAATCACGGACCTCAGAACCTTCGACCTCCGCTTCCCGACATCGCAAAGCCTCGACGGCTCCGACGCGATGAACCCGGATCCGGACTACTCGGCCGCCTATGTCATCCTCGACACTGACGTCCCCTCGCTGAAGGGCCATGGCCTCACCTTCACCATCGGTCGCGGCAACGAGATCTGCTGCACGGCGATCGAGGCGTTGCGCCATCTCGTCATCGGGCTCGATCTTGACTGGGTGAAAGAGGACCCCGGCCGTTTCTGGCATCACGTGACCGGCGACAGCCAGTTGCGCTGGATCGGCCCGGACAAGGGCGCCATGCATTTGGCGGTCGGCGCGGTGGTCAACGCGGTGTGGGATCTCTGGGCCAAGGAAGCCGGCAAGCCGGTCTGGCGCCTGGTCGCCGAGATGAGCCCCGAAGAGATCGTCAGGATCATCGACTTCCGATATCTCACCGACGCCATCACGCCCGCTGAAGCGCTGGCAATCCTGGGGAAGGCGGAGGCCGGCAAGGCCGAGCGCATCGCCACGCTCGAGCGCGAAGGCTATGCCTGCTACACCACCTCGGCCGGCTGGCTCGGCTATCCCGACGACAAGCTCAGGCGCCTCTGCCAGGAAGCGGTCGACGATGGCTTCAATCACATCAAGCTGAAGGTCGGCCGCGACCGCGCCGACGACATCCGTCGTCTCAGGATCGCCCGCGAGGTGATCGGTCCCGACCGTTATTTGATGATCGACGCCAACCAGGTCTGGGAGGTCGACCAGGCGATCGACTGGCTGAAGGACCTCGCCTTCGCCAAGCCCTTCTTCATCGAGGAGCCGACCAGTCCCGACGATGTCGCCGGCCACGCCAAGATCCGCAAGACCGTGGCGCCGATCAAGGTCGCGACCGGCGAGATGTGCCAGAACCGCATCATGTTCAAGCAGTTCATCGCCGGTGGCGCGATCGACGTGGTGCAGATCGATTCCTGCCGCATGGGCGGTCTGAACGAAGTGCTGGCGGTGCTGCTGATCGCCGCCAAGTTCGGCCTGCCGGTCTGGCCGCATGCCGGCGGCGTCGGCTTGTGCGAATATGTCCAGCATCTGTCGATGACCGACTATGTCGCCGTGTCAGGCACCAAGGATGGGCGGGTGATCGAATATGTCGACCACCTGCACGAGCATTTTATCGAACCCTGCGTCATCCGCAACGCCGCCTATATGCCGCCCCAGGCGCCCGGCTTCTCGATCGAGATGAAGGCGAAGTCGATCGAGGATTACTTGCACCGCGCCTGACATCGGTGCCTGTGACCGCAATGGTGCCGCTGGGCCGACCAGCCGCGAATCGGCTATGCCTCTTCCATGCAGGAGACTTCCCTCTACGAGCCGGTGAAGCGGTTTCTCGAGAGCATGGATTTCGCCGTCAAGGGCGAGGTCGGCGGCTGCGACGTGGTCGGCGTGCGCGCCGGCGAGCCGCCGGTCGTCGTCATCTGCGAGCTCAAGCTGCAATTCAACCTCGAGCTCGTTCTGCAAGCCGTCGACCGCGCGGCGGCCTGTGACGAGGTTTGGCTCGCCGCCTATATGTCGGCGCGCGGTAAGGGTCGCGAGCACGACCGACGCTTCCGCGCGCTTTGCCGCCGCCTCGGCTTCGGCCTGCTGGGTGTCGGCAAGAAGGGCGAGGTGGAACTGCTGCTCAGTCCCGCCGCCTTGCCGCCACGCCGGGATCCCAGGCGGCGGTCGCGCCTGGTCGAGGAGCATCACCGCCGCAAGGGTGATCCGTCCATCGGCGGCAGCACGCGCAAGAAGCCGATCATGACCGCCTACCGGCAGGAAGCACTGGCCTGCGCCGCCGCCATGGCCGATGGCCCGAAGCGGCCGCGTGATCTGAAGGCGCTTTCGCCACGCGCGGCGAGCATCCTGCAGCATAATTACTACGGCTGGTTCGCCCGCGCGGAGCGGGGCATCTACGCGCTGACCGAAGCCGGCCTCGCAGCGATCGCACCGCTCCCGGCAGCGCTGTAAGCCATCACGCCCCGGAAGCCGCGAAGTCTTTCGCTCAGGCCGAGATCACATCGCGCGAGCAGTCGCGATCAGAAGCGCTCGCGGTATTCGCGCGGGTTGGGATTCCAGCGAGGCGGGCCTGTGTCATCAGCCGCTGGCCGGCTCGCTGCTGGCGCTCGATGTCGGCGTGCGCGGCGTGCCGGAGCCGCGCTTCGCCGGGTGAGTCGCGCCCAGCGATAGCAGCAGGTTCGCGGGCATCCAGCGCTCGGTGTGAACAGTCGCGCTCAGAAACGCTCGCGGTAGTCGCGCGGGTTGGTGCCGAGGACGCGTAGGAAGCCGCGCCGCATCGTCTCTTCCGAACCGAAGCCGCAGCGACGGGCCGTCTGGCCGACCGTCTGCCCCCGCTCCAGCATCCGCCGCGCCGCTTCGATCCGGATCTCCTCGACGGCACGCGCGGGCGTGCGACCGGTCGCCTCCTGATAGCGCCGCGAGAAACTGCGCCGGCTCATATTGGCGCGGTCGGCCAACTGTTCCAGCGAAAGGTCGGCGCTGAGATTGTCCAGGATCCAGCCATGCAGCCGGTCGAAGCGCTCGTCGCCTTGCTGCAGCTTGAGGGTCTGGCTGAACTGCGCCTGGCCGCCTGGGCGCTTCAGGAAGACGACGAGCTCGCGCGCCACCGCCAGCGCCATGCGCCGGCCAAGGTCGGCCTCGACGAAGGAAAGCGCCAGATCAATGCCCGCCGTCACGCCGGCCGAGGTCCAGATATTGCCGTCGCGAATGAAGATCGGGTCGGGGTCGAGGTGGACCGCTGGAAAGCGCCTGGCGAACTCGGCGCAGCGACCCCAATGGGTCACCGCGCGGCGGCCGTCGAGCAGGCCGGCCTCGGCCAGCAACATGGCGCCGCTGCAGACGGAGGCGGTCCGCGTCGCATCGCGCGAGCGGCCGATGATCCACTGCACCAGCTCGGCCTCCTCGCAGGCGGCGTTGATGCCCCAGCCGCCGGGCACGATCACCGTGTCGACCTCGGTCCCGTGCGCCGGCAGCGCCGCTACCTCTAATACCAGGCCGGACGATGTCCTGATTCGCGGCGAGGCGGCGACGACGACGACGTCATAGGCAGGCGCTTCGCCGGCCTGCGTCCTGAAGTCGTTGGCGCTGGCGAAAACCTGAAGCGGTCCGCTGACATCGAGAAGCTGGATGTCGGGATAGGCGAGGATTTCGATGCGGCGCATGGCTTTGGCCTGAAACGAGGGGTGATTGGCGATCGGGCCAAAGCATGATGCCGTAGATTGGCTGAAGTCAACCTGCCCAAGTCAAACAGTGGAGATTTCCATGAGCCTTCGTTTCGGCATTCTTGTCTTTCCCAACGTCCAGCAGCTCGACCTCACCGGGCCTTATGAAGTCATGGCGACGGTCAAGGGCGCGGAGGTGGAACTGATCTGGAAGGATCGCAATCCGGTGATGTCGTCGACGCGACTGTCGCTTACCCCGACAGCTACGTTCGAGGATTGCCCGCCTCTCGACGTGCTGTGCATACCGGGCGGTGGCGGCGTCAACGCGCTGCTCGAGGACAAGGCAGTTCTCGATTTCGTCTGGGAACGCGCGGCGCAGGCGCGCTATATCACCTCGGTGTGCAGCGGCGCCCTGGTGCTTGGCGCAGCCGGATTGCTCAAGGGCAAACGCGCCACCACGCACTGGTATGCGCATGATTTCCTGGAAGAATTCGGCGCGATCCCGGTCGATGCGCGGATCGTCGAGGACGGCAAGCTGATCACCGCCGGCGGCGTCACATCGGGCATCGATTTCGGCCTGGCGCTGGTCGCAAGATTGCATGGCCAGGCCGAAGCGGAGATCGTGCAGCTGTCGCTAGAATATGCGCCGGCGCCGCCCTTCCGCTCCGGCACGCCGGCCGAGGCCTCACCGTCTGTCCTGGCGGAAGCCAAGGAGCGGCTTTCGGGGTCGAGGCGGGTTCGCGAGGAGATGTTCGCGCGCTGGCGCGAGCAGCGCGCGGCTGCCGCGTCTGCGCGGATCCGCGCCTGATACCGCAGGGCCGAATGACGAAAACCCGCGTCGTTCGGCCCGGCGTAATTTCGGCCGTTGACTCAACTCTCCGCCTGTGCAGAAATTGGTTGGACCATTGAACCACTTTAGGCGCAGCCTGCTTGACCGATCTTTTGCCCCCGATCCAGACGACGGCCCGCGATGACGCAGTGCTGAAGGCGTTGGCGGGGTTCGTGCGGCAGGAGGCTCTGGGTCCGGGCGAAAAACTGCCGACCGAGCGCATCCTCGCCGAACGCCTCAAGGTGAGCCGCAACACGGTGCGCGAGGCGCTGACGCGCTGGGAGGGGCTCGGCCTCGTCGAACGGCGCCAGGGCTCTGGCACCTATCTCAAGGCCGCCGTCTCGCCCGACATGCTGCACATGCCGCTGACGCTCGCCGGCGGCAATGATTTCGCCGGGCTGATGGCGACGCTGGAGATCCGCCGCGCCCTGGAGTCCGAGGCGGCCGCCCTTTGCGCCATTCGTGCCGGCAAGTCCGAGCTCGCCGAGATCGAGCGCAAGCTCGACCTCATGGAAGAGGCTTTCCAGACCCGCGCCGGCATGTCCTCGGACGAGGACTGGGAGTTCCACCAGGCGGTCTTCCGTGCCTCGGGCAACCCGCTCTTCGAGCAGATCATCGCCGCCATGTACGAGATGTTCCATCGCTTCTGGGAACATCCGCTCGGCGTGCGCGACTTCGGCCATGCCAGCTTTCCCTACCACCGCACCATCTTCGATTGCATCGCCGCGCATGACCCCGACGGCGCCCGCGCCGAGGCGCTCAAGCTCATCGCCACCGTCGAGGACGATCTGAAGCGCGGCGCCGCCAACCTCAAACTTTCGGACCGTAGATGAACGAGCAGCCCAACACTTTCGACCCGGCCTCCCTGGCCAGCGACTATCTCGGCGAGGCGGCGACGCTGCTTGCGCATGATGATCCGTTTCCCGGCGGCGCAGTGGTGCCGCCGATCTACCAGACCTCGCTCTTCACCTTCGCCAATTATGCCGACATGGCCGACACCTTCGCTGGCAGAAGAAAGCAGCCGATCTATTCGCGCGGCGACAATCCGACGGTGATGGAGTTCGAGGCCCGTGTCGCGGCGCTCGAAGGGGCCGAAGCCGCGCGCGGCTTCTCCAGCGGCATGGCGGCCATCAGCGCCACGGTGCTCGCCTTCGTCGGCGCCGGCGAGCGCATGGTCGCCGTGCGCAACTGCTATGGCGATGCCTACAGGCTGTTCGAGCGGCTGTTTCCGCGTCTGAACATCAAGGTCGACTATGTCGACGGCTCGGATCCCGACGCGGTCGCCGCGGCCCTTCCCGGCGCCAAGCTGCTCTACCTCGAGAGCCCGACCTCGATGATGTTCGAGCTGCAGGATATCGGACACCTTGCCCGGCTGGCGAAGGAACAGGGCATCGTCACCACCATCGACAATTCCTGGGCGAGCCCCGTCTTCCAGAAGCCGATCTCGCATGGCGTCGACCTCGTGCTGCATTCGGCCTCGAAATATCTGAGCGGCCACAGCGACACCGTCGCCGGCGTGGTGGCCGGCTCGGCCGCCCACATCAAGCACATCAACGAGCAGACCTATTCGCAGCTTGGCGGCAAGCTGTCGCCCTTCGAAGGCTGGCTCTTGCTGCGCGGGCTGCGCACGCTGCCGCTGCGCCTGCCGCACCACATGAAGAGCGGGCTCACCCTTGCCGAGCGGCTGAAGGCGCATGGCAAGGTCGAGCGAGTCAACCACCCCGCCTATTCCAACCATCCCGGCAAGAAAACCTTAGCCGGCTATGCCGGCCTGTTCTCCTTCGAGGTCGCCGAGGATGTCGACATCCCGGCCTTCGTCGATGCGCTGAAATATTTCCGCATCGGCGTCAGCTGGGGCGGCCATGAAAGCCTGGTCGTGCCGGCGAAGGCCTCGCTCGAGCAGACGCCGGGCATCAATTCGATGGCGCGCTTCGGCGTCAGCCCCCGAACCATCCGCTTCAATGTCGGATTGGAAAATGTCGAGGACCTCTGGGCCGACATCGCCCAGGCCTTCGACAAGTCAAAAAAATAACGAGTGTTCAAAATGGGAGTCCTGAACATGAAAAGACTGACCTTCATGCTTGCCGCCGTCGCCGGCCTGGCGATCTCCGCCAGCGGCGCGCTGGCCGACACCACCATCAAGCTGGTCGAGGTCATCACCAGCCCGCCGCGCACCGAATTCCTGAAGAAGCAGATCGCCGAATTCGAGACGGCCAATCCGGGGATCAAGGTGGAGGTGGTCTCGCTGCCCTGGGGCCAGGCCTTCGAAAAATTCCTCACCATGGTGCAGGCCGGCGACACGCCAGACGTGGTCGAAATGCCGGAACGCTGGATGGGCCTCTACGCCAACAACGCCCAGCTCGAGGATCTCGGCCCCTACATGGCCAAGTGGGATGACGCCAAGACGCTGGGCGACCGCGCCAAGCAGTTCGGCTCGACCGTCAACAACACCCAGTTCATGATCCCCTACGGCTATTATGTGAACGCGCTGTTCTGGAACAAGAAGCTGTTCAAGGAAGCCGGCCTCGACCGTCCGCCGGCAACGCTGGACGAGTTCGTCGACTTCTCCAAGAAGATCTCTGCCATCCCCGGCAAATATGGCTACTGCCTGCGCGGCGGCCCCGGCGCCTTCAACGGCATGCACATGTTCATGAACATCGCCGACGGCAAGGGCGGCTACTTCACCGACGACGGTGTGTCGACCATCAATGACGAGGGTTCGGTCAAGGGCCTGCAGATGCTGGCCGACATGTACAAGAACGGCCTGGCCCCCAAGGACGCCGTGAGCTGGGGCTTCAACGAGACGGTCACCGGTTTCTATTCCGGCACCTGCGCCATGCTCAACCAGGATCCCGACGCGCTGCTCGGCATTGCCGACAAGATGAGCGCCGACGACTTCGCCGTCGCGCCGTTGCCGGTAGGCCCGAGCGGCAAATCCTATCCGACGCTGGGCTATGCCGGCTGGGCGATGTTCGCCAATTCCCAGCACAAGGACGAGGCCTGGAAGCTGATGGCGACACTGCTGTCGCCGAAGGACAATCTGGAATGGGCCAAGGAAGTCGGCGTCGTCCCGATCCACAACGGCGCCGACCAGGACGCGCATTTCAAGACCGAGCAGTTCAAGGGCTGGTTCACCGAGCTCAGCGACAGCTCCAAATATGAAATGGTGACGCCGCCGACGCATCTGGAAAACCTCGGCAACTTCGTCGACCAGGTGGCGATCAAGAACTTCCAGGAAGTGCTGCTCGGCCAAAAGCCGGCCAAGGACGTGGCCGACGAATGGGCGGCGTTCCTGACGAAGGAGCAGCAGGCCTGGTTGGCCAAGAACAAGAAGTAGGCGCAGGCTTTTCCTTCGCCCCGTTTCACGGGGAGAAGGTGGTCCGAAGGACCGGATGAGGGGCGGCGCCGAATTCTGAAAGGTTAGCGCCGCCCCTCATCTGCCTGCCGGCTTTCGTCGCTCGAAAAGCCAAGCAATTGGCTTTTCGTCCGCTGCGCGGACCGCTCCTCAACTCCCCGTGAACGGGGAGAAGGACGCTGCCGCCTGCGCCGGCACTCACACCTCACCGTAGAGCCAAAATCATGACCTACGCAGTGTCCGAAATCCGATCCGCCGCCCAGCCGCGCAAGAAGCGGCTGAGCAAGGCCGCGATTGAGCCATGGCTCTACCTTTCGCCGGCTATCGTGCTCTTGGTCCTGGTGCTTTTGGTGCCGCTGATCATCGGCATCAGCTATTCCTTCCGCAAATTCTCGGCCTTCAAGTCGCAATATGTCGGCCTTGCTCAGTACCAGGCGATGCTCTCCGACCAGGTGCTCGGACAGGCGCTGATCAACACGCTGTGGTGGACCGTCGCCAGCCTGTTCTTCCAGTTCTTCCTGGGGCTCGGTCTGGCGCTGCTGCTCGACAAGCCCTTCTACGGCCGCAAGGTCGTGCAGGCCGTGGTCTTCCTGCCCTGGGCGGTGCCGTCCTTTCTGTCGGGCCTCACCTGGGCCTGGCTGTTCAACCCGATCATCGGGCCGCTGCCGCATTGGCTGTTCGCGCTGGGCTTAAAAGCCGAGCCGACCAATGTGCTGTCCGACCCCGCCACCGCCATGTGGGGGCCGATCGTCGCCAACATATGGTTCGGGATTCCCTTCTTCGCCATCACGCTGCTCGCCGCGCTGAAGTCGATCCCCTCCGAACTGCATGAGGCGGCGGCCATCGACGGCGCATCGCCCTGGCAGCGCTTCACCAAGGTGACGCTGCCCTTCCTGGCGCCGACCATCGTCATCACCGTCATGCTGCGCACCATCTGGATCGCCACCTTCGCAGACCTGATCTTCGTCATGACCGAGGGCGGGCCGGCAGGCTCGACCAGCACGGTGCCGGTCTACATCTATGTCAGCGCCTTCAAGTCGCTCGACAAAGGCTATGCCTCTGCGGTCGCGGTGCTGCTCCTGGTGCTGCTGATCGCCTACGCCATCGGGCTGATCGCCATCCGCCGCACGCTGGTGAGGCACGTCTGATGATCGCCGGTCGCTCCACCACCTCGCGTATCCTCGGCGGCATCGGCCTCTACGCGGCCATCGCGGCTTACCTGATCTTCGCGCTGTTCCCGATCTTCTGGACGCTGAAGATCTCGGTGACGCCCGAGCGTCTGCTCTATTCGGAAGGCATCACCTTCTGGCCGTCCGAGACGACGCTGAAGAACTTCGCCACCGTGCTCGAAGCCTCCGACTTCCCGCGCTATTTCCTCAACAGCGTCATCGTCTCGGTCTCGACGGCCGCGTTTGTCACGGTCATCGCCACGCTTGCCGGCTACGCCATGTCGCGCTTCACATTCCGCGGCAAGGCGACGCTGGCGATCCTGCTGCTGCTCACCCAGACCTTCCCGCTGGTCATGGTCATCCCGCCCATCTACCGCATCATGGGCGACCTCGGACTCACCAACAGCCTGATCGGCCTAATCATCATCTACACCGCCTTCAACACGGCCTTCGCCACCTTCCTGATGCAGTCCTTCTTCGACGGCATCCCGAAGGACCTGGAAGAGGCGGCGATGATCGACGGCTGCACCCGAGCTCAGGCGATGCGGCGAGTCATCGTGCCGCTGACCTTGCCTGGCATGGGGGCGACGCTGGGCTTCGTCTTCACCGCCGCCTGGAGCGAATTGCTGTTTGCGCTGATGCTGATCTCCAGCGACGAGCAGAAGACCTTCGCCGTCGGCCTGCTCACCTTCATCGGCAAGTTCGCCGTCGACTGGGGGCAGATGATGGCGGCCTCCATCCTGGCGCTGATCCCGGTCTGCGTCTTCTTCGCCTTCCTGCAACGCTATCTCGTCACCGGCCTCACCGCTGGCGCGGTCAAAGGATAAAAGATGGCTTCCGTCACGCTGCAAAACGTCGAGAAGGATTACGGTTCGCTGCGCATCCTGCACGGCGTCGATCTGGAGATCGCCGACGGCGAGTTCGTCGTGCTGGTCGGCCCATCCGGCTGCGGCAAGTCCACGCTTTTGCGCATGATCGCCGGCCTCGAGGAGGTCACCGGCGGCGAGATCCATATCGGCGAGCGGCTGGTCAACGATGTCGCGCCCAAGGACCGCGACATTGCCATGGTGTTCCAGTCCTACGCGCTCTATCCGCATATGGACGTGTCCTCGAACATGGGCTTCAGCCTGATGCTGAAGAAGGCCGAGAAGACGACGATCGACAGCCGCGTCGGCGCCGCCGCCAAGCGGCTCGGCCTCGACTCCTATCTCGGCCGCCTCCCGCGCCAGCTCTCCGGCGGCCAGCGCCAGCGCGTCGCCATGGGCCGCGCCATCGTGCGCGATCCGAAAGTCTTCCTGTTCGACGAGCCGCTTTCCAATCTCGACGCCAAGCTGCGCGTCCATATGCGCGCCGAGATCAAGGCGCTGCACCAGCAGCTCAAGACCACGTCCGTCTATGTCACCCACGACCAGGTCGAGGCCATGACCATGGCCGACCGCATCGTCGTCATGCATGACGGTTATGTCCAGCAGGTTGGCCGTCCGCTCGAGCTCTACGACCGGCCGGCCAACACTTTTGTAGCCGGCTTCATCGGCTCGCCCGGCATGAATTTCCTGCCGGCTAAGGTCGCCAAGGGCGGCAAGGTCGATGCCGTGCTCGCCGACGGCCAGAAGCTACGATTGCCGGACGGCTTGCCGCTGCAGGATGGCGACGCGCTCACCATCGGCCTGCGGCCAGAACACATCAAGCTGGTCGACGATGGCGCGCTCAGGGCCGAGGTCGAGGTGGTCGAGCCGCTCGGCCTGTCGACGCAATTCTATGTCAGGCTGGCAAACCAGCAGATCTGCGTCTTCGTCATGGGCCGCAGCGATGTCAGGCCGGGCGATACGGTCCGTCTCGCCGCCGATCCGGCGGCATTGCACCTGTTTGATCCGAAGACCGGAGACCGGATCGGATAAGTCCGCGCATCAAAGCCAGCGGAAGGCGTCCAGGGTGTAATCTGGACGCGCGTCGAACCGGTCGAAAAGTCCGGCAAGGTCGCCGCTGTCGGCCAATATCCCGGACAGAACCAGCGCGGTCGCCACGCCGGCGGCTTGTCCGCCGGCGATATCGTGCTCGACACTGTCGCCGACGCACACCGCGTCGCCACGATCCGGATTGCCCGCAAGCGCCAGCGCCGCTTCGTAGATCGCCGGATAGGGTTTGCCGATACGGGTGACGCTGCCGCCGAGCTGTTCGTAAAGGTCGGCGATCTCGCCGGCGCCGAAGCGCTGTCCGACCGCGGTCAGCATGATCCGATCCGGATTGGTGCAGAAGCACGGCACCTGCCGCGCCGCCGCCGGGCCGAGAAGTCCGCGGTAGTGATCGAGGTCGTAGCGGTCGCCTTCGCTGGCCGCGATCAGCACCAGTTCGGCGTCGTCCCCGCGCTCGGTCAGAACGAGCGGCAGGCCCTCGATCGCCGAGCGGTCGCCGTCGCGGCTGATCAGCAGGCATCTTGTGCCGGCCCGCAGCGTGCCTTCGCGCGCCATGTTCGTGAAAATGCGCCAGGCCACTTCGCCGGATGAGACGAAATGGTCCCAGCTTCCCGCCTCGAAACCAAGCGTCAGCAGCCGTCGTTCATTGGGCTCGGCCCGCTTGCCGGAGTTCGAGATCAGCGCCACCGTCTTGCCGGCCCGCTTCAGCGCCGACAGGGCTTCGACCGCACCAGGGTAAGGCTGCTGCCCGTCATGCAGCACGCCGAATTGGTCGAGCAGGAACACGTCGTAGCGTTCGGCGAGCGCTGAGACCCCGTCGAGATGCAGGACGTGTTTCGCGCTCACAGCAGCCCCGCCTCCTTTGCGCCCATGAGCGCCAGCCGTGAGGTGCCTGCCGCTGCCTCGTCTGACAGCGCAGGCCGAAATTCGACGCCGAGCTTTCGTTGCCGGATCGCGGTCCAGGCGGCATTGGCGGCGCCGCCGCCGACGCTGCGCACCGATGTCAGCCGGGGTGCGCCGAGTTCGGCAAGCCTCCGGTAGCCCAGCGCCTCGATGGCGGCGATCCCTTCCAGCATCGCCTTTAGATGGTCGGCGTCGGATTGTGGTCGGGGCAACAGGCGCGGCTGCAGCGCCGGATCGGCAATGGGAAAGCGCTCGCCGGGCGAGACGAGCGGATAATAGTCGAGGCCGGTCTCCGTCGCGGGATCGATCGCCGCGCTGAGCTCGACGATGCGGGCAAGCGAAAAATGCTGCGCGAGCACCTTGCCACCGGTGTTCGATGCGCCGCCCGCCAGCCAGGCGTCGCCGAGCCGGTGGCTGTAGATGCCATAGCGCGGTGCAAAGATCGGCCGGTCGGACAGGATCTTGATGGTCAGCGACGATCCGAGCGCGGTCACGCCGTCGCCGGCGGCCGCCGCGCCCGTTGCCAGGAACGAGGCACAGCCATCCGTGGTGCCGGCAACCACCGCGACATCGCGCGGCAGACCGAACAGGCCGGCGGCGGCTGCCGTAAGCCTGCCGGTCACGCTGCCCGGCCCGACGACGGCAGGCAGAAGCTCCATGCGCATGCCGGTCGCCGCGATCCACTCCGGCCAGCGGCGCGCCTCGGCATCGTAGCCGGTCTTCAGGCTGTTGTTCTCGTCGCTGACGTCGAAGCGGCCCGAGAATTGTCCGGCGATCCAGTCGGCCTGGTGCAGCACGGCAAGGATGCCCGGCAGGCGCTGAAACCGGAGCGCCTTGGCGAGGCCGGACGTCGCCCCATGCGCGGCGCTCGCCTCCGGCGCCGCATCCGCGATCGCGGTGAGAATGGCCGCGTCCGAAATCTTGTCGTTGTACATCAGCGGGTCGGCCAGAGGCCGACCAGCGTCGTCGATCGGCAGCACGGTCCCCGAGGTGCCGTCAACGGCGATTGCGCGCACAGCCATGCGATCGATGCGCGACAAGAGCTCGTGCAGTGTCGCCTCGACCGTGGCCCACCAGACAGCGGGATCGCGGCCGTTCGCGCCGAAGCGCTCGAGCGGCATGGCGGCGCTTGCCGTGATGGAGAAGTCCGGACCCATCGCGACGGCGCGCGACCCGGACGTGCCGATGTCGATGCCTACTGCAAGCGGCACCATTCACCTAACCCGCGGCGTTGAGTTTCTGGCGATACTGCTCGGCATCCCAGTTGACCAGCTCGTCGTTCTCGGCGGCGGTGAGATAGTTCAATCGCGCCGCGATGTCGATACGCGCGGTCACGTCGGCGAGGCAGCGCTGCATGGCGTCAGCGCCGGAGCTGGCGTCGCGGCGCATCAGCACGCCGGCGCCCGGAAAGAGGATCGCGACAGGGTTTGCGCCCAGCCGGGCGGCGACGTCGGCAACCTGTTCGCCGGGCCTTGCCACCACGGAGCCTCGGCCAAGGAAGATGACATGATCCGGATAGAGGCTGCCGGCCTCTGCGATGCGGCAGCTGTCCGGGTCGAGCGCCACCGCATGCGCCTCGATATCCGCCGGCAATCGATAGCTGCTGCCGTCGGCAAGCGTCGTCAGCGCCGCCATATCCGGGGCCGCCGTCGCCCGCGCCGGCCGCGCCAGGAGCGCTCTTACCCGATGCAGCAGACGCTCCGCCTCGGCCACGGTCTCCGCCGCGACGACCAGGCCGTGATTGCAGAGGATCAGCACGTCGACCCCCGGCCGGAGGCGTTCGGCAATGCCCTGCGCAAGCGGCAGGCCCGGCCGGCGATAGGGGACATACGCCCACGCGATCCCCTGAAGACGCCGCCCGGCCTCGGCCTCGCAATCGGCCTGGACGGCAAGTGAGATCGTCTCGACGCAGTGGACATGCAGCACGACCCGTTGCGGCATCAGCGCATGCACGGTGGTCTCGATCGATGGCCTCAGGCCGCGCGGATTGAGGGCATCGATGGCGAAGGTCTGCGGCTTGTCGGCGCTCGGATCGCGTCGTTCCACCGCCTCGATGAGCGGACCCATCGCCACCGGCACCATGATGTCGTCGGTCAGGGCGTCCTTCAGCCATGTGCCGGAGGCCTTGATCCACAGTGTGTCGCCTGCCTTCAGCGATGTGTTGCCGCCGGCTGCCTGGGTCAGGTGCGGATCGGCGCCGATGGCGGCCGAAAGCGCCCGCAAGGCAGCCAGCTCCTTCGCATCAACTGTGGTCGCCATGGCGATCTTCCTCCAACGGCTCGGTCGGTCTCGCACGATCTCCGTCAAGGGAGAACGATTGGTGCTGATATCGCAGATGCGAGCGATCTACGTCAACTGTGATCTACTATCATCAAAACTGGCTTGCAATCCGCCCGATGTTGAGTAAGTTGCACCAAATGCCGTGCAAATGGCATTGTCGGGAGGAAGAGATTGAGCGACTCCGGCCGCCAGCGTCAGATCGTCGAGCTATTGCGGGACCGGCCGTTCGCCTCGGTGCGCGAGCTGCAGGAGCGGCTTGGCGTCTCGGCGGCGACGGTCAGGCGCGACATCGACAAGATCGACGAGGCTGGCGAGGCCAGGAAGGTCTATGGCGGCATCTCGGCGCTCGACGGCGCCGCGCAGGCCGGCATCGCCTATGCCAGGCCCTATGACGAGAACCGAGATCTGGCGGTTGATGCCAAACGGCAGATCGCCGCTGTCGCCGCCACCATGGTGCGTGATGGCGATGCGGTCATCGTCCATGGCGGCTCGACCTGCTTCCATCTCGGCGTCAGGCTTGCCGACCGCAACATCCGCCTCTTCACCAATTCCATGCCGCTCGCCGCCTATCTCAGCGACCATGGCCATTGCAGCCTGACCATTGCTGGCGGCGATCTGCACCGCGAGCCCGGCATCATCCATTCGCCCACCCAAGCCGTGCCGTTCTATGCCTCGAAATTCTTTCTCGGCGCGCAGGGCATTGGCCACGAAGGCGTGCTGGAATCGCATCCGCTGCTGGTGCGCTCTATCATCGATCTCAGCCTTTGCGCCGACCAGATCGTGGTGCTGGCCGACAGCCGCAAGCTGTCGATCCACGCCCGCAACGTCGCGCTGCCGCTGTCGCGCATCGGCACGTTGGTGACCGATGACGGCCTTTCCGACGCCGATGCGCGCATGCTGGAAGATGCCGGCGTCACCCTGCGTATCGCCTCGCCTTCGGGAGCCGTCCAGTGAAGATGGCGGTGCTCGATTTCGGCAAGACCAATTCGAAGCTGTTCGTCTTCGGCCAGGATGGGCGCATCCTCGACGAACGGCGCACGAAGCCCGACTGGATACGTAAGGGCGGCCTCAGTGTGCTTGACGAAGCGGCGCTGCATGACTGGGCGCTGGAAGCCGTCGACGAAGCCGCCGATGCCCACGGCATCGAAGGCCTGATGGTGTCTGGCCATGGCTGCACCTTCGCGCTGGTCGACGATACGGCGCTGACGCATCCGATCCTCGACTATGAGCAGGAGCCGCCCGCCGACATCGCCGCGCGGATCGATCGCCGCATCCCCGATTTCGCCGAGACCTTCTCGCCGCGCCTGCCGCTCGGCTTCAACTATGGCCGCCACATGCTGTGGCTGAAGGAAGTGGAGCCCAGCGCCTTCTCGTCGGCGAAGGCGATCCTCGGCTATCCGCAATATTGGAGCTGGCGTTTCGGCGGGCGCGCCGTTTCGGAGGTCTCCTATCTCGGCTGCCATTCGCATCTGTGGGCGCCGCGCAAGCGAGACTTCTCCTCGCTGGTCGACGCCGAGGGCTGGCGTGGTCAAATGCCCGCCTTCGCGCGCGCCGGCGCCGTGACCGGCGAGCGGCGCTTTGGCCGGGCCGGCAAGCCGGTCGCTATTCACAACGGCGTCCATGACAGCAACGCAGCGCTTCACGCCTATCGGCGGCAGGATCTCGGACCGCTCACCGTGGTGTCGACGGGCACCTGGGTGATCGTGCTCAACCCGGACTGCCCGCTCGAGGCGCTCGACCGCGAACGCGACATGCTGGTCAATGTCGATGTCGATGGCGGCCCGGTGCCCACGATCCGCTTCATGGGCGGGCGCGAATTCGCAGCGATCAGCGGCAACTGGCAGGGCGCGATCACGCCGGCCTCGATACAGCGCGCGATCGACGCCGGCACCATGGCCCTGCCGAGCTTTGCCCCGGGCGGGCCGCTGCCGGGCCGGACGGGCGAAATCGTCGGACCGGTTTCCGGCGCCGAAGAACGCGCAGCGGTGGCATTGCTTTATGTGGCATTGATGATCGATCTGTCGCTCGATCTGATCCGTTCAAGCAACACCGTCATCGTCGATGGCGGGCTGAATGCGGATGGACTGCTCGCCGCCCTCCTGGCCGCGCTGCGGCCGGGCCAATCCTTCATGCAAGGGGCCACGCTGGAAGGCAGCGCCACGGGCGCCGCGGCGCTCGCCTTCGAAAGCATCGGCCGCGAGTTCGCCGCCGAGACTCCAGAGCCGGTACGCGCCGCGGACTTCAAGGATCTGGACCGCTACCGCGACGACTGGCGCGGCCTCATTGCCGGACGCCACATAGCCGGCGCGGCGGAAGGAGCTGCGCAATGAGCGCCGCCGCCCATGTCGAGGCGCCGCAAAGGCCGGTACTGGAGATGCGCCACATCTCCAAGACCTTCGGTCCCGTCCGCGCCCTGCAGGACGTATCGCTCACCGTCAATGCCGGCGAGCTGCATGCGCTGATGGGCGAGAACGGCGCCGGCAAGTCGACGCTGATGAAGGTGCTGTCCGGCGCCTATCGGCCGGATGCCGGCGGCGAGATCCTGATCGACGGCACGCCGGTCGCCACCGGCGATCCGATCAAGGCCCGCGCCCAGGGCATCGCCGTCATCTACCAGGAGCTGTCGCTGGCGCCGAACCTGACGGTGGCGCAGAACATCTTCCTCGGCAACGAGCCGCGCAGGTTCGGCATCGTCGATCGCGACCAGTGCAATCGCCGCGCCAGGGAGATCATCGAGCGGCTCGGCGTTTCCTTTTCGGCGCGCGCTCTGGTTTCCAGCCTGTCGCTCGGCGAGCGCCAGCTGGTCGAGATCGCCCGCGCGCTGTCGACCAGCGCCCGCATCATCGTCATGGACGAGCCGACCACCTCGCTGACCTCGCGCGAGACCGACCGCCTGTTCGAGGTGATCGCGACGCTGAAGGCGCAAGGCATCGCCATCATCTACATCAGCCATCGCATGGAAGAGGTCTACCAGCTCGCCGACCGCGTCAGCGTGCTGCGCGACAGCGGCTATGTCGGCACGCTGGAACGCGCCGATCTCAACGCATCGCGGCTGGTCTCGATGATGGTCGGCCGCGATCTCTCGGCCTTCTACAAGAAGGATCACCGGCCGCCGGACAGCCAGCGCCGCGTGGCGCTGTCGGTGCGCGGCATGTCGGACGGCGGACTGCTGAAGGACTGCTCGTTCGATCTTCACCACGGCGAAGTCCTGGCGCTGGCGGGGCTGGTCGGTTCCGGCCGCACCGAGCTTGCCCGGCTGATCTTCGGCGCCGACCGGCGCAGCGGCGGCACGTTGGAGCTCGACGGCAAGCCGATTGCCATTGCTTCGCCGCGCGAGGCGCTGGAGGCCGGCATTGCCTACCTCACCGAGGACCGCAAGGAACTCGGCCTGTTCCTCGACATGTCGATCGCGGACAACATCAATATGGGCGTGCTTGCGAAGGACGCGCGCGCCGGTGGTTTTCGCGACTTCGCCGCCGCCGACAGGCGCGCGGCGAAGGCCATTGCGGACCTGTCCATTCGCGCTCGCTCGGCGCAGGCCAATGCCGGCTCGCTGTCGGGCGGCAACCAGCAGAAGGTGCTGCTTGCCCGCCTGCTGGAGACCGAGCCCAAGGTCGTTATCCTCGACGAGCCGACGCGCGGCGTCGATGTCGGCGCCAAGTCGGAGATCTACCGGCTGATCGACAGCCTTGCCGGCAGGGGCATCGCCATCCTGATGATCTCCAGCGAGCTGCCCGAAGTGATCGGCGTGGCCGACCGCGTGCTGGTCATGCGCGACGGCGCCATCGCCGGCGAGGTGACGGCGTCGGAGGGCAGGCCGCTGCGTCAGGAAGAGATCATGGAACTTGCGACGGGAGCGGCCCAGGAAGGACCGACAAGATGACCGACAGCTCAACAGTGGCGAAATCGGCGGATCAGGCAGTGGTCAGGAGCCGGCGGCTGCGCACGGCCTTCGCCGCGCTCGGCATGCTGCCGGTTCTGGTGCTGCTTGCCGTCGGCTTCCAGTTCATCAACCCGCGCTTCCTTACCGGCACCAACCTGCTCATCGTCAGCCAGCAGTCGTCGATCAATATCGTGCTCGCCGCCGGCATGACCTTCGTCATCCTCACCGGCGGCATCGACCTCTCCGTCGGCTCGATCCTCGCCGCCTCGGCGATGGTCGCGGTGCTGGTCTCGCTGGTGCCGGACTGGGGCATGCTCGGCATTCCGGCCGCCATCCTGCTCGGCCTCGGCTTCGGCGTCATCAACGGGCTGCTTGTCGCCTACATCAAGCTGCCGCCCTTCATTGTCACGCTGGGCTCGCTCACCGCCGTGCGCGGTGTCGCCCGCCTGCTCGGCGAGGACACGACGGTGTTCAATTCCGACCTGCCTTTCGACTTCATCGGCAATGGCTCGCTGTTCGGCATTCCGTGGCTCGTCATCATCGCGCTGACGGTGGTGGTGCTGTCCTGGCTGGTGCTCAAGCGCACCGTGCTCGGCACCTGGATCTATGCCGTGGGCGGTAATGCCGAGGCGGCGCGCCTCACCGGCATCAAGGTGCCGCTGGTGCTGCTCTTCGTCTATGGCGTGTCGGGCCTGCTCGCGGGTCTCGGCGGCGTCATGTCGGCCGCCAGGCTCTACGCCGCCAACGGCCTGCAGCTCGGCCAGTCCTACGAGCTCGATGCCATCGCCGCCGTCATTCTCGGCGGCACCAGCTTCGTCGGCGGCGTCGGCTCGATCTGGGGCACGCTGATCGGCGGCCTCATCATCGCCGTGCTCTCCAACGGGCTCATTTTGGCCGGTGTCTCGGACATCTGGCAGTACATCATCAAGGGTTTGGTCATCATCGTGGCGGTCGCCCTCGACCGTTACCGGCTCCAGGCCGGAGCAAGAACGTGATTGACCTTGGTCGCCGGCCAAGATGAGCCGGATTGTGTGTAACGCACCGTGAGAGGCGCGGGGCAATCGGAGGAAGCAAGTAAATGAAGACCATCGCCAAACTTCTCTGCGGCGCGGCCCTCGCGGCCCTCGCCATCGCGCCGGCATCGGCCAAGGACCTCAACAAGGTCGGCATCTCGGTCGGCCTGCTCGGCAACCCCTTCTTCGTCGCCACCATCAAGGGCATCGAAGACGCGGCCAAGAAGATCAATCCGAAGGTCGAGGTGACGTCCGTCTCGGCAGACTACGACCTCAACAAGCAGGTCTCGCAGATCGATTCCTTCATCGCCGCCGGCGTCGACGTCATCATGCTCAACGCCGTCGACGCCAAGGCGATCGCGCCCGCGGTCAAGAAGGCGCAGGCGGCCGGCATCGTCGTCGCCGCCTTCGACGTCTCGGCTCCGGGCGCCGACGTCACCGTGATGACCAACAACGTCAAGGCCGGCGAGGAGGCTTGCCAGTATCTGGTCGACCACACCGGCGGCAAAGGCAACTACGTCATCCTCAACGGTCCGGCCTCGTCCTCGATCCTGGAGCGCGTCAAGGGCTGCAAGAACGTGCTTGCGCAGCATGCCGACATCAAGGTCCTGTCCGACGACCAGAATGCCGAAGGCTCGCGCGACGGCGGCCTGAAGGTGTTCCAGTCGCTGCTCACCCGCTTCGACAAGATCGACGCGGTGTTCGCCATCAACGATCCGACGGCGATCGGCGCGCAGCTCGCCGCCAAGCAGCTCAATCGCTCGGAATTCATCATCACCGCGGTCGACGGCGCCCCCGACATCGAGAAGGAGTTCGCCTCCGGCACCTCGATGATCAAGGCTTCCGCCTCGCAGGATCCTTATGTCATGGCCGGCCAGTCGCTGACGATGGCGGCGGATGTGCTTGCCGGCAAAAAGCCGGCCGAGCCGACCGTGCTGCTCGATCCAAAGCTGATCACCGCCGAGAACCTGAAGGACTACAAGGGCTGGACGGCGGCCCGCTAAAAAGCCTGCTCCCAAGGCTGGCGCGGCCGGATCGGTCCGGCCGCGCCTCATTCATCGGACGGAGACGATCATGTCGCGCATTGGAATCCACTCTTTCGTCTGGTCTGCGAGCTCGGCGCAGGCGGATCTCGAACGCACGCTGGCCAACACCAAGGAAGCCGGCTTCGACCTGATCGAGTTCTCCTATCTCGATCCGGCCGATGTCGATATCGGCAGGCTGGCCAAAAGCATCGCCGATCTCGGCCTGGGCGTTGCGATCAGCATCGGCCTGCCGGCCGATGGCGACATCTCCAGCCCCGACAAGGCGGTCGCCGCGCGTGGCGTCGAGATCTTGAACCGCACCGTCGCCCTCACGCGCGATCTCGGCGGTCAAAAGGTCGGCGGCATCCTCTCGACCAGTCATGGACTGCAGACCGAAGCACCGACGCGCGACCAGTGGAACCGCAGCGCGGGAATACTTGCCCAGGTTGCCGAGACCGCCAAGGCTGCCGGCGTCACGCTCAATCTCGAAATCGTCAACCGCTTCGAGAGCAACCTGCTCAACACCGCCGCGCAAGGGTTGGCCTTCATCGAGGACACCGGCTCCGACAACATCTTCCTGCATCTCGACACTTTCCATATGAACATTGAGGAGGCCGATGTCGGGCTGGCCATCCGCCACGCCGCGAAGAAGATCGGCTATGTCCATATCGGCGAGAGCCATCGCGGCTTCCTCGGCACCGGCAGCATCGACTTCGCCGCGATCTTCGATGCGCTGACGGCGATCGGCTACAGCGACGACCTCAGCTTCGAATCCTTCTCCTCGGAGATCGTCGATGAGAACCTGTCGCGGAAGACGGCGATCTGGCGCAATCTGTGGACCGACAATATGGAGCTCGCCCGCCATGCGCGCCGCTTCATCGCGGTCGGTCTGGAGACGGCGCGGCGCAAGGCCGATCTCGTCTCGGCTTCGCAGCGGCCCTGACTGCCTCAGGACAATTCGCTGTGTCGCCAGCAAGCGATCAGATGGCCGTCGCCCACATCGGCGGCGGGCGGTTCCGCTTTCAGGCAACCGGGCTGCGCCAACGGACAGCGGCCGGCGAATGCGCACCCGCTGTTGGATGTGATCTCGGCCGCGATCTCCGCCCGCGCGGAAGCTGCCGGCGCCTCGTCTGAAGACGCCGCCAAAAGCAACTTCGTGTAGGGGTGGTTAGGCCCGCGGAACACCTGCTCGGACGTGCCGGTCTCGACCAACCGGCCGCGATAGAGCACGCCGATCCTGTCGGCCATGTAGCGCACCACCCTGAGATCGTGGCTGATGAACAGATAGGTCGTGTTCCTGTCGCGCTGCAGATCGTTGAGCAGGTTGAGCACCGTTGCCTGCACCGAGACGTCGAGCGCCGAGGTCGGCTCGTCCAGCACCACCACTTTCGGCGCGCCGGCGAAGGCGCGAGCGATCGCCGCCCTCTGCCGTTGGCCGCCGGACAGCGAGCGTGGCTTCTGTTCCGCGGTTGTGTCCGCCAGCCGGACGGAGCGGAGAAGCTCGGCAACGCGGGTCTTCGCATCGCTCCGGCCAAGCCCGGCAAGCCGCCGCAGCGGCCGGCTGATGATCCGCCCGATCCGGTGGCGCGGATTGAGCGTGCGGTCGGGCGACTGGAAAACCATCTGCACGTCGCGCCGTTCGCCTGGCGCCCGCTTCTCGGCGCGTGGCGCCACCGTTCTGCCGAACAGCTCGACCGATCCTTGGCTGGGCGTCTGCAGCCCGGTGACGATCCGCGCCAGCGTCGATTTGCCGGAGCCGGATTCACCGATCAGGCCGAAGGTTTCCCCCTGCTCGATGCGGAGCTCGACCTTGTGCAGCACCGCCTGGTCGCCAAAGGAATGACTGATCTTCTTGCCCGCGATGGCGACCTGTCTGTCACTTGGAGCGGCAGGAGCGGGGATCGCCCCGGTACGACCACGAACGGCCGTAACGGTCTCGGCCAGGCGGCCGTCCCGCTTGGTGAAATTGAGCGCCGGGATCGAGGCGATCAGCGCCTTGGTATAGGCGTGGGCCGGGTTCTCGAAGACATCGCGCGCATCGCCGCTCTCGACCACCGCGCCTGACTGCATAACCGCCACCCGGTCGCAGGAGCGGCGGATCAGGTTGATGTCGTGGCTGATCAGGAGGATGCTGGTTTTGTGGTCGCGGCGCAAATCGTCGAGGATCGCGATGACCTCCGACTGCACGCTCGCGTCGAGCGCCGTGGTCGGCTCGTCCAGCACCAGCAGCGCCGGGTCGAGCGCGATGGCGATGGCGATGTTGGCGCGCTGCTGCATGCCGCCGGAAAGCTCATGCGGGTAGAGATCGAGCACTCGCTCGGGATTGGCGACCCGCACACGCCGGAGCAACTCAGCGGAGCGCCAGCGCGCTTCCTCGTGGCGCACCGGGCGATGGCGCATGATCGTCTCGCCGATCTGCCGGCCGATCGTCATGGCCGGACTGAGCGCGGCGCCCGGATGTTGGTAGACAGCCGCGATGCGATCGCCGCGTAGGCCGCGCAGCTCCTCGCCGGAAAGGCCGCGGATTTCCCGACCCTGGAATTCCAGCGCCGAAGCCGCCAGGCGGGCATTCCCCGGCAGGTAGCGCAAGATCGCCATGGCCACCGAACTCTTGCCCGAGCCGGATTCGCCGACCAGTCCCAACGCTTCGCCCTGGCCTATTGCGAGCGACACGCCATTGACGGCGGATTGCCATCCTCTTTTCCCGCCATAGGCGATGGAAAGTTTCTCCACATTCAGGACCGAAGGGGACATCGAGACCTCGAAATCGCTTTCTGCCGGTGCCCTAATCGAGGGCAATCGCTTCCGCTTGCATAGTATATTATCTCGATAAAATTACTCGAATTAAAGCCAAGCGCAATCTAGCCTTTTGCAAATTGGATATCGCGGGCCGCCGGACAACACGGCGCCCGTTTCCCCCAGCGATTTGCAAGGAGGCCGGCATGGCGCGAAATCAGTTGATCCTCAGCGCTTTCTTCTTCAACCCACAAGGCGACCATCGCATGTCGTGGCGCCATCCGCGCGCGCCAGGCCGGGAAGTGCTTGGCTTCGACTACTATCGCGAGCTGGTCCAGGCGGCCGAGCGCGCCAGAATCGACACCATCTTCGTCGCCGACCACGTATCGATCTGGGATTCGGTGAAGAGTGGCGTCGCGCATTACGCCAATGCCCGCCTCGAGCCGCTGACGCTTTTGTCGGCGCTGGCCGGCGTGACGAAACACATCGGCCTCATCACCACCGCGTCGAGTTCCTACAGCGAACCTTACAATGTCGCGCGCCTGTTCGCCTCGCTTGACCATATCAGCGCGGGCAGGGCGTCGTGGAACGTCGTCACCTCGGCCATGGACGAGGAGGCGCGCAATTTCGGCCGCGACGGCAATATCGAGCACGCCTTCCGCTACCAGCGCGCCGCCGAATTCCTCGATATCGTCAAAGGGCTGTGGGACAGCTGGGAGGACGAAGCCCTGCTGTTCGACAAGGAAACCGGCTATTTCGCCGATCCGAACAAGGTCCATGTGCTCGACCATCGCGGCGCGCATTTCAAGGTACGCGGGCCGCTCAACGTCTCGCGGCCGCCGCAGGGCCATCCGCTGATCGTCCAGGCCGGTTCGTCGGAGGACGGCAAGAATTTCGCCACCGCCCATGCCGATGCGCATTTCGCCATCTACAGCACCAGGGAAGACGGCATCCGGTATCGCGAGGACATCAACGAGCGCCTCGCCCGTCATGGCCGGCGGCCGGAGAGCTTCAAGATCCTGCCCGGCATATTGCCGATCGTCGCCGCTTCCGAGGCCGAGGCGCGCGACAGGCAGGATTATCTGCAGACGCTGCTCCCCGATCGCGTCGGCATCGACCTCCTGTCGAGCTGGAGCGGCATCGATCTCTCGGCCTATTCGCCGGACGGCCCGCTGCCGCAGCTTCCCGACGAAAGCACCTTCAATGGTGGCCGCACCTCGCTCAACCGCGTCAAGCAGTGGGCAACGCAGAACCTGACGCTGCGCGAGATCGCGCGAAAACTCGCCAACAGCGGCTCGGTGCCGACCGTCGCCGGCACGCCGAAGCAGATCGCCGACCAGTTGCAGGACTGGTTCGAGGCGGGCGCCGCCGACGGCTTCAACCTGATGTTCCCGCTGCTGCCGGAGGATTGGATCAACTTCGCCGAGCAGGTCGTGCCCGAGCTGCAGCGCCGCGGCGTCTTCCCGACCGAATACGCGCCCGGAACGCTGCGCGACCGCTTCGGTCTCGCCCGTCCCGCCAACCGATTCGCCGAGCAGCGCGCCAACCAGCGCGCCGTGTCCTGAGGAGAGCCGTCATGACCGCCGCGCCGAGATTGCAGCCGCGCGAAGCGACCGCGCCGCAACTGATCAATGTCCTGCACAGCCCCAAGCGCATCCGCGTCAGATTCGGCGGCCGCGTCATCGCCGACAGCCGCAACGTGCTGGTGCTGCGCTCCAACCATTTCCTGCCGATCTATTTCTTCCCCCTGGCGGCCGTCGATCAGTCGGTGCTGAAGCCGTCGAAGCAGGGTCAGCAGCATCCCGTCGGCGGCGAGACCAAATACTGGGATATCGAAGCCGGTGACCGGCGCGCCGCCGATGCCGCCTGGTCGTTCACCGCGCCGCCCGACGAGAATCTCGCGCCGCTCGCCGGCCGCATCGCCTTCACCTGGAACCTCGTCGACCAATGGTTCGAGGAAGACGAAGAGGTCTTCGTCCATGCCCGCGATCCATATGCGCGCATCGACGTGCTGCAGAGCTCCAGCCATGTCGAGATCTGGTTCGACGGTGAGCCGATTGCCGACAGCCGCCGTCCGGTGCTGCTGTTCGAAACGCATCTGCCGACGCGCTTCTACCTGCCGCCGGAGGATGTTCGCCTCGACCGGCTGAGGGCCTCGTTGACGAGGACCCGATGTCCCTACAAGGGCATCGCCTCCTACTGGTCGGGCGTGCTCAAGGACGGCTCGCTCAGCGAGGACATCGCCTGGAGCTACCGCGATCCGATCGCCGAGATGCCGAAGATCAAGGGGCTGATCGCCTTCTATCCGCAAGCAGTCGACCGCATCCATCTCGACGGCCAGCCGGTCTGATCCGGCGCCATCGTCTCCACTTCATTTCAAAAACCACGATTTTCACAGAGGCAAAAAATGACCAAGCGCAACGAAATCGACGCCCTTCGCAATCTCTCCGGCGATATCTGGAACGTCGCCATCGATGAATACGCCAAGGGCTATCTCAAGCGCCGCGACCTGTTGAAATACGCCGCGCTGATCGGCCTGACCGGCTTTGCCGCTTCGCAAGGGCTGGGCTTCTCCGGTCAGGCCCGCGCGGCCACTGCCGGCGGCACCGTCCGCGTCGGGCTTGGCCAGCCGACCAAGGCGATCGATCCGGTCACCGTCACCGATCCGGCCAGCATCGGCGTTCTCAGCCAGGTCGGCGAATATCTCATCCTCGACGATCCCAAGGACGGGCTGCAGCCGAAGCTTGCTCTGTCCTGGGAAGCCGATGAGACGGCCAAGCGCTGGACCTTCAAGCTGCGCCCCGGCGTGAAATTCCATGACGGCCGCACCGTCACCGCCAAGGACGTCGTGGCGAGCTTCGAGCGTCTGGTCGATCCGAACAGCGGCTCGTCGGCTCTGTCGGCCTACAAGGGAATTCTCTCCAAGGGCGGCGCCAAGATCGTCGACGACGAGACGGTCGCCTTCGATCTTGACCAGTCGAACTCGAATTTCCCCTTCTATGTCTCCTCCGACGTCTACAACGCCGTGATCCTGCCGGCCGACTATGCCGGCGACTTCGAGAAGAATTTCAACGGCACCGGCCCGTTCAAGCTTGAATCCTTCCGCCCCAAGCAGGGCGCCAGCTTCGTGCGCAATCCCGATTACTGGGGCGACAAGGCGCTGCCCGACCGCGTCGAGATCAAATTCTTCGACGACGAGCAGGCGCAGGTCGTGGCGCTGCAGGCCGGCCAACTCGACGTCATCCCGAGCACCACGCGTCTGGAACTGGCGATCGAGGGCAATGCCAACTTCAAGCTTTTGAGCGTGCAGGCGAGCTCGCATGACGCCGTGCATCTCAGGACCGATCAGGCGCCGTTCACCGACAAGCGCATCCGCCGCGCCCTGGCGCTCACCCTCGACCGCGAAGCCATCGTCAAGGGCCTGCTCAAGGGGCGCGCCATCGTCGGCAACGACACGCCCTTCGCGCCGATCTTCCCCTCGGCCGATTCGTCGGTGCCGCAGCGCAAGCAGGACATCGCCGAGGCCAAGCGTCTGCTGGCCGAAGCCGGCGTGCCCAACGGCTTCGAGGTGACGCTGACCACCGAGCGCGCCTACGACATTCCCGACTACGCCGTGATCATCCAGAACTTTGCCAAGAAGGCCGGCATCGATATCAAGCTCAATGTGCTGCCGCAGGATGCCTATTACGGATCGGCGACCTTCGGCAGCTCGCCATGGCTCGATTCCAATCTCGGCATCACCGATTTCGGCCATCGTGGCACGCCTGACATCTTCCTCAACGCGACGCTGAAGAGCGACGGCGCGTGGAACGCCGCGCATTTCAAGAATGCGGACTATGACGCCTTGCTGGTCGAATACAGCAAGGCCCGCGACCTGCAGACGCAACGTATCGCGGCCGGCAAGATCCAGACCCTGCTGCTCGACGAGACGCCGGAGATCATCTCCTACTTCTCGCAGTATAGCCGGATCGCCAGCGCGAAGGTCGAGGGCGTGCGCTTTACGGCGATCTCGCATCTCCTGCTCGACCGCGTTTCCTTCGTCCAGGCATGATGCGCAAACGTCACATCGGCTGGGGCACAGGATGCTGAACGGCCGCACCTTGTCGGCGCGCCTTGCCTCGCTGCTCCTCACCTTGTGGCTGCTCAGCGCGCTGGTCTTCCTCGCCGGGCAGGTCCTGCCCGGCGATGTCGCGCGCGTTATGCTCGGTCCCTTCGCCGATGCGCAGGCCGTCGCGGCGCTGAACAGACAGCTCGGCGCCGACCAGCCCGTGCTTGTCCAGTATTGGCGCTGGTTCAGTGCGGCGCTTGGCGGCGATTTCGGCACGTCGCTGTCGATGCGTGCGCCGGTCGCGCCCTTCGTGCTGGCAAGCCTCGGCCGCTCGGCGGCCCTTGCGGGCATCATCCTCTTGTTTCTTGTGCCGCTGGGTGTCGGCGCGGGCATCGTCGCCGGCCTCAACCAGGGTCGGCTCACCGATCGGCTGATCGTGCTCGCCGGCGTCTCCTTCGGCATTGTCCCGGATTTCGTCTCCGGCCTGCTCCTGCTCCTGGTCTTCGGCCTGTGGCTGAACTGGCTGCCGATCACGGGTGCCGCGCCTGACGGCGCGGGTTTCTGGACGAGCGGCTACTATCTCATCCTGCCGGCGCTGCCGCTGGTGCTCAACCTCGCCGGCTATCTGGCGCGCATGACGCGGGCCGGTGTCATCGAGGCTTTGGCTGCCGACTATACGCGCACCGCCATCCTGAAAGGGCTCGATCGCCGGCAGGTCATTATCCGCCACGTGCTTCCCAACGCGCTGACGCCGACCATCGCGGTGCTGGCGACGCAGAGCGGCTACATGCTCGGCGGGCTGGTGGTGATCGAGGCGCTGTTCGGCATCCAGGGTCTCGGCAATCTTGTGCTCAATGCAGCCAAGTCGCGCGATTTCCCGATGCTCGAGGCAGGCGTGCTGGTCATGGCGACGATCTTCGTCCTGTCGGCGGCCATCGGCGATCTCGTCCAGGCGCTGCTCGACCCGCGGCAACGGCGGCGGGCGTCGCTATGATGGATCTCCTGGAGTTCCCGGCACCGTCGCACGCGCCCGCTGTCCTGCGGGTCGCCGGCAGGCTGGGCCGCGCCGTTCGCGGCCTTCCTGTATCCGTCATCATCGGAACGCTCATCCTCGCCTTCTGGATCGCCTGCGCCCTGTTCGGCGACCGGCTGGTGCCCTACGATCCCTATGCCGAGGATTTCCTCGCCACGCTGACGCCGCCGGACGCCGCGCACTGGTTCGGCACCGATCATCTCGGCCGCGACGTGCTGTCCCGCATCATCGTCGGATCGCGCGACATCCTGCTGGTCGCGCCGCTCGCGACGTTGGGCGGCGTCGCCGCCGGCACCCTGATCGGCCTGGTGCTCGGCTATTTCGATGGCCTGATCGACGCTATCGGCGCGCGGCTGCTCGACACGCTGATGGCTTTCCCCTTCATCGTGCTTGTCACCATGACGCTGGTGGCGCTCGGACCTTCGAACCTCACCGTCATCCTGGTGATCGCCATCGCCTATGCGCCGCTGGTGGCCAGGACCGTGCGCGCCGCGGTGCGCGAGCAGAAGGAACGCGAATATGTCAGCGCCGCCCGCCTCGGCGGCGAGAATGCCTTCGCCATCATGGTGCTGGAGATCCTGCCCAACATCAGGGAGACCATCCTGATCGAGCTCATCACCCGGCTGGGCTACGCCTTCTTCTCGATCGCGACGCTGAGCTTTCTCGGCCTCGGCATCCAGCCGCCTTCGGCAGACTGGGGCCTGGCCGTCGCCGAAGGCTATGGTTTCCTGACCGGCGGCAAATGGTGGGTCGTGGTCTTCAACTCGGGCGCGATCGTTTCGCTGGTCATGGCCACCAATCTGATCGCTCAAGGCATCGGCGCCTTCGAGAATATCGAGAGGTGAATTGCGGCTTTGATTGCTAGACTCCTGTTGATTCGTCTCAACAGGGAACGGCATGAGCAAGGCTCTCGGCACATTCGCACTGGTCACGGTTTTGAGCGCCCTGCTGATGGCGCTCTCTTTGGCGGTTGCCAGGCACGGCTATTCCTACGGCGCGTTCGGCGTGAAGCGTCTCGACGGCATCGCCGATGCCGGCTCCTTCCTGGCCATTGCCGCCATCTATTTCTTCGGCGCCATGCTGATGATGATCCTGCCGATCCGCGCCGCCGGTATCATGCTAACCCATGCCGCCGACGCGATCTTCTGGGCGACGATCATGCTGTTCGCGACCATCGTCGGCTCGCTGATCGCCAGATGGGCCTTCGGCCAGCATGAGGTGCTTTGGGCGCTCTTCAACTGGCGCTTCCTGTTCGTGGCAGCGATCGTGGCGGCTCACCTCACCATGAACGAGCTTCGCCGCAACATCCTGCTCAGAAGCCTGTTCTTCGTCGTCTTCGGCGCGGTCACGCTCGCCTGCTTGTTCTGGTCGTTCTCGACCTGACGCGAACTGGCTCTAGGTTTAAGATCGCGGGTAGACCTCCTCTCGGGCAATGACTATATCATTTGTCCGACAATTGACCCGGCCGAAGGCCGCCGCGACCAAAACCCAAGGAAAAACAAGATGACCCTGCACCGCAAGAACCTGATCGACGGCGAGTGGCTTGGCGAGGCCGGCTCGCGCAACATCAACCCCTCGAACACCAACGACGTCGTCGGCGAATACGCTTCAGCCGGGCCGGAGGAGGCAAAGCAGGCCATCGCCGCCGCCAAGGCGGCTTTTCCGGCCTGGTCGCGCTCCGGCCCGCTGGCCCGCCACGCCGTGCTGAAGAAGACCTCCGACGAGATCATGGCGCGCAAGGACGAGATCGGCCGCTCGCTCGCGCGTGAAGAAGGCAAGACGCTGGCCGAGGGCGTCGGCGAGACGATCCGCGCCGCGCAGATATTCGACTTCTTCGCCGGCGAGACGCTGCGCCTGTCGGGCGAGATGGTGCCGAGCGTGCGGCCGGGCGTCGGCGTCGAGATGACCCGCGAGGGTGTCGGCGTCGTCGGCATCATCACGCCATGGAATTTCCCCATTGCCATTCCCGCCTGGAAGATCGCGCCGGCGTTGGCCTACGGCAACACGATCGTCTTCAAGCCGGCTGAGCTCGTTCCCGAAAGCGCCTGGACCATCGTCGACATCCTGCACCGCGCCGGCCTGCCCAAGGGCGTGCTCAACCTCGTCATGGGCAAGGGCTCGGTCGTCGGTCAGGCGATGCTCGACAGCCCCGACGTCAACGCCATCTCCTTCACCGGCTCGGTCGGCACCGGCAAGCGCGTCGCCGCGGCAAGCGTCGAGCATATGCGCAAGTTCCAGCTCGAGATGGGCGGCAAGAACCCGCTGGTCGTGCTCGACGATGCTGACCTCGCGGTGGCCGTCGACTGCGCCGTCAACGGCGCCTATTTCTCGACCGGACAGCGCTGCACGGCGTCCTCGCGTCTCATCGTCACCGACGGCATCCACGACCGTTTCGTCGATGCGGTGAAGGAGCGTCTTGACAAGCTCGTCATCGGCGATGCGCTGGACGCCAAGACCCAGATCGGCCCGGTCGTCGACCAGACCCAGCTCAAGCAGGACGAAGACTATATCGCGATCGGTGTCAGGGAAGGCGCAACGCTCGCCTTCGGCGGCGAGCGGCTGGAGCGCGGCACGCCGGGCTTCTATCTGCAGCCGGCGCTGTTTGTCGGCTCGACCAACGCCATGCGCATCTCGCGCGAGGAGATCTTTGGCCCGGTTGCCAACGTCATCCGCGTCAAGGACTATGACGAGGCGCTGGCGGTCGCCAACGACACGCCGTTCGGCCTCACCTCCGGCATCTGCACGACCAGCCTGAAGCACGCGACGCATTTCAAGCGCAATTCCGAAGCCGGCATGGTGATGGTCAACCTGCCGACGGCGGGCGTCGACTTCCACGTGCCTTTCGGCGGCCGCAAGGGCTCGAGCTATGGCCCGCGCGAGCAGGGCCGCTACGCCATGGAGTTCTACACCACGGTGAAGACGGCCTATACATTCGCGGGCTAATCAAAACTGGAGCGGATCGATGAGCGTGGCCGACATGACATGGCTGAACCCGCCGCCGCACCACGCGGTCGGCGACGGCACGCTCGCCGTCCGCACCGGCAAGGACACCGACTTCTGGCGCGAGACTTTTTACGGCTTCTGGCGCGACAACGGTCATTTCCTCTACCGTCCCGTCGAGGGTGACTTCAGCGCCGAGGTCACCGTCAAGGGCGACTACAAGGTGCTCTACGATCAGGCGGGGCTGATGCTGCGCCTGAGCGAAACGCACTGGATCAAGGCCGGCATCGAATACACGGACGGCCTGGCTTACTTCTCCGTCGTCGTCACCAACGACACTTCCGACTGGTCGCTGGTCGCCATTGCCGCCGGCAAGGACGGCGTCAGGATCCGCCTGACCCGTCACGCCGAGGCGATCCGCATCCAATATCTGGATGCCGCCGACGGTCATTGGAAGCCGGTGCGGCTGGCCTATTTCCCGGTCTCGAAATCGGTCGATGTCGGCATGATGTGCTGCTCGCCGCAGCGCGAAGGATTTGAGGCGAGGTTCTCCGATTTCGGCATCGGGCCGGCGATTTCGCGGGACTTGCACGACTGACGCGCCGCTGGAGCAATTCCTTTGTCGGCACGCGCGACCTTGGCTAGGCGGTCTATGTCGCGCTCGCGCAAGGCCGGCGCCGGCATGGGCCTGATCGCCGGCCTGTCGACCGCCTTCCTGGCGATCCTTGCCGACCTCCCGCTGATCAGACCGGCGCCGGGACGCGGCCGTTGGCAGGCCTCTCGTCCTCGGCCGGAATGGCCACCCTGCGGCGCCGGAAGGCCGGCAACGGGGTCAGCCTGAACAGGCCGTAATAGACGATGAAGGACGCCGTGAAGTAGGGGCCGAGCATCTCGACCTCGAAGAAGGAGCGGATCAGCATCAGTCCGATCGCGCCGGCAAGCACCACCGAATCGGCGCTCCAGTCGCCGAACACCACTTTCGACACATGGCCATAGAAAGCGCGCAGGATGACCAGCGCCAGCAGGGTGACGCCGATGAAGCCGATTTCCACCAGCGTCTCGACATAGGTGTTGTGGAAGTGGAAGCCCGAGCGGGTCGAGATATAGAATTCCGCCCACAGTCGCTCCGGATCGGCAAAACCCTGCACCCAGTAGGCGGCGTAGCCATAGCCGAGCAGCGGATGCTGCTGCGCCGCCTCCCAGCCCTGCTCCCACAGATAGGTGCGGCCGGTGAGCGTTGAATCCTTGCCGAAGATGCCGAGCACGACATCCAGCAGGCCGAGATTGAGCGCTGCCACGACAGCGGTCACCAGCGCGCCGGCGCCGACAACGAACAGCACGCGGCGATAGCGCAGCGACAGCACCTTGCTCATGGTGAGCAGCGACACGACGCCGATCACGGCCGGCAGCGAGGCCACGGAAGTCGCCGAATGGGCGATTGCCAGCATGTAGACCGACAAAAGCAGGATTGGCGCGGTCCAGGCGAAGCCCAGCCAATTGCGCCGATAGAAGACCATGAACGCAAGGCAAAAGAAGATGCCGAGCGAGGCGAAGAAGCCGACCTGGTTCTTGGAGCCGAAGGCACCGACGAAATTGACCGTGCCATCCATGATGTCGAGCGCATAAGCGCCGACTTTCATTGAATAGAGCAGAACGACGAAGATACCGATCAGCGAGCCCACCACCAGCGTGCGCACGCTGATGGTGCGCGCCGCGACATAGGCGCAGGCGATATGCGAGGAATATTGCACCGCCGCGCGCGCGCTGATGCCCGCCGCCTGGGACCAGAACACCGAGAGGCAGACATAGAGCGCAAGCGTGATCGGCAGCCACGCGGTGGAAAGCCTCCAGGTGAAGCGCCGGTAGTCGACGAACAGCAGCGGCAGCCAGACGGCATAGTAGGCGAGGATCAGGATCTGGCCGAAATTGGGCGAATAGGCGAAGGCGATCACGGAAACCGCGACCGCTAAGGCGCCGTAGGTCTCGTTGCGATCGGGATCGATCAGAATGGATTTCGGAATCTTCATGCCGGATCTTGTCCGTTGAGCCTTTCTTGAGTGAGCCGCGCTAAGCCACGGCTCGCGCGCGCTGCATCTGCCGCTGCAGGAAGCGCCGCACCGGCTCGTCATAAACGCGCGTGGCGATGTCCGCGATCACGACGACCGAGACCGCCATGACGATACCGAACCAGGGATGGTGTGCGAAAGGATCGATGGAGAAAGCCTTTCCGGCTCCGGCGATGATCATCAGCATCGGCGTGTGGATGATGTAGATCGGGTAGGAAATCCGTCCGAGCCAGCCATAGAAACCTGACAGAAGCGGTGCGGTCGGCGCTACTGCGCCGGTCGCCACCATGATCGGGAAGACGATGACGATTGCGGCAAGATCGTAGACAACGCGCGCGCCGCCGGCCGGTGCGATGGCGAAGACGGCAAGGGTGAGCAGGATCGCGCCTTCGACCCACAAGCCGCGCCGCAGGAAGCCGACGCTGCCCTGCCAGCGCGCCATGGAGCGGCAAAGCAGCACCCCGAGGAAGAACGAGAAGGTGACGCGCGGCAGCCCGCTGACGATGGTCTTGCCGGTCATGCCGAAATCCAGTGTGCCGGCGAAAACAGAGGCGGCGACGAGCAGGACGAGGCTGACGACGACGATTCCCGTCAGCACGCGCCGCGACAAAAGGATGAACACCGCGACATAGGCGACGTTGACGATCAGCTCGAAGAACAGCGACCACGAAGCGGGGTTGAGTGGGAAGATCGTGTGGTAGGCGTCGCTGACCAGCGGGATGAAAAACATGCCTGTCGTTAGCTGCAGGCCGATCTCGGACAGCGGCACGTACTCGGCCGGCATCAGCCTGTTCTTGACCAGCAGATAGAAGAAGCCGAGCAGCGTGCCGGCGAGATAAAGCGGATAAAGCCGGATCAGGCGGATCGCCACGAACGAGCCGAAGCCCATGCCGTTCTCGATCTTGCGGTCATAGGCATGCGCTATGACGAAGCCGCTCAGCAGGAAGAAAAGGTCGACTGCGAGATAGCTCGACGGCAGCACCTTGCCGTCGGCCAGGAACGGCGAGAAGTGATAGAGCATGACGCTGATCGCCGCCACGCCGCGGATGGCGTCGAGGTTCAGATGCACGTGACGCGGGGCTGCGGGCTGCATGCTATGCCTTCAAGCGGTCCAAACAGATCGCCCGCTCGCGTTGTGCGCGAACGAGCCTGACATGTTCCTCCCGCCTCCGTTCCACGGTTCGCTGCGGGGCAAGCTAGTGCCGGCGGCGCGCTACTGGCTGGCCGTCGGCGCGAGCTTCACCTTGATCACGTCGCCGGGCAGCACAGGCGTGTCTTCCTTGGCCTCGATCTCGCTCGTCTTGCCGTCGGCGACACGCACCAGCGAATAGAGCAGGGGTGGTTCCTGACTGCCGGTGAGGGCGGCAGTCGTTGCCGGATCCGACGCCTGAGCGATCAAGCCCTTCTGCATGCCGACCTTCAAGGCCGCCTCGTTCAGGTCCGCCTCCGTTTGCTGCCGATCGGCAGTGAGGCTCGAACCCAGTGTGTTACGGGCATCGATGGCGTCCTGTTCTGCCTTGCTGATCGACTGCTTGGCGGTGAGGATAGCCGTCTCGTAGTCCAGGATCTTGCCCTGCAGGTCGGTGACCGTCTGCTGCGAGGAAAGCAATCTCGCATTGGCAATCAGGCCTTTCTGCGCCAGCGGACCGATGCTGTTTGCCTGCTGCTCCGCCAGGTCGACCTGCTTCTGCTGGTTGGCGATCTTCTTTTGCAGCGATTCGATTTCCGACTGCAGAACACCCTTTAGTTGGTCGAGCGCATCGAGCTTCAGCTTCAGCGACTTCTGGTCGGAAACCAGGATCGCCGTTTCGTCGGCGACGATGGTCGGCAATCTCGGATCGCCCTTGATTTCCTGAGGCACCTCGAAAGTCGTCTTCCCGGCCAGGTCGGCGTCGATGCGGGCTCGCTTGACCATCAGCCGTAAGCGCTGGTCGTCATAGATGTCATAGGTGCCCTTGGCGGTGATCAGATCCTTTTCGATCTGAGGGCCGTAATCGGCATTGCGCCTTATGCCGCCGGCGATGCTGATTGCCTTGAGCACCGTCAGATCGGGCACGAAGGGAAACTGGCCGGGGTTCTGGACTTCGCCTGAAATATAGAACGGCCGGAACTGCGCCATCTCGACCGAGGCTTCCGGCTTGTCGGGCAGCGCTAGCTTACGCTGCAGCGCGAGTCCGATCGCCGAAGCGATCTCCGCCGTCGTCTTGCCGGCGGCCTGCATATCGCCGACGAACGGCACCGAGAGCGTTCCCGCCGGGCCGACCGAATATTCGCCATTGATGGCCGACCAGTCGCGGAACGTGCCGTCGACGGTCTGCCATTCGGCGACGCGGATGTTGAGCTTGTCCTGGGGGCCGAGCTGATAGTCGCCGGCGGCGGCGAATTGCGGCATGGCCAGTGACGCCGCAAGCAAGAAGCCCGCGACGCGGGCTGGTGTCCGAGATATGAGACTGCAGGCGAAAGACAGTCCGAAGAGGTCTTTTGTCAAATGAACGTTTCCGATCCGCTTTGGCCCCATCCGCCCGAATGAGATCACTGCCGGATGCCTGCCCCAGTTGCCGCGGGGCAGGCCTGTTGGTCGATAGTTCCGGTCAATAGCTGCCGCGCGACATCCACACGGCAGGAACTGTCTTGAAGATGATGCGAATGTCCTCGAACAATGACCAGTTCTCGACATAGTGGCGATCGAAGGCGACCCGCGTGTCATAGGATACGTCGTTGCGGCCGCTCACCTGCCACAGCCCGGTGAGACCCGGACGTGACTTCAGGTAATAGACGGCGGCGCTGCCATAGATTTCCAGCTCGTCGCGCACGACCGGGCGCGGGCCGACAAGGCTCATGTCACCCTGCAGGATGTTGAGGATCTGCGGCAGCTCGTCGAGGCTGAGCTTGCGAAGCACCGCGCCGACGCGGGTGACGCGCGGATCGTTCTTCAGCTTGCGCGTCGCGATCCATTCGGCGTTGGCCTCCGGATTGGCCGCCAGATAGGCGGCAAGCACGCGCTCGCCGTCCGGCACCATGGTGCGGAATTTGAGGCAGGAGAAAATCCTGCCGCCACGGCCGATTCGCTTGTGGCCGTAGAAGATCGGACCGTTGTCCGAAAGCTTGACCAGCAAGGCGACCATCAGGAAAAGCGGGCTGAGCAGAACCAGCCCTGACAGGGAACCGACGATATCGAAGCTGCGTTTGAGCAGACCGCCGATGGGGGGTGGAAAATCAACGCCGACCTGCGCAAAACCCGCATTAGCCGACTTGGCGACATCCCTCATGCAGAAGCTCCATACGTTGAACGGATGGTTTACGGCAAGATATCAAAAAAATGCTGCAGCGCAACACACAATTTCCCATCGCGCTGAAATGTTCACGTCATGAATTGACTAAATAATAAACCTTCCCTGCCCAAATTTTCGCCTTTGTGGCGCGTTTATGACAAGGTGATAGAAAATCAGGAAAATGTAGTCCGCCTTTCGGGCCTTTTTTGGACAGTGCGTTCTTTGCTGCAGACAAAACGCCGTTGCATGGCGCCAAAAGCACTCGCAACGGTAAGTTATCCAGGTAAAATACTATTCAAAGTCGCGGGTTTTACTGAAGCGAATGGGGCGGCATTGAATAGCCGCTCAAGCCGCAGTGTGCGACGCAGCATGGCAGAGTCGATCTCGTAAAATCGTTGGAAACCATACCTGCCGGGCCTTGCTCCGATCAGCCTGCCTTAATAGAGTCGCAAATTGTTCCTGTCATAGTCTGCATGGGTAAGGAAGGCCGGAAGCAACCGGCCGGATTGGGCAGCCAGAAAGTTCTTTGGCGCAACGGGGAGTTACGCGGGTGGGTAAGTCGCAGCTTCTGCATGCTCGTCTCGGTTGAGAGGCCGGCGAACATGTCTCTGCCAAAATTCATCATAGGCTTGATGTTCGCGCTGGCGATCGTCATCGGCTGGTCTTATTTCGACGGCGCGTCGGCGGGCACCATCCTCTTGCGTGCCATCGTTTGCGCCGTGATCATCCAGGCAGGCTATTTCCTTCTGGTCTTCGCCATGATCGGCAGGGCAACGCCGACTTCGGCCGACAAGATCCGCGAAGCTGACCGCGGCGCAATCCTGAACAAGGTCGCCGACGGCGAAAAGCTAAGCGCCAGACGCAGCCTCCACTGACCGTCCGGTCTGAGGGTCCTGCGCGACCTCGACCGGGGGCGCGGTCTCCTGCCCGGGCTGCTCGCCGGACAGCATCCTGGCCAGCCGGCTGCCGGCTTTTGCCTTCAGCCGCCGATATTGTCCGACCTCGACGGTGCGCCCGTTCTCGATGGCCACGACCCAGTCGGCGAAGGCGATCATCGACGGCCGGTGCGCGATGGTCAAAATCGTCATCCGGCCGCGCAAAGCCTCGATCGATTGCGCGATCAGCGACTGGTTCTGCCAGTCGAGCGCGCTCGTCGCCTCGTCGAGGATGAGCAGCGATGGCTTGCGCAGCAGCGCCCGCGCCAAGGCGATGCGCTGCCGCTCGCCGCCGGAAAGCCGGACACCGCGGTCGCCCACCACCGTCTCCAGCCGCGATGCCAACCGTTCCACGAAATCGGCCGCATGGGCGTTGCGCAGGGCCGCCCATAGCTCCTCGTCGCTGGCCTCAGGCGCGGCAAGACGAAGATTGGCGGCGATCGTGTCATGCAGCAGGAACACATCCTGCGGTACATAGGCAACCTGATCACGCCACGCCCTGCGATTTTGCGCGGTGATCTCCACGCCGTCGGCCAGGATCCGGCCGCTGGTGGGTTCGAGCAGGCCGAGCAGCATGTCGGCGATCGTGCTCTTGCCGGAACCGGAAGGGCCGATCAGCGCCGTCACCTTGCCGGCGGGCAGCTCGAAGGTGATATCGCTGACCACCGGTCTTGCGTCACCCTCGCCATAGGCGAACGATACCTCGCTGATGTTGAGGCCGGTCTCGAGCGACAGTCTCGCGCCTCGTTCGGCCATGCTTTGGGTCGGCTCGCGCTCGGCGTCGAAGCGGGCCTGAAGGGCTTGCATCGAAGCGTAGGCCGGCAGGTTGATCAGCACCTGCTGGGTTTGAAGCTGCATGTCCATGAAGCGCGGCGCCACCCGCATGAAGACCAGGAGCAGCACGACGATCTCGGCAAGCGACAGGTGGAAGCGGACCAGCGCGATATAGATGAAGAGGCTGAGCCCGATCACGCTCGCCATCTGGAACAGGGCGGTGCCGAGCGAAGAGTTGCGGACAAAGGCGATGTTGTCGGCCTTCATCCGGTCCAGCGTCTCGCCGAGCTCGGCGAAGTAGCTCGCCTCGATATTGAGGCTCTTGGCGACCTTGATGCCGCCGAGGAACTCGGCGACCGTGCGATACTGGTCCTGGCGGTTGCCGGTCAGCGTGCGGCCATAGGCGCTAGCGCGTGCCCGGAACGGCTGCAGCGCAACCAGCAGAACCAGGCCGATGAGGATGGCGAAGGACGTCATCACCGGCGAGATGAACAGCGAGACCACGAGATAGCCGGTGAGAAGCAATGTCGCCTGGGTGAGCATCAGCAGTGAGAAGGCGGCTACCTGCACGCGGTCGACGTCGCCGTTCAGCGCGTGGTCGAGATCGGAGCTGCGGATGCGGGTGAAAACACCCCAGCGCGCCCGGCCGATGCTTTCGAACAGGTTCATGCGCACGCGGTTGACGAAATCGTAGAGCAGCCGCGCCATGTAGACCGACTTGAAGCGGTTGAAAATCGCCTGCAGCGCCACCAGCGCGACAAGCAGACACAGCACCGCCGCCAGCGACAGCGTTCCGCCGGGCACCAGCCAACGCAAGGCTTCCGGCACTCGAACTGCGTAATCCTGTTCGGCCCTGCCGATCAGGCGCAGCAGCGGGACGAGCAGCAGGATCGAGGTGCCTTCGGTGAGGCTCCCCAGGATGAGGAAGGTCAGCGCCGTCGCCGTGCGCCGCCCGCCGACATGCGCCACTATGGCGCCGAAGTCAGCAACGTCGCGGAAAAACGTCAGGCGAAGCTTCGAGGACCAGCCCATGTCCCGGCTCACCTTGTCCCGGACGCCAGGTCGGTTTCGATCGCGCCGACAGCTTCGTCGATCCGGTTGAGTCCGGCCGGCACTTCCAGCCGGCTGACGCCGACCCGCCCGGCGACCTGTGCGCAGTGGCGCAGGTGCAGGGCGGCGAAATCGCCTGGCAGCGCCTGCCGGCCGAACCGCGTGATATAGGAGAATTTGATGATCGCCGGCAGCGCGGCTGCGCCGGACAGCGGGAAGATAGCCGCCCGCACGCCCCGCTCGAGCGCATAGATGCGCGACACCGGCACCGCTTCGGCCGCAAATCCGTCACGCAGCCGATGCTGCGCCTTGTCGATCTGCGGATGCACCTGCGGGCGCACCTCCGCTTGCTCGAGGCGAATGGCGCCGGCCGCGTCCGCCGCAAGCTTGAGCTGCGGGAAACCGGGCAGGATCATCGGCCGGTCCGGGTCGGACAAATCCAGCGCCACGACATCGTCGGTGAGCAGTCGATGGCCGGCGCGGATCATCGCGCCTGCCGTCGTCGATTTGCCGGCGCCCTTGTCGCCCATGAAGATCACGCTTTTGCCGTCGACTTCAATGGCGCTGGCATGCAGGACGAGCAGCCCGCGCTGATGCAGGGCGAGCGCCATCACCGGCCCGAGCAGCGGAAAGGCGAGCAGCGGATCGTCGACCGCTGGCGCCGGATCGACATCGATGCGGTTGGCGCCGCTGATCATGAAGGTGCCGACCGCCTGCCAGGAAAGATACTGGCGCGTCGGCTCGAAACGGAAGGCGGTGGCACGCTGGGACACCGTGCCGGGAAAATCGACCGGCCCGACCGCGATCTCCAGATCCGGTATCGCCGGGGCCGTCGACTCCAGTTCCGGCAAGGCCACTTCTGAGCCGATCACCAGCCCGTAGGCCTTGTAGAAACGTCGGACACGCCCGCTCGCCGCCGCCATTTGCGGCTCGGGCCGTGCAAGGGAAGCGACCGGAAGGCTCATGCGGGGCTTCCCTGAACTTGCCGCAGCCACAGCGACAGCGAAACGGCGCGCCAGACATGCTGGACGTCCGGCAGGGTCGCCTGCTCGGGCTGGCGCAGCATCCGGTCATAGACCGCGGCCACTGCGGGCAGGTTGACATAGGGCGCGATCCGTTCGCTGTCCGATATCAGCAGCCTGTCCAGAAGCTCCCGATGGTTCCCGAGCATGCCATTGACCAGGTTGGCGGTGAAATCGATCTTGTCGCGACGCCATTGCACCGCCGGCGGCAGAATGCCTTGCATGGCGCGGCGCAGCACATGGCGGCCAAAACCGTCCTTGAGTTTTTCCTCTCCGGGCAGCGCCAGGCAGAATTCGACGAGCGGCTTGTCCCAGAACGGGTAGCGCGGCTCGACCCCGAAATTCGCGCCCGCCTTATCGAGCACCTCGAAGGCGTGCGGCACCAGTCCGCCCGACAGGATCCAGTGATGGGTGAGCGCCTCGCTGGCTCTGACGCTGGAAGGCATGCAGCCACGATGGAAGCGCTCGGCAATGTCGGTGCGCCTTGCAAGCTCCGGATTAACGAGGCCCGTCCAGGCGGCGCGCGCGGGCTGCGCCGGCCTGCGCCGCATGTTGCCGATGACGCGTCTGGCCGTCGACCTCATCCTGGCGATCCGCCAGGCTGGCCCATAGATGGTCAGGAACTTGAAATAGAGGGAGAGCATGCCCTCGCCATAGGTGTGGGCGGCGCTGTGCAATTCGCGCCAAAGCTCCAGCCACCTGCCGGTATTGGCGAGTTCGTGCAGGTGCCCGTGGCCCTGTGAGACGACCTCGTCGCCGCCATGCCCGTCGAGCAGCACCTTGACGCCCTTGGCGCCCGCCGTCCGGTAAAGGCCGCGCGTCAAGGACAGGCCGGGCGCCAGGAACGTGCCCTCCTGCTCCTCCAGGATGCGCTCGAATTCGCCGAAGGGCGCGTAATTGCCCACGGCAATCAGCGTGGCGTCGATGGGATTGTCGGCGAGGACCGCATCGATGAATGGCTTCTCGTCCGTCGGCGAGCCCTTGTCGAAGACCAGCGAGAAGGTCTTGAACTTCGGGTTGCGCTGCGCCGCCGCGCGAAGACTGGCGACGCAGGCGATCGAGGAGGAATCGAGCCCGCCGCTCAGCATGGCGCCGACGGCCGGCGTGCCGCGCATCCGGTTCTCCACCGATTGTACGAAGAGATGCCTGAATTCCTCGGCCGCGTCCGAGCGCGACGGCCGTTGCGAGGGTTCGATCTGCCAGTAGCGACGAAACGTCACCTGGCGATCCGCCACTATCACGCTGTGGCCAGCCGGCAGGCGGAAGATCTCGGCATAGGGGGTGGCCTGCGTATCGTCCGGCAGGCCGGCGAGGAAGCCGGAAATCTGGTGCTCGCTGAGGCGCCTGCCGACGCCGTCCAGCGCCAGGATCGGCCCGATCTCCGAGGCGAAAGCAAAGCGCCTTGCGGTCGAATAGTAGTAGAAGGGTTTGACGCCGAAATGGTCGCGCGCGCAAAACAGCGCTTGGCGCTCGCCATCCCATATCGCGAAGGCGAAGTCGCCTTGCAGGTAGGTCGGACAGGCCTCGCCCCATTTCAGGTAAGCGCGCATGATGAGCATCGCGTCGGCAATCGACTGGTCGCGTAGGCCAAGCCGCGCCAGAAGCTCGTCGCGATTGTCCAGGCGGCAATCGGCGGTGATGGCGAGCTTGCCGCCGGCCATCGCCAGCGGACCGGGCCCGCCCTCGCCGGTCGTGTCGAGCCAGGCGTGGCCGAGCGCCACGCTGCCCTCCGTCCGCCATGAGCTGCCGTCGCGCGCACGATGGCGGATGCGCGAAAGCATCTGCTGGATATCGCTGGCCGCGGCGGGCCTGCCGTTGTCGATATGCAGGATGCCGGCCACGCCGCTCATCGGTCACGACCCATGGTCGACAAGGTGGGTAAATCCGTTGATCGAGCCGCCAAGCACGATGTGGTTGCCGCTCATCAACCAGGCATGCGCCCTGAGCTCGCTGCCCGTCCCCCTTTCGATGCCGATGCTGATCTTCGAGGCGTTGCCCTGGCGTGCGAGCAGATATTGCCCGGCCAGCGCCTGGGTGAGGCAACTGGCGCCCGGCACCAGCCGCGCGGCGGCGGCAACGCCCCAGGCGACGCGCCGCAGGTCGGCGATGCCGGCGTCTCGCCTCCCATCAAGCCGCGTGATCAGGCCGCGGACGCGGTTGTAGGAGGAAAGCGTCAGCGCAAGCCGTACCACGCTCACCACCGCCAGGCAGCGCGCCAGAAACAGCATCTCCCGGCCGCTCAGCGAGCGGAGCCTAAAGCGCGTCGCGCTCCTTCGGTTTCGCTCCACGCGCTTCAGGTCTTTGATTTCGCGCATGTCTTTATCCCAAACCGGTCCCCGCTTTCGGGAGACATGCTTTAGGCCAGTTCCTCACTGTGGAACCTCGCAAGCCCCGCTTCGGTCAGCCCCTTCAGCAAGCCCTCGACGTCGGCCTTGCAGCGCTCGGCATCGACATTGTAGCGCGCAAGCACGGCGGCGCGGATAGCGACGATCGATCGCGGCTCCTGGATCTGCTCCCAGATGAAGGCGCCGACGCCGTTCAGGCTGTAATAGACATTGGATTTGAGGTGGAGAAGCGCCAGTCCGGCGCCGAATTCACATGCTACCGCCTCGCCGGTCGCGACCACGCGGTCATGGTCCGAAGGGTTCCAGTGCATCCTAAAACCTCGTTACTGGCCCGCCGCCGCTGGACCTTGGCCAGGGATCGGTTGCCTGCGACCGCCCGACCTGGAAGCCGGGGGACACGGGCCCCCCGGCTCAGCTGTTTGAGCGACGCCCGGAACCCCAACTGCGACAATTCCAGGCGCCTGCGAACTCACGAGAAGGTGATATCGCCGACCGGCGTGCCCGCGGGAAATGCCGCGTCCGTCACCGCGCCGTGAGCGGCACCCTGGGTGATGGTTTCAATCGAACCATGAACCGTCAGGCTGGGAGCTTCGTACTCCTGCTTCTCAACATTCTGTTCCATTTTACTCTCCAACTGAGGACTGGAAGCGGCCGCAGAATGCCGCCAGCATATGGCTATGCTGCGATGCGATTGCTGCATGGCAACATTCGTGAGTCAAGCGTGCTTTACCAAGCATTAATCAATTCCTGGTTGCGCCTGCCTTCCTCGGTGGTCAAGCAAAGAGCGTTGTCATCGTAATCTTCAACTTGCCTCTGGACTCAACCGTGCATCCTTGCGGATCGGGTAACTAGTTGATTTAAAAACATTAACTCTTCGAGCTGCAAATCCGTTCCGCGGCCTATGAAGAAATTGCTGCAAAAAAGCTCCACTTTTCGACTCGCAGCATCGTCTCAGAAGCTTGTCTTCAAAAGTGATTGAGTGTGTACGATTTTAAATGCTTAGGTTGTGGCTCTGAGCCGGTCTTGGCCGCCTCTTGGACCGTCGCGTCAATTTTCCCGGTGGTTTTCTTCGCAAGTGCGTTATAGATCGCGCGGGCGGCATTATTGTTTGCGGAGAGCGACATCGGGCATGGCGATGCAGGATGGCTCCTATGAAAGGCTGCGTGCCGCCGGCTGTGCCGATGAGGTCGCCTATGTGCAGGCCTGCCTGAGGCTGTTCTTCGCACCTGGCGTCGACCCCGCCGCTCAGGCGGATATGCCCGCGCCGACAGTGTCGGCGGCTCATGTCGCCGACATCGCAAGGCTGAACAAGGTCGGCGTGTTCATGCTCAAGGCGCTCGCGCGTGCTCCTGCCGGCGCGGCGCCTCCCGGTTTGCCCGGCTGGCTCGACGGCTATCGACGACGCACCATGTCGATGAACGCCGCCTGCATCGGCGATTCGGTGGCCATCGACCGCGTGCTTCGCGACAGGCGGGTCGATTTCGTCTTCCTCAAGGGACCGCTCCAGCAGCACAGGCTCTATGGCGAGCACTTCATGAAGCCTTCCGGCGATGTCGACATACTGGTTTCGCCGGCGCGCTTCGCCGAGGCGCGCGCGGCGTTGCGGACCATCGGCTACGAGGTTGCCGGCAAGTCGCGCTCGGTCTGGTGGGTGCGCTTCCTCGGCGAGCAGCACATGGTCCGCGAGGATGGCGCGAGAGCGTCGACGGTCGACCTCCATCACCGGCTGCAGCAGCCGGGTTCGCCGAGCCCGCGCGACATAGACGGCTTCCTGCGCCGCAAGCGCGAGGTCGAGGTGGCCGGCGCGGTCATGCCGATCATCTCGGCGGCCGACACCTTGCTTTTGTCGTCGATCAGCGTCGCCAAGGCCTTTTTCAACCGCGAGCCTTGCGCCGGCTATGTCTGCGATGTCAGGGCCAGCGCCAGCCGGCTGAGTGAGGCCGAGCAGCAGATGGTGCTCGATCACGCCGCCGAGCAGGGCCTTGCCGATACGCTGCTTCTGGGGCTGCGCGCCGCCGACGTGCTGCTGGGCGCCAGCGGCACGCTGCTGTCGGATCGCGCCGCACGCATCCTGGCGCGTATCGGCAATGCCGACCTCTTCCACATGGTGATCGCGCCCTGGCTTGCCTCGCTGCGCTGGCCGCAGCGTCGCCATGTCCTGTGGGAACTGTGCGGCCACGAGCCCGTCCGTTACCTGGCCGAGGCTGGCTGGGCGGCCTCCGCCGACCTCAGCCGGCGCATCTTCGAGCGGCCGGCCGCTGTCGCGCCAGCGCCGGGCGGCACGATCAAGATCGCGGGCGGGACAGCCACTCATGCAAGCGAAAGGTGAACCCATGCCCCTGACGACGCCTGTGACGAGCCCGGCGGTTTGCGTCATCATTGCCGCGCGCAACGCGGCGCGGACGATTCCCGTCGCGATCGCCTCGGCGCTGCGCGAGACCGAAGTCGCCGAAGTCGTCGTGGTCGACGACGCTTCCACCGACAATACCCGCGATGTGGCCTTGGCCGCCGACGACGGCAGCGGCCGGCTTGCCGTCATCCGCCTCGACGTCAATCGCGGTCCTTCCTCCGCGCGCAACATCGCCATCCAGGCCTCCAGATCGCCCTTCATCAGCATCCTCGACGCCGACGATTTCTTCCTCGAAGGCCGCTTTCGCCGGCTTTTCGCCGCCGCCGACTGGGATTTCGCCGCCGACAACATCATGCTGATCCGCGACGACGCCGCGCCCGACCTCGCCAGGGTCGCCGCGCCGCCTTTCGCCGCCGATCCGGAATTCCTCGATTTCGAGCGCTTCATCGACGGCAACATCTCGCAGCGCCGCGTCCTGCGCGGCGAGCTCGGCTTCCTCAAGCCGGTGATCAGCCGGGCTTTCCTCGAACGGCACGGGCTGACTTACGATGAAAACCTGCGTCTTGGCGAAGACTACGAGCTCTATGCGCGCGCTGTCGCCAGCGGGGCGCGGTTCAAGATCATCAAGTCCTGCGGCTATGGCGCGATCGTGCGCGCCGATTCGCTGAGCGGCCGCCACAAGACGCAGGATCTGAAGCGCCTTGCCGATGCCGATCTGGCGTTGCTTCAGATCGACAATCTTCCCGAACGCTCGAAGGCGGCATTGCGCCGCCACGAGCGTCATGTCCGCGACAAATACCGGCTGCGCAACTTCCTCGACGTGAAAGCCGAGCGTGGCCTGGCGTCGGCCGCGGCTTACGCCTTCGCCAGCCAGTCGAATTTGATCCCGATCGTTCGCGGCGTCGCCACCGACAAGCTCGACGCGCTGTTCCGCCGCACCGGCCTTGCTCCAAGGCAGCAAGTGCCGCCGATGCGCTTCCTGATGGCGGCAAGCAGCGCCGCAAATGAGTGACTCCGTATCGTCCCGGAAGCCGCCGACCCTCAAAAAATCCGCATTCGCAAAACTATGATGTTGCCTAGTCGCCGCGGGGGTGGCAGTCTATGCTGCAATGCAGCAATTTCGAAAGGCCGGCAAGATGGCTTCGATTTTTGGCTTCAGATCCCGGGATCCGGCTCGCGACCGGCAGACCGATCTCCAGCGTTTCGACCGGTTGGCGAAGCTGTTCGACCAGATCGCGGCCGAGATAGAGACGGAGAAAATGGGTCTGGAGAATCGTTACAGGTCGACGGCGGCCAACGCCGCCTTTCTGGTCGAGGCGATGGAGAATGGTTCGGCATCGGCCAGCAAGGGGTCGGATGTCAGCGTGATGACCAACTCGATCCTGAACTGCGAGCGGCGCATTGCGGAGCTTGCTCGCCAGAAAGGCTTGGTGAAGGAACTGCGCCGTTCGCTCGACGCGATTGTCGAGGACGGTTCCAATCGGTCTGGCGGACAATCCGCGGCAAAAGGCTGACGGCGCCCGCAAGCGCCGTCATCGGTACGAGGCACTGAAGCAATTCCAGGAAAAGTGTGAGCGGTTTTCCGTTCGGAATTGCGAAAAAACAAGGACTTAGAGGAGTTCAAGAGGGCGCAGGATCAGAATCGGCTCGCTTGCGCGGGCCAAGGATGACTTTGGGTTGGGCGGACAACACAAAGGTGAGTTTGTTATGAACGCAGATCCCAGCAACACCTCCAACGAGGCGGCTTGCGCGTTGGCGCATATGCCACGGAAAGGATTGAATAGCCTTCGGCTCGGTGTGTCCGGTGTCCTGTTTGCAATCGCGGCGACCCTGCATCCCGCGCATGCGCAAGGGACCCAACCAGAGCTGAAAAGCGCGCCGTCCTTCGTCGACAATTTCTCCAATTTCAACCAGTCCCGCTGGTTCGTCTCGGACGGCTGGACCAATGGCGCCCATCAGAACTGCACCTGGTCGAAGGATCTCGTGCGGCTTTCCGACGGTGTGCTGTCGCTGGGCTTCGAAAAGCGCAAGCTCAAGGACCGCGAGTTCGCCTGCGCCGAGATCCAGACCAAGCAGCGCTACGGCTACGGCGTTTACGAGGCGCGGATGAAGACCGGCACGGGCTCCGGCCTCAACGCCGCCTTCTTCTCCTATATCGGCCCGCAGGACAAACAGCCCTGGGACGAGATCGACTTCGAGGTCCTCACCAAGGACCCGTCGAAAGTGCAGGTCAACAGCTACATCCAGGGCAAGCCGAAGAACGGCAAGCTGGTCGACGTCGAGGGCGGCGCCGACAAGGGCTTTAACGATTACGGCTTCGTCTGGGAAAAAGATCGGCTGCGCTGGTACGTTAACGGCAAGCTTGTCCATGAAGTGACCAACCCGGACGAGCTGCCTACCCACTCGCAGAAAATCTTCTTCAGCCTCTGGGGCAGCGACAAGCTGACCAATTGGATGGGCGCCTTCGTCGATCCCGGCAGCAAGGTCACCATGCAAGTCAAGCGCGTCGCTTTCACCGCTTTGGGCCAGCCATGCCAGTTTCCGGAATCGCTGGCATGCAGCATAAGTAACAGCAACTGAGCATGATCCCCGAAAGTGGGACCCGGTTTCGGGACAAGATCATCCGGAAATAACCAATCATGATCCCCAAAAGTGGAACCGGTTTTGGGGATCATGCCGAACCAGCCGGGCCGTTGGGCCTGGGGACATCTGAACCAGCCGGACCGCTTTGTGGCCCGGCCCTTGACAGGAATAGAACCAAATGAATTTGACGGTGTTTGGGATTGGCTATGTCGGTCTCGTCCAGGCCGCTGTGCTGGCCGAAGTCGGGCACGAGGTGGTGTGCGTCGATGTCGACGAGAAGAAGGTGGAGCGCCTCAACCAGGGCTTGATCCCGATTTTCGAACCGGGCCTCGAAAGCCTCGTCAAGGAAAACCACGCGGCCGGTCGCATCCGCTTCACGACGGACGCGGCAGCGGCGGTCAGGCATGGCCAAATCCAGATGATCGCGGTCGGCACGCCGCCCGGTGAGGACGGCTCGGCCGATCTGAAATATGTGCTCGCCGTCGCCGAGACCATCGGCCGCGAGATGGACAGCGCCAAGATTGTCGTCGGCAAGTCGACCGTGCCGGTCGGCACTTGCGAAAAGGTGAAGGCCAGGATCGCCGAAACCCTGAAGAAGCGCGGCCGCGAGGACCTCGCCTTCGACGTCGCCTCAAACCCCGAATTCCTCAAGGAAGGCTCGGCGGTCGCTGATTGCATGAAGCCGGACCGCATCATCGTCGGCACCTCCAGCGAGGATACCGAGATGGTGATGCGCGAGCTCTATGCGCCGTTCAACCGCAACCACGAGAAGATGATCGTGATGGACGTGCGCAGCGCCGAATTCACCAAATACGCCGCCAACTGCATGCTGGCGACCAAGATCAGCTTCATGAACGAGATGGCCAATCTCGCCGAACAGCTGGGAGCCGACATCGAGGAGGTGCGCAAGGGCATCGGCTCGGACCCGCGCATCGGATACCACTTCATCTATCCCGGGCTCGGCTATGGCGGCTCGTGCTTCCCGAAGGACGTGCGCGCGCTGATCAAGACCGCCGAGGGCATCAAGTTCGACGCCAAGCTGCTGCGCGCCGTCGAGGAGCGCAACAATGCGCAGAAATCGGTGCTGTTCGACAAGGTCAACCACTATTTCAAGGGCGCGCTCAGGGGCAAGACGTTCGCCGTCTGGGGGCTGGCCTTCAAGCCCAACACCGACGACATGCGCGAGGCGCCGTCACGCACGCTGATGGAAGCGCTGTGGGCGGCCGGCGCCAAGGTGCAGGCCTATGATCCCGAGGCGATGCAGGAGTGCCAGGCCATCTACGGCCTGCGCGAGGACCTGCTGCTCTGCGGCACCAAGGAGGCGGCGCTGCGCGGCGCCGACGCGCTTTTGATCTGCACCGAATGGAAGAGCTTCCGAGCGCCGTCCTTCGACGCGCTCAAGGATTCGCTGACCACGCCGGTCATCTTCGATGGCCGCAATCTCTACGATCCTAAGGTGATCGCGCGCTACGGCATCGAGTATTTCTCGATCGGCAGGATGGCGGCATGACAATGCCCGCGCGGGCACAGCAAGGAGCCTAGGCTATGAAAGTTCTGTTTGCGGGCGGCAGCGGCTACACGCCGCAATTTAGCGGTGGCGTTCAGTCGAGCACGCATCATCTGGTCGAGCAGTTGCGCGAGCATGGCCACGAGGCCTCGGTGCTTGCCGCTTTGTTCGGCGACGGCTTTTTCGGCTTCAAGGCGCGCGCCAAGATGAAGCTGCTCCGCCAGCGCGCCGTCATCGATACGTTCCCAGGCTATCCCGTCGTACGGGCATGGTTCCCGTGGGAGGCGGCGGGCTTCGCGACCAAGCGATTGCGGCCCGACGTCGCGGTCGTCCAGTGTCACAAATCCGTGCCGATCGGCAAGGAATTGCAGACCCTCGGCGTGCCGCTGGTCGTTTACCTGCGCAACGTCGAGTTCGACGAACTGGCCGGCGACCCGCGCGAATTGCAGTCCGCGCTCTACATCGCCAATTCGGAATTCACCGCCCGCGCCTACAAGGAGAAGTTCGGTATTGAATCCACGGTGATTCCACCCACGATCAATCCTGCCTTCTACAGCACGCCGACGACCGGCGAGTTCGTGACGATGATCAATCCTTACAACGAGAAGGGTTTCGAACTGGCCGTCCAAATTGCCCGCGAATGCGCGGAAATCCCGTTCCTGTTCGTTGAGAGCTGGATGCTCGACGACGATCACCGGGCCGAGATCGAGCGGACGCTTGCTTCGCTCGGCAACGCCGTCCTCGAGAGCCGTACCAGCGACATGAAGACGGTCTACGGCCGCACGAAGATCCTGCTTGCTCCCAGCAAATGGGAAGAAGCCTGGGGCAGGGTCGCGTCCGAGGCGCATTGCAGCGGCATTCCCGTTGTCGGATCCCGGCGCGGCGGTCTCCCGGAAGCGATCGGCAACGGCGGCGTGATACTGGATTACGATGCTCCGCTCGCCGACTGGGTGGCTGCCATACGGCGGCTATGGACCGACAAGGCCGATTACGACAGGATGTCCGCGGCGGCTCGCCTGTTTGCGGAGCGGCCGCAGATGAACCCCGACAACCAGTTCGCGACGTTCATGGACGTCCTGAATCGTGCTGTCGAAAGACAGCCCCTTCGCAAGGCCTCCTGAGCGGGACTTCCGCGACACGACGCGAAACCGGCACTTCGCAACGGTTTATGTTGCGATGCAACATTCGTGCCGGCGTAGGCGCGGGACGAAAAGTCAAATGCGCTGCATCAAAAATGTTGCACTGCAGCAATTCCTATACTACCATCCCCATCGGGTGGGCCAACAGCGGTCGAATGAATGCTGCATGTCGTGTGCCTCAACTACGATTCCCATCCAGTTGCCCCTGTCGTGCGACTTTTCCTGACGGCTGAAGACGCCGAGCCGAAGTCCGCGGGCAAGGCCGGTTGCCTTGTTCAGGCCCGGTTGTGGGCGGACTGCCCGATGAATCCCGGCATGGGCGCGGGCCGAGAATGAGGATATGCTTCGTTGTCGACAAGTTCCCCTCCTTGTCGGAGACCTTTGTCCTTGACCAGATAGCAGGCTGCCTTGAGCGCGGCATGGAAGTCGGGGTCGTCTGCAACGAGACGACGTTCGGCAAGGACGCCAATGTCGACGATCGGCGCTGGAAGAGTCTGCCCGGAAAAGTCGTGTGCTGGTGGGGCTGGCTCGGCCGTTATCGACCCTTGCTTAGGAAATGGTCAGGCAAGTCTTGGGACAAGCTCTCGACCGCCATCGACCTCCTGTACGCGGGCAAATTGCACAAGGCCGATGTCATCGTCGCGCATTTCGGCACGAACGGCTTGCGGGTGGCGCGTGTCATCAAGCGTGGGCGGATTTCCGCGCCGCTGGTGACCGTCTTCCACGGCAACGACGTCGGCGGCCCGATGCACGACAACACGCTGGCGCGCTACAGGACGGTGTTCCAGAACGGCGTCCTCCAGATGCCGGTGAATGCCTTCTTTCGCAATGCCCTTATCGAGGTCGGCGCCCCGCCGGGCGAGGTCGTCGTGCACCATATGGGCGTTCGACCCGGCGAGATAGAATACCGGTGGCGATCCTGGAAGAATGAAACGCTGTCGTTCATTTCGGTCTGTCGTCTGACCGAAAAAAAAGGCGTTGAATATGCGCTTCGCGCGCTGGCCAGGCTGCCGCGTGATGACTGGAACTATTCGGTGATCGGCGCCGGCGAATTGCTGGAGCAATTGAAACGATTGGCCGCCGAGCTCGGCATCGCCGGGCGCGTCGATTTCCTCGGCCCCAGGCCGCATGCGGAGGTCAAGCAGCGCTTGCGGGACGCGCATGTCTTCGTGCTGCCCAGCGTAAGTGCCCACAACGGCGACCTCGAAGGCATCCCAGTCGCCCTGATGGAGGCGATGGCTGCCGGGTTGACGGTGGTCAGCACCTACCATTCAGGGATACCCGAACTGATCGAGGACGGGAAAACCGGCTTCCTCGCGCCGGAACGGGACGTTGCGGCGTTGGCCGCCAAACTCGTCTGGGTCGCCGATAACCCGGTCCTGTGCGAGCCGATCGCGATCGCCGCGCGGCGCAAGATAGAAACAGACTTCAATGCCGACGTTCTGAACCAGCGGTTCGCACGGATTGCAACTGAACTGGCTGGAACGAGAGCACACTGATGAACGCTAACCCGCCCCTGCCGCAGTTCGGACGCATCGCCCTGCGCGGCGGGCTGGTCACTGCCGGTGCCCAGGGTTTCAAGATGGTGATCCAGTTCCTCTCGGTCATCATCCTTGCCCGGCTGCTGCTGCCGGAAGATTTCGGCCTTGTGGCGTCGGTCGGGCCGATCGTCGCCTTTGTCGGGCTTCTGCAAAATCTCGGGCTGCAGCAGGCTCTTGTCCAGCGCAAGGACATCAGCGACAGGCAGCTCAATCAGGTGTTCTGGATCAGCGCGCTGGTCGGATTGGGCAGCGCGGTGGTAGTGGCGGCATTGGCCCCGGCCATTGCCGGCTTCTACGGCGATCAGCGCATGTTAGGCATCACGGTCGCCTCCGCGCTGCCGTTGCTTCTCGGCAGCATCGCAGCCGTCCCGCTCGCCTTGATGAACCGTCACCTGCAGTTCGGCCAGCTGGCCCTCAACGACGTCATAACGGCGGCCGCCGGTCTAGTTGCCGCCGCCATCGCGGCCTGGGCGGGAATGGGATACTGGTCGTTGGTGCTGGGGCCGGCCGTGGCGGCGGTCGTTGCGCTCGGCGCCGCATGGCTGGTGGTGCGCTGGACGCCGTCGCGTCCGGACTTCAGGGTCGAGAGCGAGATCCTGTCGTTCGGCGCCAATCTGACCGGCTTCAATCTCGTCAATTTCTTTTCACGCAATCTCGACAACATCCTGATCGGAAAATATTCCGGAGCGATCGAGCTTGGCTACTATGACCGGGCCTACAAACTTCTCCTGTTTCCGCTGCAAAACATCACCCAGCCGCTGACGCGCGTGATGGTGCCGTTGCTCAGCCGCATCCACGAGGACAAGGTGCGGTTCCGCGATCTGTACGTGCGCACCAACTGGATGCTGGCGGCCGTGACCATGCCCGGCATCGCGGCGCTGACATTGACTTCCGAGCAGGTGGTCGCGCTTCTCTTCGGGCCGCGCTGGACCGCCGTGGCGCCAATCTTCGCGTGGCTGGGCATCGCCAGCCTGATGCAATCCGTATCGAGCACCACCGGCTGGATATTCATCTGCCAGGGCAAGACAAAGGCCATGTTCCAGTGGGGCGCCTACTCGTCGCTCACCACCGTGGCCTCTTTTGTCGTCGGCCTGCATTGGGGCGCCGTCGGCGTCGCGGCCGCCTACGCGATCAGCGGCTACGTTCTGCGCGTGCCGGTGCTCGCGGTCATGATCCACCGCGTCGGGCCGGTGACGGCAGGGGACTTCCTGATCATGCAGGGCCTTTTCATTGCATCGTCCCTGCTTGCCTGGCTTGCCTATCTCGGCCTGCCAGCGTCCCTTACCGGCCAGTCGGACCTTCTCGCCGTCGTCCTGGCTTTATGCCTCGACTACGGGTTTGCCTTCGTCCTCATGGCGATCTTCCCCCAGCCGCGCAGGATACTGCTCACCACGCTTGCCAACATCGCGCGCAATCTGCGCTGATGCCTTGGCCATGAGAGGCTTCAGCAACTCCGCGGCAGACATCGCCGAAGCATGTTCCTCGAGCACGGCTTGGAGGATGGTGCGGCGGTAGTCTTCAAGCTTGCCGACGAACCGGCCGAGCTTTTCGGCCGCCTCCGGCGGGGTGACAGTGTCGATATCGAGCAGCAGATCGGCAACACCGGTCCTCTTGGCGACTTCCTTGGTCTTGAACTCATAGGCGATCGGAAGCACAGGCGTTCCCACGCAGAGCGACATGATCATCATGTGCATGCGGGTCGCGACGACGAAGTCGAAACCCTTGACCAGAGCCATCAGTTGCTCGGGAGTGTGGAATGAAGCGTCCACGCTGACATTCCTCGCAATTTCCGGATCGAGCTCGGCGACGATCTTGCGTGCTGTCTTGGAATCGTCATGGGCATATTCCGGAACGCCCTGGCAGGTGGAGACAAAGGTCACCTGCTTGCCATGGTCCCGGACAAGGATGGTCGCGATCTCACGTACCGAATCGATATAGCGGCGCATCCCGTCTTGGCCGTCATTGACGTAGTTCCAGTGGCGGACGGAAATGGCGACGCGGCCCGTCTGCGCAGGCGGCTGAGCCGAGGCGAACCGCTTGCCGATGCCGTCCGTGTCGGCAAGGGCAAACACGGCATCGGCCACCACGTGACATTTGCCCGGGTCCTTGACCATGTCCGCTATGTGGTGGCGGGAGCGCTCGTCGCGCAGCAGGATGAGCGGGCTGCGATCGAAAATCGGGCTCAGTTCGTGTCGATTGTACGATTTGTTGAACGGACCGAGGGACTGGGTGAAGAATACGGGATCCTTGCCGATGGCCGCATCCAGGCGGAACTGGTTCAGTCGCCGTTCAAGGTTGTAGTTCTCGACCAGATAGGTGCCGCCAGTCGTGACCACGAGGTCGGCGTTCTGGTAGATATCGAGGCTGCGGCGGTCGCTCTCCTTGAAGAAAGCGCGGCCGAGAAGGCTGTCAGATCCGAAATTCCGCAGCACCTTGTGGACCAGCCGGTTGTAGTGCGGCTTGAGCCGATCTTTCACACCGCTTCCCGAAGGGTAACGGAAGAGGGTCTCCGACAGGAGCTTGTGAAATTCCAGGTCGGGGTAATCCTTCTTTGGATAGAGCCTCGCGGCTACCTCGGGCTGGCTGTCGAAGACGAAAAAGCGCAAGCTGTCGCCGGCGACAGTCCTCAGAATGTGGCGAATGGCCAGCAGGATCGCTGCGTCTCCCGTGTTCAGGCAGACCGTGTTCTCGACGATGATCTTCATCGCATCTCCTCATCTTGGGCAGGTTTCCGAAAAAGGCGGCCCCCTTGTCGCCCAAATGCCGGTATGTCGATCCGCTGTGCCTGTGCGCTCTCCGCCACCCTTCCGACGACCGACCGGTCGCCAACTGTTGCCGGAGATAGCTTAAGCTCAGGGCTTTTGCAGTGCAACAAAAAGCGCAATGCGCTTTGCTACGCCGCACCAAAATTGTTGCGATGCAGCAAAAGCTGTACTAGCATCCCCGATGGGTGGGCCGAACATCGGTCGAGTTTCATGCTGCATGTCTTGTACCTTGTGCATGACGTATCCGACCCGGCAGTGCGCCGGAGGGTCCAGATGCTCAAGGCAGGCGGCGCCGGGGTCACCCTGGCGGGCTTCCGCCGCACCACCAGTCCGGTCGCCGAGATCGAGGGCATCAGGCCTGTCGACCTCGGCGCGACACGCGACGGCCGATTCGCGCAGCGCCTCGGGGCGATCGCTAAGGCGGCCATGTCGATCGGCGCGAAACTGGGCGCCATGCCCAGGCCCGATCTCATCATCGCGCGCAATCTCGAAATGCTGGCGCTTGCCCGCCGCGCCAATGCTGCCCTCGGGGCGAACGTGCCCATCGTCTATGAATGCCTCGATATCCATCGCCTGGTGCTGCGCGACGATTTTGTCGGCAGGACATTGCGCGGCGCCGAGCGTCGTCTCGCCCGCGACGTGAAGCTTCTGGTGACCAGCTCGCCGGCCTTCATCGCCAATTATTTCGAGCCCTTCGGGCAGATCGGCGCGCCTGTCGAGCTGATCGAGAACAAATATTTCGAGCCGGCATCCATTGTCGCCGCGCATTCGTTCGAGGACGACGGCCCGGCGACTCCGCCCTGGCGGATCGGCTGGTTCGGCGCGCTGCGCTGCCGCCGCTCGCTGCAGCTGCTGGCCGACTTCACCCGCCGGCAGGCGGGGCGTTTCGAGATCGTGCTCAGAGGCCGGCCGGCGCTGTCCGAATTTCCGGATTTTCATGGCTTCGTCGAGGCCGAGCCGTGGCTTTCGTTCGAGGGGCCTTACCGCAATCCGGAGGATATGGCGGCCATCTACGGGGAGGTGCACTTCTCCTGGGCGATCGATTTCTTCGAAGCCGGCCAGAATTCCGAATGGCTGCTTCCCAACCGCCTCTACGAGGGCTGCCGCTTCGGCGCCGTGCCGATTTCGATGGCCGGCACCGAAACCGGCCGTTTCCTCAAAGGGCAGGACATCGGCGTGCTTCTGTCCGAGGCGACGCCCGAAGGTCTTGAGGCGATGCTCGGCCGAATGGATCAGGACAGATACCGCGCCCTGAAGTCGCGGGTGCTGGCGCGCAATCCACGGACCTGGAGCTACGACCGCAGCGACTGCGCGGCCTTCGTCGAAAAGCTGCGCGGCCTCACCGCCATGCCTTCGGCTTTTGCGGCGGCGGCATAATGGCAAAGGACGCGCAAAGACCGATGACGCAGGCAAATCCGTCGATCCTGATTATCATTCCCTGCCTCAACGAGGCGGCTCATATCGGCGGCCTGCTCGACCGGTTGCGGCCTGCGGCGGCACGGCTCGGCGGCCGCATCGTCGTCGCCGATGGCGGCAGCGTCGACGGCACGCAATCCATCGTCGAAAAGATCGTGGCGAAGGATCCCCGGGTCATCCTGCTCGCCAATCCGAAGCGCCTGCAAAGCGCTGCCATCAATCTGGCGGTGGCGACCCTCGGCGAAGGCGCCGACTATCTCATCCGCATCGATGCGCATGGCGGTTATCCGGACGATTACTGCGACCGGCTGGTCGAGGAGGCTGTTGCCACCGGCGCCGATTCCGTCGTCGTCTCGATGCTGACCGCCGGCACCGGCGCCGTGCAGAAGGCAGTCGCGGCGGCGCAGAATTCCAAGCTTGGCACCGGTGGCTCGAAGCACCGGCACATGTCCGAGGGCGAATGGGTCGACCACGGTCACCACGCACTGATGCGCATCGCCGCTTTCAGCCATGTCGGCGGCTATGACGAGAGCTTCAGCCACAACGAGGATGCCGAGCTCGACTACCGTCTGCGCCAGGCCGGCTACCGCATCTGGATGAGCGGCAGGACGCATATGGTCTACTATCCGCGCTCGTCGCTGAAGAGCCTCTATCTCCAATATCTTGGCTATGGCCGCGGCCGCGCCAGGAATGTGCTCAAGCACCGCATGGTGCCGAAGGTCCGGCAGATGGTCCCGCTGCTGGTAGCGCCCGTGGTGCTGTTGGCCCTGTTCTCCTTCGTCCACTGGCTGGCGGCGGTGCCATTCCTTTTGTGGACGGCGGTATGCCTCGGCTACGGCCTGGTGACGGCGGTGCGCCAGCGCAACGCCAGCATCGCTCTGGCCGGAGTTTCAGCCATGGTCATGCATTTCGGCTGGTCCGTCGGCTTCTGGCAGCAGCTTTTGACGCCGCGCTCGCAGCGCGAGGTGGCGTGATGGCCGGCCGCTCGATCGACATTTGCATCTGCACCTTCCGCCGGCCTGAGCTGGCCGACACGCTGCGCTCCGTCGCCGCCCTGGAGAAGCCTGAAGATTTGGAGATCGGCATCGTCGTTGCCGATAATGACGATGAACCAGGCGCCCAAAAACTGGTGAAGGCGCTGGCCGAGGAATTGAAGCTGCCGGTCCGCTATCGCCACGCGCCGGCGCGCAACATCTCGATTGCCCGCAACGCCTGCCTCGACGCCAGCGTGTCGGACTTCGTCGCCTTTATCGACGATGACGAGACGGCGTCGCCCGGCTGGCTGGTCGAGTTGATGGCGACGGCCGATGCAACCGGCGCCGCGGCGGTGCTTGGGCCGGTGCGGGCGCATTATCGCCAGGACGCGCCGGACTGGATGCAGAAGGGTGACTTCCATTCCACCTTGCCGGTCTGGGTGCGCGGCGAGATCCGCACCGGTTACACCTGCAACGTCCTGCTCCGAACGACCGACGCGAGCCTGCGCGGCCGGCGCTTCAGCCTGGCGCGCGGCCAGACCGGCGGCGAGGATACCGAGTTCTTCGATGCCATGGTCAAGGCCGGCGGCCGCATCGCCTTTGCGCCGCAAGCCTTCGTCGACGAGGTCGTGCCGCGCGCCAGAGCCGCGTTCGATTGGCTGCGCCGCCGCCGCTTCCGCTTCGGCCAGACGCATGGCCATTTGATCGGCCACGGCACCGGCGGCATCCGCCGCGCCGGCCAGGTCGGGCTGGCTTCGGCCAAGGCCGCCTACTGCTTCGGCATGGCTGTTTTGACCGCGATCAGCCCGGTGCGACGGAACCGCAGCGTGCTGCGCGGCATTATGCACGTTGGTGTCGTCTCCGGTTTGGTCGGCGTCCGTGAAATCCGCCAGTACGGCCTCACTTCGCCAGAACAAGGGAACAAGCGTGCAGCCTGACGTCAGCTTCGTCATCGCCGCCTACAATGCGGAGGCCACTCTCGACCGCGCCATCGCCGGCGCGATCGCCCAACTCGGCGTGACCGTCGAGGTCATCGTCGTCGACGACCAGTCGCGCGACGGCACGCTGGATGTGGCGCGCGCCTATCCCGAAGACATCGTCAAGGTGGTGGCGCTGCCGCAGAATCGCGGTCCAGGCGGCGCCAGGAATGCCGGCCTCGATTTCGCGCGCGGCCGCTGGGTGGCGGTGCTGGATTCCGACGACGCCGTTCTTCCTGGCCGTATGGCGGCGATGATCGCGCGGGCGGAAGCGGCCGGCGCCCAAATCGCGGTCGACAATGTCCAGGTCGTGCGCGAGGACGGTACGCCCGACGACACCATGTTCCCGGCCGACTATCTCGAGGGCTTAAGCGAAATCTCGCTGGCCGATTACATCGAGGGCAATCTTGTATTCGAATCGCGCTTCAATCTCGGCTATCTCAAGCCGGTCTTCTTGCGGCGGTTCCTCGATGAGAACCGGCTGCGCTACGACGAGAAGCTGCGCATCGGCGAGGACTATATTCTGCTTGCGAGCGCGCTGGCCAGCGGTGGCCGCTGCGCTGTCGAACCGACCGTCGGTTATGTCTACCATATCCGCACCGGCTCGATCTCCCGCGTGCTCGAATTGCATCACGTCGAGGCAATGACGCGGGCCGACGCCGCCTTCGCTGCGGCATATCCCATGGACAGCACCGCGAAGGCGGCCTTCGCCCGGCGCGGCCGCAGCCTGCGCAAGGCGGCGTCGTTCCTGTCCCTGGTCAAGCACATCAAGGCGCGTGCGCCGCTCAAGGCGATCGGCGCGGCGCTCAGGGATCCGGCCGCGATCGGGCATTTGAGCATGCCGATCGCTGTCCGGCTCAGAAGGGTTGCGGCGCAGGTTCGCCGTGGGGGCGGGGAGATTAAGCATGCGGGCGATTTGATACCCGGCGATAGGTAGAAATCTTTTTCTCTCAGAAGGAAGATCAGATGCAGAAAGTCAGGAAGGCAATCATCCCGGTGGCGGGGCTCGGAACGCGGTTCCTGCCGGCGACCAAGTCCATGCCGAAGGAAATGCTTCCCGTCGTCGACAAGCCCGTTGTGCAATATGCCGTCGACGAGGCGTTCGAAGCCGGCATCGAGCACATCGTCTTCGTCACCGGCCGCAACAAGGCGGTCATCGAGGATTATTTCGACCTGCATCCTGAACTGATCGGCACGCTGGAACAGACCGGCAAGAAGGCGCAGCTCGAATCGCTGGAAAGCCTGCTGCCGGTGGCCGGCGCCACCTCCTTCATCCGCCAGCAGTCGCCGCAGGGCCTCGGTCACGCCGTCTGGTGCGCTCGCGACGTGATCGGCAACGAGCCCTTCGCGCTGCTGCTTCCCGACATGGTATCCTTCGGTGCGCGCGGCTGCCTTGCCGAGACCGTCGATCTTTATCAGCGGACCGGCGGCAACGTCATCGCCGTCGAGCGCTGCGATCCCGCCGAAACCAGCAAATACGGCATTGTCGGCCGCGGCGACGAGGTCGGCTCCGGCTTCCAGGTCACTGAGATGGTCGAAAAGCCGGCGCCCGCCAAGGCGCCGTCGAATTTCTACATCAATGGCCGCTACGTGCTGCAGCCGGAGATCTTCGCGCTGCTCGGCAATCAGCAGCGCGGCGCCGGCAACGAGATCCAGCTCACCGACGCCATGGTGCGCCTCGCCCAGAGCCAACCCTTCTATGCGCAGCCTTTCGATGGCCGCATGTTCGACTGCGGCTCCAAGGAAGGCTTCATCGAAGCCACCATCGCCTTCGCCCTGGCTCGCGACGACATGAAAGGCCCTGTCTTCGAAATGTTGCAGCAATTCGTCCGGTCGCATGAGCGCCGGGAAGTAGCCGCATAATGCCCATCTTTCGGGTGCATATGCGGTTTCGCGATGGCGCGACAGCCACTCAGGCGCCCGGGCCTTCAGGCCCGGCGTATCCTGGCAACAACGTTGCGCGGTCTTTTCTGGTCACGACGCGGATCTACCAAGGCCGATAGCGCCTGCAACCTGGAATTGGACCGAACATGAACTATGCCAACTTCCCTCTCGACAAGAGGACGCCGTTGCCCAGTGCCGACCAGGAAAAGGGTGAAGACTTCATCGATGTCGAGCGTCTGCTTGGCATGGCCGCTCGTCAGGCCAAGGTGGTGGCGATCTGCGCCGCCATCGGTCTGTTCCTGGGCGTGATCTATCTGCAGACCACGCCCAAGCAGTATACGTCCGTGGCGAGCGTCCTGATCGACGGGGGCATGAACAAGGTCATGGACGACATCTCGGCTGCCAGCGTCACGCAGCAGACCGACGCGACGATCCTCAGCCAGATCGAGATCCTCAATTCGGCGCGGCTGGCGTCGGAGGTGGTCGACAAGTTGAAGCTCGACCAGAACCAGGACTTCATGAGCCCGCCTCAATCGGCCCTGGCCAAGGGCATAGGGTTCCTGCGCGGCATCGTCGCCTATTTCCGCGCCGCCGATCAACTCCCCGGCATTCAGAATGTCGATGCCGCCACGCGCGAAGCCATGATCAAGACCGCGACTCACGACTACGCGGTTCTTATGCTGCAGACAGGATTATCGGCCGATCGCGTCAGCCGCTCCAATGTCATCAGCATCAGCTACCAGGCGACAAACCCGGCACTCGCCACGGCCATCACCAAGGCCTATGCGGACGCCTATCTCGCCGACCAGCTCAACGCCAGCTTCGACGCCACCGAACGCGCGGCCGTATGGCTGCAGGGCCGGCTGACCGAGTTGCGCGAAAGCTCGCAGGCCGCTTCGCTGGCGGTCGAGAAGTTCAGGGCCGAGCACGGCCTTTCCGCCAACAGCGACGGCCAGTTGCTGAGCGACAAGCAGCTCGCCGACCTTAACGCCCAGCTCATCGTCGCGCAGGCCGATACGGCTCGCACCAGCGCCCGCTACCAGCAGTACAAGGCGATCGTCGACAGCGGCTCGGAAAGCGCCTTCAACGATTCGGCCATAGCGGCAGATCAGCCGAGCAGCTCGGTCATCATCGGGCTCAAGACCCGCTATCTGGCCATTGCCAAGCGCCTGCAGGACGTCGAGACCAATTTCGGCAAGGATCACCCGCAGGCGGTCGCGCTGACCAAGGAAAAGGCCGATGTCTCGGCGCAGATCTTCGGGCAGCTGAAGCAGATCACCGAAAGCTACCGCAACGACTTCGAAGTGGCGCAGGCGCGCGAAACCGCGCTTCGCGACAAGATTTCCACAGCCGCCGGCAAGAGCTCGATCGACAATCAGTCGCAGGTGAAGCTGAAGGAACTCGACCAGCAGGCGCAGGCGCTGACCACGCTCTACCAGACCTTCCTCAGCCGTTATGAGGAAGCTTCGCAGCAGCAGTCCTTCCCGGTCGGCAAGGCCCGCATCATTTCCGATGCGACGATGCCGCTGGCGGCCTCGAGCCCTCGCACCATGCGTGTGCTGGCTCTGTCGCTGGTGCTCGGCCTGATGCTCGGCGCCGGTTTCGGCGGCCTCAACGAGTTCAACGAGCGCTTCTTCAGGACGGGCGAGGATATTCGTGATCGCGCCGGCCTGAAATTCCTCGGCTATCTGCCGACGATCGGCGGCGGCAGGGCCAAGGATTCCAAGGCCGACGACCTGCCGGCCGACGGCAAGGTGGCCAGCCTCTCCTCGGCAGAGAGGCGGGCGCGCATGCGCGTCAGCATCGATGCTCCGGCTTCGATGTTCGCCGAGACGCTGCGCAACGCCAAGATCGCCTTCGACGTCGTGATGGAGGACCGCGGCAGCCGGGTCATCGGCATCATTTCGGTGCTGCCGGGCGAGGGCAAATCGACGGTGGCTGCGAACCTCGCCGGCCTGCTTGCCGCAAACGGCGCCAAGACCTTGCTCGTCGACGGCGATCTGCGCAATCCTGGCTTGAGCCGCAGCCTTGGCATGGAGGCCGAGCAGGGCCTGATGGAAGCGGTGGTCAATGGCCAGACCTGGCAGTCGGTCGGCAAGGTCGACCGCCAGACCAAGCTTGCGATCATTCCAGCCGTGCTGCGTGGCCAGTTCTCGCACACCAGCGAGCTGCTGGGCTCCGCCGGTATGCGGCGCTTCATCGAGAACGCCAAGGAGACGTTCGAGTACATCATCGTCGACCTGCCGCCGCTCGGCCCCGTGGTCGACGCCAAAGCCTTCGCGCCGCTGGTCGACGGCTTCGTGCTGGTCACCGAATGGGGCCGCACGCCGCGCAACATGGTGCGCTCGATGCTGGAATCCGAGCCCTATATCGCCAACAAGGTGATTGGGGCGGTGCTCAACAAGGTCGATTTGAAAAAGCTGGCCAAATACGGCGCGCTCGGCGGCTCGGAACGGTTCTTCGACCGCTACTCGAGCTACTATCTGGAGAAATCGGAAGCGCGCGCCAAGCAGGCTGCCTAGAGCATGATCCCGAAAAGTGGGAACCGGTTTTCGGAGAAAGATCATGCTCCAACAAAGAGCTAGATCGTGATGGCGATTCAACGAAACGCCATCACGATCTAAAGCATGATCCCGAAAAGTGGCAACCGGTTGCGGGATAAGGACATGCGTAGAATCAAAAACCCAGCTGAAGCGCATGGAGTGACCTAAAAGATCGCGACGCGCTTTAGCAGGGATTGTCTCGCGCCCCAGACGAGGATCGATGCGCGGCAAGCGAGACGATGGCCTCACGGATCCAGCGCTGGCCGCTGTGTCCGTGACCTCGCTCATGCCACACCATTCCCACCGCAAAGCCTTCGACGGGAAATGGGCAGTCCATCACTTCAAGCTTGTTTGCGGAGCCGCGCACCAGCCGTTCCGGGACGAGCGCGACGAAGTCCGAATTGGACACGATCTCGGGGACGAACAGGAACGATGCCGCGGAGAGCACCACGTTACGCTTGTATCCGAGAGCGGCTAAGGCGCTGTCCACCGGCGTTACGAACCCGGCTCCATCCAAGGATACCACCACCTGCTCTAACGCGGCAAACTCAGCGACCGTTATTCCATCCCGCAGCCGCGGATGCTTCCTGCGGCCGATAAGCACGTAGCGCTCATCGAACAGGTGCCGAGCCCGAAGTCCCGGCGGGGCCGCTTGCGGCGTCATCAGCGCCAGGTCCACCTCGCCGCGCGCCATCTGTGCTTCCAACTGCGGCAGGTCCAGGTTGCGTATCGCGACGCGAACGCCGGGCGCTCGCGTCCTGAGTTCCACGACGAGTGGCTTGATCACCGCGACTTGCAGATAGTCCGTACATGCGATCGCGAAGGTTAGCTTGGCCTTGGCCGGATTGAAGTTCCGATGCGAGGTGAGCGTGGCTCGAACCTGGTCGAGCGCTTGGCGCAACGGATCGAGCAGCTCCATTGCTTTGATCGTCGGCGTCATCCCTCGCTGGGCAGGGATTAGAAGTTGGTCGTCGAACTCCTGCCTGAGACGATTCAGTTGCGCGCTCACGGCCGGCTGGCTCAGATGCAGTCTGGCAGCCGCTTTCGTGACATTGCGCTCGATCAGCAGCGTTTCGAGGGTAACCAACAGGTTGAGATCCAGGCGCTTGGTATCCATGAAATGAATAGTAGCTGAACATTTTTAGAATTTCAAAAATACCGCGAAAGACCCGAAATACTCCGCTGAAGAGACATGGGAACCGCTCTCGACACGCCCGGGTGTGCTCGTCGCCCGGGGCCGATCGGTTTCAATCTGAGAGACAGGAGAACCAACATGAGCCAGAACGACACTTCCAAACCTCTGATCACGGTTGCTGGCGCCTCGAGCAAGCAGGGCCGTAGCGTTGCCAACGCCTTGCTTGACAGTGGGCGTTACCGGGTGCGCGCGCTGACGCGGAGCCTTGACAGCCAACCCGCGCAGGCCTTGGCCAAGAAGGGCGCCGAGGTCGTGGTGGCACCTCTTGAACTCGGCAGGCGGGCCGAGCTGACCGAAGCGATGAAAGGCTCGGCCGGGGCGTTCTTGATGACGCCGCCTATCGTCAAGGTGCCGCCCGCGGAAATCGAACTCACCCTCGGCAAGGAGTTGGCCGACGCGGCAGTGGCCGCGGGCGTCGAACACGTCGTGTTCAGCGGGCTCGAAAATGTCGAGGCGATCACCGGGGGTACCAAGTGGGCGCCCCATTTCACGGACAAGGCAAAGATAGTGGATTACATTCGCGGCCTGCCCATCCGCAGCTCGTTCGTGTATCTGGCGTTTTATTACACCAACTTCCTGGAATACTACGTTCCGCAGCGCACAAAGGATGGCATAAATTTCGCCATATACCTGCCGCCCGACATTCCCATGCCGTTCTGCGACCCGCTCACCGCGCCCGGTCCAGCAGTGCGCGAGATCTTCGACAACCCGGAGCGATATGCCGGCGAAGTCCTGCCGGTGATCGGCGAGTTTATTTCGGCACGGCAAATGGTGGAAACGTTCGAACGTGTCACCGGCAAGCGCGCACGCTACGTCTCGGCGTACTCGCGCGAAGACTTATTGCGCCATTTTCCGGGTTTCGCCAGCGACGAGCATCTCGTGCGCGAATTGGTGGGCATGGTCGAATATGCTGTCGAATACGGCTACTACGCCCCCCGGCGCGATTTGACGTGGAGTCGGAAGGTCGATCCGAATGCCCTCACCTGGGAACAGTTCCTCAAGCGCAGCAAATGGCAGGGCGACCTGCTGTCCTACGGCGCCGCCGAGCCTGAACTCGCGCCGACCTGAGTAGCGAAGCTGCGCTCTCTTCAATCCCGTGACGACAGCAGCCGACCGTATTTGCCGACGATCCTGAGCGCGGTCAGCCGCCCCGTCTGGAAGGCGCCGGTGTCGATGTCGAGCCGGCGCCCGTCGAGCGTCGGGACGTCGACGATCGTGTGCCCGTGCACCACCCAGCGGTCGAGCCGGTGCGCCGCCTCGAAGAACTCCTCGCGGATGTTGAGGAGGTCGCCCTCGTCCTGCGCCTCCAGCGCGATGCCGGGCCGGATGCCGGCATGCACGAAGACGAATTGGTCGGAGCAGACCATCGCCGGCAGCGTGCGCAGGAAGTCGACATGGCTGGCGGGAATGGCCTCGCGTATGCGCTCATCCGCCTGGGCGCTCGAACCGTAGAGGCTAATCAGCCGGTCGGGGTCGACGCCGTAGGAGAACAGGGTCTCGCGGCCGCCATAGCCGAGCCAGGTTTCACGCGAGAGATGTCCGTCCAGATAGAGGAGCAGCGCGACTTCATGGTTTCCCACCAGACAGACGCGCTGAAAGCCCCTCGGGGGGGGCGCCATCAGATGGTCGACCACGCGCCGCGAATGCGGGCCGCGATCGATATAGTCGCCCAGCATGATGATGATCTTGCGGCCGCGGAACTGCTGCGCGTCGAGCTCGATTTTCTGTTCCAGCGCGCGCAGTTCGTCATGACAGCCATGCACGTCGCCGATCGCATAGACGATCGTGTCGCGCATATCCATGACAAGGCGCTCGCGCGGCGCGGGTCGAGGACGTCTCGATCGTTGGAACAGGCTCACGGATTGAGGCTCGGATACTTGCACTGATTTGCGCCTCGATATCATGCCGAATGCAAACAATTCCACACCGGCGCTCCAGGCGGCCGGACGAGCGGTTCCCCGTTTCCACGAAACGGTAGACCCCTCTCGGCGGGCTTCAACAGATGACGGAACAGGGTGGGACCGAGCGGCGGCAGGATACGCGGCTCGCCGGCGGCCTCTACCGACCGATTCACGGCGACGGTAGCAAGGCATCGCGGTGTGTGGACGCCGCCGAATGTCGTCTCTTGTTGAGCCATGCCGTGCCTTCGGTATGGCCCCCCAGGCAAACTTAAAGTCTGATGCTGCATTGCACAACAAGCGATTGCAGCGCGGGGGAAACTGGCTAATACATTATTAACGCGTCGGGGGACCGGGTGGCTAAATGCCGATGCCGCGGCCCTTCAGCGCCGCCGTGATCTCGTCGAGGATCGCGGGGTCGTCGATGGTCGCTGGCATCGCCCATTCCTCCTTGTCGGCGATCTTCTGCATCGTGCCGCGCAGGATCTTGCCGGAACGGGTTTTGGGCAGCCGCTTGATCGTCACCACCGTCTTGAAGGCGGCAACCGGGCCGATCCGCTCGCGCACCAGCCCCACCACCTCGCTTTCGATCGCGCCGCTGTCACGCGCCACACCGGCATTGAGCACGACGAAGCCGAGCGGCACCTGGCCCTTCATGGCGTCGGCAATACCGATGACGGCGCATTCGGCGACGTCGGGGTGGGCGGCCAGCACTTCTTCCATGGCGCCGGTCGAGAGACGGTGGCCGGCGACGTTGATGATGTCGTCGGTGCGGGCCATCACGTAGAGATAGCCGTCCTCGTCCATCATGCCGGCATCGGCCGTCTTGTAGTAGCCGGGGAACTCCTCGAGATAGGCCTGGCGGAAGCGGCCGTCGGCATTCCACAGCGTCGGAAGGCAGCCGGCGGGCAGCGGCAGCTTGACCACGACATTGCCGAGCGTGCCGTGCGGCACCTCGTGGCCGGCATCGTCGAGGATGCGGATGTCATAGCCCGGCATCGGCACGCCGGGCGAACCGTATTTCACCGGCAGCAGCCCCAGACCGGCCGGATTGATCGTCATCGGCGAGCCGGTCTCGGTCTGCCACCAATGGTCGACCACCGGCCGGTCGAGCTTCTGTTCCGCCCATTTGATGGTCTCGGGGTCGGCGCGCTCGCCGGCAAGGAACAGCGTGCGGAACTTCGACAAATCGTATTTCGGCACGAACTCGCCCTTGGGGTCCTGCCCCTTGATGGCGCGGAACGCGGTCGGCGCGGTGAACAGCGCCACGACGCCATGCTCGGAGATCACCCGCCAATAGGTGCCGGCGTCCGGCGTGCCGATCGGCTTGCCTTCGAACAGCACGCTGGTGCAGCCATGCAGAAGCGGTCCGTAGACGATATAGGAATGGCCGACCACCCAGCCGACGTCGGAAGCCGCCCAGAACACTTCGCCGGGCTTGACGCCGAACTCATTGTCCATCGTCCATTTCAGCGCGACCATATGGCCGCCATTGTCGCGCACGATGCCCTTCGGCTGGCCGGTCGTGCCGGAGGTGTAGATGATGTAGAGCGGGTCGGTGGCCGGCACCGGCACGCAGTCGACATTGGCGCCGGCGGCGCGCTCGCGGGCGACCGCATCGGCATAGTCGATGTCGTAATTGTCCTTCATCTCGCAGCGCAGTTGCTCGCGCTGCAGGATGAGGCAGGCGTCGGGCTTGTGCTTCGACATCTCGATCGCCTTGTCGAGCAGCGGCTTGTAGGCGACGATGCGACCGGGTTCCAGGCCGCAGGAAGCGCTGACGATCAGCTTCGGCTTGGCGTCGTCGATACGGGTGGCGAGCTCATGCGAGGCGAACCCTCCGAACACCACCGAATGCACGGCGCCTAGCCTCGCGCAGGCCAGCATCGCAATCGCCGCTTCCGCCACCATCGGCATGTAGATGATGACGCGGTCGCCCTTGCCGACGCCGCGATGCCGCATCACCGAGGCCAGCGCCACCACCTCACGCTTCAGTTCGGCATAGGTGAATTTCCGGATCGTTCCGGTGATCGCGCTGTCGTGGATCAGCGCCAGCTGGTCGGCGCGTCCGCCGGCGACATGGCGGTCGATGGCGTTGTAGCAGGTGTTGCAGGAAGCGCCGACGAACCAGCGGCCATAGACGCCTTGCGCCGGATCGAAGACCTTCTCGGCCGGCTTGTACCAGTCGATCGCCTTCGCCGCTTCGGCCCAGAACCCTACGGGGTCGCGCTTCCAGCCCTCATAGACTTCGTGATAGCGTGAGGCCATCCGCCTTCCTCCCAAGAAACGTTCTGCCGCCTGCCATAGACTAAGCCGGGCGTGGCGGCCATGTCTTCCTGCATTTTGGTCGACATCGCCGGCAAACGTCTCTGTTCGGCGCCTGCGGCGAGGCGTCGCTGTCACTGTCCGTGATATAAGCCGGCTTAAAGCGGCAGCGCCGCCAGCATCAGCCCGACGCCGCCGGCGATCAGGATCGCCGCCGCAAGCGCCTTCCGATGGCGTTCGAACGCTGTCGGAGCCCGTTCCCAGTTGTAACGCATACAGATCACTCCCCCAAAGCCCGGCGGACTCATAGCTTACGCGAGGGCAGGAAGGCAAGACCTCGCTAATATTCGCCCCACGGCGGGCCGCCCGGCACGGCCGGTCGTTCCCTCCGCCGTCCACGGCGATGGACAGCCTCGCGGTGCCGCGCTATTTGCTCCCGGGCGAAGGGGAGCGGGCGCATGGCCGAGATTGGTTCCAAAACGGTGCTTCGGATGGCGGACGATGCGTCGGTGCAGCATGTCGGCGATGGCGCCGTCGTGCTGTTGGCGCGCAGCGGCCAGCTCTACACCTGCAACGACACGACCGAGGCCTTTCTCGACAAGGTTGATGGCGCGCGCAGCCTCGACCAGATCGTCGACCTGTTGTCGGACGAATTCGAGGTCGACAAGGCAACGCTCGACGAGGATATGGCCGAATTGGCCGCCGAGTTGGTGGCTGAAGGCATCCTCGCCGACCCGGGCGCGTGATGACCGACGGGCCGGTCCTGCGCGCCCTGTTCCGCGCCCATTTGTGGCTCAGCGCCAGGCTGCTGCCGGTTCTGGTCGGCCGGCGCGATTTTGAAAGCGTGTTGAAACTGGCGCCGCTGCGCTCGCCCGCGCCCTATCGTGACTTGCCCTGGACCTATATCGTCCAGCGCGTCAACCGAACGGTGCGGCGGCCCTGGTTCATGCGCGACCGCAGATGTCTTCGCGAGGGTCTGCTCGGCTTCCGTTTTCTGCGCATGGCCGGTCTTGACCCGGAGCTGCGTTTCGGCGTCGATGCCAAATCGATGCACGAGCCGCGCCTGTCGGCGCATTGCTGGGTCTGCCTCGACGGCAAGCCGGTGGTCAGCGACAGTCAGCCCGGCATGGTGGAGATCTACCGCCATCCGCCCAGCGTGAAGGCGTCCGCTGCTTGAGCGATCGGACAACGACCTTCTGCTACGACCTCAAAGGGCAGGTCATAAGCGTCACCGCCGCCCGCGCCGACCTCTGGCCGAGCTTCGACCTGATGCTCGGCGCGCTGCGTGTGAGCGAGGCTGCCCGGCCCGGCTTTCGTGTCGACATCGTCGAAACGCTTGATCTGCAGGAAAACCCTGAAGGGAAATTGGCTTTCGATGGCGAAGTGCCCTTCGATGGCCATTGCCGGATGATCGACGCCGGAGACGTCTTCCACCTCGTCTTTCCAGGTCAGCAGACGCTGTCGATCCGCGATGAGGAGGGCAGGGCAGAAATCCGCGTTCATCCTGACAGCAAGATCAAATGGACGCTGCTGATGATGGTGCTGGATGCCGCGCTCGATGCCGGAGGTCAGCACATGCTGCACACGGCCGGCCTGACGCTGCCGGGCAGCGACGCGCTCGTGCTGGTCCATGCGCCGAGCGGCACCGGCAAGTCGACGACGTCGCTGGCGCTCGCCTCGCAGGGGTTCGGTCTCTGTTCCGACGACGTCATGATCCTCAGGGCGACACAGGACGGCGTAACGGCCTGGGGCATGCCGCGTAAAGTGAAGATCCATCGCAACACCGCAGCGATGCTGCCTTTCGTGTCGCCCTGCCTTGGCGAGACATGGGATGCGGAGGGCGAGCAGGCCGTGTCGCTCGATCGCCTTGGCGAGATCATCCGCGTCGAGGATGTGCGCGCGAGGCCAGTCGCGGCGCTTCTTCATCTTGCCCGCTCGACCGATGGCAAGACAAGGCTGGTGCCCCTGGCCAGGACCGATGCCATGGTGGCTTTGGCCGCCGACAATGTGAGGACCGGCATGACCGGCCTTTTGCCGCTGCAGAAAAGGCGAATGGCGACGATCGCGGCCTTGGTCAAGACGGTGCCGACCTTCACGCTGGAAGTCGGCGCGAAGCCGGTCGAAGCCGCGCAGCTGATCCGCGCCGCGCTGCGTCAGGCCGGATAGGGCCGCGCCCGCGCCAGCCGCTGCACCCATCGGAAAGCGTCGCGGCTGAGGCGCGAGCGCAGCTTTTCGCGCGAGTTGACACGCAGCAGCATGTTGCCGGTGATCAGCCATTTCGCCAGCCTTATCGAGAGGTTCGGCTTGATGCGGTTCGCAAGCTCGATCGCGCGCGGCGCGCCGAACAGACGTCCGGTGACGTTGAGGACCGTCGCCAGTTCAAGCTCTATGCCGGTCATGCGGGCCGCCTCCAGCAGGCGCGCTTCATCTTCCGGTGATCTCAGCGCCCGCACGCCTTGCAGCACGTCGACACAGAGCTGCAGCCGGTGAAATTTGTGGCCGCCGGCAGCATGGACTATGGCGATGGTCAGAAGTGCGGTCGGGGTATCGGTTTCGCCGCCGTCGATCGACTGCAGCTCGCTAAAGCCGAGCGACAGGCGCCGGCGCATGCCGGTGTCGTGCACCAAATTGCCGTGCAATTCGATCAGCAGGCTGGAATTCTCTTTCTCCAGCCATTTGAACTCCTGCAGTTGGTGCGACTCCGCCTCGCCGCTGCCGAGCCTGAAGCCGCATTCGGCGATCGTCCTGTTGGCTTCCTCGATGCCGGCGGGGTCGACGAGAATGTCGATGTCGGTGAACGGCCGGTCGGCAGGCTGGTGGTAAAGCCTGCGCGCGAACACCGGCCCCTTCACGATCCGGGCCGGAACGCCTTTCGCCGCCAGCGCCTTCATGATGCGGTCGCCGTGATATTGCAGCAGCATCGACTGCCCGGTCGCCATCGTCATCTGGTCGCGCAGCTCGGCAAGCTTTTGCTGCAGACCCGCGTCTTTCGGCAGATTGGCGTCGCCGCGTTCGCTGAGCTTGCGCAGCACGATCGGCACCACGCCGTGGAACTCTGCATTGGCGAGCAGCGCCAACAGGCCGGCGGGCGAAACGTCCTTGTCCCAATCGGCGGGCGCCTCGGGGTCGGCAAGGCTGATCAGCAGTTTTTCCTGGGCAGGCGAAAGCTCGGGCAGCATCGTTCAGGCATCAGCGGCAAGGTTCCGCGCATGCTTGCCAGAAAAGTACCGGTGAAGCCAGCGACGGCCAGAGCGGTTCACCGTTTCAGGGAAACGCAGAACCGCTCTATCCCTTTGTTTTGGCGCAATTCTCGGCGGAAAGCCGCTTCACACTTTTCCTGGAATTGCGCTACATCCCCCAGCGCAGCGTCGCCGTGTGCACCGGAGCATCCCACAGCGCCGTCATGTCATCGTCGAGCACGGTCAGCGTGATCGAGCAGCCTGCCATGTCGAGCGAGGTCACATAGGAGCCGACGAGGGAGCGGATCACCGTCACGCCGTGTCTCTCGAAGATTCTGCGGGCGCTGTTGTACATCAGGTAGAGCTCCATCGAGGGCGTGCCGCCGAAGCCGTTGACGAACAGCAGCGCCGGCCCCTTGGCGCGGTCGCCGAAATCGCCGGCGATCGCCGCGCAGACCTCCTCGGCGATGGCGTCGGCGCTCTTCAGCGCGTCGCGCCGCCGGCCGGGCTCGCCATGGATGCCGACGCCGAACTCCATCTCGCCGTCGCCGATCTCGAAGGTGGGCTTGCCGGCCGCGGGCACCGTACCGCTGGTCAACGCCACGCCCATCGAGCGCGTCGCGGCGTTGACACGGTCGCCCAGCGCCTTGAGCGCGGGCAGCGCCATGCCTTGCTCAGCCGCGGCGCCGACGATCTTTTCCACCACCAGCGTGCCGGCGACACCGCGCCGTCCGGTCGTGTAGGACGAATTCTCGACCGCGACGTCGTCATTGGTCACAACCTGCAGCACGCCGTCCGCCATCTCGGCCGCCATGTCGAAATTCATCACATCGCCTTCGTAATTCTTGACAATGAACAGGCAGCCGGCGCCGGTGTCGACGGCCTGCACGGCCGCGAGCATCTGGTCGGGCGTCGGCGAGGTGAAGACCTGGCCGGGGCAGGCGGCGTCGAGCATGCCGTGGCCGACAAAGCCGCCATGCAGTGGCTCATGGCCGGAGCCGCCGCCCGAGATCAGCGCCACCTTGCCGGGCTTCAGCTCCTTGCGGCGGATGAATTTGTGGTCGTCGCCAAGCACGAGGATATCGGCATGAGCCGCCGCAAAGCCATCGAGGCTTTCGGTCAGCACCGTGTCCACGGTGTTCATAAATTTCTTCATGGCGTCCTCCCAAACAGCCCGGCAACAAAGGTCAGCCGCTGCCCTTGCCGGCGATGCTGGTTATTTTCTGGATGAAGTCGTTGATCGCCCGGTCGAGCGCCGCGTTCTGTTTGTCATCGCCGAAATCCGGCACGATGAGCGAGACGTGTCGCGTCCTGCGCGGACCGGACGCCGCGGGCGCCTTGCCAGGATGCGCCTGGTGATAGGCGGCCATGAACTGGTCGCGCTCGGCCTGGCTGAAATGGCAGACGGAAAAGATGGAAGGCAGATGCTTTGACGGGATCGGGATCGTATAGGCGGGGCTGGAGATCTGCGTGACGAAGCTGCGGTGCTTGCCGAGCGCGTCGGCCAGGCGCTGGCGCATGCCGGACGGGCGCTGGTCGATGACCTGCGACAGGATCGTCTTGTAGGCGCGGATTGCCTCTTCCGAGCCTGCTTCCGGTATTCTTTCCATCCTGGCCATGCCCCTACACCGCAACGTCCGCGATGGCCGCCTTGGCCGTCGCCAGTTGAGCAGGGGCGACTGAGAGGTCGCGCAAACCGGCCGCGAGCAGCGCCGGGATGGTTTCAGGGTCGCCACCGGCATCGCCGCAGAGGCTGACTGGAATTCCCTTCTCCAGTCCGAACGCGGCAACCGCCGCGATCAGCCGCAGCACCGCCGGCTGGCGAACGGAATTGAGATGTGCGACCGCCGCGTTGTCCCGCGCGGCCGCCATCACATATTGCGTCAGGTCGTTGGAGCCGATGGAGAAGAAGGCGACGTCGGCGAAATCCTCCGGCGCCAGCGCCACCGACGGCACCTCGACCATGATGCCGAGCGGCGGCAGCTTGTGCGCTACGTCCTGCGCGACAAGCGCGGCCTGTTCCTGCGCGAACAGCGCGGCAGCTTGGCCGTATTCGTCAGGCGTTGCGATCATCGGGAACATCACCCTCAGATTGCCGTGGATGGCGGCGCGCAGCAATGCCCGGATCTGCACGCGGAAGATATCCAGCCGCTTGAGCGACAGCCTGATGCCACGCAGGCCGAGAAACGGATTGGTCTCCTCGACGGTGAAACCCGGCACTGGCTTGTCGCCGCCGGCGTCCACGGTGCGGATGGTCACCGGCTTGCCGCCGGCCCATTCCAGCACCTTGCGGTAGGCGTGGTATTGCGTCTCCTCGTCCGGCAGTGTCTTGCCGAACAGGAATTCCGTTCGCATCAGGCCGACGCCGTCGCAGGTCTCGATATCGATGCCTTCGACATCGGAAGGGTAGGCGATGTTGACCTGCACGCGCACCGCGGTGCCGGCCTTAGTCACGGCCGGCGCCGTCAGGAATGTCTTCGCCGCGCCCTGGCGATCGGCGAAGGAGGAGGCCGATTGGCGGAAGGTTTCGACCTCGGCCGGCGACGGTGAGAAAATGATCGCGCCATGCTCGGCATCGAGCAGCGCGTCACCCGTGGGCGGTGCGGCCAAGGCGCCGAGACCGACGATCATAGGCACGCCGCGCGAGCGAGCCAGCATCGCGACATGGCTGGCCGTGCTGCCGCGCTGCAGCGCGATGCCGCCGCCCTTGCTCCAATCGGTTTCGAGGAAGCGCGTCGGCGCGATGTCCTCGCCATGGAGGATCGCGCCCGGAGGCGCCGCAGCCTCGCCATCCTCGCTCAGCGCCCGCAGCACCTGGTCGCGGATGTCGCGCAGATCGGCAGCGCGAGCGCGGAAATAGTCCTGGTCCGACGCTTCGTAGCCGGCGATCTCACGGTCGAGCGCCGCGCGCCAGGCGGCGTCCGCCGGCTGCCCTGAGCCGATCGCCGCCAGGGCCGGACCCCTCAATGCATCGTCCTCCAGCATGGCGATGTGGAATTCGAGGATGCCGGCGGCGTCGCCATCGGCGGTTTCGATCAGAACCGCCAGCCGACCGACGGCCTTGCCGATTGCGCTCACCAGTGCGGCTTGTTCTTCCCCGACGCTCGCCTTGGCCTTGTAGCTGACCGGAGGCTGGTCGAGGTCGAAAAGCGGACCTTCGGCATAACCGGGAGAGGCGGGGATACCCTCAATCCGCATGACCCGGTTTCCCACGGACATGCGGATCCGTTTCAAGCGGACCGGGCATGATCCGCATCCTCGTCGAAATCGCGCTGCACCAGATCGACCAGCGCTTTCACCGCCTGGGTCGCGCCGTCGCCCCTGGCGCGGATATGCAGCATGGTCCCTTTCGGCGCCTTCGCCGCCATCACCTTGACGATGCTCTTGGCGTCGAACCAGGGGCCGTTGGCTGCCACTGCCACCTCCACCTCGGCCGCGAACGTCTTGGCGAGCTTGGTGAACTTCACCGAAGGGCGCGCATGCAGGCCCACCGCGTGGGTGATCAGGACCGTTGCTTCGGCGGATGCGGACATTCAGTCGGTTCCCGTTCGTTCACGACGGCGACAGTTCATGCGCCGTCGCCACCACTTCCTTGAGCGAGGCGCCGCCGGAGGATTCGGTCGCGGCCATCACCGCGCCTTCGACGATCGGCGCGTTGCAGACCACGATCTTGTGCGAGCGCGGCTCGCCGATCATCTCGACCGCCATCTCCGAGTTGGTCTCGGCGCCGCCGAGATCCACCAAGATGGCGACGCCCGCTTCCGACCAGGCCTTGTCGATCGCGCCCATGATCGCCTCGACGCTGGTGCCGAGCCCGCCATGGCCGTTTCCGCCGCACCATGCAAGCGGCACTTCGTCGCCCACCATCTGGCGCACCATGTCGGCCGTGCCCTCGGCGACGAGGGGCGAATGCGACACGATGACGATACCGACATTGCTCATCAATTGCCCTCTATCGCTTCCGCGACCGCGCGCACCAGAAGCGCGGTCGAGCGCGCTCCGGCGTCCATATGCCCGATCGAGCGCTCGCCCAGGAAGGAAGCGCGCCCGCGCAGGGCCTTCATCGGCACGGTGGCCTCCGCCGCCTTGTCGGCTGCGTCGGCGATCTCGCCGGCCGTCTTGCCCTGCGCCAGCGCCTCATACACCGGCTGCAGCACGTCGAGCATGGTTTTTTGTCCCGGCTGCGATTTGCCGCGCGCGGCAACCGCCTCGATCGCCTTGCCGAACGCCGCCGTCAGTCCGTCTCTATCGGGTGCCGCCGGCAGGTCCTTGCCGAGCGCCATGAACAACGTGCCGAACAGAGGGCCGGAGGCGCCGCCCACGGTCATCACCAGCTTGGTACCCACCGCTTTCAGCGCTTCGGGCAGCGGCTTCGCTGAAAAGATGTCCGCCTCGGCGCGCACCGCCTCGAAGCCGCGCTTCATGTTCAGCCCATGGTCGCCGTCGCCGATCGCCTGGTCGAGCGCGGTCAATTCATCGGCATGCGCCGCGATCGTATCGGCCGCCGCCGTGATCAGTCTGGAGAAATCGGTCGCGGCCATCGTCCGTCCTTCATGCCGGGGCGAACAGCGCCGCCACGGCAGCGAAAACTTCGGCGACCGCGAAGGCGCCCGGATCGGCGCTGTCGAGTTGCCTGCCGATATAGGCGGAACGGCCGGCCTTTGCTTTCTGCATCCCGGCGGTCGCCTCGGCGCCCTGCCGCGCCGCCTTGGCGGCCGCTTCCGGGCCGCTAGCGTCGAGGGCTTTCAGCGCCGGCTCGAGCGCATCGACCATGGTCCGGTCGCCGACCTTGGCGCCCCCATAGAAGGTCATCCGGTCGAGACCGGCGACCAAGGCCTTGCTGAGCGAGGCGCCGCTGCCGAGCGATTGCGAGGCTGCGGTGAAGAAGATCGACAGCAGCACGCCGCTGGAACCGCCCATCGAGGTGCCGAGCGCATCGCCGATCGCGGCAGCGGTTGCGGCCCTGTCGGCAAGCGGCAGCGCATCGATGCGCTCGAGAATGCTGCGAGCCCCGGTCGCCACGGTCGAGCCGGTGTCGCCGTCGCCAGCCTTGGCGTCGAGCGCGTTGAGCGGCTCTTCGAGCGCGATCAGCTTCTGGCAGACGGCCTTGATCAGCCGCTCGGCGGCCGCCTCGCGGCTGGCGGGCTTCGTGGCTGTGCCGCTGGCAGGCTTGGCCATCGCCACCACGACCGGTGCGCGAACCGGCTTTGCCGGCAGCCAGGCATGCGGGCCGACGGGCGCCAGCAGCGCTTTCTCGCGTTCCGCATCCAGCTTGATCAGCGACAGCGAGAAGCCGTTCATGTTGAGCGCCGTCATCAGGTGCCCGGGCCCGATCGTCAGCGCCACCGCCTTTGCCAGCGACGAAGACAGCACGGCATTCGCGATCAGCGACATTTCAAGCGGCGGCACCGATCCGAGATTGTTGATCAAAAGCGCATAGCGGCTGTGCGGATCGAGCCGCGCGGCGAGGCGTTCCGCCATGATGGCGACCAGCTTGCTGGCGGCCTCCAGGGCGATGCGCTCGACGCCGGGTTCGCCATGGATGCCGAGTCCGAGCTCGCCATCCTCAGCGCCGAAGCGCTCCTCATGCGCCTGTCCGGGGATCGAGCAGGAGGAGAGCGAGATGCCGAGCGAAACGATGTCCTTGGCCGCCGCACGCGCCGCCGCGGCAACCGATGCCAGGTCATGGCCGGATTCCGACAGGTGCCCGGCGATCTTGTGCACGAACAGCGTGCCGGCAACGCCGCGCGGCTGTGCGATGTCCGGCAAGGCGATGTCGTCGGCGACGATCACCATCTCGACCGCGAGACCTTCGGCACGCGCCTTCTCCGCCGCCAGTCCGAAATTCAGCCGGTCGCCGGTGTAGTTCTTGACGATCAGCAGGCAGCCGGCGGGCCCGGTCGTGGCGCGGATCGCCGCCAGCACCGCCTCGACGCTCGGCGAGGCGAAGATCTCGCCGGAGACGGCCGCCGTCAGCATGCCGGCGCCGACGAAGCCGGCATGCGAGGGTTCATGCCCGGCGCCGCCGCCCGAAACAACGGCCACTTTCGTCTTGTCCCAGTCGGCGCGCAGCACGACCTTGATCTCGGGATAGCCGTCGAGGCGGGCGAGCGCGCCCGATCCCGCCGTGGCGAGGAAGCCGTCGAGCGCCTCGGTGACGATCGTGTCCTTGCGGTTGAAAAAGTGCTTCATGGATTTCGTCCAGTCCGTATCTGCGGCCGTCAATCGGTGTGCGAAAATATGGGGCGTCGCGGCTACATCAGTCCCCCGCTACATCAATCTCTGCCCGTCCGAGCCGAAATAGAGCGGCGCGATGTAGCGGATCGTCACCTTGTCCCCCTTGGCTAAGGGCGTGTCTGGATCGGTCAGCGTCACCAGCTTCTTCGCCCCCACCGTCACATGCAGGTGGTTCTGGTCGCCGAGATGCTCGACCCAGTCGACGACGCCGTCGGCATGACCGTTCATCGCCTTCTCGATCGCCAGATGCTCGGTGCGGGCGCCGATCGTTTTCGTTCCGGCCGGCGCGCCGCCGTCGGGCAGGAGCCCGGCCGGCAGGAGGTTGATCGCCGGCTGGCCGAGGCGAGCCGCGACATGCAGGTTTGCCGGCTCGGAATAGATTGCGCGCGGCGTGCCGATCTGGACCAGCACGCCGTCGGCGAGGATGCCGATGCGGTCGGCCATGGTCATCGCCTCGATCTGGTCGTGCGTGACATAGAGCATGGTGGCGCCGAGCTCGGACTGAATGCGCTTCAGCTCGAGCCGGAGATCGGCGCGCAGCTTGGCGTCGAGCGACGACAGCGGCTCGTCCATCAGGTAGATCGCCGGCTTGCGCACCAGCGCGCGGCCGATGGCGACGCGCTGCATCTCGCCGCCCGACAGCTTCGTCGAGCGGTTGTCGAGCTTGTGGTCGATGCGCACCATGCGCGCCACCTCCTCGACACGGCGGCGCACCGCCTCCTCCGGAAACCGCCGCGCCGGCGAGCGCAGCGGGAAGGCCAGGTTGTCGAACACTGACAGATGCGGGTAGAGCGAATATTGCTGGAAGACGAAGGCGGTGTCGCGTTCGGCCGGCGACAGCGTTGTCGCGTCGTGACCGCCGATATGGATCGTGCCGCTGTCCGGCCGCTCCAGCCCGGCGATCAGCCTCAACGTCGTCGTCTTGCCGGCGCCGGTCGGCCCGAGCAGCACGACGAATTCGCCGTCCTTGATCGTGAGGTCGAGATCGTTGATCGCGACGGTGTCGCCGAAACTCTTGGTCACGCCCTGGATACGGACATCAGCCATGGCGCGCCTCCGCTGCCTGATCATGCATGGCGGTCCTTACCGCGCGTCCGGAACCCTTCTCGAACAGCGACAGCCGCGCGCTGCTCAGCGTCAGCCCGACCTGCTCGCCGGGGCTGAGATGGATGCCGGCCGGCACCCTCGCCTTGATGATGCCATCGGCCGTCTCGACAGCGACGATCTGCGTGGTGCCGAGATATTCCGTGCCATAGATCGCGCCGCGCAGCTTCGAGCCGTCGTCGAAGCGGATGTGCTCGGGCCGGATGCCGAGCGCCATGTCGGCGGGCGCGACGTCCTCGCGCACTTCCGGCACCGCAACCTTGGCGCCCTGAACGACGATCTCCTTCGCGCCCTTGGCGAGCCCGCCGCCGAATTTCAGGAAATTCATCGGCGGCGAGCCGATGAAATCGGCGACGAACATGGTCGCCGGCCGGTCGTAGATCTCGCGCGGTGTGCCGAACTGTTCGATGACGCCGTGGTTCATCACCGCGATCTTGTCGGCCATCGACATCGCTTCCATCTGGTCATGCGTGACATAGACGGTCGTTGCGTGGATGCGGTTGTGCAGCTCGCGCAGCTCATGCACCATCAGATCGCGGAACTCGGTGTCGAGGGTCCCCAGCGGCTCGTCCATAAGAAAACATTTCGGCCGCCGCACGATGGCGCGGCCGAGCGCGACGCGCTGGCGGTCGCCGCCGGCAAGGCCGGAGACGGATTTGTCGAGCAGGTGGTCGATGCGCAACAGCTTCGCGGTTTCCTCGACGCGGCTTCGGATTTCGGCGGCCGGCATGCCCTGCGCCAGCAGCGGAAAGCCGATGTTCTTGCGCACATTCATATGCGGGTAGAGCGCGAAGAGCTGGAAGACGAAGGCGATGTCGCGCTCGCGCGCCCGGCGCATGGTCACGTCCTCGCCGCCGAGCAGGATTTTGCCGCCGGTCGGCAGTTCGAGGCCGGCGATCATGCGCAGCGTCGTCGTCTTGCCGCAGCCGGACGGCCCGAGCATGACGAAGAATTCGCCGTCCTCGACGACGAAATTGGAATCCTGCACGGCGACGAAGGCGCCGAAGGCTTTCCTTAGGTTCTGAACACGGATTTCGGCCATCTCTATTCCGGGAATTTCGAGACGATGATGAACATGACCGTGCCGGCGAGCATGGTGATGAAGGAATAGGTGTAGAGCGACAGCGCGAAGGGCTGGAACAGCATCAAGAAGCCGATCGCGATGATCGCCGTGGCGATGTTTTCCATCAGGCCGCGCCTTGCCCAGCGTGGCCAGCGCGATTTGCGTTTTGCGATCTGGATCGCGCTCATTTGCGCACCGCGCCGAAGGTGATGCCGCGCAGCAATTGCTTGCGCAGCAGAATGGTGAAGACGAGGATCGGCACCAGGAAGATGGTCGTGCCGGCGGCAACCGCCGGCCAGTCCTGGCCGCCCTCGCCGATGATGGTCGGGATGAAGGGCGGCGCGGTTTGCGCGGTGCCGGAAGTGAGCAGCGCGGCGAACGCATATTCGTTCCAGGCAAAGATCAGGCAGAAGATGGCGGTCGCCGCGATGCCGGTGGTCGCCTGCGGCAGCACGGTACGCCAGAAGGCCTGCAGCCGCGTATAGCCGTCGATCATCGCCGCCTCCTCATACTCGCGCGGGATTTCGTCGATGAAGCCTTTGAGCAACCACACCGCCAGCGAGACGTTGACCGCTGTGTAGAGCAGGATCATGCCGAGCGCGGTGTCGGAGAGGCCGAGCTCGCGATACATCAGGTAGATCGGGATCGCCACCGCGATCGGCGGCATGAAGCGCGTCGACAGGATGAAGAACAACAGGTCGTCGGCTAGCGGCACCTTGAAGCGCGAGAAGCCATAGGCCGAGAGCGTGCCCAAAAACACCGCGCAGAAGGTAGAGCCGAAGGCTATGATCAGCGAGTTGACGAAGCGCGGCAGGAAGTTCGACGGCCCGGCGATCACCATGTTGCGCTTGCGCACGGTCTCGTCGCAGAAGCCGGTCGCCGGCCCGAGCGAGTTGATATATTCCGGCGTCTGCCGGGTGCGCGTGGTGAACAGGTTGCAATAGCCCTCGATGCTCGGCTGGAAGATGATCTTCGGCGGATAGGCGATCGAATCCGGCGGCGTCTTGAAGCTGGTGGCGAAGATCCACAGCAGCGGCACGATCGAGATCAGCGCATAGGCTATGATGATCGTGCCGGCGATCAGCTTCGCGTTCGACGAGGGTGCTACGACGGAATGGGCGGTGGTCAGGCTCATCTCTGCTTCACCTTGTTGAGCGCCTTGACGTAGATGTTGGCCAGCCCGAACACGGCCACGAACAGGATGATGGCGAAGGCCGAGGAATAGCCGGTGCGCCAGCTCTCGAAGGCCTGCCGCTTCAGCGTGATCGAGGCGACCTCGGTGGTCGAGCCGGGTCCGCCGCCGGTCAAGAGGTTGACCATGTCGAACATCTTGAAGTTCTCGATGCCGCGGAACAGCACCGCCAGCATGATGAAGGGCAGCGCCATCGGCAGCGTGATCGACCAGAACTGCCGCCAGTTGGAGGCGCGGTCGACCTCGGCCGCCTCATAGATGTATTCGGGGATCGAGCGCAGGCCGGCGAGGCAGATCAGCATCACGTAAGGCGTCCACATCCAGGTGTCGACGATGATGATCGCCCATGGCGCCAGCTCGACATTGGACAGCATCTGCACATTCGTCGGAGGGATGCCGGTGACGAAGGAGATGACATAGGAGAAGAGCCCGATCTGCGGTTCGTAGAGGAAGCGCCAGAAATTCCCGACCACCGCCGGCGACAGCATCATCGGCACCAGGATGATTGTGGTCCAGAAGGCATGGCCGCGGAACTTGCGGTCGATCAGCCACGCGAGCGTGAAGCCGATCACCGTCTGCAGCAGGATCGTCCAGAACACGAAATGCGCCGTCGTCTGCATGGCGATCCAGATGTCATGGTCGCCGAGGATGCGCTGGTAATTGGCGAGCCCGAGGTTCTTCACCACCTCGTTGGGGCGGTTGGCGCGGTAATTGGTGAACGACAGATAGATCGCCCAGAACAGCGGGAAGATGTTGATGGCAAGCAACAGAAGGATCGTCGGCGAGATGAACAGCCAGGCGAGGCCCTTGTCGCTGATGCCCCGGATCTTCTTGGCCAACGGCTCCGGTGTGGCCCGGGCAACGTTGTCCGCAGTCCGATCGAGCATGGTAAGTCCTGCTTCGGTCACGGGTAAGTCTCGGCTATGGAATTTATCTGAACTGCGTCCCGTGCCAAGGGCGGCACGGGACGCTTCGATCAAGCTCGGGAGGAGCCTTACATCTTGCCGTCGTCCTGGAACACCTGCGTCCAGTCCTTGACGAGACCGTCCAGCGCGTCCTTGGCCGAGCCCTGGCCGGCCACGACATAGTCATGGAAGCGCTTCTGCGAGGCCTGCAGCAGCGGCGCGTAGCTCGGTTCGGCCCAGAAGTCCTTCACGATCGCCATCGAGTCGAGGAAGGCCTGCGCATAGGGCTGGCTGGACGGGAACTTCGGGTCCTTGACCACGGAGTTCAGGCAGGAATAGCCGCCGAGCGACCACCACTTGGCCTGCACGTCCTTGTTGGCGAACCACTTGATGTATTTCAGCGCCGATTCCTGCTTGTCGGAATAGGACACCACCGAGATGCCCTGGCCGCCGAGCTGAGCGAACTGGTCGCCGTCGGGTCCCTTCGGATTGACGAAGTAGCCGATCTTGTCGCCGCCGACATTCTCGTCCTTCTGCAGGCCGGGCCAGGTGAAGGCGAAGTTCATATGCATCGCCACCTGTCCGGATTTGAAGGCGTCGACACCTTCACCCATGTAGGCATTGGAGGAACCAGGAGGCGTGCAGCAGTCATAGAGCGCCTTGTAGAATTCCAGCCCCTTCACCGATTTCTCGGAGTTGACGAAGCCTTCCATCTCATAGGGCTTCTTCGGGTTCTCATACTGGAAGCCGTAGCTGTAGAGCACGTCCATGGCGCCCATGGTGATGCCCTCCGAGCCGCGCTCGGTGTAGATCGAGGCGCCATAGACGGTCTTGCCGTCGATCTGACGCTTCTGGAAGAACTCCGCGATCTGCTTCAACTGGTCGAAGGTGGTCGGCGCGGCCAGGTCCCAGCCATATTTTTCCTTGAATTCCTTCTGCAGCTCGGGCCGCGAGAACCAGTCCTTGCGATAGGTCCAGCCGACGACGTCGCCCATGGCCGGCAGCGCCCAGTAGTTCGGCGTGTTCTTCGGCCATTCGGAATAGCCGACAACGGTCGCCGGCACGAAGTCGTCCATGCTGATCTTCTCCTTGTCGAAGAAGTCGTTCAGCTTGACGTAATGGCCGTTCTCCGCGGCGCCGCCGATCCACTGGCTGTCGCCGATGATCAGGTCGCAGAGCTTGCCGTGCGAGTTGAGCTCGTTGAGGAAGCGGTCGGCGTAGTTCGTCCACGGCACGAACTCGAACTTCATGCCGATGCCGGTTTCCTTGGTGAAGTCCTTGGACAGTTCCACGAGCGCGTTGGCCGGATCCCAGGCCGCCCAGCACAGCGTCAGGTCTTCCGCATGCGCGACGTTCGAGACGGCTGTCGACGCAAACATCGCCGAGGCCAGTCCCAACGCCAGTTTCAAGGTCGATTTCATGCCTTACCTCCCATTTGCGAAACGCGTCCGGATGACGGTTTCAAGAGCCCCTCAACCCTCGCTCCTCCGAGGGCCTAAACAGACGCGCTATGCGTCGCCACGAAGCGCGATGCGCTGCCGATGTTTAGTAATTTGTTTAGTGATGCTCTTTTTACTAAACAACGCAAGCGAATTCGTTGCTGCGTCGCAGCATGGCGAAACGGGTGCTTGAAATCGTTGGGAAATGATCGCCGGACCTGTGTCCGCCGCGGTCAGCTGGCCCCGGCGGCAGGGCTGGGGCTCGCCGTCACCGGCCGGATCGCCGGCGCCGGCGGCAACAGCGCGCGTATGTCGGCGAAGGGGAAAATAGGCTCGAAGCGGAAGGCTTCTGCCAGCGCGCCGGAGGCGCCGTTGCACTGGCCGGCGCGGAACTCGTTCTGGAGGCGCGCCCTGTGCACATAATGCTCGGGACCTTGCGACTGGTGCGCGCGGATCGCTTCAGCCTTGATCTCCCAATGCTGCGAGATCTCGACATAATGCGTCGGTGAAAAACCGGTGCCGCCGAGCGTGTCGGCATGCAGCACCGGCACCGCGAACGACGCCGCGATGCGCACGCCGTCGGACAGGGCGCGGTGGTCGCCGTGATAGTCGTAGGGCGCATGGGTGATGGCGAGGTCGGGCTTCACCTCGCCGATCAGCGCCTTCAGCGCCGCAATGAACGCGGCATCGGCAACGAGTTCGCCGTCGGGAAAGTCGAGGAAGCGCGGCTCGACGCCGAGCAGCCCTGCCGCCTTGGCCGCTTCCTTGCGCCGCAAGCGGGCGAGCGCCGCCGGGTCGTCCGTACCGCCCCTGGCACCATCAGTGGCTATCGCAAAATTGAGCTCTGCGCCTTGCGCGGCATAGGCGGCCAGCGTACCGAACATGAATATCTCGATGTCGTCGGGATGGGCGCCCAGCGCCAGTATCTTCACGTCTTCTCTCCCGGAAATGACATGCCGAACGGAATTCTGCTCGCCCTGATCGCCTATGCAAGCTATTCGTTCAGCGACGCCGTCATCAAGAGCCTGGGCGGGCAGTTCACCGTCTTCGAGATCGGCTTCTTCTCGACCCTGTTTGCCGGCTGCTTCCTGTTCTTCACGAAGCCCGGGGACGAGCGCTGGCGCGATTTCTGGCGCACCAAAAGGCCATGGGCGGTGCAGGCGCGCGCTCTGGCCGGCATCGCCTCGGGCGTGCTCAGCGTCTTTGCCTTCACCACCATTCCGCTGGCGGAAGTCTACGCGCTGATCTTCCTTGCGCCATTGCTGGTCACCATCCTGTCGACGGTGATCCTGAAGGAGAAAGTCGGTCCCTGGCGGTGGCTGGCCGTGGTCGCCGGCTTTGCCGGCGTCATGCTGGTGGTGCGGCCGGGTTTTCGCGAATTGCATCTCGGCCATCTCGCCGCCTTCGCCAACGCCTTCCTCGCCGCCATCAGCGTCATCCTAATGCGCTCGCTCGCCCAGCAGGAAAAGCGCACGACGATCCTCGGCGCGCTGGTCTGCTACGGCCTTGTCTTCAACGGCGTCGGCGCGGCCGCCACCTCGTTCGCGCTCCCCAATCTCGGGCAACTGGTCTGGCTGATGATGGCGGGCCTCTTCACCGCCGGCGGGCAGCTGCTGCAATTGCTTGCGGTCAAATACGCGCCCGCGAACCGCATCGCGCCGACGCATTATTCGCAGATCGTCTGGGCGGTCATCCTCGGCGCGCTGTTCTTCCAGGAATATCCCGACTGGCTGTCGCTGGTCGGCCTGGCGGTGGTCGGCGCATCCGGCCTGCTGACGATGGTGCGTGAAGAGGTCAGGCTCGGCACCGTGCGCTGGAACCCGTTTTCGCGCACCAGGCTTTGAGCGCATACGTTGCATGGCGACCGCGACCGCTGATATGCGGGCGACATGACGACGAAACCCTTGCCGGAGCTTCCGGTCACAGCCGTGCTGCCGGCACTCGGCGAAGCACTTTCGCGGCGCAGCAGCGCCGTGCTGGTGGCGCCGCCCGGCGCCGGCAAGACGACGCTGGTGCCGCTGGCGCTGCTCAACGCGCCATGGCTGGGGCAGGGCCGGATCGTGCTGCTCGAACCGCGAAGGCTCGCCGCCCGCGCCGCCGCCCGCCGCATGGCTGAACTGCTCGGCGAGGAGCCGGGCGGCACGGTCGGCTACGCCATGCGCATGGAGAACCGGACCTCGGCGCGGACAAGAATCCTGGTCGTCACCGAAGGCGTGCTCTCGCGCATGATCCTCGACGATCCGGAGCTGCCGGGCGTCTCGGCGGTGATCTTCGACGAATTCCATGAGCGCTCGCTCGACGGCGATTTCGGCCTGGCGCTGGCGCTCGACGTGCAGGGCGCGCTGCGGCCGGACCTGCGTCTGCTGGTCATGTCGGCGACGCTCGACGGCGCGCGCGTGGCGAAGCTTTTGTCGGAAGCGCCGGTGATCGAAAGCGAGGGCCGCGCCTATCCGGTCGATATCCGCTACGACGAACGCCCGCCCGGCACGGCGATCGAGGACGCTATGGCAAAGGCCGTGCGCGCAGCCTTGGCTACCGAGCAGGGCAGCGTGCTCGCCTTCCTGCCCGGACAGCGTGAGATCGAGCGCACCGCCGAGCGGCTTCAGGGCAACGTTGCGGCCGACACCGATATCGTTCCGCTCTACGGTCAGCTTGACAACCGGGCGCAGGACCAGGCGATCAAACCGGCGCCGGCCGCCCGCCGCAAGGTGGTGCTGGCAACCTCGATCGCCGAGACCTCGATCACCATCGACGGCGTGCGCGTCGTCATCGATTCCGGCCTGTCGCGGCTGCCGCGCTACGAGCCGGCGAGCGGCTTGACCAGGCTGGAGACGGTGCGCGTCAGCAGGGCCTCGGCCGATCAGCGCGCCGGCCGCGCCGGGCGCACGCAAGCCGGCGTGGCGGTGCGCCTGTGGCGCGCCGAGCAGACCGCGTCACTTCCCGCCTTCACGCCGCCGGAAATCCTCGAGGCCGATCTGTCCGGCCTGCTGCTCGACTGCGCCGCCTTCGGCGTCGCCGATCCGTCGAGCCTGTCCTTCCTCGATCCGCCGCCGGCCCCGGCACTCAACGAGGCCAGGGTTCTGCTCAAGGCGCTGCACGCCCTCGATGAGGCAGGCCGGGTGACGGAGGCGGGCGCCGCCATGCGCAAGCTGGCGCTGCCGGTGCGGCTGGCGCATATGGTGGCCGAAGCGGCGAAGACCGGCCACGCGCTCGAAGCGGCGACGCTTGCCGTGCTTTTGACCGAGCGCGGGCTGGGCGGCGACAGCGCCGATCTGGAGCGGCGGCTGATCCGGTTTCGCGGCGAGAAATCGCCGCGCGCCAATGCCGCCAGGCAGCTCGCCGAGCGTTTGGCCAGGCAGGCCGGTGGCGGGCAGGGCGGCGAAGCGGCCTCTGCCGGCCCCCTTTTGATCCATGCCTGGCCGGATCGCGTGGCGAGGGCGCGCGGCGAGCGCGGCCGCTTCGTGCTCGCCAACGGTTCGGGCGCCATGGTCGATGCCGCCGATCCGCTGGCGAATGAAACCTGGCTGGTCGTCGCCGACCTGCAAGGCAAGGCGCAGAACGCCCGCATCGCCGCGGCCGCGCCGGTCGGCGAAGCCGATATCCGCGCCGCTCTTGCCAATCGCATCGAGACGAAGCGCGAGACGAGCTTCGACCGCGAGCGCCGCGCCCTGCGCATGCGCGAGACCGCCAGGCTCGGCGCCATCACGCTGTCCGAACGCATGCTGCCGGCGCCGTCCGGCGCCGATGCCGACCGCGCCATTCTCGACGCGCTGAGAGAGCACGGCCTGTCGCTGCTCGACTGGGGCAAGGAGGCCGAGACGCTTCGCCGGCGGCTCGGCTGGCTGCATCGCGGCCTCGGCGCGCCCTGGCCCGACGTTTCGGATGAAGCGCTTGTCGAGCGCCTCGACGACTGGCTCTTGCCGTTCCTCGCCGGCGACGCCTCCTTCGCGGCCATCAAGCCGGCGACTTTATCGTCGGCGCTCATGGCGCTGGTCCCGCACGAGTTGCAGCGCAAGGTCGACGCGCTGGCGCCGACCCATTTCGACGCGCCGTCCGGCAGCCATGTCCCGATCCGCTATGACGGCGAATGGCCGGTGCTTTCGATCCGCGTGCAGGAGTTGTTCGGCCTCGACCGGCATCCTTCCATCGCCAACGGCACCGTGCCGCTGACGCTGGAGCTTCTGTCGCCGGCGCATCGCCCGATCCAGACGACGCGCGACTTGCCCGGCTTCTGGCGCGGCTCCTGGGCGGATGTGCGCACCGACATGCGCGGCCGCTACCCAAAGCATGTCTGGCCGGAAAACCCGCTGCTGGCCACCGCCACCAGCCGCGCCAAGCCGCGCGGGACGTGACGATGCTCTATCGTTTCGCCTCCTGCGGCTGTAATCCTTGGCCATGATCAACATCCTGCGCGCGCCCGATTCCCAGCCAAGCCAGCGGTTGCGGCTCAACACGCTGGTCCGCCTGCGCTGGCTGGCCATCGTCGGCCAGAGCCTGACCGTGCTTGTCGTCGCCTATGGGCTGAAATTCCCGCTGCCGGTCTCGATGTGCTTCGCGCTCATCGCCTTGTCGGCCTGGATGAATCTGTGGCTCACCTTCCGCTATCCGGCCGCGCATCGGCTCACCCCGCTCTCGGCCTTCGCCATCCTGACCTTCGACGGCCTGCAGCTCAGCGGTTTGCTTTACATGACCGGAGGCCTGACCAACCCGTTCTCGGTGCTGCTTTCCGTGCCTGTTGTCATTTCGGCTGCGTCGCTGCCGCTGCGGTTCACCGCGATCCTCGGCGCGCTGGTCATGGTGGCCGCGACGCTGCTTGTGTTCTTCCACCTGCCGCTGCCCTGGTACCAAGACGCGCCATTGCCGATGCCCTTCATCTATGTCGCCGGCATGTGGATGGCGGTCTTCGCCTCGATCGCCTTCACCGCCATCTATGCCTTCCGCGTCGCGGCGGAAGCGCGCCTGCTCGCCAACGCTTTGGCCGCCACCGAGCTGGTGCTGCAGCGCGAGCAGCATCTTTCGGCGCTGGACGGTCTGGCTGCCGCCGCCGCGCATGAGCTCGGCACGCCGCTGGCCACCATCACCGTCGTCGCCAAGGAGATGGAAAAAGCGCTCGGCAAGGACCCGAAATACGGCGAGGACGTCAAGCTCCTGCGCTCGCAGAGCGAACGCTGCCGCGAGATCCTGAAGCGCCTGACCAGCCTGTCCTCGGAAGGCGAAGCGCATCTGTCGCGCATGCCGCTCACCTCGCTGATCGAGGAAGTGACGGCGCCGCATCGCGATTTCGGCATCTCGATCCGGCTGCGGCCCGGCGAGCGCATCGGCCCGGAGCCGGTCGGGCAGCGCAACCCCGGCGTCATCTACGGGCTCGGCAACCTGGTCGAGAACGCCGTCGACTTCGCCCGCAAGTCGGTCACCGTCAGCTGGAGCTGGGACAATGAGACGGTCACCTTCTCCATCACCGACGACGGGCCGGGCTTCCCGGCCGAGATCATCGACCGCATCGGCGAGCCCTATATGTCGACGCGCCAGGGCACCGAGGCCGGCGGCGGCCTGGGGCTCGGGCTGTTCATCGCCAAGACCTTGCTGGAGCGTTCCGGCGCGAGCATCGATTTCCGCAATTCGAGCGGCCTCGGCGAAGGCGCGGTGGTGCAGGTCGTCTGGCCGCGTGGCGTCTTCCTCAACCAGGATCAGGCTTCTGCCACCATGTTCGACAATGCGTAACCTTGGCTGGATGGTGCGTAGACCTTGCAATTACCGCATGGCAGCTCTGTTGCCGGCTCTAAAAATTGGACATTGCTCTTGCGGGACTGTATCTGCGTAAAAGTGAAGCATGTCGCCCAAAATTGTGTCTGGAAAAGCGGCATGCCCGAAAAACATGGACTTCGAGCGCCTTCTCCGGAATTCGTTTCGACGGGTAGCGCTTTTGGTCAATAGGGTGCCGATAAGATGAGCGGAGACGAGACGGCTGGCGCAATGGTTGAGGGCGAGGACACCTCGCTGCTCATCGTCGAGGACGACAAGCCCTTTCTCACCCGGCTCGCCCGGGCCATGGAAACCAGGGGCTTCGTGGTCGAGACGGCGGAAAGCGTCGAAGAGGCTGTCGCCAAGGCGCGCGCCCATCCGCCGGCCTATGCGGTGGTCGACATGCGTCTCGGCGACGGCAACGGCCTCGATGTCGTTGCAGCCATCCGCGAAAAGCGCGACGACGCCCGCGCCATCATCCTCACCGGCTACGGCAACATCGCCACCGCGGTGACGGCGGTAAAGCTCGGCGCCATCGACTATCTTTCCAAGCCCGCCGATGCCGACGACGTCTTCGCCGCGCTCACCCGCACCTCCGGCGAACGTGCCGCGCCGCCGGAAAACCCGATGTCGGCCGACCGCGTGCGCTGGGAGCACATCCAGCGCGTCTACGAAATGTGCGACCGCAACGTCTCGGAGACGGCGCGCCGGCTGAACATGCATCGCCGCACGCTGCAGCGGATTCTCGCCAAGCGGGCGCCGCGTTAGGCGGACGTTCGTCATCCACGGGCGGAGCGGGAGCGAAGCGGACGCGGAGACCCGAGGATCCATTCCGTGACGTCGACGCGCCGCAACGATGCAGAATTCTGCGCCGCCGCACTCTACGGCTTGGGTAACGGAATGGATCCTCGGGTCTGCGCTGCGTCGCTTCGCTCCCGCTCCGCCCGTGGATGACGAAGTGACGCGCGTTTCAGCCAACTTTCGAAGCATGCGCTGCCGGGTAACTTGTAAGCCTTGCATCCCCACTGACGCTGCGCATCATTGGAATACAGACTCCCGGCCGATAAGTTAAGCCGAGTCAGGAGAGGGATCATGCGAGACGAGCGGCCGAAATCGATCCTGCGCGAATTCCTCGACGGCGAGGCCGCGGGCGGCATCATCCTGATGGTGGCTGCGGGTTTGGCGCTGATCGTTGCCAACTCGCCCTTGGCCGAAACCTATTTCGCCGTGCTCCACGCTTATCTCGGGCCGCTCAGCGTCTCGCACTGGATCAATGACGGGCTGATGGCGTTGTTCTTCCTGCTGGTCGGGCTGGAGATCAAGCGCGAGATGCTGGACGGGCAGCTCTCGACCTGGCCGCGCCGCGTGCTGCCCGGCATCGCCGCCGCCGGCGGCATGGTGGTGCCGGCGCTGGTCTATGTCCTGATCAACCGCGACAATCAGCCGGCGCTTTCCGGCTGGGCGATCCCCACCGCCACCGACATCGCCTTCGCGCTCGGCGTGCTCTCACTGCTCGGCAGCCGCGTGCCGGCCTCGCTGAAGGTCTTCCTCACCGCTTTGGCCATCATCGACGATCTCGGCGCCGTCATCATCATCGCGCTGTTCTACACCAGCGGCCTGTCGCTCGCTTATCTCGGCGCTGCCTTCGCCGTCATTGCCCTGCTGGTCGTGCTCAACCGCATGCGGGCCATGACGCTCTGGCCCTATCTGCTGCTTGGCGCGCTGCTGTGGGTGCTGGTGCTGAAGTCGGGCGTGCATGCCACGCTGGCCGGCGTCGCGCTGGCGCTCACCATCCCGCTGGGGCGGTCTCCCGGCATCAGCCACGATACAGAACATTCGCCGCTGCACCGGCTGGAGCACGGCCTGCACAAGCTCGTGCCCTTCCTCGTGATCCCGATCTTCGGCTTCGCCAATGCCGGCGTGTCGCTCGGCGGCTTAAGCTTTGCGGCCCTTGTCGAGCCGCTGACGCTCGGCGTCGCCGCCGGCCTTGTTCTCGGCAAGCTGGTCGGCGTCTTCGGCTCCTCGGCGCTGGCCATCCGCTTCGGCCTCGCCGACCTGCCGGTCAATGCCGGCTGGTTGCATATGCTGGGCATTTCGCTGCTGTGCGGCATCGGCTTCACCATGAGCCTGTTCATCGGCCTGCTCGCCTTCGCCAGCGACCCGGCGCTGCAAGACGCGGTGAAGGTCGGCATCCTCGCCGGCTCGCTGGTTGCCGCGCTGCTGGGCGCCGCCGTGCTGCTGACGGCGCCTGCGGCCGGCGGTGAATGAAGAAGAACTGGAGTAGGGCAGGCGGCAACGCCATGTCCTCGCCCCGCGAAGGCGGCGCTGGTCGACCCCCACTCCGTCTCGGCTTCGCCGAGCCACCTCTCCCCCGATCGACGGGGTAGAGGAAAGGCGCCAAGCTTTTTGCTGCCAACGCTCGTCCAGCAACGCTCCCTTCCTTTCCCTCCGGAGGGGGGAAAGGTGGCGCTGCGAAGCAGCGACGGATTGGGGGAACCACATGGCAATCAAGCCTCGGCCCGATCAGTCGCGCCAGTCACAGAAGCTGTGTGCATCCCCTAGCCGAAAGCAGAGCGAGAACGGCTCTACTCGCTCTCGCCATCCAGCGCCGGCACTGCAACGCCCGCAAGCTCAGCCGCCAAGAGCCGCGCTGCGCCCGCCCGCGCGATCCGCAGCATCAGCGCCTTGCGCGTCGCGGCCGCCATGCGGTGCTCCGGCGCATCGCGCAGGATCTCCGCGCCATAGCCGTCGGAAAGGATGAAGCCGCATTCCTCGGGAAAGATATCCTGCGGAACGCCGGGATGGGTGGCGAAGAAGAAGCGGTCGGAATGCAGTCGGTAGTCCGGCCATTTGCGGTCGACCCTAAAATCCTCGATCGAGGATTTGATCTCGATGATCCAGATGTCACCCTGCCTGGTCAGCGCGACGAGATCGGCGCGCCGGCCGGTGGCCAAAGACAGCTCCGGCAGCACATGCGCGCCCATTTCGCGGAGCAGACGCTGCACGCCGCGCCGCACCAGCATGGCGCGCTCCGACTGGCGGCCGTCGATCAAAGGATTGAGGGGAATCGGGGAAACGATGGGCATGGCAGGCACCATGCCAGATTTTGTTCACGGTTTGAACCCCGCCAAGGGGGGCGATTATATATTTGACAGACCCGGAGGCTGAAACACGGCCGCCCTCCGCAAGGTGAGCCGCTCGCGTTTCAAGCGGCAATGTTAGCGTTGCCGTTTCTTCGCTCGTCTCTCTTGGCTTGAAAGAATTTGCGCTGGGCACGTGCCATTCTAGCATTAAATCTCCCCAAAATGTAGCCACCGGGCAATACGCATAGTATCCCCGTCACTACGTTTTGCGGGAGCAAGAGATATAGAGCCACCATACCTATACAAGTAATAAAAAAAATACCCATAACCGTGGCAAAACAATCTTGCCACATCCGATCTACCGGTAGGAATTGCTCCATCCATGGCATTAACAATGGGTTCTTATCCCAAAACTGGGAAATTCGAATGGGGTCGTCCTGTGGCATGACTCTAGATGATCCCGGGTCACGATTGACCTTGGGCCATCATGGCGCACGATGATAAGATAGGACCAATCACAAGCGCGGCACTAGCGCGACCCAACTCCAAACTCGGCGGATGAACTCTAGCCGAGGATTGCACCATTCGGCGGCTTAATGTTCGCCCATTGCAGAGCGATGCCAGCGCATGCGGCTTTCATCTCATTGAACAAATAGATAGCGTCGTCGGCGCGCAGTATCGTCCGCGCCAATATCGCCAAGGAAAGCGCGCTCATGACCGACGAGAGCGGCATCTATCGCGCGCCAGCCAGGATTTCGCCTCGCACGAATTTGTCACGCATTCCAAGGACCTATACGTTCGCGGCTACATCCACACCAACACCATTGAAGGCTATTTCTCGATCTTCAAGCGCGGCATGAAGGGCGTCTATCAGCATTGCGCCGAACACCATCTGCACCGCTATCTGGCGGAATTTGACTTCCGCTAAGGCAACCGCGTTGCCATGGGCATTGACGATAACGTTCGGTCGCTCATTGCCTTGAAGAGTGCCAAGGGTAAGCGTCTCACCTATCGTCAACCTGCTTGACGCTAAGAAGACGCATTATCGGAAACCGGTCCAGTTAGACCTTCCGTTGTGGAAGGGTGATATGCACACAAAACGACGCAGGTAAACCTGTGAATAGTGGGTGTGAATTATGGGGATTCCGCTAGGAACCCTTTGCTGTTACAATCCGCCTTGCCTGCTCTAGGTAAGGATAAGTCGGAACGCGTGACACGGTGATACTCTGCCGGCCGTAGCACCACTGGCAACAGTGGGGGCGCATTGTGGGGTTCCAGGGCAGGCCCCACCGCGTTCGACAATATAGGCGGGTAGTCTCAGGGCTACCCGCCGACTGTTCTCAAACAAGAATTCCCCCACGGCTAACAATCGATTGCCGCTGTCGATCATTGCAGCGATGGAAGGTCGAGATATAGGTTTCATACCCGCCGCCGGCTGCCTTGATCGCACTTTTGTATTGTTTCGCAGTTTCAGGGTGAACGTAGAAGACGCAAGCGCAACCTCGCTTATCTGCCACCCACAAGCCGCTCTTGATCATGGCCGGAAGGCACAGCATATCCATCATCGAGACGTCCGGGTGTTTCCGCAGAATATGTGTCAGCGAAAAGCTCGACAAATAAGCTATGCCTAGCGGGCATTTCAGATAAGCGGAAACTGCAGGCGGCAAATGACCGATGCTGATCGCAGCTAATGGTGTCAGCAATAGATTGTGTAACTGGGAAAGCTCCAAACCCATGAAAAATCGGAATCATTAAAGAGCGGCAAGAGTCAAGTAGACAAGTTCCGCGAACTGGTGCGGGAGATCGAAACCGTCGATTCCGAAGAACCGTTGAACGCTGCAGTTAGGAAAGTCGCCAAGGCGCCAGTGCCCAAGGACGACAATAAGCCTAAGGATAAGCCGTCAAAGGCGGGCGATTAGTTTCGCTCTACCTTGATATCCTCTCCGATCTTTCCTAGCGCAATTAGCATCCGTTTCAGCTGATGCCTCGCATCCTGTTCAAGATCGTCCAAAGACCTTGCGCTATCGAAGGCCACAACTCGTATATTGATCGATCGATCTTGGCCCAGGTAAACCGAAAACTCGAATTCCGCCCCTGACCTCCCGCGTTCGTAACGCATTGACCCGTCAGGCTCTATGTACGATTGCGTGGACCCGTCAGGTCCAAAGAAACTGATGTTATTCAGTCCAAATTTCTCATTCACCGGAGTATCCCCATGAAAGAACCCGACCTAGTGCGGGCGCTTGCCGCGCATGCACTTCTGACTTCGATGCTGTTCCCCAAAAGCGACGCAGGAACGCGCCTCGACGCGTTCGAATACATCATCGACCGCTATGCGCGCTGCGAGCTAACTACTAGCGACGTGCAAGCTTTGCTAGAATCTGAGGGACCGCTTGTGTCACATCGGCCAGCGTGACGTATTTCTTTTCCTTCAGAAGCTTCACCTCTTTTTTGAGGTTCGAAACTTCACTACGGAGTTGAAGAATGGCCGATTCAAGCTGCGCAATTTTGCCGTCGTCTGACATTTAACCCCTCCCAAGCCAAGCGCGGATACTATCCCATCCGAGCGCCGGCTTTGTCAAAGGACGCCGCATTCATCCGCTGGTTTGGGCAGCGGCATTAAGCAGTAGATTGCGGAACTGGTGGCGCAGGGGGCGGCGCAGTTCTCGCTAATTGGGCTTGTCGCTCCAACATATCCATTTCGAATTTACGAGCTTCCCGCCTTTCTTGCTTCCAACCGTAGAACAGGGTGGCCGTAGTACCCAAGCAAGATAGTACGAATGTGAGGCCAGAACTCAGCAGCGCAATTGTGTCGGCAGAGCCGTCCCAGGTATGATGTTCAGTACTAGGGGGTAGGTCGGACGAAGCCATCGCAGAGCGCTGGTTTGCAAGCCAGAGATTGGACCAAACGATAAGACAGATAAGAGAAATGAATGTTATCACAGCAAAGGCTGTTGAAAGGCGATATGCCGACCGCATAGTCCGTCCTCTCTAATAACTCGCGACGATCTGTCTACCATTTTTTGCATTTCAGGGGAATGGTCTGTCAAATATACAATCGCCTCTAGGCGGAGGATTTGCACATTTGACAGACCAATTGGCGAATCCTAGGTGCGCTGATATGAAAAGCGCATGGGGGATTTTCTCGACCAGCTACACCAGGTGTGGCCCTTGATTACGCAGGCGCCATGGGCATTCGCAGCGTTTGCGTTCAGCCTTTTAGGGCTTGGGTTCCTGGCTGGTCGCTTCGCCTTCGGCGAGCGCATTGAAAACCTCAAAAGCAGGATAGAGACGAGAGACGAACGGATTGGGGCCTATGAGGCTGCTGAGACGGCGCGCCGTCTGGAAAAGGAGAGGTCGCTATCTATTGAAAAAGACAAGCCGACTCCAAAACGGCAGTCGTTTGACGTAACAGACGCTCTGGGACCGCGGACAGTTAGGCTATTGGCGTCTCAGGTCGCCAAGGCGCCAACGGCACCAACGACGTTTGTCGCCACGAATGGAATGCTGAAGGATATTCTTATCGGGCGGCAATGGATCTTCCACTTCAGCCCGAGCGGCAACAATGGCCGCAAGAATATGACCTTTCTTCCCGATGGAAGCATAGGGGAGGGTCGCAACGAAAACGAATACCGCTGGGTCTTCGAAGGCGATCAATTGGCGATCTATCGCCGCAACGGCGATGTGCAGAACTCGTTCCGGTACAACGCCAGCTCTGACCGATTTGAATACCTTCCCGACGGCCGTGCCCAAGGGTTTAAGGACCAATACATTCAGCCGCGCTAGTGCGATCCAGCCAAAACGTACGGATAGAAGCAGGCACGCGTCCGAGCGAAGGTTAGCCCTTGCAAGTCATATGCCTTGGCGGCAATCTCGACGCACAGAGCCGCTCATTCGGCCGGAGGGATTTCCCCATGACCCGCGATCAGATGCTCGCCCACCTTCGGTCCGCCGATGCCGTCGCGCGCGAGGCGGCGGCGCATGGGCATCATCCGTTCGGCTGCGTGCTGGTCGGGCCCGACGATCAGGTGCTGATGCGGCAGGGCAATCTCGACACGGTGCGCCATGCCGAGACCGAGCTCGCCCGCCGCGCGGCGGCGGCCTATGAGCCGGAGTTCCTTTGGCAATGCACGCTGGTCACGACCGGCGAGCCTTGCGCGATGTGCGCCGGCACGATGTATTGGGCGAATATCGGCCGGCTGGTCTATGGGTTCGAAGAGACCGATCTCCTGGCGCTCACCGGCGATCACGCGGAGAATCCGACGATGAACCTCGCCTCGCGCACCGTATTCGCTTCCGGCCAGAAGCAGATCGAGGTCTTCGGCCCCTTTCCGGAAATCGCGGACGAGCTGCTCGCGCCTCACCGCGATTTCTGGAAGCGCTGATGGAGCTCCGACCTTAGGCCGCGCCCGCCATGTCGTCCAGGATTGGGCAGTCCGGCCGGTCGTCGCCGTGGCACGCATGGATCAGCTTCTGCAGCGTCGAGCGCATCGACTGCAACTCGCGCACCTTCTCCTCGATCGCCCTGACATGGGCGGCGGCGATCTCGCGTACGTCGTGGCTGGCGCGGTCGCGGTCCTGATAAAGCGCCATAAGCTGCCTGCAATCATCGATTGAGAAGCCGAGATTGCGCGCTCGGCGCAGGAAGGCGAGCCGGTGGATATCCTCGCCGGAGTAGTCGCGATAGCCATTATCGGCTCGCGCCGGACGGATCAGGCCGATCTCCTCATAGTAGCGGATGGTCTTGGCTGGCAGGCCGGAACGCTCGGCGGCATCTCCGACATTCATGGCGTTCTCCCTAGTGTCCGGCAGCCTTCGGGCTGCCCCATTGATTTTGCTTCACAATCCTGTGAGGCCTGTTGCTGAAATGCCGCAGTTCGGCACTTACCGGCACGTAAGGCCTTGCATATAGGCAGTGCGCGCTTGGCAAGCAAAAGAAATGCCAGCATGAATGATGGCAAGAAAGCGGCCGACTCGTGCCGCTGATACAGAGACAGGGCGTCAGACCTTTTCATGCGCTTGAAGTCGTTTGCAATTCTCGCCGCCCTTGCGCTGTCGACCGCGATCAGTGGATGCAGCACCATCGGCGGGCAGTTGTTCACCAACAACTATGGCGCGATGACCGATGCCGGCTATCAGCTGCCGCGCATTCCGATCGAGAAGGTTCCTGCCAGGTATCACCGCCAGGAAGTGCGGTATGATTCCTCGGAAAAGCCGGGCACCATCATTGTCGATACCCAGAACAAGTTCCTCTACTTCATCGAGGGCGACGGCATGGCGATGCGCTACGGCATCGGCGTCGGCCGCCAGGGGTTCGAGTGGCACGGCACCGCCCATATCGCGCTGAAGCGCGAATGGCCGACCTGGACGCCGCCGCGCGAGATGATCAAGCGCCAGCCGGAACTCGCCAAATTCGCCAACGGCATGGAGCCTGGCTTGATGAACCCGCTCGGCGCTCGTGCCATGTACCTCTTCAACAAGGGCGGCGACATGGGTTACCGCCTGCATGGCAGCCCGGAATGGTTCTCGATCGGCAAAGCGATGTCGTCGGGCTGCATCCGGCTGATGAACCAGGACATTATCGACCTCTACGACCGCACGTCGGTCGGCGCCAAGGTCATCGTGATGTAAGGACCATGATCCCGAAAAGTGGAAGCCGGTTTTCGGAAAAGATCATGGTCAACTAGAAAGTTTCGCAGGCGGACCGTCTAGGCAACAACAAGACGTCCTGAAAACAGAAAACCGGGCTGTTGGGGCCCGGTTTTTTGTTTCTGCAGTTTGGATCAAAATTCGCTCCGCGGTCATTGGGCCGGCGGAGCGGTTCTCAGGCGACCTGCTCGACCTGCTGGACCTCCGGCACGAAGTGGCGAAGCAGGTTCTGGATGCCGTGCTTCAAAGTCGCCGTCGAGGACGGGCAGCCGGCGCAGGCGCCCTTCATGTGCAGGAACACGGTGCCGTTCTCGAAGCCGCGGAAGGTGATGTCGCCGCCGTCCTGGGCAACCGCGGGACGCACGCGCGTGTCGAGCAGTTCCTTGATGGTCAGCACCAGCTCCTCGTCGGCCTTGTCGTAGAACTCGCCGGTCCCGCCGGCTTCGCTCGCCGGAGCGACCGAGGCCATGACCGGCGCGCCGGACATGAAATGTTCCATGATGGCGCCGAGGATGGCCGGCTTCAGATGCTGCCAGTCCGGGCCGTCCTTGGTCACGGTGATGAAATCATAGCCGAAGAAAACGCCGGTGACCCCCGGGATCTCGAACAGACGGCCGGCCAGCGGCGAGGCCTCCGCCGCGGCTTCGGCGTTGCGGAAATCGGCTGTGCCTTCGCGCAGCACTTCCTTGCCCGGCAGGAATTTCAGCGTCGCCGGGTTCGGCGTCGATTCGGTCTGGATGAACATGGGTATCTCCAGGCCCTTCCCGGGCCGATAGTTTGGAATAATTCTAAATAGGCTCTATCGGCTGGACATTCAAGCGAAACGCGTCGCTGGAATGGCTGGCTGGCGGAATGTTTTCGACCCTCATCCACTTGAGATGTGTTGAGTTTCAGGTCAGGCCGTTAGCAGACCGGCCTCACCTGAATATCAGCACATCTCAGGCGAGGCTGTCGATCTCCTCATCCGACAGATTCTGCGGCACCACGGTGACCGGAATGGGGAAGGCCGCGGCCCGGCCGGCTACGGCGCTGACCAGCGGCCCCGGGCCTTCCTTGCCGGCGCCGGCGGCCAGCACCAGGATGGCTATGTCCTGGTCTTCCTCGATCAGCTTGTGGATCTCGTCGGTTGGCTTGCCCTCGCGCACCACCAGTTCCGGCTCGATGCCGACGCTCTGGCGCACCTTGTTGGCGTGGCCGTCGAGGGCTCCGCGCGCCGTCGCGTTTGCTTCCTCGCGCATGATCTTTTCCACGCCCAGCCAGTGCTGGAAGTCGTCAGGCTCGATGACATAGAGCAGCACCAGCACGCCGTTGGTGTGCTGCGCCCGCTTCGAGGCGTAGGCGACCGCACGCTCGCATTCGGGCGTGTCGTCGATGATCGCCAGGAATTTGCGGCGATGGCCGGCTTCGCGGCTGAGGCGTTTGGAGACCATGTCTATCTGCTCGGTATCAATTCGGCCGCAATCTGCCACCGCCGCGAACCGGCGGCAAGCCGCCGGCCGGCGTGGCGATGGTCCTGGAGCAATTCCAGGAAAAGCGTGAAGCGGTTTTCCGTCCGGAATTGCGTCGAAACAACTGTTAAAGCATGTCTCCCGAAAGTGGATCCGGTTTCGGGACAAAGACATGCTTAAATCAAAAACTTAAAGCAGGTCGCGTGAATCCTTTTTCTCGCGACCTGCTTTAGACCGGTCGGTCAGTCCTGCAGCAGGCCGATAATGTCGCGAACCGTCTTCATCGTGCCTTCGGCGATTGCGCGGGCCCGGTCGCCGCCGTCCTTGAGCACGGCGTCGACATAGGCGCGGTCGCCCTGGATGCGGCGCATCTCCGTAGCGATCGGCGCCAGCTTCTCGACCGCAAGGTCGGCCAGCGCCGGCTTGAACACGGAAAACTGCTGGCCACCATATTCCTTCAGCACGTCTTCCTTCGAGATCTCGGCCAGGCCGGCATAGATGCCGACGAGGTTTTCGGCCTCGGGCCGGCTTTCCAGCCCGTCGACCTCGCTCGGCAAGGCCTCCGGATCGGTCTTGGCCTTGCGGATCTTCTTCGAGATGGTGTCGGCATCGTCGGTCAGGTTGATGCGCGACAGGTCCGATGGGTCGGATTTCGACATCTTCTTGGAACCGTCGCGCAGGCTCATGATGCGCGCCGCCGGACCGCCGATGACCGGTTCGGTGATCGGGAAATAGCCGTTCACGGTCTCCTCGCCGACCTGCATCTCGATGCCGACGCCAAGGGCTGCGATCTTCTCGGAGAAGTCATTGTTGAACTTCTGCGCGATGTCGCGGGTGAGCTCCAGATGCTGCTTCTGGTCCTCGCCCACCGGCACATGGGTGGCGCGGTAGAGCAGGATGTCGGCGGCCATCAGGCTCGGATAGGCGAGCAGGCCAAGCGAGGCGTTCTCGCGGTCCTTGCCGGCCTTGTCCTTGAACTGCGTCATCCGGTACATCCAGCCGATGCGCGCCACGCAGTTGAAGATCCAGGCAAGTTCGGCGTGCTGGATGACCCGCGACTGGTTGAAGACGATGTGCTTCTTCGGGTTGATGCCGGAGGCCAGGAACGCAGCGGTGATCGAGCGGGTCTGGTCGCCGAGGTCCTGATGGACGAGCTGCGCCGTCAGCGAATGCAGGTCGACGACGCAATAGATGCAGTCGGACTGCTCCTGGAGGGCGACGAATTTCTTGATGGCGCCGAGATAATTGCCGAGATGCAGATTGCCGGTCGGCTGGACGCCCGAAAAGACGAGTGGCTTGAAGGCGGACATGGGTTCCTCATGGCTTGTGGAGGGCCGTTTCGCGCGCGGCGAAAGTCTTTCGACGGGCGCGCTTATGGCCGAAGGGGACAGCGGGATCAAGAGGCTGCCGGCTTAGTGCCTACAATCTTCCTATTTTGGGATTTGATCTGGCTCCCCGTATCTCCCGTTCCGGGGTGTCTGCCATTGATGTATCTCGCATAGTTTGCTACATTGCGTGAGCTACATGGAGAAATGTAGGAGCGCGATGACCATCAATATCAACAATAAGGAAGCGGACAGCCTGACTCGCACCTTGGCGAGGATCGAGGGCGTCGGCATCACCGAGGCCATCGTGATCGCCATGCGCGAAGCCTTGGAGCGTCGCCGCAATCGTGAGACGCCGTTGGAGACGGCTGCTCGGCTCAGGGCCGAATTTGGAATTGAGTTGAGCGAGCAGGCGCGCAAGCCGCTGCCTCGCTCGGTCTACGATGAATTGTCTGACGACGACTGATGTTTGTCGACGCAGCAGCCATCGTCGCGATGCTAAGCAACGAGGCCGAAGCCGAGCGCTGCGCGCGAGCGGTCACGGAAGCGTCGGCACCGTTCACTTCCGCCATCGCCGTGTGGGAGGCGGCGATGGCGCTAGCGCGACCGGAAAAGCTGGCCATACCGGTCGTCAGAAGTGCGGAGATTGTGGGCCGCTTTCTCGAAGAGCGGGCAATTGCGTTGCGCGAGCTTCCGCCCGCACCCGAGGCAGCGTCGCTATCTATCGAGGCCGCGTCGCGGTTTCGCAGCAACGCCATGCGCCTGAACATGGCCGATTGTTTCCACTACGCTTGCGCCCGCTACTACGCCGCTCCGATGCTCTCTACGGCCGACGAATTCAGGCTCACGGATCTGGAGACTGTTCCGTGACCGGCGGCACACTTTTTGCCTCGCCCCGCTTCACATTCCTGCGGATCATGCCGAAATCGGCGCCGCCGGTGCCGAAGGCGGCGATGAAGTAGAGCGCCGCGCCCCCGCCGACCAGCGCGAACAGCGTCGTCGCCTTCACCACCAGGGGCGAGCCCGGCCCAAGCCGCGCGGCGAAGTAGTGCTCGGCGAAGTAAAGCGCGGTCGCCATGATCACCGCCGATAGCACCAGCCTTGGAATGCGCTTCAAGAGCGGGATGTCGCGGCCCCAATGTCCGCGCCGGATCAGCATGGCGAGCAGCATCAGCGCATTGACCCAGCCGGCTATCGCCGAAGCGACCGCGATGCCCGGCGCGCCCATCGATGGAAACAGGCTGAGCGCGGTGGCGACGTTCACGCCGACCGAAATGGCTGCGAAGATCATCGGCGTGCGCGTGTCCTCGCGCGCGAAATAGCCGGGCGTGAAAGCCTTGATCAGCACGAAGGCGGGCAGGCCGAGGCCGAAGATCGCCAGGATCGAGGCGACGATCGGCGTCGAGTGATTGGCGGCAAACGCCCCGCGCTCATAGACCAGTCGCACGATCGGTTCCGACATCACCCAGAGCGCGGCAGCAGCCGGCAGTGTCATGAACAGGGTGAACTCGACCGAGCGGTTCTGCAGGTTCGCGGCCTCGACCAGATTGCCCGATTTCAGCGCCCGCGACAGTTCCGGCAACAGCACGATCGCCACCGCCACGCCGACGACGCCGAGCGGCAGTTGGTAGATGCGATCGGCATAGGCGAGCGACGAGACCGCGCTGTTCTGCGCCGAAGCGATCGCCGTGCCGATCAGCTGGTTGATCTGGGTGATGCCGCCGGTGATCGCCGCCGGCAGTGCCAGGACCAGCAGCCGCTTGACGTTGGGCGTCATCTTGGGACGGCGAAAGCCGATCGAGATGCCGGCATGGCGCACCGCGATCCAGACGATGGCGAGCTGCACGATGCCCGCCGCCAGCACGCCCCAGGACAGGCCGAAGCCGACATCATGCGCGTCCAGCCCGTGATACCAGGCGTAACCCAGCACGGCGATCAGGATGATGTTGAGGAAGGCGGGCGCGATCGCCGCCGCGAAATAGCGGCGCAGCGAATTCAGCATGCCGGCCATCATGGCGCCGAGCGACATGCAGATGAGATACGGGAACATGATCGTGGCGAGCGTGACGGTCGTCTCGAACTTGCCCGGGATGTCGGCAAAGCCCGGCGCCACCAGGTAGCGCACGATCAGCGGCATCGCCAGTTCCATGGCGATCGTCAGCGCCAGCAGCGCCGAGAACAGCACGCCGAACACTTCCTCCGAGAAGCGCTTGGCGCCCTCATTGCCATGCTGCTCGATCTCCTTGGCGAAGAGCGGCACGAAAGCGGCGTTGAAGGCGCCTTCGGCGAACAGCCGGCGGAAGGTGTTGGGGAACTGGAAGGCGGCGTTGAAGGCATCGGCGACCGGGCCGGTGCCGAGCGCCGCCGCCATCAGCATCTCACGGCCGAAACCCAGCGCGCGGCTCATCAGCGTGCCGGAAGCGACGGTGGCGAATTTCTTGACGAGGCTCATGCCGGGGATGACTGCCAGGGAAATTGCGTCAAATGGATGGTCACTCGGCCGCCGCCTTGGCCTTGCCGTTGCGTTCCGACGAATTGCCTTCCAGCGTATCGATCAGCCGCTTGTGGATGGTGGCTGTGCGCGTCGGGCTGTCGATCTTCTGTCCGGTAAGGTCGGTGACGTAGAATGTGTCGATGACCTTTTCGCCGAAGGTGGTGATATGCGCCGAGGCGATGTCGAGCGAAAGGTCGGAGAGCGTGCCGGTGATCTCGGACAGCAGGCCAGGCCGGTCCAGCCCCTCGACCTCGACCACCGAGAAACGGTTCGACAGCGTGTTGCGGATTTCGGCGCGCGGCGGAATCCTGAATACCTTGGCGCCGCGCCTGGGCTTGGTGCGCTTCTCGATCATCTCGGGCAGCCAGCTCTTGCCGGACAGCACGTCCTCGATCAGCCGGCCGACCCGCTCGGCGCGGCGTCGCTCGTCCTCGTCGAGGTCGAACTCCCTCGAGATCAGGATGGTGTCCAGCGCGCGACCGTCGGAAGTGGTGAAGATCTGCGCGTCGACGATGTTGCCGCCGGCCGCGGCGCAGGCCCCGGCGATGATCGAAAGCAGGCGCGGATGGTCCGGCGCCAGCACGGTGATCTCGGTCACCGCCTCGAATTCATGCGTCTTGACCATGGTCGCGAGCTTCTTGCCCGCCGCATCCGCCTCGCGGATGAATTCGGCGTGGCGCAACTGGTCGTTGAGGTCGACCGTCAGCAGATAGTTCTCATAGTGCTGCGCGACATAGCGCTTGCGCTCCTTGGCCGGCCAGGCCGAGAGCGCCTCGGCCAGACGCTCGCGCGCGGCGGCGGTGCGTTGCGCCCGCGACACTTCCGAGAAGCCGCCAGTCAGCAGCAGCTCGGTCTCGTAATAGAGCGTGCGCAGCAGCTGCCCCTTCCAACCGTTCCACACGCCTGGCCCGACGCCGCGTATGTCGCAGACGGTGAGGACCAAAAGCAGCTTCAGCCGCTCCACCGACTGCACGATCGAGGCGAAATCCTCGATCGTCTTGCGGTCGTTGAGATCGCGCGTCTGCGCCGTCATAGACATCACGAGGTGGTTCTCGACCAGCCAGGCGACCGTCTCGGTGTCGGCCGCCGACAGTCCCATATGCGGGCAGATGCGCCGCGCGATTCGCGCGCCGGCCTCCGAATGGTCTTCCGGCCGGCCCTTGGCTATGTCGTGCAGCAGCACCGCGACATAAAGCGCCTCGCGGCTCTTCTTCAGCCCTGGCATCAGCGAATGCGCCAGCGGGTGAATCTTCTCGCCATCGCCACGCTCGATCTCGGCCAGCACGCCGATGCAGCGGATCAGATGCTCGTCCACCGTGTAGTGGTGGTACATCGAGAACTGCATCATGGCGACGATCTTGCCGAAGTCGGGGATCAGCCTGCCGAGCAGCCCGGCCTCGTTCATGCGCCTGAGGTTGAGCTCGGCGTTGCGGTCCGAGGTCAATATGTCGAGGAACAGCCGGTTGGCCTCCTCGTCGCGCCGAAGCGACTTGTTGACCAGGCCGAGCGAGCGGGTGAGCAGCTTCAGCGCGTCGGGATGGAACTCCAGCCCATGCTTGTCGGCGAACCAGAACAACCTCAGCAGGTTGACCGGGTCGCGTTCGAACACGCCATCGTCGGCGATGTTGATGCGGTGGTTGTCGACAATGAAATCGGACGTGCCGGCAAGCTTGCGCCTGCGCCGCTGGAAGGTGAGGAAGATGCGGTTGAAGCCCGGCACATGCTTGGCCTGCTCTTCCTCGAGCGCCGCGCAGAAGATGCGGGTGAGGTCGCCGACATCTTTGGCGACGAGGAAATAGTGCTTCATGAAGCGCTCGACCGCCGACAGGCCGGGATGCGTCGTGTAGCCCAGACGTTCGGCGATCTCGCGCTGGATGTCGAAGTGCAGCCGCTCCTCCGCCTTGCCGGTGAGGAAGTGCATGTGGCATCGCACCGCCCACAGGAAGTCCTCCGCCTTCTGGAATTCGCGGTATTCGGCCTCGGTGAAGACGCCCTTCTCGACCAGCTCCTCGCCGGTGCGCACGCGATAGAAATATTTGCCGATCCAGAACAGCGTCTGCAAGTCGCGCAACCCGCCCTTGCCGTCCTTGACGTTGGGCTCGACCAGATAGCGGCTTTCGCCGGCCTTGGCGTGGCGCTCGTCGCGCTCGGCAAGCTTGGCCTGCACATATTCCGGCCCGGTCGTGCGCACCACCTCGTGGTCGAAGCGGGTGAGCAGTTCTTCGTAGAGCTTCTGTTCGCCCCACAGGAAACGCGCCTCGAGGATCGAGGTGCGGATGGTGATGTCGCTGCGCGAGAGCCGCAGGCAATCCTCGATGTTGCGGGTGGCGTGGCCGACCTTCAGCCCCATGTCCCACAGCATGTAGAGCATATACTCCACGATCTGCTCGCCCCATGGCGTCTGCTTGTAGGGCAGCAGGAACAGGAGGTCGATGTCGGAGCCCGGCGCCAGCGTGCCGCGGCCGTAGCCGCCGACCGCCACGACCGCCATGCGCTCGGCCACCGAACGGTTCTTTACCCGGTAGACATGGGTGGCGGCGAAATCATAGAGCGCCCGGATCAGCTCATCCATCAGATGCGAGAGCCGCTCGGCGCAGGCATTGCCGCCGCCATCCTCCTTGAGCATGGCCTCGGCGATCTTGCGCCCCTCCGCCAGCCTGGATTTGAGCAATTGGAGCACGGCGGTGCGAACCGCCGGTCCCGAACCGTCGCCGGCGCTTGCCGACGTCAGCGCGGTCAAGTCGCGGCGCAAGGCGTCGCCATCGATGATTTCGTTGAGTTTCAGGGAGATCTTTGCCATTCGGCGGCGTCTATAGCCTGTTTTCTTCGCGCTGTGTATGGGGCTGGCGCCCGCGTTTCCGATGGCGCGCGACTGATGCAGCGCAACGCCAAACGACCAGAATTTCCGAAAGTCGAAACTGGCCCTTGACCTTCCAGTAGCTGGAAGGACTACCTCCGCCTCAATTCGAGAATTCCGAGGCATTGCTGATGACCCATTCCGACCACAACCATCATCACTCGCATGGCGCATCCTGCTGCTCCGCGAAAACTGCAGCGTCCGCGGCCGAAGCTGTGATTCGCGATCCTGTCTGCGGCATGACGGTCGATCCGGCGGCCGGCAAGCCGACAGCCGAGCACGGCGGACGGACCTTTCATTTCTGCAGCGAGCGCTGCCGCACGAAATTCGTAGCCGAGCCGGAGAGCTACCTGACGGCCACGGATCCTGTCTGCGGCATGAGCGTCGACCGCGCCAGCGCCAGGCACTTTGTGCGTCATGATGGCCAGGGCTTCTATTTCTGCTCCGCCGCTTGCCAAGGCAAGTTCGAGGCGGAGCCGGCAAGATACCTTGCCGGCCGGCCCGAGCCGCAGCCGATGCCGAAGGGGACGCAGTACACCTGCCCGATGCATCCCGAGATCATCCGCGACAAGCCCGGCTCGTGCCCGATCTGCGGCATGGCGCTGGAGCCGATGGGCGTGCCGACCGGCGATGAAGGCCCGAATCCCGAGCTGGTCGATTTCACGCTCCGGTTCTGGGTCAGCGCGGCGCTTTCCGCTCCTCTCCTGATCTTCGCCATGGCGCCGATGCTGGGTCTCAGCTTCGAAAGTCTCATCGACGGCCGGACGAAAACGTGGGTAGAGCTGGCGCTGGCGAGCCCGGTGGTGCTTTGGGCGGCGTTTCCGTTCTTCCATCGCGGCTGGGAATCGGTTGTCAACCGCAGCCCCAATATGTGGACACTGATTTCGCTGGGCGTGGGCGCTGCCTATCTCTACAGCGTGGTCGCCGCCCTTTTTCCGGACATCTTCCCGCATCAGTTCCGCGGCCATGACGGCGCCGTGCCGGTCTATTTCGAGGCTGCCGCCGTCATTGTCGCGCTTGTCTTCCTTGGCCAGGTGCTGGAGCTCAGAGCCCGCGAGCGCACCGGCTCGGCCATTCGCGCGCTCCTCGACCTTGCCCCGAAGACGGCGCGTCTGATCGGCGCCGACGGTTCCGAGAAGGATGTGCCGCTCGACAGCGTGCAGACCGGCGACCGGCTGCGCATTCGTCCGGGCGACGCTGTTCCGGTCGACGGCACCGTGCTGGAAGGTCGCTCGGCGATTGACGAATCAATGATCACGGGCGAGCCGCTGCCGGTCGAAAAGACGGAAGGCTCCGCGCTTACCGGCGGCACACTGAACAAGAACGGCTCGCTGGTCATGCGCGCTGAGAAGGTCGGCGCCGAGACCACGCTGTCGCGCATCGTCGAGATGGTCGCCAAGGCGCAGCGCTCGCGCGCCCCGATCCAGGGGCTGGCCGACCGCGTGTCCTTCTATTTCGTACCGGCCGTGGTGCTGGTCGCCATCATCGCCTTCGTCGCCTGGGCACTCCTCGGCCCAGAGCCCAGCCTGATCTTCGCCATCGTCTCGGCTGTGTCGGTGCTGATCATCGCCTGTCCCTGCGCGCTCGGTCTGGCGACGCCGATGTCGATCATGACGGCGACCGGACGCGGCGCGCATGCCGGCGTGCTCATCAAGGAAGCGGCGGCGCTCGAGCGTTTCGCCTCGGTCGACACGCTGATCGTCGACAAGACCGGCACGCTGACCGAAGGCAAGCCGCGGCTTACCGACGTCGTCGCGGCCGGAAATATCGATGAGAACGAGCTGCTGGGTCTTGCCGCCGCGCTCGAAAAGGGCTCGGAACATCCTCTAGCCGAGGCGATCGTCGAAGGCGCCGCCGCGCGCGGCCTGAAGCTGGCCGAAGCCGTCGATTTCGAAGCTGTCACCGGCAAGGGCGTCTCGGGCACGGTTTCCGGCAGGAAGGTCGCGCTCGGCAATGCGGCGATGATGGCGGACCTCGGCGTCGAAACGCCGGCGGCCAATGCCGAGGCGATGCAGGCCGAAGGCAAGACGGCCATGTTCGTGGCCGTCGACGGCGTATTCGCCGGCATCGTCGCCGTGGCCGATCCCGTCAAGGCAACGACGGCCGAGGCGATCAAGGCCCTGCACGACAGGGGTCTCAGGATCATCATGGCAACCGGCGACAACGAGCGCACGGCAAAAGCGATCGCCGGCAAGCTCGGAATCGATGAGGTCCGCGCCGGCCTGCTGCCGGATGAGAAGGGCGCTCTGGTCGAACAGCTGCGTGCGAGCGGCGCTGGCGTGGCCATGGCCGGCGACGGCGTCAACGATGCGCCAGCGCTGGCCGGCGCCGATGTCGGCATCGCCATGGGCACCGGCGCCGATGTCGCGGTCGAAAGCGCCGGCATCACGCTGGTCAAGGGCGACCTCAACGGCATTGTCAGGGCGCGCACGCTGGCCCAGGCGACGATCCGCAACATCCGCCAGAACCTGTTCTTCGCCTTCCTCTACAACGTGCTCGGTGTGCCGGTCGCGGCCGGCGTCCTCTATCCGCTCACCGGCACGCTTCTGTCGCCGATGATAGCGGCGGCGGCGATGAGCCTGTCGTCGGTGTCGGTCATTACCAATGCTTTGCGGCTGAGGACGTTGAAACTCTGAACGAAGCTCCCAGATACGAACCTCAACAACAAGGAGACCTTGAATGACCCTGGCCAAGAAAATCGTGCTGCTTTTGATGGCGGCGGGAATGCTGCTTGCCGTCTTCCTCGAAAGCGTGCCGGCCTCGTCGGAGGAGATGAAGCACGACATGTCCAAGATGGCGATGGGCGCCCAGAGCCCGGCCACGGCTGGCTATGAGGCGGCGATGAAGAAGATGCACAAGGACATGGCGATCAAATACACCGGCAATGCCGATGTCGATTTCGTCCGTGGCATGATCCCTCATCATCAGGGCGCTATCGACATGGCCAAGGTGGTGATCGCCAATGGCAAGGATCCGGAAATCCGCAAGCTCGCCGAAGGCGTGGTCAAGGGGCAGGAAGCCGAGATCAAGCAGATGCAGGACTGGCTCGCCAAGCACCCGGCGAAGTAGCCGCTCCCGGGAAATCCAGGCGGCCACGCGGCTTTGGTCTGGATTTCCGTTTTTTGCTGTGCTGCGATCCAGCCCCGCGGAGGAAGCCATGCCGTCAACAGTCAGAACCCTCGAGCTGCCGTCCGGCGAGGCCGTTCCGGTGCTGGGCCAGGGCACCTGGAAGATGGGCGAGGACCGCAGGCGCCGCACCGATGGAGTCGCGGCGCTGAAGCTTGGGCTGGACCTCGGCATCATGCTCATCGACACGGCGGAGATGTATGCCAGCGGCGGCGCCGAGGAGGTGGTGGCGGAGGCCATCGCCGGGCGCCGCGACGAGACTTTTCTGGTTTCCAAGGTGCTGCCGACCAATGCGTCGCGCGCCGGCGTGAAGCGAGCCTGCGAGAACAGCCTGAAGCGGCTTTCCACCGACCGGATCGATCTCTATCTGCTGCATTGGCCGGGCAGCGTGCCGCTATCCGAAACCGTCGAGGCCTTCGAAACCTTGAAGAGGGAAGGCAAGATCCGCCACTGGGGCGTCAGCAATTTCGACACCGACGAGATGGAGGAACTGGTCGGTCTGCGCTCGGGCAGCAACGTCCAGACCAATCAGATCCTCTACAATCTCTCGCGGCGCGGGCCGGAATTCGACTTGGCACCCTGGAGCCTGAAGCGCGGCATCCCGCTGATGGCCTATTCGCCGGTGGAGCAGGGTGCGCTCGCCCGGAATGCTCGGCTCGAAGCCGTAGCTTCGCGCCACAACGCCACCGCCGCCCAGATCGCGCTCGCCTGGGTGATGGCGCAGCCCGGCGTCATCGCCATTCCAAAGGCCGGCCGCCAGGAGCATGTCCGCCAGAACGCCGCCGCGCTCGACATCAAGCTGACGCCCGAGGATTTCGCTGAACTCGACCGCGCCTTCCCGCCGCCGACGCGCAAGCGCGGGCTGGAGATGATCTAGCCACAACTTCGATCCGGATTCGCAAGTGAGCCGGGAGCAGGCATTGGAACGAATTTCAGCCGGACCGCATCACACGGCCTATAAAATCGGTGACTTGACCGTCACCTCGTTGCGCGACGGTTATGTCGACATGCCGGTCCGGCGGCTGCATAAGCCGGGAGGCGAGCCCTTCGGCGACGATCTCCCCCCGCAGGTGCCGCTCTTCGACGGCGCGCTCAGATTGTCGGTCAATGCCTTTGCCGTCGACGACGGCCGCGAAATTACGCTGATCGACACGGGCTCCTCGAACGCCTGGCACCCGACGATGGGCTTTCTTCCGCAGGCGCTGAGCGAGGCGAGGATCGCCGTCGACCGGATACGAACGGTTGCGTTCACCCACACGCATCTCGACCATATCCACGGGCTTGTCCTTGCCGATGGTCGCGACGGTTTCCCGCAACTCTCTCGCCTGCTTGTTCCCCGGGCCGAGCTCGACATGTTCCGGTCGGTAGCGAGGTTGAGCCGCTTCCATGACCGAGCGGAACCTTTGGGCTCTGGACAGCCGCTGAGCGCGAATATCGAGGCCGTCGCCTCTCCCGGCCATGAAATCGGCCATACTGGCTTTCGTGTCACGAGCGGCGGCGAGACGTTGCTGGTCTGGGGTGACATCGTGCATGTGCCGTCGCTTCAGTTCGAGCGGCCGGAGGTAGCGTGGGAATTCGACGCCGACCAGGACCAGGCGCGCGAGACCCGGCTGCGCATTTTGGCGCTTGCCGCCGACAACGCCTGGTGCGTCGCCGGAGCGCATCTCGATTCACCGGGCGTCGGCCGGATTTCGCGAGGCGAAACAGGCTTTCGCTTCGAACCTCTGTAGGAGTCCGGTTAAATCTTCGCCGGCAGCCCAAGCCGCATCCGCGCTCGCCGCAATGCTCTTGAAAACACATCGAGGTCATTTGCGGCGCGGGCAAGGGTGAGGGCGCCCTGGATGGCGGCGACGGCTTCCTCGGCCAACTCGCCGGCCTCGTCCGGTCGGTGTCCGGATCGCGCCAGCGCATCGGCGAGATGCGTGACCCAGCGGCCGAAATAATCCCTTATCTGGCCGGCGAAGAGATCGCGCGATTCATCCAGCGCGAAAGCGCCGATCAGGCAAACGCGCCGCCCCGAGCGGAAATAGCTGTCCGTCGCCTCGAGCATCTGCTCGATCCCCGCGAGCGGATCGGTGCTGTCACGCAATGGCGCGAAGACATTGTCCTCGAACCAGCCGTCGATATGGGCAATGACGGCTCTCGCCATCTCTTCCTTGCCGCCGGGAAAGAAGTGGTAGAGGCTTCCCTTGCCCAGCCCCGTCGCTTCGCCGATCAGGGCCAGGCTGGCGCCCTCATAGCCATGCTCGCGGAAAACCTCGGCAACGATCCCCAGCAACTGGTCGCGGTCCGGAACGATGCGCCGCACCGTCCTTAGAGCCCAAGTTCCGAAAGACCGGGATGGTCGTCCGGCCGGCGGCCGAGCGGCCAATGATATTTCCGCTCGCGCTCCGTGATCGGCAGGTCGTTGATGCTCGCCAGGCGCCGGCGCATCAGCCCGGCTTCGTCGAACTCCCAGTTCTCGTTGCCGTAGGAGCGGAACCAGTGGCCGCTGTCGTCGCGCCATTCATAGGCGAAGCGCACCGCGATGCGGTTCTCGTTCCAAGTCCACACCTCCTTGATCAGGCGGTAGTCCAGCTCGCGCGCCCATTTGCGCTTGAGGAAGCCGACGATCTCGCCACGGCCTGAGACGAATTCGGCCCGGTTCCGCCAGATGCTGTCCTCCGTATAAGCGAGCGATACCCGCTCGGGATCGCGACTGTTCCACGCATCCTCCGCAAGGCGCGCCTTTTGCGCCGCTGTCTCGGCTGTGAAGGGCGGCAATGGCGGGCGGCTCATGAGATCTCCTGTCAGTTTCGATCATCGATAACCGACATTGTACCGATCGGTACAATGAGTCAAGCCAGACTGGCGCTATTGCTTCGTCGCCAGCCCCTTCAGCCGGTAGAGCGCTTCCAGCGCCTCGCGCGGCGTCATCTCGTCGGGATTGATTGCGCCCAGCGCTTCGCCCAGCGCATCGCTCTTGACCGGCTTCGGCGCTTCGCGTTTCACCGCCACCGAAAACAGCGGCAGATCGTCGACCAGCCGGTTGGTCTTGCCGGAAACCTCGCCCTCTTCCAGCTGATGCAGGACCTCCCTGGCCCGGGCGACGACCGCCTCCGGCAGGCCGGCCAGCCGCGCCACCTGCACGCCGTAGGAGCGGTCGGCCGCGCCCTTGCCGACCTCGTGCAGGAAGACGACGTCGCCTTCCCATTCCTTGACCCGCATGGTGACGTTGTGGAGGCGGGGGAGCTTGCCCGCCAGCGCCGTCATCTCGTGGAAATGCGTGGCGAAGATCGCCCGGCAGCGGTTCTTTTCGTGCAGATATTCGACCGCCGCCCAGGCGATCGACAAGCCGTCGAAAGTCGCCGTGCCGCGGCCGATCTCGTCCAGGATCACCAGCGCCCGCTCACCCGCCTGGTTGAGGATTGCCGCCGTCTCGACCATCTCGACCATGAAGGTCGAGCGGCCGCGCGCCAGGTCGTCCGAGGCGCCGACGCGCGAGAACAGGCGGTCGACGACGCCGATATGGGCTCTTTGCGCCGGCACGAAGGAGCCGGTCTGGGCCAGGATGGCGATCAGTGCGTTCTGCCTGAGGAATGTCGATTTACCGCCCATATTGGGGCCGGTGAGCAGCCAGATGGCGCCGGCCTTGGCGCCGCTTTCGGGCGAGAGGTCGCAATCATTGGCGACGAACGGTCCTTCGCCGGAACGTCTGAGCGCCTGTTCGACCACCGGGTGGCGTCCGCCAACAATTTCGAAAGCGAGGCCGGAATCCACCAGCGGCCGGCACCATCCCTCGCTTTCGGAAAGAAGCGCCAGCGCGGCCGACACATCGAGAGCCGCAAGCGCCTCGGCGCCGGCGCGGATCCGTTCGGCCTCGGTGACCACTTCCGCCGTCAGGCGGTCGAAGGCGGCAAGCTCGATGCCGAGCGCTTTGTCGGCGGCGTTGGCGATCTTCGATTCCAGCTCCGCCAGCTCGGTCGTGGTGAAGCGCATGGCATTGGCCATGGTCTGGCGATGGATGAAGCGCGCTTTGGCCGCGTCGCTGCCGGTCATGATCGCGTGATGGTTGGTCGTCACCTCGATGTAATAGCCGAGCACATTGTTGTGCCGGATCTTCAGCGAGCGGATGCCGGTTTCCTCGATCAGCGAGCGCTCCAGCCCGGCGATCACTTTTCGCGATTCGTCGCGCAGCGCCCGCATCTCGTCGAGTTCGGCGTGATAGCCGGTACGCACGAAGCCGCCGTCGCGCCTGATCAGCGGCAGCTCGTCGTCGAGCGCTTCGCTGAGGTGGCGGGCAAGCGCCTCGGGAAGGGCCTTGATCGCGGCCAGCGCCGCGGCGAGCTCGGCGGGCAGCGCGGTTGTCGCGAACAACTCGGCAATCGCTCTCGCCGCCTCGAAGCCGGCGCGCAGCGCCCCCAGATCGCGCGGCCCGCCGCGGTTGAGCGCCAGCCTGGACAGCGCCCTCGGCATGTCGGCGACGCTTTTCAGGCTCGCCCGCAGACCCTGGCAGAGCCGCACTTCGGAGCGGAAGAAGGAGACCGAATCCAGTCGCGCTCCGATCGCCGCCGGGTCGGTCAGCGGCGCCATCAGCCGATCTGCGAGCAGTCGCGCCCCGCCGCCGGTCACCGTGCGGTCGATCGCCTTGAACAGCGAGCCGTCGCGGCTGCCGGAGAGCGTGCGCAAAAGTTCCAGGTTGGCGCGCGTCGCCGGGTCGATGAACAGCGTCGAGCCCTGCTCCTCGCGCTCGGGGCGGGACAAAGGCGGGCGTTCGGCTTTTTGCGTCTTTTCGACATAGGCGATGGCGCCCGAAATCGCCGACAATTCGGCGCGCGAGAAGGTGCCGAAACTGTCCGGCGTCGCGACCTCGAAGAAGCGCGCGATGCAGCCCGTGGCCGAGGCCGAATCGAACAACGACGGCGGCTGCGGATTGGCGACCCGGCCAAGTACATCGAAGACCGGCCTGAGCTCCGGATCGTGGAAAACCGGCTCGGCGACGATCAGCTCGCGCGGGTCGACGCGAAAGATGTCGGCAAGCAGCCGCTCGGCGCTCGTCTCGGCAACGCGGAACGCGCCGGTCGAAATGTCGATCCAGGCCAGCGCGAAGCTCGCCTGGCTGGCAGCGGCGCCGCCCTTCACGCGGCCGAACGCCATCAAGAAGCTCGACTCCGAGGGCGCGAGCAGCTTGTCCTCGGTGATGGTGCCCGGCGTGACCAGCCGCACCACGTCGCGCCGCACCACCGATTTGGAGCCGCGCTTCTTGGCTTCGGCCGGATCCTCGATTTGCTCGCAGACGGCGACACGAAAACCCTGCGCGATCAGCTTTTGCAGATAGTCGTCCGCCGCATGCACCGGTACGCCGCACATCGGAATGTCGTGGCCCTGGTGCTTGCCGCGCTTGGTCAAAACGATGCCGAGGGCCTGGCTCGCCTTCTCCGCGTCGTCGAAGAACAGCTCGTAGAAATCGCCCATGCGGTAGAACAAAAGCGAGTCAGGGTTTGCCGCCTTGATCTCGATATATTGCTCCATCATCGGCGTGACGCCGCCGGTGGCGGGCGTAGGCGTCGTCGTCTCCTGGGCGTCGTTGTCTGTCGGCATGTGCATGTTCATGCCGGGACGCTAGCAGAAGTGGCAGCCCGGTTTAATGCCGGCGGCGCGAAAAGCAGGGGAAGACTGGGCGGTTGCGCCATCAGCAGGACAGGGTGCGGAGGCATGTTGCCTCATGCCGTCGGCCGACATATGGATCGTGCGGGCCCATGAGAACATGGTGGGGCGATGAAGCAGGACGGACACGAGACGTTCGAGGAGATGGTCGGCCCCGCCGGCTCGCTCGGCCGCATTCGGCTTCTTGCCGCTAACCGAGCCAACCGAACCAGAACCAAGATCAAGGCGTGGACGCGGATACGGCTGCCCTTCATCCTTCCGGCGCGTGGGCCGCTTTCAAGCCTCGATGGCGGCATCGACATGCCTCTCCACATCTTCAGTCGCGATCCGTTGATCCTCTATGTACCTGTCGGCGGCAGGCGCCCTCTCTACGCGCTCGCCGCCTTCTGCCGACGCCTTGCGCCACGGCGCGCTACCTTCCTCCTGATGCCGAACTGGACGCTGGAACGGCCTGCCGTCGTCGAGCAGATACGCAAGGATCTCGCCTGGTTCGCCAAGGTTTGCCCCAAGCACGAGCTGATCTTTCTCTGCAACACAGAGGAAGAGCGACGCCTGATTGCAGGCGTTGGCGGCAATGCGATCTTCTCCAATCACAATCTGATGATCTCGGAAGACGTCTTCCGGCCGCTGCCTGACGTGCCGGTCGAGTTCGATGCCGTCTACAATGGCCGCATCTCGCACACCAAGCGGCACTATCTCGCCTTCGAGATCGAAAGACTGGTTCATGTGACGTCCTCGATCGGCGAATTGCCGCCGGCCGGCGACCGCGCCTTCATCCGCCGCCTGCAGGCGCAATCGTCGCTTCACAGCATCGCCAATCCGCTCATCGATGGCCTGCCCGGCCGGCTGACCGCCGCCGAGGTCAACCGCGTCTACAACCAGGCCGCGGTCGGGCTCTGCCTGTCGGCGGTGGAAGGGGCAATGTATTCCAGCATGGAGTATCTGCTGGCCGGGCTGCCGATCGTCTCGACACCGAGCATCGGCGGCCGCGACGTCTATTTCGATCCGGACTACTGCATCATCGCCGAGCCGGAGCCGGCCGCGATCCGCCGCGCGGTCGAGCGGCTTCGCGACCGCGCCATACCGCGGGAGGAGATTCGCGGCCGCACGCTTGAAAGGGTAAAGGCGGAACGGTTGGAACTGATGGCTTATCTCTCGGCGCTTAAGCGACGGATGGGAAGCGATGATCCGCCCTTTTCCGAATGGCCGTTCGCCGGCACCTCTGGGCTGACGCGCTGGGCTTCGGTCAGCGAACACCTGCGCGAGATTGCCGCGATCTCATCAGGCAAGATTTGACTGTCGCCGGCAGCGCGGAGGAACGCCGTCACTTGATCGCTTGGCGGTTTACAGCGGCTGAGTATGGCCTTAAGCGGTAGTTCAAAAGAATGCGCTCGCCTCAAGAGCGCGAATTGGTGAGGAAAACGTCAGGTATCATGGCCAGGAAAACCGAAAGCAGCGGCCCCTCCGTCAGTCCCGAGGAGGCGCTGGAATTCCACGCCATGGGGCGGCCCGGCAAGCTGGAGATCGTCGCCACCAAGCCGATGGCGACGCAACGCGATCTGAGCCTCGCCTATTCGCCGGGCGTCGCCGTTCCCGTGCGCGCCATCGCCGAGGATCCGAGCCGCGCCTTCGATTATACGACGCGCGGCAACATGGTCGCCGTCATCTCCAACGGCACTGCCATCCTCGGCCTAGGCAATCTCGGCGCGCTGGCCTCCAAGCCGGTGATGGAAGGCAAGTCCGTGCTGTTCAAGCGCTTCGCCGATGTCGATTCGATCGACCTTGAAGTCGACACCGAGGATGCCGACGAGTTCGTCAACTGCGTGCGCTTCCTCGGGCCTTCCTTCGGCGGCATCAATCTCGAGGACATCAAGGCGCCGGAGTGCTTCATCATCGAGCAGCGGCTGCGCGAATTGATGGACATCCCGGTTTTCCACGACGACCAGCACGGCACGGCAATCATCTCGGCCGCCGGGCTGATCAACGCGCTGGAGATCACCGGCCGCGACATGAAGACCACCAGGATGGTCTGCAACGGCGCGGGCGCTGCCGGCATCGCCTGTATCGAACTGATGAAGGCGATGGGTTTTTCGCCGGAAAACATCATCCTGTGCGACACCAAGGGCGTGGTCTTCCAAGGCCGCACCGAGGGCATGAACCAGTGGAAGTCGGCGCATGCGGTCAAGACCGAGGCGCGCAGCCTTGCCGAGGCGCTGGACGGCGCGGACGTCTTCCTCGGCCTGTCCGCCAAGGGCGCGCTCACCACCGCCATGGTGCAGTCGATGGCGAAGAATCCGATCATCTTCGCCATGGCCAATCCCGATCCGGAGATCACTCCCGAGGAAGTGGCCGAGATCCGCACCGACGCCATCATGGCGACGGGCCGCTCGGACTACCCCAACCAGGTCAACAATGTTCTGGGCTTCCCCTATATCTTCCGGGGCGCGCTGGATGTGCGCGCCACCACCATCAATGACGCGATGAAGATCGCGGCGGCCCGGGCGCTGGCCGAGCTGGCGCGCCAGGACGTGCCGGACGATGTCGCCGCCGCCTATCAGGGCAACCGGCCGAAATTCGGCCCCAACTACATCATCCCCGTGCCGTTCGACCCACGCCTGATCTCGGCGATCCCGCTGGCGGTGGCCAAGGCGGCGATGGAGTCCGGCGTCGCCCGCAAGCCGATCCTCGATCTCGACCGCTATGCGCAGGAACTGTCGGCCCGCCGCGACCCGATCGCCTCGACCCTGCAGCGCATCTACGACCGCGTGCGCCGCCAGCCCAAGCGCATCGTCTTCGCCGAAGGCGAGGAGGAGCAGGTGATGCGCGCCGCCGTCTCCTATGTGAACCAGAAGCTCGGCACCGCGATCCTGCTCGGCCGTGACGACGTCATCAAGGACAATGCCCGCAATGCCGGCATCGACTTGAACAAGCAGGGCATTGAGATCATCAACGCCAGGCTGTCGCGCCGCAACGGCATCTACACCGACTATCTCTACGAGCGCATGCAGCGGAAAGGCTTCCTGTTCCGCGACTGCCAGCGCCTGATCAACAACGACCGCAACCATTTCGCCGCCTGCATGGTGGCGCTGGGCGATGCCGACGGCATCGTCACCGGCGTTACCCGCAACTATTCCACCGCGCTGGACGACGTGCGCCGCATCATCGACGCCAAGCCCGGCCACCGCGTGATCGGCGTGTCGATCGTGCTCGCGCGCGGCAGGACGGTATTGGTCGCAGACACCGCCGTGCACGACATGCCGAACGCCGAGCAGATCGCCGACATCGCCGAGGAGGCGGCTGGTTTTGCCCGCCGCATGGGCTACGAGCCAAGGATTGCCATGCTTGCCTACTCCACCTTCGGCCACCCGCAGGGCGAGCGCTCCGAACGCGTGCAGGAGGCGGTGCGCATCCTCGACAAGCGCCGCGTCGATTTCGAGTATGACGGCGAGATGGCGGCGGACGTGGCGCTGAACCCGCGCTCCATGGCGCAATATCCATTCATCAGGCTCACCGGCCCGGCCAATGTGCTGATCATGCCGGCATTCCATTCCGCCTCGATCTCGACCAAGATGCTGCAAGAACTCGGCGGCTCGACCGTCATCGGCCCTCTGCTGGTCGGCTTGAACAAGCCGGTCCAGATCGTCTCGCTCAACGCCAAGGACTCGGACATCGTCAACATGGCGGCGATCGCGGCCTATACGGCGGGGAATTGACGGGCCGGCGCGTCAAACGCCCTGCTTGGGATCAAACAAAAGGGCCCACTGCATCTGCCGCGGGCCCTTTCCGTATGAGGTGGTAGGCTCGATCAGAACGAGCGCTGGAAGCGGACGATGCCGCCGACGCTGTTTTTCTTGTCGGCCTTGGTCCAGTTGAAATCGTCGGCGTCGCCGAACTTGCCGTCGTGGACATAGTCAACTTCAGTCGTGATCGTGAAGCCGGGAACGATCGTATAGGCTATGTTTGCCGCAACGGCGGCGTTCTTGGCATCATCAGCCGAGACCTGGAGGTTGAACGAGGTCTTCTCGTTGAACTTGTAGGTGCCGCCGCCCCAGACAGCCCAGTTGCCGCCCCACGGCTTGTAGAAGCCGCGGCCTCGACCTGGGATCGCATAGGCCGGATCGTTGAGATTGTCGTCGGTACCATAGCCGCCCATGATGAACAGCGACACCTCTTTGCTGACATTGACATCCAGGCGGACCTTGCCGGCTACTTCCTCGTAGTTGCTGTCATAGGCGACGACGCCGGTGAGCGCGCCCCAGTCGCCCTTGTACTTCAAGCCACCGACCACATGGGGAACATAGCTGTCGATCGTGCCGGAAATGCCCGTCGAGCCCGTGGTGTCCGAACCTTCTTCGAGCGAAATCACGCCCGTGATGCCGCTGCCGGCGTCGAAATAGTAGCTGACGACGTTGGTGTCTTTCTGCCCGTAATGGATCAGCGTGTCCTGGATGACGTTGCCGGCGTAGCCGATAAACGCGTCATACGGCGTTTCATCCTTACCGACGCGCAGACCACCGAGTTGGATCCAGGCGAAGCTCAGAGAAACACTTGTGGCGCCCCCGTTCGGAAAGTTGAATTTGGTCTCGGTGTAGGTCTTCAACGTGCCAAGCTCGGTTTCCTGGCCGGTCCAGGTCTTCAGGTTGAAGCGGGCGTTCTTCTTCCAGGTGTCCTGGGCGTCGCCGTCCTCATGGTCGGTGGCCGTGCGGCCATCGAACGAGCCGACATCGCCCACGCCGGCGTCGTAGCGGACATAGCCGCCGACGCGCAGGCAGGTCTCGGTGCCGGGGATGTAGAAATAGCCGGCGCCATAGACGTCGCAGATCTTGACGTATTCGGCCGGTTCCGGCTCGGCGACGGTCACCGCGTCGGCGGCGCGGGCGCCCGAAACTGCGATCAAGGCCGCAGCGGAGCCGAGTAGAAGGCTCTTGATGTTCATTTTCTTGAATCTCCAGTCAAAGGTTCAAGACAGGCCTGACATGCCGTTCGGCTTCTGCCACCCCCGTCCCCATCGTTGAAAAAACACGCGCACCGGCGCCGCTTCTTCGCTCCGGACATGGCCCAATCGGCGGTCGCGTACAACAGAGATTGTGTCGGAAGGGCGGCTTTTTGAATCTTATAGACGTCTTGTTGCGCAAATATCACGTCATATATTTGTAAAATTGGGACAAATTGCACAATCTATACAATCGAAACACAAGGTATTCATGAGAATGTGCCAAATGTGCCAATTATTACAGTTGTATGACAGTCAATTATCCGGCTAAACTATACCGCCGGCTGCGCCGAAAACGTATCGCCGGGTCCGCTCAGGACACGGCGCGCGCGGCGCGGACCACGTCCGTGACCATGTCTTCCCTCAGCATCTCGATAGGGACACGGCCATTAAGCTCGGGCGCTGGGCGGGTCAGCCAGAACCAGGCAAGCCTCGGATTGCCGATCGCCGACAGCACGTCGCTGATTCCCAAAACCGGTCTGCCGTCGACGAACTGGGCAAGCGGGAAGACATGCTTGCGGCCGCCCTTGCGCAACGCGACGACCTCGCCGCGCCTTTGCCAGCGATGCAGTGTCGAGCGCGGGATGCGCAGCTTCTCTTCCAGATAGGTCGAGCCGGCAACCTCGCCGGCCCAATCCTCAAGCAGCATCGATTGAAGACCGGCCGCGCGTTCCGCGATATTTTGAAGCCTTCCCGCCTCCGGCGGCGCGCGCCCGGAAGCCGGATCGGACACCGCCGGACCTCCGCTTGCTATTCTCTCGGGCACCATGCGGAAGAACTCGGAGATGAGCGCGGTCCAATCGCCCTTGAAGGAATCGATTGCATGGCGCTGCGCCAGCGGCAGGAGGGGGAGGGCGGCCGCCACGCTGCCTGCGAGCGCGCTGGCTGAGGCCAGGGCCTGCGCATCAAGCAGGACACCTTGCTGCATCAATGTCTGCTGCACGGCTTCGGTCACTAGGCCTGCCAGGGTCTCTTGCGAAATACCCTCGGGCGGAGTCTGAAGTCTGGTCATGCGTTCGTCTTGTGGCCCGCGCCCCTCCCCAGGCGCCGGCGGCTGCTGAAATTCTATCGCGGAAAGCACAAATTGCGGCGGCAATTGACGCCGCGACCCGGCAGCTTGCTGGCTTGCATCTTCACACCCCTGGTTTGACGTGCCGAAATGTCAGTCGCGGAACGCCCTATCCTGCGTGTAGGAGCGCTCTGTGACACGGGCGCGACAGACAGGCCGGTTCCGAGCCTGTCCGCGATGACGCGACGGTACGGCGTTCTTATGCAATTTGCCTCGCTGGGCTGTTTAGAGCAGCCCTGCCTGCTCCGCCTCGCGACGCAGGTTCTGGCGCGGGCGCGGGCCGATCTGCTGGATCACCAGCCCGGCGGCCAGCGAGCCGAGGTCGCCGCAATCCTTGAGGCTGCGTCCGGTCGTGTAGCCGTAAAGGAAGCCTGCGGCATAGAGATCGCCGGCGCCGGTCGTGTCGACCAGTTCCTTGATTATCGTCGCCTCGATGGTGACGGTCTCGTCGCCGCGCACGATCACCGAACCTTTTTCGGACCGGGTGACGGCAGCTATTTTGCAGTCCTTGCGGATGGCGTCGAGCGCCTCCTCGAAGGAAGCGGTCTGGTAGAGCGACTTGATCTCATGGCTGTTGGCAAAGACGATGTCCACGGTGCCCGAGCGCATCAGCTCGAGGAACTCGTCGCGGTAGCGGTCGACGCAAAAGGAATCCGACAGCGTCATCGACACTTCGCGCCCCGCGGCATGAGCCAGCTTCGCCGTCTGGCGGATGGCCTCCTTGGCGCGCGGCGGATCCCACAGATAGCCCTCGAAATAGGTCACCCTGGCGCCGGACGCCTTGTCGGCCTCGACATCCTCGGGCCCAAGCTCGACGCAGGCGCCGAGATAGGTGTTCATCGAACGCTCGCCGTCGGGCGTGACGAAGATCATCGAGCGTGCGGTCGGCGGCTCGCCCGCGAGCGGCCTGGTGTCGAAGGCCACGCCCTGGGCGTGGATGTCGTGCGTGTAGATTTCGCCCAGCGCGTCGTTCGACACCTTGCCGAAGAAGGCGGCGCGCCCGCCGAGGCTGGCGACGCCGGCCGCCGTGTTGCCGGCACTGCCGCCGGAAGCCTCGATCGCCGGTCCCATGCGGCTGTAGAGCAATTCGGCTCGCCTGGCGTCGATGAGGTTCATTGCCCCCTTGATGATGCCGTTGGTCTCGAGAAAAGCCTCGTCGCACTGCGCGATGATGTCGACAATGGCATTGCCGATGCAAAGCACGTCATATTCCGGCATCAAAATCTCCGCCAAGAACCACTCCGGCTATCTGGCATGCCGGCCGGGCGCGGGTCTAGCGAGTTGCCGCTGCTTTGCCTACCCCGAAAATCGCCATCGCCTTCCATGACGCCGCCCTCGCCGCCGATGTTCGCCGGCTGCTGCAGCGTTCGCATCGAAACTGGCTCATATCGGCCGCCGCCCTCGCCGCTATGGTTTCACGGCGATCGAAACATTTCCGCGCCGCTATCGGCTAGAAGCGGATTGTTTCCGCAGACGGAAGGCAGAAATGTCCGAAAAGACCGAAATGCCCACCGACCTCGCGCTGCTCGGCGCTCTGGCGGTGCTGTGGGGCGCCTCCTACACCTTCATCAAGATCGGCGTCGAGACGATCCCGCCTGTCACCTTCATCGCCGCCCGTACCCTGATCGCCGGGGCTATCCTCTTCAGCATCATCCGCTGGCGGGGCCTTGCCATGCCTGCCGATGCGGCAAGCTGGCGCCGGTTCGCTTTCCAGGCCTGCCTCAACAGCGTCGTGCCCTTCACCCTGATCGCCGCCGCCGAGCGCTCGGTCGATGCCGGCCTTGCCACCATTCTCAACTCGACGTCGCCGATCTTCACCTTCCTGCTGACGGCGTTGATCACGCGCCATGAGCCCGTCACGTCGCGCAAGCTCGTCGGTGTCGGTGCCGGCATCGTCGGCATCTGCCTCATCATCGGCACGGAGGCGCTTGGCGGGCTTGGCCGCCAAATGTGGGCGCAGCTTGCGATCGTCATCGCGACGGTCTCCTATGCCGGGGCGGCGATCTTCGGCCGCGGCTTCAAGGGCTTCGACCCGATGATCCCCGCCGCGGGTTCGATGCTTTGCGGCGCGGTGATGCTCGTGCCGCTCAGCCTGATCGTCGACCGGCCATGGACGCTTGCGCCGTCGGCGGCATCGATCCTGGCCCTGCTCGGCCTGTCGGTCTTCTCGACGGCGCTGGCCTTCGTCATCTATTTTCGCCTGATCCACACGCTGGGCTCGGTCGGCACCACCTCGCAGGCCTATCTGCGGGTGCCGATCGGCGTCGGCATCGGCGCCGTCTTCCTGGGCGAAAGCCTGGGGCCGGCCGCTTGGGTCGGCATGGGTTTCGTCGTCGCCGGCGTTGCGGCAATGACCATTCCGGCCAGGCGGGCAGGAGCGATCACGGGAAAGGCGTGAAGGCCGGGCGAGGATCTCGCCTTGCAGTTGCGCCGCTCTCCCTCGCCGCCTATCTCGGGGGCGTCGTTTCTCGATGAGGGGTCTGCACCCGCCGTGATCCTAGATGCTGCCCGCGCCGCCGCCAGCCGGCTGTTCTCGCCTGAATTCCGCTCCGTCTTCCTCAAGACGCTGGGGCTGACGCTGCTCGCTCTGCTGGCGCTGTGGCTCGGCCTGGAGAGCCTGCTCGAATGGCTGGCCTGGCCTTGGCTGCAAACGCTGCTGCCGGGCCTGCCGTCCTGGGCGGGGTGGCTCAGCGCCATCATTGCCGGCATCGTGCTGGCGGTGGGGATGGCTTTGCTCATTGCCCCGGTCACGGCGATCGTCGCCGGTCTGTTCCTCGACGATATTGCCGAAGTGGTCGAGCGCACCGATTATCCCAACGATCCGCCCGGTCGTGCCGTGCCGGCCTTGCATTCGCTTGCGCTGGCGATCAAATTCTTCGGCGTGGTGGTCCTCGGCAACATCGTGGCGCTGCTCTTGCTTCTGGTGCCGGGCATCAACATTGCCGCCTTCTTCATCGTCAACGGCTATCTGCTCGGCCGCGAGTTCTTCGAATTCGCCGCCATGCGTTTTCGCCCCGAGGCAGAGGCCAAGGCGCTGCGCCGCAAATATGCCGGCACGGTGTTCCTGGCTGGACTGGTCATCGCCGTGTTCCTCGCCGTGCCGCTGCTCAACCTTCTGACGCCGCTTTTCGCGGCCGCCATGATGGTGCATCTGCACAAGGCGGTTTCGGCGCGGGGCCCGGTCTAGTCCTGCTCGGCCGCGCCGCCGCGGAACAGAGCCTGCAGCTTGCCGAACGGCATCGCCGCCCGGGTGAAGCCGAAAGTGCCGTCCTGCTGGATTTCGCGCGCCGCCGTCTCCAGCATGCCATAGGCGAAATTGGTCAGCCACGGCCCGAGCGAAATGCGCTTGACGCCGGCCATGGCGAGGTCGGCGATGGTGAAACCGGGACGGGCCATCACATTGACGGGCCGGCTCACCGACGAGCAGATGGTGCGCACCGTTTCGACGTCGCCGATCCCCGGCGCATAAAGCACGTCGGCGCCGGCCTTCTCGAAGGCCTGCAGCCGCTTGATGGTGTCGTCGAGGTCCGTCTTGCCCCAGAGGAAATTCTCGGCCCGCGCGGTGAAGACGAAATCGCGCTTGAGTGCCCTGGCCGCCTCGACTGCGGCGGCGACGCGTTCGGTCGCATGAGAGAAATCGTAGATCGGGTTGGCCGGGTCGCCCGTGTGGTCCTCGATCGAGCAGCCGGCGAGCCCGGCGGCTTCCGCCGCGAAGATGGTTTCGGCGGCTTGCTCGGGGCTGTCGCCCTTGCCGCGTTCGAGATCGGCCGAAACCGGAAGGTCGGTTGCCGCGGTCACGTCGCGGCAATGGTGGATCATGGCTTCGAAGGTCACGGCGCCGTCCGGCAGGCCGCGCGAGAAGGCGAAGCCGGCGCTGGTGGTCGCCAGCGCCTTGAAGCCGAAGGAAGCCAGAAGCTTGGTCGTGCCTATGTCCCAGGGGTTGGGCATGACGAAGGTGGAGGCATGCAGATCGCGAAAAATCTTGCCCTTGTCCATGGCGAGTCCTCAATCATGAGCGGGGTCCTGCGAGGAATTTATCGCGGCCGTTCGACCCGGGCAAACGAATGCGCTTGGATCAGAAGCGTTTCTCGTTCTCTGCTGACAAACGTTTGAAGGCATCTGAATCCGCCACGTAGCGCGACGTTTTCTTGTCCCAGTGATAGGTGACGGAAATGTCGTGCGAGACTGCCTTGGGCGCCGGCTCCTCGCAGCTTTCACCGCTGGCCTTGGTGGCGTCGGTCACGGTCACCCTGATCGCGGCATACGGCTTTTCACTTCCGCGCGTCTGGAAGGAAAGGTCCTGAGTGCGTTTGTAGGCGCAGACATTCTCGTCGAATGTGTTGATCTGGTCGATCGGTTCGAAGCGATCGTTGCGGACCAGGATCAGGATCGTGCCGACATAGCCCTGGTTCGAATTGAAATGGGTGCTCATGGTAATGAGCGCGTCGTCGCCGGGACCGATCGCGAGCTTTCCCGGATCGCGAAAATAAGTGCTCTGGTCGGTTCCGACATTGACGGCGTCGAGCAGCTTCGGCTTGCCGGTGACATCGTAGAGCGCCAGCACGGCAAATCCTTCGACGCTGTCTTGCGCCTGGCCGAGGTCGAAAAGCATCGTCAGCCGCTCCTTGCCGCCGGCCTTGATGGCCAGCACCGCAGCGTTCGGCAGGTTGATGGTTTCGGGCGGCGATCCGCCATCGTTGCCGCCGAGGATGTTACGCATCTCGATCGGCGCGCTGCCCTTGTAGAAACCGTCGTCGCCGGCCTGAAGGTCAGGCACGATCATTTTGGCAAGGTCGAAATAGGTGACGTCCTGATGTCCGGGAATGGTGCTGCTTAGTTCCGGAAAGCCGACGGCCTGGGCGCGCGCGACCGTCCATATGGAAGGCAGCAGCAGGCAGGCGAGCATGAGACGGGATAGAATGGAAATCATCGAAAACACCCCCGGGGCCGCACGCTAGCACGGAGTCCTGAAGTGTACAGCCGATCAGCGGATCGGCACCAGGCCAGCAAGTTCCCGCATGTCGTCGAACAGGATGCCGCCGGCCGCCGCGAGGCCGTCACGGTCGGTGAACGGATCGGCGTAATAGGAGAACACCCGCATGCCGGCGGCAATGCCGGCTTGCGTTCCCGCGACGCTGTCCTCGATGACGATGCAGTCGGCCGGCGCGAAGCCCGTCGTCTTGGCCGCATGCAGGAAGAGGTCCGGGAACGGCTTGCCGCGCCCGACCATGGTCGAGGAGAACATGGCATGCTCGAACAGCGGCAAAAGCCCGGTTTGGCCGAGCGTGATATGCATTTTCGAGACCCGAGCCGAGGAGGCGACGCAATAGGCGATGCCGGCCGCGCGGACAGCTTCGACGAACTCACGCACATAAGGGATCGCCTCGACGCCGTGCGAAAAAAGATCCGGCAGGCCGGCATTCCAGCGCTCGACGAAGTCGGCGCCGAGCCTGACCTCGGTCGCCTCTTCGATCTCTTTTTGCACCGAGACCATGCTGCGGCCGGAAAAATGCCTGCGGCAATATTCGAAGCTGGTCGTGAAGCCGGCGGCCGTGAGCCATTCGGCGAGGCGTCTGTTGGCAAGGTTCTCGGTATCGACCAGGACCCCGTCGCAGTCGAAAATGACCAGCTTTGGAATTAGCATCAAGCCGTGCCGGTCGACCCGAAACCGCCGGCGCCGCGCGTCGTGCCGCCGGCGAGTGCCCGCTCCTCGACCGTGATCTGGGTCACGGCGGCAAAGACGATCTGGGCGATGCGCATGCCGCGCGTCACCGCGAAATCCTCATCGCCGAGATTGACCAGCACCACTTTCACCTCGCCGCGATAGTCGCTGTCGACGGTGCCGGGCGAGTTGAGGACGGTGAGGCCATGCTTGAAGGCGAGGCCCGAGCGTGGCCGCACCTGGCCTTCCATGCCTTCGGGGATTTCCAGGACAAGTCCCGTCGGTACCAGCACGCGTTTCCCCGGCAGGATGAGCAGCGGCCGGTCTTCCGGAACCGCGGCCCGCAAATCCATGCCGGCGGCGCCCGCGCTCTCATAGGCCGGCAGAGGCAGGCCTTCGCCATGCGGAAGCCTGACGAAACCGACGGTGGGGCCGATGACGGAGGAAGGATGGACAGCCGTGCGCATGAGCCCATTCCTATGGGAGTGAATGCCGATTCGGTCAACTCTGGCCGTGACGCTATCCAAGGCTTTCTTTGAGGCGTCACGATGACTTCGCTTTCCAGCGAGGACGTGTGGACAAGGTTGTTACGCTGGTGGAATGCTCACTTGGCGATTGGCGAGAACACCCATCACGTCGTCATCCACGGGCGGAGCAAGGAGCGAAGCGACGCGCGCAGACCCGAGGATCCATGCCGTTACGTTGAAACGATGCTGACGGCGCAGAATTCTGCTCCGCCCCGTTCTGCGGCCGGGGTCACGGAATGGATCCTAGGGTCTCCGCGACGGAGCTTCGCTCCTGCTTCGCCCTAGGATGACGAAGTTGAGAGGCCTTGGCTACCTCACCGCAGTTCCACCGGCACCACGGTCGTCTCCTTGATCTCCTCCATGACGAAGGAAGCCGAGACGTCCGACAATGCCACCTTGGCGATCAGCCGCTGGTACAGGCGGTCATAGGCCTTCACGTCGGCGACGCGGGCTCTCAGCACATAATCGAGGTCGCCCGACATGCGATAGACGCCGGTGATCTCGGGAAAGCCGGTCACGGCAGCTCGGAATTTCTGCAGCCAGTCCGGGTCATGATTGGAGGTGCGGATCAGGATGAAGACGGGGAGGCCGAGGCCCAGCTTCTCGGCATCGACCAGCGCGACCCGGCCGGTGATGATGCCGTCCTCCTCGAGCCGCTTGACGCGCCGCCAGCAGGCGTTGCGCGACAGCGCCACGCGCTCCGACAGCTGGTCGACGGAAAGCGTGCCGTCGCGCTGCAGTTCTGCCAGCAATCTTCGATCGATTTCATCGATTTCATGGACCATATGGGGATGAATGTCCCAAAATTATCCAATATTCAAGGACAATTTGAGATCGATGAACCTTTGCCTCGTGGCAGGTTACCCAGAATCGGGGCTCATCCCGGCAGGAGGGATCACCATGACGACTAGGCTTACGGCACTCTTCACCGCTCACCCGGCCAAGGTCGGCGAGACCTATTTCGGCCACATGGCTTTTGCTGCCTGGTTCTGCTCGCGCCTGTCGATGGCCGCGGGCGCCGCGCTCGTTCACGCTTTCTTGCCATTTCTGTTCGAAACTACGGCGAGCCGAATCGTTCGCGAGCTCTATGAGCGCACGCACAATCGAGGCTCACACGCGGTCAAGGAGCCCCAGGCTCTGATGGATCGCGCCTAGGAATGGTGGAAAGCGATGTGCCGGTGGGCGGCCTATCTTGGTGAAGCGGTCTTCCTCGAAGACATCATCACAGCGCCCTGCCACTCGCTGATCGCCCAGAGCCATTGCGCCCAGGAAGCCAAGTCGCCGACCAATGGCGACGGTTTTGGTCTGGCCTGGTATGGCGACCGGCCGGAGCCCGGCCTCTATCGCGACATCCTGCCGGCCTGGTCAGATCCAAATCTGAAAAGCCTCTGCCGGCAGATCAAATCCGGCTTGTTCCTGGCCCATGTCCGCGCGTCGACCGGTGGCGCCACCAGCCGCATGAACTGTCACCCGTTCATCTCCGGCCGCTGGTCGTTCATGCATAACGGTCAGATCGGCGGCTTCGAGAAGATTCGCCGAGCGCTGGAGAACTCGCTCTCCGACGAAGTCTTCGACCAGCGCGAGGGCACCACCGATTCCGAGCTCTTTTTCCTGCTGATGATCGATCAGGGGCTGGCGACGGACCCGCAAGGCGCCGTGTCGCGGGCAACCGGCCGCGTCGTCGAAGCCTCGCGCCGCGCCGGCATCGAGCCGGCATTGAAACTGACGGCCGCCTTTTCCGATGGCGAGGCGCTCTACGCCGTGCGCTATGCCACCGACGACCATGCGCCGACGCTCTATACCGGCGCCTTCGCTAGGCGCGCCGGCCACTGCGTCGTCTCCGAACCTTTCGACCGCGACGGCGGCGATTGGCAGGCGATCCCGCCCTCGAGCTTCGTCACCATGACGAGGGGCGGCACCAGCATCCGGCCGTTTGCGGCGGCCGTAGCCCCGCTGGCGCTGGCGGGCTGAGCCAAGGATCAGCAAAACATAAGCTCGGCGTAAGGACGTTAAACCGTTGCCCTGTCATCTGTGGCGCCCAACGAGCGGCGAATGGAAATCATTCGCGCGCTTGAAAACGCCTGAGGAGAGGATGACAGGACAATGTGCAGGTGGGCTGCCTATCTCGGCGACGCGATCTTCCTCGAAGACGTCATCGCCGCGCCTTCCCATTCGCTGATTGCCCAGAGCAGTCACGCGCGGGAGGCGAAAACTCCAACCAATGCCGACGGCTTCGGCGTGGCCTGGTATGGCGATCGGCCGGAGCCGGGCCTCTACCGCGACATCCTGCCGGCCTGGTCCGACCCTAATCTGAAAAGCCTTGGCCGGCAGATCAAGTCGGGGCTGTTCCTTGCCCACGTCCGCGCCTCGACCGGCGGCGCCACCAGCCGCATGAACTGCCACCCGTTCATCTCGGGCCAGTGGTCGTTCATGCACAACGGCCAGATCGGTGGCTTCGAAAAGATCCGGCGCCGGCTGGAGAACGCGCTTTCCGACGCGCTGTTCGATCAGCTCGAGGGGACAACGGATTCCGAACTGCTCTTCCACCTGATGCTCGGCGAGGGACTCTCGATCGACCCGTATGGCGCGGTGTCGCGTGTCACCAGTCACGTCATCGAGGCCTCGCGCCGTGCCGGCATCGAGCCGTCGCTAAAGCTCACGGCCGCCTTCAGCGATGGGAAGGCGCTTCACGCCGTTCGCTACGCCACTGACGATCACGCGCCGACCCTCTATACCGCGGCCTTCGCCAAACGCGCCGGACGCTGCATCGTCTCCGAACCGTTCGACCGCGATGGCCGCGCATGGCATGAGATTCCGCAGTCGAGTTTCGTGACCATGACCCGAGACAGCGTGAGCATCCGGCCTTTTGCCCCAGCAACGGCCCGGTGGGCGCTCTACGGCTAACCATAGAGCGCTACCTCTCCACAGACGTCGCCCGGCAACGAGTTCGACTACGCAAAACGCTCCATCCCGTAAGGCTTGAGCAGCGGATCGCGGTCACCGTCGAGGATTTCGCGCGTGGCAAAGAGACCGACGGCCGGCGCCAGAGTGATGCCTGAATGCATCACGGCGATGTAAAGGCCTCCGACGCCCTCGGCGCGGCCGATGATCGGAAAGCCGTCGGCCGGAGTGGGGCGGTAGCCGACCGTGTGGAAGTCGAGTTCCAAGTCGTCAGCGCTGCGTAGGGCAGCCTTGGCCACCGCAAACAATTCCCGCGCGGTGGCTTCCGCGTTTTCGCCCGGATCGCCACCGGCGAAATCCGAGCCGGCGATGATGCGACCCTCGGCCGTCTGGCGCATATGCAATCTCTCGGCATGCACCAACCCGTTGAGCAGCTTCTTGTAGGGGCGGGAATGCACGATCAAGCCGGGCGGCGTCTCGATCGGCAATTTGACGCCAGCCGTTGCAGCAATGGCCGGCGCACCCGCGCCGGCCGCGATGACGATGTTGTCCGCGCTGATCGCTTCACCGGAGACCACCGCGCCGGTGACCCGGCCTGCAGTCAATGCCAGCCTCTCCACTTTGCCGGCGATCACGCGCGCGCCGAGCCGTTCGGCGTCCGCCAGAAGCGCCTTGGCGGTTGCCACCGGCTCGGCGACGCCTTCCTCCGCGACGTAGACGGCGAAATCGGGAGGCGCGACAAGGTTGGGCTCGATCTCTCCCGCCCGCTTGGCGTCGACGCGCTCGATGCCATAGCCCCATGACGAATGCTCGGCCGCATAGGCTTCGAGCCTGTCCGGCGGCAGGTCGAAGCACAGGCCGCCGCACCAGGCGAGCGGTAGTCCGGGCACGTCCTTCGCCAGCCTTTTCCATTCGGCCATGGCGCGGATGCGCAACCGGAAATAGATCTCGGGATTGCCCCAGCTTGCGTTGATCCATGCGAAGGAATTGGGCGTCGCGACACCGCCAGCGCCACTCTCGGAAACCACCGTCACCCGCGCGCCGGCTTTCGTCAGGTGCCAGGCGATAGAAGCGCCGATGATTCCGGCGCCGATGACGATGACTTGCTTTGTGCTGTTCATGCTGGTCCTTCGGGGAGATGTTCCCCGTCATGCCACCCTACCGTCCGGACCTCAAGCAAGAAGCGGCTACGCGCTGTCCGCTATTGCCTTCTGGCCCCCGGCGAGCAGGCTCGCCAGCTCTTCACAGCGCCGCATGAGACGTGACGAATCGACCTTCTTCGCGACCGCCAGCGCCGTGCCGAGCTCCAACTCCGCGCCAGTATGATCGCCGAGCTGGATGAGCAGCGCCGCGAGCGAAAGCCTGGCGTCCGCGCAGTTGGTCGGCGAACCGATCTCGGCCCAGCGCTCGCATGCGGTCTGCAGCTCCCGCACCGCTTCGGTGAAGCGATTTTCCAGCATCGACAGTTCCGCCTTGGCCTCGGCGGTCAATGCCCGGATCGAGGCCATCGGCCAGCGTTGCGGTTCGCTTTCCAGCTCGGCGATCACCGCTTTCGCGCGCTCCAGCCGATCGGTCCGCGCCGCTGCCTTGGCGAGCGTGGCGAGAACCATGCCCCGACGCTGCAGCGTCGGCCAGCCGTTCCCGACAAGCGATCGCTCAAGGGCGCTGAATGCGGCTTCCGCCTGGCCCAGCTCCATCTGCAGCAGCGCAAAGCCTGGCTGCGGATCCCAGCCAGCGGCATGGGACGCGCGGTAGGCTGCATCCGCCTCGGCGAAATCGCCTGCGGCGAGATGGATGTCGCCCAGCACACGTAAGGCATCGCCTTTCGCCCAGGGCGCATCGAGCGTAAGCTGATCGAGCGCCGCGCGCACCAGCGCCTCAGCCTCCCTCAGCGTGCCATGGACGCCGAGCACCTCGGCCCGATGCAGCCGACACGAGCCCGTAAGTTCCTCCAGCCCATGCCCTCTGCACCAGCCCTCGTAGCTGAGGCTCCATTGGTTGGCTCGCGCCCAGTCGCCGAAATTGCGGCAGGCCCAAAGGATGTTGCAGTAGAGGATGCCACCGACGATCGGGTCGACATCGCTGGAGAGGCCGAGCGCGGCGGCAAAATCCTGGTCCTCCTGACCGGCTTTTGTTTCCCCGAGGCAGAGCTTGAAGAAGCCGCGATAGATAAGGCCGAGCGATTCCACGACTGGATCTTCGAGATTTTTGCCGACCTCGAAAGCTTGCTCGGCAAGAGCAAGCGCATGCTCCGGCTCTGCCTCCGCGCCCTTGATGCGCGCGCCCATCCAGCACCAGAGGCCATGTTCCCTGCTCTCGGTCGCTTTGTCGATCAACTGCGCGGCTCGCTTATGCCACCCCTTGGCTGCAGCAAGCTCTCCTCTTTCGAGATGAATCATGGCGAGGGTGATTGCCGGGGAAGCCGCCCGCAGGCGTTCGCCGGCCATGCCGTATTCCGTCGCCGCGCGCGTCAGGAGCGGGATCGCTTCTGAGGGCCGCCCCATGCATTCCAGCGCCAGCGCCCATTCTTCGAGGTCGGCCGTCAGCAACTCGTCGGCGGCATCTGCTTCCCTGAAAGCGGCCGCAGCCTCGTGCCATTTTCGCGCCGCGACGGCCGCGCGTGCGGCCAAGATTTGCATGCCTGGGCTGGAACGCCTGCTGCCCGTATCGGACGGCGCCGGCCCCTTTTCCGAAGTGGCTGGCTGGTCGAGGCAAATACGGTAGCCGAAGCGAGGCAGATTGCGCAGCGCCGCCTCCATGCCGCCCTGGCGCAGAACGCTCCGGGCCAGGCTGGCGACACGCTGCAGCGAAGCCTCGGTCACGGTCACGCCCGGCCAGAGCGTTTCGAGCAACTCGTCCTTGCTCAAGGCGCGGTCCTGGTGGCGCAGCAGGATGGCGAGGAAATCGAAGACGAGGGGCTGCACCTCAATCTCGTTTCCGGCGAGACGAATGGCGCGGGAGCTCTCGTTAAGCTCGAAGTCGCCGAAGCAATGAGTTCCCATCGGCAGCGATCCCGGTAACGGCAATAGGCAAAGGATCAGAACAAGATAAGGACGGCGTAAGGACTGTCGGCCGCCTGTTCCGTAATTCTCCGTCTGCCTGGCGGGCCAAGCGAGAGTTTACCTCAGCTGCCCCAGGGATGTCACCGGCACCGATTTGGTCGAGCGGCCGGCGGCATTTGAACCTCAGATCAAGGAGATTGTGACATGCAGAAATACATCATCGAGCGCGAGATCCCGAAGGTCGGCACTTTCGAGCGCGAGCAGCTTCGCGACGCGTCCAGGGCCTCGAACGCAGTCCTTGCCGAGCTCGGCCCGGACATCCAGTGGGTGGAATCCTTCGTGGCGGACGACAAGACTTTCTGCGTCTATCTCGCCAAGGACGAAGCGATCATCCAGCGCCACGCCAAGATGAGCGGCTTCCCGGCGACCAAGATCACCCAGGTCAAGCGCCTGTTCGATCCGACGACGGCCTACGCCGCCGCCTGATGGGAGGGGATCGATCGTGAAGCGCTTTACGGAAATCGTCCTTGCCGTCGGCGTCTCGGCGCTGCTTTGCGGCACCGCGGTCGCCCATGACATGCCCGATCCGGTGCTCAACCGGTCTCGGGACATGGCGGCCAAGTACCTCGACATCAAGGTCGCCAAGGCGGACGGCTACCAGCAGCTGTTCGAATGCACGACGCATGACGAGCACGGCACGATGGGAGTCCATTTCATCCATCCCGGCCGCGCCGGCGACGGCAGGCTGGTCCTCGGCGAACCCGACGTGCTGACCTACGAGCCGGAAGCCGATGGCTCGATGCAGCTTGTCGGCATGGAATACATCGTCTTCGAGAAGGACTGGAAGGGCAAGGGCGTTCCTGAATTCCTCGGCCGCACCCTGCAGCGCAAGACGACGGTGGGTATTCACCCGGTGGATCCCTACTACGAGCTCCATGTCTGGCACTGGCGGCACAACCCGGCCGGCATGTTCGCCGACTGGAACCCGTATGTGAGCTGCGAGCACGATCGGTCCTGACGTCTCGTCGGCACAACCTCCCGGGAGGGCCGTTGACGGCCCTCCCGCTTTCATCATTCAATCGCAAGGGAGATACGACCATGTCCATCCTTGGACAGGAATTGATCACCGACCGGACGGTTTTCAGGCGCCTCTTTGCCGCAGCCGTCGAAACCTGCCGCTCCGGCATAGTGTTCGTGGTGCGCATCGTGCGCATTCGCAGGGACCGGGCTAGGCTGGACGAGCTGCCGGATTATCTGCTCCACGACATCGGGGTCGGGCGCTCGGAGATACGGTGGATCACCAGGTACGGACGCAGGGAGCATGGCGAGGCCTGACTATGACCGGGGCTCTGCCGTGGCGGCCAATATGCCTCCCGGCGAGCCGATCTGCGTGAAACTGTCGACATGCCTGGTAAGCGCTGCTAGAAGCCGGCGCCACAGACAGGATTCCAAAAATTGGCAGAAGACATCGAACAGGCGGTCGCGCGCCGCCGCACCTTCGCGATCATCGCCCACCCTGACGCCGGCAAGACCACGCTCACCGAAAAGCTGCTTTTGTTCGGCGGCGCCATCCAGCTTGCCGGCGAGGTCAAGGCCAAGAAGGACCGTATCCAGACGCGGTCCGACTGGATGAAGATCGAGCGCGAGCGCGGCATCTCGGTCGTCACCTCGGTGATGACCTTCGAATATGACGACAACGTCTTCAACCTGCTCGACACGCCCGGCCACGAGGATTTCGCCGACGACACCTACCGCACGCTGTCGGCGGTGGATTCGGCAGTCATGGTCATCGACGCTGCCAAGGGCATCGAGCCGCGCACGCTGAAACTGTTCGAGGTCTGCCGGCTGCGCGACATCCCGATCATCACCTTCGTCAACAAGATGGACCGCGAGAGCCGCGATCCGTTCGAGATTTTGGATGAGATCGAGCAGAAGCTGGCGCTGGACACCGCGCCCGTCACCTGGCCGATCGGCCGCGGCAGGACCTTCTCGGGCACCTACCATCTGGCGCAGAACGCGGTGCGCAGGAGCGACGACGAGAAGGAGCGCACGCCGGTCAACGGTCCGGATTCCAACCGGGTTGCGGGCTTGCTGCCCGAAAACGAGCGCAACGACTTCATCGAGGAACTGGAGTTGGCGCGCGAGGCCTGCCGGCCTCTCGATATCGACGCCTTCCGCGAAGGCCATCTGACGCCCGTCTATTTCGGCTCGGCACTGCGCAATTACGGTGTTCGGGACCTGATCGAGGCGCTCGGCGCCTACGGCCCGCCGCCGCGCGCCCAGGAAGCCGATGAGCGTACGGTTGAGGCGACGGAGGAGAAGATGACCTCCTTCGTTTTCAAGATCCAGGCCAACATGGATCCAAACCACCGCGACCGCATCGCTTTCGTGCGCGTCTGCTCCGGCAAGCTGGAGCGCGGCATGAAGGCCAAGCTGGTGCGCACCGGCAAGCCGATGAGCCTGTCCGCGCCGCAATTCTTCTTCGCCCGCACCCGCGTCACCGCCGACGAGGCCTTTGCCGGCGACGTCGTCGGCATCCCCAACCATGGCACGCTGCGCATCGGCGATACGCTGACCGAGGGCGAGGAGATCCTGTTCCGCGGCGTGCCGAACTTCGCCCCGGAAATCCTGCGCCGAGTGCGCCTCGGCGACGCCATGAAGGCCAAGAAGCTGAAGGAAGCGCTGCACCAGATGGCGGAGGAAGGCGTCGTGCAGCTCTTCTCGCCGGAGGACGGCTCGCCGGCCATCGTCGGCGTCGTCGGCGCGCTGCAGCTCGACGTGCTG
>NZ_SUGA01000079.1 GCF_004963255.1 Mesorhizobium sp. | reverse complement strand
CCCTTCATTCCGGACCTACCGAATCACCAACTCAGTTCCGTGCAAAGCCCTCACAGGGGGAGAGGTGGACGGCTCATTTCACCGGCGCGTTCATCGCCCAGGCGACGCCGAACGGGTCCTTCACCTGGCCCCAGCGATCGCCCCAGAACATCACCTGCAGCGGGGTGACGACCTCGCAGCCGGCATCGACCGCACGCTTCCACCAGGCATCGATGTCGTCACTGCCGAGATGAAGCTGTAGCGTGTAGCCCTGCGCCGCCTGATGCGGATGGCCGTGTTCGGGATAGGCATCGCCCAGCATCAGCGTCGAGCCGTTGACGTAGAGATGGATGTGCATGGTGCGGCCCTTGTCGTCCGGCGGGTAGGCGAACACTTCCTCCGCGCCAAAAGCCTTCTTGTAGAATTCGGCGGCCTTGATGGCGCCGTCGACCTGCAGGTAGGGGGTCAGTCCGCCAAGGACCTTGGCGCGGGGCGGGGTCTGGTCGTTCATATTCGTGTTCCTTTTCACGGGTTTGACCTGGCTTGCGGCCCAAGGACGGACGAAGCGGCGGCGATCCTACATGCCTCCAGAAATTCCTCTTAAGCGCCTTGCCTTGCAGCCGCGCGGCCGCGGGACAATCGCATTGAAAGCATCGTTTTATATGACCTTCGCCGAGAAGGTGCTGGCGCGGCGGCTTTCGCGCGTTTCGAAAATCTCCGGAAAGCCGATGTCCTTGCGCAGCTCTGCGGGCAGCGAAAGCAGGATGCGCTCGCTGCGGTGACGGGCACGCGCCTGGGCATACCGGCTGGCGAGGCGGCCGATGGACGACAGTACCGACATGACAATTCTCCCTGGTTGATGCCGGCATCATCGTGTCGGCATCCCAAGGACGAGGCGGCAAGAGGCGATCCGACAGATCGCTCCAAATCTTTTTCAGAACACCGATGCCGCCAGCGCGGTGTCGTAATATTCCACCATCTCGATGATCTCGCCGTCGCGGACCGTCCAAAAATTGGCGGTGCGCATGATGAGCTCCTCGCCGGTGGTACGGCGCGTCATATGGATCTCGACCTGCGCGGCAACCTTGTCGCCGCCGTCGATGATCTCGACCGGGACGAAGTGGCGGTATTCGAAGTCATCGTCGAGCGCCAGGAGCCTGGAGAGGAATTCCTGTTTGCCGTGCGCGGTGCCGGCATGACGCGATTGCCGGGGATCGGCAATCCAGCGGAACACGACATCCTCGGCGCACTGCGCCAGGGCACCCTCGATGTCGCGATCCGCATAGGCTTTGTAGAGATTGCTGACGATTTCCACTGCACGCATGGCCCGTTCCCTCCATGGCTGAGCAATCCAAGATGCTCCTTTTTTAGCAGATGGAAAAGTATTGCCGGGCCGGCGGCGACTGCCCGGCGGGTGTATCATCTATCAGTTCGGCGTTTCGGCGACGGAGCGGAAGAACGCTTCCGGGTCGTCGACCTCGGTCAGCCGCCGCGTCTCGATCAGCCAGAAGCGGTTGCCGACGGCGCGGATGAAGGAGCGGTCGTGCGAGGCAAGCAGACAGCTTGCCTGATGCTTCAGCAACTCGTCCTCCAACGCTTCCTGGCCATCGATGTCGAGATGGTTGGTCGGCTCATCGAGCAGATAGAAATTGGGGTTGGTCAGCCGCAACACCAGCATCATCAGTCTCGACCGTTGCCCGCCCGACAGGGCGCCGATCTTTTTTTCCTGCATCTCGATGGCGACGCCGGCGCCGGCAAGGAGCGAACGCGCCCGCTGCTCGCCGATCTCGAAGCGGCGCGAGACCATCGCCAGCGGCGTGTCGTCGCCATTGATGCCCGACAGCGCCTGGTCGCTGTAGCCAAGCGCGGTCGACGGCGTCACCTTGATGTTCGCGATCGAGCCCGGTTCGGCGATGGCGTTGCGGATCATAGCGATGAAGCGCGTCTTGCCGACGCCGTTGCGGCCAAGCAGCACGATGCGATCGTCCTGGCAGATATGGCGCTTTCCGGTCCTGAACAGCACAGTGCCGTCAGGCGTTTCGACCGCCGCGTCCTCCAGCGTGACCAGCACCTTGGCGTGGGTGCCGCGGTTCGCCAGCCTGATCGCCCCGGCCGAGCGCTCGCGATGCGCGGCCACCGCCGCGTCCTCGAGTTTCTCGGCCCGTTCTTTCAACTGCTTGGTCTTCACCGTCAAAAGGTCGCTGCCTGAATTGATGCCGATGTTGTTCAGCTTGGCGGCCTGCTTGCGCAACTGCTGAGCGATCTTCATGTCGCGCTGGAACTTGCGCGCCGTCGAGGCGTCGAGTTCGTCGAGCGCATGCCTGGCGCGTGAATAGGGCAGAGCGAACACCGGTGAGTCTTCGGGACGCAGGAACAGCGTGCGGTTGGTGGTGGCGTCGAGGAAAGCGCGGTCATGGCTGGCGATGATCACAGGCACGTCGCGCGGCAGCGCGTTGAGCCAGTCCTCCAACTGGCTGATCCTGGCGAGGTCGAGATGGTTGGTCGGCTCGTCGAGCAGAAGCACGTCCGGATCGGCGACCCAGACGCGCGCGATCAGCGCCAGCCGCTGCCAGCCACCGCTCAGTGCGCGCATCGGACGGCCGCGCATGTCTTCCGGCACGTCGAGCGAATCCAGCACCACGTCGACGCGCCAGAGCTCGCTGTCGCGCTGCTCGGCCGGCAAGGCATCGGCGACGACGTCATGGAAGCTGCGATCGAGCAGCGTCTCGGGAACGGATTGCTCGACATGGCCGACGCGCAGGCCGCGCGAGCGGGTGATGTCGCCGGCGGTGGGATCGAGTTCGCCGGCCAGGCATTTGAGCAAGGTGGATTTGCCTCGGCCATTGGCCGCGACGATGCCGAGCCGGTCGCCCGCGCCGATCGTGAGATCGAGATTGGAGAAGAGCGGCGCACTCATGGTGACGCCGAGGGATTTGAGGCTGATCAAGGCCATTCGATTTCTCTGGTCTTGCCGGAAAGTCCGGCTGATGCACTTTGACGGTGCGCCGGCTGATCAACGGATCAGCTTAGCGGCACCACGAAGGGCAGACCAAAAATCGAAACGGGAAAAACCCGGACCGTCCGGTCAGCCCTGCAAGCAAGCTCGCAGGGCGCAAATCGGGCCACGCTGACGATGGTGATCGATAAACACGCAGCCCTCCTTTCCAGATGTTCGAGTTGGGAGATTGGGTACACCGGGGAAGGGGCGAATGGCAAGAGGGCGGTGGAGTGCTTCCGTTCTCCCACAAGGAGGGTTTTGCACGGGAGCCGATATTTAGCGCACGAGGCAGAT
>NZ_SUGA01000078.1 GCF_004963255.1 Mesorhizobium sp. | reverse complement strand
CCCTCTCCGTCCGCTTCGCGGACACCTCTCCCCGCCTCTGGCGGGGCGAGGAACCGTTGAGGTCGACGTTAGCCTGCCCCAGCGGATCATGACGCCTCTCCTGACAGCCTTCTGTCAGCAGCATCCGCGCCCGGCCGGCGCCCTTTCACTCGGCCCTTTCCATTTTGGCCGAGTCCACCCATATTCGGGCCATGGCCAGACATCCTGACAAGAAGACGCCTTCGCAAGACGGCGCGCCGAAGCGGCGCAGCCCGCTGACCGACTTCCTCGACGCCGCCGAGCCGTTGAACCCCGGCGGCTTCGCCGAGGCGCCGCAGGCAGACTTCACCGGCGCGCCGCTGACCGGCTCGATCTCCGACTGGGCCGGGCAGATCGAGCGCGAGGCGGAAAAGCAGCCGAAGGCGAAAGCCCCGAAGAAGATCCCCGAGCGCTCGTCGGCGCCCGGACGGACGGCGCGCGGCACCTCGATGGGCGGCGCGGCCTCGGCGAAGGAGCGCGCCGCCGCCGGCCTCAACCCGGTGGCCGGCCTCGACATCAGCCTGGAGGACGCCGAACAGGTTTCGTCCAGCGGCGTCACCGCGACCGTCGCCGCGCTGTCGGCGCTGATCGAGTCCGGCAATCCGCTGCACAAGGACGGCCAGCTCTGGACGCCGCACCGTCCCGCCCGGCCGGAAAAGTCGGAAGGCGGCATCGCCATCAAGATGGTGTCGGACTTCGAGCCGGCCGGCGACCAGCCGACCGCCATCAAGGACCTCGTCGAAGGCGTCGATCGGCACGACCGCACCCAGGTGCTGCTCGGCGTCACCGGCTCGGGCAAGACCTTCACCATGGCCAAGGTGATCGAGGAGACGCAGCGCCCAGCTCTGATCCTGGCGCCCAACAAGACGCTGGCCGCGCAGCTCTACGCCGAGTTCAAAAAGTTCTTCCCCGAGAACGCGGTCGAGTATTTCGTCTCCTACTACGACTATTACCAGCCGGAAGCGTATGTGCCCCGGACCGACACCTATATCGAGAAGGAATCCTCGATCAACGAGCAGATCGACCGAATGCGCCACTCGGCGACGCGCTCGCTGCTCGAACGCGACGACGTCATCATCGTCGCTTCGGTGTCCTGCATCTACGGTATCGGCTCGGTCGAGACCTACACGGCGATGACCTTCCAGATGCAGGTCGGCGACCGGCTCGACCAGCGCTCGCTTCTCGCCGACCTCGTCGCCCAGCAATACAAGCGCCAGGACATCAACTTCGTGCGCGGCTCGTTCCGCGTGCGCGGCGACACGATCGAGATCTTTCCCGCCCACCTGGAAGACCGCGCCTGGCGCATCTCGATGTTCGGCGACGAGATCGAGTCGATCACCGAGTTCGATCCGCTGACCGGCCAGAAGACCGGCGAGCTGAAGAGCGTCAAGATCTACGCCAACTCGCACTATGTGACGCCGCGCCCGACCTTGAATCAGGCCATCAAGTCGATCAAGGAAGAGCTCAAGCATCGCCTGCAAGAGCTTGAAAAGGCTGGACGCTTGCTGGAAGCGCAGCGGCTGGAACAGCGCACGCGCTTCGACCTGGAGATGCTGGAGGCGACCGGCTCCTGCGCCGGCATAGAGAACTATTCCCGCTATCTCACCGGCCGCGCCCCGGGCGAGCCGCCGCCGACCTTGTTCGAATATGTACCCGACAATGCGCTGATCTTCATCGACGAAAGCCACGTCACCGTGCCGCAGATCGGCGGCATGTATCGCGGCGACTTCCGCCGCAAGGCGACGTTGGCGGAGTACGGCTTCCGCCTGCCCTCCTGCATGGACAACCGGCCGCTGCGCTTCGAGGAATGGGACGCGATGCGCCCGCTCTCCGTAGCGGTCTCGGCCACACCGGGCGGCTGGGAGCTGGAGCAGTCCGGCGGCGTTTTCGCCGAGCAGGTCATCCGCCCGACCGGGCTGATCGATCCGCCGGTCGAGGTGCGCCCGGCCAAGAGCCAGGTCGACGATGTCGTCGGCGAGATCCGCGAGACGACGAGGCTCGGCTACCGCACGCTGGTCACCGTGCTGACCAAGCGCATGGCCGAGGACCTCACCGAATATCTGCATGAGAACGGCATTCGCGTCCGCTACATGCATTCCGACATCGACACGCTGGAGCGCATCGAAATCCTGCGCGACCTGCGCCTCGGCGCCTTCGACGTGCTGGTCGGCATCAACCTGCTGCGCGAAGGCCTCGACATTCCGGAGTGCGGCTTCGTCGCCATCCTCGACGCCGACAAGGAAGGGTTCCTGCGTTCGGAAACCTCGCTGATCCAGACCATCGGCCGCGCCGCCCGCAATGTCGACGGCAAGGTCATCCTCTACGCCGACCAGATCACCGGCTCGATGGAGCGGGCGATGGCGGAGACCAACCGCCGCCGCGAGAAGCAGATGGAGTGGAACGCCGCCAACGGCATCACGCCGGAATCGGTCAAGTCGCGCATCGCCGACATCCTCGACTCGGTCTACGAAAAGGACCATGTCCGCGCCGACATCTCGCAGTTCACCGACGATGCCGGCGCCATGATCGGCAACAATTTGAAAACCCATCTCGAGGCGCTCGACAAGCAGATGCGCGATGCCGCCGCCAATCTCGACTTCGAGAAGGCGGCGCGTGTCCGTGACGAGATCAAGCGGCTGCGCGAGATGGAGCTCGCCATCTCCGACGATCCGCTGGCGCGCGAGGTGGAAAGCCAAAGTCCCGCATCGGGCCGCGAGAAGGGCAAGCACAACAAGGGCGTCGCCAGGCATCGCACGGCCGAGGAGCAGGAGCGTTTCCGCAGGCTCGACGAGGCACGCGCCGCCGAGGAGGCGGCCAAGGCCGCCCGGCCCAACCTGTTCCGCAAGCCGCATCTCGACGAGATGGGTGCCGACGGCGCCCTGCCGGTAAAGAAGCCGCTCTTCGCCAAGCCCTCGCTCGACGACATGGGCCCCGGCACGGATATGACGACGCCGGCCGGCGCGGTCTCGCGCTCGCTGTTCAAGAAGCAGACGGCGCAGGAAGCGCATGGCTCCGACTTCGGCATTCCCGGCGACCGCACAAAGCCGTTGTTCCGCAAGAACTCGCTCGACGAGATGACGGTGCGGCGGACGGAAAAGCCCGTCGAGGGAAAAGTGCCGGCGAAGCCAAAGCCGATCTCCCCCCTTGTGGGGGAGATGTCCGGCAGGACAGAGGGGGGCGCGAACGAACGCGACGATTCCAGCAACCCCATCGTCCGCCAGCGTTCGGGCATCGGCTCCTACGAGGACCCGGCCGACGAGCGCCGTCAGAAACGCCGGCCGGGCAAGACCGGGCGGCCGGGGCAGTAGCGCCTTTCCCTTCTCCCCTTGTGAGGGCTTTGCACGGAACTGAGTTGGTGATTCGG
>NZ_SUGA01000077.1 GCF_004963255.1 Mesorhizobium sp. | reverse complement strand
GCCACGACATAGGCGAACCAGCTTTCGATGCCGCCGCCGAAATAGTCGCCGATATACACCTCGGCGAGCTTCTCGCTGGCGCCGATCAAAAGCCCGCCGACAATCGCACCGAGGATGGAATCGAAGCCGCCAAGCACCAGCACCGGCAGCGCCTTGAGCACCACCAGCGACAGCGAGAACTGGACCCCCAGGCGCGCGCCCCAAAGCAGTCCGGCCACCAGCGCGACGAGGCCGGCCGCAGCCCACACGCTGGCCCAGATCAGCGGCAGCCTGAGCCCGACGGCTAAAGCGGCGAACTGGTCGTCGGCCACGGCGCGGAAGCTCAAGCCGATGCGGGTGTAGCGGAAGAACAGCGACAAGAGCAGCACCATGGCCGCGGCCACCGCGGCGGCGAAGATGTCGAACTGGCTGATCAGCACCCCGCCGACTTCCAGCGGCACGTCCTCGATGCCGAGCTCGAGGCCGTGGACTTGCGTGCCCCAGATGAGTTGGGCTGCGCCCTCGATGATATAGGAGAGGCCTAGCGTGGCCATGAAAAGCGTGATCGGCTGCTTGTTGGTCAGCGGCCTCAGCACCGTGCGCTCGATGCCGATGCCGAGCGCCACCATGATGGCGAAGGTGACGGCCAGGGCCAGCGCGAACGGGACGCCGCGCTCGACGAGGCTAACGAAGGTCAGCGCTGCAAACAGGAGCAGCGCGCCTTGCGCAAAGTTCAGCACGCCGGAGGTCTTGTAGATCAGCACGAAGCCGATCGCGACCAGCGAGTACATGACCCCCGAGAGCAGGCCGCCGGTCAGCACTTCGAGGAAGAACTGGTAGTCGAAGTCGCCGATCATATGCCTGCCCCCTCTTCATTGTCGGAGGCGACGCCGAGATAGGCGTCGATGACGCGCTGGTCGTTCCTCACCTCGTCCGGCGTGCCGTCGGCGATCTTGCGCCCGTAGTCGAGCACGGCGACGCGGTCCGACAGGCCCATGACGACGCCGACATCGTGCTCGATCAGCACGACGGTTGTGGCGAAGCGGTCGCGCGCGGCGCGCACATAGGCCGCCATCTCGCTCTTCTCGCCCGCCGTCATGCCGGCCATGGGCTCGTCGAGCAAAAGCAGCCGCGGTTCGGCGACCAGCGCCCGAGCAAGCTCGGCACGCTTCTGCAGGCCATAGGGCAGCGTGCCGGCCAGCCGGTCGCGGACTTCGGTCAAGTGCAGGAATTCGAGAACCTGGTCGGCGCGCCCGCGCTGCTCCTGCTGCTCGCGGCGGGTGCGGCCTATGCCGAGTATCTGTCCGGCGAAGTTGGATCTTGTCCTGTAGGCGAGGCCGGACGCGACATTGTCGAGGACGCTGAGCCCCTTGAACAGAGCGAGGTTCTGAAAGGTACGCGCGACGCCGAGATGCGCCAGCCGTTGCGTGGGGACCTGGGCATAGCGCGCGCCGTAGAGCCGGACGTGGCCGCGATCAGCCCGGTAGACGCCGCTGATGACATTGATCAGCGAGCTCTTGCCGGCGCCGTTCGGGCCGATAATGGCGCGTATCTCACCCGGTCGAACCGACAGATCGACATCCGCCAGCGCCACCACGCCACCGAAAGACAGCCCTATGCCCTCAAGGGCAAGAAGCGGCGCGGCATCTTCCGCCGCAGGCTGTCGAGGCCTGTCGCCGTGAGCCTGCCGCTGAGCGGCCGGCAGCCCTTGCGCGAAGATTTCCGGCGCATAGACCGAAGCCTCGATCGCCCCGAAAGCATGGTTGGATATCGGCATTCCATCGTTCCCCAACTGTAGCGAAGGCACGCACGGTCCCGGCCGCGCGCCCGACCGGCGCGCGGTTCATCATCGTCGGCTGGCCGGAGTGTCTCCGGCCGGCGGCTGGCGTTGTTATTCTGCGGCGAGCGCCGCCGCGGCTTCCGCGTTTTCCAGCTCGCGCACGAGCGGGATGACATATTTGCCGAAATACTCGACCTCTTCCTGGAAGTGCAGGAAGCCGAGCAGGATGAGGTCGGCGCCGGCGCGCTTCAGATCGACGATGCGCTCGGCGACCTGCTGCGGCGTGCCGATCAAATTCGAGCGGAAACCGTCATTGTACTGCACCAGATCGTCGAAAGACGACTTCGCCCAGTTGCCCTCGCCTTCCGGCGAGGCCTTGCCGGCATTCTTGACCTCGTGGCCGAAGGCATTGACCGCTTCCGGATTGGCCTTGGCGATGATTTCGGCCAGCACCGCCTTCGCCTCTTCCTCAGTCTCGCGCACGATGGCGAAAGCGTTGACGCCGACCTTGACCGAGTGGCTGTTGGCCTTTGCCTTTGCCTGGATGTCGTCGACCTGCTTGGCGATCTCGGCGGGCGTGTTGCCGTTGGTGAAGTACCAGTCCGAAACGCGCGAGGCCATGTCGCGCGCCGCGCGCGACGAACCGCCCTGGAAGATCTCGGGCAGCGGCTGCGGCGGCTTCGGCTTCAGCGAATACTGGTTGAAGCGGTAGAAGTCGCCGCGGAAGGTAAAGCTTTCCTCGGTCCAGATACCACGCAGCGCGCGGATGAATTCTTCCGAGCGGCGATAGCGCTCGTCATGGTCGAGCCAATGCTCGCCGATGGCATGAAATTCGCCACGGAACCAGCCGGAGACGAGATTGATGGCGACGCGGCCATTGGTGAGATAGCTGATGGTGGCGAGCTGCTTTGCCGCCAGCGCCGGGTTCCACGGCCCCGGCAGGATCGCGGCGATCACCTTCAGCGTCTTGGTGGCGGCGAGCAGGTCATGGCTGAACGATACCGACTCATGCTGCTCATCGGCGCCATAGCCGGCCGTGAAGCGGATCTGGCTCAGCGCATAATCGAAGCCCGCCTGCTCGGCGACCTGCGCCAGCTTGCGGTTGTACTCGGCCGAGTGGTTGGTCCTCTGCTCGATGTTCGAAATGACAAGGCCACCCGAGACGTTCGGCACCCAATAGGCGAATTTGACTGCGTCACGATCGTTCTGAGGCATGGAGATCTCCCGGTTTGGCCTGTCCCAACGATTGATCCGGACGTGGCCGGATTTCGCCGCTAATTATTAGTCTACTGAGTATATATACAAAGTAGGATTTTCCGTTTTGATGGCCCTGCCCGGACGGAAATACCAATTCGCTTGCCTGCACCGTCGTGGATTTTCAGCGCCCGCTCACGATCGACGACAGGGCGCCGAGCCGGCTTTCGATCTCCGAGGCGACCGCTTGCGCGTGACGCGCCACTTCCGGCAGGCCCATCAGCTCGCCGAAGGTGCCGCGTGCCAATGGCCCGGCAATGAAAAGGCCAGGCACAGGCTCGCCGTCCGGACCGACGGCGCGGCTGTCGCGCCCGGTTGCAATGCCGAGCCCGTGGCTGTCGATCCGGATCAGGCCGGCATCGCCAAGCGAGCGCAGCGCCGGATTGGTCCGCAGTATCTTGCCATGCGCCGGCCCCGTTGTGTTGATCACCGCGTCGAAATGCATCGTCTCGAATTGCCTTTGGCCGCGTCGGCGCAAAGTGATGGCCAGGCCGTTTCCGTCGTCGTTCGAGGCCACAAGGCTCGCGGCGATATTATCGAACGTGCCCTCGGTGCAGCGACGATCGAGCACCGCCTCGACCTGCGGCGCGATGCGGAAGCGATGCACGTCCCAGAACGCGCGCAGCCGCCGCACCAGCCGGGTGCGCTGATCTTCCTTGAGAGCGGACCAGATCACCGGTCCCTGCAGCCGCAGCTGATCGAAGACCGACTGCCAGTTGACGCCGCCGGCATCGGCCACTGCCAGCGTCGAACGAATTTTTTCGAGCAATCCGAGCGCGGTCGTGGCCGGCGTGGCTGTGAAATCGCCAAAAGGTTCGCCACGCACCTGCGGGTGTCCGCGCGAACGCAATCCGTGGCGTGAGACGGCCAGGATGCGCCCGCGATGGCCGCGGCGATCGAGCTCGGCAACGGTGTCGGCCGAGGTCAGGCCGGAGCCGACGATCAGCACCGACGCTTCGGGAGCGATCGAACCGAGCGCATCGCCAGAGTAGACGTCGGCCACGAAACCATCCGCATCGGCGATCGGCTCCAGCGCGGCCGGAACATCGGGGGACGGGTGCGTCATGGCGAGAACCACCATGTCGGCGGCGATCGGTTGACCGGAAGCGGTCACGATCCAACCGTCGCCGTTGCGCTTCACGTCGCTGGCATGATCTCGAACATGGCGGATCGCTCCGCTGGCGATATGCGGAGCCAGTTGCTCGGCAACGTAGCGGCCGAAGACCTGGCGCCTGGGAAAGATGTCGCCGTTGCGCCATACCGCATCCGGGTCGCGCCCGGCCTCGCCGTCATGCGCCAGCCAGCGCGAAAAATGCTCCGGCTCGTCCGGCGACAGGCTCATCCTGGACGCTGGCACGTTGACGCGATGCGACGGCTCCT
>NZ_SUGA01000076.1 GCF_004963255.1 Mesorhizobium sp. | reverse complement strand
GGACCTACCGAATCACCAACTCAGTTCCGTGCAAAGCCCTCACAAGGGGAGAAGGAAAAGGCGGTGCCGCCTGCTCTGTACAATAGTGGCCGCAGGAAGTAGGAACGCCGCAAATATCCTTTGGCTGGCGCAGTGCCGGCCCTGTGCTCCGCGACGAGCACCTAAACTCCGAATTCCGAAAGAAGAAAATGTCCAGTTTCGAGATGATCGTTCCTGCGCTGGCAGAGGCGCTGGAAAAGCGCGGTTATTCGGCGCTGACCCCGGTGCAGAAGGCGGTGCTGGAACCTGAGCTCGGCGAGGCCGACGCGCTGGTGTCGGCGCAGACCGGCTCCGGCAAGACCGTCGCCTTCGGCCTTGCCGTGGCGCCGACCCTGCTTGGCGGCGCCGAGCGTTTCGCCGCTGCCGGCGCGCCGCTGGGCCTTGTCGTGGCGCCGACGCGCGAGCTGGCGCTGCAGGTGCGGCGTGAGCTCGAATGGCTTTACGAGCTGACCGGGGCGCAGATCGCCTCCTGCGTCGGCGGCATGGACATGCGCACCGAGCGGCGCGCGCTGGAACGCGGCGCCCATATCGTCGTCGGCACGCCCGGCCGCCTGCGCGACCACATCACCCGCGGCGCGCTCGACATGTCGGCGCTGAAGGCGGTGGTGCTGGACGAGGCCGACGAGATGCTCGATCTCGGCTTTCGCGAGGACCTCGAATTCATCCTCGACTCAGCACCCGCCGGACGCCGCACGCTGATGTTTTCCGCCACCGTGCCGCGCTCAATCGCCACACTGGCGAAGAGCTACCAGCGCGATGCGGTGCGCATCTCGGCCGGCGGCGAGGAAAAGCAGCATCTCGACATCGAGTACCGGGCGCTTTCCGTCGCGCCCGCCGATCGCGAGAACGCCATCATCAACGTGCTGCGCTATTACGAGGCGGCCAATGCGATGGTGTTCTGCAACACCCGCGCGGCGGTGAACCACCTCACCGCGCGCTTCAACAACCGCAATTTCGCCGTCGTGGCGCTGTCCGGCGAGCTCAGCCAGAACGAGCGCAGCCATGCGCTGCAGGCGATGCGCGACGGTCGTGCCAAGGTCTGCATCGCAACGGATGTCGCTGCGCGCGGCATCGACTTGCCGAACCTCGAGTTGGTCATCCACGCCGACCTGCCGAGCAATCCGGAGACACTGCTGCATCGCAGCGGCCGCACCGGGCGCGCCGGCCGCAAGGGCGTCAGCGCGCTGATCGTGCCGGGCAATGCGCGCCGGCGCACCGAGCGGCTGCTCGCCAATGCCGGCCTGACCGCGACCTGGGCAAGCCCGCCCTCGGCCGACGAGGTGCTGAGGCGTGACGACGAGCGCATCCTGGCCGACCCGTCCTTTGGCGAGCCGGTGAAGGACGAGGAGCGCGACTTTGCCGCCGCGCTTCTCGAGCGGCACGGCGCCGAGCTCGTGGCGGCTGCCTTCGTGCGGCTTTGCCGCGGCAGCCGCTCGGCGCCCGAGGACCTGATCGACGTCGGCCCGTTCGCCCCGTCGAAAGAGAAGTTCGCGCGCCGGGAGGAAACACCCGCCCGCCGCGACGATTTCGGCGACAGCGTCTGGTTCTCGCTGTCGGTCGGCCGCCGGCAGAATGCCGAGCCGCGCTGGCTGATCCCGATGCTGTGCCGAACCGCCGGCATGTCCAAGCGCGAGATCGGCGCCATCAAGATGCAGCCGGAAGAGACCTTCGTGCAGATCGCCGCCGACTGGGCCGACCGCTTCGTCACCGCGATCGGCCCCGACCGCAAGCTGCAGGGCAGCATCGCGGTGAGGCGCATCGACGGTACGCCCGACCTGTCGCGCGCCGGCTACCAGCCGCCGAAGCCGGACAAGAAGCCGCATCGCGGCAAGCGGCCCTTCGACCAGGGTGCGCCGGGGTTCGAGAAGCGGGCGCCGGGCGAACGACAGCCTGCTGGCGAGATAAAATCTTGGGCGAAGAAGCCTGGCAAGCCGAAGTTCGACAAGCCGGGGCCGATGAAAAACAAGAAGTCGAAGAAGCGGCCAGTGTGACTATAAGCAAATCCATCACTCGCGCGGGCAATTCTTGCGCGGCTGTCGCCGACATCGGCAGTGAGAACAAGCGGGGACTTATCCTGGCCGGTGCCGCGCTCTGGCGCGCCGCGTGCATTGCGTTTTTCTGCAACCATCGATAGCATCTTGAAGGCGATGCAGGGGGGAGCCAATGCGTGGAACTGTGTTTCACTACGACGAGGATCACGACTACGGCTACATTAACGGCGTCGACGGCAAGCGCTACATCTTCAGCCGCAAGGACCTGACAGAGGACATACCCTTCGCCAAAGGTCTGCTGGTCCAGTTCACGCCAGACGACGGGACTGCACACGACATCGTGGCCGCGAGCCGACCTTCGCTCCCGGCAAACGGCAATCCGGAACAGCGCGGCCGCATCACCCAACGCCATTCCAACGGCTCCATGGGACTGTGGGCCTATTTTCTACGTGCGCTCGGCGACGACTACCGCAATTTCACCGGCCGAGCGCGCCGTAAGGAGTTTTGGGCGTTCTATCTGTGGTTCTACGTCGTGCTCGTCACGCTGTTCGGTTTCGGCATCCTGCTCAACCTGGCGATAAGCGGCTTCGATGACGGCCCAAGGACGTCGATCGGGTACATTCCTGCCCTGCTTTTCGTGCTGGCAGCAATCCTGCCGTCGATCGCAGTCGTCGTGCGGCGTCTGCACGACATCGGGCTGACCGGCTGGCTTGCCTTGCTTTGCTACATCCCGGCTTTCGGAGCCGTGGCCTTTCTGATCTTCGGGCTTCTACCTTCACAGTTCGGGGAGAACCGATGGGGGTCGATACAGGCCGGCGTCAGGTTCTAGCGATCCTGTTCAGCGCGTCGCCCGACAGCCTGAGGAAAACCTTCTGGCCGTGGCGCTCGGCGCCGAGCCGGTTGTAGAAACGCAGCGCGCCCTCGTTCCAGTCTTCCGCGGTGAGATCGATGCGGCCTATGCCTTTGCCGAGGCAATAGCCGGCGAGAAAGCCGATGAGCGCGCGGCCGACGCCCTTGTCACGGGCGCCGTCGCGCACGAACAGATCCTTCAGGAACATCAGCCTTTCGAGATCGATGCCTGGGTGGGCGACGGCCACCGAGGCGAGGCCGGCGACCTCGCCGCCAGCGAAAGCCAAGGTGAAATGCGGATAGGCCGGGCTCTCGTCGCTGAGCCATTGCCGCGCCGTGGCCGCCGCCCGGCTGTGATCGAGCGGCGTCTGCCGGTAGTGCGCTGCCATCGCGCAGAGCAGGGTGGCGAGCGCTTCGGCATCGTCGACCCTCGCCCAGCGAATGTCGACGGTGCCGGGATCAGCCAAGGAACTTGGCGATGATGGCATCGCCCATTTCGGTGGTGCCGACTTCCTTCATGCCTTCAGACATGATGTCCTTGGTGCGCAAGCCGTCGTCGAGCACGGCGGCGATGGCCGCTTCGAGCTTGTCGGCTTCCGCCACCATGCCGAAGGAATAGCGCAGGCACATGGCGAAGGAGGCGATCATGGCGATCGGGTTGGCGATGCCCTTGCCGGCGATGTCAGGCGCCGAGCCGTGCACCGGCTCGTAGAGCGCCTTGCGCTTCTTAGTCTTGGCATCCGGCGCGCCGAGCGAGGCCGAAGGCAGCATGCCGATCGAGCCGGTGAGCATGGCCGCGATGTCGGACAGCATGTCGCCGAACAGATTGTCGGTGACGATGACGTCGAACTGTTTCGGCCAGCGCACCAGCTGCATGCCGCCAGCGTCGGCCAGCATGTGGTCCAGCTTGACGTCGGAATAGCGCGCCTTGTGCGTCTGGGAGACGACTTCGTTCCACAAAACGCCCGACTTCATGACGTTGCGCTTTTCCATCGAGGTGACGTGGTTCTTGCGCGTGCGGGCCAATTCGAAGGCGACGCCGGAGATGCGCTCGATCTCGAACGTGTCGTAGACCTGGGTGTCGATGCCGCGCTTCTGGCCGTTGCCGAGATCGATGATCTGCTTCGGTTCGCCGAAATAGACGCCGCCGGTGAGCTCGCGCACGATGAGGATGTCGAGGCCCTCGACCACCTCCTGCTTGAGCGAGGAGGACGCGGCGAGTGCCGGATAGCAGATCGCGGGCCTGAGATTGGCGAACAGCTCCATGTCCTTGCGCAGGCGCAAGAGCCCGGCCTCGGGGCGCACCTCGTAAGGCACCGCATCCCATTTCGGCCCGCCGACGGCGCCGAACAGCACGGCGTCCGCCGCCATCGCCTTCGCCATGTCGGCGTCCGAGATCGCCGCGCCATGCGCGTCGTAGGCGCAGCCGCCGACAAGGCCCTCGTCGGTGGCAAAGCCGCTGCCCAGCTTGTCGTTCATGGCCTTGATCAGCTTCTTCACCTCGGCCATCGCCTCGGGGCCGATGCCGTCGCCGGCGAGCAGGAAGAGATTTTTCGAAGCCATGGAGAACCGTCCCGGGAGAGAAATTGAACCGGCGCCTTGCTAAACGCCAAGCGGGCTGGGCGCAAGGGGACCTCTCGAAGCTTGGTTTCCTCGCCCCCGCAAAGCGGGGCAGAGGTGTCCGCGAAGCGGACGGAAAGGGGGGCCTTCGTAGGGCGCTCCCTCTCTTCATCTCGGCTCCGCCGGGCCACCTCTCCCCCCACTTCGTGGGTGCGAGGAACTCAAGCTGGAGCAGCGCCTACCGATGCGCCAAAATATTCACCAGCCGCCCGAACGGATCGCGCACATAGAAGCGCCGCACGCCCCAGGGCTCGTCGGCCGGGCCGTATTCGATGGCGAAGCCGGCCTTCTTCATACCCGCAAGCGTTGCGTCGACATCATCGACCTCGATCGACAGGTCCGGCACCGGCGTGCCCGAGCCGCCCTCGGCCATGAAGCTCACTTGCACCGTCATGGTCTCGGCCGAGCCGCAAGTGCGGATCCAGCCTTGATCCATCAAGACATCAAGGCCGAGCACGTCCTGGTAAAAGCGCTTGGCCGCGGCAATGTCGGGGGTTTCGATATTGGCGACGATGCGCCTGACCTTCACCATGAGCCGCTCCTTGCCATTGCCTGTCCGGGAGCCCCTCCTATGCCGTGCGCCTGAGTGCCGTCACCTCGATCTCGATCTTCATCTCCGGCTTGTTGAGCTGGCACACGATCATCGTTGCCGCCGGACGGATGTCGCCGAACGCCTCGCCGAGGATAGGGAAGACGACGTCAACATAAGCTGGGTCGGTGATGTAGTAATGCGCCCGCACCACATCGGCCATGTCGAAGCCGGCATCCGTCAAGGCTTTTGCGATAGTGGCCAGGCAATTGCGCGTCTGCGCCTCGACCGTCTCGGGCATGGTCATGGTGGCATAGTCATAGCCGGTCGTGCCGGAAACGAAGCACCAGTCGCCCTGCACCACCGCGCGCGAATAGCCGGCGGTCTTCTCGAAGGGGGAACCGGTGGAGATGAGCTTGCGCATGAGGGCCTCGCGTTGGTTGTCTCGACCATTCTGAGATGCGTAGGCGACAGAGTCGTGGGCCAGACAACGCGATGCTGGCGGGACAGCGCCCCCCTCTGCCCTACCGGGCATCTCCTCCACAAGGGGGGAGATCAGACTTCACGCCGGCTTTCGCCAATCACCAGCGCTGCAGAACAAGCGGAGCGCCGAAAAAGCCAATCTCCCCCCTTGTGAGGGTTTTGCACGGGAGCCGATATTTAGCGCACGAGGCAG
>NZ_SUGA01000075.1:2500-5874 GCF_004963255.1 Mesorhizobium sp. | reverse complement strand
GATGTGAGGGTGAACATGCGCTTGGCAGACCTGGCAGCGACCTACTCTCCCGCGTCTTGAGACGAAGTACCATCAGCGCTGGAGCGTTTCACGGCCGAGTTCGGAATGGGATCGGGTGCAGCCGCTCCGCCATAACCACCAGGTCGGCAAAACGCATGTTCAATCGAGAAGCTGTCTATTTGTGCCAAGGCGACGTCTGCGTTTTGCCGACGGGCGAAGCCCGCAAGCGCGACTGCGCGTCGCCGGTCGTCCGGCGCCCTCGCTTAAGCTTTGGCCCCGAAGGGGCCGCTCATGCGTAAGCGCCGATGGATATGAGTAATGAGAACGATCAAGCCTATCGAACTATTAGTACCGGTAAGCTTCAAGCGTTGCCGCTCTTCCACACCCGGCCTATCAACGTGGTCGTCTTCCACGGTTCTCAGGGAATACTCGTTTCAAGGTGGGTTTCCCGCTTAGATGCCTTCAGCGGTTATCCCGTCCGGATATAGCTACCCTGCAATGCGGCTGGCGCCACAACAGGTCCACCAGAGATCCGTCCATCCCGGTCCTCTCGTACTAGGGACAGATCCTTTCAATATTCCTACACCCACGGCAGATAGGGACCGAACTGTCTCACGACGTTCTGAACCCAACTCACGTACCGCTTTAAATGGCGAACAGCCATACCCTTGGGACCTGCTCCAGCCCCAGGATGCGATGAGTCGACATCGAGGTGCCAAACAACCCCGTCGATATGGACTCTTGGGGGTCATCAGCCTGTTATCCCCGGCGTACCTTTTATCCGTTGAGCGATGGCCCTTCCACGCGGGACCACCGGATCACTATGACCGACTTTCGTCTCTGCTCGACTTGTCAGTCTCGCAGTCAGGCAGGCTTATGCCATTGCACTCAGCGAACGATTTCCGACCGTTCTGAGCCCACCATCGCGCGCCTCCGTTACTCTTTAGGAGGCGACCGCCCCAGTCAAACTACCCACCATACATTGTCCCGGACCCGGATAACGGGCCGCGGTTAGACATCCATAGTAATAAGGGTGGTATTTCAAGGGTGGCTCCACCTGAGCTGGCGCCCAGGCTTCAAAGCCTACCACCTATCCTACACATGCCACTACGAATGCCAATGTAAAGCTATAGTAAAGGTGCACGGGGTCTTTCCGTCTAACCGCAGGAACCCCGCATCTTCACGGGGAATTCAATTTCACTGAGTCTATGCTGGAGACAGCGGGGAAGTCGTTACGCCATTCGTGCAGGTCGGAACTTACCCGACAAGGAATTTCGCTACCTTAGGACCGTTATAGTTACGGCCGCCGTTTACTGGGGCTTCGATTCAGAGCTTGCACCCCTCCTCTTAACCTTCCAGCACCGGGCAGGCGTCAGACCCTATACGTCGCCTTGCGGCTTCGCAGAGCCCTGTGTTTTTGATAAACAGTCGCTACCCCCTGGTCTGTGCCACCCTCCTCCACTTGCGTAGAAAAGGGTCACGCTTCTTCCGAAGTTACGCGTGCAATTTGCCGAGTTCCTTCAGCATAGTTCTCTCAAGCGCCTTGGTATACTCTACCTGACCACCAGTGTCGGTTTCGGGTACGGTCTATAAGGAGGAGCTATTTCCTGGAACCACTCCGCTGCCCGTTCAATCCGATAAGATTGGACAACTTGTGTGATCCGTCACTACCTCCAGGCCCACGAATATTAACGTGGTTCCCATCGACTACGCGTTTCCGCCTCGTCTTAGGGGCCGGCTAACCCTGCTCAGATTAACTTTAAGCAGGAACCCTTGGTCTTTCGGCGGGGGAGTCTCTCACTCCCCTTACGTTACTCATGTCAGCATTCGCACTTCTGATACCTCCACCGCCCCTCACGGGTACGGCTTCATCAGCTTACAGAACGCTCCGCTACCGCTCGTGATTGCTCACGAACCCTAAGCTTCGGTGTATGGCTTTAGCCCCGTTACATTTTCGGCGCAAAGACCCTTATTTAGACCAGTGAGCTGTTACGCTTTCTTTAAATGATGGCTGCTTCTAAGCCAACATCCTGGTTGTTTTGGGATCCTCACATCCTTTCCCACTTAGCCATAACTTGGGGACCTTAGCTGTAGGTCAGGGTTGTTTCCCTTTTCACGACGGACGTTAGCACCCGCCGTGTGTCTGCCGACTAGTACTCCCAGGTATTCGGAGTTTGGTTAGGTTTGGTAATCCGGTGAGGACCCCTAGCCCATCCAGTGCTCTACCCCCTGGGGTATTCGGTCGACGCTCTACCTAAATAGATTTCGCGGAGAACCAGCTATTTCCGAGTTTGATTGGCCTTTCACCCCTAGCCACAAGTCATCCCGAACTATTGCAACAGTTATGGGTTCGGTCCTCCAGTAAGTGTTACCTTACCTTCAACCTGCTCATGGCTAGATCACTCGGTTTCGGGTCTAATGCGACGAACTGAACGCCCTGTTCAGACTCGCTTTCGCTGCGCCTACACCTACCGGTTTAAGCTTGCTCGTCACACTAAGTCGCTGACCCATTATACAAAAGGTACGTGGTCATCCTTGCGGACTCCCACTGTTTGTAGGCAATCGGTTTCAGGTACTCTTTCACTCCCCTTGTCGGGGTGCTTTTCACCTTTCCCTCACGGTACTAGTTCGCTATCGGTCATGCACGAGTACTTAGGCTTGGAAGGTGGTCCTCCCAATTTCAGACAGGATTTCACGTGTCCCGCCTTACTCGAGGACGATTGATCGCATTACGCGTACGGGGCTGTCACCCGCTATGGCCCTACTTTCCAGAAGGTTCCGCTTGTCTCTCAATCGCCACTGGCCTGGTCCGGGTTCGCTCGCCACTACTTCCGGAGTCTCGGTTGATGTCCTTTCCTACGGGTACTTAGATGTTTCAGTTCCCCGCGTTCGCCACTTTATCCCTATGGATTCAGGATAAGTTACCTATTAGCGATACTTGGAAACCACAGCAGCAGATTGCTCCGCTGCTCTGATTTTCCAAGTACCTTAGGTGGGTTTCCCCATTCGGAGATCTACGGATCAAAGGGTATTCGCACCTCCCCGTAGCTTATCGCAGCGTATCACGTCCTTCATCGCCTGTGCATGCCAAGGCATCCACCAATTGCCCTTAAGACACTTGATCGTTCTCATTGCCAATACCCATCGCGCGATCTCGCAGAGATCGTCGCTTCAGCCTCTCCCTTACGAGATTAGCTAAGCGCGATCCGAAGGATCGTCGCCTCAGCAACACCCTGTGCGGGGTATCACTGAATGGAATTGGCACAAAAAGACCAGCTTCTCGAGATCCGTTCGAGGGCGCGGTTAGGCAAACCCATCATATGCTGGAGATTGAGCGTCTCCAGCGACAAATCATGGCCCTTTCGGAACCCATG
>NZ_SUGA01000074.1 GCF_004963255.1 Mesorhizobium sp. | reverse complement strand
CTGCCTCGTGCGCTAAATATCGGCTCCCGTGCAAAACCCTCCTTGTGGGGGAGATGCCCGGCAGGGCAGAGGGGGGCGCGAAGGAACGCCAACCTCTCGCATGTTGTGCATTCGCTGATACCCCAGGGGTGCGCTTCCTCTTAGCTGATACGTTGGCGGGACAGCGCCCCCCTCTGTCCTGCCGGCCTGCCCGGCCCTTCGCTGTCGCTTCGGGCGTTCGTCATTCGCAAAGCCAAGCAATTGGCTTTGCGTCCGCTTCGCGGACCACTCCTCACCCCCCACTTGGGGGGAGATTAGCCAATCGCCAATGCCCCGCCACCGAGCCCACCCCATGAGCGGCACGATCTGGTCGAAGTTCTTCTGGTCGGACTGGGAGTCGGATCCGAACCTGCGGCTGTGCTCGCTGGCAGCGCAAGGCCTGTGGATGCGCATGCTGTGCATTGCCGCGAGCCACGAGCCCGTCGGCTATGTCGCCATCGCCGGCAAGGGGTTGGAGGAGGCCGCCCTTGCCCGCCTTGCCGCCTGCCCGGAGACGGAGCTTGGCGCGCTGCTTGCCGAGCTGGAAGGCAACCGCGTCTTCTCGCGCGACCGCCACGGCCGCATCTATTCCAGGCGCATGATCGCCGATGCCCGCAAGGCGCGCGCGGCGCGCAAGAACGGCTTGAAGGGCGGCAACCCAAGCCTTTCGAAGGAAAGGGCTTTTCCGCCTTCGGATAAGCGGCGGGCAAGGCCCGGGGATAAGGGCGAGGATAAGCCCCAGAGTCCAGACTCCCAGAGTCCACAAGCCATCGATCCATCGAGAGAAAACGCCCCGGCGTTTTCGTCCCCCGCTTCGCGGGGCAGGAATGGAAAAGCGCCTTCAGGGCAGCCGCCCGAACAGAAATGGCAGCGGCGCAGGACGCATGTCGATGCCGCCAACGCAATCATCGAGGAGATCAATGACCGCAGCCGAATTGCAGCAGGCGGCGAAGGCGCTGGCCGCGATGTTTTCCTGCTTCCCGCAATCCGCGCTCGCTGACGCCGAGATGCAGCTGCGCGGCTATCTCGCCGCCGTGCAGGACGCCGAGCTTGCGGATGTCGAGGCCGCGATCCGGCGCTTCATCCGCGGCGAGGCCAAGGTCGACAACGCCCAGTTCTGCCCGTCGAGCGCCCAGCTTTCCATCGAGGTGCGCGAGCGGCGCCTGATGCGGGAGCTGACTGCGAAGAGAGAGGGGCAATTAAACGCGAGTTCCTCGCCCCCGCTGCGCGGGGGGTCCGAAGGACGGGCGAGACCCGTGGCTCGCCCCGGTTAGTGGCGCGGCGAAGCCGCGACGGAGAGGGGAGCGCCCTCCGCGAAATCAAAGCCGGTTGAGAACCTGGCTCCTCGCATCACAAGCGAAGCCGCCACGAGGGCACCGCAACCTCCTACGCCATTGGCTTCGCGGAGGGCGTCCCCCTCTCCGTCCGCTTCGCGGCCACCTCTCCCCCGCGTTGCGGGGGCGAGGAACCCAAGTTCTGCAACGCCACCCACGAAGGACCGCACCCATGCCCCGCAAACCCTCGAAAAAACCCCAGCCGCCAAAGCTCCCCAAGGGCGAGGCCGAGCAGGTGCGCATCCGCCGCGAGGTCGGCCACGACTTCGCGCTGAAGCAGGACGCCTTCGGCCGCCAGCGGCTGACCGCCGGCACGGCCGAGGCGCGCCGCGTCTACGAAGTGTCGAACGGCGGCCACACCTCCACCGGCGGCATCGTGCGCCTGCGCAATGTCGACCCGCTCACGGGCATCACCTCGCTGACGCGCCAGCAGCGCGAGGCCGGCCAACGCTTCCGCGACGATTTCGAGCGCGCCGCCCGCCACGGGCTGCAGCCGCAATCCTGGAGCGAACGCGTCGATGCCAGCCGCATGGGCGGCGGCGTCCCCGACCGCGTCCTCTCAGCCGGCCGCGCCCATGCCCATGCTGTGGCAGCGCTTGCCCATTGGGAGGTGGCGGAGGTGGTGCGCAAAACCTGCCTCGAAGGCCAGTCGGTGAAAGCGATCGCGGAACGCAGCGGCGAGGGAAGGGATGTGGTGGTGAAGTTGCTGAAGGTGGGGTTGGACCTGCTCGCGGTGCACTATGGGATGATGGGGAGGAAGGCGGGGTGAAGGGCGTGACCTGGGGGTGGCATCTATAGTCGTCACGTTCGCAGTAGGTTCGTTGATCATCTCAAACGACTTGGTTTCTTTGGCGCCTTCTCCATTTCTCTTCGAGAAAGGCACCGTATGAAGCCATATCTAGGTAAAGCTGCTGCGTGAAGTCGGCGAGAAGGCGCAAGTCTTCCATTCTCACCCAGCCGCGAGCGGCGATGTCGGCATGTCTGCCCCCTTTTTCTTCCCATGCGGCTCTAAGACTTCGTGCCGCAAAAAGCTCTGTACCTGTGAGTATTATGACCGGGGCACGTGTGCGCTGTTGTCTCGGAATATATTCCCGCCCCCAAGAGGCAAATCTTCTCAGTCTCGCAATCTCGCTCTTTGAAAGCTCAGAGGCCTCTTTCATTGTGGAGAAGACGATAATCGAGCCTGGGAATCTCTCGGCTAACAGTCTCATTCTATCAACGTCTTCCTGCTCAAAAGCTTCTTTGCCAAAGCTCTTGACTTCACCAAATACTGCCTCCGTTGGGTAATCATTTTCTAATAGCTGTTTGCGTTGGTACCAAAGGGTAACATCCGCTTCCACCTTGCGTCCCAAAGTAAGCTCAAGCTCCTGCCCAGCCGACCAGGTTATTTGCGCATGATCACTTGGGCCGACAGTCTCCGAAAAAAAACGAAGCGTAAGGGCGGCTGCATAGCCACCTCGTGCGTAGTCCGGAAGTGCAAATGGACCGATAAGGCGATACGACCAACGAGTATGCTGGTTACTACTAGGATCAACAATTGGAAAAGGAAATTGCCGAAGGCATAGTCCGCAATTTATCGTTTGGTCGATATCCTTAAGTGCCTGCCAGCTCCAACTGGAGCATTTCTCACATTTGATCTCCAAGCCCAGCTCAACGGCATGGCGCCGCACCAGCGTCTCAAAGTTCCGCCGCCTCCAGATTTCGTCTTTGGTAGCGTTTGCGATGCGGTTTCGAAACTCTTGATGCTGAATGCTCCGTGATCCCGGCTTGCGAGAGATTTCGTTGAGGAGCTTTACGATCTCTGGGTGTGCGAAACTCGACACGCCCCAAAAGCCACCCAGCGTCTGAACGATCTGTTGCGTTGCGCGTCCCGCATCGGAGGTGACAGCCTTGACGTTCTGAGCGTCCAGCCATTTTCGAATAGCGGTAGTGCCCTCAGATAGACGCCAGAAATGCGAAAGGCCTCGGTACCTTGGTATTGCCACAACTCCCTCAGTTGTCGATCGCAGACCATCGATATCGAATGCGAAATTTAAACCTTCCGCCTTTCGATAGTTGGTTGGATAGACGGTCGCTATTTGATCGCCCAGATCCCAGTCGCGCAGCCGGACTACATTAGCCCACCGGTTGTCATTTCCGTATTCTGAGGCGAAGGTGGGATGAAGACCCGCGAATCGCAATTCGCTGTTGCCCGATTCCACTGGCACATCTATTGATTGGCTTTCTGCCGAGACTGTCGGGCGAAGTTGCCGGGCTGCAAAGGCCGGAGATGCCTTCCATAGTTGAGGATACCAATCCTGTCTGGAACTGGCGCCTCTAACATCAATCCTGAAGTGATCATCGTACAGTCCATCGATATCTTCTGTAGGAATTGAGCGCGCGAACATAACAGTTGGATGGACCATTACGCCGTTGTTATTGCCAGGCAATGGACGAAAATTGTGTATAATGAAGTCTTTTGCAAAAGCAGCAAGCTCGTTAATCCACTGGATGGGAATCGGCAGAACATTTTGACGAATACCGCGCAGATTCCAGAAATCTATCAAATCTTGCGGTTTACTTACGTCTAAAACATAAAGCGCCGGATCGCTCCGATCATGGTAGTCGATTGTCAATTTAGAATGACCAATCCGAAGTGCCGAGGTGCCTCCAGTTCGGAAGATTTCCACCAGTCCGCCTTCATCCAATGAGACTACCTTGGGGTCAAACGCGTCGACGAAACCGTCTTTGAAGTATGAGAGGTCGTCATCTACAGGAAAATCACCGAATATGCAGGCACAGAACAGAGTGAGTAGCTTTTCTCTCGAGGTCACATAGATGATGTCATGTTGGTGACGTCTCGTAAATTGATACTCGTTTCTATAAAGGTCGCGATAAAGATCCATCACATCTAGGCCATGGCCACGTGCATCTCGATCTCCGTTCCGGGTCAATACCTGATTAAGCTGAAGTACTCGTTCATTCTCGAATCCCAGACCTTCTGCCAGGCCCTGCTCTGCTTCCACAAGAAAATCAGGCTCAAAGAAATCGAGATAGCCGTTTACAACGCGCGGCGCGGTATCAAACGAGCGACCGTATCGATCCCACCATCGTGGAAGCTGCTTTACAAAGGGGATGATAGGGTTGAACTTGCCGCCCCAAAGGCACGTATTGACTCTGAAGATTTCAAGTAAGTTGGCCTGGTCGTTGGGGCGGACAAGGAACGCAAAGCGAACCGGCCTTAAGCGAACACTGACGCTCACGTGTGACATTTGTTTTCCCCAAGTACCGTTCGGCGTAAGTCCGTGAGCCTCAGAGGGCATACACGAATAACGTCGCGCCAGCTTTGTCTACTTCGAGTGCCCTTCTGCAATGGATTTGGCAAGAAATGGTTCGCGGCTAGATGGGAAATCGGCCGCTGGCATGGCGGCCAGAACTATGGTCGAATTGCAAAAAAAGGGACGCTCCTCCAGTCTTCCTACCGCCCTACTTGCCTCCCTCCGGCACCTTGCGCGCCTCCCACCCAAACACACTCCTACCTCCCAGCAGATGCGACTGGTCCATCTCGCCGGCGACGATCTCCTTCAAGCTCGGCCCCGTCACATACCGCTCCATCCTTCGTGACTCCCCATCCAGCCGCCTCAGCGCCTCCAGTTCCTCATTCCGCCCGAGCTTCGCCTTCCCCACCGCCGATTTCAGCACCGAGATCGTCTCGTCATAGACCTTCAGCGGCACGGGGAAGGGGTGGCGGTCCTTGCCGCCGTGGGCGAGCGAGAAGCGCGCCGGGTCGGAGAAGCGATAGGGCGCGCCGTGCACCACTTCGGAGACCATGGCCAGCGCCCGCACCGTGCGCGGGCCGACGCCGGGGACCAGCAGCAGCTCCGGGAAATCCTTCGGGCCGCTTTCGATGGCCGAGGCGATGTTGCCGTGCAGGCGGCGCATGACGATGTCGCTTTCGCGCACGTCGTGATGCGCGGGCATGACGAGGTTGGGCAGCAGCGGCTGCGCGGCGGGCTCAGGCTCCCGCCGCGGCTCCAGCACGGCAAGCTCGCTCAGGATCTTTTCTGGGCTCATGGTTTTGAGCAGCTCGACCTGGCCGCCGCGCGCTTTTTCGGCGCGGTGGTCGGTCAGGTTGATGATCTCGCCCCGGCGCTCGCCCTCGATCGCCGCATGCGGCTGGTCGACGAAGCTGGTCAAGCCTTCCGAGAGCCAGTGGTAGCGGCGCGCCTGGCGGGCGTCGCCGTTCATCCCTTGCTGCACCACCACCCAGCGCCCGTCATCGGCGACGATGAAGCCGTGCAGGTAAAGGTCGTAGCCGTCCTGCACGGCGGCGCTGTCCACCTTGGCCACCAGCCGGCTGGCGGTGGCCAGAGCATCGCCGTCCAGGCCGACGCGCTCGCCGATGGCCAGCAATTCGCCCGGCGTCTTGCGCGAATGCGCGCCGCGCCCGCCGCAGACATGGATGCCGAGCTCGCCCGAGAGCGGGTTCAGCCCGCGCTTCAGCGCGCCGATGACCGAGGTGGTGATGCCGGAGGAATGCCAGTCCATGCCCATCACGGCGCCGAAGGACTGGAACCAGAAGGGATGTGCCAGGCGCCGCAGAAGCTCGTCGCGGCCGTAATGGTGGATGATCGCCTCGCACAGCACCGCGCCGAGCTTCGTCATGCGCTCGCCCAGCCATTTCGGGACCCGCCCGCCATGCAGCGGCAGGTCGGCGCTGCCGCTTCGCTGCGTCACGTGATTCTCCTGGATGCCGGTGATTTAGATGGCATTTTGACGGGGATTTGCAAGGCGCACGAGCTGCCAATCTCCCCCTCGTGAGGGTTTTGCACGGGAGCCGATATTTAGCGCACGAGGCAGATGGGCGTTTTT
>NZ_SUGA01000073.1 GCF_004963255.1 Mesorhizobium sp. | reverse complement strand
AAAACGCCTATCAGTCGCCTCGCCCTGATCGAGGACAACCTGTTGAAGCTCCACATCTAGGGCATGCGAAAATAGAAAATAACGGGCAAAAAGATGCGCCTTTTCCGACTCCGAGCCTAGATGGTTGAAAGCCTCGAAGTACTCCTTCGTCCGCTCGAGGAGATCTCCCGCATAAAGCGCCAACGGCTGTGACACGGTGACCCTCGGGCGCGCCTTGACCTTCGGCGTCTCAGGTCCACTCTTGGCCATCTCAGATTATCGGCTTAATTCCGGTGCCGGTATGCGACAAAGCCGAACAGAGTAGCCGCTGCGACGTTGAAGATTGCCCACAGCTCGCGCGGCAAATGAACCGGCATGAACGGGTTGAAGATCGCTGCCGCTCCAAACAGCGCCCAAGCCAGGGTGCGATTTTCAGGGCCTGATCGCCACACCATGGCTCCGCAGTAGATCCCGGCGAAAAAGACCACCACGCGGAGGAATTGGTAATAGCCGTACGGCCATGGCGCTACCGCCAGCAGCGAGGCAATAGCTACACAGATGCAGACCAACCGGACCGTTCCGGCCGGCGTCGAAAAGCATTATTTTCAGCAAACTTGATCCTCAAACGCCCAGCACGGTTGTTAGTGGAGTTTCGGCGCCCGCCATATATTTGAAAAGCCAGATTGCCCAAGTGATCGGCCAAATGAACGCCAACATCGCATCCAGGCTCAAGTTAATCAGGATTTTTACGACCACTGATGCATGGCCCTGCCATGTGTCGACGACATTCATCACGTAGGTGATCGGCCCGCCCAGCATGAAGAGGAGGCCCAGCGGAGCTGACATGATCAGCGGCCATAGCCGCGAGAAATGTTGTTTTCATTTTATTGCCCTCCCAAAGTATTTCAGACAGAGCACTATTGCCGGTCGGGCACAAGCTGCTCGTGGCACTGTGAACACAAATAGGATAGATGCTCCTCTGTGCAGGCCAAGATCGGGCGAGGAGAATACTTTGGATGGATTGCGATTGATGCACGTCCCGTTGGCGATCCTGCTGACATGGCCAAGGGTGGCGACGGCAAATGAATGCCTCTCGAAGTACACCAAGACCGACGTCTGCGCCTACGCAAAAAAAATGCAAACCGAAATGGCTCCAGCATTGCCCATGCTGATCAGTTCGAACATCTCCGTTCGGAGCATCATCGCAATCGGGCCAAGGATCGTTTTCAACGCCACCTGGGCTCAGACCGATGCGGAAGTAGACGCCAAATTGTTGGCTGCTGGCGTCTCGCGGCCGGTCTATGTCCAGAAGATCGATGAAATGACCAAAAACTATGTCTGTCGTGCGGAGGAACTATCTGCCTTCGTTCGCCTGGGCGGTGAGATCCAGTACACGTATACGACTGTGGATAATTTCCCAGTCGCGAACCCGCTCGTAGCACTCTGTCCTTAGAGCATCGCAGCACGGCTCATGACATGACTAGTCGCGGCCGATCAACCAGTTGATCAGCAGCCATGATCATTTGTTGGAACTCAATTGAGCCTGATCCGCACTAGCAAGTGGATAGAAGTGAATGTGCGGTTGCCCTTTAGCTCTACTATGCATAGAAACCACTCTGCCGGGGGGCGTAAAGTTGGGGTTGTGAGTGCGTGGGCTCTAAATTCGAAAAACTAAATAAGTTGCGTGACTCACTGCGAGAATCCAACCACGATTTTCGGGCGAGCACTCAGCTATTCAACAGCCTGGACCCTGCCAAGATCGACGGCGACCTGGATGTCATTAACCGCGGAAAGCAGCGCGGCGAGGTGAACCAACCCCCGAAAACGGCAAAGAATCTCGACGATGTCGAACATGCCATCGTGGAACGCGTTGAGGATGAGAAGAAGGCTGCGCATCACACTCTTGAGGACAACCTGCAACTCCTTGGAGGTCGTCTTGCCGGCCTCGATTTCGAGGAACAATTCGGTCTAATCCGTCAGACGAATGCCGCTAGCGTTTCGGACTTCAAAGCCTCGGTCGCCGTGGGCCTCGATGAACTTCACGGCCTGAGAAGGGCCCTGAACGACGCCGAAAAAGAGCATGCATGGTTTAAGGAGAAGCACGGTCTCGTTCGTGCCGCGCGTGTGCAGCACGGTGCCGCTCACATTTTCCGGCTATCGCTTCTGCTATTTCTGTTTCTGGTCGAGACAGCGATGAACGGCAACTTCCTGGCCAAGGGCAATGAGCAGGGATTTTTTGGTGGCATCCTTGAGGCTGCGGCATTCTCTTTCATCAACATCGGGGCGGCTTTGCTCCTGGCGGTTTTCTGCGCTCGTCTCGTCACCCATCGGTCGTTTTTCGTAAAATTCGTTGGGATCATTTCAATCCTTTTCTATATCGGCTTGGCGATTTCGATAAACTTGGCGCTAGCGCACTACCGTGAGGTCAGCGGCTCGCTCGCTGACGGCGCCGGCGCTGAGGTCATCCGTAATATGCTCGCCAATCCAGCGGGTCTCACGGACATCAAGTCCTGGTTGCTGTTTGCGATCGGCCTGATGTTTTCGCTTTTCGCTTTTATCGACGGCTGGTTCGTGCTCGACCCTTACCCAGGCTACACTGGCGTTGAAAATCGGCTCGTTCGACGGCGCGATGACTACATCGATCGAAAGAAGGAACTGATCGAAGAGCTGCAGGATGTCCGCGACGACCACAACGAAAAAGTGGAGGAAATCGTCAAGCAGCTTGGTAGTCGCCGGCGCGAGCACCGCGCGATTGTCGATCATCGATCGAGGCTTCTGGCTCTTTTTGCGCAGCATCAAGACCAATTGGAGCGAGCCTGCAATCAGCTTTTGTCGATGTATCGGGAAGCCAACATCCAGGCGAGGACCGAGCCGGCGCCCAAGCATTTCGGAACGCCCTACAAACTTGATCGCATCAAGCCATACGTCACCGGCGAGCGGGAGTGGAATGAGGGAGATGTTGGCGCATCAATTCGCCAGGCGCAGGAGGAACTCAACGAGCAGGTTCGTCTGATTGGTCAGGAATGCGAACGGGGAATTGAGCAGTACCGAGATCTTGATAAGCTTCACCCGGACAGCGTGAATGTCTAGGCGAACCCGCAGACGCAAGAAAGGCAATGCGGGTACCATTGCCGCGGCCATTGCCCTTGGTGTGCTATCCGTTGCGATGTTGGCCGGCTTCGGCTGGATGTGGACCAGGTCTGGCAATGGCCATATCGACGCCAACACGAATTGCCCATTGGACGGACCCTCCAGCCTGACCGCCGTCCTCATCGACGCCACTGATCCAATTTCGGCAACGACGATGGCTGATCTCAAGAACGAGTTCCGAAAGACCATTGGGCAGGTCGAGCCGGGTGGGTATGTGAGGATTTATACCCTGAGCTCGGCGCCTGGTGAGCTGACGGTGATGTTCGATGGATGCAATCCCGGTGATGGGTCGACCGTCGATAGTTGGACCAACAATCCTGCGCGGCGTCAAAAGAAGTGGGAAAACGCCTTCGGCGATCCTTTGAACAAACTTCCCGATGAAATCCCGAATGCGGCTTCCGCGAGCCAATCTCCGATCATGGCTGGAATTCAGAAAATCAAGCTGTCGCTCTTCGATAGCAGCTTGGCCAAACAGGGCAGTCCCAAGCGATTGGTGGTCGCCTCTGACATGATCGAGCATACGACGATTTACTCGCAGTACCGATCGGGACTGGATTACCAAAAATACCTCAACAGCGCCGCCGACCGCACATATGGGACGTCGCTGGATGGGGTGGGCATCACAATTCTTTATATCGATCGGGCAAAGAAGCCATTTCAGACCCTGGATCACGCGGAGTTCTGGACACATTGGGTCCAGAACCATCACGGCGAGTTCGAAAAGCTGGTTGGCTTGGATGGGTTAAACTGATGGCGAGAGCGCACGACAAACCTTTGCTGGATCATCCACGTCTGCCGGTCGTGGTTTTCGCGGCATTGACACTCGGCGGGTGTGTATTCATCGCCATTGCAAAACTCTCAGGCGTAAATCCGATCGTCGCGGCGGTAGCACCGGCCTGCCTGATGTTTTTCTATCTCGGGGTTTCGATCTTTGCTGGAAAGCTACAACTGCACGACGAGCAGACCGGCGATAACCTCTACTATATGGGCTTCCTGTTCACCCTGACGAGCCTTGGGGTCTCGCTGTTTCAGTTTGGAACGGAAGGCTCAACCGACACGATCGTCCAAAATTTTGGCATCGCGATCACGTCGACGATCACCGGTATTGCTCTGAGGGTTTTCTACAATCAGATGCGGCGCGATCCCGCGGACATTGAGCGAACGGCGAGGCACGAACTTGCCGACATGACACGGCGTGTAAGAGCCGAGATGGAAAGCGTAACCAGGGAGTTCGCCGACTTTCGTCGTGTCAGCCATCAAATGCTCGAAGAGGGCTTTGCAGAGATTGCCGAGCAAGCGGCACGCAATGGGGAGCACATTCGATCTGCCCTGGACAATATTGCCATGGAATCGATCAAGCCTGTCCAAGAGGCGTCTGCCAAGCTCAGTGACGCGTTGCAGCACAATTTCGGGCAAGTCGAAACCCAGTTTGCTTCGATAGCGAACCGCGTTGGAGCTGCAGCGGATTTGCTGGATAAAGCCAACAGCTCGATGTCCAACTCTGTTGGAAAGCTCGGTAATCAAGCCGACAATATGGCTGCCAAGCTGGAAAAGGTGGTTGTTCCTGATGAGGTGCTGAAGAACGATCTGGCGCCGATGGTCAAGCTCCTGGGTAATGCTGTCGCACAATATGCGATAAAAACCGAAACAGCCTCGCAAGAGCAGCAAACGCGGATGACCGGTCTTGCCGACGCAGTGATCAAGGTGGCGACTGGAGTGGAGAGAGCGGCAGCGGCCGCAGAAAAGACCGCAGAAACTGTCCAAGCGCAGCAGCGTTTGACTGAGGAGTTCATGGCTGTGATGCAGAAACACAGCAATGAAACACGCGGCCTCGTCGCAACCCTTACACAACATAGCCTCCCGGCCGTGCGCACGCCCCAGCCTCTGAGCAATGCGATAGCGAACGATGTCGAGCGAGTGGCGGCACCTTCCACTGTTGCCTCCCCTGTGGAGACGCCAATCAAGGTTTCGGATGACACGGAGGGCGACACCTTCCGATCGTTAAGCAGTCCGGCGGAGGTGGAGAAGGGTGAACCGCCAAAGAGAGCAAGTTGGTGGGGCAGGTGAGTGAGGTTAGCGGAACAGCCATTACGTTTGAGCGCAAGGGCTATGGCCGCGGCCTGATACTCGGCCTGACGATGGCTGAGACGATGCTGCTTCTCGTTTTCTGCCTTTTGCTTGCTGCAGGCGCGCTCATCGCCAAGACAAAGAAAGAGGCTGCGGCAGCGCAGAAGATTGCGCAGTCCCTCAATGAGAACGCTCGCAAGCTTGACGAGGAAAACAAGCGGTTGCTGGCTCAGCTGAATGCCATGGTCAAGCCTGCAAGTCGACGCAATGTACCAGATCAAGAATGGCGTGAATTGGTCCGGGCCAAAGAGGCCGCAGAGGCAATCAAAAAAGTGGGACTGACCCTTGAGGAAGCGGTGAAAAGCGCGCCGGCCGCCAAAGTCCTCTCTGACAACGACGTCGACGTTGATCAGGCCAAAGCCATGATCGAGAAGATGAAGGTTCTGCGCGAGCTCGGCTACGTTGGCACGGGCAAGACGTCCAAGGATCTTGCTGACGCACTGAAGAAGGCAAGGAACGAGGCCTCTGCTGACAAGCCACACGATTGGCCACCGATCATCAGTCTTAGCGAGCTCGATGGCTATAATTTCGATACTGGAAGTGCGGAGCTTTCCGGTGGCTTCAAAACGAAGTTGCGGCAGATGTCGAAGACCATTGCTGGAATTGCAACTTCCTATGGTGTGGACGTCATTGAGGTGATTGGCCACACGGACGAGCAGGCGATGTCCGGTGACTCATCGAATATGGACAGAGGCCTTCAGCCCGTACTGGCGCGCAAGATGGACATTGGCACACTCCATCCTGCCGACAATGCCGGGCTTGGATTAGCGCGAGCGATCTCCGTCACAGGCATCCTGCGCGATATGCCGGAACTGAAAGGCTTCACCATCCTGCCAATGTCCGGCGGCCAGTTGATATTGCCTGGCGACCGGCTCACCGACGGCGCACAGGCCGGCGACGTCAAGGCGAGGAGGCGAATTGAGATCAGGGTCAGGCAACGTTCGCGAGAGACAGATATTGGACTGGTTCCGGTACCAAAGTTGTGAGGCGAACTGCCCTTGGGTTTCGCTCACAGGGCTTGGGGGGGATTGCGGGGATGGGGTTTTACGTTCGAAAATCGATTAGTGCGGGACCTTTCCGCTTTAACTTCTCGTCTGGCGGGGTTGGCGCGTCCGTTGGCGTGCAAGGTCTTCGTATCGGGACTGGCCCACGAGGGCATTATATTCATGCAGGCGTCGGCGGTCTCTACTACCGAGGCACTTTGGGAAAGCGCAGCGCCAAGCAGACGCTGCAACTGTCTGAATTCCCATCTGGGCCAAAGCCCCATCCAACATCCTCACCCGTGGAATATGTCAGCGGTGGCGTCGTGATGAGAGAAATCGAGTCCGCCGATGTGATCGAGATGCGTGATGAGACATTTGCCAATGTGCTTGATGAAATCAATGCGAGGCAATCGCAGACGCGAATGTCGCTCATCCTGGCCGTGCTGTTTGGGATCGCCGGATTGATCGCAGGCGCAATGCTGGGAGGTGGGGTGGCGCTGATCGGTATTGCTGCCTTTTTGCCGGGCATGCTTATTGGCAACTGGTTGGACAGCTACCGCCGGGTGAGCGTGCTCTACTATGATTTGGAGCAGGACGCGGAGGCGGCCTACGGGCGACTTGTCGCCGCCTTTGACACGCTCACACGCTGCGCGGCGAGTTGGCATGTCGCGGCTGGTGGCAAGATAGAGGATCTGACGACTTGGAAGCGCAATGCGGGAGCCACGATGTTGGTCGATAAAAAGTCGACGACGCTCCAAGCTTCCTTGCCGACGGTTGTTCGCAGCAATGTCACACCACCGTCGATACACGTCGGCCGGCAAATCCTTTATTTCATGCCAGACATGATTTTGGTGAAGGACGGAAACCAGTACGGTGCCGTTGGGTATGGGGACCTCAGGACGCAATTTGCCCCCAGCAATTTTATTGAGACCGGCAAAGTTCCATCTGATGCTGAGATCGTGAGCTATACCTGGGCTCATCCCAATAAGAATGGCGGACCCGACAAACGCTTCAGAGATAATCGGCAGATCCCTGTCTGTCGCTACGAAGCCTTGCGGTTTTCTAGCCCATCCGGGCTCAACGAGCTGGTGGAATTTTCCAAGACAAACGTCAGCCAGCCCTTTTGCCAGGCTCTATTGGCACTCGCGCAAATGCACCGAAACGCTGGTGGCCAGTCCGGCTTGCTGAAAGCGCGCTAAGGAATTGGCTTGGTCAGCAAATGCCTTCGCACGGAATTCCGTCGCCGTCCCGGTCCAATTTGGGTCCCCAGCTACAGTTATTGTAAGCGGTGTTTCCTGACCACCTTTCGGGAGTGGTCGCGATCTGTGAGGTTG
>NZ_SUGA01000072.1 GCF_004963255.1 Mesorhizobium sp. | reverse complement strand
CGCATGACCAGCAATATGGCCGCCCCCTTTTTGCAGAACTTGACGCACACAACCACTGAGGCTGCGCTGCAACGCTCGCGATATCACTCAGCCGCCAGCGCTGGCCTACCGCTGGCGGCACACTGGTTGCGGTTCACCAACTATCGAGGCCAATCGGTCAACCTTCCCACTTTGTGGTTTTCGATGCCGCCACAGCTGATCTCGAAAAATACCGCCGCCGCTCCAGATAGCTGCACTTTTCGCCGCAAGATCAATTACTATAGACAGCCTAGACGATCGGGCCGAAGTGGACGACCTGGCGGTGCACCCACCCTCAACCCATCATTTGATGCTGGGAAGAAAGCCGAGCAGCGCCGCCACGATAGCCTCCGGCGCATCCTCTTGGACGATATGTCCCGCGCCGGGTATAACCTTGAGCACCGAAGCAGGGATCTTCTTAGCCAAGGCGCGGCCATGCTCGACGGAAATCCACTTGTCCTCCTCGCCCCAAAGGACGGTTACCGGGCAACGGATTTCGCCATACCGAGTTTCAACTTCGTCAGTATAGCGCTCGTCCATCTGGGCAACTTGCCGGTAAAAGGCTTTCTGACCGGTCTCCCCGAACCAAGGCTTAGCGTACAGCGACATAATCTCTGCGCAGAGCGGCCTATGTACCGCACCTGAGATGTAGGCGGGGACAATAGCCTCATGGACGTATTGCGGTAGACCGGCAAACACATTCTCGTATTGTCGCGCGTGCCGGATGAGCGGGGTGCCCCACGGCGCCACCGCAACCGGATCGACTAAGGTCATCGAGCGATAGTTTCTGTTTCCAAGCAAATGAGCGCGGAGAACGGTGGCGCCGCCGAAATCGTGGCCCACGACGTCCGGTTCTTCAAGGCCCCAATGCTGCAACAAGGCCGCGAAGACCTTGTCCTGCACTCCAAGTGACACATCCTGTCCGTCCCGCATCTCCGATTGGCCGTAGCCGAGGAGATCGTAAAAATAGACCCGTCGAAGGTCGGCTAGATACGGGACGATCCGCCGCCAAACTATCGAGCTGAATGGGGTTCCGTGAACGAGGACCAGCGGCGCCCCCTCACCGACCACCCCGTAGCGAATTTGTTGCCCCTTGTAGTCGAAGGTCCCTGGCAGCGGCCATGCGTCAGCAAGTTCACTTGTCATTTTCTAACCTCTTTGCGATGATATTCAGGTTAGGTAGACTGCGAGAGCGGCCTCTCGCAAATCAAAAGGAATGATCGTCGGATGCAGAAAAATCATCACCCGTCCGAGGTCGACTGCGGCTCGCGACTGCTAAGCGCTCCGGCGTTGCGTCTGGAACCAGTGCAGAAGGGGCAGAGAGCTTTACCGATCACGAACAAGCTTAGGGCGATCGGCAGATGACAGGTTTGGCCCAAAAATGGACGGAAAGGTCCTTTATCGCCGGCAATCAGGTCCTCGATTTCCTGAACACACAGGGTGGAGACACCAAAGCTCGCGATTTGGAGCGTTTGAATACCTATTGGGACATTTTGACGTGGGCCGTCGCGGCTGAGGTCCTCAACGTCGAGGAGTGTGGCGTACTCGGAGACCTCGCAGCGAGGAGACCCGATCTGGCTCAGCACTGTCTTCAGGAACTGAGGATCCAGCGAGAAAGCCTCTACCGGCTGATAACATCGACGATGAGCGGCGACACGCCGGCTGAATCAGATCGCTCGTCTGTCGAGATGAACTTTCGATCGGCGTTGCAGCACGCCCGGCTGATCCCCGGCGTTTCTCAACCTGCGCGATGGTACTCGGTTGCCGACGAGGCCGGCCTTTCGCTCGTGCAATGCCGGCTTGCCATCGCGGCGTCGACGCTAATCACCGACGTCGCCAGCCAGAACATTCGGCAATGTGAAACCTGTAGCTGGCTCTTTATGGATTCATCCGCCACCAAACGAAGGCGTTGGTGTTCCATGGCGGTTTGCGGGAATCGAGCCAAGGCCCAGCGCCACTATCACAGAAACAAGCACTAGCTTTCTTTGCTTTCGGCCGGATCCGCTGCTTTGCTGCGGGAGGGCCTCAGAGCTGCCAGCCCATGGGTCATAGATGCTGAAGGGTTTCAGGGGCAAATGTGAATGTGGCCACACGACGTTCACCTGTGACCTGCACGAGAATTCGATCTCGATCTGTGACTGCATAGAGTGCCGCGACTTGCGGCACCCAAGAACTCGGGTTCTTGCTGCCTTGTCTTCCATTGCCATAAATGGACCCTATAGTCTGTATAATGATCCGAAAATGAGCGAAATGATCGTAAGGGCATTTTGCTTTTTTTGCGGGACGGCGATTTACGCGGTCGAAGCCGCTCCGACTGATCTCGCAGTCGTACATCTGACCACGCTGTTCGGTCCCGATCCCGGGGCTAACGCGTGACGCAAGCAGTTCCTTGTTGCTCCAGGACCGCGGTCCTCATGACGCAACGGCAACGCGGAACGTGCCCAGCGGCACTGGCGGCCGATCAGCGAGTCAGACCGTCGCAACGGTGCATCCGACGGACCTAGTAGAACTCGATGCTTACAAAGCTATCCTAAATCCGAATCCAGTCTCCTGCTTTGTCCACAGCGGCCGCAATTTGGCGTGCGCTGCGGATCGCCAACGGACGCTTGGACCTGAAGACCGCCATCGCCTATGCCGAGGCGATCCGGCAGTACCGCCTGTTCTGGTACGAGGAGCCTGGCGGGCGAGAACCTTTTCTCGCATCAGGATGCGCGTAACCTCCTGCGCCATGGCGGCATGCGGCCCGACCGCGACTATCTTCGGTTCGACTGCGGCCTCTCCTACGGCCTGGTGGATTATCTCCGCACGCTGGAGATCATGAAGGCGCTTGGCTGGTCCTCACGACGCGTAGTGCCGCATCGCGGCCATCAAATGTCGCTCAACATCGCCGCGGGCCTGCATCTGGGCGGCAACGAATCTTATCCGGACGTTTTCCAGCCCTTTGGCGGCTTCGCCGACGACATTGCTGTGGAGGACGGCTATGTCGGGCTACCGGATATTCCAGGTGTCGGCTTTGAAAAGAAGGCCGAACTGTTTACGGTGTTCCGACAATTGCACTAGCCGTGAGCGAGAACGGTCGCGCTCCCGAAACGAAGGTTTCGGCACTCAGGACGCTCGAGGTAGGTACCCATCGCCGTCGATACGGCGCAAACAGTTTCTCAAGGGAGAGAAAACGACGGCCAAGGGGAAGATCGCCGCGCCGCCTGTAGCTGTAACGGCCTTTAGCGGGTGCTTCGAGCCGGTGCTGTGGCGGAGTCGTTTTACAGGGCTCCTTTTGCTTGTGCCCTCTTGCCGAGATAGAGTTCTTGCATGACTGACGACCGTTGCAACTCTTCGATGCTGCCTGACGCCACGATGCGCCCGGAATTCATCAGATAGCCTTGCTCGGCCACCGAGAGCGCCAGCCCGGCGTTCTGCTCCACCAAAAGCACCGCCGCGCGGAATTTCTCGCGCACGTCAACGATGATTCCCTGCAGCTCGGACACCAGCAATGGCGACAGTCCGAGCGACGGCTCGTCGAGCAACAGGATGCGCGGTCTGGCCATGAGGCCGCGCGCGATCGCCAGCATCTGCTGCTGACCGCCGCTGAGCGTGCCCGCCTTGGCGCCGCGCTTCTTGGCGAGGATGGTGAAATAGTTCTCCATCAGGTTGATGTCGGCTTCGACCGCATGCCTGTCCTTGCGGCAATAAGCGCCGAGCAAAAGGTTCTCGCGAACGCTCATGTCGGCGAACACGTGGCGGCCTTCCGGCACCATCACGACGCCGAGCGTGGCCTTCTCATCGGCGTGAAGCGCGGTGACGTCGCGGCCGTCGAAGGTCACGGTGCCGCGCCGCGGCTTCACCAGGCCGGCTATTGAACGCAACAGCGTCGTCTTGCCGGCGCCGTTGGGGCCGAGGATGGTGACGATCCCGTTTTGCCCGACCGTAAGCGAGACGTCGCGATTGACCGCGACAGGCCCATAACCGGTATCCACATGCTCGACGGCAAGCAGGTTCATGACGCGGCCACCTTCCTGTCGGGACCGAGGTAGACCTCGCGCACCTTGGGATCGGCGAGCACCTCGGCCGGCAAGCCTTCCGCGATCTTGGTGCCGAAGTCGAGCACGATAAGGCGGTCGCATAGGTCTGACATCATGTCCATGTCATGGTCGATGAGGCAGACGCCGATGCCTTGCGGCGGCAGCTGCGCGATGACGGCCGCGAAGGCCTGGGCTTCGCTGTCGTTCAGCCCGGCGCCGGGTTCGTCGAGCAGCAGCAGTTCGGGCGAGACGCCGAGCGCGACGGCCAGGCCAAGGCGCCTGAGGCTGCCGAAGGGCAGCGATCCGGCGATCGCCTTGCCGAGCGGCGCCAGGCCGACAAAGTCGAGGATCTTGCCGGGCGACGCCCAGCGGCTGCCTCCCATCCTGCCCTGCTCCCAGGCGATACGCACGTTCTCGTCGACGGTCAGGCCCGGAAAGGACATCGCCTGCTGGAACGTCCGCACCAGCCGCTTTCGCGCGATGCGGTGCGCGCCGATATTGGTGATGTCCTGCCCTTGCCACGATACCGTGCCGCCGGTCGCCGGGTGGACGCCGGTGACGACGTTGAACAAGGTGGTCTTGCCGGAGCCGTTGGGACCGACGATGCCGACCACTTGGTCGGTGCCGATGTCGAGATCGATGCCGTTGAGCGCGACGACGCCGCCGAACTGCTTGCGCAGACCCCTCACCTCAAGCGCGGCCATTCGTGCCTCCGCCTTGCTTTTCGAACCCGCCGCGAACCGCGCAGTAGACGTTCTTGATGCCTGCTCCGACTCCGCCCGGCAGCAGAAGGATCACCAGAAGCAGACAGACGCCGTAGGCGATGCGGGAATCGACCGGATCGAGGTTCAGCACCTCGGGCAGGAAATTGACGACGACCGCGCCGATCAGCGGCCCGTAGAGATAGCGGGCGCCGCCCAGCATGACCATCAGCGCCAGGTAAAGGCTCGGGAAAGCGCCGAACAGGGTCGGCGAGATGTGGCGCAGGTAGTAGAGCTGCAGCACGCCGGCGAGGCCGGCGAACAGGCCTGAAACCATCAGCACGCCAAGCTTGTGCAGGTCGACATTGATGCCGACCGAACGCGCTAGCTGCTCGTTCTCGCGGATGGCCCGCAACGTCCGGCCGTAGCGCGAAATGCCGATGAGATAGGTCGCGGCGAGCGCCAGGAAGAGCGCCGCCAGGACCAAATAGTAATTGTTGGAGAGCTTGTCGAAATTGATGCCGGGCAAGGGCGTGACCGACCCGACATCGAGGCCGGTGGCGGATCCGGTGAAGGTGCCGCCATTGGTGAGCACGATCACGAACAGGGCGCAGAAGCAGAAGGTGATGATGATGTAATGCTGTCCGCCCACCCTCAGCGTCGGCAGACCGATGACGCCGCCGACGATCGCCGACAAGGCCATGGCGAAGGGCAGCGACGTCCAGAAGCCCAAGCCGAGCTGCACGGAAAGGATGGCCGAGGCATAGGCGCCGACCCCCATCAGCGCCGCATGGCCGACCGACATGATGCCGGCCTGGCCGAACTGCAGACCGAGGCCGTAGAGGCCGATCGCCGTATAGAGCGTCGTGATGGCAATCGACAGGAAGCGGTAGCCGAGGCCGAGCCAGGGCAAGGCGATGAGCAGCACCGCCAGCAGGATTGCCGTGATCGCCTGGACGCCGGTCGGCAGCGGAACGGCGGCATTGTCGGCCGTCAGAAGTGCGAGCCGATCCCGTGCCCTGACGCCTTCTGGCGCGGCGCCTGTCTTGCCGGCGCTGTTGTCGGTCATTGGCATCGACATCTCACGACGCCTTCGGGCCGAGCGTGCCGCCAAGCAGTCCCTGGGGCCGCAGCACCAGGATCAGGATCATCACGACCAGCGAATAGGCGTCGGTCCATTCCGGATATCCGTAACCGGCGCTGAGGCCGTCGACGAGGCCGAGTACGAGACCGCCGACGACGGCGCCGCCGACATTGCCGAGACCGCCGATCAGCGAGACCGCGAAGCCGCGGATGATGATGACGCTGCCGGTGAAGGGCGTGATCGGAAACAGCGAGATCATCAGCGCGCCGCCGATGCCGGCAAGCAGGCTGCCATAGATGAAGACGCCGGTGACGTAGCGGCGAACCGGAATGCCCATCAGCTCCGCGGTGTCGCGGTCAGAAACGCTCGCCCGCAACGCCATCCCATAGCGGCTGCGCGAGATGCCGAAATAGGTTATCGCCACGATCACGGCCGTTACCGCGACGACGATCGCGCGCATCGCGATGATATCCACGCCGCCGATCGTCCAGACTAGGCCGACCGGGTCGGTGATGCTTTTCTGGAACTCGTTGAAGACGCGGATGACGGCGTGCTGCAGGATCACGCTGAGGCCGATCGACATGATGAAGCCGTTCATCGGCCGGTTGAGCGTGAAGCGGAACAAGCATCTTTCGGCGGCGAAGCCGAGTGCCCCGACCAGCAGGCCGGCCAATACCAGCGCCACGAAAAAGTTCATCCCGGCGCCGACCATGAACCAGGTCGCCATGCCCCCGACCATCAGGAACTCGCCATGCGCGAAATTGACGATGCCGGCCAGGCCGAAGATCAGGGTGATGCCGATGCCGATGAGAATGGTGACGCTGGCAACCGAGAGGCTGTTCACCAGTTGCTGCACAAAAATGTCCATCATCAAATCCGGGTGGAGAACCTGCAGGGAAGGATGGGCGGAACATAGCCGCCCATCCCGATGTCGGATTTCGTTGCGGGCCGGCTCAGCCGCCGTTGTCGCCGGGCGGTGGAGCGGCCGGCGGCTGCTCGACCGCGCATTTGAACTGGTCGGATGTGTTGGGTTCGACCATGCAGACCTCGGTCGCAAAGGTGACCTGATGATGCTTGTTGAACACAAGCGGCACAGGCGACACGACGCCCTTGTAGTCCGACTTCAGGAGCTCTGCGACCACCGCGTCCGGATCGTCGATCTTGCCGACCTTCTCCAGCGCCTTGGCGTACCAGAAGAAGTAATCGTAATAGAGCAGCGAAACGGAAGACTGCGGGCCCTTGGCGGCGCCGAGGCCGAAATACTTGTCGAAATACTGCTTCACCTCGGGGTATGGCGAGGAACCCCAGCAGACCGGCACGCAGCTCATCGTCACCGGCACATCCGCCTTCAAGCTGCGCTCCTGATAGATGCCCGGGTCGACGCCGAACAGGAAATAGGACGGAGCCACGCCGAGCTTGAGGGCTTGCGGGAAGGCGGTGAGCGTTGAATCGCCATTGTACCAAAAATGTACGATATCGGGCTTCATGCCCTTGATGCGGGTGAGCAGCGGCGAGAAGTCGGTCGTGTCCGGCGGATACTGAACCAGGTCGACTTTCTGCCCTTCCGCCTCGAGCGCCTTGACATAGTGAGACGACAGATACTGCCCGGTCGCGTCATTGCCGACGAACACCACCGAATGCTTCGGTGGCGACTTCAGCTGCGGCGTGAGCAACGACAGCACGCCCTTGGCGGTGCTGCCGCTACGCTGCCATTCCTGCGGCTCGCTCTGGAAGGTGTAGTGGAGCCAGCCGTCCTCGGCGACGGCCTTGTCGTCGAGCACGGCGCCGAGCGAGCTGTTGCCGGAAAACTGCAACACCTTGGCCGGGCCGGTGATCTTGGCCATGGACACCGAGAAGTCATGCGTCTCGGTGCCCCAGATCGCCTTGACGCCGATGTCGTTGACCAGCTCGCGCGCGGCCGCGATGGTGACGTTCACATCCGTCCGGTTGTCGCGGATATAGAGTTTGATCTTGTAGGTTTTGTCGCCGACCTTGATGCCGCCGGCGTCGTTGATCTGCTGCGCCGCCAGATTGGCCGCACCGACGATGGTGTTGCCGGCCGAAACGAATGAGCCCGACTGCGCGGCGATCACGCCAATCGGCAGTTCCTCGTCGGCGCGGGCCGTGTGCAAAGCCATTGCGAGCCCCGCGGCTGCCATGGCCAATCCAAGTCCTAGCTGTCTCATGCATGTTCCTCCCGTTACATGGCCAACTTGTCATACAACCCTATTACCATGTAACACGGCTGTCAACATGACTCCGGCCTGACTGCGATCGAACGGGTGGCGTCGTGTCACCCCTTTCGTTCGTCTGTTTCCGATCTAAGCGGTTGTGTGCGTCAAGTTCTGCAAAAAGGGGGCGGCCATATTGCTGGTCATGCG
>NZ_SUGA01000071.1 GCF_004963255.1 Mesorhizobium sp. | reverse complement strand
TACATGATCATGGTGCGGGCCTTCCGTGATTCGCCGGTCGTGTGGGCGGGCGCGGAGCTTCGCGACCGAGCCGGATGGCGAAATCGGCCATAGGGAGCGGCGGAAGGTCGTGCTCGTATGGCGCTTCCACGATGCCGGAATGGGCAAAACGCCGGGTGCGCGGCGTCAGCGCGATGCCGGCATCAACCGCGGCGCGCAGACCAGCAAGGCTGGCGCTGCCGGCGGCGATGCGATAGCGGCGGCCGGCGGCATCGAGCGCGTTGAGCGCGGCCTCCCTGAAGCCGCAATAGGGATCGAGCAGCGCCAGCGGCACGGCTTCCTGCCGCGTCGCAAGGCCTTTCTCCGAGCAGAGCCACAACATCGGCTCGCTGACCACGGCCGTTTCATCTGGCGTCGGGGCATGGCGCATGGTGATTGCGAGGTCCATCTGGCCGGCCTGCAGCGCCGAGCCGAGCTCCAGGGAGCGGCCGACACGCAGCTCGATCCGCACACGCGGGTGGCTGGCGGCGAAGGCCCTTAGAAGATCCGGCAGGCCGTGGTCGGCGAAGTCCTGCGTCGTGCCGATGGCGATGCGGCCGCCGGCGCGCGCGCCTTTCAGCGCCAGCCACGCCTCGGTGTGGACGGCAAGGATGCGGCGTGCATGGCCGACAAGATCCTCGCCGGCCGGTGTCAGGCCGCGTCCCCTGCCCTGCGGGATGAGCAGCGGTTCGCCGACGATCTCCTCCAGCCGCTGCATCTGCGCGGTCACAGCCGACGGCGTGCGGCCAACGGCGGAGGCGGCCTTGGCAAGCGAGCCGCCCTCGACGAAGGCAAGGAAGGTCTTCAGTAAGTCGAGATCAAGCATTTCCATACTTCGATGATATCGAAGCGTTTCTCAAAAACAATTCGATTTTATCGAATGCATGCCAATGCCATGATCCTCTCATCGAAGGCGCGAGGCGCCCAACCCAAGGAGAGAAAAATGCCGATCATCAATATCAGCGTCACCGGCAAGCCCGACGCCAAGCTGTCCGCCGCGATCGCCAAGGACATCACCGAGATCACCGCCAGGGAGTTGCGCAAGGACCCGACGATCACCGCAGTCGCCGTCAACTACATCGATCCTCAGCACTGGTTCGCCGGCGGCAGGTCGCTGGCCGAGCACGGGACCAACACGTGCTGGCTGGACATCAAGGTCGTCGACGGCACCAACACCAAGCTCGAGCTCGAAGCCTATCTCAAGGCGATCTTCGAGGCTTTCGGCCGGCTGCTCGGTGGGGTGCATGAGGAGAGTTATGCCTTCGTGCACGAAGTGCCGGCGGCGGCCTATGGCTATGGCGGCAAAACCCAGGAATTCCGCTTCATCAGCGGAAGATTGAAGGCGGCGTGAGAGTGTTTTGCTCCCCGCCCCGCCGGAAGTACGCTATCTCGCGGGAGGATGAAGCCTGGTATCCAGCGCGAAATCCTCCTGCAGGTGCGGCTTGTAAAGGCCGCTCCCACGGACGGGATCGAGCACCAGGTTCCAGCTGTGCTGGGACACGGCGCTCGGAATCAGAAACAAGGGATGCTCCGCCAGCAGACCGTCGCCAAACTGCTGCTGCCCCGCGCTTGGAATGCCTGGCCGAAGCCAGTTCGCGTTTGGAATATCGCCAATTTCCACAACATGAATTTTCGAAGGATCGGCGATCTCGAATGCGGTCAGCACGTGGCGGACTGTATCGAGCGTGCGAAATCCTTTGTGTACAGCCACCTCCAGAATGGCGGTCGAAGGGTCAATGGATGCATAGACGGCCCTGACGCCTTTGCTGTTCCACCTTCCTCCAAGCTTGAAGGCTCCTTCGCCGCTGTCCCAGGTGGCCTGGAAGCGTTTGTGATCAAGTCTCCAGCCGAGGACTTCTCCCGTCCCAAGAGAACCCGGCAAAGGCGTCACGCGTAGACACCATAATCAAGCCGTTCGAGGAATTCCTGGACGAGGATAGTACCCGCCGCCGTGGCCAGGAGATCGATCGGTCGCCGGTTGTCCAAGCCCATGGCGGGCTCGATCATCCATTTCTCGGCCGCTTCCTGAGTGCCGAGAATGGACGTGGCCTTGGTGAGAACCCTGGCGAAATTCCAGGTCCTTGAGCCCTGCTCCCGATTGAGCGTCCTGGAGTGATCCGATTTGTGCCGCTGAAATGTCCGCTCGCTCATGCCGAATGCCGCCTCGAAAGCATCTGCTTCGATGACGGTCAGTTGCCTGACGAGGCTTTCCAAGGCTTGGCTAGGAATTCCATGCAGGATCATTTCATGCGCCTCGAGTGGGTTGGATACCGAGGATCCAAGAACCTTCGGCCCACCGAACAGGTCGACCAGCCGTTCGAACTCCGGCTCCATGTGTGGTGCTTCAGCAAATCCCGTCGGGAAACTAGCCATCTTTTGCTTCTCCGTCACGTGTCACTTTATTTACGACATGTGTCGAGGTTCTTCAAGTGGGATCGAGGCACTGCTTCACCCCGCATTGACCTTGCCCGCGCTTCCGTTACCCTCTGCCACCGAAGCGGCCGCTCAAGAGCCGCGCCCTGGAGGAGACTGGGAGAGAGCGGCATGATCCTGACCCTGGCGCTGCTGGCGGGCCTTGTGTTTGCCTGGCTGCTGATCGCCGTGATCGAGCGGTTCCGGCTCGACCTGCGCTTCACCCAGGCGCTGCTCTATGTGCCGTTCAAGCTCGCCTATCGGATCGCCGACAACCGTATCCGCATTGCCCGAAGCGCCAACACGCCAGTCATTTATGTGATCTCGCACCAGTCGCGCATCGAACCGGCGCTGATGCTGTCGCTGCTTCCCGACGACACGCTGCATATACTGGACGAAACCTCGGCGCGCTCGCCATGGCTGGAGCCGTGGCGCGAGCTTGGCCGCACCATCGCCTTCAATGCCGAGCATGTCTTCGTCAGCCGGCGGTTGGTGCGCGTGCTGAAGGGCAAGGGACGGCTTGCCGTCTACCTGCCAGACAGTGTCGAGCCGGACGTCAAATCCTTCCGGCTGTTTCGCGCCGTCACCCGCATCGCCATGCAGGCGGACGCCCGCATCGTGCCGATCTTCGTTGCCGGCACGCGCGACCTGCCGATGTCGCTGACGCCGAAGGAGAAAGCCCCCAGGTACTGGTTCCCGCGGCTTTCGGTGAGCGTGCTGGAGCCGATGACCATCGCCGAGCTGGTGGCGCGCAATCCTGACATGGCCTCCAACACCAACGCGCTGTTCGACCGTTTCGCCGAGGCTCGGCTCTACGGCACCAATCTCGACCGTGGCCTGTTCCTCGCCATGCGCGACGCCGCCGATCGCGTCGGCCCCTCGCATCCGATCATCGAGGACGTGATTTCGGGTTCGCTCAGCTACCGCAAGCTGTTCATCGGCGCACGCGTGCTCGGACGCCGTTTCGAGGCGGTGACGGCGCCCGGCGAAGCGGTCGGCGTGCTCTTGCCCAACGCCAATGGCGTGGTCCTCACCTTCGTCGGCCTGATCTCGGCGGCCAGGGTAGCGGCGATGGTCAACTACACCGCCGGCCCGGCAAGCGTGACCGCGGCGATCCGCACCGCCGTCATCCGCACCGTGGTGTCATCCCGCGCTTTCGTCGAAAAGGCCGGCATCGACGACATCATCGCCGCGGTCGAGGCAGGCGGCGCGAAGATGCTGTGGCTGGAAGACGTACGCGCCGGCGTGACGGCGCTGGACAAGGTCGCCGCAGCGCTTTTGTGGCGCTTACCGCTGCAGCGGCAGCAAGCCTCGAAGCCCGCCGTCATCCTGTTCACCTCCGGCTCGGAAGGCACGCCGAAGGCAGTTGTGCTGTCGAACCGCAGCCTGCTTGCCAATGTCATGCAGGCCGAGGCGCGCGTTTCCGTCTCGCCGGCCGACATCCTGCTCAACGTGCTGCCGGCGTTCCATTCCTTCGGCCTGACCGGCGGCACCATCCTGCCGCTGGTGCTGGGCGTAAAGCTGTTCCTCTACCCCTCGCCGCTGCACTACAAGATCATCCCCGAGATCGCCCGCAAGGTGAAGCCGACCGTCATGTTCGGCACCGACACCTTCCTCGCCAATTATGCGCGCACCGCCAAGGACGGCGACTTCTCCAGCCTGCGCTTCGTCGTGGCCGGCGCCGAGGCGGTGAAACCAGAGACGCGACGCACCTATCGCGACCGCTTCCAGGCCTCGATCGTCGAAGGTTTCGGGCTGACCGAAGCCGCGCCGGTGGTGGCGGTGAACACCGCCATTCACAGCCGGGACGGCACGGTCGGTCGACCGCTGCCGGCCATCCGCATGAAGCTGGAGCCGGTCGAGGGCATCACCGAGGGCGGACGGCTGTGGCTCGACGGGCCGAACATGATGATGGGCTATATGAGCGCCGACCGCCCCGGCGAATTGCAGCCGCTGGAAGGCTGGCACGACACCGGCGACATCGTCTCGATCGACCGCGAGGGCTTCATCACCATCCGCGGCCGGGCAAAGCGCTTCGCCAAGATCGCCGGCGAGATGGTGTCGCTGGGCGCCGTCGAGATGCTGGTGCAGTCGCTGTGGCCGGAAGAGCGCCATGCGGCGGTGGCCGTGCCCGACAAGAGGCGCGGCGAGCGTATCGTGCTGGTCACCACCGCCGACGACGCCAATGCCGAGGAACTGCGCCAGTTCGGCAAGAAGGCGGGCGCCGCCGAATTGATGGTGCCCAACGACATCATCAAGGTGGAAGAGATCCCGGTGCTGGGCTCGGGCAAGACGGATTACGTCTCGGCGCGAAAGCTGGCGATCGACCGGTTGGGGCTGGGCGTGGCGGCTTAGAGCAATTCCAGGAAAAGTGTGAGCGGTTTTCCGTCTGGAATCGCGTAAAAACAAGGGGATAGAGCGGTTCGCCGTTTCCGTGAAACGGTGAAACGCTCTAGCGCGCCGCGTTACCCGATATCCGAAGGCGGCACCTTCTCGCCTTCGCGCATGGCCCGTTTCGAATAGGCGCGCACCGAGAACGGCAGGAAGAGCAGATATCCCGCGACCGAAGCGGTCAGCGTGTACCAGGGATAGGTCATCAGCAAGAGGATGTAGAGCACCACGCCCAGGATGACCGGCAGCACCCTGTCTCCCGGCACCTTGACGCTCTTGCCGGAATAGACCGGCAGGCGGCTGACCAGAAGGAAAGCGACGAGCACTGTGAAACCGGTGGCGATGAAGGCGGCCGGGCGGCTCGGCTCCAGCCCGAGCCGCAGGAAATAAAGATAGAGCGGCAGCATGACCAGCACCGCGCCCGCCGGGGCCGGCACGCCGACGAAATATTCGGTCTGCCATGCCGGCTGATCGGTGTCGTCGGCCAGCACGTTGAAGCGGGCGAGCCGCATGCCGCAGGCGATGGTGAAGAGAAGCGCGGCGATCCAGCCGGGCGAGCCGGCGCGGTCGAGCAGGAAGGCGTAGAGAACCAAGGCCGGCGCCACGCCGAAATTGACGATGTCGGCCAGCGAATCCATCTGCGCGCCGAATTTCGAGGTGGCCTTCAGCATGCGCGCCAGCCGACCGTCGATGCCGTCGAGGAAAGCGGCAAGCAGCACCATGACCACGGCGATCTCGAAGCGGTTCTCGAAGGCGAAGCGGATGCCCGAAAGGCCGGCGCAGATGGCAAGCACCGTCACCAGGTTGGGCAGCACCATGCGCATCGGGATCTCGCGGATACGCGGACCGCCGCTGGCATGGGCCTCGAATTTCTTGAAGGGCGCGCCCAACGCTCAGGACACCCTGACGAGGGGCGTGACCGCCGTGGTACCGAATTCGGCAAGCACGGTCTCGCCGCCGACAGCCGTCTGGCCGACCGCGACGCGCGGCACGGCATTCGACGGCAGGAAGACGTCGACGCGCGAGCCGAAGCGGATCAGGCCGAAACGCTCGCCGATGGCGATCGAGCCGCCTGCCTCGGCCCAGCAGACGATGCGACGCGCCACCAGTCCGGCGATCTGGACGGCGGCGATGGTGCCGTTCGGGCTGTCGATGACCAGGCCGTTGCGCTCGTTCTCGGCGCTTGCCTTGTCGAGTTCGGCATTGAGGAATTTGCCGGGCTTATGCTCGATGCGCGTGATCCGGCCGCGCACCGGAGCGCGGTTGATGTGGCAGGAAAACACGTTCATGAACACCGAGATCCGGGTCATCTCGCCCGGGCCCAGGCCAAGCTCGCTCGGCGGCACGGCGGGTCCGACCGCCGAGATCACGCCATCGGCCGGGCTCACCACCAGCCGGTCGTCGACCGGCGTGACCCGCTCGGGGTCGCGATAAAAATAGATGCACCAGGCGGTGAGGATCAGCCCGATCCAGAACAGGACCGAGGAGAAATAGCCGAGAAACAGCGTCGCAGCGGCGAAGGCGGCGATGAAGGGATAGCCTTCGCGATGGATCGGAACGAACGTATTCTTGACCGAGTCGAGAAGCGTCATAGGGCTGGGGGCGGTCCCTGTTTCAGGTTGCGCCTCAATAGCGGAAAGCCCCCTTCCCCGCAACGCAACAATGGGGGGATAGGTGGGGCACGGATACCGCGAACGCGGGCAGGTATTTACCGGGCGGCAGCGGAGCGATCAAAGTGCGCGCCGAGTTCAAGCATCGTGGCCTCGGCGAGCTTTTCGTAATCCTCGCCACACAAGAGCACGCTGCCATTCGGCGAAGACAGGGAGAGGAAGGTCCGGTCAGACGCCAGCACCACCCAATTCACAACTGGCCCTTCCGCCGTTTGCGCCACCGAGTTAGCAGAAACGATGGCACCCAGCGGATCGAAGCCAGCCTTGCGCAGCAAAAGGTCGACAGCGACGGGAGCATGATTTTGTTCGGACAGCTGGATCGCTGTCTCAATCTCTGACTGCTCCGCGCGTCCAAGCAGTGTCCCGACCCTCGGTGCGTTCGCTCCCAACGGGTTGTCACCCGGGCGCATGACAGGAGGGTCTTCAGGGGCGACATACTCGTAAACTGCGACGTGTGTCTTTGTCGAGGCGCATAACCGGAGCTCTTCGGCATCGGTACGCAGTTGGAAGACCATCTGCTTTTCGCCTTCGATGTCCAGCATCCTCGCCATGCCGAACCCCAGCTTGATCTCCGATGGCGATATCGTTGCGCAGGCGAGGCCGGCGCCGACTTCGCGCTGGCTCAACATCTGACGCACCAGTTTGCCAACCGAGTCGTGAAAAAGCCTGGCCTCCCGCTGAGGGTTGGACAGCACCAGCCGATCGATCGCGTCATCGTAGTTGTCATCATCGACAATTTGCAGATCGGGCCAAGAAGCGATCCAACGCGCGAGCAAATCCTCCATCGGCATGGCGTCATCGGCCTCATAGAATGCATCATCAAGTGCATCCAGGAAATCGTCGCGCCCACCCTCGAAGCCCGTTTGTTTCGCAGCTTCATCAGGATGCTTGGCAATCCAGGCTGACATCTTTTCCAATGTTGCCAGCTGCCCTTTTGCGCCACACGCGCTGAGTCCGGCTCTGGCGTTGGCAATCATGGTGTGGATTTCGCTGCCGGCATTGTGGATGAATTGACTATGACCGCCGTTCTTCACCTCCAAGGAGTACTGGTCCGCGTGAAATACCTCCATCGCCTTAGGGTTGATCTCCGAATGGCGATAGAGCCCTTTGGAAACAATCGTCACGACGAATTGCATTACAGCGAAGACGAGATGAAATGCCTCTCCGTCGCCCTGTTCGATCTTCGAACGAGGCACGACAATCAGAGGTACGAGGACGCCTCGCTTATCCTCGGCGGCCTGCGATTTCTTCTCGGAGGCTTCTTTGGATTTGCGCGAGAAGAACCCGAACATCCAAATTTTCCGTAGTTCAAAGTAAATGGGATGACTATTTCTGTCGAGACAATATCAGCAGCCGCTGAAGATAAAAGCCCTTGGCTGATCTATTGAATAGCGATGAGCGACGCCCATCGGCTGGGCGCCGCTGCGCTAGGATAACCCCTACACCTCCGGCACGCGCTGGTAGTTGGCTATGTCGGCCTTGACGCCGAGCCGCGCGATGGTTTCCTGGGCGCTGAAGGCGATGCGCTCATGCGCTGCCTTGACGATCGGCACCACCTTGTCGATCGCCGCCTGGCTTTCCCACTCGACCATGGTGACGATGTTGAACTCGCCGGGGCCGGAGAATTGTTCGAGCAGGAAATCCTGCACGAAACCTTCCTGTTGGCGCAGCAATTCATGCGTCATGAAGACCCTGCCCAGGATTTCGTCGCGCGCCTCGGCCGGCACGACAAATTTGTCGACCCGGAACACGCTGCCGGTGCGGTGATTGTGGGTGCTCATTTCGATCTGTCTCCGATTTGGACGGTTGCCTGGCAGGTGGCTCGGAGACGGTTTGCAAGCTCAAGATAGGTTGAGGTCAAGCGGGATTTTCATCTTCCCTTCTCCCCTTGTGGGAGAAGGTGGATCGGCGCGTCAGCGCCGAGACGG
>NZ_SUGA01000070.1 GCF_004963255.1 Mesorhizobium sp. | reverse complement strand
TTCAAATCCGGCCGAAGCCGGTCGCCGCTTAGGGCTCGGATTGTTCACGGTCGACTAGTGAGCACTCTCCAATATGTTAGGCTCTGTCGCAGTAGCGCAACAAGCTCAGTCTTTGGATGGGTGGTATGAGGATGAGACGACTGAATGTGTACAGGCTCAGTCTTTTTATCGAGGCTCTCGTTTTTGTCGTAAGCGCGTTCGGTGCGACGTGGCTTACCAGCTTTGTGAACGCGCCATGGTGGACATATGTGATTATAGCGGCCATCGCTATGGGCATGTTCGTCGCCGTGCGTGGGGTCCTTTCTGAGCCGCAACGTATGGGACTCTTGGCACACAACTCGGCAGCGACCTCTGCGTGAACCCAGACGCCTTGAAAATGTGCCCGATGCGTCCGGATTTTTGGCGGTGATCTTCATCAAATGCGATGAGCTGCAATTTCTGGCGACGGCCACGCTAAGGGCGGGCCTCCAGCACCATGTTGAACGGTGTCTCCGCGGCGCGACGCAATCGCTTGAAGCCGCCGCCGGTCACAACCTTGCGCAGCCTCGCCTCACCGGCCTGGGCTCCAAGCGCGAGCCCGACTTCCTGCGACACGGATGCGGGCGTGCACACGAAAGTGGAAGCGGCATAGTAAACGCGGCCGACGGGATTGAGGTTCGCCGCCAGATGATCATGCGCGAACGGCTCGACGATCATCCACGTGCCGTCCGGCTTGAGCGATCCGTGGACATGGGTGGCGGCGCCCGTCGGGTCGCCCATGTCGTGAAGGCAATCGAAGAATGTGACGAGGTCATAGGTTCCGGGATAGCTCTTGGCGGCCGCCACGTCGAACCGCGTGTTAACGCCGACGCCGGCTACCTCGGCCGCCTTGCGGGCGCGCTCAATCGAAGGGGCATGATAGTCGAAGCCGACGAAGCGCGAATTGGGGAAGGCCTGTGCCATGAGCACGGTCGATGCACCATGACCGCATCCAACATCCGCGACGTCCACGCCGCGTTCGAGCTTCTCGACGACGCCCTCCAAGGCCGGCAGCCAGGAGTCGATCAGATTGGCATTGTAGCCTGGACGGAAGAACCGTTCCGTACCGCGAAACAGACACGCGCTATGATCGTGCCACCCGACGCCCTTGCCGGACTGGAATGCCTGCCTCACCTTTTCTTCATCGAGCCACAGCGCGGACAGGAACTCGAATGCGCCTGCCATGAAGGCCGGGCTGTCTTCATCAGCGAACACCAGCTCTTGCTCGGCGTTGAGATAGAATTTGTCGCTCGCTTCATCGTAGTCGACGTAACCCGCCGCCGCCTGCCCGGAAAGCCATTCCCTTACGAGGCGTTCCTGGGTGCCGGTGCGTGTCGAAAGTTCGGCGGCCGTCATCTTGCCGCCTTCGCGCAATGCCTTGAACAGGCCGAGTCTGTCCCCCAGCAGGACTCCCGCGCCCGTTGCGATCGCACCGAGATCGCCGACCATTTTCCCCAAGAATGCGTCCAACTTTTCCTGATTCGCTTCAGACATCTGAATCTCCCTTTGGGTTCAATCTCTCCAGGCGACGGAGCCGTGCTCGTCATGAGGCGCCTTGAGCATCAGATGCTCGAAGACATGCAGATATCCCCGGCGGCTCATTCCGCGCTGCCGATCCTGCACCAGACCATATGGGTGACGACCGGCGCGGTGGTCGGGAATGACAGCCACCTCCATGCCGTTGAAAAGCAGGAAATCCGTCACTTTGCCCTCGTCGGTAACCGGCGGAGCCGGAGTGGTCGTCACCAGGGCAAGCCCTGTTGCAGCAGGTATCCTTGGGCAGCCTGTCAGAACATCGATGACTCCGGTTGTGGTGCCGGGGTGGGCGATCAGGGGCCAAGTGATTGTTCCGCGGCGGCTGTATGTTGTGGTAAGGTGATCATGCGAACTCTTGTTGGTCGGTCACGTGTTTTGCGGATGACCCGCATGTACTGTGCCAAATGAGAAAACCATTCAAACGCAATCCAGTAGATCTGACTGTATCCGACATTGTCGGAATTTGGACATCGCCGAACGCGAAGCGCTCGGGGCTTGTGACGATACTTGAGCGTGCTGCTTCGGAGGAGGGATGAGCCTCGAACCGGCCGCGAGGCCTTTTTCTGGCAACGGATATTCCGGCCGGGTTAGGCCGCGAGGAAAGCGACGGTGAATAAGAGGTAGAGGACCAACCGTTTTGAGCGGGTAGTTGCCGTGTTGCGCCCCCAGGCAAAGGCCAGCACCACGGAGCAGTATTTCTGGTGGCGATACTACAACGCCTTTTAGTGCCGGTTACCCGTTTTTACCCAGTTGGCCTGGTGCATTCAGAGCGAGCTCGTTGGAAACCGCTTATTGTGGCTATGAGCGAACTCGGGATGGAGGAGTGGACCCAAAAATTGGCAAAATGCCCCAGGGAGGATTACATGGGTCGCTCATTCCCCGTACTCGTTACAGGTGCGCGTCGCTTCGCAAACAGCTTGCTTTTGACTTGGCGTTTTTTGCCGTCTCGGCATCGCTCACTAATTCGGCCGCTGCCGACACCGTGAACTGGCGTCAATTCGAAGGGACCAGCATAACTTGGGCCTACGACATCCACCCCTATGCGGATGCTCTCGCTGCGCAATTTCCGGAGTTCGAGAAGCTGACCCGGCATCAAGGTCACGCCGGAACTCTACCCAGACGATTCTTACTGGAACAAGATGACGATCCAACTGACGACGAAGTCGCCAGCATGGGATGTGTTCGGCACTGGCATTCAGCCCGCGTAGGACCTCGCTCCGAGTGGCGCCCTGGAGCCGCTGGACAAATACCTGAGCGATTGGAAGCTTACCGATGCTGGATACGACTACATTACGTGGACATGATCAAGAAGTGCGCGGCTCCTTCCTTCGCGTCCGGCCGCAGCGCGATGACGATCGACTCAAATATGTTCGGCTTCTGGAACGATGTTGCGGGGAAGCCGGCATCCGGCAAGATCGCCTTCGCTCCGCCGCTGCACGCACCGAGCGCCACGAGCTTGGAGTCTGACATCTGGATCTGGGCTCTCGCCATGAACGCGGCTTCCGAAAAGAAGGGCACGGCCTGGCTGTTCATCCCGTGGGCCACCTCCAAGCAGGTGGCGCTCAAGGGTGCCCTTGCTGGCCAGCTCGTCAATCCGCCGCGCACGTCGACCTGGCAGACGACACCTGGACTAAGTACGCTTCGCAGCCCGAGTTCAACAACTTCGTTGACAGCTTCAAAAAGATACAGGACCAAGCCGCGCTGGCTTTCACACCGCGTGTCGGCTTCGGCGAAGCCATGAACGCATGGGCCGTGGCGATGCAGAAGATGGTAAACGGCGATGACGTCGAGACGACGTTGAGGGCGCTTGCCGAAGAAATCCGCACTGGCCTCTGATCAAAAGGAACAGGGCAGTACTATTGCACTGCCCTGTTCCCGCCAACGGCGGAGATCACGCCGTGTCACCCCAAGCACTTAAACCCAGCGTGCCGATGGCAGCCGAAGGACCTGGCGCGCGCGCCTCGTCCGGTTCGGCTTCGCTGGAGGGGCGTTCCATCGACTGTTTCAGCCTTGCAATCATCCAGGCGCTGGCCAAAAGCCAGATGGAGCGCCGGCTCAGGAACCGGCGCAAAAACTCGAGCCTGCCGGCGCTGATCGAGCTGGTGCTGGCGCGGCCGCTGGTGTCGGCAGGTCTGGTCGCGGCCGAGCAGAAAATTAGCCAGCGCGCTGCGCTCGGGCTGGTGCCGAACTCGGCATCCGTGAGGTGACCGGCAGGGGGCGCTACCGGGCGTGGGACCCCGTTTAGCTGCGGCGGGCTTTGGCGAAAGCGACAGCACTGATGATTTTTGCTGTACGCTCATTCTCCCTCATCTGCGCGTTGACAGAAAACCAGCAGGCGAGGGTCACAGCACGCTGTGCTCCCCGCGATTTCCGGAAAACCAATGAAAAACGACTTTGATCGATCGCGCGGGACGTATCATTCAACCATGTCGAGAACGGGCGTGACGGCACGTACACTATGGACCGAGAGAACTTTGTCTGGCGACTTTGCGCACGCTTGCAAAACTCTTCGGAAAACTTCCTTCTGTTGATCCAATGATCGTAATGAGCTGGAGTGGCATCGCCGCTCTCCTCGGTTCTTGCTCTCTCAGTTGAACTTGATGCTAGCCTGCACGAAAACGCCGTAGCGCTTTGCCTTCCAATCGTCGGCCTGCGGGGAACCACGACCGCCCATTGCCTCTTCGAAATGAGCGGTGCCGTTATTCGCCACGGCCGCAACACCGCCTCGAGCTGGACGCCATGCCCATCGCCGTCTTCGGGAATTAGCTTGATCTTGGGCGCATGTGGTGCTGCTCTTTGCCGTCGAGCCGCGTGAAGAGGAACGCCACGTCACCAGAAAGGCTGAGTCGCTCGGTGAGTTGCGTCTGCCCGGCCAAGCCGAGTCGCAGCGAATGCCAATCGTTGTCCTGGCTGAGAGGTTGACGTAGGTGGGACGGTTGGCACACAGGTTCCCCAGTTGGTCGCCTGCTGCGTGCAACCGAAAGCATCGTAGCTCTCGTGCCAGAAATTGTTGCCAACAAAAGCACCGATGCGGTAGCGCGGTGAGTTCAAGAAATTATATCCAAGATCGGCGGTGAAATAGCTGACGCCGCCCCCGCGCTGATCACTGAATGTGTTTGAGTAGCCCCCCATTTCCGTAAGAAGTCCTCGTCATGAGAAAATCCTCCCTGATGCCGCCCGCACCGAGGAGGCCTTTACGAAAATGCCAGTCGGATTGTGGACTCGAATGCGCGTCTAGATCGTCATAGGTGAGCCGCGAGACCAGTGACGTACCTTTATGATTGTAAAGTTCCTTCGATGCGTTGCCGGTACTGGCCAGTAACGTAGTCCACCCTCGAAGGAAAAGACTGAGGCCGCCGACCCGGCTACCGACGCCGACTCGCAATCACCGGCACTCGACGGCGGTTCGGAACTTCTCGGTGCCGCAGCGCCGGCCAAGCCGGACGGGCCCGGTGAAAAATTCGTCGTCGAGGGCAAGGCGCCCGCTGCTGCGCCCGGCCGCGCCGACGATTTTTCTTGGCCGCCAAGGCGGCAGCCTGCGGCCGGGGCCACAACCGAAACGACCACGGCGATCAGTCCGTAAGCTGCCCGGGGCAGCGGAAGGGCGGAAAGCGCCTTCAGGTGGCCGCACAAGTAGGGTCTCGAGACGGACTCAGCGCGGCAGCACGCTCGATCCCATCAGCGCCTCATCGATGGCGCGCGCCGCCTGGCGGCCCTCGCGGATCGCCCAGACGACCAGCGACTGGCCGCGCCGCACGTCGCCCGCCGCATAGAGCTTTTCGACGCTGGTCCTGTAGTCCCGGTCATTGGCCTCGACATTCTTCGAGCGGCGGCTGTCAATGGCGATCTTCATCTGGCCGGCCAGTTCCGACACCGGCCCGCGAGCGGCTGGCCCGGCAAAGCCGATGGCGATGAACGCGAGATCGGCGCGGATGACGAATTCGGTGCCGGCGATCGGCTTGCGCTTTTCGTCGACTTCGCAGCATTTGACCCCGGTCAGCTGGCCGTTTTCGCCGATGAATTCAAGCGTCGCCACCTGGAATTCGCGCTCGGCGCCTTCGGCCTGCGAGGATGACGTGCGCATCTTGGTCGCCCAGTATGGCCAGACCGACAGCTTGTCTTCCTTTTCCGGCGGCTGCGGCCGGATGTCGAGCTGGGTGACGCGCACCGCGCCCTGGCGGAAGGCGGTGCCGACGCAGTCGGAGGCAGTGTCGCCGCCGCCGACGACGACGACATGCTGGCCGCCGGCGAGGATCGGATGCGACGGCCACGCCACCGACTGGATCGGTTCGCCGCCGACACGCCTGTTCTGCTGCACCAGATAGGGCATCGCGTCATGCACGCCGCCGAGATCGTCGCCGGGAATGCCGGCCGCGCGCGGCGTTTCGGAACCGCCGCAATAAAGCACGGCGTCATGTTCGGCGAGCAGCTCGGCAACCGGCTTGTCGACGCCGACATTGACGCCGCAATGGAAGGTGACGCCCTCGCCCTGCATCTGCTCGATGCGCCGGTCGATATAGTGCTTCTCGATCTTGAAGTCGGGAATGCCGTAACGCATCAACCCGCCGGGCCGGCTCTCGCGCTCATAGACATGGACGTCGTGGCCGGCGCGGCCGAGCTGCTGGGCAGCCGACATGCCGGCCGGGCCGGAGCCGATGACGGCGACGCGCTTGCCGGTCTTCTTCTCCGGCGGATAGGGCCTGATATGGCCGGTCTCGTAAGCCTTGTCGGCGATCGCCTGCTCGACCGTCTTGATGGCGACGGGGATGTCCTCGAGGTTCAGCGTGCAGGCTTCCTCGCAAGGTGCGGGGCAGATGCGGCCGGTGAACTCCGGGAAATTGTTGGTCGAATGCAGGTTGCGGATCGCATTGTCCCAGTCGCCATTGTAGACGAGGTCGTTCCAGTCCGGGATCTGGTTGTGGATCGGGCAGCCCGTCGGCCCATGGCAGAACGGAATGCCGCAATCCATGCAGCGCGCGGCCTGTTTCTCGACCTCTTTGTCGGACATCGGCAGCGTGAATTCGCGGAAATGCCGGATGCGGTCGGAGGCCGGCTGGTACTTGTGCACCTGCCGGTCGATTTCGAGAAAGCCTGTTACCTTGCCCATAGTCCAGTTCCTGCTGTCCAGATGGTGCGCCTGGCGACGCCCTGCAGCTGGATCAGATGGGGCATCCCGTCCACACATGGGCCGCACCAAGTTGCCCAAAATTCGACTATGTACACTTGCCGGGCTCAAAGCTCGTGAGGGGCTCGCCATGCAGCCAGTTCTCGACTCTAATCGAAGGAGCCGGGGACTCCATCTGCAATACCACGTTGCGGTCCAAAGCTATTTCCAAAGGTTTCTGCACGAGCTGGTTTCCTCTCAGAGACGGCACACGGGTTCAGGGAGGAGCGCATCGCTCGTCTTGCCCCATTGAGTGCAGTCACAGTCACTCAGTCTCAAAAGCCATGCCAACGCGCTCAGCGCGCAGTTAGCGCCCATTGCTTCGAAAAACCTCGTCAGTGCCCAGATGTTGGTTGTAATGAACCTGACATTTGTCTGACGCTGTCAGCTTTTGGACACGCGATCACGCGCTTCGTGCCGCCAGATGGCCAGGCCGAGCCCTGTGTTGCCAGCGGTCGCTTCGATGATTGTACCGCCCCGCGCGTGCCACGCTGTTCGGCATTAACGATCATCGACAACGCAATGCGATCCTTGATCGATCCGCCGGGATTCTGGCTTTCGATCTTGACGAAGCGACGACACCTGCCGGTATCGAATCTCTTCAGTTCGACGACCGGCGTCTCCCCAATCAGATCGAGCACTGACAAATGGCGGACGCAGGCGAGAGGACGCCTTTGTCGACGGTCGGCGGAACATCTCGAGGCTCATGCGGCTGCGGTCTCCAGAATGTCGGCATAGTGCCGTTGCGCAATATCGGGATGCGAGCGCAGTCGGCTCTTCAGCAGTTGCGGAACAGGGGATTGTCGGGGTCGCTGGCGGGGCACCCGCTTCGGCAGCCAGTTCAGGCGGCAGGTCAAGAAACCGTATGTCGGCATCAAGCCGCGCGCCGAAGAAGAAGGGAATAGAAACAGTGCCCTTCGAAAGACCCAGGGCGACGGAAATCATTGCATCGGGCGAGTTCATGCGCCTGAAGCAGCGCTGGCTGCAACTGCTTCATAGCGACAGGCGGGCGGAGACTCTAGCGGGGCTTTCGCCGCTTGGTTGATTGAGGCTCTCGACGAAGCCACTAAGATTCGGCGGCCGATAATAGCTTGCTGCTCATTGGGACGCCGACCAACGCCGGGATTGAGAAAGGCAACCCTGCCCCACAAGGCGGGTGTCACACGTGCGGTGCGTCCGCTCGTCGCGCCGGATGGTCTTTGAGACCTGGGTTCACGGCTATTCAGATGCACCCCTGTCGGCTTTTCGGTGCAGGCCGCCAGGCGGCGTGTTGCAGCAGCGGTAATTAGTTTGAGAGCGTGCGAGCACGGGCTGCATAGTGAGATCATTTGCCGGCGTGGGGACCAAGGTGTGGCGCAGCCTTAGAGAACTCAACACCGAGACCGGAGCAACGGAGACGGCTCTTTCGTCGAGACAGTTTAATTGGAAGGCCGAGAAGCACCGGCTGGGTAGCGTCACGCCGCATCATTCTTTGCGGAGCTGGAGCGCGCGGGATCGCTGGAGCGGCTGGTGAAAGCGGTTGCCGGGGCGCACGCCAACAACAACACGTGAGCTGGCGCCTCGTGTGGCAAAAGGAGGGGGCGAGAGCCCATGGCCTGCAATGAAGCGATCAAGCATTGCGATCGTGGAACCAAGCTGCCTAGTCGACCATCCGGACCGCGGCCTTCAAGCCAGCTCGCCTTGGAATCGGCCTTCCAGGAATCACCGTCAAGGCCGACTCACGACCTTTTCGCCATGAGCCGCGAAGAGGGCATTCCGCCGGAAGCCGATGGCTGCCTTCTCTCGTTCATCGACGGCTATGTGGTGAGCGGCCATGTGCCGGTCGGCACGGTCAACAAGCTCTTGACCGAGCGGCCCGACATCAAAGGGCATGACGCTGCCCGGCATGCCGATGGGCTCCCCCGGCATGAGTGGCACGAAGGAAGCGCCCTTCGAGATTCTCGAAATCCGAAAGTCTGACGCGACCGGCGGCATCTACGCCACGGAATAGGAGGCTTCGATGATGGAATGCATGAGCGGCATGATGATGTTCGGCACGGGCCTGGTGTGGCTGCTTGTCGTCGTCGTGCTCGTCCTCGGGACGGCCGCGCTGATCAAATACCTGTTCTCCAGCGGCGGCAAAGGAGAAGGGCGTCGGTCCTCTTATCGATGCGTGGCCGCGGCAGGCCTCGGATTGGTCTGGACATTGCCTTGGCTCGCCAACCGGATGGCCGCGCCCCGGCCGCGGCGATAGCGCTAGGCAAGACGGTTTTAGCCAGGCGAAGGTCAGCGCGATTGGAAAGCCCGCTGCCTTCGGGACGCATGCCGGCGCCGGGACCGGCCGCGGTCGTCGGCGGCGGCTACCAGAGCGACATGCCGGGCTTCGGGAATGTCCTCACCGACGAGGAGATCCGGGCCGTTCTGGCCTTCATCAAAAGCACATGGCCCGAGCGGGAACGCGCCTATCAGGCAGATGAGCCGCCGGGAGCGGGAGCAGACACAGTGAGACCAATCCTAGCCGCGGAGCCCTCGAACGCCCCCAACCGGAATGCATTGTCCATGAAAGCGAAACCGTCGCTTGCGATTCAATTTCTGGCGCTGATCCTCGGGACCTCCGCGCTGGCCCACCATCCGGGCGCCGATCTCGACAAGATGAGGGACAGCGCGGAGAGGTTCTTCCAGGCGATCGACGAGCAGGCCGCGCCGCCTTTCGAACTGGCCGACGCGGACGGAAGGGCCGTCCGCCTTCCGATCTCTCCGACAAGATCGTGGTGCTCTACTTCATGACGAGGTAACCTTGGAAGAAGAAGGCGACGGCCACTGGCGGCAGGATGGCAAGCACGCTGGCCGCAAAAAGCGGCCCATACTCATAGAAGCGGGCCGGTTCTGTCGCAAATCGTGCTTTTGGCCACAACTGGACGCTTTCGCGCGCTTATGGACCAGCTCACATGACAGGGCTCGACGTGCCCCGGGGTGGCGCCCTACTTCCACGCTCGCACTGTCACACTCCCGCCGAAAGGCGGGTTTAGTGAGTTATGGCAGTGACTGTGCCACCAGTCCAAACGTCGAGTTTCGCGGCAACTTCGACGCTTTCCTTAGCTGACTTGCCCAAAACCAGCGCGGCCAAAGCATACTGCTTGCCGCTCCCGATGGCATAATATTCACCTTTCACGGGATCACTTGGCAGCCAATTGCCGTCCAACAATACGGCTTCCCCATTTTTGCGCACTATCAGCGCCTCAAATTCAAAATTGTCGTCGTTGCGCGGCACAGGAATATCAGAAACATCCATGCCCTTCTCAACCCAGTCTCGAACGGCCTTTGGAATACCCAAGGACGAAGAGGAAACGCCGATGAGTGTGCCGTCGCATAAGCGAAACACCTTCGTTTTCTCACCGACGGATACTGAGTCAAAACCCAAGGCTCGGCCGTCGCCAGCCATGGTTCCGTTCCTGTAAGCTATTGTTGTCATTGGCACCCTTCTATCGCTGCATCAAACTTCAGGACCTTGCGCATGTCCCCTGTGTCAAGGTCACTGACCGACGGCCTATTTGCCTGATACACGATACAGGCTGCGCTCCTTGAGTTCGCGCACGGGTGGCCGTCATCTTGCCGCCTTCGCGCAATGCCTTGAACAGGCCGAGTCTGTCCCCCAGCGGGAATGACAACCACCTCCATGTCGTTGAAACGCAGGAAATCCGTCACTTTGCCTCGTCGGTAACGGGCGGAGCCGGAGCGGTCGTCACCGGGCAAGCGCGGTCGCAGTAGGTATCCTGGGCAGCCCGTCAGACATGGATGGCTTCGGTTGTGTCATGCGACTTCTTGTTGGTCGGTCACGTGTTTCCGGATAACCAGCATGCGCTGTGCCAAATGAGAAAACCATTTAAAGTCAATCCAGCAGATCTGACTGTATTCCGACATTGTCGGAAATTGGACATCGCCGAACGCGGGCGCTCGGGGCTTGTGATGATACTTGGGCGTGCTGCTTCGGAGGAGGGATGCGCCTCGTACCGGCCGCGAAGCCTTCCTGCATTTAAGGCGCCAGATCAATTGATGCGATGCCGGGCAGCGTCGCAGCGGCTAAGCCAGCCACTCGCATTGCTCCCTGACAGGATGGTGCCGATCCTGCTGAGATCGCATGCTGGCGCGACGTTGCTTTGCGGCCACCGTCGCGCCTGCCCGTGAACTGTTCGCGCCTGTGCTCATGCTCGCCTTGACACCCTCGATGGGTCCATCCGGGATGGTCAACCATCCGGAACATAGCGGGCAGGCGGGCATCTTCACCAGCAGTCTCTGTGTCGCTCTCGTGGCGGCAAACAAGATCGAGGCTGGCGGGGTGATGATCAACGGTCCTCGAACCATCGATTTTGATCGCGGTGGCCGTTCAGTGCGTTCAAGCACGAGGCGCCGTTAGACGGCACCGCAGCATCATAGCGAAGTGCCATGCAGGACGACTCCCTGCAGCATCGTCTCGCGCAGCCAAACACTTGCCGGATCACTGTTGTGAACGGCCGGGCGTTTGACGGCCTGTGACGCGAAAAGGCAACGGAAGATCTAGCATTTATGGGGGAAATGTTTTTTCGGAGTGCTTGACCCGCAGGAAGGGCAGGGCATGACTGCCTATCGCCCGACCCGGCAAGGCCGCACTCATGACCGGCTGGGCTCGGTTAATCCTGCATGCCGCGCCCATGAGG
>NZ_SUGA01000006.1:102985-239042 GCF_004963255.1 Mesorhizobium sp. | reverse complement strand
CAAAAAACGCCCATCTGCCTCGTGCGCTAAATATCGGCTCCCGTGCAAAACCCTCGCAAGGGGAGAAGGAGAAGGCGCTACCCCTTGAACTCCTTCGCCAGCAAATAGAGCTCCACCGATTCATCCCTTGAAGCCGGCGGCTTCACATGATGGACCGAGCGGAAATTCTGCTTCAGCAGCGACAAGAGTTCGTTCTCGGCGCCACCCTGAAATGTCTTGGCGAGGAAATGGCCGCCGGGCTTGAGCACGTGCAGCGCGAAATCGGCCGCGACTTCGCACAGATGCATGGTGCGCAGATGATCGGTGCGGCGGTGGCCGGTCGTGGGCGCCGCCATATCGGACAGCACTACGTCCGGCTGGCCGCCCAGCGCCTCGGCCAGTTTTTGCGGCGCGTCCGGGTCGAGGAAGTCCATCTGCAGGATGATGGCGCCCGGAACCGCATCCATTTCGAGATAGTCGATGCCGACGACATGCGGATTTTCCGCCGACGATTTCGTCCGCGCGGCTGCCACCTGGCACCAGCCACCGGGCGCGGCACCCAGGTCGATGACTTTCATGCCGGGCTTCAGCAGATGATGCTTGTCGTCGATCTCGATCAGCTTATAGGCGGCGCGGGAGCGGTAGCCGTCGGCCTTGGAGCGTTGCACATAAGGATCGTTCATGTGGCGCTCGAGCCAGCGGCGCGAGGATTCCTTCAGACCGCTCTTCTTCTTGATGCGAGTTTTGAGCACGCGCAGGCTGGCCGAGCCCGGCTTTTCCGGTTTCTTCGTCATCGGCGCCCATCATTCCGCCAGACGCCGTCATCGGCCATCAGCTCGCTCAGGATCCCCTCGCGCAGGCCGCGATCAGCGACACGCAGCCGCTCGGACGGCCACACGCCGCGGATCGCTTCCAGGATGGCGCAGCCGGCGAGCACGAGATCGGCGCGGTCGGCGCCGATGCAGGGGTTGGCGCAACGCTGCTGGAAATCCCAGCCGATCAGCCGCTCGATCATCCGATCGACGCTGTCGCGGTCCATCCACAGCCCGTCGACGCGGCGGCGGTCGTAGCGATCGAGATCGAGATGCACGCCGGCGAGCGTCGTCACCGTGCCGGAGGTGCCAAGCAGATGGAAGTTGGGGCTGGCCAGCACATGCGCGAGCCGGTCGCGGCCATCGAAGGCCTTCAGCCGCGCGGCCACATCGTCGACCATGGCGGCAAAGGTCTCTCGCGTCACCGTGCGGCCGCCGAAGCGCTCGGCAAGCGAGACGACGCCAACGGGCAACGAGGTCCAGGAGACGATGTGATTGGCCAGACGTGGCGAGCGCCGTCCGGTCAGGTCAATCAGCGCGATTTCGGACGAGCCGCCGCCGATGTCGAACAGCACCACGCCTTGCGTGTCGCGCTCGACCAGCGAGCCGCAGCCGGAAACGGCAAGGCGGGCCTCGGTCTGGCGGTCGATGATCTCCAGCTTCAGCCCGGCCTCGCGCTCGACGCGATCCAGGAACTCGACGCCGTTGGCGGCCGAACGGCAGGCCTCGGTGGCGATCAGCCTGGCTTTCCTGATCTTGCGGTTGCGCAACTTCTCGCCGCAGACCTTCAGCGCCTCGACGGCGCGGTCCATCGCGGCCTGGCCGAGCCGGCCACTGGCCGTCAGCCCCTCACCCAGCCGGACGATGCGCGAGAAGGCGTCGATGACGCGGAATTGGCCGTGACGGCCAGGCACCGCGACCAGCAACCGGCAATTGTTAGTGCCGAGGTCGAGCGCGGCGAAGACAGGCAATTCCTGCTGGGGTGGACGTGGCGAAGGCTGGAGCGGCGGCCTTCGCTCGGCTTGCAAAGGCGGACTCTGAGGCTGGCTTGCCGTCGTGCTGACAGGCACGGCATTGGGCACGGCGCCGTTCTCGTCACGCGCGAACACCTTGCGGCCGCGCTTGCGCTTGCGGCGCTTGCGCGTCTTGCCTTTCGGCTGATCGCCATGCTGGTCGGCCTGACCGGCGCCAGTCTGTCTCTGGCCGGCATGTTTGGGGCCGGAATGTTTGGGGCCGGCATGTCTGGGGTCGGCATGTCTTTGGTGCGCACCCGCGTGGCGGCTGAATCGCGCCGGTTGCGGGCCTCCCGACTGCGCCGGCGATGCCCCGGACATGCCCACTGCCGACGCGCCCGCGCCGGTATCGTGGTCTTCCACTTCAGTTCCTTCCGGCGCCGCGCGAACCGGGAACGGACGCAGCAGGCACCTCGATTTGTTTCAAGTTGGCAACAGAGTAGCAGCGCCGTTCACAATCACCAAGAGCGCGGGGCTCGAATTTTGGCAGGGTCACGTTTGGTGCAATGTCTTGCCGGTTGAATAGCCGGCTTCAATCAGGCATGTCTCAAATGCGGGTTCGAAGAGGTTGGGCACCATCAAAACAATGAGCTGCAACGCATGATGACAACGCCATGAATGGGAGGCGCTATTTCTGGCCGGTCATAGGCATCGCGGCCGTCGCGTTCTCGCTGTGGCTACTCATTCACGAACTGCGCGGCGTGTCGCTCGACGACGTCTGGGCCGGCATCGCCGCCATCCCGCCGCGCGGCTGGGTGCTGGCGGCGCTGAGCTCCGTCGTCGCCTATGCCTCGCTCGCTGGTTACGACCACATAGCGCTCTTGCATATCGGCAAGAAAGTATCGTGGCTGTTCGTCACGCTGTGCTCCTTCACCACCTACGCGGTGTCGCACAATATCGGCGGCTCAGTGTTTTCCGGTGCGGTGATCCGCTATCGCGCCTATGGCACAAGGGGGCTGACCGGCCAGGAGATCGGCGTGCTGGTGGCGATCTGCTGGTTCACCTTCATCCTCTCCAGCGTCTTCCTCGGCGGCCTCGTTCTGCTGTTCGAGCCGCAGGTCATCGATCGCTTCACCGGCGCGCCGCACCATGGCGCCGCCTTCGCCGCGGGGCTCGCCATGCTCATCCTCGTCGGCGCCTATGCCTTCTGCAGTTGGCTGGGGCTGAGACCTTTGAAGATCGGCTCCTTCCAGCTGCACTACCCCGCGCTGCCGATCGTGGCGCGACAGTTGCTGGTCGGGCCCGTCGAGCTGTTGGCCGCCGCCGCGATCATCTATTTCGCCCTGCCGGAGACCGGCAATCCCGGCTATTTCGTGGTGCTCGGCGTGTTCATGGTCTCGTTCTCGATCGGGCTCCTGTCCCATGCGCCGGGCGCGCTTGGCGTGTTCGAGGTCGTCTTCCTCACCGGGCTTTCGGACATGGATCCGGTCGGCGTGCTTGCAGCGCTTCTGGTGTTCCGCCTGTTCTATCTCATCATTCCGCTGCTGATCGGCCTTTGCATGGTGCTCTATTTCGAGCATTCGCAGTACAGCAAAGGCGGCAGTTGAGCCCTTTGCCCGCTTGCGAGGGGAGCATCCGCAAAAAGGCTTCGGTTGATCTCAGTTGGTGCCGCCTAGCTCGCCCGGCGGTAGGCCTGCGTGGCCCGAACCGCCTCAAGCAGCTCTTCTTCCGTTCTTCGGCCGCCCTCGAACATGTTGACCAGTAGCAAGGCGGTAGCTTCGGCGTCCGGCGAACCCGGCTGGCAACCGCGCTCGCGGCACAGAATGTCAAATACGCGCTTCAGCACGTCGAGGTCTTCTGGGTAAAAGGCGTTAAGCAATAGGTACCGTTGCATCTCTCTGTTCCCGTTGGGGGCGAGAGTGCGTTGGTCGCTCTCGAGCAGCGGAGCCCATAACATAGCCGCCGACCACCGCACCTTGGCGGCTCCTGCCCACATTGTCTATTGCATTTGATGTAGCGGCCCAAAGGATCTCGGGATCACGGGTCAAAACCACCACTGTGCGCCTCTGAACCGGAACAAGGCTTGGCGCTCATCGTTGGATCGGTGACCGAATCGGGGCGCTAAGGATGAAAACCTACCTGGTTGAAGAGATGGCCGGCGACACGCCGGTTTCCCACCACACTGTCATCGCCCAGACGCCGTGGGAAGCAGCGACGATCGGCACCAGGAAGGAAGTCAGGGCCCGGACCGATGAACGGCTTTGGGTGCGCGTCACCGAGGAGAGCAGCCGGACAGTGTATAAGTACGCCTTCAAATAAATGCCGCTGATCCCTCAAAACGCGGCGAAACTCGCTTGTGCAATTGTCGGTTGTCAAGAAAAGAAAAACCCGCCAGCGTGAGCCGACGGGCTATCTTCCCTCAGACTGCTTGTGCGCCCCTTTCCCCGGATGGTCCGCCCGATCCAAGAACCCCGCACAAGGGATGTCATAGAGCGGGATGAGTTCGGCCGCTGTAGCTTTACAGCAACAGCGATGGGGTTTCACCGGTGTCTGGTCGTGGCGGCGGAACGATGGCACAAAACGAAATGAGGGCCAGCTACCGATCCATGACTGGCCCCTGTATCCGGCGTCGCAGGTAGCCGGGGGACGAGTCGGGGTAGACTCTGGGGTCGGCGCTGCAAGCCTCCAAGAAAATATCCCATTTTAGATAGATCTAAAATTAGTTCCTTTGGGGGACGGGATGGGGCGCGGCATGCCAGAATTGGCTGAGAGAATGCTTATTTCGGCTTCGGTCAACGTGATCTGATAGCGCTGCGCGGAATTCCTCGAGTAGATGTCCTGAGCAATAATCGAGACTGTCACATCGCCGTTCTCGTCAATCTGCACATCGTCGATCTGCAGCGGCGCCGAGTATATGCATTTCGCTGTTCCTCGCCTTCGCGCAGGCTGAGCGGACAATCGCATATGAAAGATCCCCTTGTTTTGCCAGCAGTTCGGCTGATGCAAGATTGATGCCGGCAATTCGGTCCCGAGATGAGACAGATGACAGCGTCCCCTAACAGGGCGGCTGTTCGAATGTTCCATTAGCTTCTGCTTGCGAAAGCCCGTCGCGGCCGGAGCAAATGGAAGGTGAGCTCACTTTCAAATCGGAAACGCCACGCCGTAGAGAAGGGTTCTGGAGGATGTAGAATATGAAAAGCCCGCCAGCTGAATCACCTGCGACGACGGGATAGTTGATCGCAGCGGACGAACCGCCCTATGATCTGGATCGGGTTGGGAAGTGCCATGGCGCCAAGGTTCATAGCAAAACAGCTTGCTTGGCCGGCCGGGATCGGCGGCTGGCTAGTCCGTGCCGGGATGAATCGCGGCAACGCTCGGCTAAATAGCTACGCTGTCGACCAGCTACAGCTGGTGCCTGAAGATCAAGTCCTGGAGATCGGCTTCGGAGGCGGCGCGGCACTGCCGCGACTTATCGGCGGCGCATCGTTCGTCTGCGGTGTTGATCGCTCTGATGATGTGGTGAGCGCTGCTACGCGCAAATTTGCCGATGTGGTGCGCGCCGGACGAGCAGAGTTTCACTTGGGCGCGGTTGAGAAACTTCCGCTGCGGGATGGGACATTCACCAAAGTCTTAAGCGTCCACACGGTCTACTTTTGGCAAAGCCTTGAAGCCGGATCTGCGGAACTCGCCCGAGTTCTCGCGCCGGGCGGCCGCGTGGTCTTGGGCTTCCTTCCAAAAGGGCGTATGGACCGCATGAACATGCCGGCGGATATCTTCACCCCACGCGAGCCGGACGACATCGCCGCTGCTCTGAAAGCCACCGGATTTAGCGAGATCGAGGTTCGAAGGCCGAATTCGGAAACGGCGTGGGCCGTCGCTACGGGTGTGCGAAACTGAGTTCTCGCGGCTGATGAAGGGCGGCAACAAAATCCCGCCGGCCGAAGCCGACGGGCCTTACTCGAAGGCGGCCAGTTATGAGGGCTGAACCGGCCCTGACATCACAACAACCTGGGCCGTGACTGTGCCGAGGAGCTCTCGCTTGTGAAGAACAGGTTCCCCATAGGTTTTCTTCATCCGGTATTTCCCCAAGATTGCTCAACGGTCTAACTGACTTGCTAAGGCCAAAAAAACCCGCCGGCCAAAGCCAGCGGGTGAAGGTGGTTGGGCTCGGACCGCCAGGACCGAGCGACCAATCATGCGCACGCAATGCGCCGCGTGCTGCCACATTTGATAAGGCACTGCTTTTTTGGCCATAGCCCCTGCGGGCGTTTCCGCACTGCTTGTCGCCTTCAATGAAGCGGTCCATGCGCTCGTGCAAGGTGGACGCTGCCCTTTAGGTCGCGCATGCCTGTCATCACCTCGTCGCGGGATACTCGCACACTGGGCCTTTGTGATGTAGGTGGCGATCGTCCTGCGCGAGCAGGGGCTACCGGCTCGAAGACATCAAGAACTTCCTGGGTCAGCAAATGGTCGAGATGGCCGCGCATTATTCTTCGAGCGCGGACGTATCAGGGGTCTTGATCGACATGGCGAATGTGATACAAGCCGGCTCGAAACGAGAACGGGTTTTGTCTAACTCCCGCAGAAAAGTGTCAGACCGCTTTTCGTTCGTTCGACCAAGGCCTTGAAAATAAAGGCTTTTTGGGGAATAGGTTAACGGTAGACCCACGGACTCTGACTCCGTTAGTCCTGGTTCGAATCCAGGTTCCCCAGCCAAAGTTTCTCCGCGCATTCCCACACTTGAACCGTGAGTTCATCGCAACCGGCATCGATGTCGGCTGAACTCCGGTTGATTTTCCGGTTATATTAGCAGTCAACTATATATTAATAGCTACGGCGCAGCCTGCTCGAATCGGGAATGTCCCCGATCGACGATCCGGCACTCAGTGTGCCGAGACGCTCGACCGATGCGGAGCAAACGCATGAGTGTCGAAACAGCATTGGCGCAGCTGTTGCGCATGATCCATCGCCGTGCCCTGAATTTGGCGACGATGCCAGACGATGAGAGAGATCCCTACTACGACAGCATCCGGCGATCATGTTGCGGAGCCGCCGAGCATATCGGGCAATCTCCCGACAATGCAGCGATCACGGCAAACAGTATGGTTGAATTTACCCGGGCGATGGTCGGTATCATCGAGGCGGGCCGCGGGTAAACCGCAGACGTCGACAAGCTCGCGACGAGCTTGGAAGGCGCGGAGAAGCGCGGTAACCGTGGATTGCAGGAAGCTCGCAAGGTGATTGCCAACCGGACACCTGGACGATCAGGCTCCCTGCGATGGTTATCTCGGACCGTCACACATATTCGACGACAGATGCCTGGTTATCGGCATCACCGGAAACCACCATCCATACGCGTGCCGGACGGCAGCCCGTTCAGCGCCCCCTGTCGGTGTTCAGGTGAATCACGAACTTGCATTCATCCGTGGTGGCCCCGCGCTGAACCGAGTGGACAAACTGTCCAGACGGCCCGCCGCCTCACGGTGGCGGGCTTTCTTTACCGGCAATATCCGCCGTCATTGCGGACCACATGTAGTTGACGTAACGCTAATGTAGGCGCAATCATTTGGGATTGTGCAGGGTTGAGGGCGTTTCGATGAAACTCGTTGTCTTTGGCGTAGCAATGGTATTGGCCGCCACCGGAGCCGCTGTTGCGAAAGAGAAGAAAAAGGTTGCGACCGCTCAGGCTGCAACCTCGTGTTCTACAGTTCATATGAAGGCTGGCAGCAGCAAGCCGGCACCGAAACTGGATTGCAAATCGACAGGTACCGTGGTTGCGCGCCCATCCAATCAGGCCGCAAATTTCCTGGACCATCGCTTGGGGTACGCCGATCCGTGGATCCCTCCACATGGCTATTGACGGCGGCTTCGGCTACCGGGCCTTTTTCATGTCGCAGTCACGTGGCCTGAGTTGCCGATAGTCGGTTGTAGCCGTTGGAAAACCAAGGGAAACGGCTAGTGGAGCGGCGCGACACACGGGCGACCACCTACCTTATCTCAACCGTTTGATTTTGCACGATAAACATCAAATATTTGGCTGGAGACGCCGCGGACTCTGACTCCGTTAGGCCTGGTTCGTATCCAGATCCCCAGTCAGCTTTTCTTTTCCAACAGGCATCATTCCGACCGACAGATGAAATCTCGATCGAAACACTTTTTCGACGCATGCAGCCGGAAACTTTAGCTTTACGAGAAGCCCTCGACGCTCGAGGGGCGCTCAAGCCTATTCTGGGTTGCAGCCAAACGATAGACAGCGGCAATGCCGGCCAAAATCAAACCGCGCAAAACAAGGCGCAGTGCGCCAATTTTGGCTTTAAAGAGGGCACGGATGCTTTCGCCAATTGCATGATGAAGCTTTCTTTGCGGCAGCAAGACCTACGGCCGCCCGATCATGATACGCTTGTTCGTCAGTATCGGGAGCTCAGCATGGCCCGGCGCGGAGACGATCGCTATCCGGTGTGCAGCGCCTCCAACATGGATGCCGAGCTGGATGTTTCGAGCGGCAAGTGGGTTGCCCGGATTGCCAGATGGCGCCGGATTAAATATTTCCCACGAACTCTCCAACGGCGCGCGACCGAGACCGCGCCCCATCCAAGTTGCTTCTTAGTCCTCGTTTTTCTGGCTGCGGACCCGCTAGCCTACTCCGCCGCCTCATACCCCGCGATGCCTTTGATCTCGAGGAAATCCTCCAGGCCGTATTCGGCATATTCGCGGCCGTTGCCGGACTGCTTGTAGCCGCCGAAGGGCAAGCCGGCGTCCCAGGTCGGGTAGTTGATGTAGACATTGCCGGAGCGCATGCGCGCAGCCACGTCGCGCGCCTTCTCGATGTCCTTGGCCTGGATGTAGGAGGCAAGGCCGTAGACGGTGTCGTTGGCCTGCTCGACCGCCTGCTCGACCGTGTCGTAAGGCATGATCGACAGCACCGGGCCGAAGATCTCCTCCCTGGCGATGCGCATGTCATGCGTGACGTTGGCGAAGACGGTCGGGCGGACGTAATAGCCGCGGTTGAGCTCGGCCGGGCGGCCGGGGCCGCCGGCGACCAGGGTCGCGCCTTCGTCGATGCCGCTCTGGATCAGGTCCTGGATCTTGTCGAACTGGATCTGGCTCACCACCGGGCCGAGCTTCGAATTGGGCGCGTCGGCCGGGCCGACGGTGAATTTCTCCGCCGCCTTCTTCGCATAGCCGGCGGCCTCATCGTGACGGTCGCGCGGCACGAACATGCGGGTCGGCGCGTTGCAGGACTGGCCGCTGTTGCCAAAGCAGCCGGCGACGCCCTTGGTGACGGCCCGCTCCAGATCGACATCGGGGAACAGGATGTTGGCCGACTTGCCGCCAAGCTCCTGATGCACGCGCTTGACTGTGTCGGCCGCCGCCTTGGCGACCAGGATGCCGGCGCGGGTCGACCCCGTAAACGACATCATGTCGACATCGGGATGGCTGGCCAACGCCTGGCCGACGCCGGGGCCGTCACCGTTGACGAGATTGAACACGCCCTTCGGCACGCCGGCCTCGTCGATGATCTCGGCGAAAATGATGGCGTCGAGCGGCGCGATCTCGGACGGTTTCAGCACCATGGTGCAGCCGGCGGCAAGGGCGGGGCCGACCTTGCAGGTGATCTGGTTGAGCGGCCAGTTCCACGGCGTGATCAGGCCGACCACGCCGATCGGCTCTTTCACGATCAGCGACGATCCCTTGATGTGGCGGAACTGGAAGCTCTTCAGCACCTCGGCCATCTTTTCCAGATGCGCCTGGCCGACGCCGACCTGACTGTCCAGCGCCATCTGGCGCGGCGCGCCCATCTCGCGCGCAACGGCGAGCGCAAGGTCCTTGCTGCGCTTCTTGTAGATTTCGATGACGCGGTTGAGGATGTCGAGCCGCTCCTCGACCGAGGTGAAGCCGAAGCTGGCGAAGGCGCGCTTGGCGGCGGCCACCGCCTTGTCGACATCGGGCTTGGAGCCCAGCGATATCTGCGCGAAAGCGTCCTCGTTCGAGGGATCGATGACTTCGAGCGTGTTCGGCACGACCGGATCGACCCAGGCGCCGTCGATATAGAATTGCAGATTATGTGACATGGTTTCGCTCCCTGGGGGCCGCTTTGCTCGGTTGTGGTGAGGTGGTCGTCGTATATCGTCAGAAATAACGATGCGGCATGCGCTCTGTCAAACGCAAGCGAGAAGTGCTTGAGCCAGCGCGTCAGGCGTTGCGCCAGAGCGGTGCCGCCGCCACAATCCGGATGGAATGAGGCTAAAGCAGCGTATGCCCGGCTTCGCCCAGCAAACGGATCGCGGCGGCCCCGTCCGAGGCCTTCACCAGCAGATGGTCGCCATCGAAGGTGGACACCACGAAGATGCCGAGGCCGTTCTCCGACAGCGGCCGAATGACAGATAGCACGATGCCAGTTTCGCCGAAGGCAAAGGGGCCTTCGAATTTGAAGGCGACCCAGTCGCGATCCTGCCTGGCGAGATCCGGAACGCGCTCCTGCAGGCAGGTGATCGAAAGCTCATCCTCGGTTCTGGTGATGCTGGCGAAACCCGGCCCGTCCGCCCAATGGGGAATGCCATGTCCGGCTTCCAGCCTCGAAATCGCGTATAGGCCTGGCAGTTGCTTCAGCCTGATCCTGGCAGCCGTGGCCCCGCTCCGATTGCCGGTCATCCCGTGATCCTCTTGCTCATATAAACGGTCGTGCCATTCATGAACGGTTCTTCCCGGTCGATCGAGTAGCCCTGTCTCTTGTAGAGCGACACATTCGCCTCGAACGCGCCGTTGGTCAGCAGGCGCAGCTCATGGCGCCCGGCCTCGCACGCCTTGGTCTCCGCGCGCTCCAGTAGCAGCCGGCCGATCCCCTTGCCCTGCGCTTCCGGCGCGACGCAGAGATTCTCGATCCAGAGATGATCGTCGGCGAGCATAGCCTCGAGCATGCCGACAATGCGATCCTGCGCGATGGCGAGGTCGAATGGATGCTCGGCGACAGCCTTGTCGTAATCGGCGCGCATCGGCAGCGGCTCGCGGCCGATTACCGGCACCCATTTGGCATAGGCGGCGCGCACGATGTCGCGGATGGCGGCGGCATCCGCCGCTTCGGCTGGCCGAAACCAGATGGAAGAATCGATGGTCATTGCAAGGCTCCAGATATGAAAAACCCCGCCGGCTGAAGTCGCGGGCGGGGCAGGAAACGAACGAACCTTATTTATCGGGCTTATCGTCGCGCAATCGGCCTGCCGCTCCGCACTCGGCGAAGGCGGCGTCGCTTGGTATTGGCGGGCGCGCGGGAGAACATCGCCGCAAGCTGGAGGAGGAACCGGCAAGCGTCAAGGCTCGGCCGGTGCCGGTTATTGGGCCAACCCGCTAGCGGCTCGCCAATCGTTCGCAAAAATCGATCATCATAACTCGAATAATTCGTTGGAAAGATTAGTTCCGGAATGGCATTCCGGCATCGAACCCGCCTGGAGAATTTGATTGTCTTTCCTGCCCGCCACCGCGAACGATCTTCCAGATCACCTGAACCCAGCAGCCGCCGGGCGTAGGCACCCTGCCATCACGGCCGGCGTCATGCCGGGACTGGTGCTGGTGGCGATGATCGCCAGCGTCGCCTACTCGGCACGCGGCTTCTCCGGTCTTACGTTGTTCAGTCCGATGATCCTCGCTGTCGTCACCGGCATGATCTTTTCCAACATGCTCGGCGTGCCCGCACACGCCAAGGCCGGCATTGCGTTTTCACAAAAGCGCCTGCTGCGCTTCGCCATCGTGTTGCTCGGCTTCCAGCTCACGCTCGGCCAGGTGGCGGGCATCGGCCTTGGCGGCGTCGGCATCGTCGCGGCCACGCTCGGCGCCACTTTCCTGTTCACCGTCAGGCTCGGCCGGCTGATCGGCGTCGACGCCAAGCTGGCGCAGCTGATTGCCGCCGGCACCTCGATCTGCGGCGCCTCGGCGATAGTCGCCACCAATATCGTCACCGACGCGCGCGACGAGGACGTCACCTATGCCGTCGCCGCGATCACGCTGTTCGGCACCATCGCCATGCTCGGCTTCCCGCTGCTGGCACCAGTGTTTGCGCTCGACCAGCACGCTTTCGGCCTATGGGCCGGCGCCTCGATCCACGAGGTGGCGCAGGTGATCGGCGCCGGCTTCCAGAACGGCACGCTTTCCGGCGAGACCGCGACCGTCGCCAAACTGACGCGTGTCGCCATGCTGGCGCCGATGGTGATCGCGCTCGGCCTGATGGCGCGCCGCGGCAGCACCGACCCTTCCAGCGCCAAGCCGCCGATGCCCTGGTTCGTCGCGGCCTTCGTCGCGGCGGTGGCGCTGAACAGCCTGGTCGCCATCCCGGCACAGATCCATTCGGCGATCGCCTTGGCCGCGCAGATCATGCTGACCATGGGTCTCGCCGCCATGGGGCTGCAGGCCGATATTTCGGAGCTGCGCTCGCGCGGCCTGCGGCCGCTGCTGCTGGCCTTCTCGGCCTTCCTCTTCATCGGCTGCTTCAGCCTGGTGCTGGTGAAACTCGTCTGAGGCAGGCCGAGACCGCCCTGGTCTAATCCCGCTATCCCCTAATCCTCGTCATCCTCCTCGAACTCGCACGCCGCGACATAGATCGCGGCGAGCTTCTCGATGCCGGCCTGGTCTTCCTTGTCGAAGCGGCCGGGCAGCGGGCTGTCGAGGTCGAGCACGCCGAACGCGCCATCGGCGTCGCGCAACAGCACCACCAGCTCGGAGCGCGAATCGGCATCGCAGGCGATGTGGCCGGGAAATTCGTTGACGTCCTTGACCAGCATCGACATGTCGAGCTCAATGGCCTTGCCGCAGACGCCCTTGCCGACGGCGATCCGCACGCAAGCGGGCTTGCCCTGGAAGGGCCCGAGCACCAGCTCGTCCTCGGAGGCGAGGAAATAGAAGCCGGCCCAGTTGAGGTCGGGCACCATCTGGTAGATCAGCGCCGCCGTGTTGGCGGCATTGGCGACGGAAGCGCCCTCGCCTCCCAGCAGCGCCTTCAATTGCCCGGCCAACTCCTTATAGAAGGCCGGCTTGTCCTTGGTGTCGATGGCGGTTGCCGCGAACATCGCTTGTCTCTCCGTTGCAAGCCGGCCGCGCGGCCAGCTACAGTTCGCCTCTCTCTGCCACCAAAACCGCCGCCGGGAAACAGCCTATCGTGACCTCCAGCCATTCCAGAACCGTGCCGGCCAAGACAATCCGTATCGCCGCCGCGGTCATCCGCGACGACGTGGGCAGGCTGCTTCTTGTGCGCAAGCGCGGTACCGGCGCCTTCATGCAGGCGGGCGGCAAGATCGAGCCGGGTGAGTTGCCGGCCGTCGCCCTTGCGCGCGAATTGCGCGAGGAATTGGGCATCGTCGTCGATCCGGACGCGGCCTCGCATCTCGGTTCGTTTTCGGCACCCGCCGCCAATGAGCCGGAGACCCAAGTCGAGGCCGAGCTGTTCGAGCTCTCCATCACCGGCGAGCCGGTCCCGGCGGCGGAGATCGAGGAGATGATCTGGTTCAACCCTGAAGCGGCAGCCGGCATCGAACTTGCGCCGCTGACCGCAAGCTTCGTCCTGCCGCGTTACGGCCGCCAGCCATGAGTTTGCGCAGCCAGACAAAACAAGCGGCGAACGAAGCGCCCCTCACCTTCGCGGTGCTGGTTTTTCCCGGCTTTCCGATGATGGCGTTTTCGTCCGTTATCGAGCCGCTGCGCGCCGTCAACATTCTTGCCAAGCGCGACTGCTACCGCTGGGTGATCGTCGGCGCCGATCCGGGCACGGTCGAAGCCTCCAATGGCGTCGTCATCCAGCCCGGCTTTTGCGCGGCGGACGCGCCGAAGGTCGACCGCATCGTGGTGTGCTCCGGTGGCGATGCCGACCATGTCGTGGCCGATGAAGCGATGAGCTGGATCCGCAAGAGTCTGCGCGGCGGCGCGCATATCGGCGCGGTTGCCGATGCGGCCTTCTTCCTTGCCCGCGCCGGCTTGCTCGACGGGCACGCCTGCACCTTGCACTGGACCAGCCAGGCCGCCTTCACCGAGGCATTTCCGGAGATCGAGCTTCGGCGCGACCTCTTCGTCATCGATCGCAAGCGTTTCACCTCCGCCGGCGGCGTCGGCAGCCTCGACATGATGCTGGAGATCATCACGCGCGATTACGGCGCCGAGATCGCGGCGGGCGTCGCGGAATGGTTCGTGCATAGCCCGCTGCGCTCCAGCGTCGACCGCAAGCTGATGCCGCTCAGGCTGCGCACCGGGGTGCAGAACGAGCTGGTGCTGTCGGCCATCGCCATCATGGAGGATGCGGTGGAGGAGCGGCTCGGCATGGCGGAACTTGCGGAGCGGCTCGGCGTGTCGCCCGACAAGCTCGAGCGCAATTTCCGCGCCGAGCTGGATATCTCGCCCAACGGCTACTACCGGCGGCTCAGGTTGAGACGGGCGGCCGACCTTTTGGCGCATTCGACGCTGATGGTGCGCGATGTCGCGCTGGCCTGCGGCTTTGCCTCGATGTCCAGTTTTGCGAGAGCCTTTCGCGAGGAGCATGGGCACGCGCCGAAGGCGATGCGGCGGCATTAGGGTGCAGTGCGCGCTGGCGCGATGGGACGCTGGCGGGACAGCGCCCCCCTCTGGCCTGCCGGCCATCTCCCCACTTAGGGGGGAGATCAGATGTCACACCAGCTTTCGCCAATCATCGACGTTGCAGGAGCGAGCGGGGCACCGAAGCTGCCGATCTCCCCCCTCGTGGGGGAGATGTCCGGCAGGACAGAGGGGGCGCGAAGGATCACGGCGCTGCTCGTTCGTCGTGCGGCATCCGGCACAACAATCGCGGAATGTCGCACAAGATCCGCGCCCTGCCCGGCTATGTTCTCCGCAACAGGAGACCCCGCCATGAGCATCGTCGTATTCGACCCCGACAGCACCGAGGATGTGGACTTCAAGGACCGCATGCGCCATCCGGCGGCGGCCGATCCGGCCGGCGGCATGTGGCTGTCCGACACCGAGCCGTCCTTCATCGACGCCGACGCACTGCGTAAGGGACGGCTTACCAAGCTGCGCACATGGATGCGCGAGGCGGGCTATGGCGGCGTCGTGCTGTTCGATCCTTACAACCAGCGCTACGCCACCGGTTCGCGCAACATGTTCGGTTATTTCCTGCGCAACTCGACGCGCTACTTCTTCATTCCGACCGAAGGGCCGATTGTGCTCTTCGAATATCCGCAGAGCTACCATGTCTCGATGGTGCTCGACACGATCGACGAGGCGCGGCCGTCCAAGCTCGTCTGGTCATCGGTTTCCGGCCGCGACGACGAAACCGCCGGCCCCTTCGCCGACGAGATCACCGAGCTTCTGAAGAAGCATGGCGGCGGCTCGATGAGGCTCGGCCTCGACCGCTGCAGCCACCTGCAGGCGCTGGCGCTGGAAAAGCGCGGCTGCGAGGTGAAGGACTGCCAGGGCGAGATCCTCGCCGTGCGCGCAGTGAAGACGCCAGAGGAAGTGAAGTGCCTGCAAGCATCGATGGCCGGCGCCGAAGCGGCGGTGGCGGCGGTGCGCGAGGCGATCAAGCCCGGCGTTTCCGAAAACGAGCTGTTCGCCATCATGTATCACGAGGTGATCCGCCAGGGCGGCGAGTTCATCGAAACCCGGCTGCTCACTTCCGGGCAGCGCACCAATCCATGGTTCAACGAAGCGAGCGGCCGCAAGATCAGGCCGGGCGAGCTGGTCGCGCTCGATACCGACACGATCGGCTGCTACGGCTATTATTCCGACTTCTCGCGCACCTTCCGCTGCGGCCCGGGCAAGCCGACGCCGTACCAGAAGTCGCTCTACCGCATGGCGCACGACCAGGTGCAGCACAATATCGGCATCGTGAAGCCCGGCATGGCCTTCCGCGAGATCGCCGAGAAGGCATGGAAAATCCCGGATCGTTTTGTCGACCAGCGCTACACATCGGTCATGCACGGCGTCGGCATGCATGGCGAGACGCCTTTCATCGCCCACTCGATGGACTACGAAACTTATGGCCGCGACGGCATCATCGTGCCGGGCATGGTGGTGAGCGTGGAGAGCTATATCGGCGAGAAAGGCGGCCGCGAGGGCGTCAAGCTGGAGGACGAGATCCTGATCACCGAGACCGGCACCGAACTGCTCTCGCGGTTTCCTTATGAAGACGAATTTCTTGACAAGTAGCGCCCACGTACCGACAGCACATTCCGCATGAAAACGCCCATTTCCATCCGACGCGGCACGGTCGCCGCGGTGTTCATCGATCTCCAGGAGGAGCATCGCAAGGACAAACGCTATCTGGTCGATGGCTTTGCCGACATCCTCGCCAATGTGCAGCGCCTGCAGGAGGCGGCGCGGCGCAATTTCGTGCCACTCCATCACTGGGCCTATATCGTCGACCTCGCGGCGGCGCGGCCGTTCCATCCCGTCGACGAGAGCGGCAAGTCGGCATTCTCCGACAAGGACGATCCGCTGACGGCGATCTGCCACGAAGTGGCCCCGCAGAACGGCGAAGCCATGCTGGTCAAGCAGGAGGCGAGCGCCTTCGGCAAGAACGATTTCGGCGACAAGCTCAAGGCGGCGGGCATCGAATGGCTGGTGATCGCCGGCGTCTGGACCGAGGCCTGCATCGACGCCACGGTAAAGGATGCGGTGGCGCGCGGGTTTCGCGTGCTGCTGGTCAAGGATGCTTGCGGCAGCGCAAGTGCGGCCATGCACCAGACCGGCATCCTCAACCTCGCCAATCGTCTCTATGGCGGTGCCGTTTGCAACACGCTCGACGCCTGCCGGCTGATGGCGGGAGATACGGTGAATGTCTGGCAGGTCGAGGGCTCGGTGCCGCTGCGCTTCACCTTCGAGAACGCGGCGCGGCTCTACGCCGAGCTTTGACGGCAGTGGCGGGCAACCCAACCGATCCGGCTAGCCGCGGCAAATATGCCGATCGGCTCGACCCGGAGCTCTGGGAATACATTGACAAGGTCCACAGCTGGTACCCGCCGGAGATCGTTGCGGCACCGATTGCCGAGCAGCGCGCGGTCTATGACCGGATGTGCGTGGCGTTTCACCAGGGCCGTCCCGAGGGTGTGACCACCGGTGACGGCATCGTCGCTACCGCGGCGCATGCGATCCCGGTCCGCCGCTACCGCGTGGCGAACAAGGCGGTGGCGATCGTCGTCTATTATCATGGCGGCGGCTTCGTGCTCGGCGATCTCGACAGCCACGACGACATCTGCGCGGAAATCTGCGCCGGCACCGGGTTCGAAGTGGTATCGGCCGGCTACCGGCTGGCGCCGGAATATCTGCATCCCGCCGCCTTCGACGACGCGCTGGCCGTGTTCGAATGGGTCGCCGCAACCAGCGCGCTGCCGATCGTGCTGTGCGGCGAAAGCGCCGGCGGCAATCTCGCCGCTGCGGTGGCGCACGCAACGCGGCATCATGCGCGGCGCGCTGTCGGCCAAGTGCTGATCTATCCTGGCCTTGGCGGCGACGAGACCGGGCGGTCATACATCGAACATGCCGAAGCGCCGCTGCTGACGCTCTCCGATGTCGAGTTCTATCGACGCGTCCGTTCGGCGCCCGGGCAGGCTTTGGACGACCCGACCTTCTCGCCGCTCAGGGATCGCGACTTTTCCGGCCTGCCGCCGACAGTGATCGTCACCGCCGAGTGCGACCCGCTGTCGTCGGACGGCGAGGCCTATCGCGACCGGATTGTTGCCGCTGGCGGACAAGCGTGGTGGCGCGAGGAGAAGCGGCTGGTACACTCCTTCCTGCGCGCCCGCCCGACCGTGCCGCGCGCGGCGCAAGCGTTTGCGAGGATTGTCGGCGACATCGCAAGGCTGGGCGCCGTCTCCCCCTTGGTGGGGAGAAAGCGATTTCAGCATCTTAGCGAAGCTAAGTGCTAGAAATCGCAAGAGAGGGGGCACCGCGCCCACGAAGAAAAGCTGGCGCCCTATGAAAAGCGGCGTCTGCGCCCTGTGAAAATCCCCTCTCTTGGATTTTCTACGACTTAGCCTCCGCAAGAGCTCCGGCTAAGGCCGTGAAAATCCATTCTCCCCCACAAGGGAAATTGGCTGCATCCTGTGCGGAACAGCGCACAAGAACTGCGGAAAACCAAACATTTCGCTGCGGAAAGCGGACCTATCATTCCTCGCGGGCAACGGCGCCCCGGCGGTCGCATCCGCCCCCGCGCCTGGCGAAACCGGGGCGCCCAACAACAGAGGGAACGACGATGAAGTTCATGCTGACCGACAGGAAACTGCACCCGCGTGCCAAGCCGATCTCCGACGATTTCAAGAAGGGTGCGATCAGCCGGCGCGAATATCTGGCGCTGATGGCCGGCTTCGGCGTCAGCGCCGCCGGCGCGATGGCGCTGGGCGGGATCGCCCCCTCGCCTGCCCGCGCCGCCGAGCCGAAAAAGGGCGGCGTGCTGCGCGTCGCGATGAACGTCAAGGGGTTCAAGGATCCGCGCACCTTCGATGGCGTCGAGATGTCGAATGTCGCGCGCCAGTGCAACGAATATCTGGTGCGCTGGAACACCGACTTCTCCTTCGAGCCATGGCTCTTGGAAAGCTGGGAAACCAGCGACGACGCCAGGACCATCACATTGCATGTGCGCAAGGGCATCACCTGGTCGAATGGCGACACATTCAACGCCGACGACGTGATCCACAATCTCAACCGCTGGTGCGATGCCTCGGTCGCCGGCAATTCTGTCGCGGCGCGCATGGGCGCGCTTGTCAACGCAGACACCAAGAAGCCGGTCGATGGCGGCATCCAGAAGGTCGACGACTACACCGTCAAGCTCAATTTGCCCAAGCCCGACATTTCGCTGATCGCCGGCATGGCCGATTATCCGGCGCTGATCATGCACCGCTCCTATGAGGGCGATGCCGACCCGAAGAAGGCCTTGGCCATCACCACCGGCCCCTGCGAGCTGGTAAGCTGGGACGCCGAGACCGGCGCGGAGGTGAAGCGCAAGGACAAGCCCTGGTGGAAGGGCGAGTTCCATCTCGACGGCATCAAGTGGGTCGATTACGGCTCCGATCCCAACGCCATGCTGTCGGCCTTCGAATCAGGCGAGATCGACACCGACCACGAAACCGCATCGGACGCCGTCTCGCAAACCGAGAAGATGGGCCTGCAGAATTCGGAGATCGCCACCGGCTCGACCATCGTGGCGCGCTTCAATGTCTCCAACGCGCCCTATGACGACGTCAAGCTGCGCCGCGCCGCCCAGCTTGCCGTCGACAATGCGGCGGTGTTGAAGCTCGGCATCGACGGGCGCGGCAAGCCCGCCGACAACCACCATGTCGGCCCCATGCATCCGGAGTTCGCCGATATCGGCCCGGCCAAACCCGACGTCGACCAGGCGAAGAAGCTGATGTCGGAATCCGGCAAGGCCGACCACGAATATGAGCTGATCTCGGTCGACATCGAATGGCAAAAGAGCACCGCGGACGCGATCGCGGCGCAGATCCGCGAGGCGGGCCTCAAGATCAAGCGCACAGTGTTGCCGGCCGCGACCTTCTGGAACGACTGGAGCAAGTTTCCCTATTCCTGCACCGAATGGCTCGGCCGCCCGCTCGGCGTCCAGGTGCTGGCCTTGGCCTATAAATCGGGCGCGGCCTGGAACGAAAGCGCCTATTCGAACAAGGAGTTCGACGAGCTTCTCGACAAGGCGCTTGCAACGCCGGACGCAGCGGCGCGCAAGGAGATCATGGCCAAGATCGAGACCAATTTGCGCGACAGCGGCATCATCATCCAGCCCTACTGGCGCTCGGTCTACCGCACCTATCGCAAGGGCGTACAGGGCTGCGAACAGCATCAGGCCCTCGAGCAGCATTTCGAGAAGGTGTGGCTGGAGAGCTGAGCCTCCCAGGACTGAGGCGGCCGGCGCGACCCTCCGGTCGCGTCGGCCGGTTTGTGGCGGCCTGCACAGTCAGGATTGATCGTCCGGCAGGCGCAGGGGAGCACCTACTGACATCCGCTCAATGATCGTCGTCGGCAGGACTATGCTTTCAGGGGGCCGATCATCACCTTTCAGGCGGCGGATCAGAAGCTCCGCCGCCGATTTTCCGAGTGCATAGACCGGCTGATCGATCACGGTGATCGGCGGCGTCGTCACGCTGGTCCAGTCGGCATCGTGGAAAGTGACCAGCGATATGTCCCGCGGAATGCCGAGGCCGCATTCCCGGATCGCCTTGAAGAGATCGAGCGCCACGACGCTGTCGGAGGCCAGGATTGCAGTTGGCCTGTCGGCGCTCCGAAGCATCTGCAGCAGCAGGGCATGGGACCTCTCCGATCGGCTGCTGCCGAAATGAATATTGCGCTCCGCATTCTCGATGTCGGCTTCGCGGCAGGCTTCAAGGAAGCCCAGGATGCGCTCCCGCACCGTGGAAGTATTGATCCTTGAAGCGGCACCGCGAAAATCCCCCGACAACACCGCGGCGGTGACATAGGCGATCCTACGGTGCCCGGCTTGGGTCAGCAAGCGGGTCGCACGTAGCGCAGCGTCGCGGTCATCCACCGTTACCGTGTCGACATCGAGTTCCGGCAGTGCCCGATCGAGCAGCGCCAGCGGGCACGAAATCTCCCTAAGGTGGGCGATGTCTCCAGCCTGGGCGGGCGTGACGATCAGCCCGTCGACCTGCTTTGCCAGGAGCACGCGTATGGCGCTCTTTTCCGCTTCGACCTCCTCACCCGAGTTGGCTAGAATGACGTTGATGCCCGACAACCTTGCGACATCGCTTATGCCGCGCACCGCGAGCGAGAAGAAAGGGTTCTCGATGTCGCCGACGACGACGCCGATACTGCCCGAGCGGCCGGTCGTCATGCTGCGCGCCAGCTCGTTCGGCCGATAACCCAGCGCCTTGGCCGCCTCCAACACGGCCGCGTGCACTGACTGACTGACCCGGCCATAGCCGCCCAGGACGCGCGCAGCGGTCGCCTTCGAAACCTTCGCCTCACGGGCAACGTCGCTAACGGTGATCGAAGAAACCTTGGGCGGACGCTTCATTGTGGAAAAATCGCTCTTCAAATTCGTTGACGGATGCTCGTCGCCATGCCTACAAATGTCAAGAGACCGGTCTCACTCGTGTTTGAGACCGGTCTCACAACAAAAAGAACGCCCTATGGCGTTGATCGCAGGCCGTACAGAAATTGTTCGCTGTGCCCCCCGCACGGACCGATCTTCAGAGTGGAGAACAACCATGCACATCAGACGTCTTTTCATTTCAAACCGGCGTCAGCGCGTCGGCGCCTTCATCTTGGCAGTCTCGCTTGCCGTCCTATCGCTGCCAAAGGCGTGGGCGACGGATAATCCATACAATCTCATAGATCCCAAGACGATCAGCGTCGGCACGATGGGAGATGCCAAGCCTTATGCCTTCACCACCGCCGACGGCAAGTTCACGGGGTTCGATCTCGAATTCTTCCTGAACGTGGCGGGTCGGATGGGCTTCAAGCCGGACCAGGTGACTTTCACCGGCCAGGAATTCTCGGCGCTGATGCCATCCGTCGCCAACCAGCGCTTCGACGTCGCGGTCGCCGCAATCGGAACGACCGAGCAGCGCAAGAAGACCGTCGATTTCTCGGAAGGCTATCTCGCCGGATATTTGTCGGTGCTGACGTCGGACCCCAAGATCACTTCCGCCGACGGCCTTGCCGGCAAGCGGCTCGGTGTGGTCCAGGGGACGCTGCAGGAGATTTATGCCACCAAGAATTTCAAGAACACGGACCTGGTGAAGTTCCCAGACAACAACTCGGCAATCGCCGCGCTCAACAATGGCACGATCGACGGACACTTCCTCGACTATGAAGCCGCCAAACAATATGGCGAGCGCTATCCGAGCCTGAAGATCGCGGTCAATATCCCCTCGTTTGACGCACCCGCTGGATTTGTGGTGCGCAAGGGCAACGATGCGTTCCGCGAGGCGCTCAACAAGGGCATCCACGAAGCCATGCAGGACGGCACCTGGCGGGACCTCTACCAGAAATGGTTCCCCGGATCGCCGATGCCGGATCAATACCTCCCCAAGAAGAACTGACCCGAACTCGGCCGCCGGTGCGAACGCCGGCGGCCGTTCCCTTGGCAGACGGCAAATGACCGGCCGAGCGGCGATTTGCGCCGCCTCGCAATGCAGGATGACGAATGGACTGGCTCGCAAATCTTCAACGGAGCTTCTTCGACTGGGACGCGATGGCATCGGTGCTGCCGTCGTTGCTCACTGTCGGGCTGAAGAACACGCTGATCCTCGCCGCGGCCTCGACGGTGCTCGGCATCCTGATCGGGATGGTGCTCGCCGTGATGGGCATCTCGCGCTCTGCCTGGCTGCGCATTCCGGCACGCGTCTATACCGACATCTTTCGTGGGCTCCCGGCCATCCTCACGATCCTCTTGATCGGCCAGGGCTTCGCCCGGATCGGGCGCGAGATCTTCGGCCCCTCGCCCTACCCGCTCGGCATCCTGGCGCTCAGCCTGATTGCCGGCGCCTACATCGGCGAGATCTTCCGCTCAGGGATCCAGAGCGTTGAGAGCGGTCAGATGGAAGCGTGCCGCGCTCTCTCCATGAGCTATGGCCAGGGCATGCGGCTGATCGTCATTCCGCAGGGCATACGCCGCGTGCTTCCGGCACTGGTCAATCAGTTCATCGGCAACGTCAAGGATTCCAGCCTCGTCTACTTTCTCGGCCTGCTGGCCTCAGAACGTGAGATCTTCCGCATCGGCCAGGACCAGGCAGTCGTTACCGGGAACCTGTCGCCCCTGCTTCTGGCCGGCATGTTCTACCTCATCATCACCGTGCCGCTGACCCACGTGGTTAACACCATCGACAACCGCTTGCGCCTCGGCAAGCAGAAGCCGGGCGGCGTGGTCAGCGGGTTGGTCGAGGTCGGCGAGTTGAAGGACACTGCTTCGTCGGGCGCGGCACGGCCGGCGATCAAGGCCGGCAGTCTCGAAGTGAGCGATCTCGACATGGCCTATGGCGAATTGCAGGTCCTGAAGCAAATAAGGCTCAAGGTCGAACCCGGCACTGTCACCTGCGTCATCGGGCCGTCCGGTTCGGGAAAGTCGACACTGCTGCGCTGCCTTAACCGGCTGGTCGAACCCAAGGCCGGTGACGTGCTGCTCGACGGCCAGAGCATCCTCGCGATGAAACCAGAGATGCTGCGCCGGCGCGTCGGCATGGTCTTCCAGCATTTCAACCTGTTTCCGAACCATACAGCGATCGAGAACGTAATGCTGGCGCTGACCAGGATCAAGGGCATGCCGGCAAGCCAGGCCAGGCGCACAGCCGAAGCGCGCCTAACTGAAGTGGGACTTGCCGCCCGCGCGGACTACCGTCCGAGCCGCCTTTCGGGCGGCCAGCAGCAGCGCGTGGCGATCGCGCGGGCTCTCGCGATGGAGCCCGAGGTCATTCTCTTCGACGAAGTCACCAGCGCGCTCGATCCCGAACTCGTCAAAGGCGTGCTCAACCTGATGGCCGATCTCGCTCGGCGCGGCATGACCATGATCGTCGTGACCCACGAGATGGGTTTCGCTCGCAAGGTAGCCGACCAGGTCGCGTTCATGGACGAGGGCTGCATCGTCGAGGTCGGGCCGCCGACGGAGATCTTCGACAGGCCGAAGAGTCCGCGGCTTAAGCAGTTCCTGGCCGAGGTGCTGTGAGGGACCCCGCGCCAGACGGCCGACGTGCTCAGCCTCCTTCAAACTCAACCCGTTGCGACAATCGAAAGCTGCACAAATGACTGGTAAATCCTCCCTCAAGGTCGTCATCATCGGCGGCGGCATCTTTGGCGTATCGACGGCTGTCCATCTCGCGCGGTTAGGTGCGGACACGACGCTCGTCAATGACGGTCCCGTTGCGAATGGGGCATCATCGCGCTCACTGGCGTGGCTCAATTCGGCGCGAATGCGCTCGGCGGCATATCACGAGCTGCGTGTTCAAGGCCTTGATCGCTACAAGGCTTTTGCGGCCAGTCGGGATTGCAGCGCCTGGCTGCGGTTCGGCGGCGGCGTCACCTGGGACGCCGACAATGCTTCCAATCAGATAGCAGAAATCCACCGGCACGAGCGGTCGATTGGCTACCAGACACAGCTACTCGCGCCTTCGGAACTCAGCGCCGTCACGCCTGGTGTCGACCCGCGCGCTGTCTCGCCTCAGGGCGCCATCTTCAATGCCGGCGAAGGCTGGGTAGACCTGCCTTCTCTGATCGACCTCCTCTTGAGGGAATTTCGCGAACTTGGCGGGCGCGTGATAACCGATGCCGGCGCCGCCGAGGTGACGCTCGCCAATGGCCGCGCCAACGGTGTAAGGATCGGCTCCGGCCAGGTGATTGTTGCCAATGCCGTGGTGGTTGCGACCGGTCCGGCAGTACCCGCCATGGCCGCGAAGGTCGGCCGGCGCATAGGCGACGGCACCACCCGTGCGCTCCTCGTCTTCAGCAAGCCGATCCAACATCCGCTCCGAGCCGTGCTTAACACGCCGCGCGTCGCCATCCGCCCGACGCCGAACGGCGCCTTCGCGCTGGATTCGGCCTGGTCTGAAGAGGAAGTCATCGTGCGCGACGATGGCACATACGAGGCCAAGCCATCCACGATCGCGGGGCTGCTCGATGAAGCCTCCAAGGTGCTGGAGGGCAATCCGAGGCTTGTCCTGGAAAGCCTTCACATGGGCCCGAAACCAATTCCGGCCGATGGCGAACCGGTCGTTGGCCAGTTGACCGGCATTCCTGGCTACCACGTCGTCTTCAGCCACAGCGGCGCGACGCTTGGCCTCGTGGTGGGAGAATTGCTCGCTGGTGAGATTGTCAGCGGCACACCTAATGCGTTGCTTGAGTCGTTCCGCCCGGCGCGGTTCGATAGCTGAGAAGCCGTTTGCCAAGCGATTGCCTTTCAGCTCAGATTGCGCTCGACCGGTACTCGCCGGCGCTAGCACGAGAAGCGGCAAAGGCATGGATCACTTCGACCTCGGCGCCTACCGCCGCCCCATCTCCACCTCCTCGGCCGAGACGCAGCGCTGGTTCGATATCGGGCTGAACTGGTGCTACGGCTTCAACCACGAGGAAGGGATCAAATGCTTCGAGAAGGCGCTGGAGAGCGATCCGGGCTGCGCTTTCGTGCATTGGGGCATCGCCTACGCCGCCGGGCCTTTCTACAATCTGACCTGGAAAGAGCATGGCAAGGCCGAGGCCGATCATGCCGCAAGGCGCTGTTTCGAGCACGCGCGGTTGGCGCAAGCGAATGCGGCGAGCGCTAGCCCTGTCGAACGGCGGCTAATCGAGGCGTTGGCTGATCGGTTCCAGCAGCCGCATGGCGTGAGCGCTGCGGAATTCGAGCAATGGGACGATGCCTATGCGGCCGCGATGCGCGAGGTCTATCGCGACTATCCCGACGACCATGACGTGATGGCGCTGACCGTCGAGGCGCTGATGATGCGTACGGTGCGGCGGCTGTGGAACCTCAAGACCGGCGCGCCGGCGCCGAATTCGGACGTGCTCGAAGCGCTGGAGATCTGCGAGCGCTCGATCCGGCTTTCGGACGAGGCAGGTGCCGCGCCACACCCGGCCGCCCTTCATCTGCATATCCACCTGCTTGAAATGTCGACGCAACCCGAACGCGGCATGCGCTCGGCGGAGCGGCTGGGCACGATGTGTCCCGATGCCGGCCATATGAACCATATGCCGGGGCACATTTACGTGCTGTGCGGCGAGTATGAGAAGGCGAAGATCGCCAGCGAGAAGGCGGTGCGCGCCAACGATCTCTACCTCGCCTACGCCGGCGAGCCGACCTATTACCTGCTTGGATGCTGCCACGACCTGCATCTGATGATGTTCACCTGCATGTTTCTTGGCCAGTACCGCCCAGCGCTCTGGGCGGCCGACAAGGTGCGCAGCCTGGTGACGCGCGACGTCGTCAGCATTCCGGAGCGGCCCAAGCTGACGCAGACGGTCGAGGGCTACCACGCGATGAAATCGCATGTGCAGGTGCGCTTCGGGCGCTGGCGCGAGATCATCGACGAGCCGATGAACGGTGAGCCCGGCCTCTATGTGGTGACCACCGCGCTCCAGCATTACGCCAAGGGGGTGGCGCATGCGACGCTGCGCGATTTCGCTTCCGCCGAACGCGAGCGCGATCTATTCAGCCGGCAAATCGAAAACGTTCCGCCGGAGCGCCGCTTCCTCAGCAACCCTACAAAAGCCTCGCTTGCGGTGGGCGCGGCACTTCTCGACGGCGAGATCGCCTATCACCGGGGCCGGCATGACGAGGCCTATGGTCATCTGCGGCGCGCGGTCGAGCTTGACGACAATCTGTCCTACACCGAGCCATGGGCCTGGATGCATCCGCCGCGCCACGCACTGGCGGCGCTGCTGCTGGATCAAGGCCACGCGACGGAGGCGGGACAGGTCTATCGCGACGATCTTGGCTTGAGCGGCGCCGTGCAGCGCTGCGCCCAGCACCCAGACAATGTCTGGGCGCTGCACGGGCTCGTCGAATGCCTGAAGCGGCGCGGCGAGAAAGACGAGCTGCCGGGATTGGAGGCGAAGCTGGCGGCGGCGCTTGCCAAGGCGGATGTGGCGATCACCTCGTCATGCCTGTGCCGGACGAGCGTGCAGGCGGACTGTTGCTGTTGTCACTAGACGGCTGTCGCTCCTCGACGGTGCCGGCCGCTACGAGAAAATCTCCGCCAGTTCGTCGATGCTTGCCCCTTCCTTCGCCTGGCGGAGCTCAACATAGCTCACTGCCGTGGCGATCGAGAGCACCATCGACACCACGGTCTGCACCAGCGCGGCTCCGATCTCGGCGATGATGCCGCCGAACAGCACGAGGACGAGCAAAATTCCCCACTGAATGATCATCGCGATGATGATGAGAATGAGGAACAGGCCGAACAGCGACCAGCGGCTGCCCTTGGTCAGGGCTCGGCTGCGCGACATAGAACCGAACACGCCCCGCCGTTCCTGGATCAGGACGGGCACCGACATCGACCAGCCGAGCCAAAGAATGATGCCGGGCACGATCAGCAGCATCAGGCCGATGCCCGCGCCGAGGGCGACGAGAATGCCGATCGCCAGCGTCGGCAGCAGAAAGCGGATTGCAATCTGGACGCAGTCGCCGAAGGACGGCCGCTTGCCGTTGAGGTCCTCGATGGTCGCCCGCACCAGCGCCGATTGCAGCAGAAGCGTGCACACAAAGGAAATCAGACCGGCGATGATGGTGATGTAGGAATTGCGAAATGCCGCGCTCGGATCAGGCATGGCACCAGGATCCCTTTGCAGAATGGCGTCGATCTGAGGCTGGGTCGCCATCCGGATCACCAATGTCGGCAGGCCGGCGAACAGCGCCGCCAGCCCCACGCAAAGCCCAATGTTTCGCCCGATTACCCCGAATGTATTGCTGAATACCCTGCCGATCTCGAACCTGCCGGGTCGTCCCAATGTCGCAGTGGTCATGATAATTTCCCCCGAGTCATCGTCTCATCCGATCGGTGACTTCAAAGTAAATTTGCCAAGATTGCGGGGCTGCGTCCAGTGCACTTGCAATTGTCATGGCGTATTGCCAGTGTCGGTCCCGAACCGCAGGTTGCAGGGGAAACGGGCGGGTGACAGCCGCAGGGACGGAAGACGCGGAACGGCTGGCACAGTTGCACAAGCAGCTGCTGACTGACGATTCGATCCAGTTCGGGCTGCCGACCTATGTGCGGCCCGAGCCGCCGCAGTGGCTGAAGCCGTTGCTGGACGGACTGGCCAAGCTCGGCCCCTACATGATCTATCTGTTCTGGGGCGCGGTGATCATCGGGGTCGCGATCATCGCTTTTCTGCTCCTCCTTGAAGCCAAAGGCGTCGCCTGGCGGCTGCCCTGGCGGCGCAAGCGCCAGGAGACCGAGGATAAGGAGGAATGGCGCCCGGACGCTGAAGTCGCCCAGGTCCTGCTCTCCGAGGCCGATGCGCTCGCCGCGCGTGGCGAGTTTGACGAGGCGGTGCATCTTCTGTTGCGCCGCAGCGTCGCCGATATCGCCACCCGCTTGCCAGACTTCCTGCGACCGTCGCTCACCGCGCGCGACATCGCGGCCGCCAGCTCGATCCCCACCCGGCCCCGCGCCGCCTTCAGCGAGATCGCCCGCATTGTCGAAGCCGCGCTGTTTGCCCGGCGGCCCGTCGGCGCCGAAGGCTGGCGGCAGGCGCGCGGCGCCTACGAGCGTTTCGCCTTCCGGGACGCCTGGGCATGAGCGCGGCGACGACGGAAACAGTGCAGGAACCGTTCAGCCGCAAGACGTTGTTCTGGGGCATTTTCGCCAGCCTTCTGGCCGCTGCCGGCTTCTTCCTGCTGTCCACCTATGCGCCCGATTTCCGCCAGCCTGAAGGCGGCGCCACGCCGTTTTCGAAAGGCGGCACCGGTTATGCCGGGCTTGTCGAATGGCTGAAGCTCACCAATGGACAGGCGCCGCCGATGGACCGCGGCGAGAAGGATCTGGATTCGCCGCTGGCTTCGACCTTCCTGCTCGTCGTCACCATCGCGCCGGGCAGCGACCCGGCCGCGCTCGATCACCTCATCAAGCTGCGCTCGGGCAAGGACACGCTGTTCGTGTTGCCGAAATGGCAGACCATGCCGTTGCTGGGCCGGGACGGTTGGGAAACAAAAATCGAACGGCTGCCGAACTCGGTCGTCAACGACTGGCTCGGTCGCATCGCCAAGGCGAAGCTTGGCGAAGGCAAGCCGACGGCCGACACGATCGATGTCCAAGGCCGCAAGATCGCCGCGCCGGACGAACTGCAATGGGTGGCGGACGATCATCCGCTGATCGCGGCCGGTGACGGCAAAGCCATCCTCACCGAGCTCGACAACGAACCCTTCTATATCCTCACCGATCCCGACTTCATCAACAATGCCGGGCTGAAGGACGAGCAGACGGCAGCCGCCGCGCTCGACATGATCGCCATGCTGGAGCCCGCCAAGGGCGCGGTCATGTTCGACCTGACGCTGCACGGCATCGGCCAGAAATACGATCTCGCCAAGCTCCTGGTCGAACCGCCTTTCCTGGCGCTGACGCTTTCGGTGCTGGTGGCGGCCGCGCTTGCCTTCCTGCACGGACTCGGCCGCTTCGGGCCGCCAAGGGCGGAAGGCCGCGCCATCGCCTTCGGCAAGCGGGCGCTGGTCGACACCACGGCGACGCTGCTCAGGCGCGCCGGGCGGTTGCAGGGGCTCGGCGACCGATACGCGGCGCTGGTGCGGCAGCGCGCCGGCGCGCTGCTTGGCGCGCCGCACGGGCTGCAGGGCGAGGCGCTCGACCGGTGGCTCGATTCCCGCGATAAAAGCGAGGCGCACGGCTTCACCCGGCGCTTCCAGGCCGCGAACGAATCCAACAATTTGGCAGCAATGCATGAAGCAGCCGAACAGCTGCATGACTGGACGACAAGGAGGCTCGGTGAACGTCGATGAAGTGAAGGCCCTGGCGAACGCGATCAGGGAAGAAGTGGCGAAAGCGATCACCGGCCAGCACGACACGGTCGACCTGATGTTGACGGCGCTGTTTGCCGGCGGCCATATCCTGCTCGAAGGCCCGCCGGGCACCGCCAAGACCATGACGGCGCGCTGCTTCGCGCAGGCGCTCGGCGTCGCCTATGGCCGCATCCAGTTCACGCCCGACCTGATGCCCGGCGACATCGTCGGCGCCAACATCTACAATTTCCAGACCGGGCAGTTCACGCTGACGCGCGGCCCGATCTTCTGCGATCTGCTGCTCGCCGACGAAATCAACCGCACGCCGCCGAAGACGCAGGCCGCCCTGCTAGAAGCCATGCAGGAACACGCCGTCACCTTCGACGGCACGACGCATTCACTTGGGCGGAATTTCATGGTGGTGGCAACGCAGAACCCGATCGAGCATCAGGGCGTCTATCCGCTGCCCGAGGCTCAGCTCGACCGCTTCCTGTTCAAGCACCGGGTAAGCTATCCGGACCTCGCGGAAGAGCGCGCCATCATCGTCAACCACGGCGGCGGCTCGGCCTCGCACGATATCGGGCAATACGGCATCAGGGCGCAGACCGACCGCAAGACGCTCGAAGCCGCACTTGCGACCGTCGGCGACGTCACGCTGGTCGGTGATGTCGTCGGCTATATCGCGGCACTTGTGCGCGGCACGCGCGAAAGCCCCGACCTGGAGGTCGGCGCCAGCCCTCGCGCGGGCGCCATGCTGGCGAGAGCCGCACGCGCCAGGGCGGCGCTCGACGGCCGCAACTATGTCATCCCGGACGACGTCAAGGCCTTGGCCGTACCGGCGCTGCGCCACCGCGTCGTGCTTTCGCCGGCCGCACAGATCGACGGGCGGCTGGTCGAGCAGATCGTCTCCGACCTCGTCGACCATACGGAAGCGCCCCGTTGATCTATCCGAGCGGGCGAGCGGTCTGGGCAGCGGCGGCGGGGGCGATCCCCGCCTTCCTGATCGCGCTCGCGCTGCCCTCTGTCTGGTATCTCGGCCTGTTGTGGATCTGCGTTCTGCTTGCCTTCCTGGCGGTGGATGCGGCCGCGGGCAGAGGCCGCGCCTCGCTCGATGCCACGCTAACGGCGCCGCCGCAGGTGGGCATCGGCGGTCGCTTCACGTTGCACATCGCGGCCGGTGTCGGGGCAAAGTTGCGGCGCCTGCAGGCGCGTGTCGGGCACGACCAGCGGGTTCAGCCGGTCGCCGGCACAGGCGGCGCGCTGCCGGCCGGTGGCGGCACGATCGATCTCGAATTCGAGGCCATCCGCCGCGGCATGGCCAGCTTCGACCGGCTCTGGCTGCGCTGGCAGGGCCCGTTCGGGCTGGTGTGGAACCAGGTCATATTGCCGGTCGACCGCAAGGTCGCGGTGCTGCCCAACGTCAACAGCGCGCGCGACGAGGCGATCACGCTCCTGCAGCGCTCGGCCCTTGCCGATGGCCATGCCAAGAAGCGCGCTGGACAGGGCCGCGAGTTCGAGGCGCTGAAAGACTACCAGCCCGGCATGGGCCGGCGCATGATCGACTGGAAGCGCAGCGCCCGCCACGGCAAGCTTTTGGCGCGCGAGTTCCGGATCGAGGAAAACAACAACATCGTTCTGGCGATCGACGGCGGCCGGCTGATGTGCGAGCCGGTCGACGACGTGCCGAAGGTCGACCGCGCGGTGACGGCGGCCCTTCTGTCGGCCTTCATCGCGCTCAAGAGCGGCGATCTCGTCAGCCTGTTCTCCTTCGACGCCAGGCCGCGCGTCTCCAGCGGCGCGGTGCGCGGCTCGCCGAGTTTCACGATGATCCAGAAGCGCGCCGCCGAGATCGACTATTCGACCGAGGAGACCAACTTCACCCTGGCGCTGACCACGCTGTCGGCCAAGCTCGACCGGCGCTCGCTGGTCATCGTCTTCACCGATTTCGTCGACCCGATCAGCGCCGAATTGATGCTGCGCACCGTCGGCCGGCTGACCGAGCGGCATCTGGTGCTGTTCATGCTGATGCGGGACGTGGAGCTCGAAACGCTGGCCGACATGGCGCCGGCGGCGCCCGAGGATGTCGCCCGCTCCGTCACCGCAGGCGACCTGTTGCGGCAGCGGCAGGTGGTGATCGGCCGGCTCAGGCTGCTCGGCGCGCATGTCATCGAGGCCGACCATCAGCGGCTCGGCCCGGCGCTGGTCGAGCGCTATATCCAGCTCAAGGAGGAGAACCTTCTATGACGCTCGCCGCCGGCACCGATGCGGTGCGCCAGTCGCTGGCGAGCTTCCGCCAGGAGCGCGAGGCCGACTGGAAAGCGTTCGAGGCGCTGCTGGCGCGGGTCGAGAAGCGCGCGCCGCGCGCGCTGTCGGAAGACGAATTGTTGTCGCTCCCCCTGCTCTATCGTTCGGCGCTGTCCTCGCTTTCGGTGGCGCGCGCGACCTCGCTCGACAGCGCCCTGATCGCCTATCTCGAGGCGCTCTGCCTGCGCGGCTATTTTTATCTCTACGGGGCGCGGCGGAGTTTGCGCACGCGCATCGGCGATTTCTTCCTGCGCGATTGGCCGGCGGCAATCCGCGATCTGTGGCGCGAAGTGTGGGCGTCGGTCGCCCTCACCGTGATCGGCGCGATCGCCGGCTATTGGCTGGTCGCCTCCGACAAGCGCTGGTACGACGCCATCATCGCGCCGAGTCTGGCCGGCGGGCGCAATCCTGATTCGTCGGCCGAGGTCTTGCGCAGCGTGCTTTACGGCGGCGGCGACCATTTCCTGTCCGGCTTTGCCGCCTATCTCTTCACACATAACACGCAGGTGTCGATCCTGGCCTTCGCGCTTGGCTTCGCCTTTGCCGTGCCGAGCGTGCTGATCGTCCTGATGAATGGCTGCATGCTCGGCGCCATTTTCCAGATCTATGCCGCCAAGGGCCTTGGCTTCGAGCTCGGCGGCTGGCTTTCGATCCATGGCACGACGGAACTGTTCGCCATCGCCATCGCGGGTGCTGCGGGTATGCGGATCGGCACCAGCATCGCCTTTCCCGGCGAACTGACCCGGATGGCGGCTGCCGCCCGGGCCGGACGCGTCGCGGCGACCGCCATGATCGGCGTCACGGTGATGCTGCTTTTCGCCGGATTGTTGGAGGGCATCGGCCGGCAGACGATCACCAGCGACATCGTCCGCTATTCGATCGGTGGCGGCATGCTCGCCTTATGGATCTGCTATTTCTACCTGTTCCGGATGGTGCGGCATGGCGACCGCTAGGACAGCGAAGGTCAAGAACCCGGCGGCATTGATCCGCCCGCTTGTCACGCCGGAGGGCATCGACCTGCGCGTGAAACTGGCGGATGCCGGCACCCGGGCTTCCGGATTCCTGCTCGACGTGGTGATCATCGTCGTGGCGGCAATCGTGGTCAGCCTCGTCGCGCTGTTCGGCCTTGGCGGGCTTGGCGTCCAGGATGCCGAGCCGCTGTTCATCGTCTGGATCATCTTCATCTTCTTCCTGCGCAACGTCTATTTCATCGCCTTCGAAGCGGGACGGCGGGCAGCCACGCCCGGCAAGCGCATGGTTGGCGTCAGGGTCGCGTCGCGCAGCGGCGCCGGCCTCACGCTGGACCAGGTCATCGCGCGCAACCTGATGCGCGAGATCGAGGTTTTCCTGCCGCTGTCGATCCTCGCCGCGCGCGCCAGCGCCGATGTCGCCGATACGCTGTCGACCATTTTCGGCCTGGTGTGGGCGCTGCTGTTCTCGCTGTTCCCGCTGTTCAACCGCGACCGGCTGAGGATCGGCGACCTGCTCGCCGGCACCTGGGTGGTCGAAGCGCCGAAAGTGGCGCTGGTCGAGGACCTGTCGCTGCGCAGGGACCCGATTGCCTCCCGCTTCCAGTTCAGCCCGGCGCAGCTCGACGCCTATGGCATCGCGGAGCTGCAGAAGCTGGAAGAAGTGCTGCGCCGCGACGATCATTCCGCGCTCAAGGCAGTGGCGGAGACGATCGCCCGCAAGATCGGCGCCAGGGTCGAGCCGATCGATTCAAAGGCTTTCCTCACCGCCTATTACGGCGAGCTCCGCGCACATCTGGAACGCAAGCTGCTGCTCGGGAACCGCAAGGCGGATAAGTATGCGCGCTAACGGGAGCCGAGGATGCCCGCCAGAACTAGCAAAGCAGAAGCGGCCAGGATCGAGCGTGCCATTGATGCCGCGGTTTCGGGATCCTGGGAGGAATTCGCAAAACTCACAGATGAACCGTTCGCAAACGATGCATCGATGAGGGAGCAATTCGAAGACTCTGCTCCCCGACTTCAGCAGGCCGGCGGAAATTGGGAAATGACCTCAGGCATAGGTATCGTGCCTGAGGATGGGACACGCGTGATCACAGTGATGATCAAAGCGCCGCCCACCGTGGACATCATCCTCACGCTGCACAGCATGAGCGATAGCGATGACAGCGCCATCAGCATTTGGACGTTTTTTCAGCAGTTGAATTGGGACGACTAGGCCCTGGGCTACCCCACCCACTTCTCATAATCCGACACCAGAAGGTGCAGCGGCGCGACGTCCTCGTCGATGTTGGAGAAGCGCCCGATCGGCTCGCGGAAGACGTTGTCGGTGAGATCGTCATTGACGGTTGAGACCTCGCCGATCAGCACATCCTTGCCCTCGGCCCAGAAGGCGTGCCAGACGCCGGGCAGCAGCGTGACGCTCTGGCCGGGATCGAGCTTCAGGAGCCCGCCGGCCGGCAATCTGGTGATGGTGCCGTCGACCGGCACCGAGACTTCGGCCTTGGGGTCGATGCCGCCGTCGCGGTCGTGCATGAACAGTTCCAGCACCAGCTTGCCGCCGCCGCGGTTGATGATGTCCTCGGCCTTGATGTTGTGGCGGTGCATCGGCGAGAGCTGGTCCTTGCGCGAGATCATGATCTTCTCCGCATAGAGCATGCCCATGCCGAGCTTCATGTCCTCGTATCGGCCGTTGCGCACGGTGAACAGGAACAGGCCAAGCTCGTCGAACTTCTCCTGGCCGTAGTCGGTGATGTCCCAGCCGAGGCGCGAGGTGAAGATTGCCGATGAGTCGGCCTTGTGCGCCTTCATCTCTTCCGGCGACCAATAGGCGAAGGGCGGCATGATGTAGCCGAACGAACGGATGAAGGCGTCGGCTTCGCGGATGATGTCGTTGATCTTGGAGCGTTTCATGGTGATTCTCCTCCGGCCGATGCCTTGCTGAAATCTGACCATCCGAATAGCCCAATGCCGGTCGGCTGTCGACGCAAACCCGCTGTTCTGGCCCCGTGACATCCGGCCGGATCGGGACCATAAACCCAGCCGGACTTTTCGATTTTGCGCATGTCTTTGTCCAGAAACCGGATCCCGCTCCCGGGAGACATGCTTTGAATGGTGACTTTCATGCCAAGCATAGACGACCTCGACACGCCGGCGATCCTGATCGATGCGGCCCGCGCCGAAGCCAACATCAAAAAGGCGCAGGCGCATGCCGACGCCCATGGATTGAAGCTGCGGCCGCACATCAAGACGCACAAGCTGCCCTATTGGGCCAAGAAGCAGGTAGCGGCCGGCGCCGTCGGTATCACCTGCCAGAAGATCGGCGAGGCCGAGGTGATGGCCGATGCAGGGCTGCAGGATATTTTCCTGCCCTACAACATCCTTGGCCGCGCCAAGCTGGAGCGGCTGAAGGCGCTGCATGGGCGCGTCACTCTTTCGGTGACGGCGGACAGCCATGAGACGCTGGAAGGCCTGGCCGCCACCTTCACCGATGCCGGTCATCCGCTGCAGGTGCTGGTCGAGTGCGACACCAGCATGGGCCGCTGCGGCGTGCAGACCCCGGCCGATGCGGTGGCGCTGGCCAAGGTGATCGACCAAGCCAAGGGCCTCGCCTTCGGCGGGCTGATGACCTACCCGGCGGCCGGCCGCGCGGCGCAAGCCGAGGCCTGGATGAAAAGCGCGCAGGACGCGCTTGCCGCGACGGGGCTTGAATGCCCGCGCGTCTCCAGCGGCGGGACGCCGGATATGTGGCGCTCGGGCGAGAACAGCATCGTCACCGAATACCGGCCCGGCACCTACATCTATCTCGACCGCTACCAGGTCGCCAAAGGCGTCGGCACGCTGGACGACTGCGCGCTGACGGTGCTTGCCACCGTCGTCAGCCACCCGACGCCGACCCGCGCCATCCTCGACTCAGGCAGCAAGGCGCTGTCCTCCGACACGCTCGGCCTGCCGGAGTTCGGCGAGTTGCTGGGCATGCCCGGCGCCCGCGTCACCGGCTTGAGCGAGGAGCACGGCACCGTCACGCTTGCCGATGGCGCGGGGCTTCGCATCGGTGAGCGGGTGCGCGTCGTGCCCGATCATTGCTGCGTGGTGACGAATTTGTTCGATCAGGTGCATCTGATCGACGGCGACACGGTGCTGGAAACGCTGCCGGTGGCGGCAAGGGGTAAGATGGGGTGAAGCGCGCCTCTCCTTCTCCCCTTGTGGGAGAAGGTGGATCGGCGCGTTAGCGCCGAGACGGATGAGGGGTGTTCCAGCGGAGTGAGAGGATGGCGTTCCCTGGAACACCCCTCATCCGGCCGCTTCGCGGCCCCCTTCTCCCACAAGGGGAGAAGGGGGAGCCTTCTCAGCCTGCCTTGCCGCAACTCTCCGCATCGCCGTCACCCGCCGCCTGAATATCTCCGTGCGCATGGCCATCAGATGCAAGGCGAAGAACAGCACGGTGAAGCCCAGCGCCATCACGGCAAGCGGCCACAGCATCGACGGGTCGATGGTCGGGCCGCCGAGGCGGAAGACGGAGGCGGGCTGGTGCAGCGTGTTCCACCAGTCGACCGAGAATTTGATGATCGGGATGTTGATGAAGCCGACCAGCGTGATGATGGCCGCCGCCCAGGCGGCGCGGCCGGCATCGTCCAGCGCGCGGGTCAGCGCGATGATGCCCAGATACATCAGGAAAAGCACGAAGACAGAGGTCAGCCGCGCATCCCAGACCCACCAGGTGCCCCACATCGGCTTGCCCCAGATGGAGCCGGTGATCAGCGCGAGCGCGGTAAAGGTGGCGCCGATCGGAGCGGCCGATTTCAGCGCGACGTCGGCCAGCGGGTGGCGCCAGACCAGCGTGCCCAGCGCCGAGATCGCCATGATCGTGTAGCACATCATGGCGAGCCAGGCGAAGGGGACGTGGATATACATGATGCGCACGGTGATGCCCTGCTGGAAATCCTCCGGCGCTGTGAAGCTCATATAGAGGCCGACCGAGAGCAGGATCGCCGCCACCACCGCCAGCCACGGAATGACCTTGTCGGCCAGCCCGACAAAGCGAGTCGGGTTGGCGAGATCGATCCAACCGGCAAAGCGTGAAGTGGTGTCGCTCATGGCGACCTAAATAGACCGGCAATGTGTCGGGGGCAATTCCCTTCCCCTGTTGTGGAGAAGGTGTCGCCGATGGCTACGGATTAGGGGCGTTCCAGATGACACCAACGTCTCACTCCGCTGGAACACCCCTCATCCGTCTCGGCGCTATCGCGCCGATCCACCTTCTCCCACAAGGGGAGAAGGGAGAGCTCTGTGCTTTTACGCCGCTTCCGTCACCGGACGGCTGAGGCGGCGGACCTCTTCGTCGTTGAGCAGGCCGCCGGCACGCAGCAGGGCGGCGAAGCGGCCGTTGCGCAGCGACAGCTCGGTGAAGCCGCCCATCTCGACCACCTTGCCCTTGTCCATGAAGACGACGAGGTCGGCGTCGCGGACCGTGGTCAGGCGGTGGGCGATGATGAAGGTCGTGCGGTTGCGGCGCAGCTCGTCGATCGCTTCCTTGACACGGTCCTCGGTCTCGACGTCGAGCGCGCTGGTGGCCTCGTCGAGCACCAGGATCGGCGCATCCTTCAGCACGGCGCGGGCGATGGCGATACGCTGGCGCTCGCCACCCGAGAGCTGGCCGCCGCGCTCGCCGACGACGGTGTCGTAGCCGCTGCTCTTCGCCAGGATGAAGTCCTGCGCGGCGGCCGCATTGGCCGCGGCGTGCACTTCGTCATTGCTCGCATCGGCGCGGCCGACGCGGATATTGTCCTCGATCGAGCGGTTGAGCAGGCCGGCGTCCTGGAAGACGGTGGCGATCGAGTGGCGCAGCGACTTGCGGGTCACGGTCCTGGTGTCGATGCCGTCGATCAGGATACGACCGCTGGACGGCGTGAAGACCCGCTGCAAGAGATTGATCAGCGTCGTCTTGCCGGCGCCGGTCGGACCGACGATGGCGACCGTCTGGCCAGCCTGGACCTCGAACGAGACGTCCTCGATGCCGTGGCCCGAATTGGCGAACTCGAAGCTGACATCCTCGAAGCGCACATGGCCGGTGACGTTGGTGAGCTCGCGCAGGCCATCCGGCTCGATGGTCTCGGCAGCCGAGTCCTCAAGGCGGTAGAAATCCTCGAGCTTGGCGCGGGCCTCGGAAATCTGGGTGGTGAAAGCCGACATCTGGTCGAGACGGGCGATCAGCATTCCGGCAAAGCCGGTGAAGGCGACGACATCGCCGACGCGGAGCTGGCCACGGGTGACCAGATAGGCGCCGATCGACAGCACGATCATCATCGAGATGGTCGACGACAGGCGGTTCAGCGCATTGGCGATCGCCCACCAGTCGAGCACAGGGTTCTGCGCGTCGAGCAGGTCCTTGACGTAACGCTTCAGCGTCGCGGTCTCGTGGCCGATGCGGTTATAGCTCTGCAGCACGGCGACATTGCTGACCGAGTCGGACACATGGGCAAAGACGGTGTGGTAGTGGCGCTCGACGGCGGTCTGCCCCGCCTTGGTGCGACGCATGACGATACGGCCGATGCCGACATAGAGAATGCCGAGGCCGAGCAGCACGACGGACATGCGGATATCCATGGCAAGCGCGGTCGGCACCAGCAGCACCAGCGCGATGGCCGTCGACAGATGCACGCGCATGAATTCGAGCCATAGGCTGAACAGGGTCTCGACGGCGCGCAGCAGCGTGTGCAGCGAATTGGACGTGCCGCGCTGGTGATGCCAGGCAAGCGGCATGGTGATCACGCGCTCGAAGGACTGGCACAGCACTTCCGAGCGGCGGGCATGGGCGAACCGGTCGGCGCCGCGCGCCACCAGCACGAAGGCAATGACGTTGAAAGCACCAAGCGCGGCCCATACGGCGAGCGTCGAAAACACAGGGCCTTTCTCGGAGATGGCACCGATCACCCTGCCCAGCAGGATTGGCTCGAGGATCGCGATCGCGGCGAGCGCGATGTTGGCGCCGCAAATCAGCGCGACGCGCTTCTTGTCGGCCGCCAGATAACCCAGCGCTCTAAAGTAGATCTGCAGAAGTGACACTTCAGCTACTCCGCCAAACTCTTGTCTGTGCTCAATGCCCGAATTGTGCACCGCACCATTTTGTGACACGTAACGGTAAACGTGTCGCGAAACAATGCGTCGTCTATCCCTTCCGTTCCGATTTAGCGAACAAAAGATGACGACGGTACGAAATCTGACGTGATCACCTAACGGTTTGAGATAAAAGGTGAAATGTCAGCCTTGCGGCAAAATAGTGGCACTTTGCTCCCACTGCCACATTTTTAATCACAGCCTGCTTGCTTAGCCTGCCCTAAAGGAAGGCCCGCGATCGCGCGCGGGAGCGGCGCCAAGTAAAAAACGGCGATCGGCCGCGCACCACGAGGGATGCGCGGCCGACAAGCCAAGTCTTTGATTTTATGCAGGTATCCTTACGACGACCTCGGTCTTGTCGCCGGCTTTCGGCTCAAAAGATGCAGATTTTTTCTTCGAACCATCGACTTCTAGCGAGATCGACTTGGTCTTTTTGTCGCGGATGACCCGAACCTTGATCTCGCCGCCGAACATCTTGAGCGTCGCGGCGTAACCATCCCAGTGTCCGGGCAGCTTCGGCCTAAACGTGATCTCCCTGCCGCGCCGCTCGATGCCGAGGATGCCTTCCACCGCGGCGCGGTAAAGCCAGCCGGCCGAGCCCGTGTACCAGGTCCAGCCGCCGCGGCCGCCCTTGCCTTGGCCGGCATAGATGTCGGCGGCCACGACATAGGGCTCGACACGGTAATGCTCGGCCGCCGCCTCGTCCGAGGCGTGATTGACCGGGTTTAGCATCGAGAAGCAGCGATAGGCTTCGTCGGTGCGGCCCATTTCGGCCAGCGCGATCACGAACCAGGTGGCGGCATGGGTGTACTGGCCGCCATTCTCACGCACGCCCGGCGGATAGCTCTTGATGTAGCCGGGGTCCTTCTCGCTTTTCGAGAAGGGCGGCGTGAACAGCTTGACGATCTTGAGCTCGTCATCGACCAGCATGTTGGTCGCCTGCTCCATGGCCGTCGTCGAGCGGGCCGGATCGCCCTCGCCCGACAGCACGCTCCAGGATTGAGCGATCGAGTCGATCTTGCACTCGTCCGAATTGTGCGAGCCGAGCGGCGTGCCGTCGTCGAAACTGCCGCGCCGGTACCATTGACCGTCCCAGGCGGTGCTTTCCAGCGCCCGCTTCAGCATGTCGGCGTGCTTCAACCAGGCCTGCGCCCGCTTGGCATCGCCCTGCCCTTTGGCGACAGGCGCAAAGTCGGTGAGGGTCTTCAGGAGGAACCAGCCCAGCCACACGCTCTCGCCCTTGCCGCCCTCGCCGACACGGTTCATGCCGTCGTTCCAGTCGCCGCCCAGGATGAGCGGCAGGCCGGCAGGGCTGCTGCGCTTGATCGCGAGATCGAGCGCCCGCGCGCAATGATCGTAGAGCGAAGCGGTGTTCTTGGTGATCTCGGGCGTGAAGAAGGCGTCATGCTCGCCTTCGCCGAGTTGCTGCCCGTCGATGAAGGGCAACTGCTCCTTGAGGATAGCGGCGTCGCCGGTCACCTCGATGTAGCGCGCCGTCGCATGCGCCAGCCAGACGACGTCGTCCGAGATCATGGTGCGGACGCCGGCATCGGTGCGCGGCAGCCACCAGTGCTGCACGTCGCCCTCCGGGAACTGCCGGCGCGCCGCATTGAGGATCTGGTCGCGCGCCAGCTTCGGATCATGCGCCAGAAGGGCGAGCGTGTCCTGCAACTGGTCGCGGAAGCCGAAGGCGCCGCTGGCCTGGTAGAACGCCGAGCGCGCGCGGATGCGGCAGGCCAGGCTCTGGTAAGGCAGCCAGTGGTTGACCATGGCGTTCATCGCCTCGTCCGGCGTCTCGACCTGGATGGTGTCGAGGAAGCCGCGCCAGGCCTTTTCATTGTCGGCAAGGCGCTGGTCGAAATCCTTGCCGCGATGGGTCTGCACCAGCGCGCTTGCCTCGGCGGGCGTTGCCGCGTCGCCGAGCAGCCAGGACAGCGTGACGTCGCCGCCGGCGGGGATGTCGATGTCGCTGGCGACGACCGCGCAAGGGTCATCGCCCGCCTCGATGCGACCGGAGAGCGCAAGCCCGCCCAGCACGGCCTGCGGATACTCCGTCGTGCCGTGCCTGCCGATGAATTCGGAGCGGTCGGCGGTCACCGAATGGATCGGATGGCTTGCGCCCAGGAAGGCGACACGCTCGCCGAAGTCGAGGCCGTAGGGGTTCTGCGCCAGCATGGCCCCTGTTGCCGTGTCCCGCGCGGGCACGATGGTCGCCGCCGTGCGCGAGCGATGGCCGCCCAGCACCCATTCGGCATAGGCATAGACGCGCAGCCGCGCCGGCACCGATCCGGAATTCTGGATGCGCAACCGGCTGATCTTCACCGGATCGACGGGATCCACCACCTGCGTCAGGTCCATCGACAACGGGCCGCGCTTGGAGCGGAAGGTCGAAAAGCCCTGGCCGTGCCAGGTCTCATACGTCATCGACGGATCGCGGACCGTCGCCGCCATCGGCGAGAACGCCTTGCCGCTGGCATGGTCGAAGACATAGAAGCCCTCGCCCGGCCGGTTCGACACCGGATCGTTCGACCATGGCGTCAGCTGATAGTCGCGGCTGTTGCGGCTCCAGGTGAAGCCTGCGCCTTCGGCCGAGACGTGGAAGCCGAAGGAGGCGTTGGAGATGACGTTGATCCAGGGCTGCGGCGTCACACGCCGTCCGGTCAGCCGCGTGACATAGTGGCGGCCGTCGCCGTCGAAGCCGCCATAGCCGTTCCAGAGGCTGAGGCCTCGGCCGTCGGCGGCGATATCGGCTCCAGCCTGGCTTGCCGGCACCGGCAAAGGCAGCGGAGGGCTGGGTTCGCGCGGTGAACCGCCCTCGGCCTGCAGCAAGGCATCGCGGGCCTGCAGCGCCGCGGTCTCGGCGCGTTCGAGCTGATCGAAGATCGTGCCGTTGCGGGTGTGAAGAACCACCCGCGCGACCGACAGCAGGGTCTTGTAGGTCGGCTCGTCCATCAGGTCGCGGCGCACCGCGAAGATGTGCTGGCGCGGCCCAAGCTCGCGGCCGCGCAGGCGGCTGTTCTCGCACAGCGTCTCCACCGCGCGCTGCAGGTCCTGCACATAGGACGAGGCCTGCTCGTTGACGACGACGAAGTCGATCATCATGCCGCGCGCCCGCATATATTCCTGGAAGCGCAGCGCCTGGGCGACGATCTCGAGATCGGCGACGTCGCCGATGCGCACGAGGAAGATCGGGAAATCGCCGGAGATGCTGGTCGGCCACAGGCTCGACTGGCGGCCGAGACCCGAGGCGATGGATTCCGCCGGCAGGCGCAGGAACGGATCGGGATAGATCAGGTAGCGCGCCAGCTTCTGCACATTGGCGGCGTCGGTGAGGCTGAGGCCCAGATGGCGCGTCTGCACCTGGCTGCGCGTCCAGGCAAGCATCGCCTGGCGGGCGAAGCTCTCCTGATGGTCGAGCCGGGCGATCGCCTCGTCGAGCTCGGCGCGATTGGCGCCGACGGCGGTCCAAAAGGTCAGCGAGATCTTCTTGTTGGCCGGCACGCGCACCTGGCGGCGCAGCGCCGCCACGGGGTCCAGCGTGAAGCCCTGGCTGCCGGAAAGCCGGACGCCGGGGTCGAAGGCGACGGCATCGGCGATGGTGCGGCCGCGGCCGATGAAGGCGCGCCGATCGGTTTCGGCCTCGGCATCGCGCGACGGGCCCGACGGGTCGGTGACGAAATGCACCATGGTAAGGTCGGGGTCGTTCTTGTCGCGCTTGCGGCGCGTGGCGAAGATCGCGCTGTTGTTCGGCGCGATCTCGGTCTCGACGAACATCTTGGAGAAGGCCGGATGGGCGTTGTCCGAGGCCTCGTTGCCGAGCACCAGCTCGGCGAAGGATGTCACCTCGATATGCCGGTCGGTGACACCGTCATTGTAGAGGGTGATGCGGCGGCCTTCGCCATTGCCCTCGGAAATGACGATGCACTCGACCTCGGAACGCAGCGAGCCGACGGACTTGGTGAAGCTCGCCTTGTCGTCGCCGAACAGCGTCTGGACGCGCTCGCCCTCGGCGCGCTTCGGCTCGGCGGTGGCGGACCACCAGTCGCCCGTCGCGGTGTCGCGCAGGAAGATGTAGGAGCCGAGGCGATCCTCGCTCGGATCCGGCTGCCAGCGGGTGACGGCAAGCTCGCCGAAGCGGCTGTAGCCGGAGCCGGTCGCGGTGACCATGACCGAATAGCGGCCGTTGGACATGACGTTGGTCGCCCGCAGCGCCTTGATGGGATCAAGGATGACGCGGCTGTCCGGGCTCTCCGTCTCGGTCTCGTCCTTCGATCGCTCGTCGGCTTCCGTCCTGACGGTCGCGGTCGGAATGTCGCGCGGCGCCTTCTCCTGCAGGAGAAGCTCGGCCGACTCGATCACCGGATCGCTGTGGAAACGCTCGCGCAGCCGGCCCTCGAAAATGGCGTCGGCGACAGCGGCAATCGACATGCCGGAATGGTGCGCCATATAGTTCTGCACCACCGCATGGTCGGTGCCTTCAGGCACGCGCTGCGGCGTGAAATCGACCGCGTCATAGAAACCGTGGCGGCCAAGCGCGCCGATCGAGCGCAACCTCTGCAGGTTCTGCACCGCCTCGCGCGGGCTGAACTGCGCCGCGAGAATCGTCGCATAGGGCGCGATCACGGTGTTCTGGCCAAGGCCGCGCTTCAGGCCGAGGCCGGGCACGCCGAAATTGGTGTACTGATAGGTGAGCTCGCGGTCGCGGGCGTTGTAGGCCGCTTCCGAAATGCCCCAGGGCACGTTCTTGGAACGCGCATACTGGATCTGGCGCTTGATGATGAGCTTGCTGGTCTGGTTGAGGATCGAGCCCTGCGGCTCCTTCATCACCAGAGGCGGCATCAGATACTCGAACATCGAGCCCGACCAGGACATCAGCGCGCCCTGGAAGCCGATCTCGACGATCGGGCGTCCCAGACGGAACCAATGCTCGGTCGGCAGGTCGCCCTTGGCGATGGCGAACAGGCTCGTCAGCCGCGCCTCGGATGCGAGAAGGTCGTAGCAGCTTTCGTCGAGCTGGCGGTCCTCGACGCGGTAGCCGATCGAGAGCAGCTTGCGCTCCTGGCGCATCAGGAAGGAGAAATCCATCTCGAAGGCGTAGCGGCGGCAGCGCTCGCGCAGAGCGAGCAGCTTGGCGCGCAGAGCGGCGACGGCGCTCTCGTCATTGTGCGAATCGTGCACATGCGCCTCGCAGGTCGCCTCGAGCCTCGCCGCCCAGTCGGCGATGACATCGCTCTTGGGCGAGGCCGCCTCGGTGTGGATGGCGGTGGCGAGCTTGCGGATCTCGCCGGCGAGCACGGCAAGGTTGATGGTGCGGATCGAGGCCATCTCCGGCTGCGCCTTGATGGTCGCAACCGCGCGGCGCATGCCGTCGAGACGGTCGGCCAGGCGCTGGCGCAGCGGCCGCAGCTGCCGGCGATCGTCCGGCAGCTCTTCCAGGCTTTCGTCGAGGATGGTGACGGTGTCGATGATGCCTTCGAAATCACCCTGCAGATGCACGGACGGCGCTTCGGCCCATTCGGCGCAGGAGGCCGCAACCGCGACCAGATGTCCGGCGAGATTGCCGCTGTCGACCGCCGAGATGTAAAGTGGATAGAGCGGCTTCAGCGTCGTCGTGTCATACCAGTTGTAGAGATGGCCGCGGTCGCGCGGCATGTTCTCGATGGTCGTCATCGTGGCGTCGATGCGGGTGATGGCATCCGACAGGCTGATCCAGCCGAAATCGCGCGCCGACACCACCGACAGCAGATAGACGCCGATATTGGTCGGCGAGGTGCGCGGCGCCACCACCGGCGCCGGGCTTTCCTGGAAATTGTCCGGCGGCAAATGATGCTGCTCGGGCGTGACGAAGGTCTCGAAATAGTGCCATGTGCGGCGCGCGAAGGTACGCAGCACCTGGATGTCGGCGCTCGAGATGCGCAGCCTGTCCTCGGTCTCGGCCGAACGGCTGATCCAGCAGGCGACGGCGGGAGACGCGATCCAGAAGATGGCGAAGAAGAAGGCGACGAAGGCGCCGGTGGAATCGGCCAGCACCGGAATGGCGAGGCCCACCACGCCGATGATCACCGCGCCATACATCATGCCGTAATAGGCGCCGAGATCGTTGCCGCCCTTGGCCGCCTGCGAGGCGGTGCGCCATTCGAGCAGGTTCTGCCGGCTGACGAAGAGGCGGTAGATGGTGCGGATGATGGCGTCGCCCATCATCCAGGCGAGATGCGCCATCAACAGCACCTTCAGCGCCACAAGCGCAGTGCCGAACACAGTGTCGCGCGCAAGCGCCGAGAAGTGGCCGCGCGGCGTCTGGTCGCCGCTCTTGGGCAGGATGCCGTTCACGATGTCGAAGGTAGGCGCCATGAACAGGCTGAGGATCATAAGCGCCTGCCACTGCGCCGCCTGGGTGAAGGGCAGCAGCGTCCAGCCCGCGACGCAGGCCATGACCCAGAAGATCGGGGTGACCGAGCGGCGCAGATTGTCGACCATCTTCCAGCGCGACAGCGCCGGCACGCCGGAGCGCGGGTCGAAAATGTAGCCGAGCAGCTGCCAGTCGCCCCGCGCCCAACGGTGATGGCGCGAGGCGTCGACCGAGTAGCGGGTGGGATAGTCCTCGACCAGCTCGACGTCGGTGACCAAAGCGGCGCGCGAGAGCGCGCCTTCGAGCAGGTCGTGGCTGAGGATGGTGTTTTCGTCGATGCGGTTCTTCAGCGCCGCCTCGAAGGCGTCGACATGGTAGAGGCCCTTGCCGGTGAAGGAACCGTCGCCGAAGACGTCCTGGTAGACGTCGGATACGGCGAAGACATAAGGGTCGAGGCCGCGATTGGCCGAGAAGACGCGCTGGAAGAAGGAGGCATCGTCGCCGCTGGTCAGCGAGGCCGTGATGCGCGGCTGCAGGATGGTGTAGCCGGCCGTGACGACGCGCTTGACCGGATCGAAATGCGGGCGGTTCAGCGGATGGGCGAGCTTGCCGACCAGGCTCGAAACCGCATCGCGCGTCGTGCGCGTGTCGGCGTCGAGCGTCATCACATAGACGACCTTTTCCGGCAGCGGCACGTCGAGCGGCAGGAAGGTGGTGTCGCTGTCGCCACGCAAGAGAAGGTTCAGCTCGTGCAGCTTGCCACGCTTGCGCTCCCAGCCCATCCAGCAGCCCTGCGCCTGGTTGTAGAGCCGGCGGCGATGCAAGAGGTAGAAGCGCGGCGAGCCTTCCGACGGATAGCGGGCGTTGAGCCTGGCGATCTCGTCACGGGCATATTGCAGGATCTCGATGTCGGCGGCGTCGATCTCGGTCTTGGAATCCGGCCAGTCGGACAACAGCGCGAAATGGATCTCTTCGGCCGTGTTGGCGAGGTGGTGCACCTCGATGTTGCGGATGTTTTCCTCGACGTCGTCGCGCGAGCCGATCAGCGAGGGCACCACGACCAGCGTGCGCGCCTGCACTGGAATACCGTGCTTGTTGTAGTCGTAGCCGACAAGCCGGGTCGGCTTGAGAAACAGCGCCACGACGGTGTTGAAGAAGGCCAGCGCGCCTTCGCTTGCCGGCACCGCGAACAGCGCCAGCATCAGCGTGATCGATTCCACCGACAGGCCGAGATTGGCGAGCGCCCTGCCCGACAAAACCAGCAGCAGCGCCGTCAGAAGGAAAACCGGGCCGACGATGCCCATCCAGCCAGCGCTGGCAAAGGCACGCTTGAAGGTCACATAGAAAGGCGGCCGGTAGCCGATCGCCTTTTCCAGCTCCTGACGGCGCGGCCCGACCAGGAAGAAGCCGACATCGGTATGCACGTCCGGGTCCGCCGTTTCCGGTACACCGGATGCATCGGTGACGCCGGGCGTGTGGCCGGCAAGCTCGATCGCCTTTTCGGCCACCCGATATTCGGACAGCTCGGAGCGCCGCGCCAGTTGCTCGATCGCGGTGCGGTACTGGTCGCGCGAGAAGAAATCGAGGTCGGCGAAATCGGTCTTCTCACGCAGCAGCGTGTCGATGCGGCTGACGCCTTCGAACCAGACCGTCCAGTCGACGTCGTTGATAAGGCGCAGGCCGCGGATGATGTTGCCGGTGGTGACGTTGCCGCTGGACAGCGTCTGATGCTCGGAGATGATGATCTCCTCGGCGTCGGAGCCGGTCTTTTCCAGCTCGCCTTCCAGCCATTCCAGCGCCCGGCCGGCGTTCTGCGACCCGTCGCGCAGGCGGTAGAGCAACTGGGTGGCAAAAGTGGTGTCCTGCGCATGCGCGCTGTAGTTGGACAGGATCCTGGTGCGGTCGGCATTGTCGTCGGTCGCCAGCACTCGGTCGGCAACCTCGTTGGCGATGTGTCGCATCTGCCTGGTGCGGTCGACGCGCACGGCGATGCGACGCAGGTTCTCGATCAGCACAAAGCGCAGCAACGAGGGCAGCGCCCAGAGCTCGCCGATCTTCATCGGCTCGACCGACTGGAAGCCCTCGACGATGGCCTTGAACATGTTGGCCGAGACGGAGCTGTCGGAATGCTCGACATAGCTCCAGGCAACGACGAAGGCGCGCGGCAGCACCGTGCCGTCGCCGAGCGTGAGCGTCGGCAGCTGGCGGTAGAAGCGGCGCGGCAGGTCGCGCTTGACCTGGAAGATCGTCTCCTCGACCAAATAGTTGTTGTCGAGCAGCCACTGCGCGGCCGGCGTGATGGTCTCGCCCTTGGCCTGGGCGGCATTGGTCGAACGGTAGACTTCGAGGATCTTCTTGGCGCTGTCGCGGATGCGGGCCTGGAACTCGAACGGGGCGAGGCCGAACAGGTCCTTGACCTCGCCCTTGGCTAAAGCGACGCCCAAGGCGCGCAGCCGGTCCTCAGGCAGGAAATTGGAGCGTATCGGCGCTTCCGTCACCAACGGGAAGCCGGCGCTTGTCTGTTCGATCTTGTTGGGATTGGTCTGAATGTTCATTGAAAATTCCGTAAGCGGGGGCGCAATGCGGCGTCACCGCCACGGCAATGGCCCTAAAACCGGTTCAATTGCAATTGGTTGCATGACTGATCCGCCGAAAGTTTGTTCTGCGCACCACAACAGGGGCGTGCCCTTTCGACAGCTTGCGGGCGAACGCCCCTCGCTCTTCGCCCCCGGTTGGATCAGGGCAAGGAATCAGGCTTTTTCGTGATACATGCAAGGGGCCGGGCGATAATTCGCCCGCGCCGCGATCATGTTTGGCAACAGCCGTTAATGGTTGGCGGCAAGGCGATCGATCGCGATCACGAAAAGCAGCCCCTGCCCCTCAGGCTGGAGCCGCAATTCCGGGCTGTCGCTCTCGAGGATCAGCGTATCGAGCGGTCCGAGGCTCTGCCTGTCATCCGTGAGAAGCGTGAAGCCTGCGCTGACGGCCAGAACCAGCGTCGTGTCGGCGCGCGACGTGATGCGAATCTCGCCGGAGAGCGGCCTGCGCTCGACGGCATGGACCATGCGGCCACGGCGGGTCATGACGTTGAGATCGGTGATCGGACCGCCGATCAGCGCTGCGCTGGTCGGCACGTCGCCCGCAAAGGCGAGCGGCACTGACGCCGTGGTCAACCGAGCCGTCGGCTGGCCGGCGATATCGAGGACAATCCCCTCGCCTTCCAGCACCGAGAGCGTGCGATCAATGCCGGCAAAGCTGGAGAACGGCCCGCTGGTTTCGACGCGCGCCATGGAGATGCGCCAGTCGAACTCGTCGAGCCCGGCGCCGTCGGGCGAAACCGCGATCTCGGTGGTCGTGCCGCCGCCATTCTTCCACGGCATGACGCGGTAATCGGCGGCACGAAGGATGCGCATGGCTTCAGCCCAATATGCCCGGCAGGTTGAGCTGGTGCTCCTTGGCGCACTCAATGGCGATGTCGTAGCCGGCATCGGCATGGCGCATGACGCCGGTCGCCGGGTCATTCCACAAAACGCGCTCCAGGCGCTTGGCAGCATCCGCCGTGCCGTCGGCGACGATCACCATGCCGGCGTGCTGGGAAAAACCCATGCCGACGCCGCCGCCGTGGTGCAGCGATACCCAGGTCGCGCCCGACGCGGTGTTGAGCAGCGCGTTGAGCAGAGGCCAGTCGGAAACGGCGTCGGAGCCGTCCTTCATCGCTTCGGTCTCGCGATTGGGCGAGGCGACCGAGCCGGAATCGAGATGATCGCGGCCGATGACGACGGGCGCCTTGAGCTCGCCCTTGGCGACCATCTCGTTGAAGGCGAGACCGAGCCGGTGACGGTCGCCGAGGCCGACCCAGCAGATGCGCGCCGGCAGGCCCTGAAAGGAGATGCGCTCGCGCGCCATGTCGAGCCAGTTGTGCAGATGCGTGTTGCCGGGAGTGAGCTCGCGCACCTTGGCGTCGGTCTTGTAGATGTCCTCCGGATCGCCCGAGAGCGCTGCCCAGCGGAATGGACCGATGCCGCGGCAGAACAGCGGGCGGATATAGGCCGGTACGAAGCCGGGGAAGGCGAAGGCGTTTTCAAAGCCTTCGTCCTTGGCGACCTGGCGGATGTTGTTGCCGTAGTCTAGCGTCGGCACGCCGGCGTTCCAGAACGCCACCATCGCCTCGACATGCTCGCGCATCGACGCGCGCGCCGCCTTTTCGACCGCCTTCGGGTCCGAGGTGCGCTTCTCGCGCCACTCGGCCATCGTCCAGCCCTTGGGCAGGTAGCCGTTGATCGGGTCATGCGCCGAGGTCTGGTCGGTGAGGATGTCGGGGCGGATGCCGCGCTTGAACATTTCGGGCACGATCTCGGCCGCGTTGCCGAGCAGGCCGACCGATTTTGCCTCGCCGGCCTTGGTCCAGCGATCGATCATCTCCATCGCTTCGTCAGGCGTCTCGGCCTTCTCGTCGAGATAGCGGGTGCGCAGGCGGAAATCGATCGAGTCCGGGTTGCATTCGATGGCAAGGCAGGAAGCGCCGGCCATCACCGCCGCCAGCGGCTGGGCGCCGCCCATGCCGCCGAGACCGCCGGTCAGGATCCACTTGCCCTTGAGGTCGCCGTTGTAATGCTGGCGGCCGGCCTCGACGAAGGTTTCGTAGGTGCCCTGCACGATGCCCTGCGTGCCGATATAGATCCAGGAGCCGGCCGTCATCTGGCCGTACATCATCAGGCCCTTCCTATCGAGCTCGTTGAACTTCTCCCAGGTCGCCCAGTGCGGCACGATGTTGGAGTTGGCGATGAGCACGCGCGGGGCATTGGAATGGGTCTTGAAGACGCCGACCGGCTTGCCGGACTGAACCAGCAGCGTCTCGTCCTCGCCCAGCGTCTTCAGCGAGGCGACAATGCGGTCGAAATCGTTCCAGGTGCGCGCCGCCCGGCCGATGCCGCCATAGACGACCAGCTCATTGGGGTTCTCTGCGACCTCCGGGTCGAGATTGTTCATCAGCATGCGCAGCGGCGCCTCGGTCGTCCAATAGCGGGCGTTGAGCTTGTCGCCGCGGGGCGCACGCACTTCGCGAATGTTGTGGCGCGGATCGTTCATCATTGTCCCTTTCGAGTAAGGCGGCGCGTCAGCGCCCAGCCCATTCAATGGCGGTTTCGAGAATGGTTTTCAGCGTGGCGCGGATCGGCGCGGCATAGCTTGGGTCGTAAGGCACCGGCCAGTTTTCCGGCGAACCCTTTTCGGCCGGCTCGCGCATATAGCCGCGATTGGAGAGCTCCATCTGAAGCGCGTGGACGCCGTTCTCGGGCTGGCCGAAGCTTCTGGTGATCCAGCCGCCCTTGAAACGGCCGTTCACCACCCAGCTCTCGCCGGTCGCGGCAAGGATCTCGCCGACCTTTTGCTGCAGCGACGGATCGGTGCTCCTGCCGTCATTCGTGCCGAGGTTGAAGACCGGCAGCGTGCCTTCGAACAGGCGCGGCAGCACCGAGCGGATCGAATGGCAGTCATAGAGCACGATGTTCTCATGCATGCCGCGCAGCCGGTCGATCTCGGCCTGCAGGGCGGCATGATACGGCACGAAATAGGTCTCGCGGCGCTGGTCGATCTCGGACGGCGTCGGTTCGTCACCCATATTGTAGAGCGGATCGCCGTCAAAAGTGTCCGTCGGGCAGAGCGTCGTCGTCGCCTGGCCCGGATAGAGCGAAACGCCGGACGGGTCGCGGTTGACGTCAATGACGGTGCGCGAAATGGCGGTGTGCACGACGGTTGCGCCAAGGTCTGCGGCAAAATCATAGAGCTTGTCGATCCACCAGTCGCAGTCGCGCCGGCCAAGCCAGGTCGAGACCAGGCGGGAGTCCAGGCCCGCAAGATCGATGCCTGTGTGCGGGATCGAGACCAGCAGAGGCGCAGTGCCTCGGGTGACGGCAAGCCAGTTGGGCGAGGTCATGAGAGATCTCCCATCGCTGGAGTTCTACGGCGCCCCCCTCTGCCCTGCCGGGCATCTCCCCCACGAGGGGGGAGATTGGCGGCTTCGGCGCCTCGCTCGATCCTGTGACGTTGAAGGTTGGCGCAAGCCGGCGTGATATCTGATCTCCCCCCTTGTGGGGGAGATGTCCGGCAGGACAGAGGGGGGCGCGACAGAACTCGGTCCGACATGGTTAGCGTTCTCACGACGCAATCCCCGGCAGCGCGACCGCGCTCGCCGCATTCACCGCGGCGCCGCTGCGCACCATGGCGATCGCCTTTTCCATGTCGGGATGGAAATGCCGGTCATTGTCGAGATACGGCACCTCGGCGCGGACCAGCCTGCGCACCGCTTCCAGCGCCTCGCTCGAAGCAAGCGGCGCTTGGAAATCGCAACCTTGCGCCGCGGCCAGCAATTCGATGCCGATAACGGCGGTCGCATTCTCGATCATGCCGAGCAGCCGGCGCGCGCCGTGCGCGGCCATCGAGACATGGTCTTCCTGGTTGGCCGAGGTCGGGATGGAATCGACGCTCGCCGGATAGGCCTTCTGCTTGTTTTCCGAAACAAGCGCTGCCGCCGTCACCTGCGGAATCATGAAACCGGAATTGAGCCCCGGCTTGGGCGTGAGGAAGGCCGGCATGCCCGACAGCGCCGGATCGACCAGCATGGCGATGCGCCGCTCGGACAGCGAGCCGATCTCGCAGACCGCCAGCGCAATCATGTCGGCGGCGAAGGCCACCGGCTCGGCGTGGAAATTGCCGCCGGAGAGCGCCGTGTCGTCCTCGGCGAAGATCAGCGGATTGTCGGTGACACCATTGGCCTCGGTCTCGAGCGTGTCAGCGGCCTTGCGCAGCACATCGAGCGCGGCGCCCATCACCTGCGGCTGACAGCGCAGGCAGTACGGATCCTGCACGCGCTCGTCGTCGACGCGATGCGATTCACGGATGGCGCTGCCGGCCATCAGATTGCGCAAGGCATCCGCCGTTTCGATCTGACCGCGATGCTTCCGCAACAGATGAATGCGCGGATCGAAGGGGGCGTCGGAGCCCTTGGCGGCGTCCGTCGACAGCGCGCCGGCAACCAGCGCCGACTGGTAGAGCACCTCGGCCTCGAACAGGCCGGCCAGCGCAAAAGCGGTCGAGAACTGCGTGCCGTTGAGCAGCGCCAAGCCTTCCTTGGCGCCGAGCGTCACCGGCTCCAGCCCATGCGAGACGAAGGCGACCTTGGCCGGGAAGCGCCCATGCGGGGTAAAGCATTCGCCGACGCCGATCATGACGGCGGTCATGTGCGAGAGCGGCGCGAGGTCGCCGGAAGCGCCGACCGAGCCCTGCGCCGGCACGACCGGAATGACGTCGTTGGCGAGCATCCCTTGAAGCAGGTCGATGGTCTCGGCGCGCACGCCGGAGGCGCCCTGGGCGAGGCTGGCGAGCTTCAGCGCCATCATCAGCCGCACCACGGCGACCGGCATCGGCTCGCCGACGCCGGCGGCATGCGACAGCACGATGTTGCGCTGAAGCGTTTCGAGATCGCTTTCTGGGATACGAACGCTGGCCAGCTTGCCGAAGCCGGTGTTGATGCCATAGACCGGCTCGCCCTTGGCGAGGATGCGGGCGACCGCCTCGGCGCTGGCTCGGATCTTCGGCCGGCAGGCCGCATCCAGCTTCGGCACGGCACCGCGATAGATGGCGCGCCAGTCGGCAAGCGTCGCGCTGCCGGGCGTCAGGGTCAGTTCGGTCATTGTCCTCTCCAGATGCGGGCATGGAGCGGGTTGAAGCCCATGCGGTAGACGAGTTCGGCCGGGCGCTCGATGTCCCAGATGGCGAGGTCGGCCGATTTGCCGGCTTCCAGCGTGCCGGTCTTGTCGAGGAGCCCGAGCGCACGCGCGGCCTCGCGGGTGACGCCAGCGAGACATTCGTCGACGGTCATGCCGAAGAGCGTCGCGGCCATGTTCATGGTGAGCAGCAGCGAGGTGAGCGGCGAGGTGCCGGGATTGCTGTCGGTGGCGACCGCCATCTTCACGCCGTGCCGGCGGAACAGATCGACCGGCGGATTTTTCGTTTCGCGGATGAAGTAGTAGGCGCCGGGCAGGATCGTCGCCACGGTGCCGGCCTTGGCCATCGCCGCGGCGCCCTCTTCGTCCGTGTATTCAAGATGGTCGGCCGACAGCGCGCCATAGCGCGCGGCAAGCGCTGCGCCATGCAGATTGGAAAGCTGGTCGGCATGAAGTTTCACCGGCAGGCCGAGCGCCTTGGCCTTGTCGAAGACGCGCGCCATCTGCTCCGGCGAAAACGCGATGCCCTCGCAAAAACCGTCGACGGCGTCGGCGAGCTTTTCGGCGGCGACCTGCGGCAGAATGGTATCGGCGACGAGATCGATGAACGCGTCCTTGTCGCCCTTGGCTTCCGGCGGCAGCGCATGGGCCGCGAGACAAGTGGTGCGGATCGTGACCGGGCGCTCGTCTGCCAGGCGGCGGGCGGCGCGCAGCGATTTTTTCTCGTTGTCGGCATCGAGGCCGTAGCCCGATTTGACCTCGACGGTCGTGACGCCTTCGGCGATCAGCGCATCGAGGCGCGGCAGAGTCTGGGCGACGAGCTCGTTCTCGCTGGCGGCGCGCAGCGATTTGACCGAGGAGACGATGCCGCCGCCGGCGCGCGCCACTTCTTCATAGGTGGCGCCGGCCAGCCGCATCTCGAATTCATTGGCGCGGTTGCCGGCATAGACGAGGTGCGTGTGGCAATCGACCAGGCCGGGCGTGATCCAGCGTCCGGCGCAATCAACGGTCTCGGCGCCTTGCCCGGCCGCGAGCGGCATATCGGCCTCGGGACCGGCGTAGACGATAAGTCCATCGCGCGCGACGACCGCGCCATTCTCGACGATACCGAGACCGGCCGCGCCCTCAGCCATGGTCGCCAGGCGCGCATTGCGCCAGACCCGATGGCCGCTCTTCCCGCTTGCTCCACCCATTATCTTTTCCGTTTGCTTGGATAGCGATTATGTATATACATATTGAAACGCGACGCAAGTGATAATGTCGCTCGGACTTCAGATTCGGAGAGGAACGTGACGGCAATCTTTGCGGAACAGGCGCTGCTGCCCGAGGGCTGGCAAAGCAATGTCAGGATCGCCTTTCAGGACAGCCGCATCTCCGCGGCCGAGGCCGGCGCTTCGGCGCAGGCCGGCGACGAGCGCCATGCCATCGTCGTGCCCGGCATGCCCAACCTGCACAGCCACGCCTTCCAGCGCGGCATGGCGGGTTTGGCCGAATTGCGCGGCCCTTCGGCGGACAGTTTCTGGAGCTGGCGCGAGGTGATGTACCGTTTCGCTTTGTCGATGACGCCGGACCAGGTCGAGGCGGTGGCGGCGCAGCTTTATGTCGAGATGCTGGAAGCCGGCTTCTCGCGCGTCGGCGAGTTCCACTACCTCCACCACGACCGCGACGGACAGCCTTACGCCAACATCTCCGAGATGGCTGAGCGGATCGCGGCGGCAGCCGGAGAGACTGGCATCGGCCTGACGCTCCTGCCGGTCTTCTATGCACATTCGGCCTTCGGCGGCGCCGCTCCCAATGAAGGCCAGCGGCGATTCATCAATGATGTCGAACGTTTCGGACGTCTGCTTGAGAAAGCCCGCGAGGCTGTTCGTCCGCTTGAGCAGACCGTTGTCGGCGTCGCGCCACACAGTTTGCGGGCCGCAACGCCCGACGAGCTCAATTCAGTCGCAGCGCTGACGCCGAACGGTCCGATCCACATCCATGTCGCCGAGCAGGTGAAGGAGGTCGAGGATTGCGTTGCATGGTCGGGCCAGCGTCCGGTCGAGTTCCTTCTCGCCAACGCCAGGGTGGACAGCCGTTGGTGCCTGATCCATGCCACGCATATGACCGAGGCCGAAACGATCACCATGGCCCGGACCGGAGCGATCGCCGGGCTCTGCCCGATCACCGAGGCCAATCTCGGCGACGGCACTTTCGCGGCGCCGCTTTTCGTTGAGCATGGCGGCCGTTTCGGTGTCGGCTCCGATTCCAACGTGCTGATCGGGCTGCCGGACGAGCTGAGGCAGCTCGAATATTCGCAGCGCCTCGCCCATCGTGCCCGCAATGTGCTGGCGCATCCCGGCGGTTCCAACGGGCGCGCCCTGTTCGATGCGGCGCTCGACGGCGGCAGCCAGGCGCTGGGCGCCGGCTCGTCGCAGATTGCCGCCGGCGGCGCTGCCGATCTCGTCTCGCTCGATGCCGGCCACCCTTCGCTGGCCGGCAAAACGGGCGATGCGATCCTCGACACCTGGATCTTCGCCAATGGTAGCACGATCGATTGCGTCTGGGTGCATGGCAGAAAGCAGGTCAGCGGCGGCAGGCATGTCAAGCGCGAGGCCGTTGCCAAGCGGTTCCGCGAAGTCATGGCCGCATTGTCGCAAGGCTGAACGGACCGTTCGATGAGCCTGGTAGAGACAGACGATGTCGATGGCGGCGAGATCCTCTCGCTGCATCAGCGGATCCTGTCCGACATCCGTGAAAAGATCCTCTCAGGCGCCTGGGCGCCCGGCCATCGCATCCCCTTCGAGCACGAGCTGACGGCTCAATACAATTGCTCGCGCATGACGGTGAACAAGGCGCTGTCGCAGTTGGCCAAGGCCGGACTGATCGAACGGCGGCGCCGTTCCGGCAGCTTCGTGCGCCAGCCGCAGTCGCAGGCGGCGGTGCTGGAACTGCACGACATCAGGATCGAAGTCGAGGCACTCGGCCTGCCTTATCGGTATGAGCGGCTGGAACGCCTCAGGCGGCGCAGCAGTGCCGAGGACCGCGCGCGGCTCGGGCTTTCCGCCGCGGGTCCGGTGCTTGCGCTGGAAGGCCTGCATTTTGCCGGCAAGCGACCGTTCGCGCTGGAGCAGCGGCTGATCAATCTTTCAGCCGTGACCGAGGCCCGCGAGGAGGAATTCCTCGACATCGCGCCAGGCCCCTGGCTGATCGGCCGCGTGCCGTGGAGCGAAGCCGAGCACCGCATCCGAGCCATGGCCGCTGATGAGAATATCGCCGACGCGCTCGACATCGATCCGGGCGCGCCCTGCCTGGTGGTCGAGCGCCGCACCTGGAGCGCTGAGCACCCTGTGACGCATGTGCGGTTTATCTACCCGGCGGAAAGCCACACGCTGGTGGCAAGGTTTACGCCGTCACAGGGGTAGCGCCTCTTTACCCTCCCCCCTGTGGGGAGGGTCGCCGCAAAGCGGCGGGGCGGGGGTCGGCGCAGTCCCCCACCCGGGCCTTCGGCCCGACCTCCCCACAAGGGGGAGGTAGAAGGCAGGCGCTAGATCGCCGCCGTCACAATGATCTCGACCAGATATTCCGGCGTGGCCAACTTGGCTTCGCCGGTGGCGCGGGCCGGGGTGTGGCCCTGCGGCACCCACTTGTCCCATTCCGAGTTCATCTCGGCGAAGGTGCCCATGTCGGCCAGCCAGATGATCGCCTGGACGATCTTGGTCTTGTCGGTGCCGGCCTTGGCCAGCAATTCGTCGATGGTCTTCAGGATGTCGCGCGTCTGCGAGGCGACGTTGCCGCCGGGCTGACCAACCTGACCGGCCAGGTAGACGGTATTGCCGTGGATGACGATCTGGCTCATGCGCGGGCCGACATCGATGCGACGAATGCTCATTGAAGGTTCCTTCGTTTCTTGGAGTCGCGCTTGTTTAGAGTCCGGACCGCCCTGGGGCAAGGCCGGTGGCAGTGAAACCAATTGAGCCAATTGCCTGGTCCCTGCCCATCCGCCTACACGGCGAGTTGACCGGCCATGTCACAATTCCGCCGGACCGCGATGTTGACTAATGTAATAACATCACATATCGACAAGCTACCCGATTTCGCGGACCGACGCCTGATGACCAACGCCTGCCTGACCTTCCGCGACCTGACGCTCGGCTATGGCAGCCATCCGGCTATCCATCATCTGAACGGCGTCGTCCGCAAAGGCTCGTTGACCGCGGTGGTTGGCGCCAATGGCTCGGGCAAGTCGACGCTGATGAAGGGCATTGTCGGCGTGCTGAAGCCGATGGAAGGCACCGTGGTCCGCATGCCGGGCGTCCGCACAGCCTATCTGCCGCAGCAGTCGGAACTCGACCGCTCCTTTCCGGCGCGGGTCGTCGACCTGGTCTCGCTTGGCCTGTGGCCGAAGCGCGGCATGCTCGGCCGCTATACGAAAGAGGATCGCGAGTCGGTCAGCAAGGCGCTGATGGCGGTCGGGCTCGGCGGCTTCGAGACGCGGCCGATCGATACGCTGTCCGGCGGCCAATTGCAGCGCACGCTGTTTGCCCGCGTGCTGCTGCAGGACGCCGATCTCATCCTTCTCGACGAGCCTTTCAATGCGGTCGACGCCAAGACCGTCGGCGACCTCATCCAATTGATAAAGCGCTGGCATGGCGAGGAGCGGACGATCATGGTCGTCGTGCATGACCTCGATCTCGTGCGGCAGAATTTCCCGGAAACGCTGCTGCTGGCACGCCAGCCGGTCGCCTGGGGCGACACAAGGGAAACGCTACGGCCGGAAAACCTGCTCAAGGCACGGCGCTTCCATGAAGCCTGGGAAGAGAATGCACCCTGGTGCGAGCCAAGCGGGCATGATCACGCGCATGACCATGGGCACGACCATCATGATCATGCGCATGATCACCAGCACGGCTCCGGACCGAGGGCGGCGTGATGGAATTTTTCTACGGCCTGTTCATCGCGCCCTTCGCCGATTTCGCCTTCATGCAGCGGGCGCTGTTCGGATCGCTGATGCTGTCGCTCGGCGCCTGCCCGGTCGGCGTCTTCCTGATGCTGCGGCGCATGAGCCTTTCGGGCGACGCGATGGCGCATGCCATCCTGCCGGGTGCCGCCGCCGGCTTCCTGCTCTATGGGCTCGAAATCCTGCCGATGACAGTCGGCGGGCTGATCGCCGGCATCATCGTCGCGCTCGGCGCGGGCGCCGTCTCGCGCTTCACCATCCAGCGCGAGGACGCCTCGATGGCGGCCTTCTATCTCATCTCGCTTGCCGTCGGCGTGCTGATGGTGTCGATCCGCGGCTCCAGCGTCGACCTCATGCATGTGCTGTTCGGCACGGTGCTGGCGCTCAACAATGAGGCGCTGACCTTGATCGGCGGCATCGTGGCGGTGACGCTCGCCTGCCTCGCCATCTTCTGGCGTGCGCTGGTCGCCGAATGCCTCGATCCGCTGTTCCTGCGCTCGGTGAGCCGCATGGGTAGCCCGGTGCATTTCATCTTCTTGGGCCTTGTCGTGCTCAACCTCGTCGGCGGCTTCCAGGCGCTTGGCACGCTGCTCTCTGTCGGGCTGATGATGCTGCCGGCAGCCGCCGCCCGCTTCTGGACGGTGCGCGTGGAACCGATGTGCGCGCTCGCGGTGTTGATCGGCTTTGCCTCCTGCATCGCCGGACTGCTTTTGTCCTACCACGCCTCGCTGCCTTCCGGCCCTGCGATCATCCTTTCGGCCGGCGTCGTCTATTTCAGCTCGATCCTATTCGGCACGCGCGGCGTGCTGCGCGCCCGCATCGTGCATCACCGGCACCGCACCGCCTGACCAATCCCCAAGCAAGGAGACTGTCCCAGATGCTGAAATCCTTCCGTGCCGCCCTGGCGTTGAGCGTTATAACATTAAGCGCCTTCGCGACCTCTTCCGCCTTCGCGGCGCCGCTCAAAGTGGTGGCGAGCTTCACCGTGATTGCCGATTTCGCGAAGAATGTCGGCGGCGACCGGGTCAACATCACCACCATTGTCGGGCCGGACGGCGACGCGCATGTCTATGAGCCGAGCCCGGCCGACGCGGTGGCGATGGCAGGCGCCGACGTGGTTCTGGTCAACGGCCTACATTTCGAAGGTTTCCTGCAACGCCTGGTCGATGCCAGCGCCACCAAGGCCGCGATCGTGACGCTGACCAAGGGTGTCACGCCGATCGACTTCAAGCCGGAATTCGCCGATGCGGACGCCGCCGAAGGCGCCGGCACGGGCGGCGGCAAGACCGTCACCGATCCGCACGCCTTCCAGTCGATCGCCAATGCCAGGATCTATGTGAAGAACATCGCCGAGGCTTTCTGCGCGGCCGACAGTGGGGGTTGCGACAGCTACAAGGCCAACGCCGCCGCCTACACCACCAAGCTTGACGCGCTGGAAGGCGAAGTGAAGGCCGCGATCCAGTCTATCCCGGAAGCCAAGCGCGTCGTCATCACCTCGCATGACGCCTTCGGCTATTTCGAGCATGAATACGGCCTGACCTTCCTGGCACCGCAGGGCATCTCGACCGATTCCGAGCCTTCCGCGGCCGACGTCGCCAAGCTGGTCGAGCAGGTGAAGCAGGACAAGGCTGCGGCGATCTTCGTGGAAAACATCACCAATCCGCGGCTGATCGAGCAGATTGCCGGTGAGACCGGCATCAAGGTCGGCGGCACGCTCTATTCGGACGCGCTGTCGGGGTCGGACGGCCCGGCCTCGACCTATATCGACATGATGCACAACAACATCACGCAGATCAAAGGCGCGATCCTGGGAAGTTGAGCCCGGCTTGTCGGGCGTGGCGAAACGGCCAACGCCGCCTTTCCAGCCGGACCATTTCCGGCTGGATTCCCATGCGAAAATGCCTATCTGCTGAAAGAGCATCTCCTGATCGACGCGGATTGGCCTTTCCATGACCGACTTCACGCCTTTCCAGTCTCTGCTTGGCGGAGCCCTTATCGGCCTGTCGGCCGTGCTGCTGATGGCCTTGCATGGCCGCATTGCGGGAATGACCGGGATATTGACCGGCGTTATCCCGCCGGTGTCCGCCGACTGGAAGTGGCGCGCTGCCTTTCTCGCCGGCGCGATCGGCGCGCCGTTGCTGATCCAACTCGCCGGCAAGGATATCGAATTGAATGTGCCGGTGCCGACGGTGGCCCTTATCGTCGGCGGCTTTCTCGTCGGTGTCGGCGTGCATTTCGGCGGTGGTTGTCCGAGCGGCCACGGCATTTGCGGCATCGCGCGACTGTCGCCGCGCTCGTTCGTCGCCGTCGCGACCTTCATGGCCACAGCCTTCGCCACTGTTTTTGTCGCCCGTCATGTGATTGGAGGCTGAACCATGAGCAAGCTCGCCTCGGCCTTCCTGATCGGCGGACTTTTCGGTTTGGGCATTGCCGTGTCCGGCATGATCAATCCGGCGAAGGTGCTGAATTTCTTCGACATCGCCGGAAGCTGGGACCCCAGCCTGATCTTCGTGATGGGCGGCGGCCTGGCCGTGGCCTTCGCCGGTTACCGTCTCATATTCGCCCGACGCAAGAGACCGGTGTTCGAAACGGCTTTCGCCTTGCCGGGCAGGAAGGACATCGACAGCCAACTCGTCGGCGGCGCCGCGCTGTTCGGCATCGGCTGGGGCATCGCCGGCTTTTGTCCAGGCGGCGCCATTCCGGCGCTCGGCCTTGGCCGCACGGAGACGCTTATCTTCGTCGTCGCGATGGTGGCGGGCATCGCGGTGGCGCGCTTGGCCAGTATCCGGCTTGCCCGCGTGGCGACTACATAGGATTTTTCGCCAAGGCAGTGGTTGCCCCCCGGTCCGCAGAGTGGCAGAACTGCGCCCAAGCCAACAGGCGCCTAGGATTGCGAGGACGACACCATGGAATACCGCCAGATCAGCGACGACTATTCGGTCTCCGGCCAGATCCAGCCGCAGGATATCGCCGCCATCAAGGACGCCGGGTTCAAGAGCGTGATCTGCAACAGGCCGGATGACGAGCAGCCTGGCCAGCCTTCGGCCGAAAGCGTTCAGGCCGCGGCCGAGGCGGCAGGCCTCGCCTTCCGTTACATTCCGGTCATCAGCGGCCAGATCACCATGGACAATGTCGAGGATCAGGCAGCCGCGCTCGACGAGCTCGAAGGGCCGGTGTTCGCTTACTGCCGCTCCGGCGCGCGCTGCACCAACCTTTACGGGCTGATCCAGCAGCAGTGCGGCTGACGATTTGCCGAGAAGCGGCTTAAATCGGCAGCGCGCCGGTCTCCTTAAAGTACGTGAGCACCGGAAGCGCAGGAAGCCGCCATTTGCAGGCCGGCCTCACCTGAATATCGGCACACTTTAAATCGGCAGCGCGCCGGTTTCCTTCAGCGTCTCCAGCACGATCGCCGTCTTCACATGCTGCACGGATTCATGCGGCAGCAGAACGCCGTTGACGAACTCCGACAGTGACTTGAGGTCAGGCGTCACCACCTTCAGGATATAATCCATCTCGCCGGTAAGCGCGTGCGCCTCCTGCACCTCGGGCAGGCGCGCCACCAGTTCGCCGAAGCGGCGGGCATTGTCGCGGTTGTGGGTGGCCAGGGTCACCGAGATGACGTTGACCAGCGAAAAGCCGAGACGATCGCGGTCGAGCACGGCGCGGTAGCCCTTGATGTAGCCATCGTCCTCCAGCCGCTGGCGGCGGCGCGAGCATTGCGAGGGCGACAGGTTCACGCGCTCCGAAAGATCGTTGTTGGTGTATCGCGCATCGTCCTGCAGAAGCGCCATTATCTTGCGGTCAAACTGGTCAAGGCGCGCATCGTCCATGCGTATTCCTCCAATCATGCACAATTTGCGCACATGATGCACATTATGGGCGACTGAATGCAAGCACCGTGCGGCGGCTCCGCGCTATCCTGATGAAAGACGGCCAAGCCCGGCCGCAACAGCTTTCGGAGGATTGCCATGGGCCCCTTCCCGCACGACGCGCCACCCGCGAAAATCAGCAAGCAAAATCCCGCCGGCACCGACGGTTTCGAATTCGTCGAATTTGCGCATCCGGAGCCCGCCAAGCTCGCCGAACTCTTCACCCGCATGGGCTATGTCGCAGTGGCGAGGCATCGCTCGAAGGACATCACCGTCTGGCGCCAGGGCGACATCAACTATGTCGTCAATGCCGAGCCGGGCTCGCATGCGATGAAGTTCGTCGAAAAGCATGGCCCTTGCGCCGCCTCGATGGCCTGGCGCGTGGTCGATGCCAAGCACGCCTTCGAGCACGCCGTGTCGAAGGGTGCGACGCCCTATGAAGGCACCGACAAGGCGCTCGACGTGCCGGCAATCGTCGGCATCGGCGGTTCGCTGCTCTATTTCATCGAAGCCTATGGCGAGAAGGGCTCGGCCTACGATGCCGAGTTCGAATGGCTGGGCGCGCGCGACCCCAAGCCTGAAGGCGTTGGCTTCTATTTCCTCGACCACCTCACCCACAATGTCTATCGCGGCAACATGGACAAATGGTGGGATTTTTATCGCGACCTGTTCGGCTTCAAGCAGATCCATTTCTTCGACATCGACGGCAAGATCACCGGCCTGGTGAGCCGCGCCATCACCTCGCCCTGCGGCAAGATCCGCATTCCGCTGAACGAGTCTAAGGACGAGACCAGCCAGATCGCCGAATATCTGAAGAAGTATAATGGCGAAGGCATCCAGCATATCGCCGTCGGCACCGACGCCATCTACGAGGCAACCGACAAGCTGGCCGCCAATGGGCTGAAGTTCATGCCAGGCCCGCCCGACACCTATTACGAGATGTCGCATGAGCGCGTGCACGGCCATGACGAGCCGATCGAGCGCATGAAGAAGCACGGCATCCTGATCGACGGCGAAGGCGTGGTCGACGGCGGCATGACCAAGATCCTGCTGCAGATTTTCTCCAGGACCGTAATCGGCCCGATCTTCTTCGAGTTCATCCAGCGCAAAGGCGACGAAGGCTTTGGCGAAGGCAATTTCCGCGCCTTGTTCGAGTCGATCGAGCAGGACCAGATCAAGCGCGGCGTTATCAAGCTGAGCGGCAAGGCGGCGTAGAGCCGGCTTGCGGCTCGACTTCTTATGACCTAAATTCTGGTCATAAGAGGTCGACTATGAACATTCCAATGGCAAAAGCCAAGGCGCAGCTTTCCGAGTTGGTCAAACGTGCCCAGGCTGGCGAAAAGATCCATCTGACAAAGCATGGAGAGGTTGTCGCAACCTTGAGCGCTCCCATTCGGCCTGGCGGGAGCAAAGGCCTGTTTGGGGCGCTGAAGGGCCAAATCTGGATAGCGGACGATTTTGATGAACTCGGTCCCGAATGGGACGAGTATACTAAATGAGCCCCAGATATCTGGTCGACACCCATATTCTCCTTTGGGTGCTCAACGCCGACTCACGTCTTTCGGATCACCATCGCGACATTTTTCTGGCGGGCAAGGATGTGACCGTCAGCGCCATCTCAGTGGCCGAGATTGCCATCAAGAGGTCGCTCGGCAAAATCACACTCACTGGCAACATCGTCGACATTCTGCAATCGAATGGAATTCCAATCCTCGGGGTGAATGAACTGCATGCGGCAAGGCTTGAACACCTGCCGCTCCATCATCGCGATCCCTTTGACCGCCTGCTCATCGCACAGGCTCAAATTGAAGGCCTGACTCTGGTCACCGCGGATCGGCATTTCTCAGCTTATGATGTCGCGCTGGCTTGATCATTCCAGCCCCAGCCGCTCGACCTCGTCCCTTCTCAGCTTGATGTCGTAGTCGAGCAGAAACTCATCCAATTGCGGCGGCGCGACTAAATGTGGCGCGCCGAGCCATTGGCGTCGATGCGGTGGTGTTTAAAGCTACTTTTGGAGGCCGGCGGCTTTGCGCAGGATATCGTTGATGCGGCTCTGCCAGCCGGGTCCGCCGGCACGGAAGCGGGCAACCACATCGCTATCGAGGCGCAGCGTCACCTGTTTCTTCGGATTGTCGAGCGCCGGCCGGCCGCGCGAACGGCGAATGCTTTCGGCAAGATCCGGAAACACGTCGATGAAGGGACGAGCGTTCCGAAAATCCTCCTCGGTCCATTCGGGATTGTCCGAAACGGCGTCCCAATCTTTCTGGGTAAAGCCCTTGCCTGGCTTGAATTCCTTGTCAGGCTTCGTGATGTGCAGCTTAGTTTTCGCCATCGAACAATCGCCTTTCCGTCTGGTTGGCCGGCCGCATCGAAACAATCGAGATGCCTTCGGAGCCAAGTCGGGCAAAGACCACGGCAACCACGCCGCTAACTATCCGGCCAATCGCCATGAAACGACCGGCTTTAGCCGCCCGGATCGTCGACGCAAGGAAAAACTCCTCGTCCAACGCAGCAAAATCCAAGCCGTGTTTGTCAATGTTGGCCAACCGTTTCGTTTCATCCCAAACGATCCTCATCTGAATTTATGTACCTACAATAATTAAGTCAACAATTTTTGTAACTACGATAATTCCCGAAGCGCTCTCGCTCGTTCACAGCCCTAGCCGTGCGACCTCGTCCTTCCTGAGCTTAATGTCGTAGTCGAGCAAAAACTCATCCAATTGCGGCGGCGCTACCGAGGTGCCGGAGAGCATGGCATGCACCTGGCCGCGATGATGGATGTCGTGCAGGAAGACGTGGGCGAGGATGTCGCCGATGCGTTCGGGGATCTTGCCATCCTCGCGTCGGTCGGTGATGACTCGCCGGTCGAGATCGGCTTCCGACAGGCCGTCGCAGAAAGCGATCAGCCTGTGGTCGAAATCCGCCTGTGCCGCCGCCAGGCTCGCCGCATCGTCGAACGGCACGAAAGTGTCGTATGCCGAGGCGCCGAGACCACCATCGGTCAGGAAATCGAGATAGAGACGGTCGACCGCGAGGATGTGGTTGAGCGTCTCCCGGATCGATGGAAAGAAGCTGGTGCGACCGGCCTCGAACTCGCCGGGCTGCAACGCAAGCACGGCGCGGTAGAGCCGGTCGTTCGACCACAGATTGTTGCGCGCCATGCGGCGCAGATGCTCGAGCAGGGTCACCGTTTCGGCCTCCTCCCCGGCCGCGCCTATTTGACGTATTTCTCGACCTTCTGCTCGATGGCACCGAAGATCGAGTGACCGGCCTTGTCCTTCATCTCGATCCGCACCGTGTCGCCGAAACGCAGGAACGGCGTCTTCGGCTCGCCGCTTTCGATGGTCTCGATCATGCGCAGTTCGGCGATGCAGGAATAGCCGGCGCCGCCGGCCGAGACGGGTTTGCCCGGCCCGCCGTTCAGCTTGTTGGAAACGGTGCCGGAGCCGATGATGGTTCCGGCGGCGAGCGGCCGGGTCTTCGCGGCATGCGCGATCAGCGCCGGAAAGTCGAAGGTCATGTCGACACCGGCATTGGCGCGGCCGAAGGGCTTGCCATTGAGATCGGCGAGCAGCGGCAGGCTGACCTTGCCGCCATCCCAGGCATCGCCCAACTCGTCGGGCGTGACCGCGACAGGCGAGAAAGCCGATGAAGGTTTCGACTGGAAGAAGCCGAAGCCTTTGGCCAGCTCCGGCCCGGTAATGGCGCGCAACGTCACGTCATTGACCAGCATGACGAGGCGGATCGCCTCCCTCGCCTCTTCCAGGCTCGCGCCCATCGGCACGTCGTCGACGACGACCGCAACCTCCGCCTCCATGTCGATGCCGAAGGCTTCATCAGCCATGCGGATCGGATCGCGCGGCGCAATGAAGGAGTCAGAGCCGCCCTGGTAAATCAGCGGATCGGTCCAAAAACTTGCCGGCATCTCGGCGCCGCGCGCCTTCCGCACCAGTTCGACATGGTTCACATAGGCCGAGCCGTCGGCCCATTGATAGGCGCGCGGCAGCGGCGAATGCGCGTTGTGCTCATGGAAGCGCTCCGACGGTACCGCGTTGGTCTCGAGCGATTCCGCCAAGGTCGCGAGATGCGGAGCAATGCGGCGCCAGTCATCGAGCGCGGCCTGCAGCGTCGGCACCAGGAAGGAGGCATCGGTGAACCGCGTCAGATCGCGCGAGACCACGACCAGCTTCCCGTCGCGCGTCCCGTTCTTCAGTGTGGCAAGCTTCATGCGGTTTCCTCTCCTCGCGCGGCTTTGGCGCCGCTTAGTTGTACAACAAGGCCGTCGCGTGCGATCGTCAAGTCACCCGGCCAAGTTTTCCTGACAGCGGCGACCCAATCCGCTTCGCCAATGGCTGGATCGTCGGCCGGAATGAGGTGGTTGAGCACCAGCCGCCGCACGCCGGCATCGCTGGCGATCCGGCCGGCATCCTCAGCGAGGCTGTGGCTGGCGAAGAGGTGCTCGCGAAGTCGCGCGCCGTTGCCGGTCCGGGCGATCAGGCTTTCCACGCCTTCCTCCAGCATGGCCTCATGGACAAGAATGTCGGCCTCTTTGGCAAAGCCGGCCAGCGGCGGAAAGAAGGTCGTGTCGGCGGAAAAGACCACGCCCCTGCCGCCATGCTCGAAACGCAGCGCAAAACAGTCGGTCACCGGCGGATGGTCAACGCGCAGCGCCGTCACCGTCAGGCCTCGCTCGTCCAGAACCGAGCCTTCGCCGAACTCTTCGACCGAAACCAGCCTGCGGATATCCGGCCGACCCTCGTCGACGATGCGGATCGCGATGTCGAACTCCATCGCCCGGCAGAAATGCCGCCAGTAGTCCTGTGTGCCGGGTGGGCCGAAAACAGTCGCCGGCGTCGCCAGTCCCGCCGTCCAGGCGGTGTGGATCAGCGGCCCGAGTTCCAGAACATGGTCCGAATGGAGATGCGTGATAAAGATCAGGTCGAGCGCCTTCAGGCTGATGCCGGCATCGACCAGGCCGCGCGTGACGCCCAGCCCGCAATCGACGACGATGTTGCGTCCACCGAGTTCCAGCAGCGACGAACTCGGCCATGGCCCGCCCGGCCGCAACGCCGGACCGCCCTTGGAGCCGAGCAGCACGAGTCGGTCTGCTGCTTCGGCGCTCAAGACCAATCGCCCTCCGGCGTGCCGTTGAAACGCTTCTTCAGGTCGGCCCAGCAGTCGATATAGTTCTCCTGCAAGGTGCCGAGCTCGGCGGCGTAGCGCGTCAGCATCTGGGGAAAGCGCGTCTCGAACATGAAGGCCATGGTGTTGTCGAGCTTGACCGGCTTCAGCTCCGCACGCGTCGCCTTCTCGAAGCCGGAAGCGTCCGGTCCATGCGCCAGCATCTGATTGTGCAGGCTGATGCCGCCCGGAACAAACCCTTCTTCCTTGGCGTCGTACTGGCCATGGATCAGGCCCATGAACTCGCTCATGATGTTGCGGTGGTACCAGGGCGGCCGAAAGGTGTTTTCCGCCACCAGCCAGCGCGGCGGGAAGATGACGAAGTCGACATTGGCCGTGCCCTCCTCGCCGCTCGGCGCCGTCAGCACGGTGAAGATCGACGGGTCGGGGTGGTCGAACAGGATGGCGCCGACCGGCGAAAAGGTTGCGAGATCATATTTGTAGGGCGCGTAGTTGCCGTGCCACGCGACAACGTCGAGCGGCGAATGGCCGAGCTCGGTTGCGTGGAAGGAGCCGCACCATTTGACGATCAGCCGGCAGGGCGTCTCCTTCTCTTCGAACCAGGCGCAGGGCGTCTTGAAGTCGCGCGGGTTGGCCAGGCAATTGGCGCCGATCGGGCCGCGGTCCGGCATGGTGAATTTGGCGCCGTAATTCTCGCAGACATAGCCGCGCGCCTCCTTGTCGGCGAGCTCGACCTTGAAGACCAGCCCGCGCGGCAGCACGGCGATCTCGCCGGGCCGAAGCTCGATGACGCCCATTTCGGTGACGAAGCGCAGCGCGCCGACCTGCGGCACGACCAGCAACTCGCCGTCGGCATTGAAGAAGTGGTCGTCGACCATCGAGCGGTTGGCGACATAGACATGCGCGGCCATGCCGGATTGCCCGACAGCATCGCCGGCCGTGGTGAAGGTGCGCATGCCTGAGATGAAGTCCGTCGGCTCGGAAGGCATCGGCGTCGGATTCCAGCGGTATTGGCCGAGCGCCAGCTCATGGTCGCCGATGTTGGGTCCGGTCTTCCACAAGGGATAGCTGGCACTTTTGAAGCGGCCGGTATGCTTTACGCTCGGACGAATTCGGTAGAGCCAGGAACGCTCATTGGTGCCGCGCGGCGCGGTGAAGGGCGAGCCGGAGAGCTGCTCGGCATAAAGCCCATAGGCCGGACGCTGCGGCGAATTGCGGCCCTGCGGCAGCGAGCCGGGCAGCGTCTCGGTCTCGAAGTCATTGCCGAAGCCCGGCATATATGAAAAGCCCATCCGATCCTCCCTGATCCCGACGTCCAGCCTCACGGTGCTAGCCCGTTGGCGATGTTGACCAAACTGGTTTCATTTGTAACCATCGAAAATGTAACTATCAACGGCGCGCTGCGTCCCGGGAGCGCTTCATGGAACCTGAAATCCTCGAGCTGGAAAGCTTTCTCCCGTACCGCCTCTACCGGCTTGCGGACACCGTCAGCCGCGAGTTCTCCCGCATTTACAAGGAGCGCCACGGCCTGACGAGGCCGGAATGGCGCACGCTTTCAGGACTCGGCCAGCGCGGCACGATGACGGCGACGGAGCTCGGCCGGCAGTCGGCCATGCACAAGACCAAGGTGTCGCGCGCGGTGACCGAGCTGGAGCGCCGGCGCTGGCTGACGCGCACGCCGGACGAGATGGATCGGCGGGTCGAGCATCTGGCGCTGACCAAGGTGGGGCTTGCGGCCTATCGTGAGATGGTGCCGCTGGCGAAGGCGTTTGAACGGGAGTTGCTGGCGAGGTTGAGCGTAAAGGAGCGCGCGGCGGTTGCTACGGGAGTGGCGGCGCTGGAGGGCGCCTTGGAAGAAAAGAACTGATAGGCAGGTGCGAAGGAACTCGACGTTTCCTTAGAAGCCCCTCACCAATCCATCACCACCTTGCCCGAGCTGCCGCTGCGCATCGCATCGAATCCAACCTGGAACTCATCGATCCCAATGCGATGCGTGATCAGCCCCGACACATCGAGGGGCCCCTGCACCAGGGCGATCATCTTGTACCAGGTCTCGAACATCTCGCGGCCATAGATGCCTTTCAGATGCAGCATCTTGAAGATGACCTTGTTCCAGTCGATCTCGAAGCCGGTGGGCGCGATGCCCAAAATGGCGATCTTGCCGCCATTGTTCATGGTGTCGATCATGTCGCGGAAGGCGGGTGCTGCGCCCGACATCTCCAGGCCGACATCGAACCCTTCGCTCATGCCGATCGAAGGCATGACGTCGCGCAGCTTCTCCTTCGAGGCGTCGACGACGTGCTGAACGCCAAGCTTGCGCGCCAGGTCGAGCCGGACCGGGTTGATATCGGTGATGACGACCTTTCGCGCGCCGACGCACTGCGCCACCAGCGCGCCCATGATGCCGATCGGGCCGGCGCCGGTGACCAGCACGTCCTCGCCGACCAGATCGAAGGACAGTGCGGTGTGAACCGCATTGCCCAGCGGATCGAAGATCGCCGCGATCTCGTCCGGAACGTCGTCCGGGATCGGCACGACATTGTGCTGCGGGATCGCCATGTACTCGCCGAAGGCGCCGGGACGGTTGACGCCGACGCCCAGCGTGTTGCGGCAAAGATGCCCCCTGCCCGCGCGGCAGTTGCGGCAATGGCCGCAGACGATGTGACCCTCGCCCGAGACGCGCTGGCCGACCTTGTATTCGGTGACCGCGGCGCCGAAATCGGCGACCGTGCCGACGAATTCATGGCCCGTCACCATCGGCACCGGCACGGTCTTTTGCGCCCACTGGTCCCAATTGTAGATGTGGACGTCGGTGCCGCAGATCGCGGTTTTCTTGACCTTGATAAGCACGTCGTTGGGGCCGATCTCCGGCACCGGCACCTCTTCCATCCAGATGCCCGGCTCGGCCTTGGCCTTCACCAGCGCCTTCATCATGTTGGACATTCTTTTCTTCCTTGAATCGCTCGATCCGGGACCGTTTTTCAGCGCCAGCCGTTCACGAAATCACGCCCAGTTCCTTGCCGACCTCGCCGAACGCTTCAACCGCCCGATCGATGTCGGCGCTGGAATGGGCGGCCGACATCTGGGTGCGGATACGCGCCTGGCCCTTCGGCACCACCGGGAAGGAGAAGCCGATGACATAGATGCCGCGCTTCAGCATGCGCGCGGCCATCTCCTGCGCCAAAGCCGCATCGCCCAGCATCACCGGGATGATCGGGTGATCGGCGCCGGCCAGGGTGAAGCCCAGCTTGCCCATGCTGGAGCGGAAGCGATCCGCATTGGCATATAGGCGCTGGCGCAGCGCGTCGCCATGGCGGATCAGGTCGAACACTTTGATCGAGGCGCCGGCGATGGCCGGCATCAGCGTGTTGGAAAAGAGATAGGGCCGCGAGCGTTGGCGCAGCCAGTCGACCACCTGCCTCTTGCCGGACGTGTAGCCGCCGGAGGCGCCGCCCAGCGCCTTGCCCAGCGTGCCGGTGATGATGTCCACCCTGCCCTCGACACCGCAATGCTCGGCCGAGCCGCGGCCGTTCCTGCCCACGAAGCCGACCGCATGGCTGTCGTCGACCATCACCATCGCATCGTATTTCTCGGCCAGATCGCAGACGCCGCGCAGATTGGCGATGATGCCGTCCATCGAAAACACGCCGTCGGTGGCGATCAGCCGGAAGCGGCAGTCCTTCGCCTCCTTCAGCCGGGCCTCGAGATCGGCCATGTCGTTGTTGGCGTAGCGGAAGCGCCTGGCCTTGGAGAGCCTGACCCCGTCGATGATCGAGGCGTGGTTCAAGGCATCGGAGATGATGGCGTCCTCCTCGCCAAGCAGCGTCTCGAACAGGCCGCCATTGGCGTCGAAGCAGGAAGAATAGAGGATGGTGTCCTCCATGCCGAGGAAGGATGAGATCGTCGCCTCGAGTTCCTTGTGCTCTTCCTGCGTGCCGCAGATGAAACGCACCGAAGCCATGCCGTAGCCGTAGCGGTCGAGCGCCTGCTTTGCCGCGTCGCGCAGGTCCACGCTGTCGGCGAGGCCGAGATAGTTGTTGGCGCAGAAGTTCAGCACCTTTTCGCCGCCGACCTCGATCTCGGCGGACTGCATGGAGGAAATCACCCGCTCGGATTTGTAGAGCCCGGCCGATTTGAGGCCCTGGAGCTCGCTGTCGATGTGGGAAAGGAATGCTTTGCTCATGGGTCCAGCCCTGTTCGGTTCGAGGCCGGACTGTCGCGCCACGGCTGCAAAAAATCCATCGCAAAAGCGACCGCTTCGGTGGCGTCGCGAAGGCCGGAAGGCAATCCTTCCCGGCGACGCACCAGCAATGCGATCAAAAAGCTGTGCGCGGGAAACGACATGATAACCATCTTGCGAGCTTTGTCGCGCCGCCGCGATCGCCATCAGCCTCCTTTGCCGAGCTGTTAACCCTTTCAAGGCAAGTGTCTTCCCGTAACGAATCCAAGGCGGGAATCCGTCGACCGGAGGGTCACTTAAGTCATGTCGCAGCAGCCAGTGCAGAGCGTTTCGCGCAAGCTGATCCTGCTCATCAAGACCGGCTACTGGCTGGCGCTCACGATTATTGCCGCCATGGTGGTGGCCTCCTTCATTCTTCTGCAGCAGCTGATGGCGCAGCAGCAGCACAATGATGCCCTGCTCGACATCGTCTCGACGCAGAAGGCGCTGTCGCAGCGCATCGTCTTCCTGGCGAGCGCCACGGGCGCTGCCTCGCGCGACAAGCAGCCGGCGCTGGTAACCGCGCTCAAGCAGGCGACGGGCGAATTCGAAACCAGCTACGACCGGCTGCTCAAGGAAACCGGCGCCGATCCGCTGTCGCCGGCGCGCAACGATCCGAAGTCGATCGAATATGTGCTGTTCAACAAGCCGTTCCACCTCGATTACTTCTCGGTCGGGCTCGTCGCCAATGGCGAAAGGCTGGTCTCGTCCTTCGAGTCGCAGCTCGGCATGCAGAGCAACGGCTACAAGGCCGGTGGCGAACGCGCCGGCCTCGACGCTTCCGTCGCCAATGCGACACTGTCCGGCTATGCCGCGCTCGGCCAGCGCATCAGCGCCTTCGCCGACGCGCAGTCCAGCAACATCCTCGACCTGCACCGCACGCTGTTCTTCGCCACCCTCGGCGTGATCGTGCTGGTGGCACTGTTCATCTTCCGGCCGATGTCGAACGCCATCCTGCGCAAGACCCGCGAGCTAGTCGACGCGCGCAACTCCATGGCCTTCATCGCCGTGCATGACGGCTTGACCGGTCTCCACAACCGCACCTTCCTCACCGACCATTTCGATACGCTGATCAAGGGCGCGCACCGGCGCCGCGAGCGCCTGGCGGTGGTCCAGTTCGATCTCGACCGCTTCAAGCAGATCAACGACACGCTCGGACACGCCGCCGGCGACTATGTGCTGGTGGTGACGGCGCAGCGCATGCGCGATTCCTGCCGGGCGTCGGACCTCTGCGCTCGGCTCGGCGGCGACGAATTCGTCATGATCCTCAACGGGGCCGGCACCACCGAGGACATCCATGCGCTGGCCAAGCGCATCCTTGCCGAAATCAACGAGCCGATCACGTTCCAGGGCACGACCATCATGCCTGGCGCCAGCGCCGGCATCGCGGTCTATCCGGTCGACGCCGACAATGCGCAGGACCTGCTCGTCCATGCCGACCTCGCGCTCTATTCGGCCAAGAAGCTTGGCGGCGGCAATTTCTCCTTCTTCTCGGAGGAGTTGCGGCGCGAGCTGGACTACCGCAAGCAGCTCGAACAGGACATCCGCACGGCGATCGCCGACCGGAGCTTCGAGGTCTATTTCCAGCCGCAGGTGTCGCTGACCAGCGGCAAGATCAGCGGCATCGAGGCGCTGGTGCGCTGGAACCACGCCACGCGCGGCATGATCTCGCCCGGCGAGTTCATTCCCGTCGCCGAGAAATGCGGCTTCATGCCGGATGTCGGCCGCATCGTCATCAGCAAGGCGATCAACGAGGCCGCCGAATGGGACCGCGCCGGCATCGATTTCGGGCGCATTGCCGTCAATGTCTCGGGCACCGAGCTGCGCGAGCCTGATTTCGACGCGTTCCTGTTCGGCACGCTGGAGCGCGCCGGGCTGGCGCCGCAGAAGCTTTCGCTGGAGATCGTCGAATCCGTCATCCTCGACGACGAGAAGACCGGAATCGCCGCCAAGCTCCGCCACATCCGCGCCGCCGGCGTGCATCTGGAGCTTGACGATTTCGGCACCGGCTATGCTTCGCTGAGCCACGTCAACCCCAACGAGATCGATCGGCTGAAGATCGACCGCCGCTTCGTTCAGAACATCAACGAGAACGGCGACAACAGCAAGATCGTGCGCGCCATCACCGAGCTTGCCAGGGGGCTGGGCATCTCGATCGTCGCCGAGGGCGCCGAGACCGAGGCCGAGCTCGACTCCCTGATGGCGATCGGCTGCGACCAGGTGCAGGGCTATTCCATCGCCTTCCCGATGCCGCAGGACAAGGCGCGCGAATGGCTGGCGGCGCGCAGTCCGAAAAGGGCGAAGCTCAAAGTGCTGCAAGGCAGCCTGGGCTAGCGCAACCGTCGACAAGCTTGATACAACCGGGCGTTATGGCGGCCTATCGTGACCGCAACCGGGTTTTGCGAATGCCGCTTCGTTATATCCTGCCGTTCCTGCTGCTTGTCGCATCGCCCGCCTCGGCCGCCGATCGCATCATTTACCTCACTTTCGATGACGGTCCGCTGAACGGTACAGCCAACATCCTCGACGTGCTGCAGGCCGAGCAGGTGCCCGCAACTTTGTTCATGGTCGGCATGCATGCCGAGGCCGACGCTACCAACCGGGCGTTGTTGCAGCGGGCGAAATCGATGCCGCTTGTGACGATCGGCAACCACAGCTACAGCCATGCCTATAATCACTACCGGCATTTCTACGGCGACACCGAAGGCGTGGTCGCCGACATGCTGAAGGCCAATGTTGTGCTCGGGCTGAAGCCGGCCGTGCATGCGCGGCTGCCCGGACGCGACGTGTTCCGGCTGCCCAATTACTCGAAGGACGACAATTCGCTCGGACCGGCCGAGGCCGGCCGCGAGGATCCGGACTACGAATTCGTCGCGGCATCGGGCTTCTGGCTTTACGGCTGGGATCACGAGTGGGTGCATGAGGACAGCGGCAAGCCGGTTCAGAGCGTCGACCATCTTGTCAGCGAGATCGACCATCTGTTCGGTTACGGCCATTTCGCCAGGCCGAACAAGCTGATCCTGCTTATGCATGACGAGATGTTCCAGGACGCTTTCGACGGCAAGACGAAGCTGACGGCTCTGATCGCGGCGCTCAGGCTGCGTCACTACGCCTTCGGGGCGATAGTGGGTTATGATCGCTAGAAGATCATGACTTGATTGCGCGAGCCGGCCTGCCAGGGCGAGGCGGGATGTCGTTTTCGTCACCGGGGAAAGACGCCAGCAAACGTCCGAAGCTCGACGCTTCGACGTTCGCCCGCAGCGCTGCGAGCACCTCGGCGAATTCGGCCAGCCTGTCATCGGGAATGCCGGCCCGCAGCCGCTTGTCGAAGTCGACGGCAGCGAGACGCAATTTCTCGAACAGCGCTTCTCCGGCTTCAGTCAGCGCCACCTGATGGACCCGGCGGTTTTCTGGATCGCGGCGGCGCGTCAGCAACCCCTGCGCCTCCATGGCGTTGAGGTGATGCGTCAGCGTCGCGCCCTGGATGCCGATCATGCCGGCAAGCTCGCGCTGGTTGGCCAGTTCCTTCGACTTGACCGACAGCAAGGTCAGCCAGACCGGCAGCGTGCCGCCGGCCTCGACCAGCGCGGCATCGAAGGCCTGCGCCACCACTTTCGAGGTGCGGGCGAGGTTCATGCCGATGGGCGGGCGATCAAATGGTGTCATGACGTGACAGTAGAGCATGCAATGAGAACGTGAAACTCGGCTTTATGAATTGACATCTAATCGTTAGATATCTAACTTTGTCTTATTGATGGCGTCGCGACATGGCAGCGACGTGCGGCGGGAGGCAGAGAGGAATGCGGTCATGCAATATATCTACATCGTCGTCATCGGCCTGCACGTCATGGCCGGCGTATTCTGGGCCGGCACGACCATTGCGGTCGCACGCGATCCGGAGATCAAGGCGGAGCGCTTCATCCGGCCGCAGCTCGGCGCCTCCAGCGTGGTGTTCCTGACCGGCATACTGCTCTGGTATTTCTTCCACGAGGGCGCGTTCGGCCCGATGGAGAAGGCGCTGGCGCTGGGCATCTTGACGGCACTGATCGCCGCCGGCGTGCAGGGCGCGCTCGTCGCCTCCGCCAGCCGGCAACTGGCCGGCGCCGATCAAGCGACGCAGACGCAGCTGCGGGCGAAGATGACCAGGGGCGAACGCATCGCCGGCGGGCTGCTGGTCATCACGGTGTTTTGCATGGCCACCGCAAAGCTTTTCTGAAATCGCACGGCCGGCGAAACCGACCGGGCGCGGCGCGCAACGGACCCAAGCGGCAGGTGGCTCTCCTTGCAAAGGTCCGTTGCGCACCACAAGCGGGCGGACTGGGCGACACGCCTAAGCCATTTCGGGGCGCCTGGATGCCTCGCGAATGGCTTTGTGGACATTGCGCTGCAGGTCCATGAAAGCGGCGCTTTCCATGACCTCCTCACGGCGCGGCCGCTCGATGTCGACGTCGAAAGTCCGCATGATGCGCCCTGGGCCGATGCCCATCACAACGATGCGGTCCGACAGATAGACGGCCTCTTCTACGTCGTGGGTGACGAAGAGCACGGTCAGCCTGTGCTCCTCCCATATCTGGGTGAGCAGCTCCTGCATCTGATGCCTGGTCAGAGCGTCGAGGGCGCCGAAGGGCTCATCCATCAAGAGCATCTTGGGGCGGTAGGAAAGAGCGCGCGCAATGGCGACGCGCTGCTTCATGCCGCCCGACAGCTCGGATGGATAGAGATTGGCCGAGCGCGGGAGCTTGACCAGGTCGAGATGTTCAAGCGCGATCCTGCGGCAGGTGGCGCGGTCATGGCCGGCGGCCTTGAGAGCGAACTCGATGTTCTGCTGCGCCGTCAGCCAGGGCAGCAGCGTATAGGACTGGAAGACGACGCCGCGATCGAGACCCGGCTTCAGGATCGGCGATCCGTCAATGTCGAGCTCGCCCGAGTCGAAATCCTGCAGTCCGGCGACGATCGACAGCAGCGTGCTCTTGCCGCAGCCCGACGTGCCGACCAGCGACACGAACTCGTTGTCGGCGAGGTCGAGATTGATGTCGCGCAGCACTTCGGTGCGCCGCGCTGCGGTGCCGAAGCTCTTGTGAAGACCCTTGATCCGCAGTTTTGGGGAATTCATCGACCGGACCTCGTCATGAACGGCTGTCCTGACGGAACAGCACCTTGCCCAGCGCCTTCATGACCTGGTCGGTGATCAGGCCAAGAATGCCGAGCAGAAGGATGTAGCCGATGATGGTGTTGGTCTGGAAATAGCGCTGCGAGACGGTGATGCGATAGCCGAGGCCGGACGTCGCCGCGACGAGCTCGGCCAGCACCAGCCAGGTCCAGGCCCAGCCCAGGCTGATGCGCAGCGTATCCCAGATGCCCGGCAAGGCGCTGGGCACCACGATGCGCGTCAGGATCTTGCGGTCCGGCAGGCCGAGCGTCCGGCCGAGACCGACGAAGTCGGCCGGCACGCGCTTGACGTTGTCCATGATCATCAGCACCTGCTGGAAGAAGGTGCCGATGAAGATGATCAGGAATTTCTGGACGTCGCTCGTGCCCGCCCACAGGATGGAGAGCGGCACGAAGGCAACGACCGGCATATAGCGGATGAAATCGACCAGCGGCTCGATGGCCGCTTCCCAGGTCCGGAAGCTGCCGATCAGCACGCCGATCGGAATGGCGAGCGCCGAGGCGATGAGGAAGCCGACCGAAATACGGTAGATCGAGGCCTCGAGATCGGTGAGCAGCGTGCCGTCGGCCCAGAGCTTGCCGAGTTGCGTCGCCACGCTGGCGGGCGACGGCAGGAAGATCGGCTTGACCAGGTCGAGCCCCGTCGCCGCCCACCAGGCGACGCCGAGGCCGGCAAAGACGGCCACGGCGATGATCAGAAAACGGGCGCGCGCGATGGGCGCACCGATCCCGGAGGATCGGCGGCGGCGCATCGCCTGGCCGGCGGCAGGTCCCGTCGCCGGGCCAGGCGGGCTCGCTCTGCCGGCAGGCTCGTCGGACATCTCGGCGGCCGCTACGAACCGGCCTACTGCGCGGCCTTGACGAAGGCCGGATCGATCATCTGCTCCGGCGTCACGTCGGCCTGAAGCAGCCCGGCATTCTTGGCGGCTGCCTCGACATCGGCGAAAGTCTTGGTGGAAAAATCGCCTGTCAGCGCGCTCTTGTTCTCGGCCAGCGAATAGTAGCGCACGCCGTCGAAGGCGGTGTTGAGGTCCTCGACGCTCGAGCCGACCGCCTTGGAGATGATGGTGCGGCCGCCGGGCGTGTCGGCATTGTAATCCTTGAGCGCGGCATCCCAGGCCTTGATCATGGCCAGCACCTGGCCGGGCCGCGACTTGATCACCTCGTCGCGCACCACCAGCACGTCGCTGATCAGGCCGGGATCCTCGCCGGCGGTAAAGAGAAGCTTGACGTCCTTGTTCTGCGCCCTGGCCGTGGTGAGATAGGGCTCATAGGTGACCGCGACCGGGACGCGGCCGGCGATCAGCGCGCTGCCGGCATCCGCGGCCGGCATCGGCACCGGCTGGACGTCGGCGATCGACATGCCGTTCTTGGCCAGCGCGTATTTCAGCAGGATGTCGCTGGTCGTGCCTTCCTCGAAGGCGACCTGCTTGCCCTTGAGATCGGCAACAGAGTTGACGTCCTTGCCGGCGATCATGGCGTCGGCGGTCATCGAGACGTCGAGCAGCAGCACGATCTTGACCGGCAGGCCGGCCGCGACCATGCCCATGGCGGTGTGGGTGGCGATGTTGGCCGCATCGAGCTGGCCGCTCGCCAGGGCGGCGTTGATGTCCTTGTCCTCGGTGAAGTTGACGACCTGGACGTCCGACAGACCGCTCGCCTTGAACAGGCCCTTGGCTTCGGCGACATGCCACTGGCCGTAGCCCAGCCATGGCTCAATGCCGATCTTGAACGATCCGGCCTCGGGCGTCGCGGGAATGGCCGTATCGGCGGCGTGGGCGAGTGGGGCGAAGCCGATGGTCGCCGCTACCACGAGCGCACGGAATTGTCCTGTGAGGTTACGCATCATCTTTGTTCCCCTTGATGATCCAGAGCGCTTTTTTGAACCAAACTTCCCGTCCGGTGAGAATGCGGCTTCTGCTTCTTGCGGCACTGTGCCTCGGCGTCTTACCTGCCACGTCGACGGGAGTGAAACGATATTCAACGTCGGCGACGATGGATGTCAAGGCTAAAATACATACATGCATATACAAGCTGGAGAGGCTGGTTTTCGTGCTCTTGGGAGCATTTGGGCGGGCCGATCCCTGCCCCCTCCCGAGCGGTGCCGGAGGCATGAACAATTCACGTCTTGCGCGACGGAGAATAGCGGCTGCCCAGCGAGTAGCGGCTGCCGACATAGGTGAGTTTGCTGATGGTGGCGACGACCGCGCCGGTCCATGTCCGGCGATGCAGGAGAAGGCAGCAACTGCCGACGTCGATGGCGAGGCGCCGCGCCGTCTCGGCATCGGCCGGGACCGCCGAAATGATGTGTTCGACCTCGGTCACCGGCGTCTTCTGCATCAGGTAATCATAGGTCGCCGTCTTTGAGAAATCCTGCTTGTCGTAGTCGGGTATCAGGCTCGGATTGACGAAGCGCTCTTCCAGTTGCACGGGTAGGTCGTTCTCGAAATTGACGACCACCGAATGATAGATCGCCGCGCGCTTGGCGAATTCGAAGGACAGCGAGAGCTCCTTGGTCGGCGTGATCCTTTCGAGGACGAGAACCTCGGAGCGATGCCTGTTGCCGCGCGCGACGATCTCGGCCGCGATGTTGTTGATCTCGATCAGCGTCGATTGTGGCTTTGGCGGCGCGATGAATGTCCCCACGCCCTGCAGCCGAATCAGAAAGCCGGCCGAGGTCAATTCCCGCAAGGCGCGGTGGACGGTCATGCGCGACACACCGAGCGCGGCCACGAATTCATTCTCGGACGGCAGCTTGCTGTCCTTGGCCCACTTGCCGGTTCCGATGTTGGTCAGGATGTAGTCCTTGACCTTCTCGTAGAGGGGGCTGGCCGTATCGGGCAAAGCACTCATTTCAAAGTCCTTTCCGGCGAACATCGGAAATCAGGTCCCGGCAGGCTGCCGCAGCCGGATGATGGTTTTCAAGCCGTCGCCCTGTCCCACCAAAAGACGCTCATAAGCGGCGCGAATGTCGTCCAGGCCGATCTCGCGATCGATCAGGCTGATCAGCGGTCCGGACAGCTCGGCCAGCATCCCGATGGCGTCGGGCAGCTCATCGGCAAAGGCATGGCAGCCCAGCAGACCGATCTCGCGTTCGACCAGCATGTTGGGATCTATGTCGAGGCGGCCGTGGAAAATGCCGACCAGCGCCACGGTGGCGCCGGAACCCAGAACACCCAGCAGCTGGTTGAGCGCGGCGATGCTGCCGGTCGCCTCGACGGCGGCAAGCAGAGGCGCATCGGCGGTCGCGGCGGCAATGGCCTCGCGGTCGAGATGGACGATGGTGGCGCCGGTCACCCGGGCGACGCGCTCGCAGCGGGCCTGGTTGCGGTCGGCGATCAGCACCCTGCCCGGGAACGTCCGCGACAGGAGCAGCGCCGCCAGGCCGCCGATGGTGCCGCAGCCCACGACAAGCACCGAACCCGCGGTCTTCGGCAGGCGCCGCACAGCATGCAGCGCGACGGCGAGCGGCTCGGCCATGGCCGCCACTCTTTCATCCAGCGCGGCGTCTATGACATGCAGCAGGCGCGCCGGCAGCACCGTCTCCTCGGCAAAACCGCCGTCGCATACTTCGCCGACGAAGCCCAGCGAGGCGCACAGATGCCGCCTGCCCGCAAGGCATTGCGCGCATTCTCCGCACCAGAAACGTGAATCGGCGACCACCCGGTCGCCCACGGCGACGGTGCCGACGCCCTCGTCGACCGCAACCACCGTGCCGGTCAGTTCATGGCCGGCGGTCGACGGCGCGTGGCTTATCCATTGTCCGGTGCGGAAATTGTGGAGATCGGAACCGCAGATGCCGGCGGCGTCGACATTGAGCTTCACCCAGCCCGCCTCGGGAGCCCCCGGCGCGGCGATGTCCTCGACGCGCAGGTCGCCGGGTCCATAGAGTCTGGCGGCCTTCATCGCGCCGGCCCGTCAGGCGCCGATATAGCGGTCGCGGATTTCCGAGACCGCGTTCTCGTGCGAGCTGAAGCCTTCGTAGCGGGCAAGCCTGCGGGCATGGCCGGCAAGCTCCGGATAGGCGGCCGAGGTCACATAGCCGACCGACGAACGTTTCAGGAAATCCGTCACTGAAAGCGGCCCGTAAGTGCGCGCCCAGCGGCTGGTCGGCAGCACCGCATTCGGCCCGAGGACGAAATTGGCTAATGTCACCGGCGTGTGCGGACCCATGAGGATCTCGGCCGCCTCGGTGATGTGGCCGAGATGCGCGAACGGCTCCCTGGACAGGATTTCGAGGTGCTCGGGCGCATAGTCGTTGATGAAGCGGTAGCTGTCCTCCAGTGACGCGGTCAGCACGATGCCGCCGCGCTTGCCTGTCAGCACCGCGCGCGAGAACTCGACCCGCTGCTCGGTCATACGGGACCAATGGTCGGGAAGTGCTGCCAGGGCCGCGTCGGCGACCTTGCGGCTGTGCGTCACGAGATAGGCGGAAGAGTCCGGTCCGTGCTCGGCCTCGATCAGAAGGTCGAGCGCGGCGAGGCCGCCGTCGACGCTGTCGTCGGCCAAGATGATCGCTTCCGACGGGCCGGCCGGAAGGCCGGTGTCGATGATCGAGGACAACAGGCTCTTGGCCGCCACAACCCAAGGGCTGCCCGGGCCGACGATCTTGAGCGCGGGCTTCACCGTCTCGGTGCCGTAGGCGACGGCCGCGACCGCATGCGCGCCGCCGCATTTGTAGACGGTCTCGACCCCGGCGAGCCGAGCGGCGACCAGGGTCGCGGCATCGACGGAACCGTCCGCGGTCGGCGGCGTCACGATGGCGATCTGCGGCACGCCGGCGATGACGGCCGGAACCGAGGTCATCATGGTCACCGACGGGAAGGCGCCCTTGCCGCGCGGAACGTAGAGCGCGACCGAGCCGATCGGCGTGTAACGGTCGCCGGCATAGGCGCCGGGGCGGACTTCCTTGAGCCACATCGTCTCGGGACGCTGCTCCTCATGGAAATGCCTGATGTTTGCGATGCCGAAGCGGATGCTGTCGATGACATCCTTGTCGACCTTGCCGAAGGCCGCGTCGAACTCAGCCTCCGAGACCTTCAGATTGCCCGCGGCCACATCGGCCTTGTCCAGATCCCTGACGAAGCGGAGCAGGGCCGCGTCGCCTTCGGTCCTGACCGCCTCGAGGATCGGACGGACCTTCTCGACGAAGACCGAGAGGTCGGCCTCGGCGCGCTTCAGCAGGCTCGCCCGCTGTTCGGCGCTGGCGGATGAGAGGTCGTGGAAGCTGATCTCGGACATGGCTGCTCCTCAGAAACGCGTGAAAAGTATATACATGTATGTATAATGCTCGCCAGTATTTTTCTGCATCCTCCGGGCGGACCGGCCACGGCAAACCGATCAGATCGAGGCAAGAAAGCCACCGTCCACCGGAAAGCACTGCCCGGTGATGTAGGCCGAGGCGTCCGAGGCCAGGAAGACCGCAATGCCGTGCAGATCCGAAAGGTCGCCGAAGCGGTGCTGCGGTATCTTGGCGAGCATCGATTGCTGCCACCCCTCGTCGGCGTAGAACACCTCGGTCATCGCCGTCCTGAAATAGCCGGGCGCAATGGCGTTGACCCTGATCCCGAGACCCGCCCATTCCGCCGACAGCGCCCGCGTCATGCCGAGCAGGCCCGACTTCGACGAACCGTAGGGCACGGCCGTGGGTATGCCGACCTCGGAGGTCAGCGAGCACATATTGATGATGGCGCCCGGGCGCCCGGCATCGCGCATGTGGCGGGCGGCGGCCTGGGCGCAGAAGAAGGCGCCCTTGAGATTGGTGTCGACGATCCGGTCCCAGAGCGCTTCATCGACATCGAGCGAAGGCCTGACCTCCTCCATGCCGGCATTGTTGACCAGGATGTCGAGACCGCCAAGCAGGCTGGCTGCCTCGGCGGTCGCGGCGCGGCAGCGAGCGACGTCGGTGACATTCAGGGCAATGGCATGCGCGACCCCGCCGGCGGCCCGGATCGCCGCCGTCGTCTCCTGCAGCGAAGCAAGGCTGCGCGCCGTGACGGCGACAGCGGCGCCGGCAGCGCTCAGCGCCTCGGCAATGCCGCGCCCAATGCCGCGGCTGGCGCCGGTGACGAGCGCCTTCCTGCCCGACAGGTCGAAGAGGGAAGCATTGCGCATGTCGATCCTCCTTGGCCTCGCCGGCCTGCCCTCGCCCGCTAGACTAACCGATTTGGTTATACATACAAGCATATACAATGACTTTGGCAGCCGCTGTGAACAGCCAACTGCGGGGAGCGCGCTACCCGCGACCGATGCCGCAAGCCCGTATGGCGCTTTTCCTGCCGCCGCGATTTCGCGCCGCGGCCTGTCAGTCAGATCCTGATGCCGAACCGGATGCCGTCATAGATGGCGGCGTGGATGTTGCGCGAGGCGACCGCGTCGCCGATACGGAACAGCACGAAGCCGCCGTCGGCATTGCGCGATGGGAAGATGTCGCCGCCGTTCACCAGCCGCTCATAATCGACCGCGCCGCCATTCTTCGACAGCGGTTTGAGCGCAAGGTAGAGGTCGTCGAGTGGCGCTGTGCCATGCTCGACCACCACCTGGTCGACGCGCCGTTCGCCGCGCCAGCCGTCGGCAAAATCCGAAGCCAGCTCGGCGATGAGCTGGTTGCCCTCGCGCCGCACCGAACGCAGGCGGGTGTTGATGGTGACGGTGACGCCTTTCTCGTGGAAGGCGCGCATATAGGGCACGTGGTTCATGCCGCCCATTTCCGGCGCGAAGAAGCGTTCCGGCGAGACCAGCTCCAGCTTCGAACCGCTGTTGGCAATGAGTTCGGCCGCGCCCATGCCCTGATGGCCGCCATTGTCATCGTAAAGCAGGACATTCTCGGCCGGTTTGACGCTGCCGGCCATGATATCCCAGCTCGAGGTGACGAGATTGTCGCCTTCCGTCAGCGGCGGGTTCTGCGGCATGCCGCCGGTCGCCACGATCACCACGTCCGGCGCCAGCGCCAGCACATCGTCCTTCTCCGCCCAGGTGTCGTAGCGGATCTCGACACCGAGGCGGTCGAGCTCGGCCAGCCGCCAGTCGATGATGCCGATCAGCTCCTTGCGGCGCGGATTCTGGGTCGCCAGCCTCACCTGCCCGCCGGCCTGGCTTGAGGCTTCGAGCACCGTCACCTGATGGCCGCGTTCGGCCGCGACGCGGGCGGCTTCCAGGCCACCGGCGCCCGCGCCCACCACCACGACTTTCTTCTTCGGTCCTTCGCTCTTGGCGATGATGTGCGGAATGGTCGCCTCGCGGCCGGTCGCGGCGTTGTGGACGCAAAGCGCCTCGCCGCCTTCGTAAATGCGGTCGAGGCAATAGGTTGCGCCAACGCAAGGCCGGATCTCGTGCTCGCGACCCTCCATCACCTTCTTGACGATATGCGGATCGGCGATATGGGCACGCGTCATGCCGACCATGTCGAGCTTGCCGGTGGCGATGGCGTGGCGCGCCGTGGCGACGTCGGAGATGCGCGCGGCGTGAAAGGTCGGGAACTTGGTCGCCGCCCTCACCTCGCCGGCGAAGTCGAGATGCGGCGAGGACCGCATGCCGGTCACCGGGATGACCTTGGTCAGCGACGCGTCCGTCTCGATCGTGCCGCGGATGATGTTGAGGAAGTCCACCTTGCCGGAATTGGCGAGCCGCTTGGCAATCTCGACACCGACTTCCTTTGAGATGCCGTTGTCGAGATCTTCGTCGGCAACCATGCGAATACCGACGACGAATTTCTCGCCCACGGCGGCGCGGACCGCGTCGAGCACCATGTCGGTGAAGCGCAACCTATTGTCGAGCGAGCCGCCGAACTCGTCGTCGCGATAATTGGTCAAAGGCGACCAGAAGCCATCCATCAGATGCCCATAGGACTCGAACTCGATGCCGTCGAGGCCGGCCGCCTGGCAGCGCTGCGCGGCCGAAGCATAGTCGGCGACGATGCGCTCGATGTCCCACTCCTCGATGGTCTTGGGAAAGGCGCGATGCGCCGGCTCGCGCACCGGCGAAGCCGACAGCACCGGCAGCCAGTCGGCCTTGTTCCAGCCGGTGCGGCGGCCGAGATGGGTGATCTGGATCATCACCTTGCAGTCATGCTCATGGCAGGCATCGGCAAGCTCGGTGAGCCAGGGCACGATGCGGTCGTCATAGACATGCAGATTGCCGAAGGCGGCCGGGCTATCGCGCGAGACGATCGCCGAGCCCGCCGTCATGGTCAGCGCCATGCCGCCCCTGGCCTTCTCGGCATGGTAGAGCCGGTAGCGCTCCTTCGGCATGCCGTCCTCGGAATAGGCCGGCTCATGGCTGGTCGACATCACCCGGTTCTTCAGCGTCAGGTGCTTGAGCTGGTAGGGTTGGAGAAGCGGGTCGTTGCTGGTCATCGTCTTCCTGTCGTTTCACATTGCACGGGAGCGTCGCGCCGCTCCCGCTTCCATTTCTCGCATCGGATTCGTCCGAAAACCGCTGCGCACTTTTCGGTCCGATGCTATTGAGCGGCCCAAACCCGCCGCGTCCGAAAGGTTGCGGCGCAATTTCCGCTTGTTTTGCCTGCCGCCCGGACCTTGGACGGCAGCGAGGAGCCGCCCATGACAGACGCCAAGAACCTCACCCAGCTCGGCAAGCACGTCGAGACGCCACAGAGCCCCGAACAGGCGGTCCTGGAGACCGTGCCGTTCCAGCGCGGCGACGGTCCGCCGGCGATCGTGCGCTTCACCTGCCCCGAATTCACCTCGCTGTGCCCCGTCACCGGCCAGCCCGATTTCGCCCACATCGTCATCGACTACGCACCCGACCGGACGCTGGTGGAATCGAAGTCGCTGAAGCTGTTCATGACTTCGTTCCGCAACCACGGCGCCTTCCATGAGGAATGCACGGTGATGATCGGCCGCCGCATCGTCGAGGCCACGAAGCCGCTCTGGCTGCGCGTCGGAGGCTACTGGTTCCCGCGCGGCGGCATCCCGATCGATGTCTTCTGGCAGACCGGCGCGCCGCCCAAGGACGCATGGCTGCCCGACACCGGCGTTGCGCCCTATCGCGGCAGAGGTTGAAATTTGTTGCGAAACGCTGGCGGGACAGCGCCCCCCTCTGTCCTGCCGGACATCTCCCCCACAAGGGGGGAGATTGGCAGCCTCGGCGTCCCGCTTATCTTGCAACGTTGGAGATTCGCGAAAGCCGGCGTGACCTCTGATTTCCCCCCAAGTGGGGGAGATGGCCGGCAGGCCAGAGGGGGGCGCGAAGGATCGCCGACGCAGAGCTTTGGTCACTTTCACTCGCACTGATACTGACTCAGCGCCCATTCGCCGGTCACCGACAGAAGATCGGAGACTTTCCAGGCGCCGCCGACCTTCTTCAGCTTCCATTCCAGGCGGTGCTGGTGGCCTTCGACGACGAAGGCGACGACTACCTTGGCCTGGTCGCCATTGATGGCCTGAATGGTGCGCAGGCTCTTGTCGATGGCGAGCTTGTCATAGTCGGCATTGTCGAGCGCCATGTTGGGGTCGAGACACTCGCCCTGCCCCGAAGCGCGCAGCGCGTCGCTCTTGTCGAGCACGGTTTTCGCCGGATCGGTGAAGTTCCTGCGCTGGGCCGGATCCAGTTCCAGTCCGGGATGCTCGTAGAAGGGCTTCACCACCGCGGTCGGCGACCCGGGCAAAACGGGGGCGACCGGCGCCGGTTCGGCCGGCTTGCTGTCCGGCGCAGCGGCCGCAGGCGGCGACGTATCGATCGCAGGCGGCGAGGCATTGTCGCCGGATGAGGCTTTCGGCGGCGGCGCGCCGAACAGCCCCTGCGCAGAGGCGCCGCCGCTCAGCCCCGCGGCCAGCATCGACAAGCTCGACAGCGCGAGGACGAGACGGCGAGGCACGGCGTCACTCCGTCGAGGCGCCGCATCCCAGCGCGCTGAGCTTCCAGTCGCTGGTCTTGGAACTGATGTCGGCGATCTTCCACTTGCCGTCCACTTTCTTCAGCGACCACACCATTTCGCGTTTGGAGTCATCGCCTTCCGGGAAAAGATTGAAGTTTGCCGTCACCTCGGCGGTGTCGCCATTGACGGCCTCGGTGAGCTTCAGCGTCTTCGATAGGGTCTTCTGGTCGAAGTCCTGCGCGTCGAGGCCTGGATCGAAGTCGAGGCAGGACACCTCGTCGGGCTTCTCCTTCTGCGCCTTGTCGTTGGCCTCGAACAGCTTGGTGACCGGCTCGGTGAAACGGTCGCGGTATTTGGCGTCTCCCTCGAACTTCACTTCAGGCACGTAGAAGAACTTCACGGCGCTGGAGGCCGGCCCGGCGAGCACGGCGCCGGGCAAGGCAATCGAGAAGACAGCGGCAAGCACTATCGGCTTCATGCAGGATCTCCGGGGTTCGGCGCGTGGCGGCACGCTTGCCACCACGCATCCTGCATATCGCCTTTTTTGCGGCTCACGAAGTCTTTGCGGCTCATGAAGCCCGGGCGCGCTCAGGCATCCAGCCAGACGTTCTGGAAGTCCATCTCATAGGTCTGATGCATCGAATAGTTCTTCACCTTCTTGTTCATGTGACAGTAGAGCTTCTGCCAGAAGGGCTGGATGATGACGCCGGAGTCCTGCAGAATCGCCTCGACGTCCTTCATCACCTCCTTGCGCTTGGCGACGTCGATCTGCGACAGCGCCTCCTTGAGCTTGGCGTCGAACTCCGGATTGGAGTAGGCCGTCTCGTTCCAGGCCTCGCCGGTGCGGTAACCCAGCGCCAGCACCTGAACGCCCAGCGGGCGCATGTACCAGATGGTCATGGAATAGGGATATTTCGTCCAGTCGTTCCAGAAGGTCGAGCCGGGCAGCACGGTGCGCTTCACCTTGATGCCGGCATCGCGCAGCTGGCCGGCGATGGCGTCGCCGGTGTTCTTCTGCCATTCGTCCTCGACGGTGATCAGCTCGTGCTCGAAGTCGGCCTGGCCGGCTTCCGCCATCAGCTTCTTGGCGCCAGCGGCGTCGCGTTCCTTCTTGGGCAGCGGGTAGTATTCCGGATGGATCGGCGCGACGTGGTGGTTCTCACCGACCGTGCCGCGGCCATTATAGCCGAGCTGCATGACCTGATTGTTGTCGACCGCCATCTGCAGCGCGTTGCGCACCCGCTTGTCGTCATAGGGCTTGTGGGTGACGTTGGTGCGGGCAACCAGCGTGGTCGCGGTCGCGACCTCCGACTTCACCAGGCCCATCTTGTCCAGCGGGTCGATGTAGTCGGCCGGCGTTTCGAAATCGAGGTCGACCTCGCCGGAATCGAAGGCATTGAGCGTGGCATTGAAGTCGGTGCCGTAGTCGATGAACTCGACGCCATCGAGCGGCGCCTCGCCACCCCACCATTTGCCGTTCTCGCGGCGCTTGACGACCGCCTTCTGGCCGACATCGTAGGAGACCAGCTCGAACGCTCCGGTGCCGATCGGCTTCTTGATCGGATCGGCGCCGTCCTTGTCGAAGTCGCGATGCACGACCAGCGCCGGATAGTCGGTGAGGCCAGGAATGATTGCGATGTCGGCTTCGACGAGCTTCAGCTTGACCGTGTGGTCGTCGACCTTCGTGATCGCGCCATCCTTGGCCTTGCCGGTCTTGGTGTCGATCAGCGCGCCGACACGGGCGGCCATGGAGTTGCCGGAAGCCGCCTTGTCGCACCAGCGGTTCAGATTGGCGACCACGTCGTCGGCGTTGAAGGCATCGCCATTGTTCCAGGTAACGCCCTTGCGCAGATGCAGCGTGTATTCGGTGGCGTCGTCATTGACGTCCCAGCTTTCGAGCAGCACCGGCTCGAAGGTGAACTGGTGGGTGTAGCGCACCAGCGGCTCCAGCCAACAGCGGGTGACGTTCGCCATCTCCGTCCAGTCATAAGTGCGCGGATCCTTCTGCGCCTTGACCGACATGGCGACATGCAGCGTGCCGCCCTTCTTCGGCTCGTCGGCCAGCGCTTTGGTCGGCGCGGCAAGGCCGAGCATGCCATAGGCGAAAGCCGTCGATGCGCCGAAGGCGCTGGCCAGCGCCAGGAATTCGCGCCGATCGACGCGGCCCGCGCGCGCCTCCTCGGCCATCGCTTCGATAGCGGCCGGGACCCGGTCACCATTGCTTCTGAAAAGTGTCATTCTCGTTCTCCCATTGATTTCTTCGGATCTTCGCCCGGTTGGCTTAACTCTTTGTTGGAGCATGATCTTTTCCGAAAACCGGTTCCCACTTTTCGGGATCATGCTCCGACGCTGCCTTCCATCAACTAACGCTGTCGGGCAGCTTTTCCTCGCGCCGCGCGATCAAGTCCCTGAGACCTTCGGCAATGCCCTCGTCGAGCTTCGGCTCCTGGTAGTCGGCCAGCATGGCGCGCGCCTTTTCGCGGCCGCGCGTGTCGTGGTCCTTGGCGCCTTCGGCGCTCCATTGCTCGAAAGAATTGAAGTCCATGATGTTGGGCATGAAGAAGGCGCTCTCGAAATGCTCGAGCGTATGCTGCGTGCCGAGGAAATGCCCTTGCGGGCCGACCTCGCGGATGGCCGCCATCGCGTCCTTGAAATCGTCGAAGGACACACCGCCGGCATATTTGTACCAGCCGACGAGCTGCTCGCAGTCGGTGGCGAATTTCGAATAGCCGCAGGTCAGGCCCGCTTCCAGCCAGCCGGCGGAATGCCAGATGTAGTTGGCGCCCGAAAGGATCGCGGCATGCATCAGCATGTTCGCCTCGTAACCCGCCTGGGCGTCGTTAAGCTTCGAGCCGACATGGAAGCCGGAGGTGCGCCAGGGCAGCTTGTACTTCCTGGCCAGCGCTCCCATCAGATACATCATCTGGGCAGCCTCCGGGGTGCCGCCCATCGGCGCGCCGGTCTTCATGTCGACGGTCACCATGAACTGACCGTAGAGTTGCGGCGAGCCGGGCCGGATGAGCTGGGTCAGCGCCACGCCGGCAAGCGCCTCCGCGTTGACCTGCGCCACCGCGCCGACGGCGGAGGCCGAGGTCGAAGCGCCGCACAGCGCGAAGGGCGCCAGGATCAGCGGCTGGTTGTGGCTCGCATAAACCCGCATGGCGTCGATCATGGTGGCATCCCACACCAGCGGCGAATTGCAGTTGGTGATCGAAACCAGCACCGGGTTGTCGCGCACGAACTCCTCGCCGAAGACGATGCCAGCCATCGCCATCGTGTCCTCGGCGCGCTCCTTGGACGTGACGATGCCCATGAAGGGCTTGTCGGAATGTTTCAGCGCCGAATGAATGATGTGAAGGTGCCGCTTCGGCACCGCGATTTCCATCGGCTCGCAGATGACCGAGCTCGAGGAATGCAGCGCCGGCGCCATGTAGGCCATCTTGTGGAAATTGTTGAGGTCGGCCAGCGTGCCGTAGCGGCGCTTGTTGTCGAGGTCGCGGACATAGGGCGCGCCATACATCGGCACGAAGATCGAGTTCTTGCCGCCGACGCGCACCGTACGCTCCGGGTTGCGCGCGTGCAGTGTGAACTCTGGCGGAACCTTCGAGACCAGCTCCATCAACAGCGCGCGGTCGATGCGGACACGCGTTTGCCTGACATCGGCGCCGGCCGCCTTCCAGAGCTCGATCGCGCCGTCGTCGCGGAATTCGCAGCCCACCTCCTCGAGAATCTTCAGCGATTCCTCATGGATCAGCTCCACCGCCTCGTCGGGCACGATCTCGTAGGCGGGGATCTTGCGCACAAGGGTCGGAAAGGACGCAATCGGCGCGCTTCTCAGCGCCTTGCGGCCGAGCCGGCCGCCGCCGCGGCGGTGGGTCTGTTCGGTCAATTCAACGGCCGGTGCGTTCATGGAGGCTCCTTCTTCCCGCCCGACCAAGTTAGCGAGAGGAAATATGGATGTGATGCTGGAAAATCCTGATCTCTTGTATAAGCTGCACTTATGCGAAACCTACGCCAGCTCCTGCCCTCCGCCGGCAGCCTCATCGTCTTCGAGGCCGCGGGCCGGCTGTCGAGCTTCACCGCCGCCGGGCGCGAGCTTGGCATGACGCAGGCGGCCGTCTCCTACGCGGTGCGCGGGCTGGAGGAGCAACTTGGCGCCAAGCTCTTCCAGCGGCGCCACCGCCAGGTGCTGCTGACGGAAGCCGGCGAACGTTTCCATGCCGATGTCTCGCTGGGCCTCTCGCATATCCGCAAATCCGCGGAGGACCTTCGCCTGCAGGCGACCGGCGGTCATGTGACCTTGGCCGCCTCGACCGCCTTCGGCTCCTTCTGGATGATGCCGCGCCTGCAGCAGTTCCGCGACGAATTGCCAGGCGTCGACCTGCGCATCCAGACCGCCGATCGCGACCTCGACATCATCGCCGAAGGCATTCCGCTCGGCGTGCGCGGCGGGGTGCCGCGCGACTGGCCGGACTATCACTCGCTGTCGCTGTCCGACGAAGAAATCTTCCCGGTCGCCGGCCCCAGCTATCTCGCCAGGTTCGGCAAGCCGAGGACGGTGGAGGAACTGGCCACGCACCGGCTGATCCATCTGGAAGAACCCTATCGCGAGGCGCCGACCTGGGACGAGTGGTTCGCATCCGCCGGAACCAGCCTGCGCAATGCCGAGCGCGGCTTGCGCATCAACGATTATGCGCTGGTGATCCAGGCGGTGATGGAAGGGCAAGGCATCTCGCTCGGATGGCGCCATCTGGTCGAGCGGTTGGTTGCCTCAGGGCTGCTGGTGCCGGTGACCGACCATGTGATGCGCACGGGCATCGGCTTCCATGTTATCTGGCCGAAGAACCGCGACCTCAGCGACAATGCGCGCAAGGTCAGAGACTGGCTGGTGGCGCAGGCGTGAATTGACCCCTCCCCCGCGCCGTTCGAATCCGCCTATAATCGCCGCATGCCCATCCGCCAGCTTTCCGAAACGATGATCAACCAGATCGCCGCCGGCGAGGTCATCGAGCGTCCGGCGAGCGTGGTGAAGGAGCTGGTCGAGAATGCGCTCGACGCCGGCGCGTCGCGCGTGGAGATCGTCACCGCCGGCGGCGGGCTGAACCTGATCCGCGTCACCGATGACGGCTCGGGTATCCCCGAACAGGAACTCGCGCTGGCCATTGCCCGCCACTGCACCTCGAAGCTTTCCAACGACATCCACGACATCCGTTCGCTGGGTTTCCGCGGCGAGGCGCTGCCCTCGATCGGTTCGGTGGCGCGACTGTCGATCCGCTCGCGCACGGCGTCCGGCGACAGCGCGGCCGAGATCGGCATCGACGGCGGGCGCGTCTTACCGGTGAAGCCGGCGGCGGCGAACCGCGGCACCACGGTCGAGGTGCGCGACCTCTTCTTCGCCACGCCGGCACGCCTGAAATTCATGAAGGGCGAGCGCGCCGAGAGCTCGGCCACCAGCGACGTGGTGAAGCGGATCGCCATCGCCTTTCCGGCCGTCCGCTTCACGCTGGCCGGCTCGGACCGAACCACCTTGGAGTTGCCGGCGACGGACGACACGCCGGAAGGCCGGCTGGCGCGTGTCGCGCAGGTGATGGGCAAGGATTTTCCGGACAATGCGATTGCCATCGATGCCATGCGCGACGGCGTGCATCTGGCCGGCCATGTCTCGATCCCGTCCTACACGCGCGCCAATGCGCTGCAGCAATATGCCTATGTCAACGGACGGCCGGTGCGCGACAAGCTGATCGCCGGCGCGATCCGCGGCGCCTTCGCCGACGTTCTGCCGCGCGACCGGCATGCAGTAACGGTGCTTTTCCTGTCGCTCGATCCCTCGACGGTCGACGTCAATGTGCATCCGGCCAAGGCCGATGTGCGGTTCCGCGATCCGGGACTGGTGCGCGGGCTGATCGTCGGCGCCATCCGCGAGGCGCTGACCGGCGCCGGCATCCGCGCCGCGACGACAGGCGCCGTCGGCATGATGGCGGCTTTCAGGCCTGGCGTGGCGCCCTATTCGCATCCCGGCCCGACCGGCGGCCATCGCAGCTACGAGGCCGCATATCACGCCTCCGGTCCCGGAGGCTTTGACTCGTTGCGCTCACCGCAGCGGCCGCTCGACATGGGCTATGGCGAGATGGGCTATGGCGGGGCGAGGCACCAACGCAATGGCTTTGCCGAGAACGACCAGGCGGCCTTCGACACCGGCCCGCTCGCCAGCGCCGACGCCCGCGCCGGCATGGCCGAGCCGGCCGAGGCACTGCTCGGCATGGTGCTGGGCGCGGCGCGCGCGCAGGTGCATGAGAACTACATCGTAGCCCAGACCAGGGATTCGCTCGTCATTGTCGACCAGCATGCCGCGCATGAGCGGCTGGTCTATGAGGCGTTGAAGAACGCGTTGCATTCGCGCGCGGTGCCGTCGCAGATGCTGCTTTTGCCCGAGATCGTCGACCTGCCGGAAGAAGACGCCGAGCGGCTGGCGATGCACTCCGAGACGCTGGCCAAATTCGGCCTCGGCCTGGAGCGCTTCGGCCCCGGCGCGGTGGCGGTGCGCGAGACGCCGTCGATGCTCGGCGAAACCAATGTGCAGCAGCTGGTGCGCGACCTTGCCGACGAGATCGCCGACAACGACACCGTCGAGACGTTGAAGGAGCGGCTGGACAAGATCGCCGCGACCATGGCCTGCCATGGTTCCGTCCGCTCGGGCCGGCTGCTCAAGGCCGAGGAGATGAACGCGCTGCTGCGCCAGATGGAGGCTACGCCCGGCTCCGGCACCTGCAACCATGGTCGCCCGACCTATATCGAGCTCAAGCTCGCCGATATCGAAAGGCTGTTCGGACGGCGGTGAGAAACCGCATAGGGCGCAGACCCCCGCCCGGACCTTCGCCCCGACCTCCCCACAAGGGGAGGTAGGGCGCCGCGCCTTTACCCTCCCCCATGTGGGGAGGGTCGCTGCGAAGCAGCGGGGTGGGGGGCAAGAAAAGAGCCGCTCGAAGCGGCTCTTTTCTTGAATCAGGAAACGACTTCAACCCACTGGTCTACCGCTTCAAATTCACCACGATCACGCCACCCAGCGCCAGCGCTCCGCCGAGGATGCCGAGCAGGCTCGGCACTTCGCCCAGCCAGAAGAAGCCGATCAGCGCGGAGGTCGGCGAGACAAGGTAGAGGAAGTTCGAGGCGCGGGCGGCAGGCAGGCGCGACAGCGCGGTCGCCCAGGCGGCATAGGCGATCAACGAGGGCACGATGCCGAGATAGATGACGGCGCCAAGGCCGGCAGTGTCGGCGACCGCCGCCTGCGAAAACGCTTCCGGCAGGAATGGCGACAGGCAGAGCGCGCCGAGCACCATGTTGGAAGCGGATATCGTCAGCGGATGATGGCGGGCGAAGAGCGGCTTCTGCACGATGGTGTTGACGGCTGAGCAGAGCGCCGAGCCCAGCACCAGCAGCGCGCCGGTATTGAAATGCAGGCCGTGCCCGTCGGCCATCGCGATGATGCCGATGCCAGCGAAGGAGATCACCGTGCCCAGCCAGGCGATGCCCGAGAATCGCTCGCCGAGCAGCGCCATCGCCATGATCGCCGTGAAGATCGGGCTGACATTGATGATGAAGCCGGCCGCGCCCGCCGAGACGGTGAGCTCGCCGAAATTGAGCATGGCGGTGTAGAGCGCGACGAAGATGGCGCCGCCGAAGGCAAAGCGCCAAATCTCGTCGATCCTGGGCAGCGCCGGGCGCTTCACGGCCAGGAAGATGGCGGCCGGAACCGCCGCGATGGCAAAGCGCAGCGCTCCGAGCTCCAGCGGCTGGAAGGCGGTCAGGCCGGCGCGGATCGCCGGGAAAGCCGAGGCCCAGCCAAGCACCGTGAGCGCCACCGCGATGGCCGCGGTGCTATCCACGCGCTGTGTCTCATTCAACGTGCCGGTGTAAGCGCTCATTGCCGTAACCTCGTCTTTTTGTGCCATGGACCCAGAAAACGCCATTGCCGGCCAATTGACAAACGAGCAAATCGAGGGTCAGCTGTGAGCATGGATCACAGCTCGGACCAGATACTGCCGTTGGAAACCTTGCGCGCCTTCGATGCCGCTGCACGCACGGGGAGTTTTTCCGCCGCGGCCGAAAAACTCAACCTCACACATGGCGCGGTGAGTCGCCAGATCGCCAAGCTCGAGGACTGGCTCGGCTTGAAAGTCTTCGAGCGAAATGCGCGCGGCGTGACGCTGACCATCGAGGGCAATCGCCTGCATCTTCGCACCACGGAGGCCTTCGCGCTGATTTCGGTTAATTCCGACCGCTGGGTCGAGCCGCGCGGCACGGCCGTGGTGCGGCTGGCCTCGATCCCCTCGGTGAGCGGACTATGGCTGATGCCGCGCATGGCCGCATTGGAAAACCATCCGACCAGGCTGCGCATCGTGCTCGATGTCGACAACCGCCAGGCCGACCTTGCCGACGAGGGCATCGACCTGTCGGTGCGCTGCGGGCGCGGCCGCATCCCTGGCCGCGTCTCGGTGCAGCTTTTCGAGGAGCAGATTTTCCCCATCGCCTCGCCGGAGCTCGCCAAGGAGATCGGGCTGGGCGACCCTGCGCGGCTGCTGAAGTACCCGCTGATCAACGATTCCGATGCGTCCGGATGGCGCGCATGGCTCGCCGCGCAAGACATCGATTATCGCCCCCGTCCGCAGGACCGGCGTTTCGAGGATTACAATCTGGTGCTGGACGCCGCGGCGCATGGGCTGGGCATCGCGCTGGCGCGGCCGCCGCTGACCGCGGACCAGCTGCAATCGGGCCGTATCGTTGCCGTCGACGAGCGCGTCGCGCTCAATCCGGTGTCCTATTGGATGGACCGCCCAGTCGGCCGGCCGCGCGCCGCGGCGGCAGATCTTGCCCGGCGCATTGCCGAACAGGCGGGGCTTGCTCGGGAAAAGCTCGAAGCTTTCCTTCAGGACGATGTCTAGCGAAGCAGCAGAACCATGATTGTTGCCGTCACCGCCGAGACGATGGCCGTGACAATCGAGATCGTCCAAAGGGATATCGGCGCGGATTCCGATCGCGGCGCGTGACCAGCCGGGCGGATCGCGGCGCCGCGAGGCTGCGGCGCGTTGGCGTTGGCTGCTACCAGCACCGCGGTGGAAGCGACGGCCGGCGAAAATGTGGACAATGCCGGCGCAACCGCGGGCCTGGACACATTGTCTGCAACCGCTGCCTGCGGTGAGGCGAAGCCGCGCGGAGCCTGATCGGCATCCGTCGCCGCCCTGCCCGTCGAGGGTCTTGCCGGCGAGGCGTCGGTGACGGCATCGGGCTCCATTACGGCGCGGTAAGCATCCTCGACCTCTGAGGATGACAGGCGCGGCGATGCCTGGGCGGCAGGGCGCGGCTGCGCGCTTTGCAGCGACTGGGCCGCGATTTGCGCCGCCTGACCCGTCGAAGGCGCCGGCGGCTGGACCAGCGTCTTGATCAAAGCCGCCACCGCCGGATCAGCCTTGGGCGACGGCACCGGCTGCGGGGTGAGCGCCTCACCGATCAGCGCGTTCAAGCGGGTCGAGGTGATGTCCATGCCGGCTTCCGGAAACTATTTTGACGCTCAGCCATACCGGATGAGCATTGCGTCAAGCTTGACGTTGCTTGCGATTTGTGGCGATTGAAACCTAGATGAACGCAAGCGTCCTTTCATGATGAACCGTTTCGAAGGCCCGGGCGGCAGGGAAGCCCGGATCCGCTATCTCGACGGCGACTTCCAGGTCACCAGTCCGGGCTCGTTCGTGCGCTGCGCGGTGACGGGCGAGAACATTCCGCTCGACGAGCTCAAATATTGGAGCGTCGCCCGGCAGGAGCCCTATGTGAACGCGGCCGTCTCGCTTGCCCGCGAGATCGAGATGCACCCGGAACTGCGCAAACGGGTATAGGCCTGCGAGCCCACGACGCCGTGACGGTCACCTCGATTGCGCCTAGGCTACCGAATTGAAAAACTTCAAGAAGTCTCTCAAGACCTTTCTTCGCATGCCGCTTATCATGCGTGCGAGAATGCGCGATCGGGCGGTATCGAAAGCCCCACGGTTCAAGCTGGCGGCCTGCGCCATCTTCCGTGAAGAAGCGCCGTTTCTGGCCGAATGGATCAGGTTCCACCAGGGTGTGGGATTTGAGCATTTCTATCTCTACAACAACTTCTCGACCGACGACTTCAAAGCCGTATTGGACCCGTTCATCCAGCAAGGGCTGGTTACGCTGGTCGACTGGCCGCGGCCGGTGGGACAGCTGTCGGCTTATAGGGACTGCATCCGCAGGCGCTGGCGTGAAGCATTGTGGATCGGATTCTTCGACATCGATGAGTTTCTTTTCGCGCCCGACGGACGTGACGTGCCCTCGGTTCTCGGGGACTATCGCGACCTTCCAGGCGTTTGCGTCTGGCAGGCGTTCTATGGCTCTTCCGGCCATGTCGAGCGGCCGGAAAGTCCACTGGTCGAGGCCTTTACGATTGCGAGCCGGGCCGGACATCACGACGGTCAAGACTATCCTCAACCCTCGCATGGTCTACAGGCCTGGCGTCCATCAGTCGAAATTCCTGTCCGGTGAAGGGGTGGACTCTGATCGACGGACCATCGTGCCCGGCATGCCTCCCAAGCTCGATATATTGAGGATCAATCACTATTGGTCGCGATCGCTCGCCGACCTCGACCAGAAGATCCGGCGCGGCGACGCCTCGACTTCCACGCCGCGCGACAGGGATTGGCATTTCGACTTCGAAAGCAAGCTCAATGTCGAGCGCGACGAGACCATCCTCGAGGCGATGCAGCGTCAGCGCTGAGGCAACCTGCAGCTTGGCCTGTGGCGGCTTCACGGCCGGCGCCATTCGCCCGGGAGGCCAGGCCATGCAGGTTCCTGGGCGAGTGCGGCAACAATCGATTGTCGCGACGAAAAACCCTTCTTCCAACGCACGTGACAGGTTCGTGACTCTGCGGCTATAGACAATGTCGTGGGTATGGGGGATTTGCTGTGAGGGCTCTGGTGACCGGCGGCGCCGGCTTTATTGGTTCGCATCTATGCGACCTGTTGCTGGCAAGAGACCATGAAGTAATATGTCTCGACAATTTCTCGACTGGTTCGGATGAGAACATCCGTCACCTGTCAAACAATGCGCGGTTCAGCTTGCTGAGGCACGACGTCACCCTGCCGCTTCAGGTCGAGGCTGATGAGATCTTCAATCTCGCTTGCCCGGCCTCGCCTGTTCACTATCAGCGCATTCCGATCGAGACGACAAAAGCCTGCGTCTATGGCGCCATCAACATGCTCGATCTTGCATGCGCTTCGGGCGCCAGAATCCTTCAGGCGTCGACGTCCGAGGTCTATGGCGATCCGCAAGTCCATCCCCAGACCGAGGCCTATTGGGGCCATGTCAACCCGATTGGTCCGCGCAGTTGCTACGATGAAGGCAAAAGATGCGCCGAAGCGCTGTTCTTCGACTATCGGCGCCGGTCGCAACTGCCGATCAAGGTGGTGCGCATCTTCAATACATTTGGACCTCGCATGCACCCTTCGGATGGGCGCGTGGTCAGCAATTTCATCGTCCAGGCATTGCGCAACGACCCCATAACCATCTACGGCGACGGAAGCCACACCCGCAGTTTCTGCTATGTCGACGACCTGGTGGATGGGATGGCCCGGATGATGGCGACGCCCGACGATTTCGTCGGGCCCGTCAACATCGGAAACCCGACGGAAGTCACGATCCTCGAGCTGGCCGAGCTGGTGCTGGGCATCGTCGGCGGCAAGTCGAAGATCGAGTTCAAGCCACTCCCGCAAGACGACCCCCAACAGCGCCAGCCCGATATAGGCCTGGCGCGTTCGGCGCTGGACTGGTCGCCTCGTGTTGCCCTCGAAGACGGGCTTGGCGAGACGGTTCGCTATTTCCGTGGGCTCATCAACTGACGGCAGGGAACCGGATCGACCAGGCGCGGCGCAAAACTCAACCCCGCATCTTGCGCTGGCGCCAGGCATCGAGCGTCTCGCCGATGATGCGTTCGGGCACGTGATCGAGCTCGAACACGGCCTCGATATCGAGCACGTCCAGTTGATCGAGGAAACCGGCGGGAACCTCGCCGTGGCGCAGCCGCGCGGCGTCCTTCGCCGTGGTGACCAGGCGCAGCCCCTCCTGCCGGGCGAGCGCCAGAAGGTCGGCAAGCTCATCCTGGGCGTAGAAATGATGGTCCGGAAAGGCGCGCGAAAGCGCGACTTCGCCGCCCGCGCCGCGCACCGTGTCGAAGAATTTCTCCGGATGGCCGATGCCGGCGAAGGCCAGGAACCGGCCGCCGGCGAAGCGTGACGGATCCGCCGGCTCGACATGGGCCAGGAAGATCGGCCGGCCGGCACGCGCCGCCTGGCGCACGACGCCGTCGGCGGCGGCGCCCTCGCCCATCTTCAGCAAGCCGCTGGTGAAGACCAGCTGGTCGACGATCTTGGCGCGGAGCGGTCCACCCGGAATGACGCGGCCGTTGCCGACGCCGAAGCGGGCGTCGACCACGACCAGCGCATAGTCGATATGGATGCGCGCCGACTGGAAGCCGTCATCCATGATCAGGAAATCGCAGCCATGTCCCTCGATGAGCAGTTTTGCGCCCGCGGCGCGGTTCGCCGTCACCGCCACCGGCGCATGTTCGGCCAGAAGCAGCGGCTCGTCGCCGACATGCTTGGCGGCGTCGTGATGCGCATCGACGACATGCGGCTTGGCGAACGAACCGCCATGGCCGCGCGACAGGAAGCCGGGCGTGAGCTGCATGCGCCTGGCTTGTTTGGCCAGGGCAATGGCGACCGGGGTCTTGCCGCTGCCGCCGACGGTCAGATTGCCCACGCACAGCACCGGCGCGTCGACCTTCTCGCGCGGGGCATGCCGCATGCGGCGGCCGGCAACCATGCCGTAAGCAGCCGACACCGGCGACAAAGCGAGCACCCGCCAGTCCGGCTTTTCCCACCAGAAGGGCGGCGCCTCGCTGGTCATCGCGCGGCTTCCGCGCAATTTGATTTTGCGCATGACCTTCTCCAAAAATCGGGTCCGATTTTTGGGATCATGCTTTAGCGCCCGTTGGCGCCTTTCAGGCGCGCCTTGACGACCAGCGGCTGGATATAGGGCTCCAGAGATTTCAGCGTGCGGGCAAGCGCGCCGCGCATCTCGTCGACCGTGGCGGCACCCGCCGCGATCATTTCGTGGCGCGCCACTTCGTTGGTCAGAAGGAAATTGACCGCGCCGGTCAGCATGTCGCGGTCGCGCACAAGCTTGGCGCCGCCGCTGTCGAGCAGGCGCTGATAGGCCTCGCGGAAATTCTGGACGTTGCGGCCGGCAAGCACCGCGGTTTCGAGCATCGCCGGCTCGAGCGGGTTCTGGCCGCCTTCCGAGGTCAGCGAACGGCCGACGAAAGCGATCTCGGTCAGCCTCAGGTAAAGCCCCATTTCGCCGATCGTGTCGCCCAGAAGGATATCGGTGTCGGGCGAGATGCGGTCACCCTTGCTGCGCCTTGCCACCTTCAGGCCCATGCCGGAAATCTGCGCGGCAAGCGCGTCGGCGCGGTCGGGATGACGCGGCACGATGATGGTCAAAAGCCCATGATGGCGCCTGTGCAGGCTGGCGTGGACCTCGGCGGCCACGGCCTCTTCGCCGTCATGGGTCGAGATCGCCGCCCAGGTGGGGCGATCGCCGATCTGGCGCTGCAGGGTAGCCAGGGCCCGTTCGTCAACCGGCGGCGGGTTGGTGTCTACCTTGAGGTTGCCGGAAACCGTGACCGGCCGGGCGCCGAGCGCGCGGAACCGCTCGCCGTCGGCATCCGATTGGGCAATGACATGGGCGAGATTCTCGAACAGCGCCTCGGCAACGCTTGCGCGCTTCTTCCACGAGGTGAAGGAGCGGTCCGACAGCCGGCCGTTGACCAGAACCTGCGGCACGTTGCGGGCGCCGAGTTCCAGGATGGTCATCGGCCAGATTTCCGATTCGGCGATGATCGCCAGTTCCGGCCGCCAGTGATCGAGGAAACGGCTTACCGCGGGCTTGAGATCGAGCGGCACATATTGGTGGATGATGCGGCTGCCGAGGCGCTCGTCGGCGACCTTGGCCGAAGTCACGGTGCCGGTGGTCAGGACGACGTTGACGCCGTAGTCGAGGATGCTCTCGACCAGCGGCACCACCGCGATCGTCTCGCCGACGCTTGCCGCATGGATCCAGATCACCGGCCCTTCCGGCCGGGGCCGGCCGGCGACGCCGTAGCGCTCGCGGCGCCGGGCGCGATCCTCCTTGCCGCGCGAGGCGCGCCAGGCGACATAAGGACCAATTAGCGGATAGGCGGCCGCCCCCGCATAGCGGTAGGCGGTCAGAGCGGCACGCGCCCAGCGCTCGCTCATTTGCCGCCATCCACGAGGCGATAGGCCTCGGCCGTCGCGGCGTTGAGGGAGGCGGTGACCTCCTGGCGCTTGCGCTCCATCTCGGCATCATCGGCATCGGCCGGCACGAAGACTGGGGGGCCCACGATAACCGCGGAGCGCCCGAAAGGCAGGTTGATGGTGGTCTTATCCCAGCTCTTTTCCAACACCTTGCGGCGACTGGTGGCGATAGCCGAAGGCAGGATCGGCCGGCCGGAAAGCCTTGCCAGAAGGACAATGCCAAGCCCGGCGTCGCGCGGCTTGCCGTGCGGGATATCGGCGATCATGGCGACGTTCTTGCCGATGACAAGCGATTTCTTGAGCGCGATCAAGGCCTTGGCGCCGCCCTTGTCGAGGTGTTTCGAACTGTCGCGGCCGCCGGAACCGCGCACTGCCTCGATGCCGAATTTCTCGAGCATCAGTGCCTGGAGCTCGGCGTCGGCGCTGCGCGAGACCATGGCGACCAGCGGCCGGCCCTTGGGGTAATAGGCAGGGGTCAGGAGTTGCTGGCCGTGCCAGAGTGCGATGATGCCGGGCTCAAGATGCGCGTAAGCGCCGCCGGCAACCTTCGTCGAGCCCTCGACAAGCGGGCTGGTGAGGCGAATCAGCCGCAGGAACCAGGCGAACAGGCTGGCGATGAAATTCTTGACGAACCCCGACTGCGCCAACGGCTCGCGGATGCGCCGCCACAGCGTACGCGTTCCGCCGCGTCTGGCAGCGCGCCGCCTGGTCGCCCCTTTCACCGCCTCATGCTCCATCGACGTCAACCGCCGACCTTTGTTTCTGGATCGAGCAGACGGTGCAGATGAACAACGAAATAACGCATATGGGCATTGTCGACACTGGCCTGCGCCTTCGCCTTCCACGCAGTGTGCGCAGATTGATAGTCGGGGTAGATTCCGACGATGTCGAGCGCGTCCAGGTCACGAAACTCGGTTCCACCCAGCTTTTTCAGCTCTCCACCGAAAACCAGGTGCAAAAGCTGTTTCTTTCCGTCTTCCACGGCCATGCCGATCCTTCGTAGATTCATGAATTTTGTGAAACGTTTAGCCCAAAGCAGACGATTTTGGAACTGCGGGCCGACTCACCCTTGGTCAATCTCCGCGATAACCCTGCCGAGCACGCCGAGCAGTTCACCGCTGCCGGCGGCAAGCGCGCCGTGATTGATCACCTCGCCGGCATAGCGCGGCGGCTTGCCGGCGCGATCAAGCAGTGCGCCGCCAGCCTCGGCGAGGATAAGATCGGCGGCGGCGATGTCCCAGTCATGCGCATTCGGCTTGACGAAGGTGGCATCGAGCTTGCCGGCGGCGATCATCGCCAGCCTATAAGCAAGCGAGGGGATGTAGGCGGCCCGCCGCAGCCTGTCGTGCCAGGCTTCCGGCATCAGGTCGACCAGCGGCTTGGGTCCGCCGATATCGACGCTCTCACCCAGCGGACGCACATGGATGCGCTTGTCGTTGAGATAGGCGCCCTCGCCCGGCAGCGCCCAGTAGGTCTCATGCTTGGCCGGGCATTCGAGCACGCCGGCCAGCGAGCGGCCGTCCTCGACCACGGCGACGCTGACGCACCAGGAATGCAGGCCGTCGAGAAAGCCGCGCGTGCCATCGATCGGGTCGACGACGAAGGTGCGGCGGGCCGACAGCCTGGCATGGTCATCGGCGGTCTCTTCCGACAGCCAGCCGTAATCCGGACGCGCCTTGAGCAAGGTCTCGCGAAGATAGGCGTCCGCCGCATGGTCGGCCTCGCTCACCGGCGAGGTGCCGCCCTTCATCCAAACCTGCGGGTTGTTGCCGAAATAGTCCATGGCGATGGCGCCGGCTTCGCGGGCGGCTTCGCGCAGCAAGGCAAGGTCGTCGCCAGCCTCGCTCGATGTCAGTTGGTCAAGCGCCGGCAAGGGTCATCCCTTCGATCAGGAGCGTCGGGGCAGCCGTTCCGAAATTGCGGTCGAGGTCGCTTGCCGGCACCATGTTGAGGAACATGGCCTTCAGGTTGGAGGCGATCGTCACCTCGGCCACCGGATAGGCCAGCGCGCCGTTCTCGATCCAGTAGCCGGAGGCGCCGCGGCTGTATTCTCCGGTCACCATATCGACGCCCTGGCCGAACACCTCAGTGACGTAAAAGCCGCGCTTCAGCGACGCGATCAAGTCGTCCGGCGAATGCTCGCCGGGCTCGATGGCGAGATTGGTCGAGGATGGCGAGACCGACGAGCCGCTGCGCGAGCCGCGTCCATTTGTGACGAGGCCGAGCTCGCGCGCGGCCGAGGTCGACAGGAACCAGTGGTTCAAGATGCCCTTCTCGACCATCAGCAGCTTCCCGCCCTCGACGCCTTCGCCGTCGAACGGGCGCGAGGCCTGACCCCGCCGGCGCAAAGGCTCGTCGGTAACGGTGATCGCGGCCGAAGCCACTTGCTTGCCCATCATGTCGCGCAGGAAGCTGGTCTTGCGGGCGACCGCCGCGCCGTTGATGGCGCCGGCGAGATGGCCGGCAATGCCGCGCGCGACGCGCGGATCGAACACCACATCGACGGGGCCGGTCGCCGCCTTACGGGCGCCGAGGCGGCGCACGGCGCGTTCGCCGGCCTTGCGGCCGATCTCTTCCGGCGCGTCGAGGTCGGCGAAATGCTGGCGCGAGGAGAATTCATAGTCGCGCTCCATCGCCGTGCCCTCCCCGGCAATGACGCTGGTCGAACGCGAGAAGCGCGAGGCGACATACTGGCCGACAAAGCCATGCGAGGTGGCAAGCACGAGTCCGCCCAGGCCGGCGCTCGCGCTGCTGCCCGAGGAATTGGTGACGCCCTTGACGGCCAATGCGGCCGCTTCGGCGGCAAGGGCTGCCTCCTTCAAATGGTCGGCCGGAACCTCGGTCGGATCGAAAAGGTCGAGATCGCGCAAATTGCGGGCAAGCAGCGCGGGATCGGCGAGGCCCTGGAACGGATCCTCGGGCGAGACTTTGGCCATGGCGACGGCGCGCTCGGCAAGCGATTTCGGATCGGAAGCGGCGGTCGCCGAGACGCTCGCCACGCGCTGGCCGATGAAGACGCGCAGCGACACATCCTCGCTCTCCGACGATTCGGTGCCCTCGACCTTGCCCAGCCGCACCGACACGCCGGCAGAGCGGCCGCGCACCGCCACCGCGTCGGCCGCATCGGCGCCGGCGCGCCTGGCGGCCTCGACGAGCGTCGTCACGCGATCGGTCAATTTCGCTGCGTCGAGCTGGTTGGTCATACAATTTTTCCTGTTTGTTCGAGCAGTCCATTAAGGCGTCATTCCGTCGACGCCCCGCAGGGTTGCCCCTGCCGCACCATCGCGGGTGCAGCGCAACATCCATGGATGCCTCGCACCATCTATTGTTCCGCCGGCGCTTGCGCAATGGGCGACGGCCGATCCAGGCGCCGCGACCAAATCGCCCAAGGGGCCAGCACAACGTCCGCGGTTCATCCTCGTTCCGGGGTTTTTCGCATAACGTCCCCTCAACTCGCCTTGCCGGTCCGTGATCCCGACGAAATCCGCGCTTTCTATGACGAGCGCTCGGCTTATTCGTGGCTCGTCCGGCACTCGGGCCAGTTTCGACCTCCATCGTCAGCAGATTTCGGCGCAGCCCTTCGGATTCACGCGCAGTCTGTCATCGACGGGGCCGAGTGACCGATGGTACGCTGCAGGCTTGCCCGTGATTTTCGGGCAATGGGGATTTGAATTCAAAAGGGGGGCGCCGATCACCGGGCAGGTGTTGCGCGCCGGCAATTGGGGTTGGTCATGCGCTCGCTTCGGGCGCCGGACCTCATGGGGGAAGAATGGATTATTTCGCAGGTGGACGGTTTACCTATGACTGGACCTCCCATCACCTGAACCTTTGGGAGGGACTCCTCCGCGACAAGATCGACACCGCGACCGCAGTTCTGGAAATCGGCTCATTCGAGGGCCGCTCCGCGCTGTTTTTCCTGCAATTCCTGCCAAAATCCCGCATCACTTGCGTGGATAGCTTCCAGGGCAGCGAAGAGCATGTCGAGCGCGGCTCGAAATATGAATCCGACATGGTCGAGGTCGAAAGACGCTTCGACCAGAACCTGGAACCCTTTGGCGACCGTGTCGACAAACACAGAGGCGACTCGGTGGTGGTGCTGCCGGCGCTGGCAGCCGAGCAGCGACTGTATGACGTGGTCTATGTCGACGGCGATCATTCAGCCGCATCCACTTACACCGATGCGAGGCTGGGTTGGGACCTGCTCGACAATGATGGCGTGATGATCCTGGACGACTACCGGTGGGGCGCGCGCCTGCCGACGGCGAAACGTCCCGCCGCGGGAATCGAAGCCTTTCTGCGGCAGATCGCCGGCGAATTCGAACTGCTGCACCGGGACCAGCAGGTCATCATACGCAAGAGCAGGATCGTTGCGACCAGATCGTTCACAATTGCCGGGCGCGACATCGGCGAACTCGCCGGCGGCGCGTTGTCGCCGCCGCTCGTCAGCTTCGTTGTCATCAACTGGAACTACGGCCGCTATGTCGGCGCCACAATCGACTCCATCCGCAGGCAGGACTATCCGCACTTCGAGTGCATCGTCATCGACAACGGGTCGAACGACGACAGCGCGGAGGTGATTGCCCGGCATGTCGAAGGCGATCCGCGTTTCCGTGTGGAAACCCTGGCGCAGAACCATGGCCAGCTCGGCGCCGCCCTGTGGGCGCTTGACAAGGTGAATGGCGGGTTCGTGACCTTCGTGGACGCGGACGACGTGCTGTTCGACAATTATGCCTCGATGCACATCCAGGTGCATATGGCGCTGCGGCGAAACGTCGGCTTCACCTCGGCCAACGTCACCGAAATGGATTCGACGGGCAAGACCTTGACGGCCTCGTACTCGCAACTCAGGCTGAACATGCCTGACGCGAAACGAGGCCTTCGAGGCGAGCAGACCGTGCTGCGGCTGCCCACGGTCTCTCCCTCGCAATACCGGCTTCTCGACGACAATACGGCGACCATACCGAAGCGGCACATAGGCTGGCTCTGGGCGCCCGGTAGCGCCAACATGTTCCGCACCTCGGTGCTGCGTCTGTTGCGGCTGGATGATGGCAGCAAACCGCGGATGACGGCAGCAGACGGATATTTCAACACGATCTGCCACGCGGTTGCCGGCAGCGCGCTGATCGACATGCCGCTGTCGGGCTATCGTCTCCATTCAAGCAATTACTTCGCAGTCGGCGAAAGCATCGAGGGCATACGCGGCGGAACCAGAAGCTTCGCGGCCAAGACGCAGCAATTCACGTATGAGAGCGTGAGGTTCTTGATAGAACGGAGCGAGCGTTTCGAGTGGTTGCTCGGACCGGAATTCTGGCCGACTGTCGACAGGGTCACGCGCGAGGACGGAGCGGCGTTACGCGACTATTTCAGGAATGAACTCGCGGTTGAAATTTTCAGGCAAAACGCACCGCAACTAAGGTCGGTTTTCGGCGACGGGAAATTCCGCAGGGAGATCACGAACCGCTTCTCCGGTGCACAAGCCAGGTCAATCCTGCGAGCCGGTTTCGGAGGTCGAATTCCGATACGCCACCTGCACAGATCGCTGTTCCGCGATTTCCGCGCATTCCTGGGGATGACGCGGAAACGGTGATGACCCGGCCGGGATGCGCCAGCGTGGCTGACGGGATTCCGTTGGATGGATATTTCAACACCCTCCTTGCAGTACCGGAGAAAATCCCGAGCGGCCTGAAGGGCTGACGCAGCGGGATTACGCCACCGGCGCCCAGATCACGTCCTCGATCCTCGTTGCCCCCGTCGCCAGCATCACCAGCCGGTCGAAGCCCAGCGCCGAGCCGCTTGCCTGCGGCATGATGGCCAAAGCCGCCAGGAAATCCTCGTCCAGCGGATAGCGCTCGCCATAGACGCGCTCCTTCTCGTCCATCTCGGCGAGGAAGCGGCGGCGCTGCTCGGCCGGGTCGGTGAGCTCGCCGAAGGCGTTGGCGAGCTCGACGCCGCAGCAATAGAGCTCGAAGCGCTCGGCAACGCGCGGATCCTTGGCGCTCGGGCGGGCAAGTGCCGCCTCCGCAATCGGATAGCCATAAAGGATGGTGGCGCGTTCCTGCCCCAGCACGGGCTCGATCTTTTCCACCATCACCCGGCTGAACAGATCTGCCCAATTGTCGTCGGGCGCGGTGCGCAGGCCAGCCTTGACCAGCGCGGCATGAAGTCCGTCGCGATCCGTGCTCCCGTCAGCCGCGACGGTCGCCAGGAGGTCGATGCCGGCATATCGAGCGAAGGCCTCCGCCACACTGAGCCGTTCCGGCTCGGCGAGGGGATCGGCCTCGCGGCCGCGAAAACGGAAATTCCTGGAGCCGGCCTTTTCCGCGGCGAGCGCCAGGAATTCGGCGCAGTCGTCCATCAGGCGCTCATAGGTTTCGCCGACGCGGTACCATTCGAGCATGGTGAATTCGGGATGATGCAGCGGCCCGCGCTCACGGTTGCGCCAGACGGCGCCGAGGCTGAAGATGCGCTCCTCGCCGGCGGCAAGCAGCTTCTTGCAGGCGAATTCCGGCGAGGTGTGGAGATAGAGCGGCTGGCGTGACGCGTCCGGTCCGATCGCCTCGGTGGCGAAGGCGGCAAGATGCGCCTCATTGCCCGGCGAAACCTGCAGCGCCGAGGTCGTCACCTCGATGAAGTCGCGTGTCGAGAACCAGCCGCGAAGCGCGGCGGCAATGGCGTTGCGCGCCATCAGCCGGGGCCGGCGATCGGCATGGATATCAGGCATCCACCAGGGCGAAGCGGCGGTCATAGGCAGGAAAATCGCCGGAAAGGCTGGCGGTTCGGCGCAAGATGCGCTAGGGCGCACGCGATGGCCGCCGTCGCCGCTTCGCGGAAATCGACGCTTGCAGGCCGAAAAACTCGAACGGGATCGAATATCGTGGTCAAGGTCATCGCCAGTTCCTTACGCAAAGGCAACGTCGTCGATAAGGACGGCAAGCTCTATGTCATCCTCTTTGCCGAAAACATCCACCCTGGCAAGGGCACGCCGGTGACGCAGCTCGACATGCGCCGTATCGGCGATGGGGTGAAGGTGTCGGAGCGCTACCGCACGACCGAAATGGTCGAGCGCGCCTATGTCGAAGAGCGCGAGCACACCTTCCTCTATTCCGACGGCGAAGGCTTTCACTTCATGAATCCGGAAAGCTACGACCAGGTCGTGGCCTCGGAAGCCGTGGTCGGCGATTTCGCGCCCTATCTGCAGGAAGGCATGGCCGTTCAGCTCGCCCAGTTCAACGGCGTGCCGATCTCGCTGACGCTGCCGCAGCGCGCCACCTTCGAGGTGGTGGAAACCGAGCCGGTCACCAAGGGCCAGACGGCGTCTTCCTCCTATAAGCCGGCCGTGCTCTCCAACGGCGTGCGTACCGCCGTGCCGCCGCATATCTCGGCCGGCACGCGCATCGTGGTGATGACCGCAGACGGCTCGTACGTGGAGCGCGCGAAGGACTGATATTTTACGGCAGCACGATTAGCGCGGCTCGCCTGCATGGGGCGGGCTACGTCGCGAACTGTGTGCTTGCGGGCCTTCTCCGCTGGAAGTTCAGGCTGAACTACTCTCCCGACGGCGACGATATCAGCACATATCCGCGGGTTTTGTTCTCATTGTCGCTGTCGACCGTGTTCATCGCTCCGAACAGGTCGGCCGTTGTCACCCATACCGGCGGATATTTGTAGCGGGCGACATCGAGGATCAGGAACCTGTCCGCTTTCTCGTCGTAAGCGGCCAGCGGCGATATGTGCCCGCCTTTCTCCTGGCCCATCGCCTTGCGCAGATAGTTGACGATGACAAAGTGCCCGGGCTTGGCAAGGAACGAACTGGCCTGGGTGCGGAACTGCTCAAGGCTGGCATCCGAAGCATGGCGGACCTCGGCCTTGATCGGCTGGGTGGATAGAATGGCCCCGATCTGGTCGAGCGTCATTCCCTGCTTGTCGAGGACCTGACGAGGAAGAATGGTTTCCGTGCGCTCGTTCAGGACATTATCCTGCGTGAACGTCTTGTAAGGTTCGTATTCGGGCACCGCGGGCGCCGGAACGTTGAGCGCGTTCAACACCATGACGATGCTGGCCACGCCGCAATAGGCCTGCGTCTTTTGCGTGAGAAAATTGCTCGCGAGGGGGAAATAGGCTTCCTTCGCCATGCTCTCGGCAAGAAAGCTCTCTCCGGCAGGGGAACTGAATCCCGTCAGATTGTCCGGAAGCTTCAGCGTTTCGGCAAAGGCGCCGGGCGCAGCCAGGAGAAACGCCAGCAGGAGCGAATAAAAACGCGCAGACATCGTGACCCTCAACCTCGTGGAGAAAGCATCGAGGGATGCTATCAGCTTTCGCAGGCCATCGCACGTTGATCTGCCGGCGCGCCCGGGTCAATCAACTAGCCGCACCATCAGGCGGCCGCCGCCACCGGCAAGCCGGCGGCTTTCCATTCCGGCATGCCGTCCTCGGGGCGGCGCGCGGAACGCCCGACCGAGCGCAGCGCCGCGACAGCCCGACAAACCCTCGGCTGCGGTTTAGTCGTTCTCCAACCCTTTCCCGGAAACTGTCGAAACGCTTAATATGCCCACATGCAGGGGACTCGCATCGCTTTTGGTCCGTTCGTACTCGATCCCGACACCGGGACGCTCCTTAAAGAGCGTATCCCGATCGCCGTTGGGCATCGTGGGCTGACGTTGCTTGCCGCGCTTGCGGCACGGCCGGGCGAAATCCTGACCAAGGCCGAGCTGATGGACGCTGCCTGGCCGGGCACCGCCGTCGAGGAAGGCAACCTTACCGTCCAGATCGCGACACTAAGAAAGGTTCTTGGCCCGGCTGAGAACGGCGGCGAGTGGATCGCCACTGTGCCTCGTGTCGGCTACCGCTTCACCGGGACGATTGAGCCGGTGGCGAGCACATCCTCCAAACCGATGCCGGCATCCGGCAAACCGTCGATTGCGGTGCTGCCTTTTGCCAATTTGGGCGGCGATCAGGACCAGCAATATCTCAGTGACGGCATAACCGAGGACATAATCACGGAGCTGGCCAGATTTCGCTCCCTCCTCGTCATCGCACGCAACTCGTCTTTTCAGTTTCGCCATCCGGCACCGGACATCGCCGAAGTCCATCGCAAACTCGGGGTTCGCTACCTCGTCGAAGGCAGCATACGAAAGCTCGGCGATCGCATTCGCATCACTACACAATTGATTGACGCCGCCACCGGCACCCACCTGTGGGCCCAACGGTACGACCGGGCCCTCAACGACATCTTCACATTGCAAGACGAGGTTGCCGCGCTCATCGCCTCAATGGTCGAAGGCCAAACGGAGGCCGACTCGGCAAGCCGCTCCAGGCGCAAGCCTCCAGCCGATTGGGATGCATACGACTACTATCTGCAAGGGCGCGCGCTCTTCCATCGATATGAACTGGACAAGTCCGAGCCGCTGTTCGTTCGGTGCGTCGAACTCGATTCGACCTTCGCTCAAGGCCACGCCTTCCTCGCCCAGGCCCTCGTTGGCAGATTTTGGTATGACAACGATCCGAGGACGCTACAGAAGGCTTGGGACTCGGCGCGAACGGCGCTCGATCTCGACAGGAGCGACGGCGTCTGTCACCAGAGCATGGGGCTGGTGCTTACGCACATGCGCCAGCACAGCGATGCGGGAATGCATTTCGAGCGAGCACGCTCGCTGAACCCGCTGGACGTGAACATCGCAGGAGATTACGCAAGCTGGCTCAACTATGGCGGACGGGGCGAGACGGCGTTCAACGTGCTCGAAAGCGCGTTACTGCGCGACCCCTTACCTCCGACATGGTTCTGGGAGGTGAAGGGCAGCTCGCTCTTCCTGCTTGGAAGGTACTCGGAAGCCGTCGGTTCGTATCAGAAGGCCGGAGACCATTTCTTCATTCATGCCTTCCTCGCGGCGACTTACGCGCATTTGGGCGAGATGGAGAAGGCGCGCGCTGAAGTCGAGGAAACACTGATGAGGAAACACGACGTGACTGTTCGGCTGATTTCAGGTCTCCCGTTCGCCGACCCGGTCGCTCTCGAGCTTTTCACATCAGGCTTCAGAAAGGCCGGTTTTCCAGTGTGAACGCCACCGCCGTCGCGCTCGGCCTCAAGGCCAACTGGAAGCAGTTTTCGCTGCTCGTGCTGATCAACGCCTTCGTCGGTGGCATGGTCGGCATCGAACGGACCGTCGTGCCGCTGATCGGCGCGGAGGAATTCGGCGTCGCTTCCACCACGCTGGTCGTCTCCTTCATCGTCAGCTTCGGCGTGGTCAAGGCCTGCGCCAATCTCGTTTCCGGCCAACTCGCCGACACATGGGGCCGCAAGCGCGTGCTGATCCTCGGCTGGCTGTTCGGCCTGCCGGTGCCCTTCATCATCATCTGGGCTCCGAACTGGGGCTGGATCGTGGCCGCCAATGCCCTGCTCGGCATCAACCAAGGGCTCGCCTGGTCGATGACGGTGATCATGAAAGTCGATCTGGTCGGACCGAAATCGCGCGGGCTGGCCGTCGGCCTCAACGAGTTCGCCGGCTACCTCGCCGTCGGCATCACCGCCTTCCTCACCGGCTATCTCGCCAGCCGCTACGGGCTGCGTCCGGTGCCGATCTATCTCGGCGTCGGCTATGCGATCCTGGGTGCGACGCTGTCCATCCTGCTGGTGCGCGACACGCGCGAGCATGTGCGGCTCGAGCTGGCGGACCACCCAAAACAGGCTTCGCCGCTCAGCTTCCGCGAGATCTTCATTCTGACCTCGTTCGGGGACCGTAACCTGTTCGCCGCCTCCCAAGCCGGCCTGGTCAACAACCTGAATGACGGCATGAGCTGGGGGCTGTTCCCGCTCTTCTTCGTCGCCAACGGGCTCGGCGTCGAGCGCATCGGCATCCTCAAGGCGGTCTATCCGGCGGTGTGGGGCGTCCTGCAGGTCGCGACCGGGCCGCTGAGCGACCGGTGGGGCCGCAAGGGCCTGATCGTCGCCGGCATGTGGGTGCAGGCGGCGGGGCTTCTCTTGACCGCCATGACGCGCGATTTCGGCTGGTGGTTGCTGGCGAGCCTGCTGCTCGGCCTCGGCACGGCGATGGTCTATCCGAGCCTGATCGCGGCGGTTTCGGACGCCTCGCATCCCTCATGGCGGGCGCGCTCGCTCAGCGTCTACCGCTTCTGGCGCGACCTCGGCTACGCAATTGGCGCCCTCGCCGCGGGCCTGATCGCCGATTTCTTCGGCTTCGCCGCGGCGATCGGGGCCATCGCGGCGCTGACCTTCCTGTCGGGCGCAATTGTCGCGATAGCAATGCGCGAGACGCATGCCGCCGCCCCGTCTCCCGCGTCAGGCGATGGTTAACGCAGGCACCGAACAAGGTTTCCGTTTACGATATCGTAAGCTTGTTGCTGCGAGGCATTCGCCGGTCCGCTACAATCGCGGCAGTTGAATTTTCCTCGAGATCGCGCATGAGCAGCCCCAACCGCATGCCGTGGGTGGACACGGCAAAAGGCCTTTCCATCATCCTGGTGGTGATGATGTATTCGGCCTACAACACCGGTGAATACACTGGCGGCGTCGGCTTCCTGCACTATGTCATCGGCTTCGCGACGCCCTTCCGCATGCCGGAATTCTTCCTGATCTCGGGCCTGTTCCTGTCGCAAGTGATCGACCGGCCGTGGCGGCGTTATGTCGACCGTCGTGTCGTCCACTATCTCTATTTCTACGTGCTGTGGGCGATCATCTCGATCGGGCTGAAGATCGGCATCTTCAGCCGCGATCCCGCCGGCATGCTGCACGACCTCGTAATGGCCGTCGTACAGCCTTATGGCGTGTTGTGGTTCATCTACATGCTGGCGGTTTTCGGTATCGTGATCCGCGTGCTGCGCGAGCTTCGCGTGCCGCACTGGATCGTCATCCCGTTCGCTGCCGCGCTGCAGATGTGGGCGCCGAAGCCGGACAGCTACGCGCTCGAGCAGTTCGCGGCCTATTTCGTGTTCTTCTATCTCGGCTTCGTGCTCGCGCCGCTGATCTTCCGGCTGGTGGAATGGACGCAGGCTCGTCCGGCGATCGCCGTCGCGGGCCTGCTCACCTGGGCGCTCGTCAACGGGCTGCTCGTCTATTCGCCGGGCTATGCGATGCAGCCGGTCGGCATGCAGATGGGCCTGGCGGCATGGCCGCCACTGCATCTGACGCTGGCCGTCGCCGGCGCGGTGGCGCTGTGCGTGGCCGGCGGCTTTCTGTCGAAATTTGCTTCCATGGAGTGGCTGCGCTGGCTCGGCGAGCATTCGCTGGTGGTCTATGTCGCCTTCACCATTCCGATGTCGATCTTCCGCGGTGTCATGCTGGCGAGCGGCCTCCTGACCGACACCGGGATGCTGAGCCTAGCGGTGCTGATTGTCTCGGTCATCAGCCCGGTCGCGCTCTATTTCATCGTCAAGCGCATTGGCTTCGGCGCCTTCCTGTTCGAGCGGCCGGCCTGGGCGCATGTCGATGAGCCAAACGCCGCGAAGGCCTCCAAGCCAATGACGCGGCCGGCGCGCGAGGCGGCCTGACCGGGCCGCCTTTCCACTGTTCCTTACTTGCTTTCGTGTCCCGGACGCTTTGCGGCCTTGATCTTGCCGCTGCTGCCGCCGCCACAGAAGAAGCAGCCGCCGCCGTCCGATTCCAGCCCCGACACGCCGGAGGGCATCGCCAGCTCCTGCAGCACGTCGCCCGTGTCGGGATCGACGCGCACCAGGTCGCCCTCCTCGCCCTCCCAGGTGGCGTGCCAGAGCTCGCCATCTACCCAGGTGACCCCGGTGACGACACGCTTCGATTCGATGGTACGGATCACCTTGCCCGTTTCAGGATCGATCTGATGAATCTTGTGCGCCCGGTATTCGCCGACCCAGAGCGAACCCTCGGCCCAGGCCATGCCTGAATCGCCGCCATTGCCGGGAGCCGGAATGGTGGCGACGACCTTGCCGATCTTCGGGTCGACCTTGTGGATGCGATCCTCGGCAATCTGGTAGAGATACTCGCCATCGAAGGCAGTCCCGGCATGCGACGCGACATCGATCGTACGCACGATCTTGCCGCTGTCGGGATCGAGCGCGTTCAGCTTGTCGCCACTGGCGAACCAGACGTTCTTGCCGTCATAGGTAACGCCGTTGACGCGCTCGACGCCGGGGAACGGTCCGTATTCGCGCAGGATCTCGGCAGCGGCTCGTTTCATTTTCGATCTCCATTCGAACAATGGCCGCACACTAGTCGGTCGGCAGCGGCCCCGGGAGTAACAACACAGTCGGGAATCCGGTCACCGGCGGCATCATCCAGCGGCGCGCCCGGCCGCGACCGACCGGCTGCACCTTGTTCTGCGTCGACAGTTCTTCCAGCGCCCGCTGCACGGTGCGCGCGCTGGCGCCGAGCGCGATCGCCAGCGCCGAGCTCGACCAGGCCTCGCCATCGGTCAGAAAGGCAAGCACCGCGCCATGCTCGTCTTCGACCGGCGGCGCCAGCACCACGACCTCGGCGGCCTTCAACGGCGTCAAGGCAAAGCCGCCGGCCGTGGCATTGATCTCGGCCAACCCGGTGAGCTCGGCGCGCAGCCGCCCCATCTCGACCCTCAGCCGCGCGCGATGCGATTCATCCGCGTGCCTTGCCCGAAAGGCGCGTCTCAACAGCATCTCACGCGAGGCATCCGCCGGCCATGCCTCGGCAAGCGTGCGCGCCAGCGCGAACAACACCGGCCGTGTCGCCAACGAGACGACCGCATCGGCCTCGCGCACCACGTTGCGGCAGGCATCGATGACCAGCGCGCCCGAGGTCAGCAGCATCTCGACCTCGTCAAGCAGCAGATCTTTCTCCGCGCCTCCCGAGATCAATCGGCCGACCGGCGTGTTCAGGACCAGGGATGCCGCTTCGACTTCGGCCTTCAAGGCCGGGATGTTGGCTTCGTAAGCGGCCAGCGATGCTCGGCCGAACGCCGAGCGCGCCGCCTTCGTCCTCAGGCGCCGGACCGCGATGCCGGCCGCGGCCAGTTCATGCGCGACGCGCGCAACCGGCGGCAGCGGCGCCGGATCGAAATCCGAAAGCAGCCGCTCGGCCTCGTCGAGCCGGCCGATCAGGATGAGCCGGCGCGCCTCGAGGCTGCCGGCATAGGCGGCGTTCAGCCGGTCGCCATGCGCGGCAAGCGTGGCGCGTGCGGATCGCAAGGCCTTCTCCGACCAGCCGAGGTCGCGCGAGACCAGGGCAATCTCGGCCTCGGCGACGACGCAGCGGGCGCGCGCGACAGTCTCCCTCGAACTGAAGGCCCTCGCCGCGTCCTTCAGCAGCGCCTTGGCCTTGGCGAAATCGCCGAGCTGCGCCATCGCGATGCCGCGCAGCGCCAGCGCCGGCGCGTCGTCGCGCAGGGCGACGCGCTTCAAGGCGCCGAGCGGATCGCCCGCGGCGAGGGCGCGGCCGGCGGCGTTGATCAGCGAGTCCATGCCATCGCCTCAGGGCCCGCCAGATCAAATCGCGTCACACTTGTAACTCTCACCATCGAACCATGCGGCCTATGTCTGTCCCTGTCACCCCCAACCAAACCCAAGAACGGGACAAGAGCAATGACCCAACAGATGAAGACACCGCCGGTCGTTTCGCAGGAAGCGTGGGAAGGCGCCTATGAAGAAATGCTGGTCAAGGAAAAGGCGATGACCCGCGCCCGCGACGCATTGGCCGCCGAACGCCGCCGCATGCCCTGGATGGAAGTCACCAAGGACTATGTGTTCGAAGGCCCGAACGGCAAGGCAAGCCTGCTCGACCTCTTCGAAGGCCGCCGCCAGCTCGTCATCTACCGCGCCTTCTTCGAGCCGGGCGTCTTTGGCTGGCCCGAACATGCCTGCCGCGGCTGCTCGCTCGGCGCCGACATGGTCGGCAACCTTGCCCATCTCAACGCCCGCGACACCACGCTTGCCTATGCCTCGCGCGCGCCCCAGGCCGACATCCAGCGGTTGAAGCAACAGATGGACTGGAAGATGCCCTGGTACACCATCACCGACAGCTGGGATAAGGATTTCGGCGTCGACCAATGGCACGGCCACAACGTCTTCATCCATGACGGCAAGCGCATCTTCCGCACCTATTTCGTCAACAACCGCGGCGACGAAGCCTTCGGCACCGTCTGGAGCTATCTCGACGTCACGCCGCTCGGCCGTCAGGAGGTGTGGGAGGACTCGCCCGCGGGCTATCCGCAGACCCAGACCTACAAATGGTGGAACTGGCACGACAACTACGAAGCGGGCACCGCCCCCGATCAGAGATGGGTCGAGGTCTCGGATGCCGGCGAAGCGGCGTTCCGCAACAAGAGCGCCTGAACGTGAAGCGACTCCGGCGGCGCGAACCGCGCCGCCGAAGCCGATCCCGGCATCTCTCCGAACATTTAAAAACCCGACCACTTCGGGAAGGTGAATATCATGAGCATCCACAATTCCGCCCCTCGCCCAACCGGCTTGAGCGGCTTCGGCCTCGCCGACTGGCTTTGCCTCGCCGCGGCGCCGACCTTCGCCATGATGGCGCTGCTGACGGCAGCCTATGGCGATCACGACATGACGTGCATGTCGGAAGCCTCGGTCCTCAGCGGCATGGCGCCGATGTATCTGTTGATGGCGGGCTTCCATCTGACGCCTTGGCTGCGGCTGATGGCGAGGCGCACCAACGGGATTTGACGCAAGCGCTCAGCGTTCCCGTTACGTTGCGTTTAGCTCTGCCATGTAGAGAATTCGGATGCGGAGGCGGCGTCTGAATGCTGGATAATTATGAGGCGGACGAATTCGGCGTGATCCACCAGATCGACTTCACGCCGATCAAGTACGACAAGAAATACATCTCGTACTACGAGGACCTGAGCGACCGGACCATCAAGCTCGGCTATCAGCGGCTTGGCTGGGTGCTGGGGATCACCGGCGAAATTCCGCGCTCGGTGCTGGAGATCGGATACGGCACCGGCACATTCATCGAAGCCGCCAAGATTACCGGCGTCGCCGATTGCGCCGGCTGCGACATCGCCGAGTTTCCGCTGCCCCAAGGTGTCCGCTTTGTCGATTGGGAGGAGGCGCTCGCCGGCTCGTGGGATCTCGTCGCCATGTTCGACGTGCTCGAGCACATCCCGGATCTCAGCTTCCTCGCCCGCCTGCAGACCCGGCATCTGGCCGTCGCCGTCCCTTATTGCCGCTGGCGTGAGCTCGGCGCCGACGGCGACGCCTGGTTCCGGACCTGGCGCATGCGCCTCCCCAACGAGCACCTGCACCACTTCGACCGCGACTCGCTGGTGGCGCTGCTCGCGCACAACGGCTTCGACTGTGTGACCCTGAACTGTTTCGAGGACGGGATCAGGCTGCGGCCCGGAGAAGCGGGTCCGAATATTCTGTCGGGCTTCTTCAGGAAGCCATAGACCGAGGAGCCGGCTGAGCGCCAATGGCGGCTACTCCGCCCAGGCAAGCTCGCCCAGATGGCGACGGACCCAGTTCATCTCTTCAGAAGCCGTGCGCCCAAAATGCCGCTTGAAATCACGGCTAAACTGAGCCGCGCTCGCATAGCCGACCGAAGCCGCGGCCTGAGCAATCGTGCCCTTGCGCGCGATCATCAGTCTTGCCTCGTGCAGCCGCATGGCTTTCACGTACTGCATCGGGCTGCTTCCGGTCATCTCCCTGAAATGGAGGTGGTAGGAAGGCACGCTCATGCCTGCTTCTCTCGCCAGATCGGCGACCGAGATTTCGCAGCTGTAGTTTTCCCGCAGCCATGCAAGGCTCCGCACGATCCTTCCCGACCTGCCCCTTTGCTGCAAGGCTGCGATCATTGCGCCGCCTTGCGGGCCAATCAGCACCCGGTAATGCAGCTCGCGCAGCAGGCCTGATCCAAGAATGGCGGTCTCGGCAGGGTTGCGAAGCGCCTTCAAAAGGCGCAGCAGCACATCCTCAATATCGGCCTCCATCCTGCTCGATATGAGGCTTTGCGGCCTGTCGCTTCCCATTGCGGAATGCGTCTCCAGCCGCCCTGCAATCTCGGCCGCCAGCCGCATGTCAAACTCGACATAGACGGCAAGCAGCGGACGATCGGGGCTGGCCATCGACTCCATTCGAAACGGAACCGGCACCGACACCGCCAAATAGTGTTCTTCGTCGTAGAGGTAGACCTCCCGTTCGAGGATGCCTCGCTTGCTTCCCTGCAGGACGAACACCGCGCCCGGCTCATAAAGCACCGGGACGTCATGGAGCACGGCCTCCGTCCGGAGCACCCGCACGCTCTGGAGTGCGGTGGCGTTGTATCCAATGCGTTCGCCGAGACCTTCGGCCAGATCGACCAGTTCCCGTTTTCGTCCGGGATCTGCTTCGATAGGATTTGGCAAGGAATTCATAGAAACCGCAATCGGGATGCCCACCGCACAATACTATCTGTCAAGCCACACTCCATCAACAAGGACGGCAGACAATGGCGAAAAAGACCTTCTTCATCACCGGTGCCAATTCCGGCTTTGGCCTCGCCATCGCTTCCGCCGCCATCCAAACAGGCCATACGGTCATCGGCGCCGTACGGTCCGAGACGTCACGCGCGGCACTCGGCAGATCCCTGCCTGCGATGCGGACGGTCATGTGCGATGTCACGGAGTTCGACCGCGTGCCGGACGTCGTCGCGCAGGCGGAGGAAGAGCACGGGCCCGTCGATGTCCTGATCAACAATGCCGGCTATGGCCACGAAGGCGTGCTTGAAGAGTCACCGCTCGAAGAGATGCGGCGTCAGTTCGACGTGAACGTCTTCGGCGCCGTGGCGGTCGCCAAGGCGTTTCTTCCGAAGTTCCGCGAGCGACGCCGTGGCTTCATCGTCAATGTCACCTCGATGGGCGGCATGATCACGATGCCGGGCATTGCTTACTACTGTGGCAGCAAGTTCGCGCTCCAGGGCATATCGGAGGTGATGCGTTCGGAAATGGCCCCGTTTGGCGTTCGCGTTACGGCCGTCTGCCCCGGTTCCTTCCGGACGGACTGGGCCGGGCGCTCCATGGTCCGGACCGAAAGGTCTATCGCGGATTATGACGCGCTGTTCGACCCGATCCGTGAAGCCCGGCAGGCGAAAAGCGGCAGGCAGCTTGGCGACCCCGGCAAGCTTGCCAAGGCCGTGTTGGCTTTGGTGGAATCCGAAGCTCCGCCGCAGCAGCTCCTACTTGGCAGCGACGCCCTCAAGCTCGTGTCCGAACGTATCGAACGCCTGCAGCAGGAGATCGAAGCCTGGAGGGCCGTAACCATCTCGACCGATGGCTGAATGAGCGCGGAATAACCCGCCGCATTGCCTTTCCGCCCCGGCTCGCTCCATAGTCGGGACAATGCTTGACGCGATTGCGAGTCACTGGTCGACGCTTATCCTGATCCTCTCGCTGGCGATGGCGGCGGTCGGCATCGTGCACGCCATCATGACCAAGGAGGACGTGCGCGCCGCCACCGGCTGGGTCGGCGTGATGCTACTCTCGCCCTTTCTCGGCGCGATCATCTACGCCATCGCCGGCATCAACCGCATCCGCCGCGCGACGATCAGCGCGATGCGGCCGTCGCCCGACGCCGCCGCCAGGCATGACCGCGACGTCGCCCTAGAAGCCCTGATCAACGCAGAATACGGACAACGCTTCACCGGGCTGAAGACGCTCGGCGACAGGGTGGCGCGGCGTCCGCTGACCTCCGGAAACACCATCGCCGTGCTCAAGACCGGCGACGAGGCCTATACGGCGATGTGCCGGGCAATTGATGCGGCGCAAAGAAGCGTCCTGCTCGAAACCTATATTTTCGACAATGACGCGGTGGGGGCGCTTTTCGTCCAGTCGCTCGGCAACGCCGTCAAGCGCGGCGTCACCGTGCGCGTGCTGATCGACGCCGTCGGCGTGCGCTATTCGGTGCCGAGCATCCTGAAACAACTCAGGGAGGCCGACGTCACCGTCGACCTCTTCAACGGCAACATCGTCATGGGCCTGAGACTTCCCTATGCCAATCTGAGGACGCACAGGAAGATCCTGATCGTCGACGGCGCGGTGGCGTTCACGGGAGGCATGAACATCCGAAAGGGATTCTCGGCCGAATTCGCCGGTTCCGACAGTTCGCGCGACACGCATTTCGAGGTCACCGGACCGGTGGTGGCCGACCTGTTTTCGGTTGCCGCCGAGGACTGGCGCTTTGCCGGCAACGAGGCCTTGAAGGACGGACCCTGGCAGGTCGAGCGCGCCGCGCCACCGCCCGGGCAGCCGGTGCTGGTGCGCGCGGTGGCGAGCGGGCCGGACGCCTCCAACGAAACCAACCTCAAGCTTTTGATGGGCGCGTTTTCGGTCGCCCGCAAATCGATCCGCATCATGTCGCCCTATTTCCTGCCGGACCGGGAGTTCATCAGCGCGTTGACCACGGCTGGCCGGCGCGGCGTCGAAATCGACATCGTCGTGCCGGCGGTGAACAACCTTTTCCTCGTCGATCATGCGATGACGGCGCAGTTCGACCAGGTTCTGAAGCATTATTGCCGGGTCTGGCGCCACGAGGGCTCGTTCGACCATTCCAAGCTGATGGCGATCGACGGCGTGTGGGCCTATGTCGGCTCCTCCAATCTGGACGCGCGCTCGCTGAGGCTGAATTTCGAGATCGACATGGAAGTCCTGGACAAAAACTTCGCCGCCGAGATCGACGCACGCATCGCGGCCGCCATCTCGACCGCCCAGCCGGTGACGCTGGAGACGCTGAATGCAAGGCCATTCGTAATCCGCGTCTTCGACCGTTTGCTGTGGCTGGGATCGCCCTATCTTTAGAGCAGGAAATCGAGCAGCAGGATCATGGAGATAGACGACATCAAGGGACGCAGCCTGCCGGAGACCGTGCTCCTGTCGATCCGCGCCAGGAACGCGCGCAAGGCGAAGGCGACGCCGCGCAAGCGAGTCAACGACACTGAAATCGTCGTCGCCTCCTACAACGTCCACAAATGCATCGGCACGGACCGCAGGTTCGACCCTGACAGGACGGCCCGCGTCATCCGCGAGATCAGCCCCGACGTGATTGCCCTGCAGGAAGCCGATAACCGCTTCGGCGACAGGGCCGGGCTGCTCGATCTCGCCCGCCTGGAACTGGAGACGGGACTGGTGCCGGTGCCGGTCTCGGGCAACGGCAAGGGGCATGGCTGGCGCGGCAATGTGCTCCTGTTCAAGCGCGGCACCGTGCGCGACGTCCACCAGCTCAAGCTGCCGGGACTGGAGCCGCGCGGCGCGCTGGTCGCCGAAATCGATCTTGACGAGAAACGCAGCTTGCGCGTCATTGCCGCCCATCTCGGCCTCCTGCGCCGCTCGCGCTCGGAACAGGCTCGCGTCGTGCTCGACATCATGAGCAGCGCCGACGAAAGGCCGACGCTCTTGCTTGGCGACCTCAACGAATGGCGGCTCGGCAACCGCTCGGCGCTGAACACGCTGCACACGACCTTCGGGCCGACGCCACCGGCGGTGCCCACTTTCCCGTCCGGCCTGCCGGTGCTGGCGCTCGACCGCATCATGGGCAATCGGCACGGTCTGGTTTCAGGCGTCGAGGCGCATGACACGCCGCTGTCGCGCGTCGCCTCCGATCACCTGCCGCTGACGGCCTTCGTGCATCTGTAGCCGGGCCCGTCTACCCCTCCCTCAGCCAGACCAGCATCTCACCGGGCTCGCGATTGTCCCAGGCGAAATAGGGCACCGCCTTGAGCTTCGTCGCCTCAGTCGCCGGCGGCTCGGGACGATAGAGATCGGCGCCCCAGTTTTCCGTCTCGGCCCTGCTGCCGATAGCCGAAAGGGTGACGACGCCGCCGAGCAGGTTTGGCTCCTTATGGGCCTCGAGCTTTGCCTCGCGCGGCAGAGCGATGCGATGCAGCCCGCCGCCATTGTCGGTTTCCTCAACGCAGTAGACCAGCGGGCCGCGCGCCAGCGCTACGCGACCGATGTCCTGGCGCACCTGCGGATTGGCGAAGAGGCGCGCCATCGACATTTCGAGGTCGAGCTCGACCTTGTCGCCCTGGCGCCACTCGCGCCGGATCGCGGCATAGCCGTCGACCGTCGCCGCCTCGAGATCGACCAGCTTGCCGTTGACCCGCAGCGCGGCCTTGCGACACCACGCAGGGATGCGGAGATAGAGCGTGAATTCCACCGGCGCTTCCGGCCCGACCTCGATCGCGACCGCGCCGTCCCAGGGATAGTTGCTGGTCTGGACCAGGGTAACCTGGCGGCCGCCAATTTCGAAGCGAGCGGTCGAGTCGCCGTAGAGGTGCACCGCCAGCGCGTCATCGGCGAGGCCGTAGAAATAGCTGCCGATCGAGGCCACCATGCGGCCGATATTGGGCGGGCAGCAGGGGCAGCGGTGCCATTTCCAGCGATGATGGCCGCCCCTGCTCTCCAATGGATTCTCGTAGAAGAACAGCGAGCCGTCGAGCGACAGGCCGGAGATCGAGCCGTTGTAGAGCGCGCGCTCCATCATGTCGGCGTAACGGGCATTCGGGCCCATGCCGAGCATGCGGCTTGCCCAGAACACCAGGCCGACCGAGGCGCAGGTCTCGGCATAGGCGGTCTCGTTGGGCAGGTCGTAATCGCTGGTGAAACCCTCATTGTGCGCCGACGGCCCAAGGCCGCCGGTGACGTAGAGGCTCTTGGTCATCAGATCGTCCCAGAGCCGGTCGAGCGCCACGCGCAGCGTGTCGTCGCCATATTCGGTGGCGATGTCGGCCATGCCGGAATAGAGATACATGGCGCGGACCGCGTGGCCGACGACCTTGTCCTGGTCGCGCACCGGCTTGTGCGACTGGTTATATTCGTAGGTCTTGAAGTGATAGGCCTTCGGATCGGCGCCGCGGGCGCGCGCCTCCTCGTCGAAATAATGCGGCTCAAGGCCGCGCTGATCGATGAAATATTTGGCGAGCTCCATGTATTTCTGCTCGCCCGTTACCCGCGCCAGCTTGACCAGCGCGAGCTCGATCTCCTCATGGCCGCAGTAACCCTTTTTCTTGCCAGGCTCCGGGCCGAACATCGAGGCGATGTGGTCGGCGTAGCGGCACATGATGTCGAGCAGCTTGCGCTTTCCGGTCGCCTGGAAGTAGGCGACCGCGCCCTCGATCAGATGGCCGGCGCAGTAGAGCTCGTGGCAATCGCGCAGGTTGGTCCAGCGCAGGCCGGGCTGGATGCGCTGGTACCAGCTGGAGAGATAGCCGTCCTCCTGCTGCAGTTTTTCGTACATGTCGATGACGGCGTCGATCTTCTTTTCCAGCTCCGGATTGCGGCGGCGGTAGAGCGAATAGGCGGCGGTCTCGATGGTCTTGCCCCAGTCGGAATCCCAGAACATCTGCGTCGTCACCGTCGAGCCGGTGAACTCGGCGTCCTGCCCGTCGGCCTCGTCGGGCGACGGCGAATGGAAGGGAATGACGACGCCTGGCGACGGCCGGTCCGGATCGATCTGCTCCAGCATACGCGCCTCAACGCAGCGGTCGTAGAGGATGCCGGCGGTCTTGCTAGCCACCGCATCGACACGGTCGCCCCAGAAGCCGCGGACATCGACCTGCGGCACAGGCAACGGCCGGAAGGCGAGTTTTGGCCTGGCGGACGTGCCGGCCTCTTTGGTGGGCTGCGATGCGGTCATGAGGTTCACTCCATTCGAATTACTTGACGGCCCCGGCCATTAGGCCGCGGATGTAGAAGCGCTGCAGCGCCAGGAACAGGATCAGGCAAGGCACCATCATCACCGTGACGCCCGCCTGCACCGCGCCCCAGTCGATGGCGCCGAAGCGGCCGGACTGCAGCGCCGTCATCATCACCGGCAGGGTGAATTTGGACTGGTCGGTCATCAGCACGAGTGCCGCCAGGAACTCGTTCCAGGCGCCGAGAAAGGCGAACAGCGCAATGGTGACGACGCCCGGCCAGACCAGCGGCAGCATCACCTTGACGAGCATGGTGACATTGTTGGCGCCGTCCATGCGCGCCGCCTCCTCGATCTCGCGCGGCACCGCGTCGAAGGCGTTGCGCATCATGAAGATCGAGAAGGGCAATTGCAGCGTGACATAGACGCAGACCAGCCCGGTCAGCGTGTTGTGCAGGCCGAGCCTGGTCAGCACCAGGAAGATCGGCGTCAGGATCGACTGGAACGGGATCATGATCGTCGACAGGATGAGGACGAAGAAGAAGTCCCGGAACGGAAAGCGGAAGCGCGAGAAGCCGTAGCCGGCAAGCACGCTGACCAGCACCGACAGGAGCACCGTCATCACCGAGACATAGATGCTGTTCTGCGCCGAGACCCAGAGCCCGTCGCCGAAGGCGTTCAGCGTCTCGTAGTTCTCGACCGAGAAGCCGGTGGTCGGCCAGGGCGGCAGCGGCGGCTGGCGCGCTTCCTGCGCCGGCTTGAAGGTCGAAAGCACCGTCCACACGATCGGCGCCAGGAACAGCACCGAGGCGATGATGCCGGTGGAATGCCTGGCGAGGCTGAAGGCGGCCTTGCGGTTTTGCGACATCGCCTCGGCCATCAGTCGAGCCCCTCGGGCTTGCGCAGCAGCCAGAGCTGGACGAGGCTGAGCGCCACCAGGATGGCCAGCAGCACCATGGAGAGCGCGGCGCCATAGCCGAGCTTGAACGACACGAAGGACTGGTTGAAGATCCAGTAGACCGCCGTCAGCGTCTGGTTGCGCGGGCCGCCGCGCAGGATGATGTAGAACTGGTCGAAGGCGAGGATCGAGCCTGCCACCGACAGGATCAGCGCCAGCGCCAGTGTGCGGCGCATCAAGGGCAGCGTGATCGCCCGGAACCTGGCGAATGGCCCTGCCCCGTCGATGACGGCTGCCTCCTGCAGGTCCTGCGGGATCGACTGCAGGCCGGTCATCAGGATGATCATGGTGAAGCCGGCGACCTTCCACACCACCATGGCGATGATCGACCAGAACGCCGGCTGGAAGGTGGCAAGAAGATTGACCTTCTTTTCGGTCAGGCCGAGGTCGTAAGCGGCCGGGCTGAACAGGCCGGAATCGACATTCAAGAGCCAGGACCAGAGCAGGCTCGCCGAAGCGAAGCCCACCACCGCCGGCATGAAGAAGGCGGTGCGGTAGAGATTGGTGAGCGGCCGCGGCTTTTCGATGAAGATCGCCAGCGGGAAGGCGACGGCGAAGATCGCTATGGTGACGATCACCGTGTAGTAGAAGGTGAATTTCAGCGCATTCCAGAAGCGGGTGTCGCGCAGGATCGCGACATAATTGTCGAAGCCGATGAAGGCATGCTCGCCCATCAGCGGCCAGTTGTTCAGCGACATCCACGCCGTCATGCCAAGCGGGATGACGAAGAAGACGGTGACGAAAGCGACGGCCGGCAGGACATAGAGCAGACCCACCCATTGCCGCAGGCTGGCGCTGGTGCGCGAGCGGGCGGGAGCGGAGGCGGCGGTCATGGCGGTCATGGTTTCACTCCTCCTTCTCCCCTTGTGGGAGAAGGTGTCGCCGAAGGCGACGGATGAGGGGTGTTCCAGCGGAGCGAGGCGCTGGCGTTCCCTGGAACACCCCTCATCCGTCTCGGCGCTGCGCGCCGATCCACCTTCTCCCACAAGGGGAGAAGGGGGGCGCGAACCTCTCGGCGCCTCAAACAGGCGATGCCAGTGAGAGTGAGCTTTCTCAACGCTATAACCCTGCCGTTCAGCGATGCAACATCCCGGCCGCCCGGCCAGGGAGACGGGGCGGGCGGCCGGTCAGGGCCTTGGCGGCGAGGCGTTGCGCGATCCCCGCCGCCGGCCGGCCCTGGTGTTCTACTTGTTCGGCGCCTGGTCGATGATCGACTGCATCGTCTCCTGCGCGTTGGCGATGGCGCCGTCGACGTCGTCGCCGAAGAACACCTCGTTGATCATCTGCGTCCAGGGACCGTTGGCGGAGTTGATCAGGTCGTTGAACACCACCGAATAGGGCGTCCTGCCCTTGGCCATCGCTTCGGCGGCTACCTGGTAACGCGGGTCGAGATCCTTCAGCGCGTCCTTGGCGATGTCGTTGCGCACCGGCAGGCTGCCATATTTGGCGAGGATGGTCTGGCCCTCCAGCGAATAGGCGAAGTCCAGGAACTCCTTCACCACGGCGATCTTCTTGGTGCCCTTGGTGACGACGAAATTGTCGCCGCCGGCGAAGGACGACCAGCCGCCATCCTTGCCCGGCAGGAAGGTGATGCCGTAGTCGATATCAGGATACTGCGTGTTGAGCGCGCCGATGGCGAATGCGCCGGAGGGCGAGATGCCGATCTTGCCCCCGGCGAAGGCGGCGAAGAAATTGGCGCCGGTGTCGGTCTGCGCGCCCTCGGGCACCAGCCCTTTCTTGATCATCGAGCGGTAGAGGTCGATCGCGCCGCGCAGCTGCGGGCTGTCGAGCGTCGCCTTTGAGCCGTCCTCCGACAGGATGTCGCCGCCCGAGGCCCAGATCAGCGGCGTGAAGGTGAAGATGTTGCAGCCGCCGCAATTGCCAGAGAAGTAAAAACCCTTGATGTCGCCGCCGAGCGCGTTGACCTTCTCGGCGTCGGCCGCGATCTCGGCCCAGTTGGTCGGCCCCTTCTCCGGGTCCAGCCCCGCCTGCTTGAACAGCTTCTTGTTCCAGATCAGCACCGAGGCGTCGGCCGAAAACGGCAGGCCGTAGATGCGGTCCTTATAGGTGCCGGTCTTCACATGCGCCAGCGACAGGCTCGAAAAATAGGGCAAGGATTTCGCCCAGTCGGTGATGTCCTCCAGTTGGCCGGCGGCGGCGAAGGACGGCGTGTAGATCAGGTCGAGCGAGAGCGCGTCGGGCGCGGTGCCGCCGGCGGCGGCCGCGCCATATTTCGGGATGATCTCGGCATTGGGAATGATGTCGAGCTTGATCTGGTCCTTGTTCGCCTTGTTGAAGGCGTCGACGATGCGCGGCATGAAGTTCGAGCCGTCGGCGCGCACCCAGATGTTGGCGGTCTCGGCGGACGCCGCCTCGAGGCCGCCGCCGATGACGGCCGCCGCAAGCATCAGCTTGGCAAGCATGGTCTTCATGTTACTCCTCCTCATGGTTCTCCTCCCAGTTTGGCCACGCCGCCCGGCGGATGCGGGCGCGCGGCCTCGTTGCTTCATTCCGGCGGACCTCCGCATGACTGACGCACCACCAGCCGGCACGGCAGTTTCCTGATGCCCGGCGCGGCCGGCTGGCCGTCGACGAGCGAAAGCAAAGCAAGCCCGGCCTCGCGGCCGAGCGTCGAAAGATTCATGTCGACGGAGGTGAGCGGCGGGCGCGTCGCCTCGGCCACGATCTCCCAATTGTCGAAGCCGATGACGCCGACATCCTCGGGCACGCGGATGCCGCGCTCGCGTAGCGCGTCGATGACGCCGCGGGCGATCTGGTCGTTGCCGCAGAAGACAGCATCCGGCCACTCTTCCCTCCCCGCACGGCCGAACAGTTTTTCGACTGCATCATGGCCCCAGGCTTCCGACCAGGCGCCGAGCAGCGGCTCGCTCGCGGCCAGGCCGTTCTCCTTCAGGACGTCGCGCCAGGCTTGCGCCCGCGCGTGCACCACCGCAAAGCTCGCCGGGCCGCTGACATGGGCGATGCGCCGGCGGCCGAGCCGCAGGAAATGCTCGACCGCCAGCCGCGCGCCGCCGGCGTCGTCGGAGACGAGGCCGACAGCGCCGGGATCGGGCTGGGTGAAGGCGTAGACGACCGGAATGCGCAGGTTGGAGAGATCGACCGGCAGATGGCGGTCGATGCGTTTTCCGGTGGCGACGATGCCGTCGACGCGCTTGTCGAGCATGGCCTCGACATGCAGCTGGCCGAGCCGCTGGTCGTCCTCGACATTGCACAGGAACACCGACACGCCCTTGTCGACCAGCGCATCCGAAACGCCGGCCATCAGCGGCAGCGAAAAGCGGCCATAGGTGTCGTTGGTGAGCAGCCCAACTGTGAAGGAGCGTTTTCTGAGCAGGCTCTGCGCCAGGCTGTTCGGCCGGAAGCCGAGCAGCCGCGCCGTCTCGCGAATGCGCTCGCGCGTCTCGGCGGTCATGCGTCCCTGCCCGTTCAGCGCCTTGGACGCCGTGGCCACGCTGACGCCGGCCGCGGCCGCCACCTCGCGCAGCGTGACCGGCGGCTTGGCGGAAACTGGCGCTGGCTCGGCGTTGGAAGGCATGGGCGCGGCGGAATCCCTGAGCTGGGAAAAGGTTTTCTCTTATCGCCCTGCGCGGTGATGACGGGTGAGGTCAGCGGGCGAGCGGCGGGTTGGGAAAAGGTTTTCTCATGCAGGAGATTAGGGGAAGGTGGGGAGGTTGGCAAGGGGGATGGGGCAGAGCCGCGACGCGATTGTTCGTCAATGGTGCCCTTCGGCGGAACCGCCAGAGCCGCGCATGGTGTACGCGGAGCGTGTCGATAAAAAACGGGAGCTTGGTGCGAAGGGCCGCGCCTACTTCTTCACCATTTCGAGGAGGTCCACCAAATTGGGCGGCGCAATCTCCGTGTGCGTGCTTCCGTCGACTGGACGGAACAGAGCGTTCAGGACGATCGCCAATTCCGCGGGGGAAGCATCCTGTTCGAGGGTTAACGCGCTGTAGGTGGTAGCAATCGTTCCTCTCAACCGAGCATCTGCCCCAAGTGCCATGTTCTGTACAATTACCCGACTCACGTGGCGCAACAGCCATGCGAACGCGAGAGTGGGCAATGTAATGAATGCTAGAGGCACGAGGGCGAGGAGACCTGGGTCTTGAGCGTTTCCCACGATCCGCTCGTGCGCCGTTGCTACCAGGTCAACTCCCCAATGCGTGAGCCAGTAGATTCCGAAGCCGAGAGAACCAAGGAAGATCAACCCAAAAAGCGCAGCGATCTTGGTGTGTGAGTTAGCCTTGTTCGACCAATAGGTCGTCGGCGCTTCTAGAATCAAGCGCTTCCGAACCTTATCCTCGAGTTCCGCAGTCCGGGTATTTGAATCAAGGAGCGACTGGGCGAGTTGTGACCTAACACTTTTGAACGTATCAGCACTGCTTTGCCTGAGGGCCTCAATTTCAGCCTGGAATTCCTTTCGCGTGGCGTCCTGCCAATTCTGGAATTCCAGTTTGATCTCCTCTGCCTCAGCACGGTGGGCTTGGGCGGTCGTGATAACTCTTTCGAGTGCTTTGGCCTCCGCTTTTGTCGATCTCGTTTGAGAAAGAAATTCGATTGTCCCCCCCAACCCCGAGAACCACTGTCCTATGGAGAGAGGATTGCGGCTAGCATCCGGCCACGTATTGTGCGGCCCAAGATATGCGGCGACAGCCGCCGCGGCACCAACATACAGTTTCGGCTTCTCCTGACGGATGGTCTTCAGGTGGCGCCCGTAAATCCCGTCACTTATGATGGCGCCCTTTGTTTCCAAGAGGCCTATCGCGTCGAGAGGTTTTTCTTGAATTCTAAGCGCCTCTTCGAAAGGTGTGGCCATCATTGCATTGAGAAATGAAACTGTCCCGTTTCCGCCTGGCAATGAAATGCTAGATGGCTCGTTTTGCTGCCGCCAATGGTCTCGTTCGGACGTCAGGAAACTGGCTATTTCACCGGCATTTCGGAATAGTCGATCAACCTGTTGGTTAGGAAGGGTAAGCCTGATTGGAAAAGCACCCTCTTTTGATTTAACCGGCATTTTCGCGTAGCCCCGAAAGGGGATTAGTAGCGGTGAGTCTTCCGGTGATTACTACTGCGGATAGCTGTGGAAAGCGGGGACAGAATGAGCCGCGCGATCTCGCGTTCTGCCGCGAAGCCAACCGCGCTTGTCGCGAATGACCAACCGGAGCGAATCTTTGACGGGTCAGCCATATATCCCCTCGATCGGTGAAGTACTGAAGATGACGCCGAAGCTCAACGAGTGGGCTTCCATGGCTGCGCACGCTTATGGAATCTATGCAGGGATCAATCGGGCAATCGGCGAGACCAAAGACAAATCCGCCCCGGTCGTCAGTCATGCCGACCATTACCGCCAAATGGCAGCACTGCTATGCGTCGTTCGCGTCTTCGCTACTGTCGATAGGCAAGCCAAGATATCGCTGCAGTCGGTCCATCGCTACCTTAAGAAGCCGGAATCGGTGATGGAGGTCGCGCGGGCCTACGCCGCTTCACCGCCGGAAGAGAAGCCAAACCTTGTGCAATCACAAAAATTCATCGATCAATTCAATGCCGACTATGCGCATATCGATTGGAAGGCTCTCGGCAATCTTCAGAGTTTCAGAAACACTGCAATAGCGCACATTGGCTGGGATGAGGTGAAACGCTTTGTTACCTTTGGGCAGCTGGAATCGTTGCTGGAAATCGTCTCTAAGCTCGCAGGCCAACTGACCTTGATGACGTCAGGTTTAAACAACTGGCCTTATGAACATCGGGAGAGTGCTTGCGACAACGCTTATCACAAATGGGCGGCGATTTTCGCCGCTGACGCAGCCGACAGAATTGACTACTGAGCGGACCAGTGCGAACTATGTTTCGGTAATGCGCGGCCACCCGTTAAAACGCGCACGCATTTGCAGCTAAGCGACCGCCGAATAGGGCCAAAGATGAGAAGATGAATATTCATCGTCTCTCACCTTAACAGACACATTGAAGCGCGCGCCGGGCGCGCTGTCTGAAACTGCCTTGGGGCAGCGTTTAATATTTATCGTTATATCCAGTCCCTGGCCGTCTACGGCCCGAACCACTTTCCTCTTTCCGTCTTGTATTACCTCTACTAGGTAACTTTGATAGGGTGTATGTCCACCCTTGGCGTCGCTATGGTCCGGAATGAAAGTGAGCGCGCAAGGAATTCGCGCGAAGTCAAGCCGCTGCATGTTTCTCATCAAGCTAAGCTTTGAAAAAAGGGGGAGGTTCCCGGACGCTCCCGCCGTGCCCTTGTGAGTGATGATACCAAACACGATCTTGTAGTCCGAGTGCACAAACGGCGCCAAAAAGTCAGTGGGATCTGCGCCGGCTAGCTTTTCCGTTATGATCGCTTCTATCTTATCACGAGAAGCCGCCTCATGCGTGATTAGTTCAACAGAATTCACGCCTTGGTTGAACAGATGACTGAGGTGCGACGAGCGCGTGGAAATCTTGATGTGATAAAATATACCTCGCTGACCGGATGCCGCGGCTGCATCGGCGCGCGCAGTGTATAAGTCGCAAGGCTCAATTGCTGTGTTTCCAGAGGGGCTGATATCAGTCTGATCAAGGCAAAGAACTCCCAGGTGAGCTGCAGCCATTGCCTCGTTGTAGTTCTCCTCACTGTAAACCCGCTTCCCCTTGCTCATAACGTCGTGATCGTAAGGGCTTAGGTCTGTCACTTCGCATTTGGCGTCCAAATAAGTTCTCAGCCGCGCGGCGAAAGCCTTTTCAACTTTATACCAAGCACCCTCGCATAAATGGTAGATCACGTCCTCACCCGGTGGCTCTATGTCGAATAGGACGCTGCGATAGAGCCCGTATGACTTTTCGGCCACACCTTCTGTGTCGGTGAGGACAAGGCGGAATTCACGTTTCAGGGCATCCAAAGTGAGATCGGCAAGTTTCTCATCACCGACGTATTCGTAGAATTGCTCTATGGAAATATCAGGATAAATCTGGCTCGGGCCTTCACCTCCCCCAAACATGCAGCAGGTGTTATCCTTGTAGTCGACGATATCGGGAATGGTGAGAGTCGTCGCCCCGTTCTTCTCTCTGATCGAGGCAAGCAGGTGAGCATCCAACGGCGCAATATCGGCTGGATTTCGCACGGGTGTTATGTTTTCGATATTTGGAAACGATGCCTTGTATTCGTCACTCTCATAAAGCTCCAGAAATCGGCTGCATCGATCAGACAGTTCTTTCGGCTGGATTTTGAGGCTGATTTTAAGGCTAGCTGAGCCTGTAGCACTCTTGAAAAGTTCTTCAAACTCCGGCTTCACTTTACCGGTGAGACTCTTGATGATCTCACTGTTGGCGTCAAAATCCAGGTACGTCAATTCAGTGGAAATCGGCACTTGTGTGCGCTTTCGTCGCGCGGGTCCGGGTTCGACCATGTCGGCGCTTCGTAGTTCTTTTGGATCAAGCATATTCAGAGTAACACGTAGGCCAAAGTCGTACTCGTAGGCGGCGTCTTTGAGATTGTGATGAACTTGTCCAAAGCAGATAGCAAAATGACGCTCGCCTACCGGCAAGAACAAGAGAGCCCCTTTGAACTCCTGCCAAATGTCATCCTCAATGCCGAAATACGAGCGCCACCAGGGGCGCTTACGGTCGGCGTCAGATATATAAATAACCGCGCCTTCGGGCGCGTTGTTGGCCTCGGCGAGATCCAGTTGATGATCGTCTACGAGAGCGTTGTCTGCATCATAATTTTCGCACAAAAGATAAATGGAAAACGGTCTCGATTTTTCGGCCATTTCATCCCCCCAGACAATTGGCTATTCAATAACAACTGATCACAGAAATATGCATATGACAACAATATCGCTGCAGTCCCAACACCGAATGGATGTACAGCATAGTCCCCCGCACTCACTGCTTGAAACAATGCTCGCGGTGCCATTGTAGGAAACGGGGATGCGGGCGTTCAAATGGTCGGGCCGGCTGAAGCGCGGCACGTCTTGTTTATGAGCCCCCGCACGCTGTCGAGGTCGTTGACCTGCCGCGAGATCAGTATCTCCAGATCATCGGATAGGCTGATCAATCCTCGATCGAACATCCAATGCGCTGTGCCGGACAGCGCGATGCCATTGTTGATGACGTCCGGGCCATTCCTTTCGACCGGTCGAATATGGGCGGCTGACACCTCGGCTCGGCCGCCGCCATTGATCAGCTTCAGCCCCGTGATCGCGCAGCGTTCGTCATAGGCGCGCAGGACGATGCGGCGAAAGATACGATCCCGCACTATCCGCGATCCGATGTAGTTCACCCGGTCGCGGCTCTGCTCAAACTGAAACGGCGCCTGCTCTTCCTGAAAGCCGGCTTCATCGACGCGCGGCAGCATCACCTCGCTAGCATCGAAAGCCAGATCGATGATGCGGTTGAAGTCTGCAGCACTAAGCGGGCGGACGGCGGATTGGGCGCGGCCGGATATTCTGCCCTCGTTATTGAGCAAACCGCGTTCGACAAGACCACCGGTTCCATTGAACGGCACAGGATTGACGAAATCGAGGTAGGTTCCGGGTTCAATCAGAGCGAGGTACATGCCAGGCGCCGCGGGATCGGGAATGACCTGCTGGACCTTGGCCATCGCGAAGTAACCGCGCGTCTCGGTCACCTTGCTGGGTTCGTAATAGATGATCCAATCGCCGACGCAGGCTTCGACACGGCTCAGATACTGACGAGGGAATTGATACTGCTCAGCGGGGCTGTCGTCGTAGATCGAATCTGTGCGGTGAATGAAAACCCCAAATGCCATGGTCTTCTGCTTGCTTGGAGTACGTCCGCGCCGATACAGCCTGATGTCGAGTGTTTAGTCTAGGTAGGAGAAAGCTTTTCCTCTGCCGCGAGCGGATGACTGACCATTCCACCCCGCCCGCTTTCTGCTTGATACCGCCTCCGCCATCCAGAAGCCTCGCTATCTCCGGCAACCCCTTCGCTCCCCTACAACAACGCTCCCTCGCCCGCGCCGATCAGCTCGCCGGGCTGGCGGCCATCGCGCATCGGCCAACTCCCCTCCCCGGTGACGATTCGCTGATTCGGCTCGCCCATCCGCTCGCCGGCGCGGCGGGCGCGGTCGGCATTGCTGAAGTCAGCGCGCGGAACTCAGCGCTGTAGACGCGGCTGGCCGAGAAGGACAAGCGTGCGCGGCGTTCGAGATCACGATGTCGAGGTCCTCGCCCATCGAGTCCCGCGGCGGATCCGACCAGCCCTCACGGCTTCTGCAACCAAACTGACCTTTTTTGGGTGCATTTTTACCGGAATCGCCGAGTCCTGGGGAAAGCTGCCCAGGAATTGGGCAGTTCGATCCTCGAGTGTTGCATTTTTGCCATCACAAATTTCAACAACCCCTGCTAGAAGCGCGTCGGGTTTTAATTGGGGTTATGGGCTATGCTTCTTCTTCGTGTTTCCGCGAAATCCGTTCTGCTGGGCGCTGTTTCGGCCGTTGCCTTGATGTCGGCCGCGCATGCCGCCGACGTTGTCCAGGAGCAGGCTGCTCCCGGCTTCAACTGGAGCGGCGTCTATGTCGGCTTCGGTGTCGGCGCCGGCGCCAATGTGCATAAGATCAGCGGCGACATCCTTCCGGGCGTCTCGCTCAACGGCATTGGCGGCGAAGGCATCTTCGGCCAGGCGACCGTCGGCTACGATTACATGGTCTCGCAGCGCTTCCTGCTTGGCGGCCTGATCGACACGCATGTCGGCACGCTCAAGACGTCGCTTGATGTGGGCGCCCTGGGTGGCCTCAGCGCCGACGTCAAGGAAACCTACGGCTTCGATGTCGGCGTTCGCGCCGGTTACCTGCTGACGCCGAGCACGCTGGGCTATGTGCTGGGCGGCTATGCCTGGCAGAAGTACAAGCTCGACACTAATGCCGGTTTCGGCATGGACTGGGATCAGGGTGGCTACTTCGTCGGCGCCGGCGTCGAAACGGCGATCAACAGCAACTGGACGCTGAAGGGCGAGTATCGCTACACGCGGTTCAGCACCAAAGACGATCTCCTGTCGCAGTTCGGTGCGCCGGACGGCACACTCAACCTCGACACTTCGCGCCACACCTTCGAAGTGGCCCTGAGCTACCGCTTCAACGCCAATGACGGCGGCGCGGCCAGCTTCGAGACGCCTTCCTACAACTGGACCGGCTTCTATGTCGGCGGTGGCTTTGGCGCCGGCGCGTCCGTGCATTCGATCGACTCCGACCCGCTCGGTGTCAACTTCAACGGCCTGGGCGGCGAAGGCGTGTTCGGCGAAGGCAGCATCGGCTACGACCAGGACATGGGCAGCTGGGTGGCCGGTATCCTCGTCGATGCGCGCTACTCCGGCATGACCTCGAAGCTTGAGGTGCCTGGCGGGCAGATCAACCTCGACACCGACTACGGCTTCGACGTGCTCGGCCGCATCGGCATGAAGGTGAATGAAAGCACCCTCGCCTACGCGCTTGGCGGTTACAGCTGGCAGCATTTCGACCTCAATGCTTCCGACCCGATCGGCGACATCCTCGATTGGGGTTCCAGCGGGTTCTCGGTCGGTGCCGGTCTGGAAACGGCCGTTTCGGACAAGATGACGGTCGGCATCGAATATCGCTACTCGCAGTTCGCCAAGAAGGACTTTTCGTCTGACCTCGGCGCACCGGTCGATGACTTCCTCACCTCGACACCGTCCTTCCACACCGTGCGGATCGACGCCAAGTACAAGTTCAACTAAGCAAAGGCCTCCAGCCAAAGCAAAGGAAGCCCGCCGATTGGCGGGCTTTTCTTTTCGTACTGTCCCGGCAGAACCTGCGCGTCGCCCGCCAGCTTGCCGGCGCCGGACTGGTCGACCGCGCCAATTGCCCGGCAACGACGCAGAACAATGGGGGGCAAGGTGCCCCCCCATCGCTGTTTGCGCGAGGTCAGCGCGCAGCTTGCTAGACGAGGAAGACGCTAGCGTCCGGATGCGTCTGGTTGTTCATCGCGTCGAAGGCGTTGGCGACATCGTTGATCCCCGGTTGACCGGTCAGGCCGAAGTTGGAGGTCGGGGCGTTGGTGTCGTTAAGGACGTCCCTCACCGCGGCAGTCACCTCGCCTGGTTGGAGCGTGTGATCATCGTTCGTGTCGATCAGATTGAGAATAGAGATGATGGTCGGGTCCGCACTGGTCGCCGCGGAGAAACTGAAATTGAGCTCCGGTTTACCGCCCGGGCCGTCGGGCACGGCGGTGACTGCAGCCGAGAGATACGCCGCCGCCGAGGAGCGTTCGAGGTGATGGATGCCGCCACCCTTGGCTCCCAACGCATCCGCGATCGAGGGATTTCCAGAGATAATGTTAAGGTTCTGGAACTCGAAGATCTCCTCAAAGGAGGTCTTGGAGGTCCAGCCCGAATGGTACTCGCCCAGCTCCTGATTCAAGATATCGATGTGGTTCTTCCAGAAGCCAGGCGTCAAGCCCTGGCCCGGCGGTGGCAGGAAGTTGGTGAAGTCGTTGCCGGTGTCAACGCCGCCGCTGCCGGGGTTGTCGACCGTTTGCACAAGGATGCCGGTCTGCTGGGAGCCGGCCGGCACCACTTCGTAGATGCTCTTGCCGACATCGGCCAGTGTCAGACCGCCGATCGACCAGGCCCCGCCGGCCCCCGTCGTCGTCGAAAGGTCGCCGGCGTCAAACACGTGGTTGTCGTTGATGTCGATGTAGATGGTCACAGGATCGTGCGACCATGGCGTGTCGTCGGCCGTCTTGCCGTCGCCGGTCAGGTCCTCGTACTTGGTGCCCGAGACCGAGAAGTTCTTGAAGTTGGCAAAGTCGAGATCCGTCTGGTCGTGGCCCGAGGTGCCGACGATCGTGTAGCCGGCGCTGCCCAGCGTCTGCTCATAGCCGTTCGGCAGGACCTCGTAGACCTTGTCGCCGGCAACCGTGTAGTCGAGGTTGTCGATCGACCAGGTGCCGTCCGCAGCCGTCACCGTCGACACGTCGCCGGCCGTCAGGCCCGCGATGCCGTCCTTCTCGATATAGATCGTCACGCCGCCAAGGCCGACATCGCCCGCCGTGCTGCCGTCGCCATTGGCGTCGGTGTACTTCGTGCCCGAGATCGAGAACTTCTCGAAGTTGTCGAAGTCGAGCCCGGTCTGGTCGTGGCCCGAAGTGCCGACGATCTGGTAGCCGGCCTGGCCGACCGTCTGCACATAGCCGCCCGGCAGGACCTCGTAGACCGTCTTGCCCGCATAACTGGCGTCGAGGCCGGTGAAGGACCAGCTGCCATCGGCGGCCGTCACCGTCTGGTTGGCCGCGCCGTCATTGTTGAGCCCATCGCCGTTCTTGTCGATGAAGATCGTCACGCCGGCCAGGC
>NZ_SUGA01000006.1:0-102976 GCF_004963255.1 Mesorhizobium sp. | reverse complement strand
GTCATTGTTGAGCCCATCGCCGTTCTTGTCGATGAAGATCGTCACGCCGGCCAGGCCGGTATCGTCGGCCGACAGCCCGTCGCCGGTGATGTCGGTGTATTTGTGGCCGGAGATGTCGAACTTCTCGAAGTTGGCAAAGTTCAGCCCCGGCTGGTCCAGACCGGAGGTGCCGTTGATCGTATAGCCGGCCGCACCGACCGTCTGCACATAGCCGCCCGGCAGGACCTCGTAGACCTTCTTCCCGTCATAGCTGGCGTCGAGGCCGGTGAAGGACCAGCTGCCGTCGGCGGCCGTCACCGTCTGGTTGGCGGCACCATCATTGTTGAGCCCATCGCCGTTCTTGTCGATGAAGATCGTCACGCCGGCCAGGCCGGTATCATCGGCCGTGATGCCGTTGCCGGTGATGTCGGTGTATTTGGTGCCCGAGATCGAGAAGGTCGCCGGATTGGTCAGCGCACTCCATTCCTCAAAGGTGCCGGTGCCAGACCAGTCACCACCCTGGAATCCCATGGCGGTATAGAAATACAGGAAGTTGCCGTTCGCAGGATTAAAATTGGCAGTCGGCACCAGAACAATCACGTCGCCGCCGCCGCCGCTGCCGCTGTCATACTCGGCGTCCATCAGGACCGAGTAGGTCCCCCCAGCATTCATATTATAAGCTAAAGTGGTGTTCCCAGAAGTGAAATGGAAGTTGGGGTCCGTTCCGGCGGTGTCAGGGCCGGCCGCGAAGCTGCCCGCACCAAGACTGCCATTGGCCGACTGGTAGATTTTCAGCTGATCGAGCGAGAGGAATGGATTCGCCCCGGTCTGATGCATATCGAGACGGAATGCGTAATACGCTCCGTTCGGGTCTATCGTGCCATCGGCATCGACTTTGACCAGAGAGTTCAGAGAAATGACCATATTGTGCTGGCTGGACGTCTTTTCATCCAACACGCCATCGGGGCTGTTGAAGCCCTGCTCCGCGCCGGCATTCTGAATCTGCGCAAACACCGACCAATTGCCGGTGCCGGAAGAACCACTTACCAGATTGTCGAAAATCGTCGTGTCGCGGCTTGAAAACCGAGCACCAGCCGCGTCCACGATCGTGTTGTCGGCGGTTATGTCGATGTGGGTGTCGACATAGGCGAAGGTCGTCGGCGGCGTCTTCGGCGCATCCGTGAACGTTGTTGTGGCCGTGTTGCCAAAATCGTCAGTGGCCGTCAGCATGAATGCCTGGTTTGCCGCATCGGCATTGACGTACCACGACGTCTGGATCGATCCGTTGACGACGCCGTCGAGATCGCCGGCGCCGCCGTCGGTGACGGTCCAGGGCGTCCCGGTTCCCGTGAGATCATAAGCGAGCACATCGTCCGCGGTGCCGAGGATCCCGTCGGCGCCGGCGCTCAGATGGGCGACCTCGAAGGTGAACGTGCCGCCGTCCGAGACATTGCTGGCCGTGATTCCCACCGTCTCGCCGGGCGCGTAATCCGCATCCGCTTGGTCGAGCGAGATTGCAGGCGGCGCCACGGGGTCGGTGCTTCCAGTCGTGGTGGATGTCGTAAGCGGATCGCCTGTCAGATTGTCGGTAATATCGCCGGAGGCCATGACATTTCCCCTTCAATTCGAATGCGTTACGTTCCGTATCTGCTGCTTTTCATTTACCGCGCGAGGCGGACCTACTGTCTGAAAGCTCGGGTGATCTGGTCCTGCAACGGCTTCACCAGATAGGACATCACCGAACGGTCCTCGGTCTTGATGAAGGATTCCACCGGCATGCCGGGGACCAGCTTGACGTCGCCGAGGCGTGCAACCTGGGCGGCGGTCGTCCTGATGCGCACGGTGTAGTAGCTGACGCCGGTGCGCTGATCGGTGGCGATGTCTGGCGAAGTCCGCTCGACCACGCCCTCGATCTGCGGCGTCGTGCGCGTGTTGAACGCGGAAAAGCGCAGTGAGGCCGACTGGCCGGCCCATAGCTTGTCGATGTCGCTCGGCGCGATCCTGGCTTCTACCGCAAGGCTGTCATTGTCGGGCACGACCTGCATGATCGTCTCGCCCGGTTTCACCACGCCGCCGACCGTATAGGCGATCGACTGCTGCACGACCCCGTCCTGCGGTGCGCGGATGTCGACCCGCTTCAGCTGGTCCTCGGCGGCGACCTTGCGTTCCAGGAGCTCGCTCATCTGGCCATCGACATCGCGCAGGTCCTTGTTCACTTCGGTGCTGAGGTCGAGATCGATCTGGATGATCTGCAGCTTGATCTCGGCGATCTTCCCCTCGGCCTGCGCCTGGGCCGCGATGAGCTGGCCGCGCTCGCCGTCGAGGCGCGTGGCCTCGCGTTCGGTCGAGGTCAGACGATCGATCGAGATGAGCTTCTTGGCCCAGAGCGTGTGCACCGAGGCGAGCTCCTTTTGGACCAATTGGATCTCCTTGCTCTTGGCATCGGCCTGCGCAACGTCGCCGGAGATTTCCTTCTCGAGCTGGGCAATGCGCTCCCCAAGCTGGCTCTTCTGCCCGGCGCGTGAGGTGCGCCGGGTCTCGAAGTGCTGCTTTTCGCCGGCCACAGCCTCGGCGACGTCGGGATCGGAGACGCGATCCGAAAGCTCACGCGGAAAAACGATGGAATCGCTCCCCTGGCGCTCCGCATCGAGCCGGGCCTTGCGCGCCGTGAGCTGGTCGAGCGCCTTGCTCACCACGGCAAGATTGGCGGCGGGAACGGTGCGGTCGAGGCGCAGCAGAAGGTCGCCGGCTTTCACCTTGTCGCCGTCGCGGGCATCGATCTCGGCAATGATGCCGCCGATCGCATGCTGCACGTTCTTGACGTGGGAATCGACGACGAGCGTGCCAGGGGCGATGACCGCGCCGGCAATCTCGGTGACCGATGCCCAGCCGCCGACGCCGCCGCCAAGCAACAGCACGGCTCCAAGCCCAAGCCGCGTGTAGAAGCGGATAGACGCATGGGAGGCGCCCAACGCAGCCATATCAGTTCCCTCCACCGGTTCCGTGTGCGGCAGCCATGCGGGGGCCTTCCGCCGCCTTCGGTGGCTGGTTCCCTGAAGGGACCGACCGCAGCATCGGGAACATCTTGGCGAAAACCTCGTCCTTCGGTCCGAATTCGTGCACGCGCCCCTGGTTCATCGCCATAATGAAATCGACGGCGGCCAGCACGTTCGGACGATGGGCGACAATCACCACCACGCCGCCGCGTTCGCGAACGCCGAGCATCGCGCGGATCAATGCCTGCTCGCCATCCATGTCCAGGTTGGAGTTCGGTTCGTCGAGCACCACCAGGAACGGATCGCGATAGAGCGCGCGGGCCAAGGCGATGCGCTGGCGCTGGCCCGCCGAAAGCGCTTCTCCATGTTCGCCGATCTCGGTCTCGTAACCCTGGCGGAAGCTGACGATCAAGTCATGCGCGCCGGCCGCCTTGGCTGCGGCGATGATCGCGTCAGCGTCGGTTTCCGGTTCGAAGCGGGAAATGTTTTCGGCAACCGTGCCGGCAAACAGCTCTACGTCCTGCGGCAGGTAGCCGATATGGCGGCCGCGCTCTTGTGACGACCACTGGTCGAGATCGGCGCCGTCAAGCTTGACGCGGCCGCTGACAGGCTGCCAGGCCCCAACGAGAGCCCTGACCAGGGTGGACTTTCCCGAGCCGCTCGGGCCGATGATGCCGAGTCCATGACCCGCCTCCATGGCGAAGCTGGCGTCCTGGACCAGCAGCCGTTGCACCCCCGGAGCCGCGATCATCGCATTCTGCATTGTCACGCCGGCGTTCGGCGCGGGCAGTTGCAACGGCTCGGTCTCGGCGGGCATGGCCGCCAGCACTTTGGCCAACCGCTGCCAGCCCTGGCGGGCGCTCACGAAACCTTTCCAGTTGGCAATCGCAAGATCGACTGGTGCCAGCGCGCGGCCGCTGAGTATGGAAGCGGCGATGATGACGCCCGCCGTCGCCTGCTCCTCGATAACCAGCCAGGCGCCGATGCCGAGCATCGACGACTGCAGCAGCATGCGCAGCACTTTCGATACCGAACCGAAGCTGCCGGCAACGTCGCTCACCTTGCGCTGGTCGGCAATGAATTCGAGGTTGGCATCTCGCCAGCGCGACGCCAACCCGCCAGCCATGCCCATGGCGGCGACCACTTCAGCATTGCGAGTGCCCGCCGTGATCAGCCCGCCGCGGCGATTCCCGCTCGAGGTGGCGGCCGATACCGGTTCTCGCGTCATCCGCTCGGCAAGCAGGGTCAGCACGACCAGCACGGCCGCCCCGAGCAGCGCCGTCACGCCAAGCACCCAGTGGAACATGAAGATGATGACCAGATAGATCGGCATCCATGGCAGGTCGAACAGCGCCGTCGGGCCCATGCCGGACAGAAAGCCGCGCACGCTGTCGAGATCGCGCATCGGCTGCAGGCTGTCGCCCTGGCGCCCTGCCTTCAGCGGCAATCTTAGCATCGACGTATAGACACGATGACCAAGAGCTTCGTCGAGGGCGCCGCCGATCCGCACCAGAACCCGCGCGCGCACGAAATCGAGAAAGGCCTGCCCGCAATATAGGATGACGAGCAGGATCGAAATGCCGACGAGGGTCGGCAGGCTGCGGCTCGGCAGCACGCGATCATAGACCTCGAGCATGTAGAGCGAGCCCGCCAGCATCAGCACGTTGAGCATGCCGCTGAACAGGCCAACGGAGACGAAGGCGGACCGGCAGCTGGCAAGTGCGGCGGCGAGTTCCGAACGAGCGGAGCCGGCGGGCCGACGACCGGTCGCTCTCGTCGAAGGTTTGCTGCGTGTCACTGTGCGAGAATGTGCGGCGTCGACGACGCTTTGCGCCGCGTCTTGCACGACGTCGCCGCGGGCGCGGAACATGGCCAGGCAACCGAAACCCGCCATCGCCGCCGCGACGAGCATCGAGCCTATCGATGCATGCCAGCCGGAGCCGAAGAGGAAAAACATGGCAACGCAAGCCACGAGGATCAGGCCGACAAGCCGCACCTTCGCCTGCGCCGAACGAAAGGTTGTGCCCATCAACCTGAGCGACGCGTTACCAAACCCCACAGCCACGACACGCCTTTCACATCCTGGGCGCGTCAGTTGCCGCCGTTGGCAGGATGGCCGCGCAAGGCAGCCCAAACACCCGTGCCAAGAGCGCTGAGATCAGCGCCTACTCCGTAGAGGGGGGATTCGCATAACGTCGAGCAAGCCGCACCAACTGCTCAGGCCGGCGAGTGGCGGCTCTCGACGGCTCACTGATCAAAGATGACGGCGACGGCGGCGAAAATGCCGCAATGCTATTCCTACCCCAGTAGCGCCGTAACTCGTTGTTGCCGGTCAGGAGGCTTTTCACGCTACTCTTTATTAGCAGATTATTAACTCTACCGGAGCGTGCGTCAACGGGCAACGCGATGAAGAGTCTATGACATGCCTCAAATCCATGCGTAAAAGGCGGCCACTCAGCATAAAGAATACTTCATGTTATTCTTAGGTCCAGCGCAATCGAAGACCTATGCGCGGACTTATCAGACTTCGGTTGTCGGACCTCGGTCGCCATCGCGAGGACCTGAAGGGACGCAGCCGGGGGAACCCTCAGACAACCTTCTTCCCACGCTTGCCGACATGCCTGGCCACCGCCTTCTCGACGGCGCGCTTCAATTCGTCCTTGATCTCCGCCGTCTCGGCCATCAGTGCCTCGATCTTCAGGAAATCGAGCACGCGGTACTTCGAGACTTTCGGGCGGATCAGGATGTCGGGCCTCGACTGCTGCAGCTTGTTGGCGATGATCGACTGCATCATCAATTGCGAGGCGCCGTACATCAGGTCGACCGTGGTCGGGTGCTTGCGCTCGGCATCGCTCGGCGCTCCGACCACGTCGATCGCGATGATGATGTCGGCATCCTTTTCGAGGAGATCGAAAGGGACGGGATTGTAGATGCCGCCGTCGATCAGCAGGCAGCCATTGCGCACCACCGGACGGAACACCGCCGGGATGGCAGCCGAAGCGGCGAGCGCGGAATGCAATTCACCCTCGGCGAGCACCGCCAGCTTGTGGCCGAAATAATCAGTCGCCGTCACCTTGAGCGGGATCTTCAGCGCGTCGAACGTCCGCGGGATCGGCTCAGGCAGGAAGGCCTTCAGGATGCGCTCGATGTTGAACTGGCCAACGCGGATGCCGCCCTGCATGGCTTCCGCGATCGTGCCCGGCCGCGAGCGCCACATGCGCGCCGCCACTTCGGCGCGGCTGCCGAGGATCGATCGGGCATAGCTGTGAATCTCGGCGCCCGTCATGCCCGACGCCATGCCGGCCCCCATGATGGAGCCGATCGACGAGCCGGCGATCGCCACCGGCTTGATGCCAAGCTCGTCGAGCGCCTCGATGATGTGGATATGCGCGAGACCGCGCGCGCCGCCGCCGCCGAAAGCCACCCCGAAGGTCGGGCTCATCCCTTGCCGCCTCCCGCCACCTGCACCAGCGGCGGGCCGATGACCATCACGGCGGGATCGGCCGACAGAAGCTTCTTCGCCGCCGCTTTGACGTCGGCCAGCGTCACCGCGTTGATGAGCGCGGCGCGGCGCTTCATATAGTCGATGCCGAGATTGTCGACCTGCAGCTCGACCAGCGTCGCGGCAATGGAGGCGGAGGAATCCAGATTGTTGATGGCGTAAGCGCCGATCATGTATTTCTTGATCGCCGCGAGCTCTTCCTCGGTGGGGCCGTTCTCGGCCATATCCTTCACCACCTGTCGCACGATCGAAAGCGTTTCGGCGGCGCGGTCGGAGCGCGTCGCCGTCGTCACCAGCAGCGCGTGGGAATGCTCGTTGTCGACCAGATCGGAACTGACGCCATAGGCAAGGCCGCGCTTCTCGCGCACCTCCGAAAAGAGCCGGGAGGTGAAGGTCGAGCCGCCCAGGATCTCGTTCATCAGGACGGTGGCAAAGAAATCGGGATCGCTGCGTTTCACGCCCGGCCAGGCGAGCTGCAGCGAGGTCTGCGGCAGGTCATAGTTCACCTCGAGCTGCTGCCCCAGCTTTGGCGTGACATCCGACACCGGAGCCAGCGTCTGCTTTTCGGGCAGATCGCCGAAGACGTCGTCCAGCTTGTTGCCCAGTGTCGCGGCGTCGATGTCGCCAACCACCGCCACATGCAGGCCGCCGCGGGCGAAATTGGCCTTGTGGAAGGCCCTGATGTCATCCGCGGTGATGGTGGTCAGGCTGCCCTTCGTCCCCTGGTCGGAACGCGAATAGGGATGCTCGCCATAAATGGCGCGCAGCCAGCGCTGCTGCGCCACCGTGTTCGGATCGCGCTCATTGGCGAGAATGCCGGAGAGCACCTGGGCGCGGATACGGTCGATCGGCGCCTGGTCGAAACGCGGGCTGTTCACCGCCAGTTTCAGCAGGCCAAAAGCCTCGTCCTTCTGGTCGGACAGCATACGCATCGAGCCATAGGTGCCGTCGCGCGCGGCCTGGAAACTCATCTCGGCGCCGGCATCGTCGAGCTTCTGCTGGAAGGCGTCGCTGTCCAGGTCGCCGGCGCCTTCGTCGAACAGGCCGGTCATCAAATTGACCAGGCCCTCCTTGCCGGCCGGATCTTGCGCGCTGCCGCCATCGAAGACGAAGCGGATGGCGATCAGCGGAATCGAATGGTCCTCCACCAGCCAGGCGGTGGTGCCCTTCTTCGACTTCACCTCCTGGATGTTCATCTCCGCGCGGGCCGCGAGCGCCGGCAGGAGCAGGAAGAACAGGGCAAAGCAAAGCGTGGCGACGGCGCGATACATTTTTCCTTCTCCCCTTGTGGGAGAAGGTGGATCGGCGCGCAGCACCGAGACGGTTGACGGGTGGGTGACAGATCGCCATCCTTGCCAAGCTGGAACACCCCTCATTCGACCGAGCTTCGCTCGGCCACCACCCGGGGGCGAGCCACGGGTCTCGCCCCGTCCTTCGGACCCCACAAGGGGAGAAGGGAAGAACCGCCGGCGCACCGAAACCATGCTCATCATCAATTCCCCGCCTGTTGCTGCGGCAAGAGATAGCCGGTGGTCGAATGATCGAGCACCAGGTAGCGGGCGGCGACCGCCTTGACCTCATCGGCGGTGACCTTGCGGATGCGGTCCGGCCATTCCTGCACGTCCTTGACGTTGCCGCCGGTGGCAAGCGTGGAGCCATACATGTTGGCCATGTCGTCCTGCTTGTCGCGGGCAAAGATCATGGAGCGCACATAACGGGTCTTGGCCCGTTCCAGCTCATCGTCGCTCACGCCGTCCTTGACGATGCGGGCGATCTCGGCGTCGACCGCCGCCTCGACATCGGCAAGCTTGGCGTCGCCGCGCGGCGCGCCATAGACGGCGAAGTTGGTGTCGTCGAGCATCGTGCCCTGGAAATACGCGGCCGCGTCGGACGCGATCCCCTGCTTGACGACGAGTTCCTGGTAGAGCCGGCTGCGGTTGCCGCCGCCGAGGATCTCGGCCAGCAGGTCGAGCGCCTCCGCCTCGCCGGGCTTGGCCGTATGATAGGACGGCACCACCCATTGCGTCGAAAAGCTCGGCACCGAAACGCGCGCGTCGGTCAGCGTCACGGTGCGTCTGGTGTTCTGCTCCGGCTCGACCGGGCGGATGCGCGGCCGCAGATCCGGACCGCGCGCGACCTTGCCGTAGGTCCGCTCGGCCATCGCCTTGACGGCATCCGGCTCGACGTCGCCCGCTACGATCAACACCGCGTTGTTGGGTCGGTAGTAATTGTCGTAGAAGGCTTTGGCGTCCGGACGGTTCAACTGCTCCATCTCCTGCATCCAGCCGATCACCGGAATGCGGTAGGGCTGGTTCTGCCAGAGCGTCGCATCGACCTCCTCGTCGAGCACCGCCTGCGGATTGCTGTCGATGCGCGAGCGGCGCTCCTCCAGGATGACGTCGCGCTCGGTCTTGATAACGTCGTCGGTCAGGATCAGGTTGCGCATGCGATCGGCCTCGAAGCCCATCATCTGTTCGAGCGCCGAGGGCGGCACCGTCTCGTGGAAGGCGGTGTAATCGTAGGACGTGAAGGCGTTGTTGGAGCCGCCGATCTCGGACACGGCGCGGTCGAACTCGCCGGCGGCGTGGTTGGTCGTGGCCTTGAACATCAGATGCTCGAAGAAATGCGCGATGCCGGATTTGCCGGCGGGCTCGTCGGCGCTGCCGATCTTGTACCAGACCATGTGGGTGACGATCGGCGCGCGATGATCCGGGATGACGACCACTTCCATGCCGTTGTCGAGGAGGAAATCCTTGACGTCGCCATCGTCGGCCGCACGGGCAGGAGCCGACGCCACCATCGCAAGCGTGCCGACAAGGAGCGCCGCGCGCAGCGCAATCCGCGTAGATGTCATCAAGTTCTCCGGTCCCGGTTGCGCGACGATAGGCAAGGTTCGCTGGCGAGGCAAAGTGATTTGTTCGGCATTTTCGAGGCGCGGCTAGAATAAGCTAGCCGGCCTCGATGAAGCGGATAACCGTTTCGCCGTAATTGCGCTCGTCGATCACCGAAAAACCGGCGCCCGGCTCGAACGGCGCCGATGCCGCCTCCTCGACGACGCAGAGCGCGCCGGGCAGAAGCCAGCCGCCGTCCCTGGCGGAACGCAGCGCGCGCTCGCCGAGACCCCTGCCATAGGGCGGATCGGCGAAGATCAGGCCAAAGGGCGAGATCGTGCCGGATTCGCCGAGATGCGTGGCGTCGCGGCGGAAGATTTTTGTGCGACCGGTGAGCCCGTAGGCTTCGACATTCTCGCGGATCAGGCCGCGCCCCTCGGTCGATTCCTCGATAAAGACGCAGTAGGAGGCGCCGCGCGACAAAGCCTCCAGCCCGAGCGCGCCCGTGCCGGCGAAGAGGTCGAGCACACGGCCGCCCTCGAGCTTGTCGGCGTAGCGATGCGCCAGGACGTTGAACACCGCCTCGCGGGTGCGGTCGGTGGTGGGGCGAATGGCATTGCTTTTCGGCGTCGCCAGCGGACGCCCGCGGAACTCACCGCCGACGATCCGCATCGCCGCCCCTCTTCGGACCACGCGGCCTGTTGCCGCCATCGCCTTCGGGGCGCTCGCCGCGCGGCTTGCCGAACGGCTTCGCGCCCGGCTTGCCCTTGCCGCCCGGTTTGAACGGCGCCTTGCGCGCCTTCGCCTCGGCGGCCCTGGCGGCGTCGGCTTCCGCCCTGCCCTTGCCGATCGGCCGGGCGCCCGGCGCCATCCAGACATTGGCCTTGCGCTGGCCCGGCGGCTCGATCGGCCGCTGCTCGCGCTCGGATTTCTTGCCACGGGGCTTGTCGCCAAAGCCGCCGCGATCGGACTTTGCACCGCGCTCCCCAAATGCCCTGTCCGGTTTGGTCGAGAGCTTGCTCAGCGCCTCATCGCGGCTGCCTTCGCGGCGCTTGCGCGCCTTGATCAGCCCGCCCTCGCCGATCGGCCGACGGTCGCCGTCGCGCGTGAATTTCGGCCGGTCGGCTTCTTCGCGACGCGGACCGCCGCCGCGCACCGGCTTGTTGGAGAAAGGCTTCTGGATCTCGGCGTCGAAATTGGCGCCGGATTCCTCGATCAGGCGCTCGCCGAGCTGCTCGCGCAGCACCCGGCCCTTGATCTCCAGCACATGTCCCTCGGGCAGGTCTTCCAGTTGGAAGGGGCCATAGGAGATGCGGATCAGGCGCGTCACATCGAGGCCGAGCGCGCCGAGGATGTTCTTCACCTCGCGGTTCTTGCCTTCGCGCAGGCCGAGCGTCAGCCATGCATTGGTGCCCTGCTCGCGATCGAGCGAGGCCTCGATCGAACCGTAGAAGACGCCGTCGACGGCGATGCCCTCACGCAAGCCGGCGAGCGCGCTCTCCTCGACCTTGCCGTGGACGCGCGCGCGGTAGCGCCGCAGCCAGCCGGTGGCCGGCAGTTCGAGCACGCGCGACAGCCCGCCGTCATTGGTGAGCAGCAGCAGGCCTTCGGTGTTGATGTCGAGCCGGCCGATCGTCATCAATCGCGGCAGGTCAGACGGCAGCACGTCGAAGACGGTCTTGCGGCCTTCCGGATCGCGGTTGGTGGTGACGACACCAGCCGGCTTGTGGAACAGGAACAGGCGCGTGCGCTCGATCGGCGGGATCTCGGTGCCGTCGAGGTGGATGACGTCGGTGGCGCTGACGTTGAAGGCCGGCGAGTCCAGCACTTTGCCGTTGACCTTGACGCGGCCGGCCGCGATCAGTTCCTCGGCGTCGCGGCGTGAGGCGATGCCGGCACGCGCCAGCCGCTTGGCGATGCGCTCGCCGGCCTCCGGCGCGGCTTCCGAAGGGCGCGGGCGCGGCTTGAAGCCGCCCTCGGGCTTACCCGCGCCGCGCGCACGATCGCTGAAATCGCGCTTCGGCCGGTCGGCAAAGTCGCGTGCCGGGCGTTCGCCGAAATCGCGCTTGGGACGGTCGAAACGGCGTTCGCCACGCTCGCCTTCAGCGGCCGCCGGGCGGTCACCGCGTGGCGTATAGGGCTTGCTACCCTCGCGCTTGTCGAAAGGCTTGCCGTCGCGCGGCGGGCCTTTGCGGAACGGCCGGTCGCCGCGCTCCGCGCCCTCGCCCGTATCGCGCGACCCCATTTCGCCCGGCTTGTAGCTGCGTTTAAAATCCCGGGCCGGGCGCACGCCTGCGGCGGCCACCGGCCGGTCACCGCGTGGCGCAAAGGGCTTGCGGCCTTCGCGCTTGTCGAAAGGCTTGCCGTCACGCGGCGGACCTTTGCGGAACGGCCGGTCGCCACGCTCCGCGCCCCCGCCCGCTTCGCGCGGCCCGGTTCCACGTGGCTTATAGCTGCGCTTGAAATCGCGCTCGCCTTCAGCAGCTATCGGCCGCCCACGCTTGGCGAACGGCTTCTTGGCGCCGTGGGCCGGCTTGCCGCCGCGCGGGCCCGCCGGTTTCGAGCCGCCCTTGCGCGGCCCGCGTGGAGATTTCTTGTCGTCGTCCATTACTTTGCTCGTCTTTGCCTGCTACAGCGCCGCGCGCCCTTTCGGACGCCCAACGCAGGCAGTGTCATCTTGATTTTGCGCATCCGGCGGCGCGGCAAAAACCGATTCCGGTTTTCAGGGTCTCGCGCTAGATAACAGGATCACTCTCGGGTGGCGAGGAGTAATCGGGATGGAAACCGCTTGAAACGACCGGATTTCATGGCCTTGGCGCTTGAAGAGGCCGAGGCGGCCGCCGGCCGCGGGGAAGTGCCGGTCGGCGCGGTGATCGTCAGCGGCAACACGGTGATCGCGAAAGCCGGCAACCGTACCCGCGAGCTTGCCGATCCGACGGCGCATGCCGAGATGCTGGCGATCCGCGAGGCCTGCCGGAAGCTCGCAAGCGAGCGGCTCACCGGCCACGACCTTTATGTGACGCTGGAGCCCTGCGCCATGTGCGCCGGCGCCATCTCCTTCGCCAGGCTGCGGCGGCTCTATTTCGGCGCCGCCGACGAGAAAGGCGGCGCAGTGGTGAACGGCACGCGCTTCTTCGCGTCGCCCATCTGCCACCACGCGCCGGACATCTATCCGGGGATCGGCGAGAGCGCCGCCGCCCTCATCCTCAAGGACTTTTTCCGTGGGAAGCGAAATGGCGGTGAATGGTGAATGAAACTAGCGAGTAGTGAGTAGTGATCTATTCACTATTCACAGCCCCAGCCAGTCGAACCAGCCGCCCTTCTTGCCTTCGGCCTGCGCCTTCAGCCGGCGCTCCTTCTTGTACTCATCCTCGCCGAGCTCGTTCTGCGGCGCAGTGTCGGCGGCCTGGCGATAGGCCAGCGGCGGCTCGCTCAGATATTTGCGCGTGGTCGGGTCGCCCTGCTTCTGCTCGGCAAGCCGGCGCTGGATCTCGGCGGTGCGCGTAGCGCTGGAATCATCGGGCGACCAGCGTGGCGGGTGGCTGGAGGCCGAGTCAGCCATCGCCTTCTTCACCGACGCGGGATCGGTCTGGACATCCTCGACGGCTTCCGGCTGGTAATTTGGGTCGTTCTGATGCGCGGTGGCGTCGGCGCGGATGCGGGCGCGGCGCGCCTCGGGCGATTCGGGCCACTCGGTGCTCGCCGTCTCGATGCTTTCCTGCGGCGGCGGCAGGTTTTGCTTCTGCCCGGGCGCGGGTTTCACCAGGTCAGGGCGCGGCTTGTAGTCGATCGGAGTGCGACGCTTCGGCGTGATCGAGGCAGCGCCCGAAACGTCGTCGAAAAGCTGCGCGGCTGCCGTCTTGTCGGTTCCGTAGGTCGGCGAGCTCATGCAGCCCGACAAGGCGATGGCCGATACCACAAGCGGCGCCACCAGCGCGGCGCGCGCGAACGTTCTGTCGGTCATGCCAAAAAGTCCCACTCTAACTGCCTTTCGGTCGCCACCGGCCAAGGGCACGGTCCCCATCTTCCCCGCACTTGCGACGGAAATCCGGCGACAATTTGTCTGCCGGAGTGTCGCGTGTTTACCTCAACCACTTGTTAAGGGCAACGCACGGGCGGATATGGGCCGCCCGGCGTGGTACTTTTGCACTTATTTGACCGGCGCATGTCGTTGATCCCAAAACCGCCGCACACTTTTGGGCGACATGCACTTGTTTGAAGAGTGCATGTCGTTAGCCCAAAACCGCCGCACACTTTTGGGCGACATGCGCCTAGAGACGCCCGAGCGCCTTCAGCTCGTGCAGCACGGCCGCGTCGCGGGCCGAGATATCCGGGAATTCCGGGTCCTGCCCGACATCGGCGGTGTAGCGCCAGGAGCGCGCGCATTTGGTGAGACCGCGATCCTCGGCTTTCTCCACCACCACCGCCACGCCCTTGACGTCGTCGAGCGTGAACGCGCCATCCGGCGCCTTGCCATGCTTGATGACGAGATCGCTGGTGATCGCCATCTCGGCCATGTCGACATCGGCGATGGCCGCTTCCAGCGCGGCGGCGTCCAGCGTCACCACCGGCACGGCCTCCAGCGACGAGCCGATCAGCTTCTCGGCGCGCGCGATCTCCAGCGCGCCGGTGACGACGCGGCGCACCTGCCTCACCTTGCGCCATTTCTCGGCCAGCGCCTCGTTGCGCCAGTTCTGCGGGATCTCCGGGAACTGGTCGAGATGCACCGACACAGCTTCCGGATTGAGGTCGAGCCAGGCTTCCTCGGTGGTGAAGGGCAGCATCGGCGCCAGCCACTTCACCAGGCATTCGAAGAGGTGGCGCACCACCTGGACGGCCGCTCGCCGGCGCAGGCTGGACGGCCCGTCGCAGTAAAGCGCGTCCTTGCGGATGTCGAAGTAGAATGCCGAAAGCTCCACCACCATGAAGTCGAGCAGCGCGCGGGTGATGCGCTTGAACTCGAACGCGTCGTAGCCCTGGCGCACCACTTCGTCCAACTCAGACAGCCGGTGCAGCATCAGCCGCTCCAGCTCCGGCATCGTCTCCACCGGCACGTCCTTGCCGTCGTCATGGGCGAGCGTGCCCAGCATCCAGCGGATGGTGTTCCTGAGCTTGCGATAGGCGTCGATATTGGTCTGCAGCACGTTCTTGCCGAGCCGCTGGTCTTCCCAATAATCGGTCGTCACCACCCAGAGCCGCAGGATATCGGCGCCAGACTGCTTTATCACGTCCTGCGGCACCACCGTGTTGCCGAGCGATTTCGACATCTTGCGGCCTTCCTCATCCATGGTGAAGCCATGGGTGATGACCGCCTCATAAGGCGCCCTGCCCCTTGTGCCGCAGCTTTCGAGCAGCGAGGAATGGAACCAGCCGCGATGCTGGTCGGAGCCCTCGAGATAGACGTCGGCCGGCCATTTGAGGTCCGGACGGTCTTCCAGCGTGAAAACATGGGTCGAGCCGGAATCGAACCAGACGTCCAGGATGTCCATCACCTGGTGCCATTTCGAGGCATCGTGATTGCCGAGGAAACGTTCCTTGGCGCCGTCAGCGAACCAGGCGTCGGCGCCCTCCTTCTCGAAAGCCTCCATGATGCGTTGGTTAACGGCCTCGTCCTTCAGCACATTGCCGTCCTCGTCGGCGAAGACGGCGATCGGCACGCCCCAGGCGCGCTGGCGCGAAAGCACCCAGTCCGGGCGCTCCTCGATCATGGCGCGGATGCGGTTCTGGCCGGCCGCCGGCACGAAACGGGTGTCGTCGATCGCCTTCAGCGCGCGGCTGCGCAGCGTCGTGCCGTCGCCGAGGTCCTTGTCCATATAGACGAACCATTGCGGCGTGTTGCGGAAGATGACCGGCTTCTTCGAGCGCCAGGAATGCGGATAGCTGTGCTTCAGCCGGCCGCGCGCGAAGAGCGCATTGCGCTTGATCAGCTCGTCGATGACGGCCTGGTTGGCGTTGCCCTTCTTGCCGTTGTCGTCGATGACGCGCGCGGCACCGCCTTCGCGTCCCGGGCCGAAGCCCGGCGCGTCCTTGGTGAAGAAGCCGGCATCGTCGACCGTGAAGGGGATCGTGGTGTCGACGCCGCGTGCCCGAAGGTCGGCGGCCGCCTCCATCCAGGCGTCGAAGTCCTCGCGGCCATGACCGGGCGCGGTGTGGACGAAGCCGGTGCCGGCGTCATCGGTGACATGCTCGCCGGCAACCATCGGCACCGGGAATTCATAGCCGCCGCCGAGACCCTTGAAAGGATGCGAAAGCGTAAGCTTCCCAAGCTGTTCGGCCGAGACGCTGTGAAGCCTGTTCAACGTGACCTTGGCCTTGGCGGCGCAGTCCTCGGCCAAGGCATCGGCAAAGATCAGCTTCTCGCCGGGCTGCGGGCCGAAGGCGTTCTCGGCCGCCGTCACCTCATAGAGGCCATAGGCGATGCGCGGCGAATAGCTGACGGCACGGTTGCCGGGGATGGTCCAGGGCGTGGTCGTCCAGATGACGACATGCGCCTCGACCAGATCAAGCGCGGTGTCGTCCAGCGCCGGCGCCGCGCCGGCGACCGGCTGGGCGAGGCTCGCGACCGGGAACTTCACCCAGATCGTGTCGCTCTCATAATCCTGATACTCGACCTCGGCTTCGGCGAGCGCGGTGCGCTCGACCACGCTCCACATCACAGGCTTCGAGCCGCGGTAGAGCTGCCCCGACATGGCAAATTTCAGCAGCTCGCCGGCGATGCGCGCCTCGGCATGGTAGGCCATCGTCGTGTAGGGGTTGTCGAAATCGCCGATGACGCCCAGGCGCTGGAACTCTGAGCCTTGCACCTTGATCCAATCGGCCGCGAAGTCGCGGCATTCCCTGCGGAACTCGTTGACCGGGACCTCGTCCTTGTTCTTGCCCTTGGCGCGATACTGCTCCTCGATCTTCCACTCGATCGGCAGGCCGTGGCAGTCCCAGCCCGGCACGTAGTTGGCGTCGTAGCCGCGCATCTGAAACGAGCGGTTGATGACGTCCTTGAGGATCTTGTTCAGCGCATGGCCGATATGGATGTTGCCATTGGCGTAGGGCGGACCGTCATGCAGCACGAATTTCTCACGGCCGGCGGCCTCCTCGCGCAGCTTTCTGTAAAGGTCCATGTCCTGCCAGCGCTTGACCAGGCCGGGCTCCTTCTCGGGCAGGCCGGCGCGCATCGGGAAATCCGTCTGCGGCAAATAAAGCGTCTTGGAATAGTCGATCGTTTCAACAGCGTCGGTCATTGGGGTGTCGGTCATTGATCTGCCATCTGCGTTGCCGGCGGCGGAAAGCCCGGGCGTTGAAGTCTTAGCTGACGCATATCGCTTTCCCAAAACCGGAGCCCACTTTTGGGCGATATGCGTTGATTTTCTTGAAAAAGCGCGAGGGGCGCGCGCGAAAATTCCCGGCGGCTCCAGCGGCGCTCAGGCCGCCCGGAACACCGGGCCAGTAATTCGTATCGCGATCGCGAAAAGGCGCGAAAAGCTCATCATGGCGTGGCTTTTAGCGGATGGCGCGGCAGGAATAAAGCGCGGAATTCAAGGCATGAAGCCGGTTTCGCGGCCTACATGGTGAAATTAAAGCGATAAGTGGTCGAGACACCGAAGGTCCATTGGTTGCGGTCGCCGCGTTCCTTGACCAGGCTGGAATCGGCAGCCGGCCCCATCAGGCGCGAATATTCGGTGAAGACGCTGGCCGTCATCGGCTCGGTCACCTTCCAGGTGATCGCGCCGCCGACGCCCGCCGATTTCACACCGCCGCCCGGATGGTATTCGCTCAGGCCCGAAGCCACCGCTTCCTTGGCGTTGACGCCGTAATAGGCGTCGAAATAGTTGGACGACGCGAAGGAGACGCGCGGACCGCCGGAAATGCGGACCGTCGGCGTGATGTCATAGAAGGCGTCCGCCGCGATGTCGGCGACGAAGCCGTTATGAGAACGAATGCCGTGCCGCAATTCGGCCCGCGCCCTCACCCAATCCAGCGGATAGAATTCGAAGAAGCCGCCCACCTCACCGCCGAAGCGCACGGGATCGAGCCCCTTGAGCTCGTCCTTGCTGTCGCGCGAGAAAATGAACTTGCCGGTCAGGCCGGCGAGAACGGAACCGTCGTCGATAAGCGCCAGCGAGATGTTGTCGTTGCGCGAGGTGAAGCGCGCCTGCGGACCGACCTTGCCGAGCGAGATGATCGGCTGGGCACTGAACATATATTTCTTGCCGCCCTCGAAATTCGGCGCGACGAGGCCGGTGGCGCCGAGCGTCAGGTACCAGTCGCCGGATATCCAGCTGCCCTCGCCCGCCTCGGCGATAGACGCGGTGAACAGACCTATGGCAACGGCCAGTGGAATCGTCCCGACAATACGCATCGTCACCCCTTACGCGAAACGTGCCGGCAAGACCATCCGCCGACACTCAAGCCATGCCGTGCGTTCGGTAAAATTTGACTTAAACCGCATCGCGCTGAGCCGGGTTCAGGCGACGCGGTTTAAGTCATTGTTCTGATGCATGTCGTTGTCCCAGAACCGCGCACACTTCTGGGCAACATGCATTAAAATCGCAACATCGGACTGAAAGGCCGACTAGCCGACACGCCGGTTGCGGCACAAGCTCTCTATCAGATCGCAGGCCGCTTCCAGCCCGCCGGTAAGCGGGTTTGACGAGCCGTAAGCAAGGGCCGCCTGATGCCATTGCACGCGTACTGCCGCGTCGCCGGCTTTCCGGATCGCCTGTCGCCAGATTTCGGGATCGTCGTGATTGGCCACAACCAGTCCCGCCCCGCTGGCTTCGACATATTTTGCATATCCGCAGGCGGCCGACGCGATGACCGGCAGGCCGTTTGCGAGCGCCTCGAGGATCACCGTGCCGGTATTTTCCAGGCGCGCCGGGTGCAGCATGAAATCGCTCGCGACCACAACCGCCGGGATGTCCTCCTGGATGCCCAGCAGGATGACCCGGTTCGACATGCCGGACTTGGCAATCAGGCTGCGAAGCCGGATTTCCTCCTCGCTGTTTTCGCGAAGACCGGCTACCAGCCAGTGGATGTCCGGGAACGGCTGCAGGGCCTTCACCGCCCGGTCAAGACCCTTCACTTTCATTCTGTTGGCGATGCTCAAGGCAATGACGGCCTGGCGGGGAAGCCCGAACCGATCGCGGATTTCATTGCGGTCGCCAGCCAGCAACTCCGGCCGGCGACGTTTCGGATCGAGCGTCGGTCCGACAACATGGATCCGCGATTTCTCGGTTCGCCAGAAGTCGCGGTAAAGCGCTGCCTGGTGCTCGCTGAGCGCAATGACCTGCACGGCGCTACCCGGGGCAAAAATCATCGATTCGAGTTTTTGCTGGCGAATGAAGCGAGGCGAAAACGGCCGCCACCAGCCGAGCTTCGAGGCAAAATAGGGCGGGTCGCCGGCATAGTAGATGTCCAAGCCCGCCATCTTGTTGAAACCGACCACGCAGTCGAAATCCAGCCTGGCCGTCAGCAGCGTCTTTCCCAGCGCAAATTCGGTGCCCGGGTTGGAAAGAACCCGTGCCGGACGGACTTTTATCGTCGCCGAACTCTCGACATGACCCACCTGCCGCGTCGTCAGGATCGTCACGCTGTGGCCGCGCGCGACCAGTCGGTCGCTGATATTCAGACAATCCCTCTGCAGACCCCCGTTCATAAAGAGGGCAGAGATTGCACAGCAGATTCTCATCACATGTTCCGGAGCGCCGCCCACCCCCAAGATCGACGGAGAGAGACTCCGGGTGCGCCCCAGACTTCCCCATTCAAACAAACACGCCGGGCGCTGAAATGTTGGTCGTGTTAAAAAGACGCATATGCTGTATATAGCGGCTTATCAAGAGACTTGGATGCTGTAGCGTTGAGGCTTTCCAAAAAAAGTCAACCGGATCGCGATTATGAAGATTCCATGGATTGATTGTGGCTGCCAAGCCGGCTTCGCCTGAGAGCTGCCACACCCGTGCCAAAGGCCCTGCGTGAATACAACTGGCGGCAATGGCTGAGGATGCAGCCGCTGACACATGCCATCAAGACCGCCCGTTACCGGAAGATCGACCGGAGATTCCTGAGCCTGCCGGCCAAGGCTTGCGACATCCAGGGCACTCGCGATGCCGCCCGGAGCCGCGATGTGCTGCTCACCATCGCCTTTGGCGATGCCCAATGCCTCGATCTGCAGGTGCGGCTGATCAGGAGACTTGTCCGTTATGACCTCCACATCGTGGCCGATAACAGCATCAGCGAAGCTGCCGCGGACGAGAACAGGAAGGTATGCGCGGCCTACGGCACCTCCTATGTCAGGCTGCCAGCCAATCCATGGACCGTGAAAAACCCGAGCCGGTCCCATGCCGCGGCGCTCAACTGGATGTGGCACAATGTTCTGGAGCCCGCGGCACCGGCCGCGTTCGGATTTCTGGACCAGGATATCTTCCCGACGCAGCCATGCGACCCCTTCGCGCCTCTTCAAGATGTGGCGTTCTACGGCGACCTGCGCCGAGCGGGCGCGCGCTGGTATTTGTGGGCGGGCTATTGTTTCTTCCGCTTCGACGCCGTCGCCCGCAAGCCTCTCGATTTCGGGCTCGACTGGTTCGCCGGCCTCGATACCGGCGGGGCCAACTGGGAGGTGCTCTATCGGGATGTGGACCCGAACGCGCTGCCGCAACGGCCGATAACGGCATTCGCGGCCTTGCCCGGAGTTGAACTCAGGCAGGCCTATTGCGAATGGCGGGGAAGTTGGCTGCACGAAGTCGGCCTCGACGGCGATCTCTCGTTGAAGGCGAAAAAGCGCGAGGCCGTTTTACGCTTACTGCAACCCGCCCTTCAGGCCCTGCCCAGATCGGCGCGACAATGAGATTGGCAGTCGACACGGTGATCGAACTTTGCGATGGAACCTTGAATCCAGACCGCAACCACCCCGTACCCAAACCCGCCGATTCAACGGTCATTCGGTCACGCCCGATTATCGCAAGGATGTTCTGTTGCCGACAGTAAGTGTGATCATTCCGGTGAGAGACGGCGCATCCTACATCGGCGAAGCCTTGCAGAGCATTCTGGACCAGGATCTGGCTGATATCGAAGTCATCGTCGTCGACGATGGCTCCTCGGACGACAGCGCCGCGATCGCGACGTCGCTCGGCGAGGGCGACGGCCGCGTCAAGGTCGTCGCGAATCGCGGCAAAGGCATCGTCGACGCGCTCAATATGGGAATTGCGCTGGCGGGGGCCCCTCTTGTGGCCCGCATGGATGGCGACGACATCTCGCTGCCCGACAGGTTGCGCCTGCAGGCGGCGCGCTTCGACGCGGATGCCGATCTGCAGCTGCTTGGCACGGCGGGATTGCAGATCGATCGAGACGGAAAACCGTTGAGGCCAATGGACGTTCCCATCGGCAACGAGCCGTTGCGGTCCGCGCTTGCCGGATACAATCCCATGCTTCATCCGACAGTGATGTTCCGGACCGAGGCCGTCCGGCGCGTGGGAGGCTACCGTCGCGCATTCACCTATGCGGAGGACTACGATCTGTGGCTTCGGCTTTCCGAGGCGGGAAAGCTGGCCAATATGGATGCGCGGCTGGTTAAATTGCGCTCGCATCCAGGACAGGTGTCGCGCGTCAAGGAGGATCAGCAAAAGGCGGCCGCGGCGCTGGCCAGGCAGTCGGCGCTGTTGCGCCGCTCCCGCGCCGAGCCGTTCGACGCAAACGGCCAACCCGCAGAAGCCATCGGAACCTTTCTGGCATGGCGCGCCGCCACGGGGGCCGGTATCTCGAGCCTGGAGAGACGCGACATCGAATTGCTGCTGCGAACGGCGGGCATCCCGTTTGCCACGACCTGCAAGCTGCTGCTCCTCGCGGCTGTCGGCGCCCCCTCGTTCAGGACGCTCGCGCTCGGGCCTCGACTGGCCTGGCGCAGGATGATCGCGCGCCCTGCCACGATGCGGCCGAATTGATGCGGCCCGGCTGATGCGTCTTGTCGTCGATCTCACCAGCATGGCGCGCTGGCTCGGCCCTCCGGTCGGCCTGGTCCGCGTGCAGCGGCATTACAGCGCGGCCGCGGCCGCGTTCACGGCCTCCGATGTGGCGTTCACGGTCTTCGACCCGGTCGACCGGGTCCTCAGGCAGGTCTCGCCGCAACTGGCGACGGAAATCATCGCCGGAGACATCTCATGCGATATGCATTTTTATCCGGACCCTGCCCGCGTCAAGGTGCAGTTTTACGACCGATGGCCGAACTGGGCGCGGCAGGCGCTGATGGCGATCATAAGACCGCGCCGGATCCTGATAACGGAAATCGGCGCGTTCACCCGGCACAATCCGGACAGCAGTCTCGTTCCGTTGCTTGAGCGGATCGAAAACCGGCTGATGAAGCCCAACGAGCGACGGCTGGTCGCTCGCGACGACGGTTCACGCGTCCGGATCGTGCCGCTGCGGACGGTGGCCGGCAACAAATACGAGCCGGCGCCCGGTGACCATCTGCTTTTGATGAACAATGATTGGTCGCACACCGATATCGGGGTCATTTCGCGCGCGTGCCGCTCGGCAGGCGCGAGGCTGATCGTGCTGTTGAACGATATCATCCCGATCCAGTTTCCCGACTGGTACAAGCGGCACGACGTCAAGCGATTCACGGATTATGTGGCTCTGGCGATCGGGCTGGCGGACCGCTTTATCCTGACGTCGAAGCGCGTCACCGCCGACATGGAGGAGCATGCCGCCGGGCTCGGCCTTCACCTGCCGGAGCTGAAACTGGTCCCGCTCGGCTGCGACAGCGCGCGCAAATCGAAGGCGGACGGCGCCCTGCCGGACGGACTTGAGGCAGGTCGCTACATCCTGTTCGTTTCCACCATCGAACCGCGCAAGAACCATTCGTTGCTCATGGACGTCTGGCGGCGCCTTGTTCAGGACGGAACGGTCGCGCATAGCGGCATGAAGCTGGTTTTCGTCGGCCGCAGCGGCTGGATGGTCGATGGGATCCTTGAGAAGCTTCACAGCCATCCCGACTACGGCCAGAGCCTTATCCATCTCGACAACGTCGATGACGGGACATTGTCCCTGCTCTACCAAGGCAGCGCGTTCTGCGTGTACCCGTCGCTCTATGAGGGATATGGACTGCCGCCTGTCGAGGCGCTGGCCTACGGAAAGGCGCTGATCGCCTCGACAGGCGGGGCCATCCCCGAAGTGGTCGGTCCATTCGGACTCTGCCTTGACCCACTCGATGTCGAAGGATGGGAAAAGGCCATGCGGGAATGGATCACCTCGCCTGAGGTCCGGACTTGCTATGAGGCGAAGGCAGGCGAATTCGTGGCGCGAAGCTGGGAGCTGGCTGGCCGGGAGACGCTGGAGGCCACCCTTGCGCCGTTCCCGGACGAGGTCGCGCCGGCGCGGGAACGAGCGCCTTAATGCATGTCGCCCAAAAAGTGCGCAGCGGTTTTGGGAGAACGACATGCATCAAAACAAAGACTTAAAGCGCGTCGCGCGAATCCGTTTCGACGCGACGCGCTTTAGGCTCGGCCACGCCTGGCCTCCCGCAGGCTCCGCCCGTGTTGCTGAACAACGCCATTCGGTCTAGCTTCCCTTCACCGCACGACCGGTGGTGAATTTTCGAGGGAGATGAACCATGACTTTGCCAAGCGACGCTCTCAGAGACGCAATCGGTCAAACGCGGGACAAATGGGGATGGTTCGTGGCGCTCGGCGTGCTGCTGCTGATCTTCGGCGGCATCGCTTTCGGCAATCTGTTCATCGCCACCGTAGCCTCGGTGTATGTCGTCGGCTGGCTGATGCTGATGGCTGGCATCATCGAGATCATCCACGCCTTCGGGGTCAAGACCTGGGGACGTTTCTTCTATTGGCTGCTGAGCGGCCTGCTCTACGCCGTCGCCGGCTTTTTCGCCTTCGACAACCCGCTGCTCGCCTCGGCGGTGCTGACGCTGCTGCTCGCCATCGCGCTCATCGCCTCGGGACTTTTGCGGTCCTGGGTGGCCTTCACTCACCGGCCGGAGCAAGGCTGGGGATGGCTGCTCGCGGCCGGCATCATCACCATTCTGCTCGGCCTGATGATCGCCATGGGCTGGCCGGTGAACAGCCTTTGGGTGCTTGGCATCTTCCTGGCGATCGACCTGGTCTTCCAGGGCTGGAGCTTCATCGCCATCGGCCTGGCGCTGAAGCGATAAAAGCAACAGGCAATCAGAACGCGATTTCGCTATCCAGTTGCGAGAGCGGGCGCACGCCCGCCAGCAGCGCCCTCGCCTCTGCCTCGTCCGTTTTCATCTGCACCACCAGCGCGTCGAGACCGTCGAATTTGAGCTCCGGGCGCAGGAAGCCGAAGAACGACACCTCACAGTTCTCGCCATAGAGATCGCCGGAAAAATCGAAGACGTAGGTCTCGAGCAGCGGCGCGCCATTGTCGTCGACGGTCGGGCGACGGCCGAAGCTGGCAACGCCGTCATGAAGCGTGCCATCGGCACGGCGGAAGCGGACTGCGTAGATCCCCTCCCTGAGGGCGGCTTCCGGCGAAAGCCGCATGTTGGCGGTCGGGAAACCGAGCATGCGGCCAAGCTGCTGGCCGCCGATCACCGCGGCCTCGACGGTGAAACGGTAGCCGAGCAGGCCGGCGGCCTCCTCCACCTTGCCTTCGGCGAGCAGTCCGCGGATGCGGCTCGACGAGACCACTTCGGCGCCTTCATCGCGGAAGGCGTCGACGAGCGTCACGCCGAAGCCATGCCGTTCTCCCGCCGCCATCAGGAAGGCCGGGCCGCCCTGGCGGTCCTTGCCGAAATGAAAGTCGAAGCCGGTAACGGCATGGTGGATGCCGAGATTCTTCTCCAGCACATCGGTCACGAAAGCCTCGGCGGAGAGCGAGGCGAAATCGCGCGTGAACGGCTGCTCGACCAAGGCGGCGAAGCCAAGTCCGGCGAGCAGCCGCGCCTTCATCGGCGGCGGCGTCAGCACGAAGAGCGGCACCTGTGGCCGGAACACCTTGCGCGGATGCGGCTCGAAGGTGAGCACCAAGGCGGGCACGCCATTGCGGCCGGCCTCAGCCAGCGCGCGCTCCAGGACGGCCTGGTGGCCGCGATGGACGCCGTCGAAATTGCCGATCGCCACGACGCCGCCGCGCAAATGCGCAGGCAACGGCGCGGCTGTGGAAAGACGTTTGAAGGCTTGCGTCATGTCAAAGCGCCCGTCATGGCCAGACTATCAACCTATTGCAGGCGCGGAATGACGGCGACCGGCCGATAGCCGTGCTTTTCGAGAAAGGCCGTCAGCCTTGCGGGATCGTCGCCATGCTCTCGCGCGTGGATGCCGCCGGAGACATAGAGCACGTCAAACCCGTTGTCGGCCGCGCCCTTGACATCTGTCATCATGCCGTCGCCGATGGCGAGAACCTCGCTTCGTTCGACGGCGCGGCCAAGCAGTCCGGCGACCTCCTTCATGGCGACATGGTAGATCGGCGCGAAGGGCTTGCCGGCAATCAGCGTACGGCCGCCCAGTTGCGCGTAATCCCGCGCGAGCGCGCCGGCGCACCAGATGGTGCGCTCGCCGCGCTCCACCAGAATATCCGGATTGGCGCAAATGAAAGGCAGGTTGCGGGCGCGCAGCCGCTGCAGCAGTTCGGCATAGTCGGCGGGCTTCTCGACCTCGTCGTCATAGAGACCGGTGCAGACGACACCCGAGGCCTCGAATTCCTCGACAAGATCGACATCGAGCCCGTCATAGAGCGTGAAGTCGCGCTCCGGTCCGATATGGAAGATCCGCCTTGGGCCGTCGGCGATCAGGTCGCGCGTCACGTCGCCGGAGGTAACGACCCGGTCACAGGCGTCGGCGGGAACACCGATCACCTTCATCTGGGCAACGACGTCGGCGCTGCGGCGTGGCGAATTGGTGATCAGCACGACAGGCACATTGGCCGCGCGTGCGCGCGCAAGCGCGGCGGCGGCCGCCGGAAAATGCCATTCGCCGTTGTGCACGACACCCCATACGTCGCACAGTATGGCCGCGTAGCGCCCCGCCAGATCGTCGAGCGAGGTGATGATGTCAGGCGAATCCGCCATGCCGTGTCCCTGATCTTGAGTCCTGGCGGGCCGCAACAGACTGTCGGCCACGGACGGTTCCGCATAACCGAAGCGTTCGGTCCTGTCACGAGCTTTCCCGACCACCACAGGCCGGGACCTCGATCTCCTTTGCGCCGGAAGCACAGGGTTAATGCGCCGTCAAAAAGCCGGTGCGTTCTTGATGGTTTCGCGCAAGCTGAAATTTAATGATTTGTGACCATGGTACGACGGCAACTGCGACCATGGTCGTATATCGGCATGGATCCTTGGCGGGGGTAAATGCAATGATCCGCGATTTTTTTCGCGACAGGCGGGGTAATTACGCCTTGATGACGGTTATCACGATGATACCGCTGATGGGCGCCGTGGCGATCGCCGTCGACTACACCGAGTTGATCAGGCAGAAGCAGGAAACGCTGAACGCGCTAGACGCGGCGGGTATCGCCACAGCGCAGCAGATCGTCGCCGGCGCCAGCGACGACGCGGTGAAGGCCTTCGCCAAACAGTTCTTCGAAGCAAATCTCTCGCATGTCGCCGCGGCAAACACGGCGCTGACGGTTACCTTGCCAAACAACAATACCGGCGGCGGTACGCTGATTCTCCAGGCCTCGCTCAAATACAAGCCCTATTTCCTGCCGGCGGCCATCATGCTGCTCAATGGCGGCACCGCCGGAGAAACCAACGTAGGCTTGACCGCCAGATCGGAAGTCCGGCTCAAGAACACGCTCGAAGTAGCGCTGGTGCTCGACAATTCCGGCTCAATGAGCATCAATGGCTCGGGAACCGGCCAGAAACGCATCGACCTCCTCAAGCAGGCGGCGAAACAGCTGGTCGACACGCTTGCGCTACAAGCCCAGCAGATGAAACAGATCTCGAAGCCGGTGCAGTTCTCGCTGGTCCCGTTCTCGGCCTCCGTCAATGTCGGCCCGACGCACGACCAGGATCCGTGGATGGATCTGAACGGCGTCTCGCCGATCCACCACGAGGATTTCGACTGGTCGACTATGAGTTCGGCCAACGACCCCAACAAGTACGCGCAAAAGGTCGGCGGCATATGGTACAAGCGCGGCACCGGCTGGGGAGACACCAAAGATCAGCCGCTCACCCGCTTCAGCCTCTATTCCGACATGACCGTCGAGTCCGACCGCGAGACGGTGCAGCCGCCGAGACAGTATGTCTGCGACGTGACCAACAGAGATGGCAGCTGCAACAAAGGCCACTGGGTTACGCCTTCCCCGACATATGTCTACACCACCAGCCGCTATGCCAGCTGGCAGGGTTGCGTGGAGGCCAGGCCGTATCCGTACAATGACGACGACACCACGCCGGACAGCGCCAATCCGGCCACGCTGTTCGTACCGATGTTCGCCCCCGACGAGGCCGGCACGCTTTGGCGCGATTTCAATCGCGATGGCACCAACGACGTCAGCAGCGTGAGCTATGGCTACAGCAACAACTGGTGGGCGGACTGGCCCTATTCGTCCAACCCGACGGCGTCGCAGCGCCAGTCCGACATGCGCAAATACTTCCTGGTCAAGCCATATGGTTCGGCGTCCGCGAGCGCCGGCGACGGTCCGAATGCGGCTTGTACCACCAGTCCGATCACGCCGCTGAAGGATGTCAGCGTGGCGGCTGAGAAACAGGAACTGGATGACGCCATCGACGATATGGCGCCGACCGGCAACACCAACGTGCCGGAAGGCCTTGCCTGGGGCTGGCGAACCGTGTCCAGCAACCAGCCGTTCACCGAAGGTCGGCCGAACAGCGAAAAAGGCAACGACAAGGTGGTCATCGTCCTGACGGATGGCGCCAACACTTACAGCGCCGTCGCCGACTCCGGCTACGCCAACAACAGGTCCACTTACGCCGCCTACGGATATACCGGGCTGACCTATCCCGGTTCAGGCAGCGTCACACGCTTGTTCATGAACACCAGCAGCGCCGTGCCGAAGACCACCTACACCGACAGCAACTATACCGCGGCGCTCGACGAGAACATGCAGACGCTTTGCACCAATGCCAAAGCCGCTGGGGTCATCGTGATGACCGTCTCGCTCGACCTGGTCGATACCAAGGCCGACGAAAAGAAGGCCATGGCCGCCCTCAAGAACTGCGCATCGGACTCGCGTTTCCGCAGGGATCCGACCGACCCGAGCAAGCCGGCGAAGCTGTTCTGGAATTCGACCGGCGCCACGCTTTCGGACGACTTCAAGGCGATCGGCAACGAATTGTCGAACCTGCGCATCGTCAGTTGAGCACAACAACCGGGGCCGCTCGAGCAAATGCGCAAATTCTGGCATCAATTCTGCCATGACCGCCGCGGCAACTATGCCCTCGTTACGGCAGTCGCCATGGTTCCGCTGATGGGAGCCTTGGCGCTGGGGGTCGACTTCACCGAGCTCAACCGCGAGAAGCAGATGGTGCTGAACTCGCTCGACGCCGCCAACTTCGCCGCCGCGGTGCGGCTTTCGCAAGGAGCGACCGACGACCAGATCAGGGCCTACGCGGTCGACTTCTTCAACGCCAACCTCAACAACATCGACCCCGCCAACATCTCGCTCAACATCACGCTGCCGAGCGGCCAGACCGGCGGCGGCTTGATGAAGCTTTGCGCGACGCTCACCTATCATCCCTATTTCCATCCGGCGGCGGCGCTGCTCAGCGGCGCATCGGACGGCGACGCGCATAAGCCGATCCAGGTCGAGATGTGTTCCCAGGTGCGGCTGAAGAACACGCTGGAAGTGGCGATGGTGCTCGACAATTCGGGCTCCATGACAACGCCCGGCACCGGCTCAGGACAGAAGCGCATCGACCTGCTCAAGCAGGCCGCCAAGCAGCTTGTCGACACGCTGGCGCTGCAGGCGGCACAGATCAAGCAGATCGACAAGCCGGTGCAGTTCAGCCTCGTGCCGTTCGCGGCCTCGGTCAATGTCGGGCCGGACAACGACAACGCCCCGTGGATGGACGTCTATGGGCTGTCGCCGGTCGCCAATGAGAATTTCGACTGGTCGACGCTGAACGCGCCCGACAAATACGCCCAGAAGATCAACGGCATCTGGTACAAGAAGGGTACCGGCTGGGGCGAGACGGAAAACCAGGTGCTGAGCCGCTTCGAGCTCTATCGCGACATGAAAGTGGTCACCAGCCACGAGCGTATCGTCGGCAGCAAGCGTGTCGTGTGCGATCAATACCGTTCCAACAACACCTGCGAACGCAGCCACAACGAATATGACTACAACGACACCTACGGCCCGTTCGCCAGTTGGCAGGGATGCGTGGAAGTGCGTCCCTATCCCTACAATGTCGACGACACGCCGGCCTCGGGCGGCCCCAACAACACCGGCATCGGCGTCGGCGATCCCGCAACGATGTTCGTGCCGATGTTCGCGCCTGACGAGCCCGGCAACCATTGGTATGTGACGCAAGACCCTGACGAGCCGAAGCCAGTGACCTATGGCGCCGCCAACAGTTGGTGGAACGACGACCCGTCGAGCATCACCGGCAAGACCAGGCAGTCGAACATGGCCAAATATTTCATGCCGCGGCCGATCAATGCGCCGACGCTGAGCACGGGCGCCGGTCCGAACTACAGCTGCACGACCACGCCGATCACGCCGCTCACCGATGTCACCCAAACGGATGGGCTCGCAGCCATCAAGGCTGCGATCGACCTGATGCAGCCCAACGGCAACACGAATGTGCCCGAAGGCATGGCCTGGGGCTGGCGCACGGTGTCGAGCGCCCCGCCCTTCACCGAGGGGCGGCCGGAAACCGAGCGCGGCAACGACAAGGTGGTCATTGTGCTGACCGACGGCGAGAACACCTACTCGACGGTCAGTTCCGACCCGGCCGGCAACAAGTCGACCTATGCCGCCTATGGATATACCGGCGTCGGCTATAACGGCACCTCGGTCACCCGCCTGTTCGGCGGCACGTCGAGCGCGATCGGCCAGTTCAACTATTCGTCGAGCAACTACACCGCCGCGATGAACGAGCAAATGGCGAAGCTGTGCGACAACGCCAAGGCCGGCAACATCATGGTGATGACGGTGGCGCTCGACATGTCCTCGACCAGCTCAAGCGACCAGAAGGCCATGGCGGCGCTGAAAGCCTGCTCTTCCGACTCCCGCTTCCGCAAGGATCCGACCGATCCCAGCAAACCGGCAAAACTGTTCTGGAACGCAACGGGGGCGACGCTGTCCGACAACTTCAAGGAAATCGCCAACGAGTTGTCGAACCTGCGCGTGGTCGGGTAAGGCGCGCTGGCGTAAAGGGCAATCCCATCAAGCCCTTGCGACGTTTAACGAAGCGGCGCACATCTCGGGAACTTTCCGGAGATCCCGATGCCTGACGCCGCCAACCACCTCACCTTCGCGCTGATCTGCCTGGGCATGGTGCTCACACCCGGCCCGAACATGATCTACCTCATCTCGCGCTCGCTGTCGCAAGGGCCGAAGGCTGGGCTGATCTCGCTCGGCGGCGTGGCGCTGGGCTTCCTGTTCTATGTCGTGTCGGCGGCCTTCGGCATCACGGCGCTGATCTTCGCCGTGCCTTTTGCCTACGACGCGCTACGCTTCGCCGGCGCGCTCTATCTGTTGTGGCTCGCCTGGCAGGCGCTCAAGCCCGGCGGACGCTCGCCCTTCCAGGTCCGTGAATTGCCCAGGGACAAGCCGCGCAAGCTTTTCGTCATGGGGCTGATGACCAACCTGCTCAACCCGAAGGTGGCGGTGCTCTATCTGTCGCTGCTGCCGCAGTTCATCAATCCGGGCAAGGGCCATGTTCTATCGCAGCTTTTGGTGCTTGGCGTGACGCAGATCTCGATCAGTCTCACCGTCAACGCCATCATCGCGGTGACCGCCGGCTCGATCGCGAATTTCCTTGCCGGACGGCCGTTCTGGCTGGTCGTCCAGCGCTGGATGATGGGCACAGTGCTGACGGCGCTGGCGCTGAAAATGGCGACCGAGGCGCAGAGATAGGGCGCATTGATATTCAGGTGAGGCCGGCCGCGAATGGCGGCCTGACCTGAATCCCAACGCACCCTACTGGCGTACCTCTACATCGGCCGGCGCACCGGCCGGATCTGCTCCGGCTCGACCACCTTGCGGTAGAGATGCCAGGTCGCGTGGCCGAGGATCGGCATGACGACGGCGAGTCCGGCAAACAGCGGAATCGAGCCGATTACCAGGAGCACGGCGACCGTCAGGCCCCAGAGGGCCATCGTCAGCGGATTGGCCATCACCACGCGGGCCGAGGTCTCGATCGCCGCGACGGCGCCGACGTCGCGGTCGAGCAAGAGCGGGAAGGCGACGACGGTGGTTCCTAGAACGACAACGGCGAAAACGAAGCCGACGGCGTTGCCGACGAGGATCAGGGTCCAGCCCTTGCCGGTCGTCAGCACGTCGCGCACGAAAGTGCCGACCGAAGCAGGCGGCTCGGCGCCGAACAGGCTGGTGTAGAGCGACTGCGCGGTGAACAGCCACAACAGGAACAGCGCGAAGAGCAGGATGCCGATGACCGCGATCGACGGCAGTGCCGGCGAATGGCGCACGTCCAGCGCATGGTGCCAGCGGCTGCTCATGCCAAGCTCGCGCCGGCGGCTGATCTCATAGAGGCCGATGGCCGCGAACGGACCGATCAGTGCGAAGCCGGACATCAGTGGATAGACGAGCTGGATGGCGTTCGAGCCCGAGCTCCATTGCGTCAGGATGAGGCCGACGATCGGATAGATCAGGCACAGGAACACGTAATGCGAAGGCTTGGCCCAAAAATCCTCGGCGCCGAGCTTGAGCGCGTCCCAAAGGTCCGCGGTCGAGATGTGGCGCACCGTGGGCTGAACATGCGCGCCGTACGCGTCCGTCATGACATGAAAACCGGCCATAACCGTCCTCCGTTTATATCGGGGGCGGTCACCGCCTGGGTGGCCGCCCGTGGCTGCCACTTTCAAGAACGCCGGGATGATAACCGATCTTCCGGGAAAAGTCGCCGCTTGATACGATTTTCCTCGCCTGCCCGGCAAAAGCCATGATCGGCGGTATCAGAGGCCGGATGAGCATCTCGACCACCGCCCTCCCCGATATGAACCGTCGCATGCTGATCAAGGCCGCTGGCCTTGCAGCACTTGCGGGCATCGCCGCCTGCAGCACCGTCACGGTGCCGACCGGTGAAGGCGCCGGCGTCTCTTCGACCGCCACGGCGACGCTGGCCGGCATTCGCACCACGGCCGGGCTGCCGGCGCTGGTTCCCGACACGCAGCTCGAACAGGCGGCGCTGCAGCAGGCCGGCTACATGGCATCGCGCGAGCGCATGAGCCACACCACCGGCTGGGGCAAGGATTTCGCCTCGCGCATGAAGGACAATGGCGTGCGGGGCGCGGCGGCCGAAAACATCGCCGAAGGCCGCTTCGACCTGCAAAAACTGTTCGACATCTGGATGCATTCGGACGGTCACCGCCGCAACATGCTCGATCCGGACTTCAGCCGCTTCGGGCTCGCCTACGTGCGCGACGGCCGCGATCCTGCCTTGCGCTACTGGGCGCTGGTGCTGGGTCGATAAGGCGTCGGCCCCGCCCTATTTCGTCGTCGCCTTGAACTTGCCCATCAGATAGGGGCCGGAGCGAACCGGCTCATATTTCGGCGCCTCTCCCTCGGCCAGGCATGCGTCCAGCACCGCAATCTCGGCGTCCCAGTTCGGCTGGTGGAAGAAAGCCATCGATTGCCGGCGATCCTTGCCGCCCTGCTGCGCCGGCGGATTGACGACACGATGCACGGTGGACACCCAACGATCGTTGGTCCAGCGCGCCATCAGGTCGCCGATGTTGATGACGAAGGCGCCGGGCACTGGCGGCACCTCAGCCCATTCGCCGCCCGGCGCGACGATCTGCAGCCCGCGCGACCCTGGCTGCGGCAGCAGGATGGTCAGGCTGCCATAGTCGGTATGAGCGCCGGCGCGGATCTGGCCGGGCTTCGGCGCGACATGTTGCTCGGGATAGTTCAGCGCTCTCAGCGCGCTGATCGGCGCATCGAGGAAGACGTCGAAATAGGTTTCCGGCAAATCAAGCGCGGTGGCGAAGACCCGCATGATGCGCACCGCAAGGTCCTCGAGAGCCGCATAATAGGCCTTCCAGGCTTCGATGAAGCCTTCGGGCTCGGCCGGCCAGATCGTCTCGGCGTAGCAGAAGGCCAGGGCCTCCGGGTCCTTGATGCCCGGAGGCACGCGGGGAGGTCCGCCGTTGAAGCTCTCCTTCAAGTCCGGCGGCGTGTCGACGTTGCGGGACTTTGCCAGCGCCTCGGTCTCGGGGCCGAGATATCCGTAGGGATAACCCTTGTAGGGCGCCTTCGCGCGCTGCTTTTGCTCGGGCGGCAGGTCGAAGAAGGCCTTCGCCTTCGACCAGGCGGCGTCGATCACGGCCTGCGGAACGCCGTGGTTCATTACCGCGAGGAAGCCGGTGCTGCGGCAGATGCGGTCGACCTCGCGGCCGAGCGCCTTCTTCCGCGCGGCGCTCGCGGTCTCGAATTGTCCGAGATCGAATACTGGAAATGACAGGTTCTGCATCGCGTTCATCCAACCGCTCAACGCTGAAACGATCCAGCCTGTCCCGGTCGTGATCTAGGACCAACCGGTGTGGCGGTCCTAGTCCATATGCGCCGCCGGCGCACCGCCCGCCGGCGCTGCCTTGGGCTTGCGCAGCAGGATGACGAACGGGATCGCGGCCAGCGTCATCACCATCAGGATTTTGAAGTCGTTGATATAGGAGATCATCATCGCCTGCGCATTCACTGCGCGGTCGACCTGCGAAAGAGCCGCCGGGTCTCCGGCGGCCGCCGCCGGAGACGCAGCCCATAGGTTGGGATTGTAGGGGTTGATGAAGGCCGACAGCTCGGTGTGGTTGATCTGGGTGTTGCGCACCATCAAGGCCGCGACCACCGACACGCCGATCGACGAGCCAAGATTGCGCACCAGGCTGAACAACGAGGTGGCGTCAGTCCGGTAGCGGGCATCGAGCGTGGCGAAGGCGACCGTCGACAGCGGCACGAACACCATGCCCATGCCGAGACCCTGGATGACGCCCGAGGTGAGGATCAGCCAGTTGTCCATCTGCGGCGTGAAGCTTGCCATGGTGTAGAGCGACTGCGCGGTCAGCAGGAAACCGATGGCGACGAGGATCCTCGCATCGAACCTGTGCATGATGCGGCCGACGACCAGCATCGAGATCATAGTGCCGATGCCGCGCGGACCCAGCACCACGCCGATGGTCACGGTCGGATAGCCGAAGATGTTGGCCAGCATCGGCGGCAACAGCGACATCGAGGCCAGGATCAGCACGCCCATGACGAAGATGAAGCCCAGCCCGGTCACGAAATTGCGGTCGAGGAAGATCTTTGGGTCGATGAAGGGATGCTCTGCCGTCACCGTGTGGATGATGAACACCCAGAAGCCTGTGAGCGACAGAGCAAGCTCGATCCAGATCTCGGCCGAGTTGAACCAGTCGACCTCGCCGCCGCGATCGAGCAGGAGCTGCAGCGCGCCGACGCCGAGCGAGAGCATGGCGAAGCCGAAGAAGTCGAAGCCGCGCACGCGCTTGGCGATGACAGGCAGATAGGCGGCCATGCCGAGGAAGGCGAGGATGCCGACCGGCAGGTTGATGAAGAACACCCAGCGCCAGTTGAAGTTCTCCGTCAGCCAGCCGCCGAGCGTCGGCCCCAGGATGGGCCCAAGCATGATGCCGGCGCCCCAGATGGCCATCGCCTGGCCGTGGCGCTCCTTCGGGTTGATGTCGAGCAGGAAGGTCTGTGACAGCGGCACGATGGCCGCGCCGAACACGCCCTGCAGCAGGCGGAAGAGCACGATCGTCTCGAGGCTCCAGGCAAGGCCGCAGAGCATGGAGAAGATGGTGAAGCCGACGACGGAGGCGAGGAACAGCTCCTTGCGGCCGAGCCGGTCGGCGAGCCAGCCGGTGACCGGCGTCATGATCGCCGCCGCCACGATATAGGAGGTCAGCACCCAGTTGATGTTGTCGGGCGACGCGCCGAGGTCGCCCGTCATGGTCGGCAGCGCGACATTGGCGATCGTGGTGTCGAGCGCCTGCATGATGGTCGCCAGCATCAGCGCGACGGTGATAAGTCCGCGATGCGGCACTTCCTTGAAGGGTTCGGGCGTGCTCATGATGCTGAACTTCCAGCAGGTAACAAAACCGTGTACATTAGGCTTCCGGGCGGCAAAGCCTTCCGTTGAGAGACCTTCATCGCGGTGGGACGCGACTATCGATGTGGGGGTTACATCGACTGAAAGTCTCTGTTGGAGCGGATGCCTGCCGCCCGGAAACCTGAGGACCGACGGGTCCGTGACGAAGGTTTCGGTTTTGATCGCGCCGTCAAACGGCTGATCTTAAACGCTTATCCTTCTCACTCCTCCCATCAGACCAATCCCCTGCTCCGCCTCCGATTCATGGGGGCGTATTGTTACTGCGCGTGCTCTCCTGCCGTGGCATGGCCGAAGATCGATGGCAGACCGCGCGCCACGCCGGTGTCGACAGTGACGGTCGCGCTCATGCCGGTGCGTAGCGCCATCCTGGCGTCTGGATCGGTCAGTTCCAGGCGCACGGGAATGCGCTGCGTGACCTTGACCCAGTTGCCGGTGGCGTTTTGCGCGGGCAGCAGCGAGAACTCCGCGCCCGTGCCGGCGCCGATCGCCTTGACCGTCGCCTCGAAGGTGCGGCCCGGATAGGTGTCGACGACGATCTCCGCCTTCTGGCCCGGCTTCATGTTGGTGAGCTGGGTCTCCTTGAAATTGGCGTCGATCCAGGTGTCGCCGGTCTCGACGAGCGCGAAGAGCGGCGTGCCGACGGAAACATACTGGCCGACCTTGAAGGAAGCCGCCTGGTAGATGACGCCGTCGGCCGGCGCCTTCACCGTGGTCTGCGCCAGATCATAGGCCGCCTTGTCGCGCGCGGCCAAAGCGGCCATCACGGTCGGATGCTTGTCGGTCTCGATGTCCGGATTGCCGCCGAGCGCCGCCTTGGCGCTGACGATGCCTTGCTCAGCGACGGCCAGTTGCTGCTTGGCCTTGTCGAGATCGTTGCGGGCCTCATCGAGCGAGGACTTGGCGTTGATGCCCTTCTGCGCGAGATCGGCGGCGCGGTCATATTGCGACTGCGCATAGTCGACCTCGCTCGAGGCGGACTTCTCCTGCGCCATCGCCTGGCTGTAGGCGGCGCGCAGCTGCTCCACATTGAGGCGCGCCGCGGCGACCGCCGCATCGGCCTGGGCGAGCGCGATCCTGTAAGGCTCGGGATCGATGACGAAGAGAAGGTCGCCCTGCTTGACCAGCTGGTTGTCGGCGATGCCGACCTGAACGATACGGCCGGCTGTGTCGGAGGCGACCGAAATCCTGGCCTGCTGCAGGTTGGCGTTCTCGGTTTCCTGATAGCGGCCGCCCGTCACCCAGACATAGGAGCCGCCGACAAGCAGCGCCAGCGGCAGCGCGACCATGAGCAGGAAGCGGCCGAGGCGGCGCTTCTTCTTCGGCGCGACCGGCGCCGGCTGCGGCTCCGGAGCCACGGCGACCGGGGCGGAAGCCGGCTGCGCCGGCGCTTCAGCGACCGGCTGTGCCGGCGCGTTCAGCTTGGTGACGTTGTCGTCTTCCCGCTTGGCTGCTGCGCTCATGCCGCTGCCCCTTCCCTGCTCTTGATCTTTTCTAGGGACGATGCCTCGCCGTCCGTCAGGTTCTGCACGATCGTGTCCAACACCCGGATCAGGATGCGTCGGTCTTCAGGCGAAACGCCGGTCAGCGACTCCTCATAGACCTCGCCGGCAAGGCTTTTGACATCTGCGTAGGCAGCGCTCGCCTTCTCGGTCGGGAAGATCATGCGCACGCGCCGGTCGGTGGCGTCCTGGCGGCGCTCGATCCAGCCGCCCTCCTCCATGCGGTCGACGAGGCGCGAGACGCTGATCGGCTCGATTTCGAGCAGTTCGGCCAGCCGCGCCTGCGTGATGCCTTCTTCCTTGGCGACGCGCACCATCAGTCGCCATTGCGCCGAGGAAAGCCCTAACCCGCGGGCGCGCGCCTCGAAGCGCTTGCGCATCAGGCGCTGCACGTCGTGGATCAAAAATCCCAATCTGTCGATGCCATCCGAAACCATGAGCGATACATATAATAAGCGTGCTTATTATTCAAGGGGACGCATTGCACCAGAAGCCGGCAAGTCGTCATGGCAGGCATTTGGTGCATTCATGGTTAGCGCCCGGTGAATTCGGCAATCGGTGAACGGCTACCCAAGGCCGAAGCTGCGGTTTCAGGCGATGCATTCACAGCAAGGCGTCAACCGTCTGAAAATTCATTGTGTTTTCTGCCACACGCTAGCGCCGCTCGCCTCGCTCGTGGTAAAGCTGCACCGTGGATCGGGGGATCACGCAATGCCGACGCTCTATGCGCTGAAGCCGGCCTTCCAGGACAGGCTGCGACCGCTTGTCAGCCGTCTGGCAGCAATGGGCGCGACAGCCAATTTCATCACCTTGCTGGCGGCCACCCTGTCGATCGCGGCCGGCGTGGCGATCGCGGCGGCGCCGGGTTCGCGCCTGCTTGTGCTGCTCGTCCCCCTGGTGCTGTTCGTGCGCATGGCGCTTAACGCGATGGACGGCATGCTGGCGCGGGAGCACGGCCAGGCCTCTACGCTTGGCATGTATCTGAACGAGATCTGCGACGTCGTTTCCGATTTGGCGCTGATCCTGCCCTTCGCGGCCTTTACGCAATTCGGCCAATGGGCTGTCGTTGCCTTTGCCCTGGCAGCCATGCTTGCCGAATTCGCCGGCGTGCTCGGCATCGCCGCAGGCATCGGTCGCAACTATGCCGGCCCGTTCGGCAAGAGCGACCGGGCGCTTGGGCTCGGCGTGGTCGCGGCCTTATGCGCCCTGGGGCTATGGCCCGCGGCCATCGCGCCGTTTGTGTTTCCGGCCATGGCTACGCTGTCGCTGCTGACCGCCATAAACCGGATACGCGCCGGTCTTACTGCCGGCTAAGCATCGAGGCTCGCGATGCAGTCCGAGGGGAACAGCATGCTTCACGAACAGATCGGCGCCGCGCCGGCGGAAAGCCTTACGCGGCAGGCGCAGGAACGCAGCTTCCACAGCCATGACGGCACGGAGATTTTCTACCGTTTCTGGCCGGCGGCATCGGCCGAGGCCAAGGGCGCGGTGGTGCTCGTCCATCGCGGCCACGAGCATGGCGGCCGCATGGCGCATCTGGTCGATGAATTGCGAATGCCGGATTACGCCTTCTATGCCTGGGATGCGCGCGGCAATGGCCGCTCCGCCGGCGAGCGCGGCTATGCGCCGTCCTTCGCGGCGCTGGTGCGCGATATCGACTGTTTCATGCGCGAGATCGCCGCAAAGGACGGTTTTGCCGCACAGGATATCGCGCTGATCGCGCAGTCCTTCGGCGCGGTGCTCGCCGCCGCCTGGGTGCATGACTATGCGCCGAAACTGCGCGCCATGGTGCTCGCCTCGCCCGCCTTCTCGGTCAAGCTCTATGTGCCTTTCGCGAAGGAAGGCATCGCGCTGTGGCAGAAGATCAACGGGCGCTTCTTCGTCAATTCCTATGTCAAGGCGAGCCTTCTCACCCATGATCCGGTGCGCATCGCCTCGTTCGAGAACGACCCGCTGATCACGCGCCCGATCGCTTCCAACATCCTGGTCGAGCTCTACCAGCATGCGGCGCGCATCGTCTCCGACGCCCGCGCCATCACCGTGCCGACGCAGCTTCTTTTGTCCGGCAGCGATTGGGTGGTGCGGCACGGCCCCCAGCACGAGTTCTTCGTCAATCTCGGCAGCCGCGTGAAGGAGCGGCATGTACTGTCGGGCTTCTTCCACGATACGCTGGGCGAGCGCGACCGCGCCAAGGCGCTCGACCTGATCCGGCCGTTTATCGAAGAGCAGTTCCAGAAGCCGGCCGAGGCTGTCGACCTGAAGCAGGCGGACATCACCGGCTACACGCGCGACGAGGCCGACAGGCTTGCCTCGCCGCTCGATCTTCTGTCGCCCAGTGGCCTCTATTGGGCCATGAGCCGCGCGTTCATCCGCATCGGCAGCTGGTTCTCGCGCGGCATGAAGATCGGCGTCGGCACCGGTTTCGATTCCGGCTCGACGCTGGACTATGTCTACGAGAACGAGGCGCGAGGGCTCGGGCCAATCGGCCGCATGGTCGACAGGACTTTTCTCGACGCCATTGGCTGGCGCGGCATCCGCCAGCGCAAGCTCAACCTCGAGGAGCTGATCGGCCAGGCGCTAGCATCGCTGAAAGCGGCCGGACGGCCAGGCCACATAATCGACATCGCCGCCGGCCACGGCCGCTACGTGCTCGACGCGATCGGCAAGAGCGCCGAACAGCCGGCCAGTGTGCGTCTGCAGGATTATTCCGACCTCAATGTCGAACTCGGCCGCAAGCTGATCGCCGATCGGCAATTGCCGGCCAGCGTCTCGTTCCGCCGCGCCGATGCCTTCGACGTCGACGGGCTCGCCGCGCTGAACCCGACGCCGGACCTCGCTATCGTCTCCGGCCTCTACGAGCTCTTCTCGGACAATGCGTTGATCGCCGGCTCGCTCGGCGGCCTGGCCCGCGCCATGCAGCCGGGCAGCCTGCTGATCTACACCAACCAGCCCTGGCATCCGCAGCTCGAAATGATCGCGCGCAGCCTGACTTCGCATCGCGGCGGCCAGGCCTGGGTGATGCGGCGGCGCACGCAAGCCGAGATGGACCAGCTGGTCGAAGCCGCCGGCTTTGAGAAGCTCGACCAGCGCATCGACCAATGGGGTATCTTCACCGTCTCGCTGGCAAGGCGGATTTAGGACCGCCCACGCATGCCCGCCAGCGCCGAGCCCCCGCCACTTTCAGCCACCGCAGCCGCCGAACCCTACGGACGTGTCGTCCTTCGGGCGGCGCTGTGGCTCGCGTTTCTCGCTCCATTCTTCTATTCGACCTATGGCTTCGCCAACTGGCTGGCCTCGACTCGCAATCAAGTCGGCAGCATCGTCTTCTCCTGGGAGCACCACGTTCCGTTCCTCGCCTGGACGATCGTGCCCTACTGGTCGATCAACCTGTTCTACGCCCTGTCGCTGCTGCTCAACGACAGCCGGCAGGGCGTAAGCCGGCTGGCCGGCCGCTATCTCACCGCGCAGGTGGTCGCTGTCTCCTGCTTCCTCCTGTTTCCGCTGGCCGCCACCTTCGTGCGGCCGGCAACGACCGGCCTGCCCGGCTTCATGTTTGCCGTGCTCGGCGGTTTCGACAAGCCATTCAACCAGGCGCCTTCCCTGCATATCGCGCTGCTGGCGATCATCTGGGATCATTGGCGCCAGCGCCTTTCTGGCCCGCTGCTCACGCTCTGGCACGTTTGGTGCTTCCTGATCGGCGCTTCGGTGCTGACGACATGGCAACACCATTTCATCGACATCCCGACCGGCGCGCTGCTCGGCGTCTTCGCGCTGTGGCTGTTCCCGGCCACGGGCGAGTTGCCCATTGCCGGCTTCCGTCTCACCGCTGACGGCAAGGCGCTGCGCCTTTCGCTCTACTATGCACTGGGCGCCGTCCTGGCGCTCGCCGGCGCAGCCATCGGCGCCTTCTTCTCGGCGCTTGCGCTTATCCTTTTGTGGCCGGCACTTGCGCTGGGCATCGTCGCTTTCGGCTATGCCGGGGCCGGACCAAAAGTGTTCCAGAAGACGGCGGAGGGCCGCGTGTCCCCGGCAAGCCGCGTCCTGCTCTGGCCATACCGGCTGGGCGCCAAGATCAATGTCTGGGCCTGGACGCGCAAGCTGCCGCCGGTGGTTGCCGTCACCGACGGCGTCTTTCTCGGGCGCTTTCCCAAGGCTGCCGAAGCACACGGCTTCGGCACGGTGATCGATCTTGCCGCCGAGCTGGAGCGGCCGCGCGACGGGCCGGGCCGCTGGATCAGCTTTGCCATGCTCGACCTCCTGCCGCCGCCCGCGGACACGCTCGACCAGGCGGTGGCGGCAATCGAGCCGGCGCGCCGGCAAGGCACCGTGCTGATCTGCTGCGCGCTCGGCTTCCAGCGCAGCGCCACGGTCGTCGCCCGCTGGCTGGTTGCCAGCGGCCGCTCGCACACGCCGGCGCAGGCGAGCAAGCAGCTCGCCGCGTCCGGCCGTCCAGTGCATCTTCAGGCCGGATTGGACGAGCCGGCATGAGCGACGACGCCTATCAGCGCAAGACTGCCGCCTTCGCCGCCATGCTGGTCAAGCAGGCGGCATGGCCGGCCGCGATCGTGATCGCCGGCGACAGCATCGCGCCGCTGGTCGCCTCGGCGCGCGGCGCGCTCCAGGCGCCGCTTGCGGTTCTGGCGTTGCTCGTCGCGGCGGCGAGCGCCGTCGTAGTGCTCGGGCTCTCGGTGCTTCTCGTCTTCGATGTGCTGCTGTTCCGGCTGATGGCGACGCATGGCGACGAGATATCAGGAGGCGCCGCCGTCGACGACACGCTGAGCCGCATGCGGCTGAAGCCCGCCCCGGCCACGCCGCGCCAGCTTGACGAGCGCATCGCCGGAACACGCCGCCTGCTGGCCAGGCAGCGGATCGCCTTCGCGGTCTTCGTCGTCGCGTTCCTCACCGCCGGATTCTGGATGCCCAGATGAGCAAGCTTTCGCTGCGCACCTACACGCTGTTGCAGACCGTAACCTCGGTCGGCCTTTCGGCGATGGCATGGGCGGTCACCGGCGTGCGGCCGATCTGGAGCGGCAGCGAGCCGTCGGACCGGCAGCGCATCTATTTCGCCAACCACACCAGCCATGGCGATTTCATCCTTCTGTCGGCCTGCCTCAGCGAGACGGAGCGCGCCAAGACGCATGCGATCGCCGCCGCCGAATATTGGGGCAAGTCGCGACTCCGCCGCTTTATCGCGCAGGACATGCTGTCGTCGGTGCTGATCAGCCGGACCTGGACGAGCGAAGCGGAGCACCCGATCTCGATCATGCTCTCCGTGCTCGACCAGGGTCATTCGCTGATCATCTTCCCTGAAGGCACCCGCAACACCAGCGACGAGCTGCTGCCTTTTCGTTCCGGCCTCTACAATCTGTCGATGGCGCGGCCCGACGTCGAGCTGATCCCCTGCTGGATCGAGAACATGTCGCGCGTGCTGCCCAAGGGCCAGTTCCTGCCTGTGCCGCTGCTTTGCCGCGTCGTCTTCGGCGCGCCCGTCGTTGTGGGGCCGGGTGAAGAGCGGCGCGCCTTCCTCCACCGCGCCCGCGCCGAGCTTCTGGCGCTCAATCCGCGCCCCGACCGAGACGATTGATGCGCCACGAAATCAGCATTCTCATCATCGGCCTTTTCGTGGTGCTGAGCACCGCCAGCGTCACCGCCGGCATCCTCTCGATGCGCGCGCCGAAGCCGTTGAGCGCCACGCTCGTCAACCTCACGCAACGCATCAACGCCTGGTGGGTGATGGTGGCGCTGATGACGGTGGCCTTCTTCTTCGGCCGCTACGGCATGACCATCCTGTTCGCGCTGATCTCGTTTGCGGCGCTGCGTGAATTCGTGACGCTGACGCACAGCCGGCGCAGCGACCACTGGGTATTGCTCGGCATGTTCGGCATCGTCATCCCCTTCCAGTACTGGCTGGTGTGGACCGCCTGGTACGGCCTCTTCGTCATCTTCATTCCGGTCTACTGCTTCCTGCTGATGCCGGCGATCACGGCGCTGCATGGCGACACGGAACGGTTTCTGGAGCGGGTCTCGGCGCAGCAGTGGGCGATCATGATCTCGGTCTATTGCGTCAGCCACGTGCCCGCTTTGCTGACGCTCAACGTGCCGGGTTTCGAAGACCGCAACCTTCTGCTCATCGCCTTCCTGATCATCGTCGTGCAGGGCAGCGACGTCCTGCAATACATCTTCGGCAAGCTGTTCGGAAAACACCGCTTCTCGCCGAACGTGTCGCCGTCGAAAACCTGGGAGGGGCTGATCGGCGGGCTGGTCGCGTCGAGCCTGCTCGGCGCGCTGCTCGCCTTCATCACGCCCTTCTCGCCGCTGCAGGCCTCGGCCGTCGCCTTCGTCGCCTGCACGATGGGATTTCTCGGCGGCCTCGTCGCCTCGGCGATCAAGCGCGACCAGGGCGTCAAGGACTGGGGCCATCTGATCGAAGGCCATGGCGGCATGCTCGACCGCACTGACAGCCTAGTCTTCGCCGCGCCGATCTTCTTCCACATCGTGCGCTATTTCTGGACGGTCTGAGCAAGCCAGTTAAAGCCGCTTGGGCATCCGAGAAGGCGAAGCGCTACAGCTCCAAGTCCCAAGTCTGGCCGACGAGATCCTTGCCGAAGGAATGATGGCGCTCCTCGTCGACCAGCTTGAAGCCCACGGTCTGGTAGATGCGGCGAGCCGAGCCCAGTATGTCGTTGGTCCAAAGCGTGAGCGTCTTGTAGCCCTTGGCGCGGGCGAAGGCGATGCATTCGTCGACCAGGCGCCGGCCGATGCCCAGGCCGCGCGCCGACGGCTCGACATAGAGCAGTCTCAGCTTCGCAACCTCGGACGACTTGCGCACGACAAAGACCGAGCCGACCACCTCGCCTTCGCGCTCAGCGATCCAGGCGCGCTCCCACTTTGGATCGAATTTCTTGACGAACTCAGCGAGGATCTCGGCGACCAGCGCCTCATAGGTTCCGTCCCAGCCGTACTCCTCGGTGTAGAGCATGCCCTGACGGCGCGTGACCCAGCCGATGTCGCCGACCTGCAGCGGCCGCAGGATGTAGGGCACATTGGGTTCGGGGCGGTCGCCGAGCAGATCCTGGACGGTGCGCATGGCCTTGACCAGCCGCTCCTGGTCGGCGGGCGGCAAGCGGTCGAGCAGCGCGCCCACCTGGTCATGCGAATCCTGGTTGAGCGGCGCGAAGGCTTGCCTGCCCGCCGGCGTCAGCGCGATCGAGGCGCGGCGCGCGTCCACCTCGCTGGCTTCGCGCTCGACCAGGCCACGCTCCTCGAATTTCTTCAAGAGGCGGCTGACATAGCCCGGGTCGAGGCTGAGGTCGCGCACCAGATCGCTGGCGACCAACCCGTCGCGATGGGCAAGCTCATAGAGCACCCGCGCCTCGGTCAGCGAGAACGGGCTTCTCAGAAGGCCCTCGTCGAGCAGGCCGATCTGGCGGGTGTAGAAGCGGTTGAAGGCGCGCACCGTATCGATGCGCTCTTTGCCGGGGTGGTCGTGGATGGTCATGGGAAGTCCTCCTGCCTTAGACAGGATCGATCATTTAGTTGACTTAGTCAATAAATACGGCGAGCGAGACGCTACACGACTTCGTCATTCAAGGGCCGAACAAGGAGCGAAGCGACGCGCAGACCCTGGATTGACGAAGTCGCGGGGCCAGTTGCGCCGCCTCACCCCATCGGCAGCACCGGCCAGAACTCGCCGATCCGTCCGCCGGCAAAAACCGTGATCGCCCCGAAATGCTGCAGCACCGCCTCGCTCTGCGTCGGCCGCAGGAAGGCGTAGTCGCCGGGCTTCACATAGGCGCCTGCCGGCAGGCCCATGAATTGCTGATTGGACGATAGCCCGATCAGGCCGTTCGGCTTCATGCCTTCAGGGAACACCGGTTCGGCCATCCACTTGCCGCCATAGAGATAGCAGCCCTTCTTCGGGAAGAGGCCGAGCGCCTGCAGCGCCCTGGAAACCGACGGCGGACCCGGCAGCATCGGATCGAGCGCTTTGAGGATCGGCGTGGCGATGAAGGCGGCCGGCTGGAGGCCGTGGAGGCCAGGGGTGTCGAAGTCGCTCGGCAGCACGAAAGCCGAGCCGATCGACACTTCGTTGGCGACGCCGCCGCCATGCAGCAGCGCCGTCTTCGAGCCGCCTATGTTGAGGATGCGGCGCTGGTTCGGATCGAGGGCTGCGGCGAACTCCGCCGCCTTGGCCGAAGCCCGCTTCAGCGCCCTGGCCGCGCCGCCGAACAGGCCCGGTATCTCCGGCGCATGCGCTTCATAGGCCATGATGCCTTCGCAATGCAGGCGCTCCGGCACCGTCAGCGCCTTGATCTCGGCGGGACTGGAAAAACCGCCGCGATGCAGGCCGACATCGACCTCGAAGGCGAAGCGCAGTTCGGTGTCGAGCGCGGCGGCCAAGGCGCCATAGTCGGCCAGCCGCTCCGGCGTGTCGATGAGCCAGCAGACGCGTGACCACCAGCCGGCGCCGCCTCTTGTCAGCGCGGCCCTGGCAGCGCCGACCGGCATCGGCTTGCCGTAGAGCAGATCGCCCTCGGGAAAGCCGTCGAGAACGGCCTGCGTCACCGGCGGATGGAAGGTCATGAAGCGATTGGTTTCGAGGGCTCGCGCGATATGCGACAGCAGCGGTATGCATGGCAGCGACTTGTCGACCAGCCGAACGGCAAGGCCGGGCGCCAGCCGCTCCTTCACCAGCGCGATGTTGCCGTCCAGCCGATCGCGGTCGAGCACAAGGCAGGGCCGGAAGATCTCGGCTGCCTTCAACGCCTCGGACAGGGCAGCGAAATAGGCGCTCATCATTCGATGCCGAACAGGCCGGCCATATAGGGCGACACGAAACGGTTGTCGGGATCGATGTCGCGGCGCACGGCAAGCGCGTCGTCCCAGCGCGGATAGAGTTTCTTGAAATCCGCCGCCTTCAGGCTGTGCATCTTGCCCCAATGCGGCCTGCCGCCACATTTGCGGAAGATGGGCTCGGCGGCGCGCATGAAAGGCAGCGGGTCGTTGGCCGCATCGTGGTGGATGGCGATCGAGCAGGCCAGCCGCTTGTGGAAGGGCGAAAGCCAGAACTCGTCGGGCGCCACCGAACGCACCTCCATCGGGAAATAGACTTCCGGAAAGTGCTTTTCGGTCAGCGCGATGATCTCGGCCAACGCCTTCGGACCTTCCTCGAATGGCAGGTGGTATTCCATCTCGTTGAATTTGGTGCGACGGTCGCTGACATAGACGTTGAGCCAGTCTTGCACATAATCCTCGGCCGGCACCTTCTTCACCGCGCCCTTGATCAGCGTGCGGCGCAGCGAAGGCAGCCGGCGCAGCACGGTGCGCAGCTTGCGCAATGTCGCCAGGCCTTCCTCGTCGTCCTCTGTCGGCCGCTGCGTCGGCTGCGCATCGCTCAGGTCGCTGGCGATGAATTGGGCGTAGCCGGAAAACGGGATGTAGTAGAACTCGGCCGAACGATGCGCGCCCATCATCGTCTCGAAATCGCGCAGCATGTCGCCGATCGGCAGCACCCATTTGCGGCGGCGCAGGCGGTAGGCCGCGATGTTGTTCATCGTCACTTCGGTGAGAATGCCGAAGCTGCCCAGCGCGACGCCGATGGCGTGGATCATGTCCTGGTCGCTGGCCCGGCTGTACTCGCGCAGCTTGCCTTTGCCGTCCACAAGCTGCACCGCCTCCAACTGCGTGTGATAGGCGCCGAGCGTCGGGCCGGAGCCATGCGTGGCAGTGCCCAGCGCGCCGCCGATCGCCTGCTTGTCGATGTCGCCCATGTTCGGCAGGCCCTGGCCGATGCCTTGCAGGATATGCATCAGGGCGCCGAGCCGCGTGCCCGCCCCCACCCGCGCCCTGTGGGCCGCCGGTTCGTGCGAGACCAGGCCTTCGATCTTCTCAAGCGAAACGATGGCGCCGTCGGACTGCACCAGCGGCGTGAAGGAATGCCCAGCGCCGGCGACGCGCAGCGGGCCGGGCGCCGAGCGCACCAGCTCGGCCAGCTCGCCTGCGTCGGCCGGCGTCGCGATCGATTTCGGGGAAGCCGTGACGAAACCCGACCAGTTGCTCCAGGCGTTTGCCATTTTGACCCTCCCCGCTCAGGCCCGACCGTGCCGCCGGGCAACCAGCACGAATACGCCGAGCAAAAGCACGCTGGCCAAAGCGGTCGCTGCGGCGAATTCGGGCACCGGGCGGAAGTTCCCGTCATCGATCAAAAGCGAGGCGGCGATCGGGCCGATGGCGAGACCGAAGAGCTGCGCGGCCGGAACCAGAAGCACTGCCGTTCGCGTCTCGTCGGCGGTGATTGCCATGCGGATCTGATAGGGCACGATGAAGAGCAGGATGAAGCCCATCACCAGCGCAACCGCCCAGAAGACTGAAAGACCCGGGCCGGACGCAAGCAGGACAGAGCTGATCGCCGCGACGATGCCGATGATCGTGATGGCAAAACGATAGTCGATGCGCGCCTCAAAGACCGTCGCGGTCATGGCGCCGATCACCTGCGCGGCAAGGCTTGCCGATACCATCAGGCCGACGGTGCGGCCGTCGATGCCGAACTGCGCGCCGATGGGCTCGAGAAAGGCCCAGACGGCGCCGAAGAACATGAAATAGCAGAAGATCGAGAGCAGCGCGGTGATCGCCGGTACTGTCGCCACATTGCCGAACTGCTCTTCCTTGGGCAGATCGGCATAATGGTCCGGCACGATCCAGGCGACGACCAGCGACAGGAGGCAGACGACACCGAGCGCGATGAAGCCGCCGGCCGACCCGGCGGCGGGTACGGCGTAGAGCGCAAGGATCAGCGCCAGCGCGCATTGCGCCAAGGTCTGCAGCGTGACGAAATAGCCGCCGATGCGCTCGGCCCGGCGCGAGCGGGCGATCAATTCGGTGGCGACGGCGACCAGCCCGCCCTCCGCCAGGCCAGCCAGTATGCGCGCGCCGATCAGCCCATTGGGGCTGCCGGCATAAGCGGTCCAGAAATTGGCGAGCGCGAGCAGGACGAGCAGCGCCGCACTCTTCCAGCGCATGTTCCTGGCAGGCAGCAACATGGCCACGATCGCCGACCCGATGCCGATCGCGATCATCTCGGCGGTGGCGACCAGCGCCAGCTCATCGCCGGTGATATGGCCCTCCGTGTAGAGCGCGCCGAGCAGCACCGGCTGAAGGCCAAGGATGAGCAGGCCGACCGAGCCGATCCACAGTGCCGAGGCAAGCTGCGATCCCGTCGGATTGCCGACAAGCCAATCGCCCTCTTCCGCTTGCGCGGCTTGCGATGCAGTCACGAGATGCCTCCCTTGCAGCCCGGTCGAAAAACTGACAAGTTGTCAGCATTTAATGAAACTGATACTTGATCATGTTTCTTGTCAACCGCGAATTCGCACTTTTCCGGGAAAGATGCGGGCCATGACGGATGCAAAGCGAACGGCGACGGAACCCAGGCGCAGGCCGAAGCAGGAGCGTAGCCGCGAGCGTATCGACGCGATCCTCGCGACGACCATGCGGCTGATCGGCGAAAAGGGCATCGACGCGGTGACGATGAAGGAGGTGGGCGCGCTGGCCGGCGGGCCGATCGCGACCGTCTATCACTACTTTCCGTCGAAGTCGGCGATCCTGGCGATGCTCTACGAACGGTTTGCCGAGGAAAGCCGGGCGCGCTTCGGCGCGATCATCGCCGGGATAAACGGGCTGGGCGATGTAACGGCGGCGGCCGATCGCATGCTCGACGACTATTATACCCGTGTCGCGGCTGACCCGGCGATCCAGGACCTGCAGAACGCCATCCAGGCCGACAAGGCGCTGCAGCACCTCGACATCGTGGAGACCAGGCACCAGGCAACAATGTTCTGCGACCACATCGGGCCGATGCTGCAAGCGGAGCAGCGTGAGGCGTTCGGGCGGGTCGTGTTCCTGATCTTCCAGCTTGCCGGCGGCGTCGTGCGGCTGGCGCTGACGCAAGACGAGGCGGAAGCCCGGCGCACGATCGACGACTATCGCTCGATCATTCACACGCAGTTGCGGCTGTTTTTGTAGAGCCCCGACTCCTAGACGTGTTGACGGATCAGCCCTTCAAAGCCGTCGGCAAGATTGGCGTTGCCGGCGGCGAGGAAGGCGGACAGGTTGCGGACGCGGCCGGGCGTCTTGTTGGCGTCAAGCAGAACGGCCTTGCCTTCATGCATGACGAAATCGAATTTGCCGTAGTCGAAGCCGAGATCGCGTCGTAGCGCGCGAAGCTCGTCGGGAACCGGAACCGGCTCTCGTCGGATCGTATCTTCGCCTTTGACCAGGTTCTGCGGCGAGACATGCCGGGTACAACGCTCGCGTTCTCCGCAAAACAGCCAGAAGCGGGCGCCAAAGCCGTCGGGCTCGGGCTCGGGAACAAACTTCTCCACCACGAGATCCTTGCGGTCGAACACCGCCGGGGGAACTTCCGCAAGCGAGCCGTGGATGTGGTAGCGATCGAGCAGCCTGGCATCGGGAAATGGCTCCGGCCTGCCGGCGCGGCGCGATCGCCGATTGAGCGTCTGCTCCCGCGTTCCCAGATTGTTTAGGCTGCTCTTGACGATGACTGGGCCTCGCCAGCCGTGATCCCTGTCGATCACCGCGCCGCTGACGCGACGCTTCGAGATATCGGCAGCGCCGATGTTGAGGCAGAAGGGATAAGTGCGCGCGTATTCGACATGTTCGGGTGGCGTCACGGTCGCGTCGACATGCAGTATTGCGATATCCGCCTCCGGCCTTGCCAAAGTGCCCGCAACAATTCGCACGGAATGTCCCCGACGTTTCAACTCCTCCAGGAGATCGAAGAGCATGTAGGGGCTGTCGCGACGCAGCAACGGCCCGCGACGGCGTTCAAACGCATCAAACTCATGCGTGAGTAACCGCGATACGTGCCATCCGCCCTCCTCGGCTTGGTTTCTTAAGCGTCCTCGATTATGCGTTCTAACACAGTGTCGTACGGGCGGGTTTGTGGATGACAGAGCATTGGAATGCAATTCGCAGGCATTGGCAGTTGCTCGGGTCGCCGCTCAGGCCGCCGCCGGAAGTCGTCGAGGCCTATAACCGCGAACTCGACCTCGCTCGATCGCACGTGGTGATGTTCGGCGTGACGCCGGAGCTCGCCGGGCTTGGCGCCAGGATGACGGCGATCGACGAGTCGGCCGACATGATCGCCGGCATCTGGCCGGGCGATACCGAAAGCCGCAAGGCGGTGCGCGGCGACTGGTTCGATCTGCCGTTCGACGAGGCAAGCGTCGAGGCCCTGATTGGCGACGGATGCCTCTCGGTCATCGGCGCCGCCGACCTCAGGCGCAGACTGTTCGCGTCGATCGCGCGTGTGTTGAAGGCAAGCGGCCGCGCCGGCATCAGGCTGTACGCCTGCCCCGAGACACGCGACGATCCGCGGGATGTCCGCGCCTTGGCGTTGGCCGGCGGCGTCTCGACCTTTCACGACCTCAAATGGCGGGTGGCCATGACCGCGATCGGCGGCGCACCGGACTACGTCGTACCGGTGACGGGAATTCTCGAGCAATTCGAACAGATGTTTCCCGACCGCGAGGGGCTATCCACCCGAACCGGATGGGAACAGCCGGTCATCGGAACCATCGACGTCTACCGGAACTCGTCCGCCATCTACAGTTTTGCCCCCGCGGCAACGCTTGTCGACGAAGCTCGCACGTTCTTCAATGATGTCCGGCTGGCCTCGACCGGCACATACGGGCTCGCCGAGCGCTGCCCGCTGCTGGTGCTGCGTTCGCCAAGGCACCGGGAATAACGAGCTGGATTGCTCGCCCATGCTTCATGGCAGTCACCGCATTTCCGCCCGGGGCTTGGCCTGAGAAAAATTTCGCGCCGCTTGCCCCTTTCGCGCGCCTTGACTCTGGCAAGGCGCCGGCCTATCTCAGCGCCACGTTAGCACTCGCCTTTGATGAGTGCTAACTCATATCCGGCGGCCTCGCCGGATGGAGGAACAGTTCTCACCGTTCTCACTCGAGGAAGACAACATGGCAAAGTCCAAGTTCCGCCCGCTTCATGACCGCGTGGTCGTTCGCCGGGTCGAATCCGAATCCAAGACCGCCGGCGGGATCATCATCCCGGATACGGCTAAGGAGAAGCCGCAGGAAGGCGAGATCATCGCCGTCGGCTCCGGCGCTCGCGACGAGAGCGGCAAGCTGGTGCCCCTGGACGTCAAGGCCGGCGACCGCATCCTGTTCGGCAAGTGGTCGGGCACTGAAGTCAAGCTCAATGGCGAAGACCTTCTGATCATGAAGGAATCCGACATTATGGGCATCATCGGCTGAATTTCGGCCTCTCCATCAACTGAGTTTTCGGGCTCTTCCCGAGCCCCTGTCAGGAGCTAACCATGGCTGCAAAAGACGTAAAATTCTCCCGCGACGCCCGTGAGCGCATGCTGCGCGGTGTCAACATCCTCGCCGACGCGGTGAAGGTGACGCTTGGTCCCAAGGGCCGCAACGTCGTGATCGACAAGTCGTTCGGCGCCCCGCGCATCACCAAGGACGGCGTCACCGTCGCCAAGGAGATCGAGCTTGAGGACAAGTTCGAGAACATGGGCGCCCAGATGGTCCGCGAAGTCGCTTCGAAGACCAACGACATCGCCGGCGACGGCACGACCACCGCTACCGTTCTCGCCCAGGCGATCGTGCAGGAAGGCAACAAGGCCGTTGCCGCCGGTATGAACCCGATGGACCTCAAGCGCGGCATCGACCTCGCCGTCGGTGAAGTCGTCGCCGCTCTCGGCAAGGCGGCCAAGAAGATCAAGACCTCCGAGGAAGTCGCCCAGGTCGGCACGATCTCGGCCAATGGCGATGAGTCGGTCGGCAAGATGATCGCGGAAGCGATGCAGAAGGTCGGCAACGAAGGCGTCATCACCGTCGAGGAAGCCAAGACCGCCGAGACCGAGCTGGAAGTCGTCGAAGGCATGCAGTTCGACCGCGGCTACCTGTCGCCCTACTTCGTCACCAACGCCGACAAGATGGTCGCCGATCTGGAAGACGCCTACATCCTGCTGCACGAGAAGAAGCTCTCCAACCTGCAGGCCATGCTGCCGGTCCTGGAAGCTGTCGTTCAGACCTCGAAGCCGCTGCTCATCATCTCGGAAGACGTCGAAGGCGAGGCTCTGGCCACGCTGGTCGTCAACAAGCTGCGCGGTGGCCTGAAGATCGCCGCCGTCAAGGCGCCGGGCTTCGGTGATCGCCGCAAGGCCATGCTGGAAGACATCGCCATCCTCACCGGTGGCCAGGTCATCTCGGAAGACCTCGGCATCAAGCTCGAGAATGTCGGCCTCAACATGCTCGGCCGCGCCAAGAAAGTGTCGATCTCCAAGGAGAACACCACCATCGTCGACGGCGCCGGCAAGAAGGCCGAGATCCAGGGCCGCGTCGCCCAGATCAAGCAGCAGATCGAGGAGACCACTTCGGACTACGACAAGGAGAAGCTGCAGGAACGTCTGGCGAAGCTCGCCGGCGGCGTTGCGGTGATCCGCGTCGGCGGTGCGACGGAAGTCGAAGTCAAGGAAAAGAAGGACCGCGTCGATGACGCCCTCAACGCGACCCGCGCGGCCGTCGAAGAAGGCATCGTTGCTGGTGGTGGCGTCGCGCTGCTGCGCGCTTCGGCCAACATCAAGGCCACCGGCGTCAATGCCGACCAGGCCGCCGGCATCAACATCGTGCGTCGTGCGCTGCAGGCTCCGGCCCGCCAGATCGCGGCCAACGCCGGTGCGGAAGCATCGATCGTTGCCGGCAAGATCCTTGAGAACAAGGGCGCGACCTTCGGCTACAACGCCCAGACCGGCGAGTATGGCGACATGATCGCCATGGGTATCGTCGATCCGGTCAAGGTTGTCCGTACGGCTCTTCAGGACGCGGCCTCGGTCGCCGGCCTGCTGGTCACCACCGAAGCCATGATCGCGGAGGCTCCGAAGAAGGAGTCGGCTGGCGGCGGCATGCCTGGCGGCATGGGCGGCGGCGGCATGGGCGGCATGGGCGGCATGGATTTCTAATCCAGCTCTGGCAGCTTTCGCAACGAGAGGGCGGCATCAATGCCGCCCTCTTTTTTTGCGAACCTCGGTCCGATGAACGATCGACGCCAACGCCGGCCATCGGCGTTAGGGCAACCTCAAAAGAACTGTCGAGTTGGTTGCGCGCGGCTTTGCGTCATCAGAGGCGCAAGGCGGTCGCGTGTGAGGATTGCGCGCTCCCATAGGCGGTTTCGGCATGTGCCTCGCCTTCGACATCGACATTGCGGCCAAGCAGGAAATCGGCGGCTTTCGAGGCATGGCTTGCGGCGCGGAAGATGGCGCGGTTGTCCTCGCGCAAAACCGTCAGCCATGAGCCGATGTAGTCGGCATGGCGCACGGTCGGCTCGATGCCGAGACTGCTGCAGATGAAGGCTGATGCGATTTCGGCGACCAGTTCCTCGCGCGCATAGGTGTTGGACCCGAAGGAGCCGGACAGGTCGCGCGCGAGTCGCCTCGGGTGGCCGGTCCAGTGGCCAAGCTCGTGAAAGCAGGTCCGGTAATAGTCGATCTGGTGGAAGAAAGCCGGCTGCGGCGGCACCTGTATGGTGTCGCTGCCGGGCATGTAGAAGGCGCGCTCGCCGCCGACGCGAAAATCAGCGCCGGTTGCATGAATGAGCGCCTCGGCCTGCGGGACCATCTCGCGCTCAGGCAGAGGCTCGCCGGCGGCGTAAAGATGTTCGGGCAGATTATCGCACTGCGCGACATTGAAGACGGTGAAGCGCTTCAGGAAGGGCACCGCCTGCGGTTCGTCGCCATCGGTGTCGGCGCGTTGCTTTTCGTTCTTGGGAACAAAGCGGTCAGCGTGAACGATGGTGGTGCCGTGCTCGCCCTTCCTGACATTGCCGCCAAGCGAAAGCGCCTGCCGGAAGGTGAGCCAGTTCTGGCTGGGGAAACCGCGCTCGATGACCGCGCCCCACAGGATCAGGATATTGATGCCGGAATATCGGCGCTGGGTGGCCGCATTCCGCGGCAGGCCGAGGCCTGTCCTTGCCCTGCCCCACGGCTTGACCCATGGCACGGTGCCGCGCTCCAGTTCGGCAATGATGCGGTCGGTGATTTCCTGATAAAGGCTGGCGCCGGTGCGCCCGCCACTGTCTGCGCCAGCCTGTCGGCTGCCGCAACGTTTGTTGTTTGCACGCATCGTGATGTCCTCCGCTCTACAATCGCGCGCCCTCCCCGGAAGCGGGGTGGGCGGCAAAAGCGACCGGAAAGGCCCGCCGTCGGAGGCGGACTGCATCAGCAGGACCGGAACGGAGTGGAGGACCCGAAAGCGACAAGCGAAGGGTTGCGGGACGCCGCGGCGGGCCTAGAAGGGAGTGCTGCCCACCCTGCGCCAGGGGGAAGGCCACAATAGAAAGACGCCGGCCGACAGGCCGGCGACCGTCAGCAGCCGAAGGCTGCCCCGCGCCAGGGGGCGATGCCGCAGGGCCAAGACCGCCTGAGCTTGCCGAAGAAAAGCGGGCTCGGTTCACGAGCACCCGGCCAGCGACTTCAGGCGCGGGCGCTCAGGATTGTTGTTGGCGCCCACGGCAGCTGGATGACCGCAACAAGATTACGAGGAGCGACAGCAAAGCCAGCTGCCACAAACGGCACGCTCCGGCAACAACAGCGTGGCCGGTCTACAGATGCTGCCCCGCACGAGAGCCAGCACGCTTTGAGCGCGCATCGGCGATGCAAGCGTTGCAAGCTGGCCATGTCCACAAGGTCGGCGACCACTATATCGCCGACCACCAACGCGGGCGTACCGTCTAAGTGCAGACCTTTCGCGAGTGCGCGGACGCGCGCATTTCATCTGCGATGGCCGGATCTTGCATTCCCGCTTGAGCTGCTCAACGTCAAGGCCTACACGCGCTGCGATCTTGAGAGTGACCCTTCAACTGGGGGAAATCATAAGGGCGCGGTGGAATTCGTCGAACTTTCCCTGTTTTCTCGAGGCGAGTGCGGCGAAGGCTGGGAATTGGGAATCCGGTCCCAGGACCGGGAACTGTTTGATCACAAGCTTCAGATTGGGCTCATGCTTGAAGGCTTTTTGGTAGTTGATATCAGCCAGTCTGCAATGCGGACAGTTGTGGTAGTCATTGAATATGACCAGAACGGCATCGCCTTGCGGGTTGCCGGCGATTGGCGAAGGAGATCGTTGTCGAATGCGCCGCTCCACTTTTGCCTGTCGGTCGACCACGCCTGCCGGTGCAGGTTCGCGCTATATTGGCTCGCCAGCAAGGCGAGGAGTAAAAGAAGAGCTGCGACAGTGATGGCAGTCGGCTTAGACATGAGTCTCCAATCCATGGACGGCGTGGCAGCAACGGCCGCCTTTTTGGTGTAAAATGGGTCAGTTTTGATCGTGCCCCGCAGTTGCTACAGGCGCACAGGTGCCGGTGCGATCTGGCGGTTTCTCAAATACGGCTTTGCGCCATCGGGTCCACCCCAATAGCTGAGCGTCGTTCGCACGGGGAATTGTGTTCACCACGCCGGGCGACTTGACCGTCCACCGCCAGAGCGCTGAACGGTCCGCTAGTGAGGCGCTCCCCGAATCGTCGTTTATCCCGCTCGCCCCGGACCGGGTGACAGCCAGCGTTGCCGCTACGCTGCGGAGAAAAACCGTCAGCGCGTGGCATTCGGACATAAGCTGATCGACGCCAAGAATAAGCCCCACGGAGGTGACCGGTGCGGCCGGAACAAGAAAGAGCGTTGCAGCCATTGTGACGAGGCCTGCACCGGTAATGCGGGTTGTTCCGTTCGAAGGGAACAATGCGACAAACAGCATGAGGATCCGGCAGCCGATCGGGAGATCAGTTTTCGTCGCTTGGGCGATGAAAAGGGCGGCGAGCATCATATTCGTGCCGTCCAGATTGAATGGAATGAGACCCACGACCGAATGCGTGGCGCCGGCCTTTTCCATCTTCTCCATGAGCGAGGCCAGCGCGGCCTCTGAGGAGGACATTGCGAGCAGCAGCTCGTCCTTGATGTATCGGACGAGAGAGAAGAGCGAGCGGCCGTTGTAGCGGCAGACCGCGCCGAACAGGATCGAGAGGAACAGGACCGAGAGGAACAAGACTTGCAGGATGTCGCCTTCCGCGAAGGCACTGGCAATCGTTGACGGGATGATGTTCATCAGGAAGCTGGTCACGGACTGCTCGTGAGCCGTGGCCACATAGCCCTTAACGGCTTCGACATCGAGCGAGGCCGGATCGATGTTGAGGCCGGCGCCAGGCTGAACGATATTCGCGACAATCAGCCCGACAAGGAGTGCTAGCGTCGAGAAGGTAAGGAAATAAACCATCGCCTTGGCGGCAACTCGGCCGACCTTCTGCAGATCGCTCATGCCGGCAATGCCGGTCGCCATTGTCAGGAAGATGACAGGTACGGTGATTATCTTGACGACATCGACGAAGGCATCGCAGAGCGGCTTCAGGCTGTGGCCGGTCTCCAAATGGAAATAGCCGATTGCGGCACCCAGGATTATGGCGGCAAGTACCTGCACGTAGGTCCGGGCAAAATGGCGCTTGCGGGGCGCTAAGATCGCGCGGGGAACTCTTGGAACCAACACCGTCTCTCTCCTTGACCGGATCGGGGTGGGGCTCCTCCCTCTCCCATGCAGTGCTCCGGTCGAACGCTGCGCCCACTTCGGCGCAAACGATGTGCCAAATAGCAAGAGGGGAAAACGCGCAGGACCTCACGCAATGCTTGCGATTCGCTCTCCCACACTCGTGCAGTGGTTGCCTGTCGCAACTATGGAAGGGTCGATTCTGGGAACTCCAAAGGCCGCTCTTTGCGTCGACGCAGCTTGGCTGCCTGGAAGGTTCCCTCTTTGCCTTGCGGTCTGCGAGCTGGGTCCAGATGGTCATCATTTGGCTGCGCGCTGCACGGGGCTCGAAAGATTCAATCGAGGACGGGTCCTCTTGGAAAACGGGGGCAGCGTTGGTCAAGCCCTTCCACCCTGCTGTCCCAATGGTGTTCAGAAGCTCAGTTCACGATCAAGCGATGGATCAGCGTCATCTGGCGTTTGCGCCATCGCGGCGGCGTTGCAACGGGTCTGCCAAAGATGAGCAGGCCGCGAGGCAGGGTCCGAGACCTAGACTCCAACCTCATAGCGCGCTCGGCTCGCGTTCGGAAGGTTCGAACCGCAGCACGATCAGGTGGCGACACCGTTGGTCGGAACCGGAACCCGACGAATGATCGTTCGTGACCGACATCTGTGAACAAGCAGTATGTGTCATTGCAATCACCACCCGTTGCGCGGAAATGCCCATATGGCCGTGAATGAACTGGATTTGGTGATTTTCCAGATGGCGGTGGAAAGCGTCCGCTTGCTCTCTTCAAGCTTTGATGAGAAGGCGGCTGAGATAGCCACGAGGAGCCGTGGTAGCCTTCTTTTTGACGTGCGGGTGGACGGTGACCTGGAGGTCCAGCGAGTCGCAGCCATTGGATATCCAGGCGACAAGATCGGTGTGGTGGCATTGGACCGAGAGGGCCTTGTTAGCTGTTGTTGCCTTGTCAATGGCACCTTCTCACCTTTCATTGCACCGTTGGAGAACTGGACCAGCATGCCCCTTTCGATGCAGGCCCAGATCGATGTCACAGGCTATGCGAGGCTCCTTCTGGCCGCCTTGCGAAATGCTGGACATATGCTGGACAGGTAGCATCGCGATGATGTCTGTGATGAGATGGTGCAAACGGCTGGATGAGGCGATCGCTTGCTGGCAGCTTTGGCAACAAAGCGATCGGTGAGTTCGCAATGCTGGAACACGTCCTTTAGACTCTGCAGTTAAGTTAGCGGACTACCATCTGACGAATGCCCTCTGACAGTCTGCATGGCGCGGCATGCCCTCTTAGGAATGCAGCCGTGGTTCTACACCATCGGCTGTTTTTGTGTCGAAGGCGACGGGCACGCCATGAACGAAGGAAGCGGCCGCCAACAGTTCCTCCAACTCGCGGTCGGTGGCCTTGCATGCCGGCATTAGTGTTCGGATGGCGCGGATCGCCTGCGCCATGGAGAGAAAGCGGACCCTTCCCCTGGAAAGGACATAGGCTTCTGCGGCTTTTTCGACGGTGACGGTGTGAAACGAATTGGTCATGACGAATTCCTCCCTGAACCCTGACCAACCCGACTTATGGCACGAATTCGACCGCCTTCAAGCCTATGTCCGATTGCGGACAATCGCTGCGATTCGTTCAAAACCGCTGATGCTTTTGGGCGACCTGGTGAGGGGCAAGGAGACGTCGGCTGAACCCGTTTCAACCGACATGCTTCAGGCAGCGGCCAGGCCGAAATAACGCTGCTCCTCCTTGTCATAAGCGCCATGTGTGAGCTTTATCAATCCGGCACGGTCGATGATCGTGATCTCGCCGCGCTTGGCGTGCACCAGTCCTCGATACTCAAGCATTTGCAGGGCCGTGGTGACCCCGGGCGGTGGGCGCGAGCATGGTCGCCAGAAATTCATGCGTCGGGAGGATCTTATCTCCTTCCGCACGGTCGTGGACCATCAGCTGCCAGCGGGCCAGCCGTTCTTCGACCTTGGAGTGGCCATTGACCAGTGCCGTCCGGCATGATTGGACGAGGAACGCGTGGGCATAGTCCAGCACTGAGGTGCGAAGCGACGGGCTAATCGCAGGGCGAAGGTTTTCAACCGGCAGGCGCCAGGTAGTGCTTTCCTTTCCGAGAATGACGGCAATTCCTTTCATCCCGTCATAGCCGACAATGCCGACTTCACCTTGCCGCCCGCCGGTCATGGTGGCGACCACCGACGCGATGCCCCTCTCGGGAAAATATACGTTCTTGATCGGCTGATGCGCGACCTCCAACTTGTCCTTGATGCCCGGTTCGACGTGATGCAGCGATGGTCGCAAAAGCGCGAAGTCCTGCGGGGTGAGGGCTTCAGCACCTGGTCGCGAAAGAGGGATCGGGCAAGGCTCTCTTCCAACGGGGCAAGAGCGCGTACGTCTTACTGTCGGCTGCACCGAAGTAAATGCCGGCCGATGCCAAAGCATAGGCTTCGAAACGCGCGATTGCAAAGCCCTGTCGGGGCAGTGCAGTCATGCTAGAAGTCGCGCCGCCTACGATAGGCAGCGGATGACATGATTCCCTTCTGCGGCGGCCACCAAGAACGGCTCGGGCACGCTTTAATCGTTCATACACAAGCTCGCAGGAATGTAAGCAGCGGAACAGTCGGGTGATTCGTACCGCCCTGCCCTTTCAGAGATCAAGTCATTGGACGTCAATTCGGCTGGAACGCCTCGTCGAACGGCCCAGGAAAATGCAGCCGGATGAGCAATGGTGGTTCACCTTATGTGCGGTCCCGGATATGCGGTCCGGCGGCTCATCTCCCAATGGCTTGTCGATGGGGAAGTGGAACTCGTCATGTCGCCGCGAACCGTCACCGCGCTAGCGGGGCTCTTTTGAAGACGCCGGTGTTTTTCTTTGTGGAACTGAATCTGTGAGGTGATTGATGCATGAATCAAACATTTGCGTATTTCCGCTGCATCGGCGACGTATATTGGTCGAAAGTATCGCCCAGGCCCTCGAGACCAAGAACGGCGAGGCGGCGAGCGCGTTCTGGCGCTGTGCCGCCAAGAAAATGCTCATTCAATTGTCCGATGTAGGAATTGCGCCAGAGCTCGCTGCGCAGGAGGTTGGAAGCCTTCTTCATGCGGTCTTGGACGACATGGCCAACCGAACGGTAATGCACAAAGCATAGGCTCGGGCGCTGTTGGACCGCGCGTCAGCTCGGGTCCTTATCGGGGGACTGCTCCGACTGGCCGACGGTCCGGCCAAACCGGCATACCGGCAAAGCTTTGAGGTTGCGATCGCTCACGGCGGCCGGTCCAATATTCTAAGACGACCTCAGAAGCCACGTTGGCTTCTTTGGACGAAGCGGAGGGGCGCCATTTTGGCGTGCTCACGCTGGACTGCGGGTTGCGCCTACGGAAATCCAAAGTCCGGCCGCGCGAGCCAATCGACCGGAACAGTCGAAAGCTCGTGGGGCGGGTCCGCTCACCCTCACGGCGGCGGTGGCGGCCGTGAGCAGACTTAACTCAAGTCACGGCTGAGCATCCGCAGGCGCTATGCCGATTGGATGAGAACTGGTTGCCACAACACCGGCCCGTTGAGGCGTCCCCTCCAGCGGATGCGCAAGAGACTGGCGTAGGAAATATCGAGGAAGCCGGCGACTGCCTCGGTGTTGCCGACCTGCTTGGGCTGTCCGATACGTGACAACGGCCAGGTCGCGAGACGAAGGATCCTTTCGATGCGCGTATCTGTCACCGTTACGATCCCGGAGAGATTGTTGGCCAAGCCGAATTCGATGATCCCCGCGAAGAGCTCGTAGGTTGCTTGGGCCAGGCCGCCAGCTGCCTTCGGCGCTGTCGCAGGGAGATCGAGCGCGAAACGACTACTCTCCCAGATATCGGCACTCGCAGGGACCACCATCTCATCCAGCAGCGTCGGAAACGTATCGCGCAACATTGTCGGTCCGGTGGTCGGCAAAAGGCGGACGCAGCCGCAAGTTCGCCAATCGGACCCCTTGAGAAGCAGGTAGACGGGGTTCAGGCTGTCAAACGAGTCCGTTTCCATTTCGCCTTCGGTCTGCACTTCCCAATCGAGCCGCTTCTTGAAAACCCGATACCTAAGTCCGTGCATTTCCTTGAGTTCGCTCGCAAACTCGGCGTAGCAGTCGGGTGTTATCAGCTGCATCATTGTCGTCTCCGTGCGGGATGTGTCCACGCAATCGAAGGGCAAAGCCGTCATGAATGCAGCCTGTAGACCTTTACAGCTAGACTTGGAGAGGATCAGGATCTCGCCCGAGCAGCCATCCGCACTACGGCCTGGTTGATGGTTCGCACGCCAAGCTTCGCCTTGGCGTTTTCCTGATGGAAGGTCACGGTGCGTTTCGAGACACCGAGAATCTGGCTGATATCCCAGGCCGACTTGCCGCACGCCGCCCATTTCAGGCACTCGAACTCCCGCCGGGTGAGCATTATGCCATCTACCACGCAATCTTCGGCGAGCCTGCGCCGGGCATGGATATGAACGTTGATCGCAACCAGTTGCATTGCTTTTTCGTAGCGCGTCAGCGACCTCAGAAATGGCGGATGCGCCTCGTTGGAGGCGAAGGTCAGTGCGGCGAACCGGCCGCGATGATCATGCATCGACATGGTCAGTCCGCCGCGAATGCCGAACTCAGCTGCTTTTTCCAGGACTTCCTGCTGAGAGGTCGGCAAATAACGGTGATCGCGGTCCACACCCCAGTCGAAGGTATCCCAGCCCCGCAGTCCCCGCAGGATCACGGGATCCACGCTGTGGTAGCGCTGTTGCAGGTAATGTGATGTCCATGATGATGGATAATTCGAGATCAATCGCGGCCTGTCGCCGGAAGCGGATGGGTAGGTGAAATAAGCGAAGAGCGGAAAGTCGAACCCGGCTGCGGCGGACGCCATTGCCTCATGGAGATCGACGGCATCGACGCTTGCAGAGAGTTGCTCGACCAAGGTTTCAAATACGCGATGCATCTGCGCTTAGCGTACCTCGCGGAGGTTGCTGGAAGCCGACGGAGACGTGGTTCTAAATGATGGCCTGTCCCTGCAGGGCATACGACGCGCCGCCGTCATCACCGCAATTGCTGTGCTGCTTCCGATTGGAGAGAGCTCCGCCCACCTGACCAACTACCGATGGGTGATATTGCGACGTTATCGATGAGCCGCGTGTCGCCAAGCCAAGCCGCAGCAAGCAAGCGTGCCGGTCGGTCAAGGCTTGCTAACGATTGCAGGTCTGTTTCTCCGCGAAGCTCCAGGTATTCGAGCTCGCGATAGCCGGCAGCCAGAATTGCTGCACGCGCTTCATCAAGCGTAGGCAGGATGGGGGAGCCGCGTGCAAGCCGCTCGGCCGTATCGAGCAGGACCGATGCTAGTTTTGGGGCAATGGCGCGTTGGGCTGGGGAGAGCCGCACGTTACGCGACGATAGCGCAAGACCATCGGCTTCGCGGACTGTCGGACAGGGCACAATAGTGATCGGAATGTCGAGATCCCGGACCAAGCGCCTGACAAGCTGAAGTTGCTGAAAATCCTTTTCGCCAAAAAAGGCGAAGTCAGCGCCGGCCTGCAGGAAGAGCTTGGCCACGACCGTCGCCACGCCATTGAAATGGCCGAGCCGGAATGCGCCGCAAAGGCATTCGCTGATGCCGGACACTGAAACGGCCGTGGCGAAGCCCACCTGGTACATTTCCTCTGTGTCCGGCACATAGAGCAGATGCGTGCCCAGCAGAGCGAGCTTGGCAGCATCGTCGCTTTCCGTCCGAGGGTAGGCAATCAGGTCGGCGGGGCTGTTGAACTGCTTGGGGTTTACGAACAGCGTCACGATCACCCGCTCGGCCCTTTCGAGCGCCTTCCGCACGAGGCTCAGATGCCCGTCGTGCAAGGCTCCCATGGTCGGCACAATACCGATCGTGGCACCCGAGCGACGCCATTGCGCAACGACGCCGCGCAGCTCGCTCACGGTTCGAGCGATCGGCACGCTCATGTGAAGTCACCGGCCTTCAAGGCGTTGACATAGAGATGTTCGACCGCCGGAAAGTGCCGGTTCCGCATATCGGTGGCGTAAGCGGCGATTGCCGCCTCAGCCTGCTCACCGAGCTCGGCATAGCGTTTGACGAACTTCGGCCGAAATGAGGTGAAGAGCCCGAGCATATCGTGGCTCACCAGAATCTGGCCGTCGCAAGCTGGCGAGGCACCGATGCCGATGGTGGGTATGTCGATATCGGCGGTTATCTGCCGTGCAAGCTGCTCCGGTATCTTTTCCAGCACCAAGGAGAAGGCGCCAGCTTCAGTTACCGCCCTGGCGTCGCGCCTGATCCGCTCTGCATCGGCTCCCCGGCCCTGCACACGATAGCCTCCAAACGTGTTTACCGCCTGCGGCGTCAGGCCCACATGGGCCATGACAGGTACGCCGCGCGCGGTAAGGAAGCGGATGGTTTCCGCGATGGTCTCGCCGCCCTCGATCTTTACCGCTGAACAACCGGTCTCACCCATCACGCGCGCAGCGTTGCCGAAAGCGTGCTCTGGGCTTTCCTCGTAGGAACCGAAGGGCAGGTCGACGACCATCAGCGCGTGTTCAAGGCCGCGGCGAACGGCCTGTCCGTGCATGATCATCATGTCGAGCGTGACCCCCAGCGTCGACGACAGGCCGTGCAGCACCATGCCGACGCTGTCGCCGACAAGAACGATGTCGCAGTGGCGATCGAGCAGCCTCGCGACCGGCGTGGTGTAGGCCGTCAAGCATACAAGTGGCGTCTGGCCTTTTCGCGATCGAATATCTGGAGGAGTCATCCCTTTTATCTCACCAGCCGCGCTCAACCGAGGCCCCTTCCCTTACGTTACCAACAGCGGGTGTCGCGTTTGGCATATTTTTGTGCGACTGCGAAGAGCTAAAAACAGCGCTTGAGTACTCCGGTGTTGACGTGCTGGCTTCCAAGGTTACATTCAATCGATTAAGGCGCTCCGTTGGGCCAACCCGCTTTCGCAAACATGGATCCTCAGACAAGAAGAACCAAGAAAGGCAAAGCCGCCGTCAAAGCTGACGAAGCCAAAGTGGACCTGACTGCCGTCGTGGTCGCCGTAAACGACAGTGAGCCCTGTGTCCTCACAGTCGGTCATGCGGACACCCTCCCTTCTGGACCTTTTGCCCTTGAGCATCGATCACTGCAGTCGGGTTTGAGGGGGTGGGTGGAGCAGCAGACCGGCCATGCACTTGGATACATCGAGCAACTCTACACCTTCGCCGATCGCGATCGCATCGGCACTGAGCGCCACCAGCGCGTCATCTCAATCAGCTATCTCGCATTGACCAGGAAGGAACAGGCAACGAACTCGGCCGCGTGCGGCTGGCAAAGTTGGTACGAATATTTTCCCTGGGAGGACCACCGCTTCGGCACGCCGCCTGTGCTGCTCGATAGATTGCGGCCCCGCCTGATTGAGTGGGCCGGCGGCGCCAGCGAGCCGACCACTCAACGCGAGCGCCGGCAGCGCGCTGCGATAGCCTTCGGCTTCGACGACCGCCATTGGAACGAGGAACTCACGCTCCAACGCTACGAGTTGCTCTATGAAGCTGCTCTGATTGAGGAGGCCGGTGGCGGCAGGGACGCGATTGCGGCCGCGGCTGGCAAACCAATGGTCGCTGACCACCGTCGTATTCTGGCAACCGGGATCGCGCGGCTGCGTTCGAAGATCAAATACCGGCCGGTCGTGTTCGAGCTTATGCGGCCTTCCTTCACGCTGCTGCAACTGCAGCGAACCGTGGAAGCTTTGGCTGGCAGGCTGATCAACAAGCCGAACTTCCGGAGATTGGTCGAGCAGCAGGAACTTGTTGAGGAGACCGGGGAGACCTCCCTCGACACGGGCGGCCGACCGGCGAAGCTTTATCGCTTCCGGCATGCCGTCCTCGACGACAGGGCTATCGCCGGGACAAAATTACCGCTGGCGCGGGCTTGACATACTTATAGTCAAGGTAGATATATTCCCTTATTGTCAAACCGAATATAATCGAGGCGCCAATGACTGGGGCGTTACCTATGGCTGCGTCCTTGTATGAGCGTGTCCGGCGGGTGATCCCACCCGTTGAATGGCCCGCGTTCGCCGGCGATATTGAAGCCATCTTAGCGCTGAAGCGTGAGCGCAATGCGGTGGTGCTGGCGCACAATTACCAGACGCCCGAAATTTTTCATTGCGTGGCAGACATCGTCGGCGACAGCCTGGCGTTGGCCCACAAGGCGGTGACGGTCGACGCCGACATCATCGTGGTTGCCGGCGTTCATTTCATGGCCGAGACGGCAAAACTGCTCAATCCGAACAAGACCGTGCTCATCCCGGATCTCCGCGCCGGCTGCTCGCTGGCCGAATCGATCACGGCAAACGACGTGCGGCTAATGCGGCTGCGGTATCCGGGGGTCCCCGTTGTTACTTACGTCAACACTTCCGCCGCCGTAAAAGCGGAGTCCGACATCTGCTGCACGTCCGGCAACGCCAAGGCGGTGGTGGAATCGCTTGGCGTGGCGCGTGTGCTGATGCTCCCGGACGAATATCTGGCGAGGAACGTGGCAGCCGATACAGACGTCGAGATCATCGCCTGGAAAGGCCATTGCGAGGTGCATGAGCGCTTCACCGCAGCAGACATCCGGGAACTGCGCGATGCCCATCCAGGCGTCATCGTGCTGGCCCATCCAGAATGCCCACCAGACGTTGTCGCGGAGGCGGAGTTCTCCGGCTCGACCGCGGCGATGTCGGATTATGTCGAGCGTGAGAAACCGAAGCGTGTCGTCCTTCTGACCGAATGTTCGATGAGCGACAACGTCGCGGTCGCGCATCCCGACGTCGAGTTCGTTCGCCCATGCAATCTGTGCCCGCACATGAAGCGCATCAACCTGGCCAACATTCGCGCCGCACTCGAGCAGAACCGGCATGAGGTCCGGATTGATCCCGAAATTGCCGGCCCCGCCCGCCGCGCGGTCGAGCGCATGCTTTCCCTATGAGTCTGGAGGTTCGCGAAATCGCGGGGGCGCCGGTCGTCATCGGCGGCGGCATTGCCGGCCTGATGACGGCGCTTCATCTGGCGCCGGAACCGGTCGTGCTTTTGACCAACGCGCCGCTTGGAACCGGAGCCTGCAGTGAACTTGCCCAGGGCGGTCTTGCGGCAAGTCTCGGGGGCGACGACGGCCCAGATTTTCACCTTTGCGACACGATAGCTGCCGGCGACGGACTCTGCGATGAGGCCACGGTGCGGCGAGTGGTACGAGCTGCACCCGAAGCGATTAGGACGATCCAAAGGTTCGGCGTCGACTTCGACCAGCACCCTGACCGCGCGTTGCGACTTGGGCTCGAGGCGGCACACTCGCGACGGCGGATTGTGCATGCAGCCGGCGACGCCACCGGTCGCGAGTTGGTGCGCGCGCTCGTCGCCGCGGTTCGGCGTACAGCCTCGATCACCATTATCGAAAATGTGGAGGTCCGCCGGCTGGTCGTGCAGGACGGGTCGGTCATCGCCGTGGTCGCAGCAGGACGAGCCGGCGCGCTCGCTCTGCCCACGCGTCGCGCGGTGCTGGCGACCGGCGGCGTCGGCGGGCTGTTTTGCGACACGACAAACCCCGCTGGCTCATGGGGTCACGGGCTGGCGCTCGCCGCATGGGCGGGGGCGGAACTCGCCGACTTGGAATTCATACAGTTCCATCCAACTGCGCTCGACGGTCCGCGCCGGCCGATGCCGCTGGTGAGCGAAGCCGTGCGTGGCGAAGGCGCGGTGCTCATCGATGAGCGAGGAGAGCGCTTCCTCGCCGACACACCTGGCGGTGAACTTGCGCCTCGCGACGTCGTAGCGCGCGCCATTTGGCACCAGCTTGCCGTTGGACGCCGCGTATTCCTGGACGCACGGCAAAGTCTCGGCCCGAGATTTGGCAAGCGTTTTCCAGGCATCGCCGAATTGTGCCGGAGCGCAGGAATCGACCCAGCGACCGACCTGATCCCGGTGCGCCCGGCGGCACATTATCACATGGGCGGCGTCGCCGTAGACAGCGCCGGCCGCAGCTCCATCGAGGGATTGTGGGCCTGCGGTGAGGTGGCCTGTACCGGCCTGCACGGCGCCAACCGCCTGGCCAGCAACTCGCTCACCGAAGCGGCGGTCACCGCGAGCTGGGTTGCCGAAAGCGTTGCCGGCACGTCGTATACCCGGCGACCGCGCAGATGCTCCACATTCGTCCCTCCACGACCAGACGCTTCCGTGGTCCGCCCGATTGTCTCCGCCGCCCTGGGTATCATCCGCGACGGCGAGGCAATGCGCGAAGCGGTGGCGACCCTGCTGCCGATCGCAGCCAATAGTGTCGCTGCCTCTGGTCCGGCTTTGGTCTCACTGATGATCGCCGCGGCGGCCCTGAGGCGGGAAGAGAGTCGAGGCGCGCACTGTCGGTCCGATTTCCCGCTCCACGATGCCAACGTGCGCCCATCACGGCTGACACTGCACAGCGCAATGCGGGCCGCGGCCGCACTCGATTGCCGGGCTACCATACGGAGCACTTGATATGACTTCATTCTCCCCCCTCCCCGCGACCCTGATCGAACCGATTGTGCGCGTTGCGCTCCTCGAAGACCTGGGCAGATCCGGCGACCTGACCACCGATGCGGTTATCCCGTATGATTGCACTGCCACGTTGGTGCTCAAAGCGAGGCAGGCGGGCGTCGTTGCCGGGCTCGATCTGGTCTCGTATGCCTTCCTTCTCGTGGAACCGGCGATCAACATCCAGATCTGGCGCCCTGATGGCAGCGAGGTTGGGGCCGGGGAAACCATTGCAAGATTGTCCGGACCCGCACGAGGCCTGCTCACGGCCGAACGCACGGCCCTCAATTTCTTATGCCGGCTGAGCGGCATTGCCACTGCCACAGCGGCCATGGTTGAGGCCGTGCGCGGTCACAAGGCGAGGATTGTATCGACGCGAAAGACGACGCCCGGGCTGCGGGCATTGGAGAAATACGCCGTGCGCGTCGGCGGCGGTGCCAATCACCGGTTCGGCCTCGATGACGGCGTGCTCATAAAGGACAACCACATCGCGATCGCCGGCGATATGCGCACAGCAATAGAGCGGGCGCGCGCCGCAGCAGGGCATATGGTGAAGGTCGAGGTCGAGGTCGACACGCTGAAGCAGCTCGATGCAGCGCTCGCGATTGGTGTTGACGCGGTGCTGCTCGACAATATGTCGGTCGAGGATCTTGCCCGCGCGGTTTCTATAGTGGATGGCCGTACGATCACCGAGGCGTCCGGTCGGGTGATGCCGAAAACGGCGGCGGCGATTGCGGCGACCGGTGTCGATCTCATCTCCATGGGTTGGCTGACGCACAGCGCCCCGATCCTCGACATCGGCCTGGACATGCCGGACCACCAGAACATCTGCAAGCACTTGAACTGAGGATTACGGCGTGAGGAGCAACATCAGCTCGGCAGGCGTAGGAGGTGCTGGAAAGACGTGCCGCAGCTCGCCTTTAGCGAGTGCGCCCCAAAGCCAAGAAGGCGTACCGGACTAGCAAACAAAGGTTTGACGATGACGATTGGAATGAACTCGGAGTTCGACGTGAACCAGACCATGCAATCGGTCGACGGAACGCCTCCGCGATGGAACCGCAAAGAGGCCGAGGCCATCTACGGCATGCCATTCAACGATCTGCTGTTCCTGGCTCAGACGATCCACCGCCAGAACTTCGATCGAAACCGAGTGCAGCTGTCGCGGCTCCTTAGCATCAAGACCGGCGGGTGCCCCGAAGATTGCGGCTATTGCAGCCAGTCTGCGCATTACGAAACCGGTGTGAAGGCGTCGAAGCTGGTGGACGTCAAGCATGTCATCGACGAAGCGGCCAAGGCGCGTGATGGCGGCGCAACGCGCTATTGCATGGGCGCGGCGTGGCGAAGTCCCAAGGAGCGCGACATGGACGTTGTGGTCGCCATGATTGAGGGCGTCAAGGCCCTCGGCATGGAGACCTGCATGACGCTCGGCATGCTCGATCTTGAGCAAGCTGCTCGCCTGAAGCAGGCCGGTCTCGACTACTATAACCACAACATCGATACCTCTGAGCGCTACTATGGCGAGGTTATTTCAACCAGGACTTTTGCCGACCGGCTGAAAACGCTTGGGCACGTGCGCGCGGTTGGGATGAAAGTCTGCTGCGGCGGCATTGTCGGGATGGGAGAAGAAAAGACCGATCGCATCGACATGCTGGTCACGCTCGCGAACCTGCCCGAGCCGCCGGAAAGCGTGCCGATCAACATGCTTATTCCCATCGAAGGCACGCCGCTTGCCGCGGCCGACGCCATCGATCCGATCGATTTCGTCCGCATCGTTGCGCTCGCGCGGGTGATGATGCCGAAATCCTATGTAAGGCTGTCCGCCGGCAGGACGGCGATGAGCGACGAAACGCAGGCGCTGTGCTTCTTTGCCGGCGCCAATTCGATCTTTGTCGGCGACACGCTGCTGACGGCGGGAAATCCCGGCGAGGACAAGGATACCCTTCTGTTCCGGCGCCTCGGCATTGAGCCTATGGAACTCGCCACGCAATGAAGGAGGCAATTCTTGCCCGCTATGACGCAACCTTGCGGGGACTGGGGCGCAAGGACCGGTTGCGGACGCTCGCACCGCGCGCCGGGCTCGACTTCTCGTCGAACGACTATATCGGACTTGCCGCCTCCAAAAGACTGGGCGATGCGGTTTCGACGGCGATTGCGCGGGGCACGCCAGTGGGCGCCACCGGATCGCGGCTGTTGCGCGGCAATGCACCGGAACATGAGCAACTGGAGGCGGACGCAGCGGCATTTTTCGGAGCCGAGCGTGCACTGTTCTTCGGCAGCGGCTATATCGCCAACTTCGCTCTGCTGACGGCCCTGCCGCAGAAAGGCGACCTGCTGGTCCTCGACGAGCTCGCTCATGCCAGCATGCATGAGGGTGCCCAGGCCGGGCGCGCTGAGTTCAAGCTGGCCGCGCACAACGACGTCGACGCTGTCGAGGACGCAATCACCCGCTGGCGCGCCGAAGGCGGCATGGGGCGGGTGTGGATCGCCTTCGAAAGCCTTTACAGCATGGATGGCGACCGTGCGCCGATGGAGAGCCTGGTCGCGCTGGCTGATCGGTACCAGGCATTCATCGTCGTCGATGAAGCGCATGCCACCGGCGTCTGGGGACCGGACGGCCGGGGACTGGCCGCCGCGTATGAAGGCCGCGACAACATCGTCACGCTCCACACATGCGGCAAGGCGCTTGGCGCATCCGGCGCGCTCGTTACCGGACCGCGAACACTGTGCGACTATCTTATCAACCGGTGCCGGCCATTCATCTATGCGACCGCACCATCGCCGCTGATGGCAGTCGCGGCACGTGAGGCGCTGACTATTCTGTCTGACGAGCCTATGCGTCGTGCTCAGTTGCACGAGCGTGTCGCTTTCGCGAGCCGGCAATTGGCCGAACGCTGCGGCGTGATGCCCAGCGGCTCGCAGATCCAGCCGCTTGTGATCGGCGATAACAGCCGCACCATGGCGGTGGCGGCAGGACTGCAGGCACGCGGCTTCGACATACGCGGCATTCGCCCGCCGACAGTGCCTGAGGGTACGTCGCGCCTGCGCATTTCGCTGACTCTCAACGTCGACGAAGCCGACATTTCCGCCATGGTCGAGGCTCTCGTCGGAGTGTTGGCCACAGCATGACCAAACGCATCGTCGTCACCGGAACAGACACTGGAATTGGCAAGACAGTGTTTTCGGCCGGACTTGCCGGGCTGCTCGACGGCTTCTACTGGAAGCCGGTGCAATCGGGCCTCAACGAGGAGACCGACAGCGAGGTCGTCGCCCGGCTTTCCGGCTTGCCCGACGGACGCGTGCTGCCCGAAGTCTATCGACTGACGATGCCGCTGTCGCCGCATCGATCAGCCGAAATCGACGGCGTCGCGATCGAGGCCGACGATCTTTCATTTCCGGTCCTGCCGACACCGCTCGTCATCGAAGGCGCCGGCGGGCTGATGGTGCCGCTCAATCGACAGACAAGGTTCATTGACATATTCGAACAATGGCGGCTGCCGGTCATACTGTGCGCCCGCACCGCGCTTGGCACCATCAATCATACGCTGTTGTCGATCGAGGCCCTGAGAGCCCGCTCCATCCCGCTCATCGGCATTGCCTTCATTGGCGAAGAGGTGGCCGATACACAAAGGACAATCGTGGAATTCGGCGGCGTGCCGCAGCTGGGCAGGCTGCCGCACCTCGGTCCGCTGACGGGTGAAACGTTGAGAGATGCAATGATTTCCGGCTTCGACCTGGCCATGATTGCCGGAGGCGACTGATGGCGGAGTCTCGAGTCTGGCATCCGTTCACGCAGCACGCGCTAGAGCCCTCGCTCCCTGAAATCGTGCTGACTGAAGGCGCCTATCTCCACAAGGCCGACGGCTTCCGCATCCTCGATGCGATTTCTTCCTGGTGGGTCGTCACCCATGGCCATCGCCACCCCCGCATCATGAAGGCCATCGAGACGACCGCCTCGAGCCTCGACCAGATCATCTTCGCGGGCTTCACCCACGAGCCGGCCGAACGGCTGGCCGAGGCGCTTGTAGGCATCGCACCCGCCGGCCTCCACCGGGTGTTCTATTCCGACAGTGGCTCGACCTCAGTCGAAGTCGCGCTGAAGATGGCGCTCGGCTATTTCCGTAACATCGGCGCGTCGCGTTCGCGCATCGCCGTCATGGAGCACAGCTATCATGGCGACACCATCGGCACGATGAGCGTCGGCGCCCGTGGCGTCTTCAACGCCGCCTATGAGCCTTTGCTGTTCGAGGTCGACACCATCCCCTTCCCGGCCGCCGGGCGCGAGCAGGAAACGCTGGATCGGTTCGAGGCCGTTAGCCGCGACCGGCGCGCAGCCGCGCTGATCGTCGAGCCGCTGGTGCTTGGCGCCGGCGGCATGCTGATGTATCCGGCCTGGGTTCTTGCCGAATTGAAGAGGATCGCCGAAGCCTCCGGCACGCTCGTGATCGCCGATGAAGTGATGACCGGCTGGGGGCGCACCGGAACCATGTTTGCCTGCGAACAGGCGTCCGTCTCGCCCGACATCTTGTGCACCTCGAAAGGTCTGACCGGTGGTACCATCCCGCTGGCCGCCACGATCGCCACCGATGCCATCTTCCACGCTCACTTTTCGGAGGATCGCAAGAAGACGTTTTTCCATTCGAGCTCCTACACCGCCAATCCGATCGCCTGCGCGGCAGCACTTGCCAATGTCGAGATCTGGCGTGACGAGCCGGTGGCCGAGCGGATCGCGGTCTTGAGCGCGAGGCAGGCCGCGGGGCTGCAACGCTTCCGGGACAATCCATATTTCACCGACTGCCGGACAACCGGCACCATCGCGGCACTCGACCTACGCACCGGCTCAGCCGGTTATCTGGCCGAGATCGGGCCAAAACTGCGCGCTTTTTTCCTTGAGCGCGGCCTGTTGGTGCGCCCGCTCGGCAATGTCCTCTATCTTCTGCCGCCCTATTGCATCACCAGCGACGAATTGGACGGGCTCTATGACGCGATAGAGGAGGCCGGCGAACGCTTCGGCTCGCGGCCATGAACCTATCGTCGCGCGTTCTCGGCTTCGGCCATCATGCGCCGACGCGCAAGGTCGAGAACCCGGAAATCGAAGACCGGCTCGGGCTTGAGCCCGGCTGGATCGAGCGGCGCACCGGAATTCGCTCGCGCTTCTGGGCAACAGACGAAGACACGCTGTCGGGCCTTGCCGCCTCTGCCGGCGACATGGCGCTGACCAATGCCGGTATCGACCGCGGCGACGTCGGTCTACTCTTGCTCGCCACGTCGACGCCCGATCACCTTCTGCCGCCAAGCGCGCCGCTGGTCGCACATCGGCTGGGGCTAGGCCGCGCCGGAGCGATCGACCTGACCGGCGCCTGCGCCGGCTTCATCTATGCGCTGATGTTCGCCGACGGGTTCACCCGCCTGCACGGCAAAGCGAGCCTTGTCATCGCCGCCAACATCCTCAGCCACCGCATCAATTTGGCCGAGCGCGCCAGCGCCGTGCTGTTTGCCGATGCCGCCGGCGCCATGGTGATCAGTCCTTGCGATGACCCGGATCGAGGCATTCTCGGCGCTTCGGTGGATTCCGACGGCTCGCGCTACGGGCTAATCCAGATTCCCGCCGGGGGAAGCAACACTCCGTTCCATGCCGACCTCGACCTCGCGCAGACACGGATGACGATCACTGACGGCCGTGAAGTATTCAGCAAGGCCGTGGAGATGATGACCGCCTGCTCGAGAGATGCGCTCACTGCTGCCCGACTGAGGCCGCAAGACCTCGATCGTTTCGTGCCGCATCAGGCCAATGCGCGCATTTTCGACGCGGTCGGCAGGAACCTCGGCATCGCTGATCACTCGATCGTCAAGACGATCGCCGAATATGGCAACTCTTCCGCCGCGACGATCCCGCTCTCATTGTCGCTGGCCCATCGGGCGCAGCCGTTTCGGCCTGGCGAGAAAGTCCTCTTGGCGGCAGCGGGTGCGGGTCTCAGCGGCGGCGCGCTTGTGGTGGGAATTTAGCAAAGCAATGCTTGCGCACAGGACTGCTCATGAATGAGACTATGAGAATGGCTCAATACGCAAATAGTCGCCGGCAAGCTCCATAGAGCTGGGGTCCGTGCGGTGCTCCGCGATGTCTAAGTATCGACCCGCTTGCTCAAATCGCAGCGCTCATCGAAGGCCAGCAATACCTCATGCAGAGCGAAAATCCCCAACCGCCCGTTTCAAAGACGCTCGCCCCATTTCGAAACAAGGTGTTTCGCTCAATTTGGGCGGCCACCCAGATTTCCAGCCTCGGTTGGCTAGTGCAAACGGTCGCCATCAGTTGGCTTATGGCAACGATTTCAGCGTCCGACCTCATGGTGGCACTCGTCCAGGCCGCATCCACATTGCCGGTGTTCTTCCTCTCAGTTTTCGCCGGAGCCATTGCCGACAACTTCAGCCGCCGGTGGGTGATGTTTGCGGGACACTGCCTGATAGCATCGGCGTCGACGACGCTGATGATTTCTGTGGGTCTGGGATTTGTCAGTCCTTGGCTGATTCTCGGGTTAGGTTTCCTGGCCGGCTGCGGCTTTGCCTTGAATGATCCGGCTTGGCACGCTTCGGTCGGCGATATCCTTCACAAACGCGACATTCCGGCCGCAGTGACGCTTATGTCCGTCGGATACAACATTGTGCGCAGCGTTGGTCCAGCCTTGGGGGGCGTGATCCTGGCCGTCTTTGGGCCGCTGGCCGCTTTCGCCTTGGCTGCGGTGAGTGATCTGGCGCCCATAAGCGCGATATGGCGCACCAAATGGGAGGTCCGCTCTTCGCCTCTCCCTCGTGAGAGAATGACGACGGCAATTCATGACGGAGTGCGCTTTACGGCGATGTCTTTGGAGATCAGGGCAGCGACCGCCCGAGCCGCTCTTTTCGGGTTGGCAAGCATCTCCATTCTGGCGTTGCTCCCCCTCGTCGTCCGGGATCAGTTGAAGAGTGGGCCAATTGTCTACGGTATCTTATTGGCCGGCTTCGGCATGGGTGCTTTCATCGCGGGTATGGGCAACGGCTTCTTGAGGAAGGTCACGTCTCAAAACAGGCTGGTGGCCTTCGCCTCTGTGGCTTGTGCAGTCTGTTGCCTCTCCCTTGCCCTTACATCGTCGCTTCCTGTGGCGGCCATTTCGCTGGCGCTCGGCGGAGCGGGTTGGCTTATCACCTGGACGGGCATTGACGTGTCGGTGCAGTTGGCAAGCCCAAGGTGGGTTGTAGGCCGCACGCTCTCCATTTACTACGCCTTGAGCGCAGGCGGTATGGCTGCTGGCAGCTGGATCTGGGGTTCTGTCGCGCAAAACTATTCCTTGACCTCAGCATTGGAGGGCGCCGCAGGCGCTCTGTTGCTGGTTGCAGCAGCGGGGATCGTGTTGCCGGTCCGTCCCTGGGAAGAAACCGATCAAGAAAGTTCAGTTTTTCATCCGCCGGACGTGGCTCTCGATCTGAAACCCAGAAGTGGCCCTATCGTGGCCAAGGTCGAGTATTTGATATCGGAGGAAAATATCGAGGCCTTTCTGGGCTCCATGCGCACGCGGCGACACGTCCAGAGCCGTGCCGGTGCACGAAACTGGACGCTCCAGCGAAATCTGCAAACACCGTCACTTTGGACGGAGACATTCCGCACCCCCACCTGGATGGACTTTCTCCGCCTAAATCATCGACTCACCGCAGCAGATAAGGAAGTCGCCCAGCATCTCCTGTCACTGCATGAAGGAGAGGTGCCTCCGCAGACAGTGCTTTCGATTGAACGGACGACCGAGGCAATTCGTACCCGTACCTCGACAATCTTTTCTCGTCCTCCAAGATGACGCCATCAAGCTGCTGTCCAGGGACAGGGTGGATCACCGGTGCTTTGCAGAGCACAGCCTCACACCGAGAGCAGCGTGCTCCGGGTTGTGCGCTTTCGCGCGCACCCAGGCGAGATGATGGTGAACGCGGCGTCAAGTGGAAGTCCCCTGCATACGCTTGCGGAGTCTTCTGCGAGAGCCCATGCCGACGAGCGCCAAACAAGGTCTGATGCCTTTCGGCGTCGTGGCCTCAACTCATCGATTCGCGAGAAAAGCATCGAATGCAGCAGCAACGGCGCGAACAACAAAGCGGTGCTCCGGCCGCACGCGGATGAAGCCGTTTTCGACGTCCAGGATCCCCTCCTCAGCCAGCGTCACCAAACTCTCAACTGAATCGAGAAAACGAGCTGGTTCGATTTCGTGGGCGGCACAGATGGTCGGCACGTCGGCCTCCAAATCGCACATCAGTCGCTCGATGATCGCTGCGCGCACCCGGTCATCGTCGGTCAGACGGTGACCCTTTGATGTCGCCAGACGTCCACTTGCGATGTGCCGGGCGTAAGAATCCCGTGTTACTTCGTTCTGAACATACCCCTCGCGGACTCGGCCAATAGCCGACGCGCCGAAGCCGATCACGTTTTGCAAGTATCGGCCGAGTATCCCAGCGAATTACGCCGTAGGCGCCCGGTCTTCTGGCGCTAGCGCAAGTTCGTCGTCCGGCGGAGCGAAATGATCGAGCCCGATCTCCCGGTAGCCAGCGCCAACCAGTGTCTCGGCGACAGTTGCAGCCTGTTCGGCGCGAAGATCGCCGTCCGGTAGACCTGCCTGCTCGATTAGGCGCTGATTCTTTATCACGGAAGGAATATGCGCGTATCCGAACACCGCAAGCCGGTTGGGGCGCATGGCGACCGCAGCCATCGCGGTCTGGATGCAGGACTGCACAGTCTGTTTCGGTAGACCGAAGATGAGGTCGAAGTTGATATGGCCAACGCCATGCCGGCGGAGATTTTGGACTGCAGCGGCCGTCTGCACCTTACTCTGGATCCGATTGATCGCCTTTGCACATCGGGATCAAAGCTCTGCATCCGATGCTCGCGCGGTTGACACCGTTAGCTGCCAGGGCTTCGGCCATTTCCGGTGTGAACGTTCGGGGATCGATCTCCACGGCGATCGCAGCAGTTTTGCTGAAAGCGAAGTGGCGGCGTAGAAATTCCATCAGCGCCAAGTGCTCGGCTGGCCCGATAAGGTGAGGCGTTCCGCCGCCGAAATGCACATCGCTCACCGGCAGCCCTTGCCGCACTTGCTCCGACACCAAACTGATCTCCTGACGCAGCACCGCTAAATAATTAAGGATCGGGCCGTTGCGACGGATGACCGCGGTAGGGAAGCCGCAATACCAGCACATGGATCGGCAAAACGGAATGTGGAAATAGAGCGACACCGATTCGTCGGCCGGGAGGCCCCCCAGCCATTCCTCATAATCGTCAGCACCAACTGCCGCAGAGAAGTCTGGCACAGTCGGATAGATGGTATACCAAGGCGGCCGGGGGTCCCGGTACTTTGTCAGGATTGAGGTGTGCAAGGAGCTGTCATCCCACGTCGCTCATCCATCATTCTTTCGTTGCGCGCTCGTCCTGGTCTCTGACCTAAGTCAGTGCGTCCCGCTTATGTCGCAGTCTCGTTTGGACAGGATGGGGTCAACCACGCCGGGGAGCGCGCGTGCCATGGTTGCGCCTGAGGTGATGGTGCGGTGCCGCATTCAACGTCTGAGTACGTGACGCCAGTGCAGTGTGCTTGAGGCGTCTGCGGAAGAACTTTGCAATGCGAAATTCATGTCCGACGCAACGGACCTGTCAAGCCTCGTTCAGACGCCATCCAGGTCCAGCCAGCGGCCTTCCCTGCCGGCCGAAAAACCATACCGGCTTTAGCCACCGAGACGCTCTAAAGCTGACGTCGGCTCATTTGATGAAAGGAGGACGCCGCTAGGGGGTGCACAAGGTTCCCCGGCTTGACGTCGCTTCGAGCGAAGAGCGGTGTGGCTTGTCGTCAAGCGCCGGGCAGCGTGCCCCCTACCGATATCCCGAAAAGATCGACCAAGATGGCCATGCCGACGCCACACGCGGTCTGGATGAGGCCGACCATGAAAATGCGATTGGCGCGTTCGTAGATGGGGCGCCGCAAGGAACTCATGTCGAGCAGCATGGACAGCGCTCTCATCTGCAGTGCGATGCCGAGCAGGATCGGCACTACGGCGAACAGATCGTAGAGTTGCCATGGCAAGGGGTTCGCGGCCCAATGAGTGAGGAAGCCGAGGGAAAAGGCAAGCAGGATACCCACGGCAGTGATTGTGCCGTTGCGGAAAATGGTCTCGATCGGTTCTTCCTTCGGATCGTGCTCGTCCAAGCGGCTTCCTTTCGTTGCTCTTTCCGTCGAGACTAAGTTCTCGAGAATACTGTTCATCGCCAATTACTCGAGGCGAGCCGTAGGCAGCCGTTTCAGGGTGCGCTCCCTCTCGCTTCCGGCCGCGCAATGTACCTGCACGGCGAACTTACAGCGGCGAAAAGGTGCTGCGGCCACCATGCGACGCCTCGGACGTGCACGCCCTCTGTTCCTGGCGCAGCCCTTGCGGAGCGTACGCGCAGTGATCCTTCTCGGTAGCGGATGGCGCGGCCTCCGTTGCGGTCAGACGGGAAGCCGTCGCTGTTAAACGAGACTGTCACATATCGAACATGGCGAACCGTGTCGCACATTTCTTTTCGCAGTGACCCTCAAAAAAAGTGATTCCAGCGAGACGAAGGCGCGTCGGCCCGATTTTGGTGTCGGCCGCATCTACGCTTCAGGTTGGCATGTCGCTTGCTGCTCTATTCGGAGAGCTGCAGCGGTCCGACCGGAGTGTTTCACATGTAAACGATAATGAATCTCCTAGCAGAAAACACTATTATAAGTACATGTGGCTTTTACGCTGGCTCACCTCTCGTGTCAAGCGCTTTGGCGTCCACATATTGGAGACAACACGCACAAAATTTAGAGGAAAAGCTTGCTCTTTCGCCTCTATCCTTTTTATTCCTTCATGGAGATCTAGACATGTACATCAAGAGTCCTCTTCTCGGCTTAACTGCTCTGATGACCATTTCCGTCGGTCGAGCAGCTGGCGCCGAGCGGGAACCGGCCGAGTACATCAAGATCTGCGACGTCCTCGGCTCGGGATATTCCTATATTCCCAACACCGAGACCTGCCTGCGCATCGGCGGCTATGTCCGTTACGATATCGGCCTGGGTGACGTCCGATCGTATGACAGCGCAAGAACCTCGGACGTGAGAACTGGCGAGGACCAAGGCACTTGGCGAAACAGCACACGCTTCACGTTCAAAACTTGGACCGGCCAGCAGACCGAGCTCGGCGCGTTGACGACCTATACCGAAACCCAGGTGAATTTTGGCAACAGCGCTAACTCGCATGACAGTCCTCAGAACTATGATTTCAACAGCGGCCTCGCACTGGCTTCTGCCTGGGTCGAGCTGGGAGGCCTGCGAGTTGGCAAGGAGGGGTCGGCCTTCGATACGTTTGCAAGCTACGCTGGCAACGTTCTCGATAGTATGCTCGTTCCGTCGGCCGGCTTCGACACCAACGTGGCTCAGTACCACTTCGACGCCGGCAACGGCATTTCGACTGTGATTTCGCTCGAACAAGGATCGGGCTCAGCCGGTACTATCGACAGCTATATTCCGCACGTTGTCGCCGGCTTGAAATACACGCAAGGCTGGGGCTCGATCACCGGCGTCGCGGCTTATGACAGCAATTACGAAGCTTTTGCCGGCAAGATCCGCGTCGACGTCGCTGTCACAAACCAGCTGTCGCTGTTTGGACTCTTCGGCTACGGTTCCAATGCCAGTCTCAACGAGGACTCAAACGGCGCAATTGCCAATCATGGGCGCGGCTCGTACAAAATCTGGAACGGCCAGTGGGCTTTCTGGGCGGGCGCCACCTACGAGTTTGACGAGAAAACTTCGTTCAACCTTCAGGTCTCGGGTGATCAGCTCAAGGATGCTGGTGTGGCTGCAAACGTCGCCTACATGGTCGTTCCCGGCTTCACGGTCACAGCCGAGGTCGATTACGACCACTACGGCAACTCTGGCCTCGGCCCTGCCGAGCCTACCGCCGTCAAGGGCACGAGCAAGCCGAACAGCGTCGGCGGCATTCTCCGCTTACAAGGCTCATTTTGAAATCTCTCCAGTCGCGAGCATGGCAAAGGCACTTGCCTCGACAACGCACGCATGGAGAGCTTCGTTCGCCATCTTGAAGTCTGCATCGACCGTCCACGGCCCATCGTACCAACTAGAAACTGAAAGTTATGAGCCCTGTGTACTACACCTAGCCCTTGACCTGCCCGATGAACCGGCCAGGGGCCGTCAGTTCAAATTCGGGGCCGTTTAGAGGGCAGTGTGAGGCCGTGTTAGGTAAGCGCCACTGCAATGTCGAGGCCGCGACACGCCTGTCGCTTTGGACGGCTGGAATTGCCCTTCGCGGCGCCATTCATTCTCTCAACATTTACGTGATAATGCACGCTGAGTCCGAGCCGCGTGGCAGCACCCATCCTAGGTCACTATCGGGGGGCCTTAAACCTGAACAGCTCCATCGTCGCGGCTGCTGCGGAAGCAGGAGCTATCACTGGGACCCGTACTGGTGCTTGTCAGCCGCTGAGCCGCTACTTCGTCTTAGGAAGAGCATTGTCCTTGCCAAAAGCCGGCCAGTATTTCGAGATTGCCAGTGTGGCGCCGGCTGAAGAGAAATGACCATAGTCGAAATATAAAAACTCTCCTCTATCGAAATAGGCGCAGCGTCCTGCGCTGCACAGGAATTTCAGCGGATCGATGAATGTGGCGCCTTTGGTAAATGAGCGCACACGTTCGTTGACGTCGGGGTCCATCGCGATCGGCCAGGACGTATCGTCCAGATTTTGGCGCTTGGCGAAGAACGCAATTTTCCGGACGTCAGTTGGGAACTGCGGAGACTGGCCGATGACAAACACGCGCACGCCCAGGGCACGAAGCGTAGCGATTGTTTGCTGAAGACCGTCGAAACCTCTGACCTCATAGTCACTCCATCTACCGCTGAGGATAACCGTCTTGATGTCCGCTTCCAAGATGACGTCCAAGGCCTTGCGATTGAACCGGACACAATCAAGACGATCGTACGGGTAGTAATAGAGTATCGGCGCGCAGCTGGCGTACGTATATTCAACGATGTTCGCCTGCAATCGATTTATGTTAGCACCCAAGCCGGAAACATAGTGCGCGGCGAAGGAGTCGCCCCACAAAAAAACCGTTGTTGGAAAACCGCTGGTGCGCGTGCAATCCTCCATATTCCAGCTTTCGATCCGGCTGGTGCCCTCGTTGAAACAGATGCCATTCCTCCAGTCCCCGACGGAAATGCGCCGCTGGACATAGTCCGGAAACCGTTGCGGAAAGCCGTTGCCGAGCGCCCCCGCCGCTCCGCCGGCACAAAGGACAACGATCGCGAGCGCTGAAAAGGCGAAGATAGGCCCCGGGGAGGTGAAGGCCCTCTTCTGTCGAAACGGCTGCTCTACAAACTTCCAGGAGAATGCAGCCAATGCGAGGCTTGCCACCAACATCGCACCGGTCATCAACGGATCGAGTTTTTGGAACGAAAGATAGTGCGCGAACGCATTGAGAGGCCAGTGAACAAGATACAACGAATACGAGATGAGCCCAATCCAGACCAGCGGCCTGACTTCGAGCATGCGGGTGGCGACCGTCGAGGGGGTATTTTGGCCAACATAGATCAGAAGGGCCGTTCCGATGCATGGATACAAGGCGTTGTAGCCTGGGAACGGATCACTCGCCGAAATCGCGAAGAACCCGATGGCGAGAAGGCCAAATCCGGCCACCCCCACCGACTCCATCAGGAATCGGTTGCCCAGCGGCGAGGGGCATTTGAGCATGAGCAGGGCGCCCAACATGAGTTCCCAGATTCGGGTCGGCAGCAGATAGAATCCGGCGGTGGGTGCCAGCGATGTCGCCATCACCGCCACTACGAAGCTGCAGAGAATTATCGGAAGAAGTGTCGTCAGCCAGCGCTTCCCGATGTAGCGATAGATTAGGAACATCAGGATTGGTGCGAAGATGTAGTACTGCTCCGCTACGGAAAGCGGCCAAGTGTGCAACAGTGGTAGAAGCGCGGCATCGATAGAGAAGTAACTTGACGTTTTCCAGAAGAAAACGTTCGACCAGAAGGTCGAGGTAGCTATGATGCTAAGACTGAATCCGCGCAGATCCGGTGGCAGAAGAATGAACAATGCCGCAATGCAGGTGAGAAGCATCACAAAGACGAGCGCCGGCAGAATGCGCCGGGCACGGCGCCAGTAGAAGTTGACGATGGAAAATTGGCCGCGTTCAAGGTCATCCAGGAGGCTTCCGCTGGTTAGGTAGCCGGAGATGACGAAGAAGATATCGACCCCGCTAAAGCCACCCGGGATCGCCGAAATTCCGAAATGAAAGAGTACGACCGGAAGTACAGCAACGGCCCTAAGGCCCTCGATATAGCGCCTATATTGCATCCAGCGGTTCCTTTTATTTTAGATCAGGACGCGATTGGAAGCTTTCAATCTCCGGTAGGAGTGCTGCCGAGATAAGGGCGGTATCAGCCACCTTTATCCGTCCCGAATGTTCTGTAAGTTGCAACTGGTACAGAAGCACGATCGCCATCGCCGGCCTTGACGGCCTGATTGTCGAGCAGATCGCGCGGATCGTTGACCATCACGGCCAGGTTATGTCCTGTCGAACAACCAAGCGGCTGTTTGAAGGATTCTTCATTGGGTAAGGCACCATATGAGGGACAGACCGGCGGACGGGCGTGATAGACAATCGCCTCAATTCGCACTGAGCCGGCGTCGTGTTGATCGCGCAATTGAATGTTGTCTTCTTCGATTGCCAACTGCCTGGCCTGATGGGCTACCCCTGCGCTGAGCTGGGGCGAACCGCTGATGAGGAGGTGGATGGCATCGAACCGGCCGCGACTGGCCTTGTCTAGGAAAACACGCAAACGCTGCCGTTCGGAAGCGCGCAGGCTTTGCAACGTCAGGACGGTGGTCTCCTCTCGGACAAGCATTGGTGCCGATGGTTCGACATCAACTGGCGTAGTGCTTGTGCAGCCACTTACGCTTGGTGCCAGAGCGACAAAGAGGATTATAAAACGCAACATCTTTGGATGACACTATTCGATGATGAAGCCGAGACCGCCCTGGGCGCTTGGCGCGCCCGCACGGATAGCAGCGCGGTCTCGCGGGGGACTTGTCACGGAATTCGTCGGAGCGCCCCCTCCGTTCAAAGCCGGTGCCGCCCGCTCGGTCGGTGCGCTCATCTGGTTTGGGTTGGAGCCTGGTCTTACAATGTAAGGCGTAACTAGAATGACCAGTTCTGACTCCTCTTTTTGAAACGAGGTCGAGCGAAAAAGCGGTCCCAGGATCGCCAGTTCTCCGAGCCAGGGAAAGGCCCTGACATCATTGTTGACGTTCCGCCTGATTAGACCGCCGATTGCGAAGCTCTGGCCGCTGGCGAGTTCGACGACCGTATCGGCTCGGCGCGTGGAAACTGCCGGCACGGAAATTCCGTTGATTTGCACGGCACCTTGCGTCGACAGTTCACTGACTTCGGGCGTTACGTGAATGTTGATTTGATTGTTGCTGAGAACTGTCGGCACAAATTCCAGACTGACGCCGAAGTGACGGAATTCAACCGATACCTGCCTGTTTTCCTGCAGGACAGGAATGGGAAATTCGCCGCCCGCGAGAAAGCTGGCCTTTTCACCCGACATAGCGGTGAGGTTCGGCTCAGCCAGGACGGAAGCTATATGCTCCTTGGCGAGCGCGTCGAGAACCGCGCTGACGTTGACGGCACCGTTGTCGAATCCGATTTCTGCTGTACCGCCACCCTGGGTTGAACCAGACCCAGCGCTTGCAGCGCTTCCGCTTAGAACGCCCACTTTGAAATTGCCGATTTGACCGAAGGCGGACAAGTTGACGCCGAGTGACTTCATGGCGCTGCGTGAGACTTCGGCTACGCGCACGCTGAGGTTAACTTGCAGGGATCCAGCGACCTTGATGTTGTTGACGACTTGCGCTCCGTCGCCCAGATATTGCTCAGTGACTCTTTTTGCGGTGTCGGCGACCTCTGCGTCGGGCGCCGTCCCGCTAAGGATTGCGCCGCGCGGCGTATAGTTGACGCGGATGGGATAGTCGCCGACCTGCTCCCGCAACATGGCGCGTAAATCCCCGATCGGTTGCGTGACAACGATACGCAATTCGGCGAGAGGCTCGCCATTGCCATCCAAGGCGAATAGGCTGGTCCGCCCCGATTTCTTGCCAAAGACGAAGATTGTTTTGCTCGATGGCGCCTGAAAATCCGCGATCGTGGGGTCAGCAACAAAGATGGTCGTGGCTGGCCCGGGCAGATGAACGGTCTCCCCGAGCGAAGAGGAAAGGGTCAGCGTGGCGTTGATGCTATTCGAAGCCGCATGCGGCGGGCCTTTGTCCTGCTTGTTTTGCGCCGCGACACCAAGTGGGAAAGTCACAATAAGCGCGCAGAGGAGATGGCCCAGGTAACGGGGCACTGCAGGTCTTGTAACCTTGTTGGCGATCGCCCGCCAATTGAGCGCAGCGCAAGGATGTTGAAGGATCAGCAAAATAGATCTTCTTTCGATTCGACAAACTATGCGGACGAGGCGTCAGTCAATTCTAGGATGTAACCAATGCCTCGGATGGTCTTGATCCGTGGCGTTGCACCTGATCTGGTCAGATGTCCCCGTAAACGATAAATTCCGACTTCAAGCGCGTTGGCAGACACGTCGTCGTTGAATGAATAGAGGTGATCTTCCAATTGCGCACGGGGCACGATGCGGCCTGCCCGGTTAAGCAGGTGCTCTAGAACACAGAGTTCGCGACGTGCGATCATCATTGGGTGCCCATCAACGAAAACCTGGCGGGCGACCGGATCAAAGTCGAGATTGCCAAATACGAGCCTCAGGTCGGTCATCTGTGTCGCCCGGCGCAGAATGGCTCTCATTCTGGCAATAAGCTCATCGGTAGAGATGGGTTTGAGCAGAAAGTCGTCCGCACCACCGTTGAAGATCGCAATTCGCTTATCGAGATCGTTAAGGCTGCTCATAATGACGGCAGGAACTGAATGCCCGTGGGTCCTCAACTGCCTCAGCCAACCCAAGCCATCGCCATCTGGCAGAGCCAATTCCAGCAGGAGAATTTCATAGCTGGCGCAAGAAAATGCACTCGAAGCCAGTTCCAGAGTACCAACGACATCAACGACGAAGCCGCCATCCCCGAGCGCAAGTCGCATGGCGCGCGCAAGATCCGCATGATGATCCACGAGCAGCGTTCGCATTTCATCTCCTCTCGAAGAGGGACGGCCCATCGAACGCGTCACCGGCGGCCATCTGATCGGAGCACACGGCGCGCAACTCGTCGCAGCTCTCGGAACTGGTCCGAGTCGGAGGGACATGCAAGTCGCTCGGTGGCAATAGGCGCGGGTGAGGACCAACTGACGGGCTCAAATACGCCGGTCGGCGAACCCACGAGGCCAGCAACCCGCGTGCGATTTCTCGTTGCATCATCTCTCCTACGTGCAGCCCCTGCGCTCGCAAGGCAGCGTCGCGGCTCAGAGCCCGATTCCCACAGAGGGTAGGGTTAGCTTTCGAGAAACTGATTGAACAAATCGATTATTTGGATCGAATGCATCCACGGTATGGATGCAGCGCACCATCTTCAACGACTGCGGCGTCCTGATGCACTGTTGTGTCTGTCGTGCTCTGCTTTTTTCGCTGTCCTTCAAGGCTGGCGAGCCTGGTGGAACCTGCGCGTCATTGGCTTGGTAGCTTGAATGCTCAACAACGGAGCGCCCTGCGCAAAGCCGCTCTCATTTCCAAAAAGCCTTGCAATCTGGTTGGAGCACTTCGCGCTCGACACCAAAATAGGCGAGGAAAACTGACGTCTGACAGGGATGTACATGCAACAGCCGATTTGCGGCACCAGCAAACGACCGCGTTCAGGCTGAAGATCGACGACCAACGGCTCCTCGATTTCCGCACTTTTACAAGCTCTTCCTGTGCGGGCGGATGCCGGCAAACAGCAGCACAGGGTCAGCGAAACCGGGAGCGGGCCTGCTTGATCGCCATGATCACATTGCCGCTGTCGCGCGTGCGGAGCGGAATGCAATCGGTCCAGCCGGCGGCAATCCGGTCAGCACCATCGTCTGCACGAAGCTCCCTGACGAAGACGTGCCCGAATGCGCTCAACAAAGCCGGGCGGCGGATCTTTCCAATCGCCGAAGGTGCGGGCTGGCACCGAGCGGCGAACTGCGAACTCATTCCTGCCCGGCGGCGCTGGCCGCCGCGAGCGTCGATGCGGACCCAGCCGCTCCGAATCCTCCCACAACACGATGAGCGCGTCGCGGACATCGCTGCCGTAACAGCGGCTGCGGCTCTTGCCCGCAGACGGCCTCTGCTCACGACGGTTCATAAGACGGATCGCGCGCTTGCGAATAATAGCCGGTTACCGCCTCGAACTCATCCAGAATGCGCCGCTTGTCAACGCCGCAATAAAGCTCCACGATCGCCGCTTCACCGTGTCGCCATGCTGAGCCGCGCCATCCTTCCCCCGAACCGGAATGGCACGACCTGTCCATCCCCTTTGGAACAGGACACTATTGGTAACATTTTGCTTGAGGCAATGCGGCTCGTTGCCTTCCTTTTCGCTGACCGGAAGGGTACCGGAAGTCGTCTATCGCATCTTACCCGCTGAAAGCGGCAACACCTCGACCTCAATCGCAGATCATAGGAAATAGACGATCGCGTCGGGGCCTCAGCATCGGTTCACCGGGTTTCCGTCATCGACTGAAGCGAATTGCCCCATCGACCGTCACCGGGTGGGCCGCGATACGTCGCCGTATATGATTAGCGAGCGCACGTAGCGGAGCCATAGCTCTCCACCCAGCCATGTTCCCCTAGTTGGAAAATGTCCGGCGGACCAGAGGTGCTGTCGTCAGCTTTTCCTGAATAGCGGCCAAGGCAATCCCTACCAGTCCATCACCACCTTGCCGGAACTGCCGCTCTTCATCGCATCGAAACCGATCTGAAAATCGTCGATGCCGATGCGGTGGGTGATCAGGCCGGAGACATCCAGCGGACCCTGCACAAGCGCGATCATCTTGTACCAGGTTTCGAACATCTCGCGGCCGTAGATGCCTTTGAGATGCAGCATCTTGAAGATGACCTTGTTCCAGTCGATCTCGAAGCCGGTCGGCGCGATGCCCAGAATGGCGATCTTGCCGCCATTGTTCATGGTGTCGATCATGTCGCGGAAAGCGGGGGCGGCGCCTGACATTTCGAGGCCGACGTCGAACCCCTCGGTCATGCCGAGCACCGGCATGACGTCGCGCAGCTTCTCCTTCGAGGCGTCGACGACATGCTGGACGCCGAGTTTCTTGGCTAGCGCCAGCCGCACCGGGTTGATGTCAGTGATGACCACTTTGCGCGCGCCGACGCATTGGGCGACGAGCGCGCCCATGATGCCGATCGGCCCGGCGCCAGTCACCAGCACGTCCTCGCCGACCAGATCGAAGGACAATGCGGTGTGGACGGCATTGCCCAAGGGATCGAAGATCGCGGCAATCTCATCGGGCACATCGTCGGGGATCGGCACGACATTGTGCTGCGGGATCGCCAGATACTCGCCGAAGGCGCCTGGACGGTTGACGCCGACGCCGAGCGTGTTGCGGCACAGATGCCCTCGCCCGGCGCGACAGTTGCGGCAATGGCCGCAGACGATGTGGCCTTCGCCCGATACACGCTGGCCGACCTTGTATTCGGTGACCGCTGCGCCGAAATCGGCAACGGTGCCGACGAATTCATGGCCCGTCACCATCGGCACCGGCACGGTCTTTTGCGCCCACTGGTCCCAATTGTAGATGTGCACGTCGGTGCCGCAGATCGCCGTCTTCTTGATCTTGATCAGCACGTCGTTGGGGCCGATTTCCGGCACCGGCACCTCTTCCATCCAGATGCCCGGTTCGGCCTTGGCCTTCACAAGCGCCTTCATCATGTTCGACATCAGGATTTCCCTATTCCGTGATTGCGCTTCTGGCGAGATAGCCTGCACAACGGGAAGGTAGGCCACTAACTCGTTTGAACGTCCGGAATGGTCAGCCCCGCCTGCTCAGCCTCGCGGCGCAAATTCTGACGGGGCCTGGGGCCGATCTGCTGGATCACCAATCCGGCTGCCAGTGAGCCAAGGTCGCCGCAAGTCTGCAGGTCGCGGCCTTGCGTGTAGCCATGCAGGAAGCCGGCGGCATAGAGATCGCCGGCGCCCGTCGTGTCGACCAGTTCCTTGATGGCGGTCGCCTTGATCACCACGGTCTCGTCGCCGCGCACGATCACCGAGCCTTTTTCCGAGCGGGTGACGGCGGCGATCCGGCAATCCTTGCGGATCTGGGCCAGCGCCTCGTCGAACGACGATGTCTGGTAGAGCGACTTGATCTCGTGGCTGTTGGCAAAGACGATGTCGACCGTGCCCGAGCGCACCAGGTCGAGGAATTCGTCGCGGTAGCGGTCGACGCAGAACGAATCCGACAGCGTCATCGACACTTCTCGGCCTGCCGCGTGCGCCAGCTTCGCCGTCTGGCGGATTGCCTCCTTGGCGCGCGGCGGGTCCCACAGATAGCCTTCGAAATAGGTGACCTTGGCGCCGGACGCCTTGTCGGCTTCGACATCCTCAGGGCCAAGCTCGACGCAGGCGCCGAGATAGGTGTTCATCGAGCGCTCGCCGTCGGGCGTGACGAAGATCATCGAGCGCGCCGTCGGCGGCTCACCCTTGAGCGGCGTGGTGCCGAAGGCGACGCCCTGCGCATGGATGTCGTGGGCGTAGATTTCGCCCAGCGCATCGTTGGAGACCTTGCCGAAGAAGGCCGCGCGGCCGCCAAAGCTGGCGACGCCGGCCGCCGTGTTGCCGGCGCTGCCGCCGGACGCTTCGATCGCCGGGCCCATGCGGCTGTAGAGCAGTTCGGCGCGTTGTGTGTCGATGAGGTTCATCGCGCCCTTGATGATGCCGTTGGTCTCGAGGAATTCCTCGTCGCACTGGGCGATGATGTCGACAATGGCATTGCCGATGCAAAGCACGTCATAATCCGGCATCAAAATCTCCGCCAAAACCCGAGCCGGCTTCTTGCCACGCCGGCCGGGCGTGGTCTCGCGAGTTGAAATGGGTTGCCGCATGCGCTTGATCCAGCCGCCCTCACGCAGCTGCCGGTCCGGCTTCACGCAGCAAATCGTCAGCTTTGTCCGTCTTCTCCCAAGTGAACTCAGGCTCTTCACGCCCGAAGTGTCCGTATGTCGCCGTCTTGCGGTATATCGGCCGTAAGAGATCAAGCATCTTGATGATGCCTTTCGGTCGGAGATTGAAAACCTCGAGAACAAGGCGCTCGATCCTTTTTTCCTCGATCCTTGCGGTTCCGAAGGTATTGACCATGACAGAAACCGGACTGGCCACGCCGATCGCGTAGGCAAGCTGAACCTCGCAGACCTCCGCAAGGCCGCTGGCAACGATGTTCTTCGCGACATACCGGGCGGCATAGGCCGCCGAGCGGTCAACCTTGGATGGGTCCTTGCCCGAAAAGGCACCGCCGCCGTGACGCCCGGTCCCACCGTAGGAATCGACGATGATCTTCCGTCCTGTGAGGCCGCAGTCGCCGGCAGGCCCACCGACCACGAACCGCCCTGTTGGGTTGACCAGAAATCTGATCCCCGAAGTATCCAGGTGGGCCGGCAGGACCGGTTTTATGATCTCCTCAATGACGCCTTCGCGGACCGTGGCTTGTGAGACCGCTTCGTCATGCTGCGTTGACAGGACTATGGTATCCAGCGCCACCGGGCGGAGCCCTTCGTAGCGTACCGACACTTGAGATTTCACGTCCGGACGCAGCCAGCCAAGCTGTCCCGCTTTCCGGACCTCGGCCTGTCTTTTCGTCAAATGGTGAGCGAGTTGGATCGGCAGGGGCATCAATGTATCCGTCTCGTTGCATGCGAATCCAAACATGATGCCCTGATCCCCTGCCCCTTGCCCGAGATCCTGCCCTCGTCCTTCATCAACGCCCTGGCTTATGTCGGGCGACTGCTCGGTGAGGGCCAGAACGACGGCGCAACGTCGACCATCAAAGCCAATCGCATCATCGTCGTAGCCAATATCGAGTATCGTATCGCGGGCGACTTGGCTGTAATCGATGTGGGCATGGCTGGTGATCTCGCCAGCCACAACGACCATCCCCGTCTTCACCAACACTTCACAGGCGACGCGCGCCTTCGGATCGGTGCGCAGGACCGCATCGAGAATGGCATCGGAGATGTTGTCTGCCATCTTATCGGGGTGTCCCGCGCCGACGGATTCGGAAGAGAACACGAACTGCCTGGTCATAAAAATGCCCTCGCTTCAAGTGCTGGAGTTAGTGAGGAGTTTCTGGATTGGGGTGGCTTATCGGTCGGGGATGCCGGGAACATCGAACGCAGTGCAGAAGTCGGCAACGTCTCTTCGTACGCTCGCATGAACTTCCTGGTCATCGGGCTGGCGGCAGACCGAGTCGATGAAAGCGGCGATCTGCACCATCTCCGTTTCGCGCATGCCCATGGACGTCACCGCTGGTGTCCCTAAGCGGATGCCGCTTGTCAGCGCCGGATGCCGCCGGTCGCCCGGGACCATATTGAAATTCGCAATGATGCCTGCACGCGATAAGCGCTCCGCATAGGCTTTGCCTGACAGCGACCGGTCCCGAAGATCAAGGATCAGCATGTGATTGTCAGTGCCCCCGGTGACGAGTTCATAACCTCGCTCCAGAAGTGCCTGGGCCAGAGCCTTGGCGTTGTGGACGATCTGCTGACCGTAGACACGAAAGGACGAGTTCGCTGCTTCCTGCAAAGCGACGGCAAGCGCGGCGATAGTATTCATATGCGGTCCGCCTTGCAGAAGAGGGAACACGGCGCGGTCTATACGTTTGGCCAGATTGTGTTTGCTCTTCGGATGATGGAGGGGCTGATAACGGTCTTCATTCCTTGATAAAATGAAGCCACCCCGGGGACCGCGGATCGACTTGTGAGAGGTGCTGGTGACCACATCGCAATGGGACACGGGGTTCGGATGCACTCCTGCGACAACCAGGCCGCAGATGTGGGCGATGTCAGCCACCAGATACGAGTTCACCTCCGAAGCAATTTCGGCCATTGCCGCGTAGTCAAAAATACGCGGATAAGCAGTTCCGCCGACCCAAATTAGCTTCGGGCGTTCCCGCTTGGCGGTCTCGCGCAAGTGGTCATAGTCAATTTGCTGTGTCTTTTCGTGCAGCCTGTACGGGACGCGCTGATAATCGCTGCCGGAAAAATTGACGGACCAACCGTGAGTCAGATGGCCGCCTTCGGGTAAAGGCAAGCCCATGACTTTGTCACGGGGGCTCAAAAGCGCGCGATAGACAGCCTGGTTGGCTGGCGAGCCTGAATAAGGCTGGACGTTGGCATGTTCACTGCCAAATAGCGCTTTCAGGCGCTCGATCGCGAGGGTCTCAAGCTCATCGACGATCTCGTTTCCGGCGTAGTAGCGCGCACCGGGGTATCCCTCGGCATACTTGTTGGTGAAAATCGACCCGGTCGCTTCCAACACCGCCGAGGAGGCAAAGTTCTCGGAGGCGATCAGTTTGAGAGTTGTCCGCTCCTGACGCTCCTGTCTTAGAAGCAGTTCGTGAACGCGGGAGTCGACGGCGGCTAAGTGAGGCCGCCCGTAAGTGTCGGGCTGCGCGATGGCGCCGCCGGCGGAGTTATCCATGGTAGTCGCGCTCCATTTGGACTGATCTATTTCACGATCAAGCAGGCGGTCCCTTCAACCGCGCGTCTTGTATTGCTTCCAGGCGTTGTAGGTCTCTTTTATGATGGCCATCATCGTGGGGCAGGAGATCGACCACCAATTGAGCCAGCTCGCCATCCTTGCCTCCTGCTTGCATATGGTACGAAGACTGCGGACGTTGTTCGTTGCAGCAAAGAAAGTTGGCTCTGACCAGCCGCCGAACGTGGCGTCGAACCTGCTCGCGAGGCAGACCGGTAATATCGGCCAGCTCGCCGACGGTTAGATCCGCATGCGCGCAAAGGCCCAGGATTCGAAGGCGATCAAGATGCGCTGCCGTCCTTAGGCGATTTACCAGTGTCAACATTGGTTAGCATCAACCCGGACGGGATGCAGCAAGCCGCTAGCCCTTCTATCCCCATCAATCCGCATGAGACCTCTCTCGTCATTTGCTGTAAATCCGCTGGTATGGATGCTAATGGAAGATAGATCACAGTCCTTTCTACGACTAAGACGCCAGATATTGGGGCTAATGTACCACCTGACAGGAGACTACACTCACGAACATTATGTGAATTTTTTTTAACGTTGCTGAGAATCAAGGGGGAGGTTTGGCGAATGTCTCGCCGTCGACTGTCGAATCCTGCCCGACGGGATTATAGGGTGCGTAGCCTGCTTGTCCTTTCCACATGACCAGCGACGATGGGGCGAAGGCGGCAGACATAGCTCTGGAGCATGCTGCGGTATCTTTGGCCTGAAGCCGAGGAAGGCGGACCGTGGCTTCCGCGCCGCTGCCGGGAGCCCGCGAACAGGCCAAGTGGATCAGCCGGGTGTTGCCGTCATAGAGCGTGAGACCCAAAGCTGGCCAGCCGCGCCCTGAGGCTGACGCACCGCTCAGCGTCCACCTTGCTCTCGAAGCCCATCGGCATAGCGCCGATAACGACTTGACCGCGTGCGTGTCGACGAGCGATCGGTGAGCGCAAGGATCGAGGGTGCAGTGCAGGATAATGCTGTTTTAAATCAGCGCTGTTTTCAGCCGACTGCCTTGAGCGTGGCACGAGGATATAGGCCCAAGGCAGGAGATCATCGTCTGCTGTTCGGGAGGCCGCCCTGGGCGCGCGACAGCCGTTCCTTCGGCTGCGCCGCTCCGCCACCATCCGCGCCGTGCCTTCCGGAGACCATTCCCGCTACCGGCCGGCGCCCGTGAAAACCTCGACCCGGCGCACCGGCTCGAGATGGCTGGGCTCAGCGTAACTCTGAAGTCGTCATATACCGAAGTCTTCACAGACTTCGGACATCCCCCTCACAGTCCGATCCAGATGGCGTCAGGAACACCGCTTGCGTTGATGCGGATGAACCCCTGCTTGTGCCACAATGACCCTTATGTCAGCGCGCGAGCCAAAGCTTCCGCGCAAGGCGACGGCTAGGATAAGGCAATGCCGACGAAGGGCACATTGCTTGCCACACTCTGGAATGATGGCATGCTCGGAAGGCCTAGGCTTTGCTCAGGGCCGCCTGCAAGGCGCGCTTTGAGGTTATTCACATAGCCTTCTGCGTAGTCCTGCGCCGTCGAGACCGAAAGATCAATGCCTGCCGCCAAGGCCTCTTCCATCAGGTGCTTTACGAGCCCATTTCGAATGGCCAGCTTGACCTCGGGGCCTGCGATAAGGCCGATCGCCTGCGCGGCCATATTGAGGCCAGCTTCCTCCAGCGCTCGCTTCATATCGCCTCCGTTAATGGCCGTACGCAGGAGATTGGCTGCTTGCGACTCAGCCTCGAGAACCATCGAGGCAAGATCGGCTACTTGTCCGAGGCCCGGAATGAAGCTGAGCAGTCCCACCGCCGTTGCCGCCAAGTCGAGCACTTTCGTCTCGATTTTGAGCACGGAGTCGACGACGTGCATGACGGCCCCGCCGTTCTTTTTGGCTGACTTAATGTCAGGCTGGTCCATCAGGCCCATCTTCATGTCCGCGACGGCATTCTGCTCTTCTGCGGTTTGGGCGCCGTGGGTGATTGGCTGCTGAACGTTGCGGTTCGCAGACGACATGTTTGTGCAAAAATGGGCAAAGTCTTTTTTGCTGATATTGCCGGAATCAACCGTATGCCCGCCGCCAAAGTCGAAGAATTTATGATGGGTCTTATAGCCCGTGATCGAATTGTTCAGGAGGCCAAACAAAAGAGGATCTGAAAGGAGCTGAGAGGCTGCTTCCCGCACTTTCGGATCAAGGCTCTTGTCGTCTTTCATTTTCGCCAGTTTGTCGCGAGTCAGAACACCGCTTCCAAAGAACGTGTCCTGATGGTCCTTGATCATCTCGACCGTATTCAGCTCAGTTTGCGTGAGGCTCATCGACGATGAGGCGACTTGCAGGAAATCCTCTTTGTGCATCTTCCCTTTCGAGCCACCGCACAACTGGTTCCAAGCATCGGGGTGATCGAGGAAATATTGCGCCGCCGCAATGACCTGGGGCGGAAATTTGCCGTTTTTCGATTCGCCGCCGACCATTTTCTTGAACTCATCCAGACTCAGGTCCTTGGACAGATTTTCGGAGTACCGGTAAAACTCCCGCAAGGCATCGCTCAAGGTCATGACCGAAGGCTGCAAACCTCCGCTGCCGTCGGATGGTATGTAGTTCTGCTCGTAGCTTCGCGCTTGGGCTTCCTGAAATGCAGCAACTTGTGGGTGGTGGTTTGAAAATCCGGCCAAGTCCTTGGCGTTGATCTTGCCTCCACAGCGGCCGTCGCCCTGCGAGCCAATCGCATAAAAAAGTCCCGAATCCTGCTGCAGTCCCTGGATCGCCGCTTTCAGATCCGGTGGCGTAGAGGGATCATTGGCTTTGTCGGTCAACGACTTCCAAGTAAGCGGGCATTGGTCCTTGTGACGGTTGAGTACCGCAACAATCTGCAACTCAGCCGTGGTCAGCGACCCACCGTTCCACGTGATTCCGGGGCTCGGCCTGGGAGCCGGCTCGATCTTCGGAGTGACGCCGAGCAGATGTTGGGCTTCAGTCGCCTTGGAGCGTTGCGATTGGTCCTCCTTGAGAGCCGCCCTCATATTTGGCGGCAGCAGATCCAGTGGGTGTTGCTCCAAGCCATTCAATGTCAAGACATCCGGTGCCAGATGGCCCAAAGGGTCCTGCCGCAATTTATCCATTGTCGAATCAAGATTCGACGCTGGCAGATCCCCTTGCGCGAAAGAGCCGGGCTTGTCTGCCAGCACACAAGTGGACAGCATCGCTTCGAAGCACGATGCACTTTGCTGATGCTGGGTCGCAAAATGGGAAACTTTCAGGCCCGGCCAACCCCTTGCGGACTGTAGCGAATTTGAGCGGTAGAAAGTTGAAAGATTACTGGCCGACATTATGCATCCTCAGACGTGACGTTGAAATCCCCACAAGAGACCCCGACAGAAGATCCCTTGCGTTTCACAAAATTCGACAATTCCAAGCGTCGGCAGGTCACGAATGCGCCTGCCCTGCCTTCAATTGCTGTGTTCCGGGCCGGCTCCAAGGTTCGGTCCAACACAATGGCCGGAGTCACCGCGAGAGCTGCCGGGACTCATCATGAGCGGATTAGCTTTCGAGAAACTGACGAGTTTGCGAAGAGTTCACAAAGGGGTAGCCGCAGTCATGTTCTTCAGAGCTGCGGGAAATCCTCAATGTTCATTTCTTGCCCAGCTCAGGCTTCCCGCCAACGCTATCCTGTTGTGGGATGTCAGAAGAATAAGAAGCATCCGGTCGTCCGTCGCGAACGACCGTAGTGGAGGAGCCGCGAAACAAGATCAGCACTGATTCCTTTGGCGTTGCCGCTATGTGAGTCTGCGCCTGCGCCTGCGCCACCAAGCCGTTAAAGGTCTGCTCCACGAGTGCGACGAAGCGCGGTGGACCGGAAACGAAGACGAGGCCATTGCCTGGCACGGGTTTGACCACATAGCGCTCGTCGGAGATATCAAGCTTGTCGAGAGCCCCCTTGAACGCATCGAAGCGAATCGACGTCATCAAAAGCATTCGAGTTTGCGATTCTTGTGCAGCAGACACATAGAGCACAAGGCCGTCATAGTACCATTGTAGACCGTAAAGGTTCGTCAAGCGGTCGAGGAACGCGCGCGGTGGCAAATCAGGCATACGTCCGCGAATTCGCCCCTTCACCGCAGGACTGATGTTGACCCTGATATTCAGGTTGTTGCCGAATTCCTGCAACGCTGCAGCGAGCTCCTGATCCAGAACCGTGTATCTATAGGGTGTCGCCGGAAGGGACAGCGGGACTGCATGCGCCGGGTGAATCCCGGTGGACAGAAAAAACCCGGCACAAAGAAGTCTCAAAACATGCAGGGTGACGGGTTGGATAAGCGTTCTCGGCATGTCGCACTGATAAACCAAACGCTGAAATCATCACAAGTGACTAAATTGCCGAAGAGATTTTAGATTGTCGAAATGACGCCGCCGTTAGTCAGCTTGTTGTCAGCTTGCCCCCCTAGGAGTGTTGCGCCGACACCGGGTGATGAATGGGCGGGGCTCGCCCGGTCAGAGAGAGCAACCGAGTCCTTACATGATGATGCCTGTCACGTCGATCTCTGCCACTCTAACGGCTGGCCTCCCCAGGGTCGGATCACCGTCGATTGTCGAGCAGGCCCAGTTTGAGCGCGCCTTAGGGCATGCAGCCGACTCGCTGAAAAACGATGCCGCCGCGGGGCCAGCGAGTGCGGCGCCAGTTGCTGCGGCGATGGATGTTCAGCGCGCGGCTGCGCCGACGAGCGGCATGGGCGATCGCGTGTTGCAGACGATTTCCTCCCTATATCCACACAACACTGTTTCCTTCCCCGCGCTCGACCATGACATAGCCCTTTCGAAGGGCGCTCTACCGGGACCGGCGCAGAAGCTTCCCGTTCCAGGTGAGGCGGGAACCGGAATCTCGGGCATTCCCCAACAAGGGCAAGACTTCGAAACGATGATGGCTGGTCTTCGGGATGTTTACAACGGCGTCACCCAGGTGGCGCTTATCTCCAAAGGCGTCAGCGGCGTCACATCATCCGTGAATAAACTTTTGAAGGAAGGCTGAACCGCGCGCATGATTGGCTTGGCCGAGGGCGAAATCATGCGTGGCCTGTCAGGGTGGCGGTCGGTTAGACTTGTCATGCTGCCAGTTCTCGTCGCCCTCACTGCTTGCAAAGCCGACCTCTACACGCAATTGCAAGAGCGTGAGGCAAATGAAATGCTCGCACTTCTTGAAGACAACGGGGTCGCCGCGATCCGGGTGGTCGCCAAGGATGGAACCAGCACGATCCAGGTTGACGAAAAGCTGCTCGCCTTCTCAATCAACCTTCTGAACGCCAAGGGGCTGCCGCGCCAATCCTTCAAGAACCTCGGTGAGATATTCCAAGGATCAGGCCTGATTGCCTCGCCGACCGAAGAGCGTGCCCGTTACGTGTATGCCCTGAGCGAAGAGTTGTCGCGGACGATCAGCGATATCGATGGCGTTTTTTCTGTACGTGTTCACGTCGTGCTGCCGCATAACGACCTTGTGCGAGCCGGTGCCACGCCATCCTCGGCCTCGGTGTTTATCAGGCACGACGCAAAAACAAATGTCGCGGCTCTGCTGCCAAAGATAAAGATGCTTGTAGCCGACAGCATCGAAGGCCTGTCCTACGATAAGGTGGAAGTGGTTTTGGTGCCGGTAGAACGTTCCGCACACGAGCAACGGCCCGATCCGACTGCTGTTTTGCCACAAGCATCACTACCTCTTCCTGCGCCACTTCTGGCGACCGTAACAGGTTTTGCCGCAGCCGTATTCGCCGTGGCCTGTTATCTCTTGATCGGCGTTGTTACGCGTCGGCGCAAGCAATCAACCGGCGTTTCCAAGGTCGAGGGGCGCCGGGATGCTTCTGCTGTCGAGGCCATTCGCAAAAGAATGCCTGCAATTGGACGTGGGTGACATCTCATTGCCAATGCCTATACAGACCGCCCGACCTGATGGTCCGCACTTTCCGGGCGCGAGCGAGCTTGCGGCTTCGGCCCATCCAACCCGTCTTGCGGCGCGTCTTGATCCAGCGTTATCGGCCGAAACGTTAGTGAAGTTGCAGAAGTGTTCCAGACTGCATCCAAGGCTGGCAGAATTGCTGGGCAACGATGACGTGGATCTGAACCACATCGGCTGCAGGCCGGACCTTCTACGCGGGCATGATCCATATCGAGCGACCCTTCTTGCTGGTAGTATCTGGCATGCCCGTTCGCTGGTCGCGTTTGTCTCTCAGCCTGAGCTTGCCATCCTTGTTAAACGCATCGGCGTGGATGCACACGCATTCGGAATCCGACACCTGCTGCATGCTGTTGACAAAAGACTGATCTCGGACCCAGAAAAACTCGCTCAGCAAATCGAATACGATGGACACGCATGTCTTGGAGCTTGGCTCCAGGACAGTTCAGCGACCGAGCGTAACCGCGTGCTTCTTCGATTGCCCGAGGGGACTGCCGCGGAGACTCCAGCACATGAGCATTGGACCGCCGCCGGCCAATTGCTTTCACTTGTAGTAGCTCATTTTGAGACAGAGACCCCGGTGAAATGACAGTCGAACTTTCCGAGGGGCCAATAGCGCCGCAGATGCGTCCAGTCGGACCACTGATACCCGCGAGCGAGCTCGAAACCTGGCACAGCGCCGCGCAAGCCCTTGCCGCGGCAGAACGGCATCGGCAGCGCGTTCGAAACTGGGCACGCGCGGTTTACCAGCGGGCGTGGGCGCGCGGCCACATGGAGGGCTCGAATGCAGGCACCGAGGAGATGGCAGGGTTGATTGCGGAGACAATCTCCGAAATCGCGCGACGAAAGGCGGCTCTGGAGCAGGAATTGCCGCAGCTCGTGATGGAAATATTGAGCGATCTTATCGGCGCTTTCGATCCGGGCGAGCTATTGGTGAGGGCTGTTCGTCACGCCATAGAGTGTCAATACAGCGGCGCCGACGTTTGCCTTCATGTTTCTCCCATGCAAGTCGACATGCTTGCACGAGAGTTTGCTCGATGCGACGGCCAGGATGGTCGACCAAGGGTGCGGATCGAGCCCGACCCGACATTGTCGCCGCAACGCTGCGTGCTGTGGAGCGAGTACGGCAATGTTGACCTTGGACTTGACGCCCAGATGCGCGCGCTGCGCCTTGGTTTCGGGACGCTCTGTGAGAAAGGCGAGCTATGAGAAAGCCCGTCCCAGAACATAACGCTGACGCCCACACTCGAGCTCTCGTTCCAGCAATCTCGTCTTTGAGGGCTGCGGCCAAGCGAATTGACACGCGTGCGGTGCGCGGTCGGATCACGCGGGCTATCGGCACACTGGTTCATGCCGTCTTGCCAGACACTCGTATTGGGGAACTTTGCCTCCTAGAGGACCCGCGAACCGGGCTGTCGCTCGAGGCCGAGGTGATCGGCCTGTCGGGTGATGGTGTATTGCTGACACCGATCGGGGACTTGGTGGGCCTATCCAGCCGCGCAGAGGTCGTGGCCACTGGCCGAATGCGTGAGGTGCCCGTCGGCGGCGATTTGCTCGGTCGCGTGATCGACAGTCGTTGCCGCCCATTGGACGGCAAAGGCGAAATCAAGACCGTCGAAACTCGGCCCCTGCATGGCAGAGCCCCCAATCCGATGACGAGGCGCATGATTGAGCGGCCATTCCCGCTTGGGGTCCGTGTCCTCGATGGTCTGCTGACGTGCGGCGAGGGCCAGCGGATCGGGATTTATGGCGAGCCAGGTGGTGGCAAGTCGACGCTGTTGTCACAGATCGTAAAGGGTGCCGCCGCTGACGTCGTCATAGTGGCGCTCATAGGCGAACGTGGACGGGAAGTTCGTGAATTCATCGAAAGGAATCTTGGTGAAGAGGGCCTTCTCCGTACGGTCGTCGTGGTTGAAACATCCGACCGCTCGGCGGTAGAGCGTGCGCAATGCGCTCCAATGGCGACTGCGCTCGCGGAATATTTCCGCGATCAAGGCCTACGCGTTGCTCTCATGCTGGATTCGCTGACGCGCTTCTGCCGCGCTATGCGCGAAATAGGCCTTGCTGCGGGTGAGCCGCCGACGCGACGGGGCTTTCCTCCTTCCGTTTTTGGCATGCTGCCAGGCCTGCTCGAGCGCGCCGGCATGGGTGAGCGGGGCTCAATCACGGCCTTCTATACGGTGCTTGTAGAGGGTGATGGCACGGGTGATCCAATCGCCGAGGAATCGCGTGGTATTCTCGATGGCCATGTCATCCTCTCACGCGCTATTGCGGCGCGATCGCATTTCCCCGCTATTGATGTGCTGCAGAGTCGCAGCCGCGTCATGGATGCAGTCGTTTCGGGGACACATCGCAAGGCAGCATCCATTTTCCGCGAGCTCCTGTCGCGCTATGCCGAGACCGAGTTCTTGATCAATGTTGGCGAATACAAGCCAGGTGGAGATCCCCTGACTGACCGGGCTGTCGCGTCAATCGACGAACTGAGGGAGTTTCTGCGCCAGAGCGAAGATGACGCGTCAGATTTCGAGGAGACGGTCGCATGGATGTCGCGTCTGACCGCGTAAACTGGATTCAGTCTTCGAGTATACGGCTTCTGAAGGAAATGCAAGAGCGTCGTGCCCTTGGCGAGCTGTCCAAGAAGGAAGCCCAGCGCGATGTGGCCGCCTCAGCCGTACAAAATGCCTCTAGGGAGCTTGCAATGATACAGCAACATTGTTCAAGAAAAGAAGCAGCGCTCTATCAGCATCTGATGTCACTCGACAACTTGTCTAGCGCAGCGCTCGACCGTCACCGCCTTCACACTGAACAACTTGCCGCTGAGATCAATTCCAGACGGCAGATGCTTGATGATACCCAAATCGCTCAAGAGGAGGCTGAGATGGCGGCGTCCAGGACGAGGGAGCTATGGGTCATATGTTCGGCGGCAAGGGACAAATGGCAACAAATCGAGGACGACGTGCGGCGCGCCGTCGAGACTCATTCGGAGGCCGCAGCCGAGATCGAGGCCGACGATGAGATACTGCTGAAATATGCGAGGGGGTCGCTTGCCTAAATGCCGCGCAACCGGATCCGACGGTCGCAAGAGGTCGTCCGAATGACACGACCGTGCAGTCTTTGATAGGCGCTGCGGTCACACCCGCCATGTTCGAACCAGTTCTGAAACTGTCCCACACGGTTGTCTCGTGGCTCAATGATACAGCAGCGCCGCGCACGCCGTTTCAAAGCCGGATCAACGAGGTGCCGCTATCGGTGCGAACGGCAGGGCTTGTCTGGCAGCAGGAACCTGCTGCCATTCCGATGCTTGACTGCGTCTGGAGAGTGGGAGCCGAAACGGTCATCTTGTCACTGTCGCGCCCGCTCGTAGAGGAGTTCATCACGACAGTGCAGAACGGCTTGGCCTTCCCTTCCGAGCCAACTGCTTCGCTAATTCTCGAACTCGCTCTGGAGCCGCTTGTCACTCGACTGGAGGAGACGACGCGTCTGAACGTGCAACTCGTGCGGGTATGCGAAGCCACGATGCTGGCTCCTCATCTTGAACTCGACATCATTTTCGGCGCGGTCAAGGGCAAGGGCCGTCTATTCCTGTTCACGCCACTTGACGGCTTAGTACCGCCTGCGTTTCGCGCGCTAGGCGAACTGCTTGCCCAGTTGCCGCGGCAGCTGGGCGGGCTGCCTCCAGAGCTCCCGCTCATTGTTGCAGGAGAGGTCGGCACGCTTCGCCTTCCTGCGGCGCTTCTTCGAAGCGCATGTGTCGGTGATGCATTGTTGCCCGATATTGCGCCGTTCGGCCGCGGCCAGATCACCCTAGCTGTCGGCCAGTTGTGCGCCGAGGCGGATCTTGACGGCGATGAATTAATCTTGCGGGGGCCTTTCCGCCCGCGACCGTGTCCTTTGGAGAGTGCGCATATGACACAACCCGGATCGCAACTGGAGCTTACTAAGGATCTCGACGATGTCGAGATCGTGCTTGTCTTTGAATGCGGCCGCTGGCCTATTTCTCTTGGGGAATTAAGAAGTGCCGGCGAAGGGCATATTTTTGAACTTGGATGGCCGATCGACGGCCCGGTCGACATAGTGGCCAATGGTCAGCGTATCGGGCGTGGCGACATTGTCCGCATCGGAGAAGAGCTGGGCATCAGGCTCCGTGGCGGGTTTGCATGCAATGAGTGAAGCTCAGCCGACAATCCTGGCGCTTCTTGCGGTTACCGCCGGACTCGGTCTGCTGGTTTTAGCAGTTGCCACGACAACGGCCTTTGTAAAGGTATCAATTGTTCTTTTCCTCGTCCGCAATGCGCTCGGGACCCAGACCATACCACCCAATGTGGTGCTGTACGCCGCGGCGATGATCCTCACTATGTTCGTTAGTGCGCCCGTTGCTGAGCAGACCTATGACCGCATGTCGGATCCCAAGCTCCACTATCAGACATTCGACGACTGGGTAAGCGCCGCTAAAGCCGGAAGTGAGCCCTTGCGCGAGCATCTCAAGAAATTCACAAATGAAGAGCAGCGGCGATTTTTCCTATCTTCGACAGAAAAGGTCTGGCCAGAGGAAATGCACGCTGCAGCCACGCCTGATGACTTTGCAATACTTGTACCATCTTTCTTGCTATCAGAATTGAAGCGCGGATTTGAGATAGGATTTCTACTTTATCTGCCTTTTATTGTTATAGATCTGATAGTGACAACTATCTTGATGGCAATGGGTATGTCGATGGTCTCACCAACTGTTATATCTGTCCCGTTCAAGATCTTCTTGTTTGTTGCCATTGATGGTTGGTCAAAATTGATGCATGGGCTTGTGCTGAGTTATACGTTACCGGGAGGCTGATCATCACTGAATCCAGCATCATTACTCTTATGAGCCAATCACTGGTGGTTTTCATGATCTGGATTCTACCGCCGCTCATTGCATCAGTGGTTGTCGGCCTCGTCATCGGCATCCTCCAGGCGGCGACGCAGATCCAGGATGAAAGCTTGCCGCTCACCGTGAAGCTTCTGGTCGTTGTCGCGGTGATTGGGCTGTTTGCTCCTGTGCTAAGCGCCCCGCTCATAGAGCTAGCCGATCAGATCTTCACCGAGTTTCCCGCAATGACACTTAGCTACTAGTCCGCCCCATGGACGCGCCATCGGCCGATATTCAAATTCTGATCCAGACGGCTTTCGAACTCGTCGTTGCGGCAGGTCTTGGGGCAGCCCGCGCGATGGGCATCATGCTGATCTTTCCCGTATTCACACGCTCGCAGATCAGTGGGCTGATCCGGGGCTGTTTGGCTGTTGGCTTCGCACTACCATGCCTGGCACACGTCAGCGGCGGATTGCCGGCGCTGGATCCTGATACGCGCCTGATCCAGCTAACCCTGCTCGGATTCAAGGAAGTTTTTGTCGGTGTACTCCTTGGCACTTTTCTTGGCATTCCGCTTTGGGGCCTTCAGGCTGCCGGGGAGCTTATCGACAACCAACGCGGCATCAGCAGCCCGACCGCTTCGGCCGATCCCGCGACGAACAGTCAGGCTTCCGCGATGGGCGTTTTTCTGGGGATCACTGCGATTGCCATATTCGTCGGATCAGGAGGCCTGGAAACTTTGATCAGTGTCCTGTACCGCAGCTACTTGATCTGGCCGGTGTATCAGTTTCACCCGACACTGAGCGGGCCAGGAGCAATGGAGTTGTTGGGGCTTCTCGACAGCATAATGCGCACGGCATTATTGGTTTCGGGGCCTGTCGTGTTCTTCCTGATACTGATTGATATATCGATGATGCTGCTGCGTCGCTTTGCCCCGCAATTTAAGGCGAGCCAACCGTCTCCGGCAATCAAGAACATTGTCTTTCCAGTTCTCATGGTCACCTACGCTGCCTATCTGGTGGAGAGCATGAAACTGGAGGTCACACGTGCCAACGGCGTGCTGGAGTGGTTCGACAAATTGCTGCCATGAGCGACACAAGTGAAGAGAAGACACACGCCGCCAGCCCGAAGAAGTTAAGTGAAGCGCGCAAAAAAGGACAGCTGCCACGTAGCTCCGATTTCGTCCGCGCGGTCGGGACTTGCGCTGGGCTCGGCTACCTTTGGCTAAGAGGCAGCGTGATCGAGGACAAATGCCGGGAAGCGCTCCTATTAGCCACCAAGTTGCAGAGCCTACCTTTCGATACCGCGGTGCCGCAGGCATTGGTTGTGCTCGTCCAACTCACAGTCGCGGCTGTTGGCCCGCTGCTTGGAACCCTTGTCGCCGCGGTGATTTTGGCCAGCCTGCTAGCCAATGGTGGATTTGTCTTCTCTCTGGAGCCGATGAAGCTCAGCTTTAAGAAAATTGACCCCTTTGAAGGGCTGAAGCGCTTGGGGTCTGCTCGTTCCATGGTCGAAGTCTGCAAGACCATGTTCAAGGTATTGGTTCTCAGCGCAACCTTTTCCATTGTCCTTCTCGGGATGTGGAAGACAATGGTCCCTCTGCCGATCTGCGGCATGGGCTGTGTTGGCCTCATCTTTATGGAGACAAAATTGCTGATGGGAATTGGCGCCGGCGCACTGCTGGTCGGCGGACTGATCGATCTTCTGCTCCAGCGCGCGTTGTATCTGCGCGAAATGCGCATGACCAATACCGAAGTGACGCGCGAGTCGAAGGATCAGCAAGGAGCGCCAGAGTTGAAAGGTGAACAGCGTCGCATCCGCGAGGAGGCGGCCGACGAGCCTGCGCTTGGCGTGCATCGCGCCACGCTGGTCTTAACAGGAAGGGCGGTCCTGATCGGTCTGCGTTACGTTCGCGGTGAAACCGGGGTGCCGTTCTTAGTTTGCCGTGCCGAAGGTGAGCGCGTTTCACATGTGTTGAGCGAGGCGCGGGCACTACGCCTGACGATCGTCCATGACCATGTCTTAGCGCGTCAGCTGATAGGCACTACAAAACTCGGCCACGCGGTTCCTATGCAATATTTCCAGCCTGTCGCGAAAGCATTCTTTGCCGCAGGCTTGGCCTAGTCATGGAAGTCCACGACTGCCCAGTTCAAAACTGACCTGGCTCCATGCTAGTGGCAAATGTCGGCTGGCCATCCGTGCCCCAGTGTCTCTGTCAGGCCAACCGCGCAACCGCGGGCCTGGGGCAATCACTCGTAAGCGGTGTTTCCTGACCACCTTTCGGGAGTGGTCGCGATCTGTGAGGTTGCC
>NZ_SUGA01000069.1 GCF_004963255.1 Mesorhizobium sp. | reverse complement strand
GAGGGGAGGAGGGGCATGGGGGAAGGCCAACATACAATTAATCTGAGTTGCGCCAATTTGGCGACGGAGCACGCTAGCCATACCAGATCGGCTCACCGGTGCCAGATCGCAACCAGGGTCTTCTGGGATCGCGAATTCGCGCGGCCGAGCAGAATAAGGTAACCTAGTCGCTCTATCACTCGAATATTCTCGAATACTGAGGTACCAATATGCCGGGTTGGAATCGGGTGGGTAAGTGAAAAATCAAGCTGAACCAAAATCTGAGGCTGAGGCGGCGAACGCTGAGGAGTCAGGTAAATCGCTACACTTCGATGTTAGCGCAGGCCTTAAACGCGTCATCGGGCGCGATCTCATCACCGACGATGAGGTTGCGATTTTCGAGCTAGTAAAGAACTCCTTTGACGCCGGAGCAACCATCGTCCAGGTGCGATTCGAAGGTAATTCAATTTGGCTTGTTGATGACGGCCAGGGTATGACCCTGAACGACATCACGAGTAAATGGCTTTTCGTTGCATATTCGTCTAAGCGTCTAAGTACTCCAGATAGTTTCCGTGAACAGATTGCCGAACGGCGCCATTTCGCAGGGAGCAAAGGAATTGGACGTTTCTCGTCAGACCGACTGGGCCAAGAACTCGTTATGCAGACTCGCTCCAGAACGGAACCGGCCGGCATTGTCCATCAAATCGAAGTCAATTGGCAGGCTTTCGAAGAGGACGAGACAAAGCACTTCGAGACGGTGCTTCTGAATTATGAACAACGTTCGAACTTTGATCTACCGGAAGATCTGGTGCTTCCTGCGTACGGTACTGCCCTCAAAATCCAACGCACGCGTGTAGGATGGGATAGGCACCGCATTTTACATCTAAAAACATCACTGGCTAAGTTGATCAACCCTTTTGGATCAGCCACTGATGGATTTCGAATAGAGATCATAGCACCTGCAGAAAAGGGTCGCGACCTTGAAATCGTTATGTCTGCCTCGCGAAAGGGCGAAGGGCCAGCGCCGAATGAAATCGTAAATGGAGAGGTCGGTAATTTTATTTTTGCGACCCTACGCGACAAAACAACATTCATTGATGTATCCTTTTCCGTTGACGGGAAAAGTATAACTACAACGCTCACGGATCGGGGCGAGCTCGTATTTCGTATCCGTGAACCGAATCCATTTAGCTTATTGACGCAGTCGGGCTTTGGTTGCCAGCTTTTCTATTTGAATCAGTCGGCGAAGATGACCTTTGCGAGGCGGATGGGCATACCCTCCGTGCGGTTTGGCTCAGTGTTCCTGTTTCGCAATGGGTTTCGAGTTTATCCGATCGGTGAAGACGGAGACGATTGGTTCGGCATCGATGCGCGAAAGCAACAAGGGTATGCGCGGTTTCTTGGAACCCGTGATATCATCGGCCGAATAGAAGTCAGCGGAACTGAAGAAGAATTCAAGGAGGCGTCGAGTCGAAACCAAGGACTTATAGAAACTGCCTCAGTGAAGGAGCTCCGCGAGTGTTTTAGAGAGTATTGCCTGCGGAGATTGGAGCGGTATGTGGTTCCGGTGTCTTGGGTCGACAAAGGTGAGAAGTTCGCTGAAGACCTCTCGCGGCTGATGACGGATTCCGGGCGTGCCCGTGTGGCGATGGCGGTAGCTCGTTTAATAGACGCACCTGAGGTGGAGCTGCTTGACTACAGCCGAAAGCTCATCGGCGTTCTCAATGAGCGCTCAAGTCAGTTCGAAGAGTCTCTTGCTAGTCTTAGGGCGATTGCTGACAAGACCCAGGACAATGAACTTCATACCAATTTGGAGCGAGCTGAGCGACGGTTTGAGGAGTTAAAAGCTGCCGAGGCGGAAGCTGTTCGGGTAGCGGAAGAGGAGCGTAAAGCAAAGGAAGTTGCTCAAGCTGCTGCGGAAGCCGCGGAGGCGCAAGTAGCTCGTGTTACCGAAAGTCTGGTGGAAGAGCGTAAGCGCTCGCTGTTCTTGGCGTCGATTACCTCTCTGGATGCACAAAATATTATTAATATGCACCATCAGATTACGATTTACGCCGCCGACCTTAAACAGCAAGTGGAAAACTGTCTAGCGGCGGCACGAGCGGGTGAATTAAATATGGACGATCTTGTTGCCCGTCTGGAGCAAGTTGCCTTTCTTAATCAGAAGGTGCTGTCGATTTCAAGGCTGGCGACTAAGGCGAACTTTCGACTAGAGTCTGATACTATAGAGGACGATCTGGCCGTATACATTGAGGACTACATATTGCAGGGAGCTATTCCATTTTTGGGGGGCGGCATCCAGGTTCGTGTCGAAAATACTAGTGCTGAGTTTGTTCGCCGTTTTCGACCAATGGAGGTTGCAATAGTTATTGACAATCTTGTAAATAATGCCCGAAAGGCCAAGGCAACTGAGATAAGGTTTCGGCTAAGCAAGTCAGACAAAAATACGCTCGTTATGGAAGTCTCGGACGACGGCACGGGCTTGCCAAAGGATGTCGAGGAATTGGATCGTATCTTTGAGTTAGGCTTTTCGCGAACGGCGGGTTCAGGCTTGGGTCTCTACCATGTGCGCCAAGTGCTCGGAGAAATGGGTGGGGGGATTTCCATCGTGCCATCAGAAAAAGGCGCAAGTTTCTTGGTGAGGATTTCCAGGTGAGACTAGACTTCAAGGCACTCTGGATCGACGATCAGCCTAAGCACGTGAGAAGTTTCCGTGAGGGTATTCAGCGTAGGCTGAGCGGCCTCGGCTTCGAATTGGAGGTGATGGAGGTCAGCTCTCTAGACAAAGTGGACGAGGCGATAGGTCCGCATGTTCACAACGACGGGGTAGACCTTGTGCTTGTGGACTATGATCTCGGGTCCGGCAGTGGGGGTGAGGAGGCTCTCGCCAAAGTGCGAAAGCAATTTCCCTACAAGGATCTGATATTTTACTCAGCAGACGATAGGGAAAAACTTCGAAAGATCGCCTATGATGGTGGCCTTGACGGGCTTTACTTTTCGACTCGACTTTCATTAGTTGATGATACCGTGAGCGTAATTCAAAAGATGCTCCATAAGGTTATGGATATTGACCACATGCGCGGTGTGGTTATGTCGGCTACCAGTGACATTGACTTCATTGTCGAGAGAAGCCTTCTTGCTACCTATGATCGCCTTGATGTCAAGGAAAAGGCTGAGTTTAGAGCTGAAGTAGTGGCTTCGATTCGTTCAAAGTTAGAAAAGTGGGCGAAAGAGTTAGATAAGGCTGAGAAAAAGGGGTCGCTTGAGGCTATTTTTAAGTTGCGACATTTGTGCAGTGCGGCAGATAGGCTTGAGCTTTTGCTAGAATCGTTGAGCAAATGGACTTCAGACGGGAGCACGTATTTGGACAAGGCCAAGATCTACAGAGACGATGTTGTGCCTCGCCGCAATAAACTGGCTCATGTCACACTTCGTGAGGTTGACGGACGCCGGGTCCTAGATGGACCAGAAGGACCTGTTTCCGAAGACGATATGACCAAGCTCCGAAAAGACTTAATTGAACATCGGCAAAATTTCACCAGTATTGCAGTGCTCATAGACGTTAAGTTGGATTGAGGTTTCATGTGGATCGGCTGGTTCACTAGTAGCGCCAAGGTGGTGTTGCCAGACGTCCAGCAGTACCGTGCCTAGCACTTCAGCCAGAAAAGGCGGGACGGCGTTGGCAACTTGTGTGAAGCGTGGAACTTCGAGCCGCCGACGATGACCTCCTGTGGTGTATTTTCCTCTGAATGCAAACCAGTCTGGGAATCCTTGGAGGCGGGCGTTTTCGCGCACCGTCAGGGTTCGTGGCTCCGAATAATGGAGCAGATCATCGGGCATGCTAGTGATGGTAGGAGCTGGGCGTTGGGGGTCCAGTACCCGTAGGGCCTGTTTTTTTAATGAATATTCCTCTCTCATTTCTCGACTGAGAGAAGTGTTCAACCTTCCTGAGCTGTTGCACTTGGCGATGATTTCGCGAAAGCGCTGAGCGATATGCGGATTGTGCCGTGCCAGTCTGGTGTCGCTCGGCACTCCGCTGTACCCATCTCGCATTAGTCGCTGATAGTTTGTGCGCGGCGAATGGTAGTTAATGGCATTGAAGCCAGGGGTATCAGGAGACGGGATTGAACCGTTTCTTTGTAACTCGAGATCAGATAGCGCCGAAAGAGTGCTTATAGGAGTGAGCAAGCGGTGCTTTCGAAGGAACCGACGACGGGCTTCGTCAATCCGCCCATCCATTGTCTTCAAGTTAACTTGGAGACCGCGGTGGAAAGCAACTAAGATGAATCGCGTGCGGGCCTGTGGAACACCATAGTCAGAGGCATTCACAATTGTCCAATACACTTGATAGGTCTCACCTAGCTCTCTTCTCAAAAAATCAGCGTAGTTGACGAGTTCGTCCGTGTTGCCTGTTTGATTGAAGTCGACCGTGATCCCTCGAACATTCTCAAGGAGGACGATCGCTGGTTCAGCCAGTTGCACAAGCTCAAGGTATGCCTTCATCAAGCTATTACGCGGATCGGACGGATCGCGTCTTCCAGCGCTCGAGAACCCTTGACACGGTGGGCCGCCCGCCAACAATGCCACTTTGCCCCGTAGGGCCATAAGGGAATTTCGACGTTCTCCGATGAGAGACGTCACACATGTTGGGCTTTGTGGCAGCCATTGTGGCCAATCGAATTGCGATTTGAACCTTCCCTCGAGTAGATTGGATCTGAAAGTTTCAAATGCAAATGCATCTTTCTCAATGGCGAAAAGGCCTCGCCAACCTGCACGCAGGAGGCCAAGACTTAGTCCTCCACAACCTGAGAATGCATCTATGAATAGAGGCCTATCACTGGTTGTCTCGCTTTCCTGATCGGCCCCGCAACTTTCATTCACATTGACCACGCCTGCACCCCAGTTTCTGCCCTGCTGCCGTATACTGAATGATTTGTTGCAATCGCGCCAGGCCCCACCTATCGCGCTGTCATAAATCGAGAAACGCACGCACTCGCGTTGCGAGCAAAGCTCGTTCGTTGATATCGCATTCCCAGATTACAAGAACTTTCCAACCTTCCGACTCGAGTTGTGCGCGATTTAGTTTGTCGCGGCTACGGTTATATTCGAATTTGGCTTGCCAATAGTCTGGACGGGTTTTGGGCACATGAGCGAAGGAGCATCCTTCATGATTATGCCAAAAGCAACCGTGGACAAATATCACTTTCCGGCGCTTCACGAAAACTATGTCCGGCCGCCCGGGCAGTTTTTTGTGGTGCAGTCGATAGCGGTACCCCATGCCATGCAGCAGCCTTCTTACGACTAGCTCAGGCCTCGTGTGCCGGCTTCGAATATTGGCCATGAAGGCGCTGCGCTGATGAGCCGTCAGTTGGTCGACCATCGGATCTCCTCCGTTAGCCTCCAGTTGCGCATTGTTGTGGCCAGAAGGAGGCTTTCCGTAATCGATGGAATTCGACTTGCTGTATGAGCTTGCTGGGCTTGGCGCTCCTGTCTACACAGTCAATCCGTTTCTACATCGCGACTTTCACGCTCGCCAAAGGTGCCGATCGGAGGGGCGGTCACGTCGTTGAGCCGAAGGAAGCGCCGGGTTATGCCGCTGTTGCTATGGCGCGCCGTGCCGTTCGCCGTTCTAGTCCACCCACCTCAACCCACCCACACTGAGCACCCGACCTTCTGCCCGCTCGCCTTATCCAGCATCACCTTCGCGTCCACCCGCTTCAACCCCACGCGGTTGGCCCTCACTTCCTTGCTCGCGAGATAGGCCGGGTCGCCCACTTCCCAGTGGTAGCGTGTGTTGGCGGGCGCCCGCATCCAGGTGAATTTCGAGAGATAGGCCACCTGTCCAGGCGTGGTGTCGGCGAAGCGGCAGTCGATGGTCGCGGGCATAAGGCCCTTCGCGGCCATCGCGTTGACGACCTTGTCGGCATCGGCCGTCGCCAGCCATTGGTCGATACCGCTCGTCTGGTATGTGTCTACGGCTGCCGGGCGGTGCGTCATGCATCCTCCCAGCAGCATCAGCGCTGCCAGTGCCGTGCCTGCCTTGCCTGCCCGCCTGCAGTCTTCCCGATAAATGCCCATTGCCCGTCTCCTTGTCCCTGAAGAGTGGAAAGTCCCGGGCGGGATGGTGCTCGGCTGGACATCGCCTGTATATTAGCCGCTTCACATGCGCGGCTCGAGCGGGCTTGGCCGTTCTATCTGCTTGCGCGGGCAGGGGGAGCGATCGCGCCTGGGACGATGTCGGTGTTCTGGGCCACCTTGATCCGCCATCCAAGCTGTTCTTTCTTCACCACCAGAAGCAGGATCCCTTCCCGCGTTCCGGCGGGCGAGCCGTCCGGGGCGGAAGCGCCGGTCAGGGTCCATCTGTAGTGCACCGATGCGAGGCCGGGAGACAGCTCGACGACTGACGCGGCGACACCCTCCAGCCGGCTGTCGCGAAACATGGTCTTGTGCGTCGCGCGGTGCGCCGCTTCGATCTCGGCCCGGTCTTTCCACCACATGCCCACCACATTGACGAAATTCGCGTCCTCGCAAAACAGCGCCGCGAAGTCGTCCATGTCATGCCTGTTCCAGGCATCGGCGAATGCGGTTGCGGCGTCCTCGGGCTTGCTGATCTCCATGACATGATCTCCCTTGCTTTCCGCCAGGCTGGGGTGAGACGATAGCGGCATCGGCAGGCCCTGTCACCGTCCGGCCACAGAACCTGGCCGCGCCACTTCCTTAACGATCCCGATCCCCAAAATTAACCTTTTGTTAACCATTCGCCCGGCACCCTTTAACCATTGAGTAAGGATTCGCCTGGACGTGACCTTCGCTGCCCCCCTGCACAACAAATCGATCCGCTTCCGCGCCCGTTCCTTCGTCGCTTTCACGCTGACGCCGGAGGCGCCGATCGCCGACTGGCTGGAGGGGCTGGATCGCTGGATCGCCAACTCGCCGGGCTATTTCAACGGGCGCCCGGTGGTGCTGGACCTGAACATCCTGCAGCCGGGGCCGGAGGAGATCGGCGCGCTGGTCGGCGTGCTCGGCTCGCGCGGCATCCGTGTCTATGCCATCGAGCTGGAGGGCGCCGAGCTCGGGCCCGAGCTGCCGCCGCTGCTGGCCGGCGCCAAGGAGGCGACCGCCGAGGGGCTGCTGGGCCGGGCCGCGCGCAAGGCGCGGGCCGAGGAGCTGGAAGTCGTCGCCGGGGAACAGGCCCAGGCCGCTCAGCAGACCCAGCAAGTCGCGGAGGCGGCTCCGGCCGAGGCTCCGCAGATCGCGATGTCCGCCGACGAGCCGGTCGACCCCGATCTGGCGAGGCTCGAGGCGGTCAGGATCGAACCGGCGCAAGCCGCAAGCGCGGGCGCCGGGCCGGCGCCGCCTTCGGCCGGCACGCTGATGATCAAGGCGCCGATCCGCTCGGGACAGTCGGTGTTCCATCCGCATGGCGACGTCATCGTGCTCGGCTCGGTCGCGTCCGGCTCGGAAATCGTCGCCGGCGGCTCGATCCATGTCTATGGCACGCTGCGCGGCCGCGCGATCGCCGGCTCGGAAGGCAATGTTTCGGCGCGCATCTTCTGCCGCAAGAACGAGGCCGAGCTGCTTGCCGTCGACGGCTGGTACACGACCGCGGAGGAGATGGAAGGCGTGTCGCGCGGCAAGGCCGTGCAGGCCTTCCTCGACCATGATGCGCTCTGCGTGGTGCCGCTCGGCTGACGCGCAAGCTTCGGACCTGTTTCGCGTGCCAGAGTTTCGAAGAGTCGGCCAAGCGGCTGGACCCAACATAAGAATCGCCAACGGAGGCTGAATATATGGGCAAGGTAGTCGTGGTCACATCGGGCAAGGGGGGCGTCGGCAAGACGACCTCGACGGCCGCGCTCGGCGCCGCCGTGGCCAAGACCGGCAAGAAGGTGGCGCTGGTCGATTTCGACGTCGGCCTGCGCAACCTCGACCTCATCATGGGCGCCGAGCGCCGCGTGGTGTTCGACCTCGTCAACGTCATCCAGGGCACCGCGAAACTGTCGCAGGCGCTGATCCGCGACAAGCGGCTGGAGACGCTCTATCTGCTGCCGGCCTCGCAGACCCGCGACAAGGACGCGCTGACCGAAGAGGGCGTGGCCGAAGTGATCGCCAGGCTGCGCTCGGTGTTCGACTATGTCTTCTGCGACAGCCCGGCCGGCATCGAGCGCGGCGCCCAGCTCGCCATGCGCTTCGCCGACGAGGCGGTCATCGTCACCAACCCGGAAGTGTCGTCGGTGCGCGACTCCGACCGCATCATCGGCCTGCTCGACGCCCGCACCATGAAGGCCGAGCAGGGCGAGCTGGTGCAAAAACACGTGCTGGTCACGCGCTACGACGCGGCGCGCGCCTCGCGCGGCGAGATGCTGTCGATCGACGACGTGCTGGAGATACTCTCCACGCCGCTGCTCGGCATCATCCCGGAAAGCCAGGATGTGCTGCGGGCCTCCAACCTCGGCTCGCCCGTCACGCTTTCGGAACCGCTCAATGGTGCCGCAAAGGCTTACCTCGAAGCGGCAAGGCGCCTGGAAGGCGAGGACCTGCCGGTGGTCGTCCCCTTCGAACGCAAGGGCTTCCTCGACCGGCTGCTCGGAAGGAGGGCCGCATGAGCATCCTCGACCTCTTCAAGCGGCGCACCAGCGCGCCGGTGGCGCGCGAGCGGCTGCAGCTGCTGCTCGCCTATGAGCGCCAGAGCCGCGGCCAGCCGGACCTCGTCTCCATCCTGCGCGAGGAGATCATGGCGGTCATCGCCAAGCATGTGCAGATCGACCAGGACTATCTCCAGGTCTCGATGGATCGCGGCGCCACCATGTCGACGCTGGAGATCGACATCCAGATCCCCAACAAGAGCGCCGCGCCGCTGGCCATGGCGGGGTGATTGGCTGATCTCCCCCCTTGTGGGGGAGATGCCCGGCAGGGCAGAGGGGGGCGCTGTCCCGCCAGCCTTGCTAAGCTTGGGCCGAACACGTCCCGGGACTAGTCGTCTGAAGGCCGGCAAAAAACAGGGGTTGGCGTTCCTTCGCGCCCCCCTCTGGCCTGCCGGCCATCTCCCCCACGAGGGGGGAGATTGGCAGCTTTGGCGCCGCGCCGCTTCTGCAACGCCCGGCAAATCCCCTCACTCCGGCTGGTACAATTCATCCATGCTGCGCGCCGCGAGTTCCGCGAAGGGCGCCTGCTTCCTCACCCTGCCATGCTCCAGGATCACCAGGTCGTCGCAGAACGAGATGGTCGAGTGGTGGTGGCTGATGACGATTGTCGTGCGGCGGCCGGCGCGCGACTTCAGCGTTTCCACGATCGCCGCTTCCGAAAGCCCGTCGACAGCGTTGGTGGCCTCGTCGAGGATCAGGATGTCGGGATCGCGCACCAGCGCGCGGGCGAGCGCGATGCGCTGCCTCTGGCCGGCCGACAGGTTCACGCCGCGATAGCCGACGACCGTCTGGTAGCCCTGCGGCAGTCGCTCGATGAACTCATGCGCCTCGGCAAGCTCTGCCGCGCTCCGCGCTTCTTCCTCGCTCGCTCTGTCCTTGCCGTAGGTGATGTTGTCGAGGATGGTGCCGTCCACCAGCTCCAGTTCCTGGCTGGCGAGGGCAATGTGCGCCCGCCATGCGACCGGATCGATCTCGCCGAGCGGCGCGCCGTCGACGAGGATGCGGCCGCCGTCCGGCTCGACGAAGCGGCAAAGCAGGTTGACGATGGTCGTCTTGCCGGCGCCAGAGCGGCCGATCAGCGCCGTCGAGCGGCCGCTTCTTATGTCGAAGCTCGCGGCATGCAGCACCGCCGCGCGCTGCTCCTCATTGGCATAGCTGAAGCTCACGCCCTCGAAGGCGATCTTGTCGCTCAAGGCGGCGAAGGGTCGGCTGCCTTGCGGCGGCGCCGGCTTGCCCTTGGGGTCGAGCAGCCAGGTCACCTCCTCCAGCGAGCCCGAAAGCCCCTGCAGCTGGCTCCAGGTCATCTGCAGGGCTCTGACATGCGGCTGCAGCCGGTAGAGCAGGATGAGGAAGGCGGCGACCATCGGGAAGCTCAAACCCGCCAGCCATGCCCCGATCACCACCGCCAGGAACAGCATGGCGTGCAACACTTCGGTCAGCGGCCCCAGTGCGCCCTGGCGGTTGGCAAGCTGGAAGGCCGCCCGGCGCACGCCGTCCGACGCCGCCTCGAACGCCGCCTTCTCGCGCGCCTCCTGACCGAAGATGCGGATCAGCCGGCCGGCATGGACCAGGTGCAGCATCCGCGAGGCGAGCGCGCTGTTACGCGCCGCCACGCTGCGGCTCGGTTTCCTCAGATGCGCCGACAGCGCCATATGCGCAACCTGGACAAGCGCCAGCCCGAGCATCACCAGCAGCGTCATCTGCCAGGAGAGCAGCAGCAGGAAGACGAGCAGGATGAGCGCGGCCGAGGCGCTGACGATCGAGCCCAGCATCGCCTGGATGGCGTCCGACGCCCGCCAGGATTCGCTGGAGATGATGTTGAGAAGCCGCCCGGGGCTCTCCTTCAGGAAGAAGGGATAGCCGACATTCAGCAGCCGCTCGGCTAGCGCGCCGCGGATCGCCTGGCTGGCCTTGCCGTAGATATGGGCGGTGAGCACCGAATTGGCGAAGCCGAGCAGGTTCTTCAAGAGGATCGAGCCGAGGATCGCGGCCGCGATGGCGATCAGCCGCTCGCGCTCGCCGAGCCCGGCGCCGACCTTCTGCAGGAGGGCCGAGAACCCCGCCATGCCGGCTGTGTCGCCATGCCCCATGATGATGCCGAGCAGCGGGATGATCAGCCCGATGCCGAATCCTTCGAGCGCGGCGCCGGCAAGCCCGAGCGCGACGACGACCGGCAGCAGGCCGAGCTGCCGGCGGCCGAGCGCCTGGTTGAGCATCGGCAGGGTCGGGCGCCCGCTCATGGCGCGCCGGCCTCCGCCCTGGCCTCGATGGTCTCGCTGCCCGACTGCGGCTGCCGACCCGGCCGCCTGACAAGCGCGAGAGCCGTGAACTTCGCCGCGCCAGCAAGGTTCATCAGCACGATCGGCCAGTGCGACAGTTTGAGATCCTGGTCGAAACACGGCCCGCCGGCGAGCTCGCGCATGGCGGCCCGCGCCGCCCAGTAGAAATGGCGAAGCAGCCAGGGCGCGCGGCGGATATGCTTCAGCAAAAGCGCGCCGTTGCCGAAATGATAGTCGCGGTGCAGCCGGTCGATCGCCATGCGGTCGCGCCGTCCGTGATGGTGGAAAATCGTCATGTCGGGCACATATTCCACCGCCATGCCGGCGAGCATCGCCCGCACCAGATAATCCGTGTCCTCGGCCGAACGCAGCGCCCCGCCGGCGCCAAAGCGTTCGTCGAAGGGGCCGATGCGGGCGGCGACGTCGCGGTGCATGGTCATGTTGCAACCCAGCACGAAGCCGCCCGGGTGGACCTCCGGCGTCAGCCGCTCGCGCTTGTCGCAGCGTTTGATCGTGAAGGGCAGGTCGAGCGCGTCGCCGATCTCGACGCGGCCGCCGCGGATCAGCCATTTCTCGCCGCTCGCATAATGCCGCTCCACGTCGATGAGATAGCCGCGGTCGAGCCTGCAGTCGTCGTCGACGAACACCAGCACCCGCCCGCGCGCCCGCGCCAGCCCCGCATTGCGCGCCGCCGCCAGTCCGCGGCGAGGCTCCGAGATTGCTGTCAGTGCGATGTCCGAAGTCGCAGTGGTCGCCGAAAGATAGCTGGCCGTGCCGTCGCGCGAGCCGTTGTCGACCACCACCAGTTCGGCTGTGTAGGCCGGGTGCGCCCGGCAAGCGGCGCGGATCGAGTCGATGCAGGCTTCGAGCAAGGCCAGCCGATCGCGCGTGCAGACGATGAAGGAGACCTGTGGTCGCTGCCTGGGCCACGGAGGAGGGGGCAGGGCGGGGCGCAGGTGCCGCAGCAGCGGATGGCGCTCGGCGTTCATGGCGCGGCCATCCTGTAGGGCGCGAGCACTGACGCTGCCGGCGCGGATTTGAGGCGGTAGGCAAGCCAATCGGCGCGCTTGCCCGCCCATAGCGAGGCCTGGCTC
>NZ_SUGA01000068.1 GCF_004963255.1 Mesorhizobium sp. | reverse complement strand
GATGTAAAGTCTGCCATTTTGTCGATCATCGCAAAAGCGGCCTGTCTGCTAGCGGCCCCGTTGCGGCCATTCTTACTCCCGCACTTTGGCTTTTCCAGCGCTAAACCGGCCTTGGGCGATGAATGGAAACGGTCAGATGTTCCCGGTCTGTGCTCGAAAAGTCGCATAAAAGGGCAGACTGGTGTGACGTCCGGAATTATTGGGCCTTTCACGGGTTTACCGGTCCCGAATTATCGGTTGCTGGCGGGCGGGCTATGCGATTGAAAACAGGAGAGTTTTCTGGCTAAGGGTGGGGTTTCAGACTGAGTTTACCAATGCCCTTAATGACGATTAATTCTGGATTGGCATCAGGTGATTGGGTTTGCGCAGAATATAGCCGCCCTTATTGGTAAACCCGCTCACGGTCGACAACGGATTGGTCAACCTAGGACGACAGGATTGGTAAACCGGAGCCGCCCTATCGACGAAGGTCTAGCTTGGCGCATTCACTGTCGCCGGTAGGCAGATATTCGGGCGACAATCGGGACCAGCGTGCGACGCCGCCAAGCGTGAGACACGTCGGCTACGCCGCAAATCGACACGGTTTGACCGGGCGCAATACCGCACCGATCTTCTAATCTCGGCTTAATTCCGGAGAGAGGCAGATAATTCCGGACGCCACACTGATTGGTAACCTAAGGCCACCCACCACGCGGATTGGTAGCCCACAGGAATAGGTTTGGTAACCCTTATCGAGTGAGGGCCGCTCGTACCTTTCGGCGGGTTCGTTTCAGTTCTAAGCCCGGCTTAATTCTGGACAACGACAGATAATTCTGGACGGCACAGTGGAACTCAACGCGTTGTAAGGATGGCATAGAGAAGCAGTAGCCCTCCAGTCTCGCTACTGGAAAAATTCTGGAAAATGGGTCTGCTTGGCTGGACGCAGAACGTTGTGATTATTCAGCCGGCATTTCTGAAGCTTCTCGAACACAAACAGCTTGCCTTCGCGCACGCTATCTTCGAGCGACTTCGCCTTCGCCAGATGCGCCGCAATCGCGCTGGCCAGCATGCAACCTGTTCCGCGCATCGATATAGCAAGGCGCGGCGTGTCGAAGTGGATGGGTTCATGATCGGAGCGTAACAGAATATCGGCCGATCGGGGACCCGACGCGTGCCCACCCTTGATCAGCAGGGCCTGAGGGCCGACGGCCTGCAGTCTTTGTCCTTGTTGGAGCGCACCGTCCTCATCCGAAGCCGGTTCGGAACCAGTAAGGAGCGCCAGTTCAGGAAGGTTGGGCGTGACAATGCAGCAAAGCGGCATCAAATCGCGCTTCATGGCAGCGATAGCGCCTGCTTCCAGAAGTGCGCGGCCTGAGGTGGAGGCCAGCACAGGGTCGAGTACTGCCGGCACTTGCGGAAATTTGCGCAGCACTGCGGCAACGGCAACAATGATCTTGGCAGTCGCCAGCATGCCGATCTTGATTGTGGCTACGTCGTTGGCCTGTAGCGCGGCACACATCTGATTGGCCACCATGCTGGGTGGCGAATGATGGATTTCGATCACGGCGTCGTGCGTTTGCACCGTTAGCGCTGTGACGGCGAGACAGGTGCGCACGCCAACGGCAGAGATCGTCTCGATGTCGCGTGCTATTCCAGCACCCCCGCTGGAATCTGATCCGCCAACGACAAGCACATGCGGTTCTCGTCTCATCGCCATCGGTCCGTCTTTTCGATCCATTCTCGCGTGCGCGCTTCGGGGTCGAAGCTCAACGTGATGTCCGTGACCACTGCGGCGCTGTTGGCGCCGGCCTCAAAGACGCCGTCGAGGCGGTCGGGGTTGAGGCCGCCGATGGCGACCAATGGGATCGGCGCCACCCGCCGCTTCCACTCGCTGATCCGCTCTAGCCCTTGCGGTGCCCACTTCATTTTCTTCAAAGTGGTGGGATAGATCGGACCGAGCGCGACATAGTCGGGCTCGGCAAACATGGCCGTTTCCAGCTCGACATGATCATGCGTGCTCAATCCGAGCCTGACGCCCGCTGCCCGTATCCTCGAGAGGTCGGCCGTTTGCAAATCCTCCTGGCCCAGATGCACGAAATCGCAGCCTTCCTCGATTGCCAGGCGCCAATAATCATTGATGATGAGCTGGCTTTTGTGTTGGACACACCAGGCCTTCGACTTGCGGATCTCCGCGCGCAGCCCGGTTTCATCCATGGTTTTGATGCGAAGCTGAATCAGCTTGACGCCGAGCGGCGCCAACCTTTCGATCCAGGCGGCGCTGTCGACGATCAGGTAGAAGGGATCGAGCTTCATGAAAAAACGGCCCTGCCGACCATCGGTGTCGATGGCACGGCGACGTCGCGCGGTTCGAGCATTCCCGAACTGAACGCCTCACGACCGGCGTCGACCGCCTTACCGAAAGCACGCGCCATGCCGACCGGATCTGCCGCCTTGGCGACCGCTGTGTTCAGGAGCACGGCGTCAAAGCCGAGTTCCATGACGGTGGCCGCGTGCGACGGCCGTCCGAGCCCCGCATCCACAATCAGCGGGACGCCAGGGAAATATCCGCGCATCGAGCGCAGCGCCGTCATGTTGACCGGTCCCAAGGCGGAACCGATCGGTGCGCACCACGGCATCAGGACCTTGCAGCCCGCTTCCAGCAGCCGCTCGGCGACAACGAGATCGTCGGTGGTATAGGGGAATACCGCAAAGCCGTCCTCGCACAGGATGCGGGCGGCTTCAACCAGACCGAACACATCCGGCTGTAGCGTGTCGTGATTGCCGATCACTTCGAGCTTGATCCAGTTGGTGCCGAAGACCTCGCGCGCCATTTTCGCGGTGGTGACGGCTTCCTTGACGGAGAGGCAGCCGGCGGTATTGGGCAGGGTTCTGGCGCCCAGCGAGCGGATCAACGACCAGAATTGTTCGCCGGCCCTACCGCCCGCCATCTCACGCCGCAACGAGACGGTCACCACCGACGTGCCCGATGCCTTGACTGCATCGGCAAGGATGGCCGGCGAAGGATACTGAGCCGTGCCGAGAAGCAGGCGCGACGAAAGCTCGGTTCCATAAAGCTCCAACATGCTAGCCGCCCTGCATGGGCGAGAGGATTTCGATCCGGTCGCCGTCGCTCAACTGGAACTCCGCGCGGTTGGCTTTGTGCACGAGGTCGCTGTTGACGGCGGTGGCGAGCCAATCGCCCTCATAGTCGAGCGCGGCAAGCAACTCGGCCAGCGTGGTGGCGGCAATCTCACGCGCCTCGCCGTTGACCATCAGTTTCATGAGCATGCTCCTTGGTTCTGTCTTGACTGAAAACCAGGTCGGCAGCCTGGCGCGCCATGGCGGGGGCGAGGAGAAAACCGTGACGATAAAGACCGTTGATCGCGATGATCTCACCGTCTGTTTCGACGCGTGGCAAATTGTCGGGAAATGCCGGACGGACACCCACACCGGTTTCAACGATCTCGGCCTCACCAAAGGCCGGATGGAGGGCATGGGCGGCGCCCAGCAGCTCCATCATGGAACGCGCCGTCACCGGTCCGGCGCTCTGGCTTTCAATCATCGTCGCTCCGATCATGAAACGGTGATCGGTGCGCGGCACGGCATAAAGCGGAAAGCGTGGATGAAGCAAACGGACCGGCCGCGACAGCGAGACATCAGGCGTGCGAAGGATCAGCATTTCGCCGCGAACACCGCGCAGCCTGTCATCGGCCGCTGCCATTCCCATGCAGTCTATCTGACGGGCGAATCCCGAAACAGGCCGGGCGTCGCAGCCGAAGTGGAATTTGACACCCATGGTCGCAAGCTTGTCATGAAGTGCCGCCATCGCCGGGCGTGGGTCGAGGTGAGCCTCGTCGGGGAAGAGCAATCCACGCCGGAAGCGGCCGGCGAGGTCGGGTTCCAGGAGCGCAATTTCGTTTTCATCGACGCGCCGATGCCCTGACGTGCGACTGGCGAACCGGTCAAGCTCACCGGCATCACGCGGCGCGGCCACGACCAATGTCCCGGCCCGTGTCACCTGACCCGACAGCACCGCATCCCACCAGTCGGCAGCATCGCGTCCGAGATCCAGCACCGGCTGCTCCGCGCTTTCGCGCTCGCACCATGGCGCCAGCATGCCGCCGGCGAACCACGACGCGTTGCCACCAAGGCCATGCCGCATCTCGGCGACGGTGACCGTCGCGCCGCGGGCGGCGAGTTCGAAAGCGACGGTGAGGCCGGCAACGCCGGCCCCTTTGACGAGCACCCTCATGATGGTTTGGGAGCCTCTGGCACGACCGGTACGCCAGTCTCGTCCGCCTGCATGTAGAGATCGCCGCCCTCCCGGTATTTTGCCGCCATTGCCGCCATGCCTTCCTTCTGGGCCTCGGCACGGATGTCGTGGGAAATGCGCATGGAGCAGAATTTCGGCCCGCACATCGAACAAAAATGTGCCAGCTTGTGCGCCTCCTTGGGCAAGGTCTGGTCGTGGAAGGACCGTGCGGTTTCGGGGTCGAGCGACAGGTTGAACTGGTCCTCCCAGCGGAACTCGAAGCGCGCGCGCGAAAGGGCATCATCCCTGGTTTTCGCTGCCGGATGGCCCTTCGCCAGATCGGCTGCATGGGCGGCTATCTTGTAGGTGATCACGCCAATCTTGACGTCGTTGCGGTCGGGAAGGCCGAGATGCTCTTTCGGCGTGACGTAGCAAAGCATTGCGGTGCCGAACCAGCCTATCATGGCGGCACCTATCCCTGAGGTGATGTGGTCATAGCCCGGCGCGATGTCGGTCGTCAGCGGCCCCAACGTGTAGAACGGCGCCTCACCGCACACTGCGAGCTGCTTGTCCATGTTCTGCTTGATCTTGTGCATGGGGACATGGCCCGGGCCTTCGATCATCACCTGGCAGTCCTTTGCCCAGGCAATCTTGGTGAGTTCTCCAAGTGTTTCCAGTTCGGCGAATTGCGCCGCGTCGTTCGCATCGGCGATTGAACCGGGACGAAGGCCGTCGCCGAGCGAGAAGGAGACGTCATAGGCTCTGGCGATGTCGCAGATCTCCTCGAAATGCTCGTAGAGGAAGCTCTCCCGGTGATGGTGCAGGCACCATTTGGCCATGATCGAGCCGCCGCGCGAGACGATGCCCGTGACCCGGTCGACGGTCAGCGGGATGTAGTGCAGCCGCACGCCGGCGTGGATGGTGAAATAGTCGACGCCTTGCTCGGCCTGCTCGATCAGCGTGTCGCGGTAGACCTCCCAGTTCAGATCCTCGGCGATGCCGTTGACCTTTTCCAGCGCCTGATAGAGCGGCACCGTACCGATCGGCACCGGCGCATTGCGCACGATCCAGTCGCGGATGTTGTGGATGTTGCGGCCGGTCGACAGGTCCATCACCGTGTCCGCGCCCCAGCGGATAGCCCAGACCATTTTTTCGACCTCTTCGGCCATCGACGATGTGACAGCCGAGTTACCGATGTTGGCGTTGATCTTGACCAGAAAATTGCGACCGATGATCATCGGCTCGCTCTCGGGATGATTGATGTTGGCGGGAATGATTGCGCGCCCGCGCGCCACCTCGTCGCGCACGAATTCGGGTGTGACGAAATCTGGGATCGCCGCGCCGAAGGCTTCGCCGTCGCGTTGCAGCTTGCCGCGCATCACCTCGCGGCCGAGATTCTCGCGGATGGCTACGAACTCCATTTCTGGCGTGATGATGCCGGCGCGCGCATAGGCAAGTTGGGTCACCGCCTTGCCCTGCTTGGCCTTGAGCGGCCGATTGCGTATCGGAAATTCCGGTGTCAGGCGCTCGCCGGTGGCGAATCCATTGTCTTCCGGCCGGACGTGGCGGCCGTCATAGGCTTCGACATCGCCACGCGCCGTGACCCATTCGTGGCGAAGCCGGGCAAGGCCTTTTTCGATGCTGGTTTCGACTGATGGATCGGTGTAGGGGCCGGACGGATCGTAGACGGTGACGGGCGGTTCGCCGGCCGTCGGATGGACGGAAATCTCGCGCATCGGCACCCTGATCTGCGGGTAGAGGACGCCGGGCTTGTGGATTTTCCGCGAGGCGGGCAGTGGTCCCGTCGATACGGCGGGGGTGAGGGCATTCATCGTGAGGCTCCTTTGCTCATGCATTGGAGACCCAGTTCTGTGCCGGAAGGATGAAAAGACGCTTCTGTAGACCTGCTGCAACAGGACCTCGGGCGTAAACTCCCGCAAAGCGCTTGCACCGTCCCTACGCCAGTATGAACTGGATCAGGTTCAACGGGTCACTGCGCCGCGAAAGCCAGCAGTATCTCAGCCCCTTGCCGGGACTCCCCTGGTGAATGCCTTAGGTTGAACGGGCTGACGCTATCTTGTCAAGCGCATTCGGGCGCCTTCGGCCGGTGGCGACGACCGGCGGCCAGCCGGGCGGAGAGCTCGCGCATGCATCGGGGACAAGTCACGCCCCGTAGACCGGGGCTGAATGGCCAAAGCCTCATTCGCTTCGTGAAGGATGGAGAAACTGTATTGGCCATGTGCGCGTATCGACCAAGTAGCTCAGGCGGTCACGGATGTGGTTATTCTGGTCGAAGGTGACGAACGGCCTTGGGGGTCACCTCCTTTAGGATTCAGAGGTTGGAAGACGGCTTCTCGCGATCACGGCCATCAGGAAATACCTGTCTTCGGCTCAACCTCGACATGGCGTCCGATCGACCGCAGATATACAGCTATCTCGTTCATGAGATGATCGCGTTCGCCGTAGATTTCAGCAATCCTACGCAGCTGTGGCTCGACGGCCCTCCGTTGCGCTGGCGTGAAATCAGCATCGCCAAAGACGTATCCCAAGTTGCCAATCGCGCAAATTTTGCAGCCGGCGTCCACAACTGCTTGTACGAATGCCGGAATGTCTTTTTCTTGCATGGTCTTCATGTCGAACCTCTCGTGAATGGCGTGCTTGCGCCCCAATCTGCCTTTTCAGCGTGTCCTCTGGGCGGCGCAAGCCCTGAGCGTGACTGTGCACGGGCAACCTCGACTATCCCATCTGCCACGCTCTTTAGAATCGGTGGGGTCTGGTGATCGCAGGCTGGGCCACTCAAAAGCCTGCAAGAAGAAAGTCATGGCGACCATTGCTCAAGATCGCAAGGGTGCGTGCAAGACCTTCCGTTGGCAGTCATGCACGCTCGCTCAGAGATAGTCCGGCCGCGGAAATTCTCCCTTATTCGTAAGAAAGCTCATTGAGCAACTGGGCATTGAGCAACTGGGTCTCACGTCACGGGTCTCGTGTGCTTCACAGCCGAAAAATAGCCGCCGTGGCAATTCTCGAAAAGTGCAGGCTACCTCGTTAAGGACACTGCGGATGATCGTTCGCGCTTGGCAAAAGCGAACGGATTAGTCTATGGCTCTCGGCAGGGGGGCGAGTTATGCGGCGGGTGCGAATCCTTCAAGTAGGCGATATTCACTATCCGGACTGGCATCCTTCCTCTAGCAACATCGATGCCAAGGATAGCAAGTTCGCTCCGAAAATAACGCAGAAGCTACGCGCGTCTTCGCTGCGTGCCGTCTTGACGAAACTTCGGCGGCTGACGACTTCGAAGCCCTTGGATTCGATCGCCTTCATGGGGGATTTCACGAGCCGTGGCGACAAGACCTTCATTGCTTCGGCATTCCAGCATTTCACGTTGCTCTGCCGCGCACAGGGACGCAGTTCAAAGGCGCTTCCGTTGATATTCGTACCGGGAAATCACGATGTGAACCGTGATGACGCGCGCGAACTTGGACCGACTGAGAAATTCAGCGAAATGGCGAGTTTAGCCGCCCGCTTGGGTTGGCAGACCGTTCCCGTGGACCAACCCGTGCACTTCAGACTTCCGACAGGATCCGCAGGCGCAAACTTCATCCTCGTCAACACAGCGATAGGCAGTTGGGAGCTTCAAAACCTTCCCGCGTTCCTTCGTGATCGTCTCGAGGCACTCAGTCCTTCTACAGAGCCTGTAGATCTCGGCTCGCCGGACATCTCGGGACATTCGCCCGCGACACCTCCCAGCGATCCAGACAAGGAGGCGTCCGACGACGAGTATTACGGTCAGATGGACACGCCATACATCTCGCGTGAGATGCTTGCAGGCCTACAGGAATTGCTCCAGCAGCCCGACATGCGTTACGGCATCATAATCGGCCATCACAATCTGCTGCCACAAAAGACTCCGCGCATTACGCCATACGCGGAGATGCTCAACAGCGGATTTGTCAGAACTCAGCTGCTGCAGGGCAACAAGCCTATCGTCTACCTGCATGGACACATACATGCTGATCCGGTCGAGATCGTCAACGATCCAAGGTTTCCGGACGGCAAATTGATCTGCATCTCAGCACCAGAGATACAGTCAGGTTTCAATGAGCTCGTCTTCTTCACGACCGATCAGGGAGAGCTCGTCGGCATCCGACTTATACCCTACCGCACCAATGTCGCCGACGGGACGGTCATGGAAGGCGAACATTGCTTTATTTCGACCATGTCCAACGGCAAGGCCTTTCTGAACAACGACACGTTTGACCTGCTGCGCCGACTGCGCGACCATGCCACCAGGCGCGGGAATGGGTTACTCTTCTGGGACGAGATCACTGAGATTGCTGCCTCCGCCGAGCTCGGGCTAGATCTGGAAGACTCTCTTCTGATGCTCCAAGCGGCGCGCTTCATCGAGATAGACGGCCTCACCAAGGCAAACTCGGCTTGGCGCATTAAGGTAAGGGACGAATAGCGATGGAGAATCCGTTCGGCCCCAACAGGATCGAGTACGAAAGCCGCCCGATACTGTGGTTCAGTCAGAAGTCGGCGTTGATTTCTGCCGCCGCCAAGCCGGTCTTCGTCGCAGGGACGAGAGGCAGCGGCAAGACCAGCATTCTTCGCTCGCTTTCCACAGTCCATATTCTTGAAGACAAAAGTCTCTCGGACCAAGTCGGCAAGCTCGCTTGGTATGGCGTCTTCTTCCAGCTCAATGAGACATTCTCGCCCCTAATCGACAACGCCGTTCTGAACCTCATTCCGGAGCGGATACGCTTCGACACGGCCGCCGTGATCCCGCGGCAATTCGTAATCTTCTCTCACTATCTGGAGCTGAAGATAGTCGAACGCCTGCTCGAGAGCATCGGCCAGCTCAGACGCGACGGCCACTTGAAATACCGGGCCTCCGAAGATAGGGACGTCGCCCTGGCACTGCATCGCGAAGTGCTGCACTTCATACCCCAACCTGCCCGTCTCGACTTCTTCAGCATCGATGAGCTGCGGGGTGGGATAACCCGGTACGTCGACGAATGCTTCAACGCGTTCTTCTTTGCCGCCGATGCCGGAGCGACCGGCTTCAGAGCAACAGACCCTGGCGCGATCATTAACAAGGTCGCGACCGCGATCACTCCACTTTTAAATGGCCCATCTTTCGCCGGTGACAGGGCGCCCTTCTTCAAGATACTGATTGACGACTGTGAAGCACTGACACCGCTCCAACAGCAGTTCCTGAACACCTTGGTGAGAAAGACGCGCGGCAACGTGAAATGGGTCCTCGCCTACATCGGCGGCCTCTACGACACGATCCGGACGATCATACCCGGCCAGTCGCTCTCGAATGCTGACCGGGACGTCGAGAATCTTGATTCAGTCGATCCGAGGGAGTTCGCCACGCTGTGCGAGAACGTGTCGTCGCTTCGGCTGTACTATGCGCTTCCTGACCATCTGCGGAGTGATCTCGAGCGCAACGATGCGCTCAGCGCGTTTTCGCTCAAAAACCGGCTGGGGCGGCTTTCCGTCAATGACATCATCGAGCGGGTTATCATATCGGGTCATTCCGAGGGCAGAGAAGAGCTTGTGGCACTTGCTGATGCAGCACGTGAATTCCTCTCCGTGAATTTGAGGACGGCGGATCAGCAGCAATTCCTTCTTGATCGAAAAGCGCGCCCTTATGCCGAAGGGCTGGCGCTCGCGCTCATGAACCCGGAAATTAAGCGCCGGCCCATGAGCAAGGCGGATGCTTCAAATCTGAAGAGGTCGATCGCCCGGAAACAGGGATGGGCTTTTCTGAAAGCGTGCCAGATGCTGCGTCTGCATGACTACCCGTACGTAGGGCACCAGATCATCACATCATTGAGCGACGTCTGTATACGCGATTTCCTTGATATAATGGGAGAGATCTTCCGCCGCAGTGTTCCGAGTTCCAGTGATCCACGAAAACTGGTGGAATTCATCAACTCGGATTTACAGATTCATCTCGAACAGCAGAGACAGGCTGTGAACGCCGCCTCTCAACGGAAGCTTGATGGACTTCAGGCGCTTTCACATCCGTACGAAGAAGAGAGCGTGCGCATGGTGCGGGCGTTGGGTTACCTGACCGCTCGCCTCCAGACAGAGTTTGCCGAAGAAAATGCTCTAGGAACGACAGAGAGAGGCATTTTCAGGGTTGATCTAAAGGAAATGCGCTCGCTGGTGAACCGACTGGAGCAACCCAGCGGAAAACTGGACGAGGTCCTGCGTCGGGCGGAAAGGGATGGGTTTATCCGGGAGGTCTCCGCCGCCGGCAACTTTGAGGTGGACCGCGCCGACCCCGCATCGAAGGAGATGATGATCAGATTGCATCGGCGATTTGCACCTTACTTCGGGTTCTCCTATCGCGGCCCGTACGAAATCAACACAATCCCTGCGGCGCGGATGGTCGACCTGCTTTTTACCAGGCATCGGCTCCCAGAAGACTGGGCCGACTCGGTGTTTAAGGAGCTCGTCGCGCGGCCCGCACTCAAGACCGAATTCCAGCACTCGCTTTTCGAGAGCGATCTCGAATGACCGCTTCAACTGTCGAGTATCGAGTCTTCGGCCATCTGGCCGTCACCGAGAAGGCGAGAGATGCAGGTACCTGCGAAACGATGGAGGCAGATATCGCGATCGTCGCGCTTGGATGGGAAACGCGTTTCGCCGCGTTCGAAAACCATCTTGACCTGAAGGTCGGCAAGATCGTGGTTCTGGACTTTGCTCTGAAGGAAGCGAACGTCCCAGCCGTCGAAGAAAACCGGCGAAAGCTCATCGCTATGGGTACCCGATGGGGCGTCGAAGTGACTGTGATCACCCTCGAGCCTTCCATCGAGTATCAGAAGAACATCAATCTCCTCGATCACCTGCTCACTCAGATGGCCGCTTCATGTGGCTCATACGAAGGAAGCCTGCGGAAGGTTTTCGTCGAGTGCTCGACGATGCCGCGAATCTACATCCAATGGCTGATTGCGGTGGCATTCAAGAAAATGTCGATTCAGTCTCTCGAATTCGGGTACGCCGAAGGTATCTACGGGAACGCGATCGGCAAAGAGGATTTTTCCAGCGGCTTGGACCGATACGTCACCGTCCCTCATCTTCAAGGCAGCGGAGGAATGGGCGAAGAGAAAGTCCTGCTCGTGGGGATCGGAGGAGATGCCGACGTATTCTACGGATTGATCGATATCGTCAGTCCGGAACGGATCTCGCTCCTCGTCCCAAGAAGCGACAAGAATGCGCATATCGATGCTTTGCTCGATCAACAGGTGGCCAAGGTACGTGAAACCCACCGGCTCGAAGATGGCGAAGTTCGCGACATCCAGGCTTTCGGGCTGATGGCCCACCTCGATGCTTTCGAGACGTATCTCGACGGGTTCGGCTCGCGTGCGGTGGTGAACGTTTTTGTCAGCGGCCCGAAGGTTCAGGCCATCGCTGCTGCCGTGCTCGCCTGCTCCGACAGCCGCGTCCATCTCAAGGCAAGAATTCCCACCTCCTATGCCCATCGTGAAGTCTCAGCGAATGGGCGGTATCATATCTATAGGCTGATTGACCTGACATCCCCTGCCTGCAGCCTTCCCGGGACGTTCTGACACTATCTTGCATTCGAGTAGCATCATGGTCCCAGTAGCCGTTCCGCCAAGCCTTCAGCGCATGTTCGTGTCGCCCGATCCGGTCGATGGGGGGCTAATTCCCACTTGGAAGCTGCTCTACATCAGATCAGGGGGGAATGCAGACTGGCAGAATTCCGTCTAATTAGCGACTAGCTAAAACATATACTCAGGCGAGACTGTTCAGCATAGAAATAGTGAGTCGGCCGTGAACTATCCGCAAGCCATTGATCTGGCCTGTTGATTGAGGCGGAT
>NZ_SUGA01000067.1 GCF_004963255.1 Mesorhizobium sp. | reverse complement strand
TGGGTCTACATCAACAAGCTCGAGCTCAAGGCCGTGGCCTGAGAACACCGCTTACCAGTTATTGAGATACCAGCGCGCCTCATCGCATGAGGAGATTTGCTTACAATAGCGACGCGGTTGACACGAATAGCTCTGAGCTATTTGGCGACGGCCTGTAAGGCCGTAGGATGTGTCATTACCGGGTTTATTGTTGGCTGCATGTGTTGCTCGCCAATCCCAAGGGGCTGTGAAAGTGCCAACCCAGATGCCAATCTTGGCCCTTTGGGCATCTGCCTGTTGTGACGCGTAACTACCATGGCTGTATCGAGGCCAATCCAGGGCATAACCCTGTTCGACCATCCAAGACGCAATGCTAGCACCGTCCGCCCGCTGACAATCACCAACGAAGCGGTTGTAACGATCCCACGAAACAAAGTTGCACTGGATGGGTCGGGATTGACTGAGGAAGATGTCCAGTGCTTCTGCGGATTTGCGGCCGCATGGGTATTCTTGCCCGCTTGCGTCGCTGCAGTTTTGGCTGCTTTCAGGTGCGTCGATGCCATTGAAACGAATACGCTGTCCGTGGATCTCGATCGTGTCCCCGTCAACGATGGACGCTACGCCGACGATAGGCTTCGGTTTTGACCCGAGTGCGCTTGCTGTATTGGGTCCCGCGATCTGGTTGCCCCACCCTGTAAAGTAGGAGGTGACATAAGCGCCCACTGCTAGCGTGATCACCAGGATCGCGGCTAATGATTTATGTGAAAAGAAACGCTTGCGCATAATTGAAACCCGGCCGCGTCTTGGCCGCGAGCTGCGGCGATGGGAATAGCGATCGCGATTCAATTTTCGATCCTTTGCGAAGCTGCCAAATGTTTTGCTAGCGCGTCTTTGACTTCTTGGCTGCTGCTTTCTTGGGCGCGGCTGCTGTGCGACCGAGGCCAATCGATTTTGCCAATCTGGAGCGATTGGCTGAATAGTTAGGCGCGACCATGGGGTAATCGTTGGAGAGGCCCCATTTTTGGCGATAGGCGTCGGGCGTCAGTCCAAAATGCGTGTTCAAGTGTCTCTTGAGGGACTTGAACTTTTTGCCGTCTTCGAGGCAGACGATGTAGTCTGGAGTGACTGAGCGCTTGGGGTTGACCGCGGGAACTTGGTCGGGTTTTTCCGGTTCGGACGGCTGGCCGATACGCGCTAATGACGAATTGATGCTGGCAATAAGGTCCGGCAATGAGGAGACCGGCACTGAATTCTTGCTCACATAAGCCGCAACGATATCGGCGGTAAGCTCCATCAGCGCGGTGGCCGTATTTTGGATTTCGTCAGTCACTTCATGGCTCCGGACTTCTGCAGTGAAATCCCGATCTATTACTTATCGGCTAAAAAAACCAGTAGAGGGAGGATACTAAATGCCAGGCGCTAATAGTGATGAATGTTAAAGCGCCAATCAGAATGCGGAACCACGAGAGACGGTGGATTGATTGGGCGCGGCGTTTTCTTTGTATGACCAGGAAAGCGGCTTGAGGCTCACAGGCGGATGCATTTAGATTTGGACGAGTAGGACCTACGCATGACATTTTCGAAAGACCCGCCGCCGGAGGTTAAGCCCCAGAAGGATAAGGCAAAGACTGGATCTGAATTGGACCGCGTTCCAAGTGCGGGAGCCATTCGGGTCCGCAACGGACTCTCTGTGTCAGAAAAAGACATTGTGGAGGCGGCTAAATACGGGGGCAGGGAGCGAGAATCCTCGTCGGATAGCGACTAGGCAAAGGGGGCCAAGAATGCAGGCTCTGACCCATATCACACGTCGCAATATTGGACGGTGTCCAGAAGTGATCGCAGTCGTTTCTAATTGAACACGGCTGTTTTTTCTTGCGCGAACGCTCTACGCGGGCTCTAGCTGGTTCTCCTTTCAAAGGGGATGTAAGTCTTGGACGTAAAACAGTCAGTCTTCCAAAGCGATCTCCCTCTAAAGGAGAAACTCGAGCGCGCCAGGATGGAGTTGCTCGATCTTTCCGCCCGCAATCGACTTTTGAATGTGCCGCGGTTTTCCAAGAGCGCGAAGACGATCGATATCGTCGATGAGAAGTCGTCCGAAATTTATCGATTGCTGGTGACCGAAGGAAAGGCTTTTACCTTCCTGGCCGGCAAGCCCGATAGGCCGAAAGCGGGCCAGGATGAAAGCAGCCCTCCAGACGAAGAGATCGACTATTCCCCCGTCGCTCTCGCCCAACCAGAGGACGATGGAGTCGATAACAGAGGGATATCCGCGCGGCACTCGGACACCAAGCTGCAGACGCGTATGACCCCAACTGGGCTGCAGCGGCGGCTCCTTGATCTCTACCATGATGCCCGCACACTCGAGGAAGAGCAGGGCGTCAATATCCTCTTTCTGGCCCTTGGAATGCTGAAGTGGATTGACCCGAACAACAAAGAGAACATCCGTCAGGCCCCCCTCATTTTGGTGCCGGTTCGGCTTGAGCGAGGGGCCGCTGGAGAAAAATTCCGCCTACGAGCCCGGCCGGAAGATCTTACCGCAAACCTCTCCTTGGAACTCTATCTCGACCGCATTCACAAGCTCGCTCTGCCGCGTTTTGAGGTGGGAGATGACTTCGACGTCTCGGCCTATCTCGATGCCGTTGCCGAAGCAATTTCGACCAAAGAGGGTTGGGAGGTGCTTCGCGACGATATGGTGCTCGGCTTCTTCTCGTTTGCGAAGTTCTTGATGTACCGTGATCTGGATCCGGATCTCTGGCCCGATGGCGCAAAGATTATCGAACAACCGAAGATCCGCTCGCTTCTTTCAGATGGTTTCGAAACACGCGAGCCGCTTATGTCGGACGACATAGCGATTGATCCGCACATTGCGCCCGCCGAAATGTTGCATATCGTCGACAGTGACAGTTCTCAGACACTGGCGATCCATGACGTCAGAAAAGGTCGCGACCTCGTTATCCAAGGTCCGCCTGGGACAGGAAAATCGCAGACGATCGCAAACATTATTGGGTCGGCCGTTGCCGACGGAAAGACCGTGCTGTTCGTGGCCGAAAAGATGGCAGCGCTGGAGGTCGTCAAGCGACGGCTTGACACTGCTGGGGTGGGGGACGCCTGCCTTGAGCTGCATAGTAACAAGGCGAACAAGCGCATGATGCTAGAGGAGCTGCGGCGAACCTGGCAACTCGGATCGCCCAGGGGCCAGCTTCCTTCTTCCCTAACTGATCGCTTGCTGGAGGCTCGCGATAAACTCAACGCACATGCTGCACGAATGCACGTTGCGTTCGGAGCGTCCGAACTCACTCCTTATCAGGTTCTCGGCCAGCTAACCCGACTAAGGCAGGTCGGTCAGAAACCAGTGGACATCGAACTTACGGATGCCACAAGCTGGACAACTGACGGCGTTTCGCAACGTCGCAAATTGCTCGATGAGGTCTCTCAGCGGATCAACGAGATCGGCTTGCCGATCCACCACCCGTGGCGGGGAGTTGGCCTGGATGTCGTTCTTCCAACGACCATTGAGAGGCTCGTCCCACGCATCGCGGCGTTGCTGGACCAAGCCAAGGCACTGCACGCCAAACTGGTCGGTATCGCTGAGCGGATCAAGGCCGAGCCTCCGAAAATTCTCAGCGACAGCGGCGAGATAGAAGATCGCGCTGAGCTTCTCGCGTCCGCGCCTGGACTTCCTGCCGAGGCGCTCGTCTCGCCGGTATGGGATGAGCGTCCGAAAGACATTTCATCGCTTCTCTGGTCAGGAACGGATTTCGCCCGCAAGTCCGAGGAACTTTCGGAGCAGTTGGCGGCAACGGCTATCGACACGCCAATTGAAGGTCTCGAGACAGAGCTTGCAAAGCTTCCCTCGGAATTTCCGAAAGATGGTTTCCATCGTGCGCGACAGCTCACCATTCTGCTCCCACGCTTGAGGGAAGAAGCTGAGCGCCTGAATCAGGAACTCGGATCGGCGATATTGCCAGACACGTTGGCAGGCTTGCTCAGGCTGGCCGTGACCGGCGAGCGAGTAGCGGCAGCACCTGACGCAAGTCCGGAGGCCTTCGCAGCCACCGTTTGGGACTCCGGACTTGAGCAGGCAGGCGACCTTGCCGACAGCGTAGCGACGCTTGAGGCTGCCAGAGCCGACCTTCAGGGCAAGGTTGTTGACGCGGCGTGGAGCACCGAGGTGGCCGCGGCGCGGCAGGCGCTCGCCACACACACGGGAATATTGAAAGCATTGAACGGCGACTACCGTCGCGCCACAGCACTTGCGCGGACTATTGTGGTCGACCCTAGCGCGCCTGCGACGCAGATAGTTGGTCTCCTCGACCTTTTGATGAAGGGTCAGGCTGCCGCAGCAAGAGTCCGCGAAGGCGACGCTTTTGGCCGTTCCGCCTTCGGGGCAGATTGGCGTGGGGAGCGATCGGCTTCCGCGCCACTGCTCGCGCTAGTGGAGTGGATGCGGACTCTACGAGGGCTAGGCCCCGAACCTCGGATTATCGCCGGCCGGATGGCGGAACGCTCCGAGGCCGGTGCGCGTGCAGCGCGCGTTCGCAAGGTTATCGAAATCGGTCGGCCAATTATCGAAGGTTTCTGGAACGATCTCGGGCACCTCGCGTCATCCATGCTAGGCGACGTGGCTTCCGCCGAGCGGGCCTCGCTGCAACTGATGGAAGCGAAGGCGAGCACTGTAGCTCAAGCCGATGATGCGTCACGACAGGTTCTGACTGACGTTCCGGATCTAATCACTGAGCGGGTGGAGCTACTGCGCCGACTAGGCAGACTACAAGCACTTGCTCAAGGGATCGATGCGGGAGAGAGCCTTGGCAAGTTCGTATTCGGCTCGTCGTGGCACGGTCGAGGATCCGATTGGGCCGCTCTCACGCAAGCCGAGCTTTGGCTGAAAGAAAATGGCTCGATCCGACATCTGGCTGCGCGGTTGCCTGAAAGAATCGAGATCGCAAACTCGGCACGTTCAGCACGTGAAGCGGCCCAAGCGGCAGCGCGGGAATTGAAGGCGCTTACAGGGGATTTGAAAGCCGATGCTCCCTCCTTGTTTGGAGTAGTCGATTTTCCGGACGTCGCGATAGGCGAGGTCGTTTCTCGGCTGCAGGGTTGGCTCGATCATCAGGAGCAGCTCTCGAAATGGGTTGCCTATGAAGAGCGATCCGAAACGGCCCGAAAGGCTGGACTGGGACAGTTGATAGACGGCCTAGCCAACGGCCAGATTACAACAGGATCGGCTCGATCAGTTTTTGATATGGCCTACTACGAACGAATGTTTCTGGCGATGGCGACCGATGAGCCGGAGCTGGCAAGGTTCGACGGGGAACTGCATTCCAGGGCTGTACGTGACTTCGCAGATCTGGACCGCCAGCGCATCAAGGCCGGCGCCATCGAAGTTGTAACGGCTCATCACCGGAAAATTCCTTCAAGAGACGGCGGAGCTGGACCTGTCGGACTGCTTCGTTCTGAGATGGCGCGCAGACGAGGCCACATGCCCATCCGGCAATTGATGCAGAAGGCAGGCCCTGCCATCCAGGCGCTGAAGCCAGTGTTCATGATGAGCCCGCTTTCGGTGGCGCAATTCCTGTCGCCCGGCCGGATGTCCTTCGATCTGCTCGTGATGGACGAGGCGTCTCAGATCCAGCCCGTGGACGCACTTGGCTCGGTCGCCAGGGCCAGTCAGGTGGTCGTCGTTGGCGACGAACGCCAACTGCCACCCACGACATTCTTCGCGAAGATGACAGGCTCGCAGTCTGAAGATGACGAGGGTGAGGGCGCGCAGGTCGCCGACATTGAAAGCATCCTCGGCCTGTTCACGGCCCGCGGCTTGCCGCAGCGTATGCTGCGCTGGCACTACCGTAGCCGTCACCAATCTCTAATCGCAGTATCGAACAGCCAGTTCTACGAGAACCGGCTTTTCATCGTGCCAAGCCCTTATACCCAAGAGGCAGGTATGGGGTTGCGGTTTCATCATGTGCCGGAGGGGGTCTTCGATTCCGGCGGCACAGGAACCAATCCGGTAGAGGCGAGAGCAGTAGCGGAGGCGATCATCCGTCATGCGAAGGTGAACCCGCAAGAGACTCTAGGCGTTGCAACATTTTCGGTTAGCCAACGCCGCGCGATCCAGGATGAACTCGAAGCGCTGCGGCGACTAAATCCCGACACCGAGGAATTCTTTCACGCTCATCCAAGCGAGCCATTCTTCGTCAAGAACCTCGAAAATGTTCAAGGCGATGAGCGCGACGTGATCATGATCTCGGTGGGGTATGCCAAGAATGCCCAGGGATACATGGCCATGCGTTTCGGCCCTCTTGGCGCGGAAGGCGGCGAGCGTCGGCTCAACGTCCTCATAAGCCGCGCCAAGCGCAGCTGCGAAGTATTCGCGTCCATCACAGACGAGGACATCGACCTGGAGCGTGGCAAAGGGAAAGGCATCTTCGCCTTCAAGCTCTTCTTGCACTACGCGAGAACAGGGCGAATTTCGCTTGCCCAAGTCACGGTTCGCGAAATGGATTCAATCTTTGTAGAACAGGTAGCCAACGCGCTGATCGAAATGGGTTATCAGGTTCATGCTCAAGTGGGCATTGCCGGCTTCTTCATCGACCTCGCAGTTGCGGATCCAGAGAGGCCAGGCCGCTATATTCTTGGCATCGAATGCGATGGCGCAGAATATCACTCATCTCGCTCGGCCAGAGATCGAGACCGGCTTCGGCAGTCGGTTCTGGAAGACCATGGTTGGATCATCCATCGCATCTGGAGCGCTGACTGGTTCCAACGGCCTCGTGAGCAGCTGGAGCGAACCATACTAGCGATTGAGGCCGCCAGAAAAGAACTCGATGAGCGGGCCGAATTGGGGGTCCAGAGAAATCGAGCTGTAGCCGTGCAGGTTGTTACGGTCGACCGAGGCAACGTGACGGAAATCGGTCTCGAAAGCACAAACGGATCCGAGACACCCAATCGAGCCTACGAAGAGGCCGAACTAAAGCGACCGGGATCGTTCGAACTCCACGAGACGCCCAGCGGAATCATGGCCGGACTGGTCGAGCAGGTCGTGGCTACAGAAACGCCAATCCATGTCGACGAAATAGTTTCGCGTATTCGGGACGCCTGGGGTCTGCAGCGGGCCGGTGGCAGGATTCAGGATGCAATCGAGCGGGGGGTAAGCATAGCACAGAGAGGTGGTTCAGTAGCCCGTCGAGGCAACTTCTGCTTCAAGCCAGGTGTTCCTGTTCGTCTCAGGGATCGCAGTGGGGTCGTGTCCGCTGGATTGCGCAAGCCCGAAATGATTGCGCAGGACGAGGTCGCCCAAGGCGCTATGGAAGTCGTGAAATCCAACCTCGGTGCGACAGAGGAAGAAATCGCCACAGGCGTTGCCAGGATGCTGGGCTTCAAAGCCACAAGCGCACAATTAAGGCAGCTGATTTCAGCTGGGGTCGCCGATTTGGTTGCCAAAGGAGTGTTACGGTCCCAAGACGGCTTGTTGGTGGCCGGCGAATCCGCGAGCGAGAAATTAGCTGAAGTGTAACGGGGCGCTGCAGCGCCCTCGTTGCAATTTCTGTCGAAGCTCGGAACACCTCTTTTGCTGGCGGAGGCCGAATGGCATTTCGATTCGTACACACGGCCGATATTCATCTCGACTCGCCGCTTCGTTCGCTGGCGATGCGAAATCCCGATCTTGCCGGGCTGGTGGGCGACGCCAGCCGCCAGGCATTCGTTTCGATAGTGGATCTCTGCCTTGAGGAACGTGTGGCCGCGTTGGTCATTGCTGGCGACCTATACGATGGCGACCAGACTTCAATGAAGACAGCGCGGTTCTTGGGCGCGCAGATGACACGCCTGCACCAGGCCGGCATCATGGTTTTCAAGATCCGCGGTAATCATGACGCCCTGTCGCGGATTTCCAAACAGCTGGTATTTCCCGACACCGTTACCATCTTTGGTGGTCGTGCTCAGTCGGTATTGCAGACAGCCGGCGGTCTGGACGTCGTATTCCATGGTTTGAGCTTTGCGAACCCTAAGGCGCCGGACAGCCTGTTAACCAAATATCCGGCGGCTCGTGAAGGGGCCGTCAACATAGGCATCATGCATACCAGTCTGGCTGGATCGCCAGGTCACGACGTTTACGCGCCCTGCAGCATCGCTGACTTGCACGCCCACGGTTTCGACTATTGGGCCCTCGGCCACATCCATGCTCGCCAAGTCCATCCTGGCGCCAGTGCCGTGGTGATGCCGGGAATACCGCAGGGGAGGGATATCAACGAGGCCGGTGAGAAATCAGTCACCCTGGTGACGGTGCGCCACGACCGTTCGGTGGAGATCGAGGAACGGCTGACCAGCGTTGCGCAGTTCGAACGGGTGAGCGTCGACCTTACCGGAGCGGTGGAGTGGCCCGAGGCCGTCGCGCGTGTTCGCTTCGCACTCGAAGAGATGCGGGCAACCGTCCGATCGCGTCATGCTGTGGCTCGCATTGGCCTGACAGGAACGTCACCACTGATGTGGGCGCTGATCCGCGACAGGGACCTCCTTCTTGCCGAAGCCGAACAGGCTGCGGAACAGCTAGGCCATACGTGGGTGGAGAAGCTCGAGCTTGACCTCGCGCCGCCTCGGACGGAGACCGCCGAGGATATTGCTGATCCGATTTTCGAACTCGAGCAATCAATGCGTGCCGATGCCACCTCGGAGGCCTTCCGCGCTGAGGCGAGGGCGTTCGTCCAAAAGATGGTCGCCGACCTTCCGGCCGACGGGCGGGATTTTGCTGGGACGGACGAAGCCGGGCTGGAACAGTTCCTCGATCAGGTGCTTTCCAAGGGCGCGGACTTGGTGACTGCCCGCCTTAAGGCCGGTGGATCGTCATGAGGTTGCGGCGCCTTGACCTCATTCGTTATGGAAAGTTCACCGATCGTTCGATCGACTTCGGACCCAAACCGGAATCCGGACCTGATCTGCATATCGTGTTTGGCCTGAATGAGGCCGGCAAATCGACTGCGCTTTCGGCCTATCTAGACTTGCTGTTCGGCATCGAGGAACGGAGCCGCTACAACTTCCTGCACGAGTACAGTGCCATGCGCATCGGCGGGGTGCTGGAACTGGCCGGCTCCGAACACACGTTCACGCGTACGAAACAGCGCAGTAATTCGCTATTGAATGCGACGGGCCAACCGGTAAGCGAGGTGGCGATCACGGCGCATCTCGCCGGTCTGTCGCGCGACGCCTACACGACGATGTTCTCACTCGATGACGAGACGTTGGAAGCCGGCGGAAAATCTATCCTGGAGTCGCGGGGCGACCTCGGCAAGCTTCTGTTCACGGCCAGCGCCGGTCTTGGGAACGCAAGTGATACGTTGAACGCCCTCGAGGCCGAAGCAGACGCTCTGTATCGGAAGCAGGCGCATGGAACCGAACTGGCGCTGTTGAAGAAGCGCCTTGTTGACGTAAAGTCGCGCAGGGATGCGATCGACACCCTTGCATCAACCTACGAGGGCCTGGAGGCCGAACGTCTCGATGCAGCGCAGCAGTACGGCCGAACCATCAGCGATCGGGCGGTGCTGGTGGCCAGGCTGGATACCTTTGCTCGTTACGTGCGTGCTGCGCCGATGCTGGCGGATATCCGGCGCAAGATTGCCCGGCTGGATCAGCTGCCGGACATCGCCTCCCCAGCCCGGACATCGACGGGAAGTGTCACCGAACTGATCGATGACGATGCCAGCCTCAGAACGCGGCTGTCCGCAAACATCGACGAGACCGAGCGCCTGGCGGAAAAAGTCACTGCGGTCGACGAGGACGAACCGATCCTGTCGATTTCCGAACGCATTCGCGGGCTGGCGGAGAGCAAGGTGCGCCATACCGCGGCTGGCTTTGACTTGCCCACTCGCAGGATGGAGCTGCAAATCCTCAACAACAGCGTGGCGAGCTGCCTTGCCGCCTTGGGCCGATCTTCCGAGGCGGATCCTGGCGCGCTGCTTCTGCCTGCCGTCACCGTTGGCGTCGTTCGCGCCATGGTCGAGCAGAGGTCCGGGATTGCTACCGGGATGCGTGCCGCTCGCGACGAAGCCGCGGCGGCACTCGATGCGCTGCAGGTGGCAAGGCAGCGGGTCGGCGAGGAAAGGGCGGTGCCCGAACCTGCCAGGGCAAGGCTGGGCTCGGCTTTGTCGAAAGCGCGAGCAAGCGGACACCAGGCAGAGATTAGGACGGCTCGCGAGGCGGAAGATGCGGGAACAATCCGATGGAAGGCGGCGCTCGCGCGCTTGCGTCCATGGAACGGAGATGCCCTCGCTCTCGCCAACGTCGCGGTTCCGAGCGCCGGGCAGATTGCCGCCTGGAAGACGGTAGCGTCAGAACTGGCAAGGAACACCGCCGTACTTGCCGAACGCCTTGCTGAATACGAGGGCAACCATGCCATGCTCGCCGCACGATTGGATGCCCTTCGTGCCTCGGGCGACATTGTCGACGATGAAGCGGCTACCGCCATCCGCCGAGTTCGCGATGATGCGTGGGCAACGCACCGCGCAGCGCTGACCGGTGACACCGCTGACGACTTCGCCGTGGCATTGGCGCGCGATGACATTGCCAGCGCAGGCCGGCTGGCCGGCGCGGCGGATCTGGCTGAGATCCGGGCAACTACGCGCGAGCTGGCCGAGGCCGCGGCCAACCTGTCACGCAACGGCATCCAACGCACACAGCTCGGCAAGGATGTGGATACCCAATTGTTGGAAATCCGCGCGGCCGCCAGGGACCTGCTCGGAGACGCCGTGGAACCTTCGTCTGAGCGCCTGATCGAAAGGATCGAGGATCAGATCGAGGCGCGCAGCGATGCGCTCGCTGCCTGGGAGCAGATCGAACTTGCTCGCTTGAAGGCCGAGCGAGCCGCTGACGCCGGCGAGCAGATACGCTTGGAAATGAGAGCAGTGCTGGGAAGCGTCGGCATTGTATCAGAGTCCAACGACACCCTCGAAGCAATCATGGCCATCGCGGAGCCGTTTCTGGATCGGCAGCGCAAGGTGGACGCCGAGTATGCCGAGGCGCTCAGAATGGTGAGCTCCAAAGAAGAGGATCTAGCGGCACGACGGGTTGCAGTAGGTGTGGCGGAGCGTCGCGAGGAGGAATGGCTGGCCGGCATTACCGAAGCACTCAAGGGAACTTGGCTCGAAAGCGGGCTCTCCGCATCCGGCGTCGGCACTGTGCTCGATCAATTGGCCGAACTTTCAAGAAGCCTGCAGGAACGGGACGACCTGCAGCTGCGTATCGACAAGATGGAGGCCGACAGGGCCAATTTTCTGGTCGAGGTCATCGCCGTTGCGGTTGAAGCCGACGAGCCGACGAAGGATACCGACCCGGAGCAGTTGGCCATCCGCCTTGCCGAGCGCCTAGAGCGTGCCGAGCGGACACGTGAAACGAAGGCAAGCCTCGGCAACGACCTGAAGCGCCTCAAGGAGGCGCGCGACATCCTCGACACTGAGATTTTGGCACACGAACGCCGCAAGAACGAGGTGCTGGGCGTCTTTGGTGTCGCCACTCTGCCCGAGGTAGTCGAACGCGATGAGCTGTTGCGTGAGCGCGATGGCTTGCGCACCACCGTCGCCGAACTTGAGGAACGGATAGTGGCGGAGCTCGCGGTCGACGGATTCGAGCAGGCCCGCTCGATCCTGGACGCGATCGATTTCGACGGCCTCGCGGTCGAGAAGGCTGAGGGTGAGCAGCGGCTTCGCCTGTTCGATGAAACCATCCAGCAACAGCTGATCCGGCAGACGCGCGCGGCCGACAAGCTGGACGCCATCGGCGGTGATAGTGCGGTTGCACGCCTGGATGCTGAACGGCGCACAACCCTGCTGGAAATCGAGGAGAAGGCCGTTCGCTACATAGAGCTGAAGCTTGGCATCATGTCGGCTGGCAATGCTTTGCGGATCTACCGTGAGAGCCATCGCTCCGGCATGATGGCGCGCGCATCAGACGCGTTCAAGCTAATGACGCGTGGCCAGTATTCGGGGCTGACAACCCAGCCTGTAAGAGGTGGTGAGGTTCTCATTGCTGTGCAGGGTGACGGGCAATCCAAGGTCACCGAAGCGCTTTCAAAGGGTGCACGATTTCAGCTGTACCTTGCCCTAAGACTCGCCGGTTATTACGAGTTCGCGCAATTTCGGCCCTCGGTCCCATTCGTCGCCGACGACATCATGGAGACGTTCGACCATATTCGCTCGGAGGAGGTTTTCAGGCTGTTCGGAGCGATGGCAAACACAGGTCAGGTCATCTACCTGACGCACCATAAGCATCTATGTGAAATAGCTGAGGCTGTCGTACCGGGAACGAGGATCCATCAACTCGCACAGTAATTTTCTCCGGAATACGTGAACGAACCAGTGAAGGACGCCGAATTTGACGGCAAGTATGCGCCTCATCTCAGACATACGGGCTGGCATCACTCTCGCCCAGAAGCAGACCTTGGCGCGACGACGCTCAACTCCGATACGCGGCTGCGGCC
>NZ_SUGA01000066.1:5386-13265 GCF_004963255.1 Mesorhizobium sp. | reverse complement strand
GCAACCTCACAGATCGCGACCACTCCCGAAAGGTGGTCAGGAAACACCGCTTACATCGAGGCCGGCCTGCCAGGATCGCCATCGCTGGCGCCGACGGGCAATATCGGCGCGTGCCTGTTCAAGGGCGAACAGCGTTTTTTTTGAAGCTTAGCCCCTCTCGGCGCAGGAACTGCCACACCGCATTGTGCGAGACCTTGACCCCGCGCGCGGCCAACTCATCCTTCAGACCATGCAGCGTCAGATGCGGTGTTTCACGCAGACGGCCCTCGATGAAAGCACGATGCGGCTCCAGCACCCTCTTGCGATGTCCGCCCATCTTGCCAGGCGCCACCGAGCCAGTCGCCCGATGACGCTGCAACAACTTCACCGCCGCCGAAACCGAAATGCCGAACCGTTTGGCGGCCGACCGGCGGCTCTCACCACTCAAAACCGCCGCTACAACCCGTTCGCGGAGATCGTCCGAAAGAGGTCGCGTCATCAGATGCTGGCCTCCATTCCCAGCCAGCATCTTGAATCACAAATCCGACAAATCGGGAATCCCCTCCGATTCCGTCAAATCTTGAACCGCTCTAGGCAATTCGCTGCGGCAATCTAATCTGCCTAACAGACCGATTCCTACGCACACGGGAAGACCCTGCCACGAATCTCTCCTCTGACCAACACCACCGACCACCTCATCTCCTTAGCCCTCATCACTGGTGGCCGGATGGAGGCCGAAAGCTGAATGGCAGCTCTTGGGATAGCTTGGCAAAAAGCTGACATTCGTCCTCGACGTGACTGCTCACGGGGTAACGGGGATCAGTCAACTGCGTCTGAATTGGCGCGCAAAATGCTTTCGATGAGTTCCCACTCGCGGATCGGCTTGTTTACCAACGGTACGTCCGAGGGACGGTCCGCAATTGCATCGGCATCGGCATATCCGGTGATTATCACTGCCGGCCAATTGGAGCGCAGATTACGCGCGAAGCGAATGACGTCCACTCCTGATACAAGCGGCATGGCAAAATCAGTGACAATAACATCGCAGTGATGCGGCGTGCCCTCGATGATCGTCAACGCTTCGGCGCCTCCGGCCGCGCAGGTCACTTCGAAGCCGTGCTGCCTGAGCGTTTCGGCAATCAGCTGTCGCAGCCCGCTGCTGTCATCGACCAATAGAAGGGACGGTAGAGCCTTCCCTGCGGCCTCGACCAGAATTCGCTTTCCATTTGAATCAGCCGGGCTTGTTTCAGGCTGCTCCACCGATCGGGGCAACCAAAGCTCCATTGAGGTACCGCGACCGATGTCGCTATCGATACGGAGCGCTCCGCCCGACTGCTTCATGAACCCGTACACTGTGCTGAGTCCTAGTCCTGTGCCTTTTCCAACCGGTTTCGTGGTGAAGAAGGGCTCGACGACCTTGTTTATGATGTTGGGCGGGATGCCCACGCCCGTGTCCTTGACGGTAACGACGACGTAGTCTCCGGGAGCCAGATCGTCGGACGTTGTATCAATCGTGTGATTTCGAGCACTTACCGAGATTGTTCCACCGGACGGCATCGCGTCACGCGCGTTGAAAACAAGGTTCATTAGCGCCAGTTCCAATTGGCTAACATCTATGTGCGCGGACCAGACGGAGTCGTCGACCAGCCATTCGAAGCGAATCAAGCCTCCCAGCACCGGCGCAACCAAACCGCTCATCGTGTCTTCGAGCGCTGTCAAACGCACGGAACCCGGCTTGAGATTTTGGCGCCGCGAAAAGGCGAGCATGCGGGTGACTAGCTCGACGCCCTGTTTCGCGGAGTGGCGCATCAGCTCAACAACCTTCCGTGCCTGCTCGTCCAGCGCAGCGTTTCGCTCAAGCAAGCCCAGTCCACTGAGAACCGTTGCGAGTAGGTTGTTAAAGTCGTGCGCAAGCCCTCCTGTGAGTTTTCCGACTGCGTCGAGGCGCCGCGATTGGAGCAGCTGGTCCTCAAGTGCACGCCGGTCGGTGATGTCGAGCAGTGTTCCCAGGATCTCTGGCCGGCGCCCGTCGCTACCTTTCGACAGAATTCCTTGGTCCAGGAAAATCCGATATTGGCCATCGGCGCACCGCCAGCGGAATTCGCAGGTATAGGAGCCTGATACCTTTGCTCCCTGCAGTGCTTCCCTTACTTTCGATAAATCCTCAGGATGTACCCTGCTCAGGCCAAACTGCGGATCGGATGTGAATCGCTCGGGCGGAAATCCGGTCAGACGTTCGACACCCTTGGTCACAAAAAGGGCAGCAAACGGCGGGTCGGCTGCCCTCGCGTGAAAGCATACTGGCAAGCACCCAAGAATGGCTTCCTGCCGCTCCTCGGCGATCCGCAACGACCGTTCTGCCTCAAGCTTTTGTCTTTCAGCCTGCAAAGACTTCGCCAACAATGCCTGCTCGGCGATCGCCTTGCGCTGAATCTCGAGCGTCTTTTCGTGCAACTCGACGAACACCGCCACTTTGGATTGCAACATGGCCGGGTCAAAAGGCTTAAACACGTAGTCCACCGCGCCAGCGTCGTAGCCGCGCAGCATGTGAGCTTCCTCTTTGTTGATCGCCGTGAGAAAAATGAGAGGCGTTCGCTTGGACTGTTCGCGCTGGCGGATCAAAGCGGCCGTCTCGTAGCCGTCGAGACCCGGCATCAGCACATCCAGCAAGATAACGGCGAACTCCTCCTTCAGAAGGCAGCGCAGCGCCTCCTCGCCGGATTGCACCGTGACCACTTCCGCGACCGGGGTGAGAACTTCATCGATCGCCAACAAATTCCGTTCGTCATCATCGACGGCCAGAATACGTGCCTTTGCCGGCGTGTTGGTCAACTCCACGACTTCGAACTTTCTCGAACGACCCCGCGATTGCTTTTGCATCGGGTTCACCGTCAATTTGCGGACATCAGCAGCTTTCGGGGCGTCTCGGCTTGCGCTCGGGCTCGGGAACGACCGATCCAGACCCGCAGGAGCGCCAGCAACAGGTCGAGATCAACGGGCTTGGCAATGTAGTCGGAAGCGCCGGCTTGCAAGCACTTCTGCCGATCACCTTTCATTGCCTTGGCCGTAACCGAAATTAGCGGGATGTGAGCGATGGCAGGCGTGTTGCGAATCCTCCTCATCGTCTCATAGCCGTCCATCTCCGGCATCATGATATCGATCAACGCTGCGTCTATGTCGGGGTTCTGTTCCAGCAGGGCAATGCCGTCGCGGCTGCGCTCGGCGTGAAGGACTTCGATATCGTAAGTTTCAAGAACGCTCGTCAAAGAATAGATGTTTCGGATATCGTCATCGACGATCAGGACTTTGGCGCCCGCTAGACTGGACCTTTCATCGGTCCGCCCGTCCGACGCTCCGTCGTCCGCGCGAAATCCTCCCGGCAGCGTCGCAGAAATATGCAGCGCCAGTTGCGCGAAGTTCTCGGCCCTTGGAACATCATTCCAAGCCGGATTCAACGCTACTACCTGTTCAATCGCGTCCGAATGAGGGGCGAAGAAGATAAGTGGAGGCAGACCATTGGAAGACTGGTCGGCAAGCTCATCGAGCGCCTGCGCGTTATCCTTGGCAGACCTTCCGAGGCCGAGGATTATCGCGTCAAATGAAGCGAGCTCGATGTCATCAGCGGCAGTCCCACGACTTATCGCTGTCACCGAGGTGACGCCGTCTCTAATAGTTTCAACCAAGGAAAGGCGCCGCTCGGAGTCGGAATCGACTACGAGCACCCGTCTCTGGACGCGAAGCTTTCTCGAATGAATTTCCTGAAACACCTTCAACAGTTCATTGGTCGATACGGGCTTGGTCGAGATGCTCGCCGCTCCTTTTCGCGATAAATCCTCAAGGTCCTCCGCGCCGGAAATGACGTGAACTGGAATGCCTTTCGTCTTCGGATCGTGGCGTAGTAGGTCGAAGAGTACCCAGCCGTCTATGTCGGCAAGACCAAGGTCCAACGTAATCGCATCGGGAACCAGCTTGCGCGCCAAAGCCAAAGTTCCCGAGCCGGCAGTCGACAGTACGGCTTTCAATCCAGCTGATCGAGCCAAACCCAGAAGTAGGCCGCCAAATGTTGAGTCGTCCTCTACAATCAATACGACCCGGTCTTCCGAAGATATGACATCGCGATCGTCCGACAGCTCCGCCGAAGGCAATCCGGCCGGCGCCACAACCCCCGCGATTGCCTCGCTGGATGGAAGCAGTTCCGGTTGAGTCGCCGCAGCAGCGCTGGGACCAGCCATGGGAATGACGAGCGTAAATGTCGAACCCTTCCCAGGTACGCTTTCAACTCTCAACTCGCCCCCAAGCAGGCGTGCGATCTCGCGACTTATCGAAAGACCGAGACCGGTTCCCCCATATTTGCGGCTCGTCGTGCCATCGGCCTGCTGAAACGCCTCGAAGATCAGTTTCTGCTTCTCTTCCGGAATGCCGATCCCGGTGTCGGTCACGGCAATGGCCAACGCCTTCAGCGGCTCCTTGGCGCCGTCGCGACGCCCGGTCTTCTCAACAAGAAAGTTGAGGCTGACCTGACCTTCAGAGGTGAACTTGAAGGCGTTCGAAAGGAGGTTGAGGACGATTTGCTGAAGGCGCTTCTCGTCCGTCCGGACAGTCTCTGGCAGGGCCGGATCGATATTGATCGTAAAGCCAAGTCCTTTGTCCGCCGCGAGTTGGCGGAACGTGCGCTCCATATGCTGACGCAGATGGGCAACTGGCATATCGTTGATGTCAATCGAGACGGTGCCGGACTCGATTTTCGAAAGATCGAGAATGTCGTTAATGAGGCTAAGGAGATCTGTCCCCGCCGAATTGATGGTGCGCGCAAACTCGACCTGTTTGTCATTGAGATTGCCTTGCTGGTTGGTCGCAAGCAGGTTCGAAAGGATGAGCAGCGAATTGAGCGGAGTTCTCAGCTCATGGCTCATATTGGCGAGGAACTCGGATTTGTACTTTGAAGTGAGCGCCAGCTGCTCGGCCTTCTCCTCCAGCGCCCTGCGTGCCATTTCGATTTCGAGATTCTTGTTTTCGACCTGCTTCTTCTCGTTTTCCAGAAGCTGAGCCTTCTCCTGGAGCTCCTCATTCGTGGCGTGTAGTTCCTCCTGCTTTTTGGTCAGCTCGGTCTGGCGCGCCTGCAGTTCGGATGTCAGCAGCTGGGACTGCTTGAGCAATCCCTCCGTCCGCATCGTTGCAGCGATGGTATTGAGGACGATGCCGACGGATTCCATCAGCTGATTGAGGAACGATTGGTGCGTATCGCGGAACTCACTGAACGATGCTAGCTCGATGACAGCCTTCACCTCATCTTCAAACAAGGCGGGAAGAATGATGACGTTTGCCGGCGATGCGCTGCCAAGACCTGACGTCACGCGCAGGAAATCCGGCGGAACGTTATCAAGCATGATCACACGTTTGTCGGCGGCACTTTGGCCTACGAGTCCTTCGCGCAGATCCAGGCGACGCTTGATCGAAGCTTTGCTCTCTGCGCCGTAAGACGCGGCCAACTCGAGGTAAGACTCCTCCTCATCGCGATTGGTCACATAGAACACGCCATACTGAGCGTTCACGAGCGGCGCGAGTTCGGACATGATCAGGCGCGACACGGTTGCCAGATCCCTCTCGCCCTGCAGCATTCGAGAGAAGCGCGCGAGGTTGGTCTTCAACCAGTCCTGCTCGGCATTCTTCAGCGTCTGATCCTTAAGGTTTCGGATCATCTCGTTGATGTTGTCTTTGAGCGCGGCGACTTCGCCGGATGCCTCGACGCTGATCGAGCGGGTGAGATCGCCCTTGGTCACCGCCGTCGAGACCTCCGCGATGGCGCGGACCTGGGTGGTCAGATTGGCAGCGAGCTGATTGACGTTGTCAGTCAAGTCGCGCCATAAACCGGCAGCGCCTGGGACGCGTGCTTGGCCGCCTAGCTTGCCCTCGATACCGACTTCGCGAGCAACATTGGTGACTTGGTCGGCAAAGGTGGCAAGTGTTTCGATCATGCCATTGATGGTATCGGCGAGAGACGCGATTTCGCCCTTTGCGTCCACCGTCAGCTTCCGCTTGAGATTGCCTTGCGCGACGGCAGTGACCACGTCGGCGATGCCGCGCACCTGGTTGGTTAGATTTGTGGCCATCAGGTTGACATTGTCGGTCAAATCCTTCCAGGTGCCTGCCACACCTCGCACCTCGGCCTGACCTCCGAGCTTACCTTCCGTGCCGACTTCGCGTGCAACGCGCGTCACCTCGCCCGCGAAGGAGTTCAGTTGGTCGACCATAGTGTTGATGGTGGACTTGAGCTCGAGAATTTCACCCTTCACGTCAACAGTAATCTTCTTCGAGAGGTCGCCCCGCGCGACTGCTGTCGTCACCTCGGCGATGTTGCGGACCTGGCCCGTAAGGTTCTCGGCCATCGAGTTGACATTATCGGTCAGATCCTTCCAAGTGCCGGCGACCCCTCGCACCTGTGCTTGACCACCTAGCTTTCCTTCGGTGCCGACTTCACGCGCTACGCGCGTCACCTCACCTGCAAAGGAATTCAGCTGGTCGACCATCGTGTTGATGGTCGACTTGAGCTCGAGAATTTCGCCCTTCACATCGACGGTGATCTTCTTGGAAAGGTCGCCAAGCGCCACAGCGGTCGTCACTTCCGCGATGTTGCGGACCTGACCCGTCAGGTTGGCGGCCATCGCATTCACATTGTCGGTGAGGTCCTTCCAGGTGCCCGCCACGCCGCGAACCTGGGCTTGGCCACCGAGTTTGCCATCGGAACCAACCTCGCGTGCGACGCGCGTAACTTCCGATGCAAAGGAGTTCAACTGATCAACCATCGTGTTGATCACGTCCTTGATCTGCAGGATTTCTCCCAAGGCATCGACGGTGATCTTTTGGGTTAGGTCGCCGGTGGCGATCGCGGTCGCGACTTTGGACACGTCACGCAACTGGACAGTCAGATTGCCGGCCATCGCGTTGACGTTGTCCGTCAGGTCTTTCCATGTGCCGCCGACGCCTTCCACATGAGCCTGGCCGCCGAGCTTGCCCTCAGACCCTACCTCACGAGCCACGCGCGTCACCTCGGAAGCGAAGGAATTCAGCTGGTCGACCATCGTGTTGACGGTGTCCTTAAGCTCCAGAATTTCGCCCTTGACGTCGACGGTGATCTTCTTTGATAGGTCGCCTCGGGCGACGGCCGTGGTCACCTCCGCAATGTTGCGAACCTGGCCAGTCAGGTTGGCCGCCATCAGGTTGACGTTATCTGTCAGGTCTTTCCAGGTGCCACCGACACCCCTCACCTCGGCTTGGCCCCCGAGCTTGCCTTCCGTGCCCACTTCGCGGGCCACACGGGTTACTTCGGAGGCGAAGGAGTTCAGCTGATCCACCATCGTGTTGATAGTGTCTTTGAGCTCCAGGATTTCACCCTGGACAGCGACGGTGATCTTTTTCGACAGGTCGCCCGAAGCAACCGCCGTCGTGACCTCAGCAATGTTGCGCACCTGACCGGTCAAGTTCTCGGCCATAGAGTTAACATTGTCGGTGAGGTCCTTCCACGTGCCGGCGACGCCGCGAACTTGTGCCTGGCCACCGAGTTTGCCCTCTGTACCGACCTCGCGTGCGACGCGCGTCACTTCCGAAGCGAACGAATTGAGCTGATCCACCATGGTATTTATGGTGTTCTTGAGCTCAAGGATTTCGCCCTTCACATCGACGGTGATCTTCTTTGATAGGTCGCCTAGCGCGACCGCCGTGGTGACCTCCGCGATGTTACGCACTTGGCCGGTGAGGTTTTCGGCCATTGAGTTGACGTTGTCGGTTAGGTCCTTCCAGGTGCCGCCGACGCCCTCGACGCGGGCCTGGCCACCGAGTTTGCCCTCGGTACCGACCTCGCGTGCGACGCGCGTCACTTCCGAAGCGAACGAATTGAGCTGAT
>NZ_SUGA01000066.1:0-5376 GCF_004963255.1 Mesorhizobium sp. | reverse complement strand
GTACCGACCTCGCGTGCGACGCGCGTCACTTCCGAAGCGAACGAATTGAGCTGATCCACCATGGTATTTATGGTGTTCTTGAGCTCAAGGATTTCGCCCTTCACATCGACCGTGATCTTCTTCGACAGATCCCCGGATGCGACCGCGGTTGTAACTTCGGCGATGTTGCGCACCTGACCCGTAAGATTGGTGGCCATGGCATTGACGTTGTCGGTCAGATCTTTCCAGGTTCCGGCTACACCCTTCACTCTTGCTTGGCCGCCGAGCTTCCCTTCGGTCCCGACCTCACGCGCGACGCGCGTGACTTCGGAGGCGAACGAAGCCAGTTGCCCCACCATCGTGTTGACGATCTTGCCGATGCGGAGGAACTCGCCGCGCAACGGGCGGCCGTCGATTTCGACCATCATTGTCTGGGAAAGGTCGCCTTTCGCGACGGCGCCAATCACGCGGGCCACTTCGGCCGTCGGCTGAACCATGTCGTCGATGAGCTCGTTGACCGACCTGACACTCGATTCCCAACCGCCTGTCGCATTGCGGACGTGGCCCCTCTCACCGATCCTTCCGTCCTTGCCGACCACCCTGCTTAGCCGCTCGAACTCCCTGGTCACCTGGTCGTTGAGTTCGACGATTTGATTGAAGGCATCGGCAATATCGGAATCAACTCCGTCATAGACGTTGTCGATGCGAACCGAAAAATCGCCTCGCCTGAAGGCCTTCAGTGAATTTAGAATTTGACGACGGTCGAGTTGTGCCCTTGATGCCTGCACGTTCACAGACCTACTCCCCACCAAGTAGTTGACCGAAATTGCATCTTCCTATGAAGTCCGCCCGCTTGCGCGAGCAAGGTACACCGCCGCGCAAGTTGCCCAACGCGCCATTCGAGATTTCGTTCCGAAATTTACCTTCGGGCAGAAATCACCATGATGAAATTCCCCTTCGGATTGCGTCGCGGCGAAGCAAAGGAGCGGGCGCGCCAGAATGGTGCTGCCTTTCAGAAGGGCGGAAGGAGGCGCGGCTCCCAGGCGGAAAGGTCTTGTGCTGCATCACCCGCCGGATCTGTTCGCCCCAGCGCCGGTGGGCCAGGAACCCGGCCGTGTCATTATGTCGGGCCCAGTGGAGACAGGACAATTCTCGCCTGCATGCGAGAAGAGCGGATGGTCAGCTTATGGCGTCGACCGGCGATTGCAGCCGTTCGCCCAAGTAGGAGGACTGAAAGTCTCTAACTGATCATTGCGGAACTGGATTTTTTGGCGGCCATGCTCGACTCGCGCTGGCGCATTCCCAGGACCTCAGTTCGGTTCGGACTGGATGCGTTGGTGGGTCTGGTCCCCATACTCGGAGACGCAGCCACCACCATCGTGTCGCCTATATCGTGTTGCGCGCCCGAAGCTGCGGTGCCGGAAATTTCTTGGTTGCAAGGATGCTGGGGAACGTCTTGCTTGATACGGTTGTAGGAAGCGTGCCTATACTGGGTTCAATCTTCGACGTGTATTTTAAGGCCAACAATCGCAACATCAGGTTGCTTCGCCAGCACCTTGCCAGCGCGGACACAAGCAGCCGCGGCCCGGCAAACCACCCGGCCTGATTGCAATATTCGCGAGGAACTTTATTGGTTTGTCGGACGTTTCCCGCCGAACCAAATTCGGTTCTAGGAAAGGGGAACATGGAAAATTCAGGTGTCGGTTGGGTAGCGGCTATCGTAATCGGCGGGATCGCCGGCTGGCTCGCTGAGATGTTCATGAAGAGCAACATGGGCGTGCTCATGAACATCATTTTGGGGATTGTCGGCGCCATCGTCGCTAACCTCCTTCTTGGACTGCTCGGAGTATCCTTGACCGGATGGCTTGGCTATCTTGTCGCCGGCTTCATCGGCGCATGTATTTTGATTGCTGCTGCCCGAATGGTCAGACGTTGAGCCAAAAAGACCGAGCACACTTTATCAGTGTTGTTGAAGCGCGTGGTCCAGGCGACCACGCGTTTTCAAAAAGGGCCCTGTGGTGATAATTTCTAGTGCAGCAAGGCCGCTTACGGGCGTTGGCAGAGCGGACGTCAACGGTCGACACGGTGATGTCATGTGGGGCCGCAAGCGGAGCGGCAGCTTTCGATTTCCCACCACGCTATCCGACATTCAACTAGCAGTTTGAGCTGCGAAGATCGAACCACTCTCTTCACTACGGTGTCAGCTCAATCGGGCCTCAATACCACAATGAAGTAGCTCGCCGCATCGACCATGACACCGCGACACGCCTACGTCTCTCCCAACTTTAACACTGCACCTTTGGTGTAGATCCAGATGAGACAGGCGTAAAGTTGCGCGTCCTGTGGCTTTGCAGCACCGACGATGCACTAACTTCTTCAAGCTGCCGGTGTTGGGCGATTAATCGCGACCCACTTTAGTCCGCCGACAGATCCGCCGTCCGCGCCAGCGCGCTGCCAAAACCGTTGAGCGAGATGGTGAAGGAGATCGGCTGCATGGTGTCCGCGGCGATAGCGTTGATCTTGAGCGTGGTGGCGTTCTGCAGCAGCGGCGTGGTCTCGGCATCGAACGTCACCGGCACCAGGCAACCCACCGCCTGGCAGGTGTTGAACTGCAGCGTGCCGTCAAGCTTCTTGTCGTCGATCTCGAGCGCGACGCCGTTGGCGAGCGCAAGTCCGAAGGGCAGCGCCAGCGTGCCGCTGGCGTCCTGGCCGGTCTTGGTCGTCAATTCGATCGCCAGCAGCCGCTGGCCGCTCTGCTTGTTGAACTGCTGATGCGACAGACTGCAGACCTTGTTGGAGCCGGTGACCTGGCAGTTCACCGTCCAGTCGCCATGCGTTTCCGAAAGCGCCGAGGCACCGCCCGGCAGTTGCGGCTTGGCCGCCGCGCCGGCGGGCTGGGCGGCCACCTTGTCGCCCTTGTTCTGCGCGGCGAATGCCGGCGCGCCGGCGACGCAGGCGGCTGCCAGCAGCGCCGCGACATACGCGTACTTCGTCTTCATGACTTCCCTTCTTGACCGCCGCTCCGGGTCAGCTAGAAGCTGACCTTCAGAGACGCGCTGACCGCGTTCTGCTTGACCGTTTCACCGAAGGCGCCGTTGTACCTGACTGCCAGACCAACGCCGTTGACGCCATTGAGCTCCAGGCCGGCGCCGACCCGATAGAGTGGCGAATCGATGGCTTCCGTCAAGTGCAACGCCGGGTTGCCGGGCAGGTTCTCGGCGGCGGCGAAGCGGCCCTCGATCTCCCACTGCTTGGTGGAGAACTCGACGCCGGCCTTTCCGTAGATGCGGAAACTGGCGATCGCGCTGACCGGGATGTCGGCCCCCACTTCGAGCGCCGGCGTCGCGGCGTAGAACATGCTGCCGTTGCCATCGAAATTGAAGGCGGCGACCGACCCCTCCTCCTTGCCGGAGACGTCAAGCCAGCGAGCATCGAACTGGATCGTCGGTTGCAGATAGAAAGCGCCCATCTGATGCGTCATGCCGACCCGCGCCGAACCACCGAACTGGCTGCTATCCTGCTTGTAGGTCACGCTGTTGCCGACGCCGTCAAGCAGTTCCTCGGGCAGATAGACGCCGTCCAGCGTTTCGCCGGGGATGAACGCGACGGGATCGATATGGGTGTCGCGCTCTCCGGTGAAGGAGCCGGTGCCGCCGCCGAGCGCAAGGTCGACGAAGTAGCCGCTGTTTTCATATTTCGCCAGCGCGTAGGCCTGCCAGGATTCGCCTTTTGTGTCCGACAGCAGGTCGCCATTATAGGCGATGCTGGAATCGTACTCGGTGCGGCCGAGCGTGGCGCCGAGCGACCAATTGCGCCCGACCTCGGCGATGCCGCCGAACGACAGCGTCTTCAACGTGTCGTCGCGGCTGGTGGTGCCGGCGCCGGTATCCCTGCTGTATTGAGCCTGCGGGGTGATCGTGCCCCACAGGCAGCGGCCGTCGACATTCTTGTAGGCCGCGACGCCGGTGCATTCATGCGCCTGGTCGAGCATGGTGTCGGTGGAGCGGTTGATCATGTCCAAGGTGTGCACGGCATAGTGCGGGGTGAGCCGCGTCAGCGCGGCGCCCAGCTGCGCCTCGGTCTGCGAGAAGCGCAGCATGTTGATCAGCCGCGCCATCGGATTGTCCGGGCTCGAGGCGGCCTCGACGTCGTCCAGATACTTCGCCATCTGGAACACGGCGGGATCCGTCGCGCCGGAGCCCGGATCCTGCGCCAGCTCGAGGAAGGTCGGGTTGTCGGCGTAGAGCACCAGATCGGTGCCGTTGTCGACACGGGTCAGGAAATTGAAGCCGACAGCCGGATGCAGCGTCTGCGCCGTGATGCCGGAATCAGTCATCGCCGAGCCCGTCGCCAGCGTGTACTGCGTGAACAGCTTGTCGATCGACAGGAAGTTGAGCGGCGCCGTGCCGGCCAAATCGCCCGTCTCCGTCAAGGTCAGCTTGTCGGTGATCTGGTTGTCGAGGTCGATATCGGTGACGAAGGAGCCGGTATTGTCCTGGGTCCAGCCGCCGGTGACGTCGACCGTCGCCACAACGCCGATGCCCTGGTTGGTCATCAGGCCCTGGTTCTTGAACATCCCGCCGGCGCCGAGATTGATCGATTTCAGACCGACGAATGAGGAATCGGTGAAATTGTCGAACTCGTTGATGCCGCCGCCGAGATCGACATTGCCGATTACCCGGCCGAGGCCGACGGTGCTCTTCTGGTTCTTGAAAGTTTCGTTGCCCGAGGTGCCGGTGATTGCGAGCGGGCTGAATTGGTCGAGCAGCGATTCAAGGATCGCATCGTCCGGCACGACCGGCCCGGGCGCCAGCAGCGAGGCGCTAAAGGCAGCCAGCTTCGACTGCATCATCGAAAAGGTCGGCGTCGCGCCCATCGCATAGAGCAGGCTGTTGTTGTTGACGGTATTGTCCTGTCCGCCCACCACCATCACGGCGACGCCGGTGTTGGACCCGCCGATCGTGTACTGGCCCTGCAGATCCATGGTGATGTTGCCCTTGGTGCCCTGCGCCGTGCTCTCGCCATAGGCCGCAACGGAATCGGCGCCCTGCGCGAACAAGCTGCCGTCGGCGGTCAGATGGACGAGGTTGGCGTTGCCCTGCCCGGTCGCGCTCTGGCCGAACATCGCATAGGAGCTCGCGCCCTTCACCCAGACCTGGCTGTCGCTGCCGGCAATCGCCGCGGCCGCATCGCCGATGCCGCCCTGCGAGCCTGCCGCCGACTGATTCATGTCGAGCGAGGAAGTGCCGCCTGCGCCGCCGCCGCCGCCGACCGCTTGCGCGACGATGCCGTGCGCGCGGTCGCCGTCGGTCTCGATCGCGCCCGACTGGATGATGGTGACCGTGCCGCCGGTGCCCTTGGTGCCGCCCGGCGTGTCGAAGCCGATTGCATTTGGCC
>NZ_SUGA01000065.1 GCF_004963255.1 Mesorhizobium sp. | reverse complement strand
ACGAACGCAGTTCTGGCATTCAGGCAGGTGTAGAAGCCATGCAAGACGCCTCATTTGAGGTCACCTGTCGTATCTAGCTGCTTGCCGGACCACTATGTAAAGCGAGCGCTATTGGCTGCCTCTGCGATGCGGGAATTGGCAGCGGACGTCTCTCGATCAAACAGGCATCTTGCTTGTAGAATTCTTTTAATCGTGAAGCGGCGCGAGTGCGCTATCCGTTGAGGTGAGCAAGGCCGGCGCCCTGGGTGAGCGCTGGTGTCGGGTGGTGGAAAGTACAGGGGGAGCTGTGTGGCCCCTCTTTCTCGGCCTCGACGATGTGCGAAGGAGCCTGCGCGGCGAACGGGCCAACGCCCCAGGCTCAGAACCTGGGCGAACCTAACTCCCGCCAAAGGACAGCCCAGAGCTGGATACACGAAAGAGATACTGAACCCGCGAATCAGATTCTGATCAATCGTCGTGTCTGAGCTCCACTCGGCTCTTACGGAGATAATCGCGCGGCCCGGCAACGGCCGCGCGTGCCGCGGGCGTGAGCTTTGCGCTTCGTCAGAAGTGCCTCGAGCGTGACGACGATAATTGACCAGCCATATGGAACGCATTCGCCCAGTTATCCAAAGCGTGGATACCTTTCATCTAAACAAAGGATTTTACCGTTTTTGCTGCAGGTCCCATAGAAGCGCTTCAAGTTGGAAAGATAGGTAGTTCCGATGGTTGCGTTGGATCTGAGGAGCATCATCTGGTGTGCGGGGCGTACAAAGTCAGTCGCATCTGCATTGCGGCTTGGTCTTTCGGCGGTCCCCACAAGTTACGCCCCGTTGGCGCGACGCCAATTATTTAATCAATGCTTGGACATTTATCTCAACCAGACAGCTACAAGGTGAGGTCTTCCATGCGTCCGAATGTCGAGTGGAAGTTGTGCTGGGAAAATGAGCTGCAACTGGCCGACCATGTCGAACTCTCCGACTTTTTTCGAAAGACCTATGGACGGACTGGCGCCTTCAACGCGGAGCCATTCGAAGGCGGCCGCAGTTGGGCCGGCGCGAGGCCGGAATTCCGCGCAATCGGCTACGACGCGCATGGGGTAGCGGCTCACATCGGCATGCTGCGGCGCTTCATCAAAGTTGGCGAGGTCGACTTGATCGTCGCTGAATTGGGCCTGTACGCGGTTCGTCCGGATCTTGAAGGGCTCGGAATCGGTTTTTCGATGCGCGTGGCGTACCCAGTGCTCCATCAGTTGGGTGTTCCATTCGCTTTCGGCACGGTTCGGCACGCGCTGCGAAACCATGTCGAAAGATTCTGCAGAGCCGGCCTCGCGAACATTGTGTCGGGCGTTCGCGTACGGTCGACCCGTCCAGATGTGCATCCCGACCTGCCGCCCACGCGCCTGGAAGACGTACTCGTGTTGGTTTCGCCGATCGGACGCTCGATGGACGAGTGGCCGTCTGGTACCCTGATCGACCGGAACGGTCCGGAACTATGAAGCCTCTGGACTACATATGCGAAGGGCAGAGTGACAATGCCGATCGCATTGCAGAGCGCAGCGTCTATCTGACGTTTGACGACGGTCCCAATTCATTTTTCACACCGCAGATACTCAATGTGCTGGCGCAACATCAGGTGCCGGCGACCTTCTTCGTTGTTGGGGCCTACGCGGCCGACGAGCCGGAACTCGTTCGCCGAATTATTACAGACGGCCACGGTATAGCCAACCACACGATGACTCATCCGGACCTAGCTAAATGCGGGTCCGTCGAAGTCGACTGCCAGATAGTTGAGGCAAACAGAGTCATAGGGATGGCTTGCCCGCAGGCCATGGTTCGGTACTTTCGTGCACCCTATGGCATCTGGACCGAAGAAGTAATCGCTGCATTAGCGGGTGAGGCATTGGCGCCCGTCCATTGGTCCATTGATCCACGCGACTGGTCTCGCCCCGGCGTTGACGCCATCGTCGACAGAGTGCTCGCCGATATCCGGCCGGGCGCAATCGTGCTGTTGCACGACGGGTGCGCTCCCGACGAATTGCAACCAGGCAATCAAGCCAGTCTGCGCGACCAGACGGTGACAGCGTTGTCACGCCTAATTCCAGAATTGCACGGCCGCGGATTTGTAATCCGATCACTTCCTCAACATCCCTGAACAAACAGAGATCCTATGGACCTTCTCACCACAGCCAGTACTGTTGCCGTTTCGTCTTATGCGGTGCTCTCGACTGTTTACAGAGGCATGCAAGCGGTCTACTCCCAACCGGAAAATGTTACGCCGCCGTCGGAAAGCTTGTTCGGATCCGACCGTTGGCCGAGCGTGGATGTCATTATCCCCTGCTACAATGAGGACCCGCGCACACTCGCGGCGTGTTTAGCTTCCATTGCAAATCAAGATTACTCCGGAACATTTCAGGTCTATCTGGTTGACGACGGTTCTGGAAATCGTAATGCCGTCATCCCGGTACATCACGCCTACGAGGGCGACCCGAGATTCAATTTCATTCTGCTCCGCGAAAATGTTGGCAAACGCAAGGCGCAGATCGCCGCCATCCGCCGCTCATCTGGAGATTTCGTGCTCAGCGTCGACTCTGACACGACACTTGCGTCCGACGTCATCACGAAGCTTGCAGTAAAAATGCGGGATTCCATGGTCGGAGCGGCCATGGGCCAGCTGACGGCATACAACCGCAGCGACACTTGGTTGACCCGATTGATCGATATGGAATACTGGCTGGCTTGCAATGAGGAGCGCGCGGCGCAAGGTCGCTTTGGTGCGGTCATGTGCTGCTGCGGCCCATGTGCAATGTACCGCCGGTCTTGTCTCCTTTCTCTGCTGGATCAATACGAGACGCAGCTGTTCAGGGGGAAACCAAGCGACTTCGGTGAAGACCGTCATCTTACGATCCTCATGCTGAAAGCAGGCTTTCGAACCGAGTACGTTCCAGGTGCCGTCGCGGCGACAGTCGTTCCGGACAAGATGGGACCTTATTTGCGCCAACAACTCCGCTGGGCACGAAGCACTTTCCGGGACACGATGCTTGCGCGAGGTCTACTGCGTGGCCTGGATCGCTATCTAACTTTGGATGTGATGGGAGAGAATCTCGGCCCATTGTTGCTCGGCATCGCGGTAGTAACGGCGCTCGGTGAGTTACTATTTTCACATACAGTAAATTGGTGGACGGTGCTGGCTATTGTCACGATGACCATAATCAGATCTACGGTGTTATCTTTCCGCACTCGGCAGCTTCGATTCATCGGCTATTCAATGCACGCGTTAATCAGGATATTCCTGTTGATCCCCTTGAAGGCTTACGCCCTGTGTACATTGAGCAATAGCGATTGGCTGTCGCGTAAAAGTGTTCCCCTGCCCAACAGCAGCACAAAGGAAATCACAAGCGCGATGCCGCTTGGCGGAGCAAATGCTGCGGGCAATTCTGGAATTGCGGAGTCACTTCATACTGCAGATCTTTCGCTCACAGCTAGTGAAGTCTGACGGCCTTGCAGCGCCGAGTGACCGAGTAAGTTGTGTCAGTCGACACGGGGTGAAGCTTGTCGAGTTACCTATGGTCAGAACGGGGACTATGTGGAAGCGACACGTGGCATCTTGACGTTATTCTTTGGCGGAAGCGATACACACGTCGCTCCGGCCGCGACTTTCCAAAGGTGTCATCTCAAGGCGGTGGCCTGCTCTGAACCAGAATTCGCAAGTAAGCTGCCGGTGGCCAATCGGACTCATTCCGCTTGAGATAGACGCATGTCCAATGTAGCAATCGACCTTACCGGCGTAACCAAATTATTCGGAAACAAGCTCGTTGTGGACGGGCTGTCCTTCACCGTTGCATCGGGAGAGTGCTTCGGTCTGCTGGGGCCTAACGGCGCAGGCAAGAGCACGATTGCGCGTATGCTCCTCGGTATGACCCGGCCTGACGCGGGTGATATAACAGTCCTCGGTCTACCAGTGCCGGCACGCAGCCGCTTGGCCCGCAAGGGCATAGGCGTGGTCCCGCAGTTCGACAATCTCGACCTGGAATTTACGGTACGTGAGAACCTGTTGGTGTTCGGGCGCTACTTCGGCATGAGTACAAGAGAGATCAACGCCGTCATCCCACGGCTGCTCGAGTTCGCTCGCCTTGAGAGCAAGGCGGATTCACGTGTCGGCCTGCTATCCGGCGGGATGAAGCGGCGCCTGACGCTGGCACGTGCTCTGATCAACGACCCCCAGTTGCTTGTGATGGATGAGCCCACGACCGGCCTCGACCCGCATGCCCGCCATCTGATCTGGGAGCGACTTCGTTTCCTGCTGGCGAGCGGAAAAACGATCATTTTGACCACCCATTTCATGGAAGAGGCTGAGCGGCTTTGTGATCGGCTGTGTGTTCTCGAGCGGGGACGCAAGATCGCCGAGGGCAGTCCTCATGCGCTGATCGACGAGTACATTGGGTGCAACGTGATCGAGATCTTCGGCGGTAATCCACAGGAGCTGATTTCGCTGATCAGACCGTACGTTCAGCGTGTCGAGGTAAGCGGCGAGACGCTCTTTTGCTATGCGCCTGAGCCGGAGGATGTGCGCATCCAGCTTCGCGGTCGAGCGGGTCTGCGTATTCTAGAGCGTCCACCCAGTCTGGAGGACGTTTTCTTGCGGTTAACCGGACGTGAGATGGAGAAGTGAGCAATGGGTGAACGTTTTGCGGCCGCTCTACCCGCCAACGCCTGGAACTGGATGGCGGTGTGGCGCCGCAATCATCTGGCATGGAAGAAGGTGGCATTTGCTTCAATGCTCGGCACCCTTGCTGATCCGATGATTTACCTTTTCGGGCTCGGCACTGGCCTTGGACTGTTGGTAGGCCGCATCGAAGGTGCATCCTACATCGCCTTTCTGGCAGCCGGCATGGTTGCGACGAGCGCGATGACAGCATCAACCTTCGAAACAATTTACGCGGTTTTCGGTCGAATGCGCGATCAGGGCACTTGGGAAGCAATCCTGCACACACAACTTACCCTCGGCGACATCGTTCTCGGTGAATTGACCTGGGCAGCCACAAAGGCTTTTCTGGCCGGTACGACAATTGCGATTGTTGCGGCCGCGCTAGGTTATGCCGCGTGGACGTCGGTTCTCTACGTGCTACCGGTCGTCGCTCTCACCGGATTCGCCTTTGCGAGCCTGGCCATGCTCGTCATCGCGCTCGCGCCCAGTTATCACTATTTTATTTTCTATCAGACGCTTGTCATCACACCCATGCTGTTCCTTTCGGGCGCGGTTTTTCCAGTCGGCCAATTGCCAGGAGTGTTTCAGCAGATTGCGGCCTTCTCGCCCCTGGCGAATTCTATCGAGCTAATCCGTCCGGTGATGCTCGGCCGCCTGGGCGACAATGTAGGGCTGCATATAGGCGCACTTTGCATGTTCGCTGTATTGCCTTTTTTTCTGTCGGCTGGACTGTTTCATCGACGACTAATGCGTTGACGCTTGCTTACACCCATTAACCAGAAGGAGGTCCGCAATGCCGGATGCAAACTGCCCACAGCGGCCCGGAGGCATGCGTATGCTAGGAATCGCGAGTGGTACAACGCCGAAGCCGGGCGCCACCCAGCCGCTGCAGGCACCCGCCCAGCTTCGCGACCACACCTCGAAGAACAGGCTGGATGGTGAGGCGCGGACCCACCCGGAGCGTTCAATCGATAGCAGCCAAGCTTCTTGTGCGCGTCCACAGACCGTCGCGGCCATTATTTAGTTGGATACACATGCAATGACCCACAACGAAGCAACTCCTGAGCCTTTTGTGATCCTTGCTATGCCAAGGACCGGAACACACTATTTAGAAGAATTGCTAAACGAGCATCCGACCGTTTTGAGTAACGGTGAGTTGCTAAACGAATATGATCCCAATTGGCCCAGCACTGATCGCCTGCTAGGCACGGATCGCGAGCTTCTTGAGCTTGCCTATGTGCGCTGCCCTATGCGCGACTACAAGAATGTGACGCATCTTGGATGCAAGATCAATGAACCTCAGTTTCGCGAGCGTCCCGCATTCTTTGCGGAACTGGCTCGTTGGCCAGCACTCAAGGTCATCCTTGTTGTTCGCCGAAACGTATTGGAATCGCTCCGATCCTTTGTGCAGGCCAGGGAAAGCGGTCACTGGCTGAAGTTCAGCTGGGACAACGATACCGCTCGGCCACCGAGCGTCAGGTTGTCAATCGCCGACTGTGAGGCTTATTTCAAAGCCGCCGACGATTTTCACGCTCGCGTTATGGACTCCTTCACGTCGACCAACCTGCTTGTAATGGAATACGAGAGCCTACTTCACGAACCTGCCCAATGCCTGGGAGCGGTTTGGGATTTCCTGGGCGTTCCAGCGCTTGAGCCATCAGATAACGCCATCCTGCAGCGCCAGGAAACGCGACCGCTGGATCAAACGGTGGAGAACTTTGACGAGTTGCGGATTCACTTCGCACGGGGACCTTATTCAAGATTTTTTGACCTCGGAGATTCAATGCGCTCCTACGCTTAATCGCTTGTACCGCGTGCTCTGATGGGCGTGTAGGATATCCTGCAGTTTGCGCGCATTCCGTCGCAAAACTGACAAACCAAAGTCACCAAGACGACAGAGATATCGGCCGGCAGTCGATCTGCGGCAGACATCAAAGACACGGCCGCAAGGCGACCTGGTCAATTCCCTCTCTGGCGAAGCACTTCTTCAGACGCGATCTTTGGCGAGCCTTGAGTGCAAATTCCGGCAAAGGTGGAGGGTTCCAGTGCGCAACCCGCACCAATCTCGCTGGACGGGACAGGCCTCCAGTTGGCACGGCGCTTGCTCCGAGATGACAGCAGCGCTCGACCGGAGCGCAGCATGGGAGAAGGAGGAGCCCCCACCCCGATCCGGTCAGGGAGAGAGAAACGGTGTTGGTTCCAAGAGTCCCCCGCGCGATCGCAGCGCCCCGCAAGCCCCATTTTGCCCGGACCTACGTGCAGGTGCTTGCCGCCATAGTCCTGGGAGCCGCAATTGGCTACCTCTATCCGGAAACCGGCCAGAGCCTGAAGCCGCTCGGCGATGCCTTCATCAAAGTCGTCAAGATGATTATCGCACCTGTCATCTTCCTGACAATTGCGACCGGCATTGCCGGCATGAGCGATCTGCAGAAGGTCGGCCGAGTTGCCGCCAAGGCGATGGTTTATTTCCTCACCTTCTCGACACTTGCACTCGTTGTCGGACTGATTGTCGCGAATATCGTTCAACCTGGCGCCGGCCTCAACATCGATCCGGCCTCGCTCGATGTCCAAGCCGTTAAGGGCTATGTGGCCACGGCTCACGAGCAGTCCGTGACCAGCTTCCTGATGAACATCATCCCGTCAACGATTGCCAGTGCCTTCGCGGAAGGCGACATCCTGCAAGTCCTGTTCTTCTCGGTCCTGTTCGGCATTGCTTTGGCGATGACCGGAGAGACGAGCAGGCCGGTCGTTACCTTTCTCCAGGCGCTTACCGCCCCCATTTTTAAGCTCGTCGGCATTCTGATGAAGGCTGCACCCATCGGCGCCTTCGGCGCAATGGCCTTTACGATCGGCAAATACGGAATCGGTTCGGTGGCCAACCTCGCGATACTGGTCGCGACGTTCTATCTTACCGCCTTCCTCTTCGTGTTCGGGGTTCTCGGCGCGGTCTGCCGCTACAACGGCTTCTCGATCTTTTCTCTCGTCCGCTACATCAAGGACGAGCTGCTGCTTGTCCTGGCAACGTCCTCCTCGGAGGCCGCGCTGCCCTCGCTAATGGAGAAGATGGAGAAGGCCGGCGCCGCCCGTTCGGTCGTAAGTCTCGTCATCCCTACTGGATACTCATTCAATCTGGACGGTACCAATATCTACATGACGATCGCCGCCCTCTTCATCGCCCAGGCGACGAACACAGATTTGTCAATTGCCGATCAGATCCTCCTGCTGCTAATTGCGATGCTTTCCTCGAAGGGTGCGGCAGGCGTCACCGGCGCCGGCTTCATCACATTGGCCGCTACTCTCTCTGTCGTGCCGAGTGTTCCCGTTGCCGGAATGGCTCTAATTCTTGGCGTGGACCGCTTCATGTCGGAATGCCGCGCGCTGACGAATTTAGTCGGTAATGCGGTGGCATCGCTCGTTGTCGCTCGCTGGGAAGGCGAATTGGACCAGTCACGGATGGAAACCGCTTTCCGCGGTTAGGGTTACATCAAACTGGCTCCCCGCAAGCAAGATCGCAACAGCGCGACGTGTAAGTAGCGGCCTTGACACAACAGTCGAATTGCCAGCCTCCAAAGAGCGCTGGAAATAGAGTACTAACGCAGTGAGTAATACAACACCATGAAGCCCCTAAGCAAACGAACGGTTCACGGAGACTCATCTGGGTGCGCATGGAGCGCTGTTCGTCGAATGCGCTATCCGCGGGGTGGGGGAACTATTTCAGCTTGCCGCCCCAAGCCGTCGCGGGAGCGCACCGGATGATGGAGGACCGGCCGATCAGAATCGCTAGGGGAAAGCGCGTCACAATAGCCGATCTCGCCCGCGAAGCCGGAGTCAGCGTAGCAACAGTCGATCGGGTTCTGAACGTCCGCCTTCCGGTGCGAGAGGAGACCGCCCAGCGGGTCCATGCGGCCGCGCACGCGATCGGCTATCATGCTGCCGGTCTCATCAAACAGCGCTTGCAGCAGCACCTGCCGCACTACAAGCTGGGCTTCATCTTGAGAAAACCTACCCACGATTTCTACCAAGATTTCGCTCGCAAGATCGAAGAGTCGGTCAGTATGGCTAAATCCTTCCACGGCCTTCCGATCATCGAGTTCGCGCAGTCACATTTGCCGCGTGACCTGCTCCCGCTTCTTAAGGACCTTGGGAGCCGCTGCCAGGCGATCGCCATGGTGGCGGCCGATCACCCGAAAATCACAGCATCAGTCGAGGAGCTCAAGGCGAAAGGTATCCCGGTATTTTCGCTGCTATCCGACTTCGCCGATGGCGTGCGCGAGGGCTACATCGGCCTCAACAACAGCAAGGTCGGACGGACTGCCGCTTGGGTGTTTTCCAAGGCCGCAAAACGGCCCGGCAAGGTGGCGGTGTTTGTCGGAAGCCATCGCTTCCAGGCGCATGCGACGCGGGAAACGGCCTTTCGTGCGTATTTTCGTGAGAACGCGCCAAAATTCGAGGTGCTTGATGCGCTCGTGAACCTTGATGAACGGCAGCTCACTTACGAAAAATTGCTGGATCTTATGCAGCGGGAACCAGAGCTCGTCGGCTTCTATATGGCCGGCGGGGGGATAGAGGGGGCAATTTCCGCGCTCCGAGAAGAGGGGAGCGGTCAGGATCTCGTCGCGATCGTGAGTGAAATGACGCCGCAGTCACGTGGGGCGCTTGCGGATGACATCTTGACGATGGCGGTCGGCACGCCAATGCGCCGACTTTGCCAGGAGCTGATAATGGCAATGGAGCGGGCCATCAAAGCCGGCGTCGCGGAGAGCCCGGGGCAGACATTTCTGCCGTTCGACATTTATCTTCCGGAAAATATTTGACCTTGATGGATTTCTATCATGAGCGCCCATTTTCCTTTCACCGATGAAAGGAAAGCTCGATTGACTCGGCCGTCTCTGTCCGATCTGTGAACCGGCGTGGTTCCGTCTTGAAAGAAGCCGGATGCCGAAATGGCAGCCGCGCTTCATGGAAGGAAAGTCAAGCAATGCGCCAGGTATCGCCCCGCTTTGCACTCGATCACATGGCGGCGCCCCGCCTTGACGTCAGTGCGCTTTTCGCGCTTGCCCGTGACCAAGGCCTGACCGACGTCCAAATCCGTTACCCTCATTTCAGCAATCCTGTCGCACGCGGCATTCCGGCTGCGGACGTTCGGTTGGCCGCTACCGAAGCGGGCGTCACGATCATCTCTGTCAACGCCTTGCAGCGGTTCAACGACTGGACTCCAACGCGTCAGGCCGAGGCAAGCAACCTCGCCGATTATGCGACGGCGTGCGGGGCGGAGACGCTCGTGTTGGTGCCGGCCAACCGCAGCTCGTGGCCCACCAATAGCGAGCGCCAGGACAATCTTCGTTTCGCTCTAAACGAGATCAAGCCAATCCTCCAGTCGCGGGGTCTGATCGGTCTCATCGAGCCGCTGGGTTTCCGAACCTGCTCGCTTCGATCAAAGAAGGAAGCGGCCGAGGCCGTTGCCGCGGTTGATGGCCAGTCCGTCTTTCGCCTCGTGCACGACACGTTCCACCACACCCTGGCCGGGGAGACATGCCTGTTCTGCGAGCTTACCGGCCTGGTGCACATTTCAAGCGTAAACGACCCGACCTTCTGGATTTACCCCGATCGCTTTCTTGCAGGTTCCGACAATGGCAGCCAGATTCAGGCGCTGCTGGATGGCGGCTACGCGGGACCTTTCTCATTCGAGCTGGTCGAGGAAGTCCATTCTCTGGACGATCTCGCAGGCGCACTTGCCGCCAGCATCGACTTTATCCGGCGAGGGCTATTGTCGTCAAAGTAGATGGTGACAGGAGTAGTGACTATAGGTGCGCCTGAATTTTCCGTGGGTTCACAGCGGGGCAGCCATCCGAGATGCCTCCTGTATCATTATCTCCCGCATCCAGATGCTTGCCGGATCGCTATTGTGGAGGGCCGGCCATTGGAGGGTCTCGGTGAATGTGGGAAATGGCAGCGGAAGTTCGATAACCCGCAGGGGGAACGTTTTTTCGAAATGCCTGACCAGCCGTAAGGGCATGGTCGCTATACGAGCTGTGCCGGACACCATAGGTGGAATCATGCTGAAGCCCTGCACGGCGACCTCGACACGTCTCTTAAGGCCATGCTCAAGCAAAAACCATTCCTCGATAGACGGCTTCATCGTACGCCCGAACCTGACCGCGACGTGCCTCATCGACATGTATCTCTCGAATGTAAGCTGCTGTGGCAGCTGCTTGTTTGTGGGACAGCCTACGCACACGAGCTTCTCGTCAAACAGCGCAACGCTTGAATGCACACTCGACGTGAACATATCCGGTAGAATTAGAAAATCGACGTCACCGCGCCGGAGAAGCTCATCGGGGCTATCGTCGACAGGCAGCAGTTCGAAGCTGACGGCGGGGGCTTCCCGTGAAATACGCTCCACAAGCTTTTCGAAAAACACGAGCGTGACGAAATCGGAAAGAATGATCCTGAAGAGGCGATCGGCTCGAGCTGGGTCAAACGGATCCGAAGAAATAATCGAGCACTGGATGTGCTGGAGAGCGTCGCGAACTGCGGGGGCAAATGCTGCCGCACGCGGGGTTAGAAATCTTTCGCGACCTCTTATCGTAAACAGTTCATCGCGGAAATAATCGCGCAGTCGGGCGACGGCCGCACTCATGGCGGGCTGACTCAGGTTAATCCTGCGTGCCGCCGCCGAGAGATTACGCTCCGTCAGGAGTGCGTCGAGCACAACGAGGAGATTTAGATCAAGTCCTTTGAAACGCATGTCATCAGCCATCCATGGGATGGATGCCTTTAACCGAAACAAACGACTTTAACAATTTAGCATTCTTGCAATCTTTTGTCGCAAAAAGTTTATGATGGATGACGTTAAGGTCCGACATATGAGCCGCGTGATCTGCCGAAGCGAGCAATCGTTCGTACTGTGCAGGTCAGAGATTGGCAGTTTGAAACGCCGGGCCGATGGCGCCGGTCTATCAACCAGCGTCTTCGGCGGCCCCGACCTAGCTAGGCGTGGAACCTAATAGGGTGCACCTTTCCAGTCCGAGGCGACTGATGGGCGGTTTGATCCTAAGCTGCCGTGAGGCCTGTGCCAATTGTATCGGCGAGCCAATGCAGCAGTCCGGCAGCGTTTTTGAGAGCTGTTGTAGGCTCGGCCTAAGCCCATTGGCGCAAGCCTATCTGAACGAAGCGCTTGGCCTTGCCGCTATCCGGTATGTGATCTGTGGTGCCTTCTCGTCCTGCTGTTCTTGTTTTGGAACGCCCTTATGGTGAGCCCATCCGGGACGTGGGGCACCGGGAGCACAAAGGTGCAGGCAGGCCGTCAATAGACCGTGGGCTGAGAGCCCGAGCTCGTTACATGGCCGCCCCTCGCGACTTTCCCGGATGCGCTGCGAGCGCGGATCAGTAGATGTCGTGTTGCCCGCCAGCTCCCGTCTTTGACCGAGCCAAGAAGGAGGAACGGGCATGCTTATCATCGGACTGGATATTCACCGCGCCTTCGCCGAAGCAGTGGCATGGGAGGAGGGCAGGCTCAGGCGACTCGGCCGCGTCGACATGCGGCGCGATCTGCTGGCGGCGTTCGCCGCGAAGCTGTCGCCGAACGATGTCGGGGTGATCGAGGCCACCGGCAACGCGACGTCCGCTGCAGCTGTGGTTGCGCCGCATGTGAAGAAGGTGGGGATCGCCAAGCCGAAACAGGTGTTTATCGTTGCCTATGCCAAGATCAAAACGACGATCGACGCCGACGTTCTTGCGCAGCTCTATGCCAGCGGCTTCTTGCCAGAAGTCTGGATTGCGGACGAGCCGACGCAGGCTCTGCGTCGACAGGTGACACGGCGCAATCAGATTGTCCGACAGAGATCTCGATTGAAGAGCGTCATCCAGTCGATCCTTCATAGCCACCTGATCCGTCCTGCCCGCATGCTGACCTGTGCGGCGCCAAGGGTCGGACCTGGTTAATCGAGCAGGTCGTACCGCAGGACGAGCGCCTCGCGATCGATGGGCATCTGCGCGAGTTCGACCGATTGGGCGAAGACCTCCAGGTCATCGAACGCGATCTTGTCCGCTCGGCTCTCGAGGATGAAGGCGTGAAGCGGCTGATGACCATTCCCGGCGTCGACATCACCGTCGCGCTGGCGATGAAGGGCGGCGATCGGCGACGTGTCGCGCTTCGACGATCCGCAGAAGCTCGTGACCTATCTCGGGTTGAACCCAAGCGTCCAGCAGTCCGGCCAGGTCCGGCCTACCATGGGCGGATCACCAAGCAGGGCCGTGGTCATGCGCGCGGCATGCTCGTCGAGGCGGCCTGGGCGGCCGCTCGTGCTCCCGGACCGTTGCGAGCCTTCTCCCTGCGGCGTGCGAGCCCGGCGCGGACAGCATGTCGCGGCCGTGGCAACCGCACGCAAACTCTCTGTCGTGATCTGTCATCTGTTGAGAAGGGCGAGAGTTACGCGTGGGCTCGACCCTCCCTGCATGCCAAGAAGCTTGCGCGATGTGGAACTCAAGGCCGGGAGCAAGGCTGTGCGCGGCCAAAAGGGAGCGCACGCCTACAACATAAAGAGCCACCGGGAAGAAGAGCGCCGCTGGGTGGAGCAGGCCGAGGGCGCCTATGCACGCCTCGTCGCCGGTTGGAACCCACGAGGTCCGAAGAGGGTAGGCACGGATGCCGCAAACGAGGCGCGACGATAGAAGCTGCGCGGCAGGGCTCTCATCTCGGACCCTGCTCTTCGCCACGCGGTCGTCCGTGCGCGACAGGAGAATAGCGCAGATTTATCAAAAAGGCTCTTGTCGATCACATCAGTGGTCTTGGGCGCTGTACGGCCGGGTGAAGACTTTGCAGGTGGCCCGGAAAGCGTTTGACCTGCAGCGAAGCAATTGTCGTCATTACGCGCTCGACCCGGGCGCCCAGCTTGGCATAAGGGCTACGTGGCCTCAGGAAGCGTCGTCGCCAATGCAGACCATGGACGAATTCCCAGCCGATGCCGAGATGCCGGTCGACCGTGCCTGTCGCCGTCCGGTGATGCGATGCCCCCGAGCGGATGAGTTCGCCCCGGATGCTCCCGGTCACGACGCACGGGTTCGGGTTCCAAGGCGCTCAGTTTTGTTCGCGCCCAATCGGTGTAGGACGCGGCAGAAATACGAGCGTGACGAAATCGGAAAGAATGATCCTGAAGCGGCGATTCGGTAGAGCCGGGTCAAACTATCCGACGAAATAAACGATCACTGGATGGGCGGGGGAGCGTCGCAAACTGGAGGGCAAGAGCTCCCGGACGCAGCGTTAAGTTTGAATACCTCCGCGGACATGGTCGCGAGCTTATCGCGCAAATAAATCGAGCAGCCGAGCGCCGGCCGCACTCATGACCGGCTGGGCTCGGTTAATCCTGCATGCCGCGCCCATGAGGTTACTTGTCCGGAGTGCGTCGAGCACAACGAGGAGATGTAGTTCACGATCTTTGAAAAGCGTGGTCAACCATCCAAAGTGTGGATGCCTTTCATCGAAACAAACGATTTCATCAATGTTCTGGAATCCTGCATGGGCAGAAGCACCTGATGGACACCGATGCCCCCACTGCCTCATGGCGTGGCGAGCGTCTTAAGAAACCGCCCGAAAGGAGATTTTTCATGCGCTCTACCGGGCAGTGGAGTGCTGGGAAAGGGAGTTGCAACTGACCGGCCATGTCAAACTGTCCGACTTCTTCCGAGCCTATGGACAGACCGGGAGACGCGCACGTGTAGCGGCTCACATCGTCATACTGCACCTACGCCACACACCGGCCGGACCTGATCCGGCTTTATGAGCATTGGG
>NZ_SUGA01000064.1 GCF_004963255.1 Mesorhizobium sp. | reverse complement strand
TGCCTCGTGCGCTAAATATCGGCTCCCGTGCAAAACCCTCGCAAGGGGAGAAGGAAAGGGCGTCGCCCACCTCCGCAGGAATCGGGTGGCCGGGGCGCGTCCTTCGCCCCACTTTGCTCGCATCCAAGGAACCAACCTATGACCATCCACTCCCTCAACACCAAGCGCGCCAGCCGCTCCGCCGAATCTCGTGTCGCCGCGCAGGACTGGCGCGGTATCATCTCAGACCTCAGCGCCCATGGCTGTGCCGTCATGCCCGGCCTTCTCTCAGCGGAAGAATGCGCCGATATCGCCGGCCTCTACCCGCATGAGGAGCATTTCCGCAGCCATGTGGTGATGGCCCGCCACGGTTTCGGCAAAGGCGAATACCGCTACTTCAACTATCCGCTGCCGGACCTGATCGAGGGTCTGCGCTCAGCCCTCTATTCGCGCCTTGCCACGGTCGCCAATGACTGGAACGAGAAGATGGGCGTGGCGCTTCGCTATCCGGCCGACCACGCCGCTTTCCTGAAGCGCTGCCACGACGAGGGCCAGACGAGGCCGACGCCGCTTCTCCTGCAATACGGCCCCGGCGACTTCAATTGTCTGCACCAGGACCTCTACGGCGCGCTTGCCTTTCCGCTGCAGGTGGCGATCCTGTTGTCCGAACCTGGCGAGGATTTCGCCGGCGGCGAATTCGTGCTCACCGAACAGCGCCCGCGCATGCAAAGCCGCGCCGAGGTGGTGCCATTGAGGCGCGGTGACGCGGTGGTATTTGCGGTGCATAACCGGCCGGTGCAGGGCACGAGGGGGTTTTATCGGGTGAATCTCAGACACGGGGTCAGCCGATTGAGATCAGGACGGCGGCATACAGTCGGAATTATCTTCCACGACGCGAAGTAGGCGAGGCGCCGTTCCTCGCCCCCGCCGAGGCGGGGGAGAGGTGTCCGCGAAGCGGACGGAGAGGGGGTCTTCGTAGGGCGCTCCCCCTCTCCGTCTCGGCTTCGCCGAGCCACCTCTCCCCCACTTGGTGGGGGCGAGGAACCTTCATCCTGCGGCGCTTCTACCTCTTCCCCTCGCACCTTCATTCGCGTACACGCCGGGGCAAATCCCGCCACCTCAGCGCAGTTGCCCGGACCGCCCCATGATCCGTCTCGAAAACATCGGCAAGCAGAACGGCCGACAGATTGTCTTCATCGAAGCTTCGGCCGCCTTGCAGAAGGGCGAGAAGGTCGGGCTGGTCGGCCCGAACGGCGCCGGCAAGACGACCTTGTTCCGCATGATCATCGGTGAGGAGCAGCCGGACGAAGGTCAGGTCTCGGTCGATCGCGGCGCCACCATCGGCTATTTCAGCCAGGATGTCGGCGACATGGGCGGTTTGAGCGCCGTCGCCGAAGTGATGGAAGGCGCCGGGCCGGTCAGCGCGGTCGCCGCCGAGATGCGCGACCTCGAGCACGCCATGGGCGATCCCGAGCGCGCCGACGAGATGGACGCAATCATCGAGCGCTACGGCGAATTGCAGCACCGCTTCGAGGAACTGGACGGTTATGCGCTGGACGGCCGCGCCCGCGAGGTGCTGGATGGCCTCGGCTTCAGCCAGGAGATGATGGACGGCGACGTCTCGAAGCTCTCAGGGGGCTGGAAGATGCGCGTCGCGCTCGCCCGCATCCTTTTGATGCGGCCCGATGTCATGCTGCTCGACGAGCCGTCGAACCATCTCGACCTCGAAAGCCTGATCTGGCTCGAGAAATTCCTCAAGGACTATGACGGTGCGCTTTTGATGACCTCGCACGACCGCGAGTTCATGAACCGCATCGTCACCAAGATCATCGAGATCGATGCCGGCGCGCTCACCTCCTATTCCGGCAATTACGAATTCTACCAGGAGCAGCGCGCGCTGGCCGACAAGCAATTGCAGGCGCAGTTCGAGCGCCAGCAGGCGATGCTGGCCAAGGAGATCGCCTTCATCGAGCGCTTCAAGGCGCGCGCCTCGCATGCCGCGCAGGTGCAGAGCCGGGTGAAGAAGCTCGACAAGATCGACCGCGTTGAGCCGCCCAAGCGCCGCCAGACGGTGGCCTTCGAGTTTCAGCCGGCGCCGCGCTGCGGCGAGGACGTGGCGACGCTGAAAGGCATCCACAAATCCTATGGCAGCCGCTCGATCTATTCCGGCCTCGACTTCCAGATCCGCCGCCGCGAGCGCTGGTGCGTCATGGGTGTCAATGGCGCCGGCAAGTCGACGCTGCTGAAGCTGGTCGCCGGCGCCTCCGAGCCCGACGAGGGCTCCGTCGCGCGCGGTCCGAGCGTCAAGATGGGCTATTTCGCCCAGCACGCCATGGAACTGCTCGATGGCGAGCGCACCGTCTTCCAGACGCTGGAGGACAATTTTCCGCAGGCCGGCCAGGCGCCGCTGCGCGCTTTGGCCGGCTGCTTCGGCTTCTCAGGCGACGAGATCGAGAAGAAGTGCCGCGTGCTGTCAGGCGGCGAGAAGGCCCGCCTAGTGATGGCGCTGATGCTGTTCGACCCACCCAACCTCCTGGTGCTCGACGAGCCGACCAACCACCTCGACATCACCACCAAGCAGATGCTGATCGAGGCGCTGTCGCAATATGAGGGCACGATGCTTTTCGTCTCGCATGACCGCCATTTCCTGGCGGCGCTGTCGAACCGCGTGCTGGAGCTCACGCCCGAAGGCATCCACACCTATGGCGGCGGTTACACCGAATATGTCGCCCGCACCGGCCAGGAAGCGCCGGGGCTGAGAGGGTAAGGATCTTATTCAGAGCGCGTCGTAGACGGCGTCGATCAGCGCCTTGCGGCGCGGATCCACATCGTCGAACCCCAGCATGCGGTTGGTGACATAGCCAAACCCGACGCCGGCGCTGGGATCGGCAAAGCCGATGGCGCCGCCCCAGCCGGTGTGGCCGAAGGTTTGCGGAGATGCGCGGCCGGCATAGACAGGATCTTCGATCTGGTAGCCGGCGGCGAAGGCGGCCGGCAGCGCGAAGCTGTCGTCCATGCCGCGAAAGCGCGGCCTCGCGGCCTCTTCGATCGCCGCCCGGCCGATCAGGCGCTTGCCTTCAAATGTCCCGCCCGCCGCCATCATGCCATAGATGCAGGCCAGCGCATGGGCGGTGGACTGGCCATTGCCGCCCGGCACCTCGGCGGCGCGCCAAGCGCGGTCGTTGGGCGCCAGGGCGCGGGGTGTCGGGTTGTCGCATGCATGGGGAAAGGGCGAGGCGCGCACGAAGTCGACCCACTCCGAAGCCTTCGGGCCTTCGATCATTTCGGCGGCCCGGAAATCTTCCGTTTGCGGCAGACCGACGTGAAAATCGGCGCCAAGCGGGCCGGCGATCTCTTCCGCGATGAAGTGGCCGACGCTGCGTCCGTCGACCCGGCGGATGACCTCGCCGGCAAGGTGGCCGTAGCTGAGCGCATGATAGACGCAGCGGCTGCCCGGCTCCCACAGCGGCGCCATGGCGGCAAGCGCGTCGACATAGGGTGTCCAGGCGAGCAGGCCTGCCTCGTCCATCGGCACGGCGAGGCCGTTCAGCCCGGACTGGTGCGACATCACCTGGTCGAGCGTGACGCGCTCCTTGCCGCTTGCCGCGAATTCCGGCCAATAGCGTGCGACCGGCGCGGCATAGTCCAGCTTGCCGCGCTCGACCAACATCGCGATTGCCAGTGCGGCGACTCCCTTGGTGCAAGACCAGACATTGATCAGCGTGTCACGCCGCCACGGGCGGGTGTGCGCGGCATCCGCATGACCGCCCCAAAGGTCGACGACGGTTTTGCCGCCGGCCACGACTGAGACGCCGCCGCCATGTTCGAGGCCTTGGGAGAAACACCAGGCAAACGCGTCGCGCACGCCGGCGAAACGCGGATCGCAGAAGCCTTCTATGGTCATGCGCGGATTCTCATCAAATGCGCCTCAGCCGAACAGCTTGCTCACAAAGCCGCTGAACCAGGCAAGCTGCGCCGCGTGGTGGGCTTCCATCAGCCTATCTTGCTCGTCCCGGTCCTGCGCGCCGAGCGTTCCGTAGGGCGCGCCTTGGCGTTCCTGCCAGCGCTTGAAGCCCGCCGGGCCTTGCTCGGCATGGAACTGCAAGGCGTAGGTCTTGTCGCCGATCCGAAATGCCTGGTTGGGGAAGGTCTCGCTCGAAGCCAGATGCACGGCGCCTTCCGGCAGGGCGAAGGTGTGAAAATGGTTCTGCGGCAGGAAGAGCGGCCGGTCGAGGAAGTCGCCGGCCGCGGCCGTCGGCGTGATCTCGAAATAGCCGAACTCTCTGATGCCGCTTACCACCGGCCCGACATCGGCACCGAGGTGCCAGGCGATCTGCTGGGCGCCCTGGCAGATGCCGAGCAGCGGCAGGTCGTTACCCAAACAATGCTCGATCAGCGCGGCTTCGTGATCGAGGAACGGATGCTTGTCGGTGTCGAAGACATTGAACGGACCGCCGTAGATCACGGCACCGTCGACATCTTCGAGGTCGATCACCTCGCCCTTGAAGGGCATCGCGGTGGTGACCGCATGGCCGTCGGCCTCAAGGGTAGTCTGAACATGATCGTCGCCCGGTTCTTCCGAGTGCCTGACCAGAACGATGCGCTTCATCGGAGCCCCTGCCGCTCATTTCGCGAGAACCACGATAAAGCCTAGCGGGTCATTGGCAATGTGCCAGGATCTCATCGTGTTTGGCGGCGCCGCCCCTCCATTCGTCTAGGAAGGCGAGGCATGGGCGCCCATCACCCCTTCGCCAAGCCGCGGTCGATCAGCCGCGCAAGACGCGCCGAGAAGGCCTTGGCGTCGGCCGGCTTGTCGCCGTCGAGCACGCGCGCTTCGTCGTAGAGCAGATGCGCGGCGTCTTCCTTGAACGCCTTGTCGTCGTCACCGAGCTTTGCCAGCGCCGCCACGCGCTCATGGCGCGGGTTGATCTCGAGGATCGGCTTGGCCGCCTTGTCGAGCCGGCCGGCGGCGTTGAGCAGGCGCTCGAACTGGCGGTCCGGGCCATGCTCTGGCGCAACGAGGCAGACGGCGCTTTCGGTCAGCCGGTCGGAGGCCTTCACGTCCGACACCTCCTCGCCGAGCGTCGTCTTCACGAAGGCCAGGAAGGCGGCGATGTCGGATGACGTCTCGGCATCCGGCTTCGCTGCATCGTCGGGCAGCGGGATGTCGGCAAGCTCCGCCGCGCCCTGCGTCACCGACTTGAACGGCTTGCCGTCGAATTCCGGTGCCATCGTCACCCAGAAACTGTCGACCGGGTCGGTGAGCAGCAGCACCTCGATGCCGCGCGCGCGAAACCCTTCGAGTTGCGGCGAGGCCTCCAGCCGCGCGCGGTCGTCGCCGGCCATGAAGAAGATCGCCTTCTGGCCTTCCTTCATCGCGCCGACATAGTCGGCAAGGCTGCGCCAGCCTTCGCCCGCAGCCGTCGAACGGAAACGGGCAAGCTTCAGCAACTGCTCGCGCCGCTCGTAATCCTCATAGAGACCTTCCTTGAGGACAACGCCGAAATTGTCCCAGATCTTGGCGTAGGCTTCCGGATCGTTTTCGGCGGTTTTGGCAAGGTCGCTGAGCACACGGTTGGTCACGCCCTTGCGGATCGCGGCGAGCAGCGGGCTTTCCTGGATCATCTCGCGCGAGACGTTGAGCGGCAGGTCGGCGGAATCGACCAGTCCGCGCACGAAGCGCAAATAGCGCGGCAGGAGATCGGCATCGTCGGTGATGAAGACGCGCCGCACATAGAGCTTCATGCGGCCCTTGCGGTCCTGGTCGAACAGGTCGAACGGCCGCGATCCGGGCACGAAGGCGAGCACGCTGTATTCCTGCCGTCCCTCGGCGCGGAAATGGATGGTCGAGGCCGGCTCGTCATATTGGCCGGCGACGCTGCGGTAGAAGTCGGTATATTCCTCAGGTTTGATCTCGCTCTTCTGCCGCACCCAGAGCGCCGTGCCGTCGGCGATGTCGCGCGGCTCGGCGCCGGGCTTCTCGACCAACGTGATCGGCACCGGCACATGGCCCGACTGCGACTTCGCAAGCCCTTCGAGCCTGTAGGGCGTTGTGTAGGAGGTGGCGTCCTCCATCAGATGCAGCACCACGCGCGTGCCGCGCTTCGGGGCCGCCTCGAGCGGCACCGGCGCGATTTCATAAGTGCCCTTGCCGTCGGACGACCAGCGAAAGGCCTCGTCGCTGCCGGCCTGGCGGCTGATCACGTCGACCCGGTCGGCGACCATGAAGGCCGAGTAGAAGCCGACCCCGAACTGCCCGATAAGCTGCGTGTCCTCCGCCGCCTTGCCGGCCTCGACGCGCTCCATGAAGGCGCGCGTGCCGGAGCGCGCAATGGTGCCCAGCGCTTCCGCCATCTCGTCGCGGCTCATGCCGATGCCGTTATCCTCGACGACAAGCTCCTTGTTGTCCGGGTCGGCCGCGATCGTGATGCGCGGCTTCGGATCGTCGCCCAGAAGCTCGGGCCGGCTCACCGCCTCGAAGCGCAGCTTCTCGCAGGCATCCGCCGCGTTGGAGATCAGCTCGCGCAGGAAAACATCCCGGTCCGAATAGACCGAATGCACCATCATGTGCAGCAGCCGCGAGACGTCCGCCTCGAATGTCCTGGTTTCCGCCGTCTTGGTGTCAGTCGTCATTCAGAATTCCTGGGTTGGTCGTTTTGTCCGCCGTGCAGCACGCGCCGGGCTTCAAATCTTCAGCCATTGTTGCTTGTGCCATTGCTGCTTGTGGATGCGCGCCCTGCCAGCGCCGCGGGCGCCAGCGAAACCATGTCCGGCGCCAGAATATCGTGGCGGCGAGCGAAGGCAACAAGGGTCGCTCGCACCGTGTCCGCGTCGATTTCGCCGGCAATGCCAGCTTTGCAGGCATTGAGCGCGATCGCATGCGCGCTGCTCCTGCTCGCGGCCGGCCAATCCTGCAGCAGGGCATAGGCTTCCGCCACCGTCTCCAGCCGCGCCGGCAAGCCCATGCCGACAAGCACCGTGACAGGCTCTTCAAAGCGGTCGTGGTTCATGGTCTGGACCCTCTTTCGGGTGGATGCCCACCGTGCCCGGGCGAAGCCCCCCGGCCAGCATATGTCGGCGCGGGTAGGGCGGTTGCAGGACGATGCCATGCGGCCGCGGCTGGCCTATGCCGGGGAAGGCCCGCACATTGACCAGGCCCCCCGGCGTGCTGTGCGTCGCTGAAATCTGCTGGTTCAGGCGCGGCGGCGGCAGCGCGCTATGCGCCTTGACCAGGGCTTCGATCCAGGCGGCGACCGCCAGCGGCACCGGCGCGCGCCCCTCGATCCAGCGCGTCGCATCGGTCCTGGAACAGCCAAGCTCCTGCGCAAGATCTCCGGCGTCCCATCGCAAGCTTCTCAGGCATTCCCGCAAGCGTCCTGCAATCATGGCAATCGCAATTCCCTTCGCCCAAATCCCATCGCGACATAGTCGGACGGACCCCGCCGTGGCGGGGGCCGATTTCGCTCAGCTTCGCGCGGATGCTTCCGTGGCTGACACCTGCTGCGCGGCAAGGAACATCAGCGTCGAGGCGACCGTCCGCCGGTTCCATCCGGCGGCTTCGGCCGCGTCGAGCAGGCCTGCCAGCAGCGGCTTCAGCGCGCTTCGGCATTCGGCTTCATAGGCAAGGAATTCGCTTGCCGAATGCGTCGGCGTGGGAATCGAGCCATCTGCGCTCATCATGTTCATGAGGGCCTCCCAAGTTTTGGCGGAACGCCCGCTCCCGTAGCCGAGAGCGGGCTCGTCAGCGTCTCAGAAGTCCATGCCGGCGCCGGCCGGCATGGCCGGGGCGGCTTCCTTCTTTGGCTTCTCCGCCACCATCGCCTCGGTGGTGACGAGCAGACCGGCGACCGAAGCGGCGTCCTGCAGCGCGGTGCGCACCACCTTGGCGGGGTCGATGACGCCCTGCTTGTAGAGGTCGCCATACTCGCCGGTCTGGGCATTCCAGCCAAAGGCGAAGTCGGTCTTCTCGCGCAGCTTGCCGACGATGATCGAACCTTCCGATCCGGCATTCTCGGCGATCTGGCGCGCCGGAGCCTCGATCGCGCGCCGCACGATGTCGACGCCGTATCTCTGATCGGGATTGTCGACCGCGACCGCGTCGAGCGCCTTGGCCGCCCTGAGCAGGGCAACGCCGCCGCCGGGCAGTATGCCTTCCTCGACCGCGGCGCGCGTGGCGTGCAGCGCATCGTCGACCCGGTCTTTCTTCTCCTTGACCTCGACTTCCGTCGCGCCGCCGACGCGGATCACCGCGACGCCGCCGGCCAGCTTGGCCAGCCGCTCCTGCAGCTTCTCGCGATCATAGTCGGAGGTGGTCTCCTCGATCTGGGCCTTGATCTGCGTGACGCGGCCCTGGATCTCCTCCTTCTTGCCGGCGCCGTCGACGATGGTGGTGTTCTCCTTCTCGATCGCGACCTTCTTGGCGCGGCCGAGCATCTCCAGCGTGACATTCTCCAGCTTGATGCCGAGATCCTCGCTGATGGCCGTGCCGCCGGTGAGGATGGCGATGTCCTCCAGCATGGCCTTGCGGCGGTCGCCGAAGCCCGGAGCCTTGACGGCGGCGACCTTCAGCCCGCCGCGCAGCTTGTTGACCACCAGCGTTGCCAGGGCCTCGCCCTCGACATCCTCGGCGATGATCAGCAGCGGCTTGCCCGACTGGACGACGGCCTCAAGCACGGGAAGCAGCGCCTGCAGGTTGCCGAGCTTCTTCTCATGGATCAGCACATAGGGCTCGTCGAGCTCGACGCGCATCTTGTCCTGGTTGGTGATGAAGTAGGGCGAGAGATAACCGCGGTCGAACTGCATGCCTTCGACGACTTCCAGCTCGGTCTCGGCGGTCTTGGCTTCCTCGACGGTGATGACGCCTTCGTTGCCGACCTTTTCCATGGCCTCGGCCAGGAAGCGGCCGATCTCGGCATCGCCATTGGCCGAGATGGTGCCGACCTGGGCGATCTCGTCGTTTCTGGTGATCTTGCGGGCATTGGTCTTGAGTTCGGCGACCACCGCATCCACCGCCTTGTCGATGCCGCGTTTCAGATCCATCGGGTTCATGCCCGAGGCGACCGCCTTGGCGCCTTCGCGAACGATCGCTTGCGCAAGCACGGTGGCAGTCGTGGTGCCGTCGCCGGCGAGGTCATTGGTCTTCGAAGCCACTTCGCGGACCATCTGGGCGCCCATGTTCTCGAACTTGTCCTCAAGCTCGATCTCCTTGGCGACGGTGACACCGTCCTTGGTGATGCGCGGGGCGCCGAACGACTTGTCGATGACGACGTTACGGCCCTTGGGGCCAAGCGTAACCTTCACCGCATCGGCGAGGATGTTGACACCGCGCAGCATGCGCTCACGGGCGTCGGAATGGAATTTGACTTCCTTGGCAGCCATTGGATCACTCCTTGTCTAGGCAGCTTTCATTGACTGGGTTGCGGTTCGGTCGAAGCCCCGGTCAGGCGGCTTTCTTCAGCGTCGCGGCCTGCTCGATCACGCCCATCACGTCGCTTTCCTTCATGATGAGCAGATCCTCGCCGTTGAGCTTGATCTCGGTGCCGGACCACTTGCCGAACAGGATGCGGTCGCCGACCTTCACGTCGAGGGGCACGAGCTTGCCGCTCTCGTCGCGGGCGCCCGGGCCGACGGCGATGACTTCACCTTCCTGCGGCTTTTCCTTGGCGGTGTCGGGGATGATGATGCCGCCGGCCGTCTTCTCTTCGGCCTCGATGCGGCGGACGAGCACGCGGTCATGCAATGGGCGGAACGTCATATCGTTCTCCTTCAGGACAAACAGATTGCGAGAGGTCCCTCCGCTCCGGACCGGCAGGACCGGAGCGGGGCTCGCGACCCTTTCGGCGTCGCGCGCATGTCGAGCTAATTTTGCCTTCTTGTACTTTCAAGGGGGTGTCGAAAATTTTTTGGCACTCTCGATCATCGAGTGCTAGCGTGCTGAAAACAATGCAATAAATCCGATCGTGCGACAAAGGAAAGGCTTGAATTCGGAATTGAGCTGAACAAAATTATCGGCGCCCGGCAGCGCCGGGACCGCTGAGAAATTTGGAACCCGAACCAAGGAGTTTTGGAGACGGAGGACAGAAATGGACCGACAGACGCTCTCGCCGATCATTCCTTCCCTTGCTCCCGAAATATCAGACCTTTCGCTCGACCGGCTGCTGTCGCCGGCCAGCCATTTTCAGCACCCGCGGGATGTGCTGGAGGACGGCTCGCTCGACATATGGGAAAAGCGGGCGATCCTTTCGTCCTGGGCGTCCGACGCCTGCGCCGTGGAATCGATGCCGGCTTTGCGCCAGCCACCGGGGGCCGAGCGGCCGGTCTCCTTCGACGACATCATGGATGCGCTGCGCCGGCTTGATGCGGTCGCCCCGCCCAGCGGCCCTGCCGATGACGACCACCGGCAGCTGGTCGACCGGCTGAGCGCCTGAGGGGCGGAAGACGATGGTGAACGCGGTCAGCGCGGAATTCCGCTTGCAAATGAATGGCTATGGCCTGACCACTGCCGAGATCCATCATCATCTGCCCGACCATCCCAGCCTGCTCCAGCTTTACGTCTGGCAGGACTATGATCTCGCCCCAGATTTCCCACGCTGAGGGGTTTTCTGGGTTTTTGGGAACGCGAGCTGGCGGGCGCCTTGCATTCCGTCCGGGTCGCCCACCATCGGCTCCTCAGGCCATCGGAATGGCGGGCCGTCGACGGGATCATCCCGATCCATTGAAGATCAGATCCATCAAGGCGGTCGCGTTGCGCCGTCGCCTTCAGAGGATGACTGTCACGACCTTAAGGTGGCTTCGGGTTGGGACCTTGACGTCCCGGATTTGAATTCCCAGATGGATTTTGCCGGTGCTTTGAGAGACCGGCAAGGGTCAAGGAGCGCCGCTTCCTTGGCGCTCCTCGTATCTATGTTGCTCAATGGAGGATGTAGCTATGAGAACCAGCTTTGACTTCACTCCCCTGTTCCGGTCGAGCATCGGGTTTGATCGAATGTTGAACGCGCTCGAAACGGCGAGCCGGATCGAAACCGTCGACAATTGGCCACCCTACGACATCGCCAAGACCTCGGAAGATGACTACCGCATCAGCATGGCGGTGGCAGGCTTCGCGCAGGACGAACTGGACATTACCCAGGAGCAGAACATGCTCATGGTCTCGGGCCAGAAAGCCGGCGAGGATAAGGGTGAGTACCTGCATCGAGGCATCGCCGGTCGCGCATTCCAGCGCCGTTTCGAGCTTGCCGACCATGTCAAAGTCGTCGGCGCCAGCCTGGTCAATGGCCTGCTGACCATCGATCTGAAGCGTGAAATTCCCGAAGAGATGAAACCGCGCCGGATCGAGATCGCAGCCGACAAGGCGATGCCCAAAGGCGCGACGAAGAAGATCGAAGCCGAGAAGCACGCGGCCTAAGGCCTTCCTGTCGGCGCCCCGTGCAACGCGCCGGGCACATGGCCCGGCGCAACAGGAAACCTTTTCAGACCGATGAGCAGAAAGGAGGAAACCATGAGTGTCCGTGACCTGATTCCCTGGGGCCGGAGCAACGGCAACCAGGTTCCAAGCCTGTTCCACGACGGCGAACGCGATCCGTTCCTGTCGCTGCATCGTGAGGTGAACCGCCTGTTCGACGATGTTTTCCGCGGCTTCGACAGCCGGTGGCCGTCTATTGCCGGTACCTCCGCCCTCGGCACTGGTTGGCCGAGCGTCGAGATCTCCAACGGCGAGAAGGAGATCAAGGTGACGGCCGAGGTGCCCGGCCTCGAACAGAAAGACATCGAGGTCCTGTTCGACGACGGCGTGCTGACGCTGCGAGGCGAGAAGCGCTCGGAGACCGATGACAAGGACAGGCAATTCTCGGAGCGGTACTATGGCCGCTTCGAACGCCGCATCCCGGTCGGCTACGAGGTCAAGGAAGACGAGGTTGAGGCGCGCTTCAGGAATGGCGTGCTGACCGTCACCTTGCCGAAGAGCGAGAAGGCGCAGTCGCAAGTCAAGCGCATCGACATCAAGAGTTGATGCATCGACGCGGGGGGCGGTCGATGGGCCTCCCGCGTCCCAACTTCCATGAGCGTCATGGCAGTCGGACGCCCGCGCAAGGCTGGTCTTGGGCGGTCGATCGGGGGTGCCCGCATATCGGGGGTGCCCGCATAGAGAAAATCCACACCAACGGAGCTTCGCTCTTCCGCCGCGAAGTCTTCGTATCGGCCATATGAATGATGCCAAAAAGCTCGATGAATGATGCCAAGCAGCTCGGTGCCTTCTCCCTTTCACAGCGGCGAATTTCAGCATGCATCGAGAGATGAAGTTAACATATGTTATGACCGGCAGACGGATCACCTGGAAGCGGTTCCGCATAAGATTGCGACCGGCGATAACCTTAATTTCGGTTTCGGTTGCATAGGCTTCCCGAAAGGAAGGTAAAGGGCTAGATTAGCAATTCGTTAAGTACGCGTGGGGCGTGAGTAAGGGATGTGTGGTGATGAATTTCAAGTCTCTGATCAAGCGGGCCGAGGACGTCGATAAGGAATTTCAGGAACTCCAATCGGATCTGGCGGAAGCATTCGAGGACGTTCTGAAGGATGATGAACAACCGCCGTCGGGAGACGATGCCGTTGCCGGTCAGGAACTCGTGGCAAGCGACGAGAATCCGCCGCCCGAAGAGCAGCAGCCCGCGGCAGCTTCATCGCGGTTGACGCCCCATACCCAGACGCGGCTCGCCGCCCTGGAGGCCGTCGCCGGGCTTTTCCGCGATGGCCAGGGCCATCTGCAGGAGATCGAGGCGAAGCTGGCGGAGATCGCCACCGCCCATCACATGACGCGCGAGGTCCTCAACGTCTTCCACCGCGACGTGTTGCGCTCCAACGAGCTGGAGCTGGCTAATCTCGCTCTTACCGCCGAACACAAAACGCTTTCGGAACAATTGTTTGACGCCGCTCGCAAGCAGCGCGAGCGCGACGGCGCGGCCGAGGCCTGGCAACAGCGCGAGGCGAGCCTCGTCCAGGACCGCGAGCAGTTGCGCTCGGCGCTGGCGGCCGTGCGCCTGGAACTGGTGGAGATGAGCAATGAGAACACCAGGCGCGAGACGGAGTTCGGTGAGATCGTCAAGGCCTTGACCGCCAAGACCGTCGAAGTCGACAGGCGCGGCGCCGAGAACAAGCTGCTGCGCGAGAAGCAGGTCGGCCTCACGGTCGACCTGGAGCAGGCGCAGAAGCGCGAGGCTGAGGCCCGCCACAAATTCGACGAGTTCGCGGCGACCCACGCCAGCGAAACCGCCCATATTGCCGAGCTGATGGCTCAGATCGGCAACCACGAGAAGGAAGAAACCCGGCTGCAGAAGGCGCTGGAGGCAGCCCAGGCCAGGCTCGCCGAAACAGCCGAGGCGGCCCGCATTGCCGAAAGCGACAGCGCCGCCGAATTGGCGCGCAGCCAGGCCGAGATGCGTGGTTTGCGCGCCGAAATGCAGGAGCTGCAGTCGCGCCTGGACAAGGTCTCGACGGACAATGGCGAAGCGACGGCCGAAATCACCAGGCTCAAGGGGCAGTTGAACGATGCCGTCACCGAACGCCAGATCGCCGAGGAAAGGCTCGCCGTTCTCAGGGAAGAGAGCGAAGCCGACAAGAAGAATTTGTCGGAGGTCAGCACCAATCTCTCACAGCTTTCGTTGCAGCAGGCGTCCGAGCAGATCCAGCTCGATATCCAGAAGCAGGAATGCGAGGATCTGCACGCCGAGGTCGAAGCGCTCAATGCCCGCATCCGGGAATTGCTGCCTTACGAGCGGCTGCATCGGGTGACCGACGCAAGGTCGCGCAAGGATGCCGCGCCTCAGGCCAACGGGATCATCGCGGAAGCAGCGCGCCCCGCCGCGCGGCGTGTTCCGCGGCGGAACTTGCGGGCCAACGCGGGCTGAGAAAACCGCCGCGCCCGGAATTGCTCCGACGGGCTACTTGCCAGCCATGCCGTCGGCAAGGTCCTGCGCCTGCTTGAGCAGCGCCGGGAAGGACGGGTCGCCGGGCAGACGCTCAGCCATGCAGGCGCGGTAGTCGGCATCGCCCTTTTCCCAGGCGGCGTTGGCGGGATCGGAGGCCTGAGGGTCGTCCTGGTCCGAGCCCTGGTCGGCCTGCTGGGCTTTCTGCGCGGCCGCGTCGGCGGCTGCCCAGATTGAATCGCAGGCCGCGATCTTCGGCACGGCGGGGGAGGCGGGCGCCTCGGCAATCAGCACGCGGTCGCCTTTGACGACCGCCACCACGACATGCTGCTCGTAGATCGGTCCGACATCCTGCGTCCAGCCGCCGAGCCGGGCCACCACCATGTCGGCGCCGTCGGGTTTCTTCAGCGGAAAGTCGAGCGTGCCGGAGAAGGCGGCGTCGCTGCCGATGGCCTGGGTGTAGAAACTGTCGAGCTTCAACGCCGCGCCGATGTCGGTGGGCAGCTTGAAATCCGCTTCCGCCTCGGTCGATTTGGACTTGAGCCAGCGCTCGGTCAGCCCGCGCGTCGAGACGACGATGCTCGGGCCGTCGTCGCTCTGGGCATAGCGCAGCCCGTCGAGCATGCCGTAGCCGATATCGGAAGCGTTGAGGCTTTCGATGTTGTTGGTGCCGGTCGTCGGAAAGCCCTTGACTGAAAGCGGGCCGAGAATGGCGGCAAGCCGCTGCTGCAGGTCGGCCAGCGCCTTTTCGTTCTGCGCGTCGATGGTTTCGATTGCCGTGTTCGCGCTTTCCTGCGCGGTGATGTCGGCAATCGCCTTGTCGCGCGCCGCTATATAATCGCTTTCCGGCGAGGCGGCGAGTGCCGTGCTGCCCGCCAGCGCGAGGAGAAGTGTCAAGACCAGCCGCATGATGTACCCCGTTTCGCCCAAAACCGTATGCATGTCTTGCAGGCAAGATTGGGCTAAAAAAAGACTTAGGCGCTGCCGCTGAAGCTGCCAATCTCCCCCCTCGTGGGGGAGATGCCCGGCAGGGCAGAGGGGGGGCGCGAAG
>NZ_SUGA01000063.1 GCF_004963255.1 Mesorhizobium sp. | reverse complement strand
CTCCCCCACAATGGGGGAGATCAAGCACTTCCACGCCGGCGCCCTCCACGAACTCGGCGAACCTGGAAAGCGCGGCCGGTTCGGTGAGCCCTCCAATCACCGTTCTGCCCCGCCTGCTTGGACGATCCGGCCGGGCATGTTTCCTCGGCCTGCCGCCGGCTCGGCCGCCCTTGGGGTTGGCGAAGCCGATGGCGCGCAAGCCGGCATTGCGGTGGACGATGCCGATGATGGCGTTGCGCGAGACAGGGGCGCCGCGCAGCGCGCTGAAGCGGCCGGCGATGCGCGAGGCCGACAGCCCCTCCTTCAGCCAGGCGGCGATCTCGTCGATTTCCTTTTCGGTATAGGCGGCTGCCATCTTCTCATTCCGTCGATTGCTAGGGGCGTGGGCTTGGGAAAGCGCTGGGCTGAAGCCCAAGCGTCTGGGTTCGGCCGCGAGGCCGTCGGTGGGGTTCAACAAAGAGGTCGGGATCAGGCGGGGCGCGCGGCCCGTTCCAGCTCGCGGAGCCTGGCTTCAGCCGCGGCCCGCGTCAGGCCCGACACCGCCCGGCCCGACGCGCGGTCGAACAGGATGACGGTGCCGTCCTCGGTGCGGATGCAGCTTATGCCCGGATTGGGGGCCGGAGCCGGGGGAGGAACGGCTCCGGCCGTTCCGGTGAACCGGGGTGCGGGCGGTTCGACCGGATCCGGGGCAAGCGCCCCGGTAGGCGCCCGGACCGGGGAGGAAGACAGTCCGGACGATTGGAATTCCAATGGTGAGGGCAGCGCGTTCATGCCGCCTCCCCTTGCATGGCGGCCGCGCGTTGCATGGCGGCGCGGCTGGCCAGCCATTCGTAGCTGACGCCGGCAATGCCCAGCCGGCGGCTCGCCGCCACCACATGCGGCCAGTGCTGTGGCGCGATGCGGCCGCGCCGGCGCATCTGGCGCGCCGCCTCGTAGCCGCAGCCGACATCGGCGGCGAAAGCGCCGATGCTGCCCCAGCGGTCGATAAGCCCCGAGATACTCGTGGGCAGTCCCTGGATGCTCGTGGGCTGCCCTGGAATCACCGGTAATGCGGAAATGCTTGCGGGATGCTCATTCATGCGCTAAGCGTACGTTATGTACGAATAACGCGCAAGCGAAATCGTACAGTTTGCACGATAAATTTCAGGCATTTTGTACGATGATGGATTCCCGGCACAGATTGCAGCAGGCGCGCGCCCAGGCCGGCTATGCCTCGCCCAGCGATGCCGCGCGGGCGCTGCGCGACATCAACAAGAATACGTTGATCAGCCATGAGAACGGCAACCGGCCGCTGTCGCGGAAAGCCGCCGAAAAATACGGCCGGCTGTTCGGCGTCGACCCCGGCTGGCTGCTGTTCAATGGGGATGGGGCCGAAGCAGCGCCGGTCAATCTCATGCCCTCGCCCGTCACCATCGACGTGCCGATCGTGTCGTGGATCAGCGCCGGCGAGCTCGGCAGCCAGGACAGCGTGGTCAACCTCTCCGACTATCCGACCATCCCCACCGCCGACCTTGAGGAAGGCGAATGGATTGCGCTGCGCGTCGACGGCCCGTCGATGAACAAGATCTCGCCGCCGGATTCGATCATCTTCGTCAATCTGCGCGACAAGCGGCTGGTGACCAATGGCTGCTATGTGATCTCGGACGAGACGGGACGGGCCACATACAAACGCTATCGCCCGAACGACAACCCGCCGTTCCAGCCGGCTTCCTACCTGGATATCCCGCCGCCGGAACTGGAGGGCGCGATCACCATAATCGGCCGGGTGAGAAGGTCGATAATCGATATGTGAGGGTGGATTCCCTCGACGGGAGACCGACTTCGGTGGTCATTGCAATTTCTGCTTGCATTTTAGAACAAAGACAGAACTATATAGTGGAATTGCAGCCGCCCTCGCGGCAACTCCGGGGGGAGGACCAATCATGTCTCGCCGTACCGGCGCGGTCTCGCGCATATTCATTGCCGTGCTCTCATATGGGCTGGCGTTGGCGGGGGTTATGGTGCTTGGTGCCCTGACCACGCCCGCCGTTGCTGGGGACTATGCCCTTTGCTTCGGCGACGAAAGCGGCGGTCAGGGCAGTGACCAAAAGGAAGCGAATGTCGACCAGGCCGCGGTCGATCAGCGCATCGCTGCCTGCACGGCGATTGCCGAAGACGTTACGCAGGCGCAGCGCCTGCGGATCAAAGCCTATTTCTATCGGGGCGCCGCCCGGGACGACAAGGAGGATTGGGACGGTGCGATCGCCGATTACGACAAGGCCATCGCGCTCGATCCGAAGGCGACCTCGGCGCTGTTCAACCGCGGCACCGACTGGTCCAACAAGGGCGACTACGACCGCGCGATCGCGGACTTCAACATCGTGATCAGCCTCGAACCGTCCGCCAGCGACGCCTATTCCAGCCGCGGCTCGGCCTTCCTTCGCAAGGGCAAGATCGACGCGGCCATGCTTGATTTCCAGCAGGCAATCGAGGCCGATCCGCAAAACGGCGACGCCCATACGGGCTTCGGCACCGCCTGGAGCAAGACCGGCGAACGCGACAAGGCGATTGCGGAATATGACAAGGCGATCCGCATCGATCCGGCCGATTTCATCGCGCTGGTCAATCGCGGCCTCGCCTACGCCGCCAAGGACGAGTTCGACCGCGCCATTGCCGATTACGACGCCGCGCTGGCCGTGGACCCCGGGAGCGCCGATGCCTATGCCAACCGCAGCGCCGCCTGGATCGGCAAGAGCGACTGGGCGCGCGCCATCGCCGATGCCAACAAGGCGATCGAGCTCGATGCCGGAATGGTCGATGCCTACTACGCCCGAGCCGTCGCCTGGGCGAGCAAGGACAACGACGATCGCGCCCTTGCCGATTTCGACAAGGTGATCGCGCTCGATGCAAACGATGCCAGGGCGTGGCTCGGTCGCTCGCTGATGCGCTCGCGCAAAGGAGACAGCGCCGGCGCGGCGGCCGACTGCCGCAAGGCCATCGCGCTCGATCCGAAAAACACTCGCGGTTGCGATGCGGGGCCAGCCGACGCCGAGATGCCTGCGGCGGAAACGGCGTCCGAGCCGGATCTTTCCTCTTTGACCAAGCAGATAGAGGCCACCGGCAGGCAGATCCGTTCCAAAGAAGCTGCCGCGCAAATCCGGGATGCATTGAAGCAGCAGGTCTCCGGCGACGTGCCGGGCGCGATCGCTTCCTTCGGCTATGCCATCTCACTCGATCCCGACAATGCCGAGGCCTATTACGACCGGGCGGTCGCCGCGGCCTCGCAAGGCGACAATGCCCTTTCCGCGAGCGACTGCCGGCGCGCCGTCGAGCTCGACCCGCGACGCGCCGACGCGTGCGCCGCGCTCATGGCTCAAACCGCTCCGGCCGCCACGACACAGGACCAGACTGCCCAGGATAGGGCCGCCGCCAGGATACTGGTCGAACGCGCCGGGGCGCGCCTGGCAAAATACGGCGTCGACGGCGCGCTGCTCGATTTCGACAAGGCAATCAGCCTCGACGCCAAAAATGCCGACGCCTATCTCGGCCGCAGCCGCGCCAGGACGCTCAAGGGCGACCAGGCCGGCGCGGCGGAGGATTGCCGGCGCGCCGTGGAGCTGGATCCCGCCCGATCGGGAAGCTGCGACCAGCAGGCTGCCGGCGATGACGGCAACGCCGCACAGGCGCCGGACCCGGGGCAGCCGAAGCCGGCGGATGCCGCTGCAGACGCGCAAACAATACATCCGAATTTGGCGGCGACGGACGACACCCTGGCTGCAAAGTCTCTGGAGACAAAAGACCAGCGCGCGCTGCAAGCGATCCTCGGCGGCGATGCCTGGCTGGACATGGGCAAATATGACAAGGCGATCGGTTCCTATGACGTGGTGATCGCGCTCGAACCCGACAACCGCTTCGGCTATTTCGGCCGCGGCAGGGCTAGGGCCGCCACACGCGACTACGGCCAGGCGATCGCCGACTTCGACAGGGTCATCCAGCTCGCCCCCAATTTTGCCGCAGCATATTTCCGCCGCGGCCTCGCCAAGGTGACATCCGGCGATGTCGATGGCGCCCTTGCCGACTGCGACCGAGCCGCCACGCTCGACCGGAAGGCGCGCGACGCCCATTACTGCGAAGGCATGGCCTGGCACGCCAAGGGCGACGCCGGACGCGCGGTCGCCGCCTATACGGTGGCGATCGGCATCGATCCCAAGGCCGACGCCAGCTATTACGCACGCGGCATGGCTCGCGCCGACAGCAAGGACTATGCCGGCGCCATCGCCGATTTCGACCAAGCGCTCAAGCTCGATCCCGGCAATGCCGATTACACCGTAGCCCGCAAGGCGGCGGTAGCGGCCAGCGGGGAGCCCGCCGCGGGCATTGCCAACGCGGTTGGTTCCGACATCGCGGCAAACGAACCGGACACCGCCGCCGTCGCGCCGGCTGAGACCGCGGCTTCGGCCGAGCCAGGCGCGAGTGACGAGCTTTCGCCTGCCGATCCGAAGTTGGCGAAGCTTATCGACACCAGCGATCCCCGTGTCCTGGTCGCGGTGGCCAAGGGCGACAGCCTCTTGCATGAAGAAAACTATGACGAAGCGATCCAAGCCTATGAAGAGGCCATCGCGATCGATCCCGAGAGCCCGCTCGCCTATTTCGGACGAGGCAAGGCCTTTGATGGTAAGAAGGATTTTGCCCGCGCCATCGCCGATTTCGACAAGGCCATCGCCATTATTCCCGACGTCGCCGCGCCCCTCGTGCGCCGTGGTCTGGCCAAGGGCGCGGCGGGCGACGCGGACGGCGCGCTTGACGATTGCATCAAAGCCATCAGGCTAGACCCTCAAGCAAGCCGCGCCTTCTTCTGTACTGGAGCGGCCTGGTACGGCACCGGAGACCCGAAGCGAGCGATCGAGGCCTTTTCATCGGCGATCGAGATCGATCCGAAAGACGCCGCCAGCTATTATGGACGCGGCATGGCGCAGGTCGACGCCAAAAACTACGCCGATGCCATTGCCGACTTCGACCAGGCGGCCAAGCTAGACCCGCACAATCCAAACTATGCCGCCGCGCGCAAGGCGGCGACGGCCGCGCAGCAGAAAGGCGGCATGGGCGGTAATACGATCGTGCCATCCTCGAAGGAACTCGCGGCTTTCGTCGATCGAGGCTATGCGTTCTACCACAAGGGCAAATATGATCGTGCGATCGCCGAATTCAACAAGGCGATGGCGATCGATCCGCAAGATGCCTCGCCTTATGTCGGACGAGCCATCGCGCTTGTCGACAAAGGCAAGTACGACGCGGCGATCAAGGACTACAACAAGGTCATCGGGCTCTACCCCGACTATTCGGACGCTTACATCGGTCGCTCCGTCGCGTGGACCAAAAAGAACCAACCGGATCGCGCCATCGCCGATTTGAGCCGGGCGATCGAGCTCGACGCCAATGACGCGCAGGCCTATTTCGGGCGCGGCGGCGCCTTCGCCGCCAAGGGCGACTATGACCGGGCGATCGCCGATTTCGACCAGGCCCTGAAGCTCGATCCGAAGATGAGCCTTGCCCGCAAGGGCCGCGAGCTGGCGCTGGCGGCGAAAGGTAAGGCCGCAGCCTCGCAACCAACCGGCGGGCTTCGGAACAAGGCCGCCGAAGACGCTATCGAAGCGGGCGATATCTGGCGCGGTCAAAACCAACTCGATCGCGCGCTCGAGCAGTACGGCATAGCGATCGCCGCCGACCCATCCAATGCCCACGCTCATACCATGCGCGGCTTCACCTATACGCTGAAGGGCGATTCCGACCGGGCGTTGGCCGACCACAACAAGGCAATCGAACTCGATCCCAAGTCGACTGACAGCTATTTCTATCGTTCTCTCATCTGGCGGCAGAGGGGCAAGATCGACCGCGCCATCGCGGATCTGACCACCATCATTTCGTTGCAGCCGAACAACGTCGACGCCTATGTGCTGCGCAGCCGAGCCCGAGCCGTAAAGCACGATTGCGAGGGCATTATCGCCGATTCGACAAAGGCGATCGGACTGAAGCCAACGAATGCCGAAGCATGGTTCAATCGCGGATTCTGCTGGAACAGGAAGAAGCAATATGACCGCGCCATCGCCGATCTCGATGAAACCTTGCGCCTCGATCCAAACTACGCCAACGCCCGCAAGGAGCGCGACGACGCGGCCGCGGCGAAGGCTTCATATAAGTCAACGACTGCGGACGCGGCGGCGATGGACGACGCCACCAAGAGCGGCATAGCCCTGTACAACAAGGGTCAATACGATCTTGCAATCGCAAAATTCGACCGTGCGATAGCACTCGATCCCAACAATGCCGAGGCTTTTGGGTATCGCGGTCTCGCGTGGGGACAGAAGGACAATTACGATCGAGCCATAACCGACTATGGCAGCGCGATCGCGATCGACCCAAAGAACAGCAGCTATTATTCCGCTCGCGCTTTCGCCTGGACGGCCAAGAACGACCATAAGCGTGCCATCGACGATTTCGGCAAGGCGATCGAGTTCGATTCCACCTACGCCTCGAACTTTCATGGTCGAGGCATCAGCCGAATGATCGTCGGGAATTACGATGGCGCGATCGCAGACTACAGCAAGGCCATCGAACTCGATCCGAACGTTGCCAAGGTGCATGTCGATCGTGGAATTTTGTGGGTAGTCAAAGGCAACTTGGAGCAAGCCCAGGCCGACTTTGAGACGGCTATCCAGATCGACCGGAACAGCCCCGGCGGCTACTACGGCAGAGGCCTTCTGCGGGCGCGAGCGGGCGACCAGGACGGGGCAATCGACAGCTTCAATCAGGCCATCAAGCTTTACCCCAGATATGCAGATGCTTACACCGCCCGAAGCCTGGCTTGGGCAGCCAAGGGCGATTTGAAACGCGCCAAGGCCGACCGTAAGAAGGCGCTGAGCCTCGGGGGAAATTGACGGGATCGGGAGGGCCGGCGGATGGCGCGGTGGAAGGGATTGGGCGCGGCGGCGGTGGCCGCCTTGGCTTTCGTCGCGGTGAAGGTGCTGCCGTGGGGGCTCGGTTTCGCCGGCGGCAAATATCTTTACCAGACCGTGGCGGGATCGACCGCGCGCAAGGCGCCGACCAGAGCCGACGTCAATGCCGAAATCGAGAAACAGGATTTTCAGATCTTCAAGGCGATCGCCCAGGAATTTCCGGACGACTACAATGCCTTCATCGACAAGATCACGCTCGCGGCCGGTTCGGGAAACCAGCAGGCGGTGCGCGACGCGAGCAGGGTGGCGGTGGCCGACCTGCGGCGCAAATACGCGCCGCTTTTGCCCTCCGCCCCAGATCGTGAAGTCTCGCAGGCGCTCGCCGCCCAGCTCACCATGGTCAATCACCTGATGGCGCGCGAAACGCCGGCCACCTGCAACAATTACCTGCGCAACGGGCCGGACGCGGTCAGCGCGCCCGGCAACGATTTTCTGGTGGACCTGGACCGGATAGGCGCGACGCTGTTCCATGCCTTTGGCGCAGCCAAAAGGAGCAGCCTTCCCGCGGCCGAGCCTAGCGATGAGGACTGGTCGCTGATCGCCGACGCCTTCACCAGGAGCGGCGGCACGCCAGCCGAGATGGATGCGATCGCGAATATGGACCAGGATTTCTCGGGACTCTGTCCCGCCGTGGCGAAATTCTATACAGCAGCCCTGTCGATGCCTGGCGAGCCCGGCCGGCATATCAAAACCGCCCTGCTCTACGCTACGTCGAGGAACTAGGCGCGCCTGGCGAGGCGCGGCGTCCCTTCGCGCCAAGCCTGGGCCTTTCCTACCCCATCAGAAACTCGTTCGTGAAATACGCCGCCAGATCCGGCTTCTCCTTCAGCGCCTTGCCGTTGCCATCGAGCAGGATCCCCGAGGCGAACAGATACTCGCCCATCGCTTCCATCTTGGCCTTGTCCATGGTGCCGATGGCGCCGGCAGCACTTTTCAGGAAATGGCCGTCGTTCAGCACCTTCAGCGAGGCATCGATCAGCGCTGGGTTGGTGAGCGTGTCCTTGTTGGCGGCAACCAGCAGCTCGCCAGCCTCCTTCGCGTGGTCGACGGCGAAGTCGTAGCCGGCCCGCGTCGCCTTGACGAAGGCGGCGGCAGCCTTGGGATTGGCGGCTAGGTAGGCGTTGCTGGAAACGATCAGCGTGGTGTGCTCGTCCGGCACGCCGTAATCGGCGTAGCGGAAGCTGCGCTGCTTCAAGCCTTTCAGCTCGGCCTCGACGCCTTCCCAGGTCGAGACTTCCAGCGTGAAGTCGACCGCGCCATTGGCCAGCGCCTCGTAAGCCGAGGTACCCAGCGTCACGGTCGAAAAATCGCCCCTGCCGCCGTCATGGCGGATGATGGTCTGGAGCAGCGCATTCTCCCAGGCGCTGCCGAAGCCGCCATAGGTCAGGCCGTCGAGATTCTTTGGGCTTTTGATAGCGGCGCGGTCGGCATTGAAGACGACGCGGCCGGTTTCAGACTGGACGACCGCATAGACGGCCTTCAGGTCGGCGCCGGCGCTTTTCTGGGTGAACAGGCCGAGCGAACCCGAAATGCCGAAATCGGCGACACGGTTGGCCACCAGCGTGCCCGAGCCGGTGTCGCCATAGGGCAGGATTTCGACATCGAGCCCGGCATCCTTGTAGAAGCCCTTGTCGCGGGCGACGAACAGGCCGATGTGGTTGGTGTTGACGGTCCAGTCGAGCGCGACGGTGATTTTCTGCGCGGCGGCCCGGGCGCGCGTGACGGCCCGGGCAAATGGCAGGCTGGCGGTCAGGAACAGCGCCTGGCGGCGGGTAAGGTCAATCATTTCGGGTCTCCATCGAATGGTCGGGAATCGGATCAGCTGCGCCGAGCAGCGTGTCGAGGATGCCGGCCTCGATCGCGGCCGCCTCGCGGGCGAGTGCGGCGCTTTCGATGCGCGGACGCGGCAGCGGCACCGCCACCTCACGCACCACGCGCGCGGGCCGCGCCGAAAGCACATAGATGCGGTCGGACAGAAGCACGGCCTCGCGCACGTCATGGGTGATCAGCAGCGCGGTCCAGCGGTGGCTTTGCCACATCGTCTCCAGCCAGCGCTGCATGGCCGCCCGGGTCAGCGCATCGAGTGCGCCGAAGGGCTCGTCGAGCAAAAGCATGTCGCGCTGCTGCACCACCGTGCGCAGGAGCGCCGCGCGCTGGCGCATGCCGCCGGAAAGCTCGGCCGGCCAGGCGCGCTCGAAGCCGGCAAGGCCGAACTCGGCGAACAGAGGCGCCACGCGCTCGCGCGCGGCCCGGCGCTTCATGCCCTGCACTTCGAGCCCCAGCGTGGCGTTGTCGATGACGCGCCGCCACGGCATCAGCGCGTCGCGCTGCGGCATGAAGGCGAAGCGGGCGCCATCGAGCGGCGCGCCGTCGAAGCGCATCTCGCCTTCGCCCCGGATCGCGCCTGTGAGGAGCTGGAACAACGTCGACTTGCCGGCACCGGAAGGGCCGAGGATCGACACGAACTCACCCGCGCCGACATCGAGCGAAACGCCGGCCAGAACCTCGAGCGCGCCGAAGTTTTTGCGGATATCGCGAAGCTCGAGCCGGGTCATGGCCGGTGCCCGGAGGGTTCGGCCTTGCGGTCGCGCCCGGCCCTCTCCCAGGGCATGGCGAGACGCTGGACGAGCACGGCCAGACCAAACAGTGCCAGCGTCAGCGCCGAGCTGACGGCAACGGCGGCCAGCACGAGGTCGGGCCGAAAATTGTTCTTGGCGCTGAGCATGTAGATGCCCAGCCCCTTCGCGGCGCCCGCATATTCGGCGAAGATCGCGCCGACCACCGCATAGGTGATGGAGATGCGCAGCCCGGCGAAGAAATAGGGCATCCCCGACGGCAGCCGCGCCAGCCAGAATATGCGCCAGCGCCCTGCCCCCATGGCGGCAAGCATCTGGCTGACTTCGGCGCTCGTGGCGGCGTAGCCTTCGACCAGCGCCACCATCATCGGGAAGAAGGTGACCAGCGCGACCAGCAGGATCTTCGGCAAGAGGCCGAAGCCGAACCACAAGACCACCAGCGGCGCGATCGCCACCAGCGGCAAGGTCTGGCTGGCGATCAGCAGCGGAAACAGCGCGCGGCGCAGCCGGGGAAGGAAATCGACCAGCGCCGAAAGCACGAAGGCGGCGGCGAGAGAGCAGGCGAAGCCGGCAAGCGTGGCGCGGATGGTGGGCAGCGTGTTGTCGGCGAGTGCGGCGCGGTTCTCCCAGGCTTGCGCCAGCACGCGCGAGGGTGCGGGCAGCACGGTGGGCGCGATGCCGCCGAGACGGGCGTAGAGCTCCCAGGCGAGGAGGAGAAGGGCGAATGCGAGAGCGGCGGGGAAGAACTTGGCGAAGGCGGCGATGAGAGCCAATCCCCCCCCTTGTGGGGGAGATGTCCGGCAGGACAGAGGGGGGCGCGAAGGAACGCCTCCCTGCGATAATTGCCCCATAGCATCAGACGAAGGCTGCGCTTGCGAACGCTTGACAGGCCGGCGGGACAGCGCCCCCCTCTGCCTTGCCACGTTGGCCGGCCCTTCGCTGTCGCTCCGGGCGTTCGTCGTTCGCGAAGCCAAGCAATTGGCTTCGCGTCCGCTTTCGCCAATCGCCGAAGGCCCCCATCCCTCTTGCGGGTTAGGATCAGATGCGAGGTTCTCTCCCCCGCGCTGCGGCTCAAACGAAACAGCCATAGCATCTATCTCGGCGACTCAAACCGCCGTCGGGCTGTTGGCCGAAATCGTGATGTCGAGGGTCACGTGGCCCGCGCCGGGTCCGAAGCGGCAGAAGGCTTCGTTGAGCGTGGCGAACACCGCGCCGGCATCGCCGCGCAGCCTGGTGCAGAAGTTCTTGGAACGGTCGAACACGCCGGACTGTTTCAGGAAGTCGATGCAGCCATAGATCTCGTCCATGTGATCGCCCGTGCCCATCACATAGAGCGAGAATTGCGCCGCCACTGGCTGGTCGGTCGAGAGTGTCGACCGCACGGCGCCGAGCGCCGCGCGTTTGCGCTCGTCGAGCGGGACCGCCGGGCCGCCGATCTCGTCGGAACGGCAGATCGGATCGTCCGGCTCGCCGGGGCAGCCGCGCGAGACGGCAGCCGACAGCACGCAATGCTTGCCGCTTTTGGCCGCCGCCACGAAAAGGTCGCGCATGGCCGGGAACAGCACTTCGGGCGGCCCGACCAGCAGCGTCGAGATGTCGTCGGTCTCGATCCTGAGCCTGTCGCGGTAAGGATCGAGCGCGCCCAACGCGCCTAGGATGACGCCGACGAAATCGTCGGCCATGGGATAAAGGGAAATCTGTGCGCCGGAAAACATGGCCCGCCTCGCTCCGCTGGTATTATCCAGATCAGCTTTAGGGTCCGGAGGCTTGCCGCCACCATCTCAGCCCCGACCGTACGGAGCACCCCTGTGGATGAGCGCGTTAAAGCACTGTTTGCCGGGTTGGGGAAGCGGTTTTTTGCGAGGCCAATTGGGCCACGAGTCTCATCTCCCCTAGGGGAGATGCCGGTGGTTATAAGATTTTCGCGAATTTCTTATAACCGCCAATCGTTCAAATTGTACGAACCTCGCTTGACCGGATTTCGTACATAAAGTACGATGCTTCTTTTGAGGGAATCTGCTTGAACACCGCGAACCATGCCGCTTTTGCCGACCTCTCCCGCCCTTTGCTGTCACCACTGCCGCTCGCCGAGCGCGAGCGCCTCGCCGGCGCCTGGCGCATGGCCAGCCAGGACATCGCCGACGACATCCGCTTCATCCGGCAATATCTGAAGGTGATCGCCGAGAAGGACGAGCGGCTGTCGACCGGCGCGCTGGTGCACGGCCGTGCCTATGTGGAGGCCTGCGCCGCCTGGCTGCCGGAGACGATGGCGCGGTATCTGCGAAATCTCAGGCTGATCAGCGAATGCGAAAGCGCGATGATCGCGGCGGGGGTGAGGTTCGCCCGGTCGAGCGATGCCTGGTGAGGGCTTCCCTCTTCCTGTGCAGGGACCGAAGAAGCCCGCGCCGCGACCCTTCAACCGGCCGGTTGCAACTCTTGGCTCGCCGCCCCGGCAAATGCATCGTTTCACACAATCGCCAATTGGTGGACGCGAGTGAGTGGCCGGGCGTTAATTCCTGCCGGGTGAAGGAGGGAATAGACGCATACCAGGGAGGAACACGTTTGATGCAACCGCAAATCGACATCGGCGCACTGCCCGAGGACCAGCCCTACGAAGTCACTTCATTTGCCAGAAAGCACGGACTGACGGTTCCGGTCGCGGATGCGGTGCTTTTCGCCAGAGGCCCGTCCCCGTCGCGGGCCGCCTGCGATACCGCGGCGCTTGCCCTTCTCTGCGCGGTCGCGCAATACGCCAGCAAGCAGGGAGGGCGCTAGCGATCGGCGGCGCCTTCCCTCTTCTCGATCTTCCTACCAGCTGAACTGCAGCCCTGCATTGCCGCCGACCTGGCTGCCGGCGAAGGCGATGCCGAGCGTGCCGGTCAGGCGGCCGCCATCGAAGCCTTCGCTCAGCACGGCGGCGCCGGTGATGCCGAAGGCATTGGCGTCGCCGGCATTGCCCCAGTTGACGCGCAGGCCGAAATGCTCGCCCTGCACGAGATCGGGCGCGGCGAGCGCGGCCGAGATCGAGGCATTCTCGAAGGCGCGGGTGATGCGATTGTCGATGTCGTCGACATGGGCGGCCAATGCCGTCTTGCCGGTGACCGTCGTGGTGCCGCCCTCACCATCCTCGACCGTTTGCTTCGTCTCGCCAGTCTGGGCGTTGATGCAGGTTTCGGTGCCCGGGCTGTAATAGTAATTGATGCCATAGGCTTGGCAGTACCTGAGATAGTCGACCGCAGCCTCGGATGGCGACGCAAGGAGCGTTGCCGCGCCGAGCATTGCCGGCGCAAGAAGATATCTGAACATGATGCCCCCGGCCGCTCTTACCAGGTCAACTGCAGGCCGGCATTGCCGCCGACCGTCTTGCCGGAGAAAGCGACGCCCGCGGCGCCGGCCAGCCGACCGTTGCCGCCAGGCATGAACCCCTCGCCCAACACCGCCGCTCCGGTGATGCCCATGGCGTTGGACTGACCGGCATTGCCCCAATTGACGCGGACGCCGAAATGCTCGCCCTTGTTCAGGTCCGGGCTGGCCAGCGACGACGCTACCGAGGCACCCTCGAAGGCACGCTGGATGCGGTGATCTATGTCCTCGACCTTGCTTGCCAGCGCGGTTTTACCGACGACCGTGCCGCCGTCGGTTTCGCGACGCGTCTCACCCGTCTGGGTATTGATGCAGGTTTCGGTACCTGGGCTGTAATAGTAGTTGGTGCCGTACTGATCGCAGACGCGCACATATTCGACCGGATGCGGTTCGTCAGCCAAGGCCGGCATGGCCCAGCCGCCTGTTCCGGCCAGAAACGCAAACGAAATTAGACGGTTGATGCCCCGCATACCTAGTCCCCAAGTTGAAAGCCCGGGCGGAAAAACGCATGGTAAAGCGCGGCGAGTCAAGCGGCCGGTCCGACCAAAGTCCGACTTTTATTGGGAATATTGAAGGGACAGACTCGGTGTTGCCGGGATGACACAGAGATAGTTCGAGATAGTCAGTAAACCTCTCTCGTTGCCGAGTTTATACATTACCAATTTCTAATATAAATGATCGCTATACATTGCAGATCGGCGACGCTTCTCAGGAATCGTCGAAGGGCGCGACATGGCCGCGCCCTCACCTTCCGGCGGACCGAAAGAGGCTTGGCGGCAAACGACCGCCGAAACGGCTCAGGCCTTGGCTTTCGGTTTGGCCGTCTTTGCCTTGGCGGGGGCCTTGGCGGGCTTTTCCGCCTTGGCGGCTTTCGGCTTCTCGACCTTGGCGGCAGCCGCCTTCTTCGGCGCTTTCTTCGGCTTGCCTGCCGCGTCGATCTCGGCGGTCGCCTGGTTCCAGTGCTCTTCGTGAGCACCTTCGGGCCGGCCGGCCTGCTCCCAGATCTCGTGCGCGCGTTGGCGAATGCGTTCGTGCCTGTCGTCCGTCACTGTCGCCTCCTAAGGTTGGGACGGGTTCCCCGGCGCGAACACTAGCGGAATTTTGACGCGGCGTCTTCGATATCACGCATGTGCGACCGACTTAGGCGGCAAATTCGCTCAGTGGCCGTCGGTGACGACCGCGATGCCGAGATGCGCTGCCTTCTTTGTGATCAATCCGGCTAAATCCGCGTCAGAGCGGTCGGTCCCGGTGCGCTTCCGTAGCAGGGAAATTGCCTCTTGCATGGACAGCAGACCAGTCCTGTGCTCGGCCAGCAGCTTATCGACCTGCCGGGCGATATCAGGTGATTCGACGTGTGGATGATGCATGGCAACGACTCCTTCCGCGCTTCGTTGCCTCCCAAACCGCTGCCATTCTAGGCCTTGTGCGTCGATGCGAGAAGAGCCCGATCCTTCACCGAAGCATCGGGCAAGGATCGGGCTCTTCGGGGGCCAGATGTTACTGGATCACCTGGACAACGCGGCGTGTGCCGGGATCGATCAGCACAGTGTGGTCGTTGACCACGGCATAGCGATATTGCACGTCCGGCACCTGCTGCAGCTCGACGGTGTCGGGCACGGTCGAGCCGACGCCGAGCTCGAGGCCGAGCACGTTGACCGAGGCGATCGGATGCTTGTGGACATATTCCTTGACCACGGTCTGCTGCTCGGGGGTGACGATCACTTCGTCCGCGGCCGCGATGCCGATGCCGGCCATCAGAGCCAGGCCGGCGACAGCTGGAATGAGGTTGGTTTTCATCGTTTCTCTCCTGTTGGACGACGATCCTTCGGATCGCGTATTGTTGCGCTCACAACGATCCTTCGGATCGCTTGGTGGCGAGCTCCGCCCTGCCTCCGCAGGGGCGGAAACATCGGCAGGCCGAATAGTTGAGCTCCCGGGGCAAACGCCCCCGGTGAGGTGTTGTTCCGTCAGCAACGACTAATTGATGTGGCGGAACCTTCGCATCGGCTCCGCATTGGAAGGCATTGAAACTCCCCAAGACTTTGAGATCCAAAGGGCGCCGCAGTCATGCAAGAAGGTTACATCAGAAGCGACATAGAACTTCGGGCCCCCGTGGCGATCGCCGTCGGCGCCGGCTTCAAGCGCGAGATCGCCTCGCTCACCGGGATGCAGAATTTTCTCAAGGAATGGCCGCCTGCCGCGCGGGGCGAGAGCCACGCAAGGGCGCTGCGTGCCTGCGAGGCGGCGCGGGCCGGCGAGATCGATCTCGAGAAGGCGCGCCAGGCGTTCCTGGTCTTCGCGAGGAAAGCGGGGATCGAGTGGACCGGGGCCGATCCGGTGGCGGTGCTGCGCGACGCCAAGATCCGGCGCAACCGGGCTCGCGAAAGCCGGGCGCAGCAACGGCCGGCGCACTGACGGCGCGCCGGTGCGCGTTGGCCTTGCCTGCAGGTTTCAGAATCTGACCGACGATGTCCCCGACGGGGGCGCTTGGCGTCCGCACGGACCGCCGCCTGGCGGCTGACGGTCGACTGGATCGATCGGGGATTTTCGGCTGTTGGCCGCGTCAGGTCGGTGTCGACTCGCCCAGCGCTTCGGTAACGAAGGACGCGGCGATCAGGTCGTCCGCTTCGATGCGTAGGGAGCCCTCGCCGCCCCCCATGATGGCCGCGACCTTCTGGAAGGTCTTCATCTCATGCTCGGTGATCCGGGCGTCGCGCATCCTGGCTTTCAGATCGGCGACCCGCATCCCGAGCGAGCGGGATGTTCCGATTTCTCGTTTCGACATGTCCGTCAAACTCCTCCTCGCCCCGCCCTTATCTGTTCGCCGCTGCCCGAATTCATGCTGCCATCCATTTGTGTTGCTGATGAGACAGCTGAGACCCAGAGCCGCTAACTCGAACGCGAGGGGAAGGTTCCGTTAGCACATGGTAACAAAATAAAACTCGGTTGACGGCCCGCCGCCCCAGTCGGCGGCAGGCATTCAACCTCGGTGCGCTAGCGGTTAATCGAGCACCTTGACGATCTTGCGCGTGCCGGGGTCGACGATCACCGTCCGGTTATCGACGACAACGTAACGGTATTGGACGTTCGGCACCTCGTGCAGCTCGACCGTGTCGGGAACCGTGCTGCCGATGTTCAACTCGACGCCCGGAACCTTGACCGAAGCCAGCGGCTGCTTGTGGACATATTCCTTGATGACGGTTTCCTGCTCCGGCGCGATGACGACATCCTGCGCGGCAGCGGCGCCAATGCCGGCAAGAAGCAGCAAGCCGGCGGCGGCGGAAGTGAGGTGCATTTTCATCGTTCGTCTCTCCTATGTGGATTGGATCAAATCGCCTTGATGCTGCGCCTGCGATTTTCCACAGCGGGTCGGCAGTCTCGTAACGCTAATCGCCTAGCGTTGTTCCCTGCGAAAAATCCTGCGAGAAGAGGGCTGGCGCGTGCGAGAATTACTGCCGCCGCGTGCAGCAAGACCCTCCCTTTTACCCGTTGCCGCAATTTCGGAACAATGCGTTTTGAGCCGGGTTACCCATGCGAAGGGACCGACTTTCCGAGGAGAAATCCAATGAAACATCTGCTGATCACAAGCATGATCGCACTCAGTGTGAGCTGTGGCGCCGCGATGGCGCAGACCGAATCCGCGCAGCCAAGCGGCGGCGACAACAATTGCGCAGCCGGCACGGCCGATTGCCAGAAGGGCGGCAAGGCTGGCGGGCAGGCCCAGGGCGAGACGAAATCGAAGACCGACATGAATGCCCAGGGCAAGGCCGGCGCCAACACCCAGGAGCAGGCTCAGGGCAAGGCTAAGATGAAGACCGATGAGCAAGCCCAGGGCCAGGCCGGCACAACGACCGACCAGAACGCCGAGGACAACACACAGCTCAAGAAGAAGCAGCAGGCCCAGGGCAAGGCCGGCGCGACCACCGAGCAGAACGCTCAGGGTAACACCAAGATGCAGACTGAGCAGAACGCTCAGACCAACACCGGCACCAAGACTGACCAGAATGCCCAGGACAACACGCAGCTTAAGAAGAAGCAGCAGGCCCAGGGCAAGGCCGGCACCACGACCGAGCAGAACGCTCAGACTAACACCGGTACCAAGAGCGACCAGAATGCCCAGGGTAACACCGGTACCAAGACCGAGCAGAACGCCCAGGGCGGCAACACCAAGATGCAGACCGATCAGAACGCCCAGACCAACACCGGCACCAAGACCGAGCAGAATGCCCAGGGCAACACCAATGTCGAGACCGACCAGAACAAGACGGCCTCGATCAACAATGTGACGGTCGAGCAGAGGACGCAGATTACGCAGGTCATTCATGAAACCCATGTCGAGCCGGTTCGCGACGTCAGCTTCGACATTTCAGTCGGCGTCGAGGTGCCGCGGCACAAGATACGGCTGCATCGCCTGCCGGCCCGCATCGTCAAGATCGTGCCAGCCTATGAATCCTACGAGTATTTCGTGTTGGCCGATGGACGCATCGTCATTGTCGACCCCGACACTTACAAGATCGTCGTGATCCTGAGCTGATAAGGACATCATGAAGACAAAAAAGGCCCGCCTCGTCGGGCCTTTTTTCGTCCAGCCGTCCCTGCCTTGCAGGTCCCGCGCCGTCGCCGACGCGTTTCATAAGACCTCGCTTGAATGCAGGGCCGCATGGAACGATCCGGCGCAATTGGCGGTTGCTACAAGGAAGTCCTGCTCCCTTGGTCCCTGTCGGAGCGGACAATGGTGCGACAAGGCCGCCGGGCAGATTGTTCAAGCTTGCGGTCCACCCGGAAAAGGTGCAAGGGTCATGACGGGTAGAGACATGGGCGAGATCGTCGACGACTGGAAATGGTCGCGGCGCTCGGTTGGGCAAATGTATTTTCCGCAGTTTCTTGTGGGAATGGCGGCGACGCTTCTGGTGATCCTCGGCTGGACATTCGCGTCCACCGGATCGATCTGGGCGGCATTGGGCTGGACGGTCCTTGCCGCGGTCATTCTGCAGGCCGGCTACTTCGCTGCGGTGCTGTGGCTGGTGCATGGCGAGGCCCGCGTGGCCGACGAGGCCAAATCGAGCGACGGCGCCGCCTCGCCCGCCAAATTGCCTGGCCCGTTCGAGCGGGACGGCATCATCCACGCTCTCATCTCGCTGCTGTTTCCGAAGCTTCTGCCCTAGCCGGCCGCAGCCTCCTCGCGACTGGCCGGCCAGTCGCTTCCCGGAAGCCGGCGGCAATCCGTTTTCGCCCGACACGTTGCACGCCTCTGCTCGAGCGCGGCGAGCCGGCCAGCCCCGCGTTATGCTTCCGAGGCGCGATCAGTCTGGCATTGTCGCCAGCGCCCGTCCGCAACAAAGGTTATTCGGCGCGATGCAAAACGGCCGTCTTGCCGTGCTCTTTGGTTGGAGGGCTCCAGCCCGTCCAGGCCGGAGCCCCCAGCTCGACCGCAAGCTAGCGTGCCGCGGCTGGTGAGGCGGAGCGCACCGTCTCCGATGACGAGAAGACGACGAAGCCAAAGACCAGCACCGCAGCGGCGACGATCAGAGAGCCTATCGCCACGACCGGTTCGATCTCCGGATGGCCTGCCGCCAGCATCCAGTAGAGCGCCGGCAGCATGATCACGATGCCGGCCGTGTAGAGGCCGTAATGGATCATCGCGATGCGGCGCTCGGCCTTGGCCGGGTTGAGCGCATAATAGCCACCGAAGATGGCGCTGGTGACCCAGCCTAGAAGGTTGATGTGGGCGTGCGCCGGGAAGGCGCCGTGATCGCCCGAAATCGCCATCTGCAGCCCGGCGGCGATGCCCAGGATGAGAAAGACGATGGCCGTCTTGAAGAAGAGTTCCGATACCCGTGGCATTTCTGTTGTCCCTCCCAATGCCTCTGTGGACCCGACTCTGCGAAGTCTATATCCAGCCAGCCATATTAGCCATGGCGCACCTAAAGCATGCTTCCCGAAACTGGGACCCTGTCTGGGGATAAAGACATGCTTAAAGCCCAAGACCAAAGCGCATGGAGCGAATCCGAAGGATCGCGACGCGCTCTAGGTGTGGAGCTTCAACAGGTTGTCCTCGATCAGGGCGAGGCGACTGATAGGC
>NZ_SUGA01000062.1 GCF_004963255.1 Mesorhizobium sp. | reverse complement strand
CATGTCTCCCGAAATTGGGAACCGGTTTCGGGATAAAGACATGCGTAAAACCAAAAACCTAAAGCGCATGAAGCGAATCTGAAAGATCGCGACGCGCTTTAGGCCCCGTTTCGGATGATCTCGGAAGGTCAGTTACAGCTTGTGCCAGGTCTGGCTCTTGCAGATCAGGCCGCCGAGCACGCAGCCGCTCATCTTGAGCGAGGTGCCCGACAGCGTCGCCTTGCCCGAATAGGTCTTGTCGGTTTCCGGGTCGGTGATGGTGCCGGTGTATTTGTTGTCGCCGGCGGCCTTGAAGGAGCCGATCGTCTTGCCGGAATATTTGCCGGATTTCAGCGTGATGGAAAACGCATCGCTGCCAGCGATTGCCGCCGTCGAGCCGGCCTGCGTCTTCCAATTGCCTTCGATCGGGTCGGCCCACGCGGCGCCCGCCATGATCAAGGTGGCCGCCAAGGCCAGGCTCGTCTTTCGAAACATCTTGTTCTCCTCCCAACGGGCATGCGGCGGGCTCCGGCCCGCCTTCCAGTCCCTTACGCAAAGGTAAAGCTAATCCAGCTCCCGCCAAAACAAAAGCGGTGCCGCCACGGAAGGTTGTAGCGTTTTTCGCCTCGCGTATGGCCGAAAATGAACGGCACTGGAAAAACGCTTCGGTTCCCGTGGTTAGCGAAGTCTTGATTCCGCTCCCGCCAATTTTCATCGAATTTGACGCAAAACCGCGCAAACGCTGGATTCCCATGCTTAACGAATTTCGGCGTTTACCTCTTGTTTTAGCTTTGTTTTCCGCAAATTAAGCAAGCCATTTAACGACGGATTCAAGGCCAGGCTTCATCCTCGAAAGCATCGAAAGAGCAGCCCGCCCCGAGGGAAATCACGGGACAGAAGGAGGCAGCTCTCGGGAGCCAGACAGGGGATTGAAATGGCACGTTTTGAAATGCTTGAAGACGGCTTCGGCGCCATGGGGGCAACTGCCCAGGCCGACATTCTTTTCGAGCTGGGCATGATGTATGCGACCGGCCGCGATTGCGAGACCGACGTCGTCGCCGCCCACAAATGGTTCAACATCGCCGCTATCAAGGGTTCGGTCCGCGCCGCCGAGCTGCGCTCGGAACTGTCTGCCACCATGTCGAAGGTGGAGATCGCCATGGCACTGCGCGAAGCCCGCGAATGGATGACGATGCACTGATCCTGCGCGCAGCGCTGAGAGGTTGATTTGGACAAGGCCGCGAAAAGACGGCCGGCTCACAAGACCAAGAACGCGGCAGGCCAACAGGGCGAAGCCACGCGACTAAACAGGGAAGCGAGCGGGTTTCAGGCGCGGGGGCGTCTGGGGAGCTCGACTGCAAAAGCCGCGACCGACCGAAACAAGGGGGCGCGGCTTTTTGCATTACGCGAGGTAATCAAGTGGGCGCGTGGCCCAAGAAATCCTCGCCGGAATGAACCAAAACGGGTCTCATTGTCCTCTCGACAGTCTCGGCGAAGGGTGAAATTGTCCCGGCTCTGTGAAAGAAGCGCGGCCATGCCGCCGCGCACAAGTGGAGGAGTTCTTATAGCCATGAAAAGATTGGGCATTTTGAGCGCGGCCGCATTTGGCCTGATGATGAGCGCCCCGGTTGCCTTTGCCGACGACATCACCATTTCGGTGGTCGGCCCGATGACCGGCCAGCTCGCCACCATCGGTGACCAGTTCAAGCAGGGCGCGCAGGCTGCCGCCGACGCCATCAACGCCGCCGGCGGCGTCAACGGCTCGCAGATCAAGCTCGACATCGAGGACGACCAGTGCGATCCGAAGCAGGCGGTGTCGGTCGCCAACCGCATCGTTGCCAACGGCGTCAAGTTCGTCGACGGCCATGCCTGCTCGGGCTCGAGCATTCCGGCTTCCGCCGTCTATGCCGAAGCCGGCACGCTGATGATGAGCCCGGCCTCGTCGAACCCGGTGCTGACCGACGCGGCCGCCAAATCCGGCTGGCCGACGATCATGCGCCTCTACACGCGTGACGATGCGCAGGGCGCCTTCATCGGCCCGTGGATCGCCAAGAAATATGCCGGCAAGAATGTCGTCGTCCTGCATGACAAGAGCGCCTATGGCCAGGGCGTTGCCGACGCCGTCAAGGCGACGATGAATGCGGGCGGCCTCAAGGAGGTCGACTATGAAGGCATCAATGCCGGCGAGAAGGATTATTCTGCCCTCGTCACCAAGCTGAAGGAACTCAAGGCCGATGTCGTCTATTTCGGCGGCTACCACCCCGAGGCCGGCCTGATCCTGCGCCAGGCGGCGGAGCAGAACGTCAAGTTCCAGCTGATCATGCCGGACTCGATCGCCTCGCCGGAATTCTGGCAGGTCGCCGGCCCGGCCGGTGAAGGCACGCTGTTCGTCTTCCCGTCGGACCCGCAGGCCAAGCCCGAAGCGAAGGACGCGGTCGCCAAGATCAAGGCCGGCGGCTTCACGCCGGAAGGGTTCACGCTGTTCTCCTATGCCGTGATCCAGGCCGTCGCCGAAGGTGTCAAGCGCGCCGGCACCGACGATCCGGCCAAGGTGGCCGAGGCGCTCAAGGACGGCAAGCCCGTCAGCACCGTCGTCGGGGACGTCATCTTCGACGAGAAGGGCGACTTGAAGAACGCCAGCTACGACATCAACCAGTGGCACGACGGCAAATACGCGCCGATCCAGCCGTAAGTCGGTCCTGTTTGTGTGAAGGTGGCCGGGCTCGTCCCGGCCACTTTCGTTTTATCGCTGGTCCTCCGCGAACCGCACCAGCACAGTGCCGTCGCTGACCTGCGCGCCCTCGGCCGCGATTTCGGCGATCACCCCGTCATGCGGGGCGGCGATCATGTGTTCCATCTTCATCGCCTCGAGGATCAGAAGCGGTTGGCCCTTGATCACCGCATCGCCCACTGCTGCCCGCACCAGCTTGACCAGTCCCGGCATCGGCGCGCGCAGGCTGCCCGAGGCGCTACCCGCCTCGTCGGCCTTGGCGAGCGGATCGGGAACCGTGAAGGTGTAGCCGATGGCGCCTTCGAAGACTGTGACGTGGCCGGGCCAGCGGGCGGCGTGCGGCATGGTCCTCAGATCATGCGTGTTCACGGCATCGTGCGGCGCCTCCAGCGCCACCTGGAAGCGGCCGTCCGGCCGCGCCGATACCCTGGCCAGGATGTTCTCCTCGCCATGGCGCAGGCGGATGCGGCGCGCGAGCGTGTGGAAATGGGCATAGCCTGAGAGCGCCGACCACGGATCTGCGGCCGCACCTGGCGCGCCGGCGTCGGTCGCGGCCAGCGCCGCGGCGGCAATCGTCTCGTCGCTTGGCGCGGGGATGGCGGTGAGCGCCTCCTGATGCCTGCCGATCAGCCCGGTATCGACATCGCCGGCCGCGAAATCAGCGTCCGCGGCAAGCGCCGCCAGGAAGGCGGTGTTGACTGTCGAGCCGGCAACTTCCGTCTCGGCGAGCGCATCGCGCAAAGCCCCAAGGGCGGCGTTCCTGTCCTTGCCGTGGACCACCAGCTTGGCGATCATCGGGTCATAGAAGGGCGAGATCGCGTCGCCGGCGCGTACGCCGGTCTCGACGCGCATCGCAGCACCCTCCGGCGGCGCGTCGGGGAATTTCAGATAATGCAGCGTGCCGGTCGCCGGCAGGAAGCCTTTCGCAGCGTCCTCGGCATAGAGGCGCGCCTCGAAGGCGTGGCCGGAAAGCGCGATCTCGCCTTGCGTCTTCGGCAGCCTTTCGCCGGACGCGACGCGCAACTGCCATTCGACAAGGTCGACGCCGGTGACCATCTCGGTGACCGGGTGCTCGACCTGCAGCCGCGTGTTCATCTCCATGAACCAGAACCGGTCGGTTTTGAGCCCCTGGGAGGCGTCGACGATGAACTCGATGGTGCCGGCGCCCGAATAATTGATCGCCTTGGCGGCCTTTACGGCCGCCTCGGTCATCGCCTTGCGCAGCGCAGGCGTCATGCCGGGGGCGGGGGCTTCCTCGATCACCTTCTGGTGGCGGCGTTGCGCCGAGCAGTCGCGTTCGAAAAGATGCACGGCATTGCCGAAATTGTCGCCGAACACTTGGCACTCGATATGGCGCGGCTTGTCGACATATTTTTCGACCAGCACCCGGTCGTCACCGAACGCCGCTTTCGCTTCGCGCCGCGCGCCCGAGAGCGCTTCGGAAAAATCGTCGGGATGGTCAACGCGGCGCATGCCCTTGCCGCCGCCGCCGGCGCGCGCCTTGATCAGAACGGGGTAGCCGATCTCGCGCGCCTTGGAGGCGAGCAGCACGATCTCCTGCGCTTCGCCATGATAGCCGGGCACGACGGGCACGCCGGCCGCCTCCATCAGCCGCTTGGCGGCGTCCTTCAATCCCATGGCGCGGATAGAGGCGGCGCTCGGCCCGATGAAGACGAGGCCTGCTGCGGTCACCTGGTCGACGAAATCCGGATTTTCCGACAGGAAGCCGTAACCGGGATGGATCGCCTCGGCGCCGGTGGCGAGCGCTGCGGCAACTATCTTGTCGCCGCGCAGGTAGCTTTCGCCGACGGGCGAGGGGCCGATATGCACTGCCTCGTCGGCCATCTCGACATGCAAGGCGCGGGCGTCCGCGTCGGAATAGACGGCCACGCTGCGCACGCCGAGCTTGCGGGCCGTGCGAATGACGCGGCAGGCGATCTCGCCGCGATTGGCGATCAGGATCTTGCCGAACATGGAGCCTCCCGGATGTGGCGCGGGCGGTTCCGATTGGACCTTTGCCCGCCTACTTCGACGCCGCGATCTGGCAACGGCTGCCGGCAGCCACCTTGTAGTGCGCCAGTCCAGATTGACAGGATTTCATTGCCAGGTCCTCGGCCGCCTGTTGCGACGGCGCATTGTACTTGGCGCCGCACAGGACGTAGCCATCCATGACCCTTATAAACCCTGTCGTCGCATAGGCCGAATGGCCGCTTGCGGCGACATAGGCCTTGTAGGCCTTGTTGCATGGGTCCTTGAGGCTGCTGGGCAGAACTGGCGAAAAGCGCTTGTCGCCCACGCTGCCTGCCAGCGATCCGGCCATGCCGGCGCAAGGTGCTGCAATAAGCAACAGCGCCGCAAGGAGCGACGCCGCGGTCTGGTCGAAAAACCGGGAGTTCATGCTGTTTCCCCTGGCATGAAAAAGCTGGCGGTTCACAGCCTATTTGGAGGCCGCGAGGCTGCAGTCGCCGGCCACCGTGACCTTGTATTTGCTCTTGCTGGCGTGACACGACTTCAGTGCCAGGTCCTCGGCCGCCTTTTGCGACGGCGCGTTCAACTTCACGCCACAAATGAAGTACTCGGTTTGCGGAACGATCGGTGTTGCCGCGAAGGCCGAATGTCCCGAAGCCGATATGTAAGCCGCATAGGCCTTTCCGCAGCCGCCAGTCGTGAACCAAGGAATAGTCACCGGATAGCGCACGTCGCCCTTGCTGCCCGCCAGCGATCCGCCGGCCTGGGCGGCGGGCGCTATAAATATTAGAAATCCTGCAAGTATCGAAGCAACCGGCTTGCGGCAATATTTCAAGATCATTTCCACCCAACCCAACCTGCCCAATGCAAGATGAGGAATAGCGAATATTTTTAGCCAAGGCCAGCGGGGGCATGGAAATTCGCATTTGGCTGTATTGAGGAATCCTTTGGTCCATAAGTTCAGCCTTTCCCGGCGCCAGCAACGGTTTGCCGGTACAGCTCGGCCGTCTGGTCGTCGAAGCAACAGAAAGTAACGGTCTCGAGCAGCGTGTCTTGTCGCAGGAAGTCAGTTACGGCGTCGACGGCTATGCCAGTCGCTTCGATCTTCGGATAGCCGTAGATGCCGGTCGAGATCGCCGGAAACGCCACCGTCCGGCAACCATGGCCGAGTGCGATTGCGAGCGAGCGCCGATAGCACGAGGCAAGCAGGCCCGCCTCGCCCTCGTCGCCGCCCCGCCAGACCGGACCGACCGTATGGATGATGAAACGCGCCGGCAGGCGGTAGCCCCTGGTCAGCTTGGCGTCGCCGGTCTTGCAACCATGGAGCATCCGGCACTCGGCGACCAGATCCGGACCGGCTGCGCGGTGGATGGCGCCGTCGACGCCCCCGCCGCCAAGCAGCGAGGAGTTGGCGGCATTGACGATGGCGTCGACCGCGAGCCTGGTGATGTCGCCGGTGTGAATGCTGATCCTGTCGCCAAGAGCGCCCATCGTCACATCCTGAACACGCCGAACTTCGTCTCATCGATGCCGGAATTGAGCGCGGCCGAGAGGCTGAGCGCCAGCACGTCGCGGGTCTTGGCCGGATCGATGATGCCGTCGTCCCAGAGCCGTGCCGAGGAATAGAGCGGGTGGCCCTCATGCTCGTATTTCATCAGGATCGGCTTCCTGAATTTGGCTTCCTCCTCGGCGCTCCATTCACCGCCCTTGCGCTCGATGCCTTCGCGTTTGACCATCGCAAGCACGGTCGCCGCCTGCTCGCCGCCCATCACCGAGATGCGCGCGTTCGGCCACATCCACAGGAAGCGGGGCGAATAGGCGCGGCCGCACATGCCGTAATTGCCGGCGCCGAATGAGCCGCCGATGATGACGGTGAGCTTCGGCACCTTGGCGGTGGCGACCGCCATGACCAGCTTGGCGCCGTCCTTGGCGATGCCGCCGGCCTCGTATTTGCGTCCGACCATGAAGCCGGTGATGTTCTGCAGGAAGACCAGCGGAATGCCGCGCTGGCAGCAGAGCTCGATGAAATGCGCGCCCTTCAGCGCGCTTTCCGAAAACAGCACGCCGTTGTTGCCGATGATGCCGACCGGCATGCCGTGCAGATGCGCAAAGCCCGTAACCAGGGTCGTGCCGTAGTTTTGCTTGAACTCGTCGAACTCCGAGCCGTCGACGAGACGCGCGATCACCTCGCGCACGTCATAGGGCTGGCGCAGATCGGTCGGTACGATGCCATAGAGCTCGCGCGGATCGTAAAGCGGTTGAATCGGCTTCTGCAAATTGAGGCCCAGGGCCTTGTTCCGATTCAGGTTCCTGATGATACGCCGGCAAATGGCCAGGGCGTGTTCGTCATCCATGGCGTAATGGTCGGCGACACCGGAAAGCCTTGTGTGCACATCGGCGCCGCCAAGCTCCTCGGCGCTGACATCCTCTCCGGTGGCGGCCTTCACCAGCGGCGGGCCGCCGAGAAAAATGGTCGCCTGGTTGCGCACCATGATCGTCTCGTCCGACATGGCCGGCACATAGGCGCCGCCGGCCGTGCAGGAGCCCATGACGCAGGCGATCTGCGGGATGCCCGCCGCCGACATATTGGCCTGGTTGTAGAAGATGCGGCCGAAATGTTCGCGGTCGGGGAAGACTTCGTCCTGGTTCGGCAGATTGGCGCCGCCGCTGTCGACCAGATAGACGCAAGGGAGGTTGTTCTGCAGCGCGATCTCCTGCGCGCGCAAATGCTTCTTCACCGTCAGCGGATAATAGGTTCCGCCCTTCACGGTGGCGTCGTTGACGACGACCATCACCTCCATGCCTTCGACGCGGCCGACGCCGGTGATGATGCCCGCGGAGGGAATATCCTCGCCATACATCGACCATGCCGCGAACTGGCCGACCTCGAGGAAGGGCGAGCCGGTGTCGAGCAGTTGCGCCAGCCGTTCGCGCGGCAACAGCTTGCCGCGTGAGACGTGGCGTTCGCGCGCCTCATCCGAGCCGCCCCGTTCGACGCTTGCCGCCTTCTCGGAAATGTCGGCGACGAGCGCCCGCATGCGCTCGGCATTGGCGCGGAAAGTCTCGGAGGAGGGGGAGATCTGGGTTTGCAGTGTGGCCATGGTCGGTTCCTATTGCTCGGTCACGACTTGCAATGTGCCGTCTCGCCGCTCGAAGACATATTCAGACAGAAGGTCAGGCTCATCTCGAAAAACCTGCGTGATCAAGGTGTGGGCTATCTGAATCGCGTTGGGCAGACGCTTGTCGAAGACAAAAACGGCGTCGCGTCGCGGAATGGCTATGAACACTCCATTGGGAAACTGAGGCTCAAGCAGAGCCCAGAATTTGTCGGTCAGCAGAAGGGCGGGCGAGATGGCTTCATCACCTTCCACGGTGAAGATGGATATGCCTTCGCGAATTTTTTCTTGCTTGACCTGCGGAATCTGCTTGTCGATGTTTTCCAGAGCAAGCTGACGAAGCTGTGCCAAGGAACGGCCTCCGACCTCGGAAATCGGCACACTGGCAAGCGATTCCTCTGCATCGATCTGGTAGAGGATCACGACATCGCCAGCGAGTCTCTCGTAGACAGGACCTTTGCCGGGCGCCGCGTCGCCTTGGAAGCCGTGTAGGTGCTCGCGGGGTCGAATATTCGCAATTAAGCGGTCGGCTTCGAAACCACCTGCGGTATCGGTTAGGACAAGAACGTTCAAGAAACGCTGGATCTCGGCTTCGGCTTCATCGGTGGGCAGTTTGCGAAGGCGACCAAGGAGGTTGGTGACGTCCACTTGAAGATTCTGGTCCTTACCCGGGCGCACTGTCGTCACGCTGAGCCGAGCCGGATCTGCGGGATCAGGAGTAGCCTCCTTGACGCGGCTGTCTTCCTTGAGTCTCAAGATGACTTCAGCCCGCAGCGCCGCGGCATCCTTGAACGCCGGCGCCTCAGAATGCGCCGTCGCTACAAATCCGGACAGTGACATAGACGTGACAACTGCCCGTGCTATTGCCCAAAGATGTTTTGGCATTTTGACGTAGCTCACACCCCCTCCGCCATGATCTCGCGGCCGATCAGCCAGCGGCGGATCTCGCTGGTCCCGGCGCCGATCTCGTAGAGCTTGGCGTCGCGCAGCAGCCGGCCCGTCGGGTAATCGTTGATATAGCCGTTGCCGCCGAGAAGCTGGATCGCGTCGAGCGCCATCTGCGTCGCTTTCTCGGCCGCGAAGAGCACGCAGCCGGCGGCGTCCTTGCGCGTGGTCTCGCCGCGGTCGCAGGCGGCCGCCACCGCATAGACGTAAGCCCGCGCGGCATTCATCGTCGTGTACATGTCGGCGAGCTTGCCCTGCACCAGCTGGAACGTGCCGATCGGCTGGCCGAACTGCTTGCGCTCGTGGACGTAAGGCACCGCGACGTCGAGGCAGGCTGCCATCAGCCCGATCGGGCCTCCCGAAAGCACTGTCCGCTCATAGTCGAGCCCCGACATCAGCACCTCGACGCCGCGCCCTTCCTCGTGCAGCACATTCTCGAACGGCACCTCGACATCCTCGAAGACGAGCTCGCCGGTGTTGGAGCCGCGCATGCCGAGCTTGTCGAGCTTCTGCGCCACCGAAAAGCCGGCCATCGTCTTTTCGACGATGAAAGCGGTGATGCCGCGCGAATGGCGCTCCGGATCGGTCTTGGCGTAGACCACCATCGTTCCCGCGTCGGGGCCGTTGGTGATCCACATTTTCGAGCCGTTGAGCACATAGCGGTCGTTGCGCTTTTCGGCGCGCAGCCTGAGCGACACCACGTCCGAGCCGGCGCCCGGCTCCGACATCGCCAGCGCGCCGACGGTTTCGCCCGAGCAGAGGGCCGGCAGGTATTTCTCCTTCTGCGTCGGCGTGGCCCAGCGGTTGATCTGGTTGACGCAAAGGTTCGAATGCGCGCCGTAGGAGAGGCCGACGGAGGCCGAAGCGCGCGAGATCTCCTCCATGGCCACGACATGCGCGAGATAGTTCATGCCGGTCCCGCCGAAATCTGGATCGGCGGTGATGCCGAGCAGGCCGAGCGCGCCGAGCTCGCCCCACAGATGCGTTGGGAACTCGTTGGAGCGGTCGATTTCCGCCGCGATCGGCGCGATCCTGTCCTGGGCGAAGCGCCGCACGGTGTCGCGCAACGCCTCGATGTCGGGATCAAGTCCGAAGCTGAGCGTGTTCGTGTACATGCCGTTCCTCCCTCCCTGCGCACGCCCCGGTCATCGCGGGGATCATGCCCGTATCAGAGTGCCACGGCGTCCCCGGCGCGCCCGGAAGGCCGCGCGGTGCCATGGCTGATTGTCGCGCCGACCAGGCGCATTGTCATCGAAAGATATGATGCCGTGACTTCGGCGATCGACAGTCGTTCGCCCGGACGGAACCAGACGATCACGCCGGTCATCATCTGGATCAGCGCCATGGCGGTCAGGCCTGTATCGTCGACCTCAAAAGCCCCGACTTCCACGCCGTCGCGCAGGATCGTGCGCAGCTCCTTCTCATAGGCTGTGCGCATCTTGAGGATCTGCGTCAGCCTTTCATGCGACAGGCTGCGCAACTCCATATTGGAGACATGGGTGGCGTGGCGCCGCTCGATGTGGAAGGCGATGTGGTTCTCGACATAGGCGGCAAGCCGGATGACCGGATCGGCGCTCGCCGGTCGCGCCGCGTCCCAGGCCTTGAGCAGACCTTCCATATGCTCTCGCATCAAGGTGAAAAGCAGATCTTCCTTGGTCGGGAAGTAGCGGTAGAGCGCGGCCGCCTGCACGCCGACCTCCGCCGCCAGCTGGCGCATCGACATCGCCTCATAGCCCAGGCGAGCGATCAGGCTGACCGCCGCCTCGCGGACGGCCGCCTCGGTCTTTTCCCCGTCTGAGCCTGTGGTGCGTGCCATATTCGCCTCCCGCCGTACTAATAAAACGAACGTTCAATTAATTCAAGATGGGAAGAAAACAATTCCTCGCCCCGCAAAGCGGGGAAGAGGTCGCTCGGGCGAAGCCCGAGCCGGAGCGGGGGTTGCGGCGCTGGGAGGTTTGTTCTGAAATTCATCAGGATTGCGCTGTCCCCCTCTCCGTCGCGGCTTCGCCGCGCCACCTCTCCCCGCTGTCCTGGGGCGAGGAATGGCCCTAGACGATGATCCTGAAATCCGCCGGCGCGGCGTCGCCCGCTTCCTCGATCTCGACCTTCGAGACGAGCGCGCCCCGCGGCCCTTGCCACAGACGTTCGGTCATCGCCGCGACAGCGGCATCGGCGCCGGCAATCAGAGCGGTGACCGAGCCGTCGCGCTCGTTGCGCACCCAACCCGTCAACCCGAGACGTATGGCCTCGCCGCGCGTCCAGACACGGTAGCTCACGCCTTGCACCGTGCCGGAAACACGCACCCGAACGGCTTTTTGCTCACCTTGCATCGCCCGCTCCAGAACCTCCCCCATCATCTGGCGCACGAAAGGTCAAATGCAACCGGTTTGAGGGACAGGTGGCGCGGTGGATTAAATAATTGACTCAGTCAATCAATGGAGAAATTATCGGATGCAATGTCCCCAGGAGGTCAGCATGCCGCATGAAGCCCTGGTCCATGAGATTCGTCGCTTCAACCGGTTCTATACCGGGCTGGTGGGGTTGCTCGATGAGACGTTGATGCAGAGCCCTTACACGCTGGCCGAGGCCCGCATGCTGTTCGAGCTCGGGCGCAAGCCCCGACCCGGTGGACGAGCTGGTCTGCTGGCGCGCATGTTTCATCTCGACCTCGCACCGGTGGCATCCGAACTGGCCGGAGAACTAGACCTCGCCCCTGCCTATCTCATGCGGGTGCTTCGGCAATTCGCCGCCACAGGGCTCGTGGAGATGCGCGAGGACCCGGAGAATGGGCCGCCCGTCCTTGCGCTGACCGAGCGGGGTAAGGCCGCGCTGGCCGATCTCGAGGCGGCGACGAACCGCGATCTCGCTCGCCTGACCGTCAAGCTCGGGGACAGGCAAGCCGCTGAGCTTTCCGATGCGCTGAGCCGCGTGACACGCCTGCTGGCGGCCGCGGGAATGTGAATCGACCAATCTGCTCCCCAGGAAGCAGGGGAGGGGTTCGATCAGTTTCCCCGCGCCGCCGCGAGCGCACCCGGCAGTTCCTCGGCGAAGATGTCGAGCTCATGGTCGAGCCCGACGCTGACCCTTATGCAGCGGTCGAGCCTGGCGACCATCGGCTTGCGAATGAACACGTCGCGTGACAGGAGGGCCTGCATCACCTTCAGCGCGAAGGCGCCGTCGCGGCCGCAGTCGATGGTGACGAAATTGGTCGCCGACGGCAACGGTTTCAGGTCGTTCTGCCTGGCGATGGCTGAAATGCGCTCGCGGCCAGCCGCCACGCGCGCCACCACCGTGCGCAGATAATCCTGATCGGCAAGCGCCTCCAGGCCGGCGATCTGCGCCATGCGGCTGACGCCGTAGTGGTTGCGGATCTTCTCGAAGTCGCGGATCACCTCGGCCTCCGCCACGGCGTAGCCGCAGCGTATCCCGGCCAGGCCGTAAGCCTTGGAGAAGGTGCGCATGCGGATGACGTTCGGCCGCGCGACATCGATCGCCGGCAGCGCCGAGGCCGGGCCTAGCTCGCCATAAGCCTCGTCGAGCACCAGCATGGTGGTTTCCGGCAGCGCCTCGATGAAGCGGACGACATCCGGCGCCTCCCACCAGCTTCCCATCGGATTGTCGGGATTGGAGAGATAGACCAGCGGCGCCTTTTCGCTGAGGACCTTGGCGAGGAGCCCGCCCAGGTCCTCCTTGTCGTTGGCATAAGGCACCGTCACCAGCCGGCCGCCGACGCCAGCGATGTGGAAATTGAAGGTAGGGTAGGCGCCGAGCGAGGTCGCCACCGCATCGCCCGGGGCGACATACATGCGGGCCACCAGGCCGAGCAGCCCATCGATGCCTTCGCCGACGACCACGTTTTCGACGGCCACGCCGTGATGAGCGGCCGCTGCAACCTTCAGCTCGTAATTGTCGGGGTCGCAATACATCCACTGGTCGCGCGCAACGCTCTCCATCCGGGCGATGACGCGCGGCGAGGGCCCGAAACTGCTCTCATTGGCGCCGATGCGGGCGCGAAAAGGTCGCCCGCGCTCGCGCTCCTGCGCCTCCGGCCCGACGAACGGCACCGTAGTGGGAAGCGCACCGATGATCGGGGTGAGGGAAGGGCGCTGGCGCATGGCAAAGGGCTCGGTTGAAAAGGGGGGTTCTTGCTAGCGCGGGCGGGGAATGGGTGCAAGGTGGGTGAGACCGTGATGGCTTGCGGCGTGGCCCGGACCGGATTCCAACGCCTCTTTTTTGGTAGCGAGGTGTCATGAAAAATGGTCTGCCTCCTGCTTGGTCCAAGCACATCAAAGCCGGCCAGGCGAAACCTATTGGTGCAAGCCAGCCCCGTTCAAAATAAATTTGCTTGCGAGCGCGCAGGCCGACGACGTGCTGTTGAGGCAAGCCTATGCGCATCAGCAGGCCAAACGGCTGGAGGAGGCTCAGGACTTATCGTTGATTGAAGACCAAGGGGCGCAGTCACGGCGTCTCATCGATCATCTCGGGCTGCCCTGGAATGATGCCTGCCTCCGATTTTTGACACGAACGGCTCAGTAAATACCTATAGCAATTGGCAGGTTCGCCAGCCGATCTACAAGTCGTCGGTCAAGCGATGGAAGAATTACGAAAGCGAGATCCAGCCGCTGATCGAGGCGTTGGGCGATCTAGCCGATACCTGACCTTAGTTCAGTCGCGGTTCGATGTCAGGCGGATCATAGCCCGTCAGGTATTAAGTGCTGTCGTAACGGCCTGATTTAATGGCATTCCATTTACAAAAAACCCGGCGGTTGCCCGCCGGGTTTCGATTTCGATCAGGCGACGCCTGTTAGAACGAGCGCTGGAAGCGGAGCAGACCGCCGACGCTGTTCTTCTTGTCGGCGCCGGTGAAGTTGACGACGTCGGCACCCGAAACCCAATCATCGAACTTGCCGAAGTGATCCCAATCGACTTCGGCCGTGACCGTAAAGCCGGGGACGATGTCGTAAGCGACGTTCGCGGCCACGCCGTAGTTCTTGTCTTCGTCACCCGACACCTGGAGGTTGAACGAGGTCTTCTCGTTGAACTTGTAGGTGCCGCCGGCCCAGAATGCCCAGTTGCCGCCCCAGATTTTATAGAAGCCGCGACCACCGGCCCCGATGGCATAGGTCGGGTCGCTGAGGTTGTCGTCGCTGCCATAGCCGAACATGCCGAACAGCGACAGTTCGTTGGTGACATTCACATCCAGGCGAACCTTGCCGGCGACTTCTTCATAGTTGCTGTCGTAAGCAACGACGCCGGTGATGGCGCCCCACCCTTGAGTCCACTTCACGCCGCCGACGACATGCGGAACGTAGCTGTCGATCGTGCCGACGACGCCCGAACCTTCTTCCAGCGAGACCACCGCCGAGAAGCCGTTGCCGGCGTCGAAATAGTACTGGACGACGTTGGTGTCGAAGTCGCCATAGGGGACGATCGTATCCTGGATGACGTTGCCGGCGTAGCCGATGAACGTATCGAAGGCCGATTCGTCCTTACCGACGCGGAGGCCACCGAGCTGAATCCAAGCGAAGTTCAGCGAAACGTTCTTGTTGCCGGCAGGATTGCTGTTGAATTCATCCGCTGCCGTGGTCGGATCGTCTGCCGATGGGTAGCCGTTGCGGTTGCCGAAGTTGAAGCGGGTCTCGGTGTAGGTCTTCAACGTGCCGAGCTCGGTTTCCTGGCCGGTCCAGGTCTTCAGCGTGAAGCGGGTGTTCTTGTAGAAGGTGCTCTGCTCATCGCCGTCCTCATGGTCGAACGACTTGGCGCCGTCGAAAGAGCCGACGTCGCCGACGCCGATGTCGTAACGGACATAACCGCCGACGCGCAGGCAGGTCTCGGTGCCGGGGATGTAGAAGTAGCCCGAGCCGTAGACGTCGCAGATCTTGACGTATTCAGCCGGTTCCGGCTCGGCGACGGTCACCGCGTCGGCGGCGCGGGCGCCCGAAACTGCGATCAGGGCCGCAGCTGAGCCGAGAAGAAGGCTCTTGATGTTCATTTTCTGACCTCCAGTCAAAAGTTAAAAAACGGGTCTGGGTATTTTTTGCTGAAGGACAGCGTTCCCTGCCCCATCCCCACTACCGAAAAAGATGCGCACCGCGCCGCTCCTTCGAACATGACCTTTACCCAGGCGGCGGCGGCGTTCAACCATGTTCGTGTCGGCGAAAGCCCGATCCGGACGCTATACCCGGGCGTTGTTGCACAAATGACACGATTTGGCCTCACTCCGAAAGCTCTCGTTAACCATCAGGGCCTCCACGGCGGCTGAATCCGGCCAAATCCGGCGATCGGCCGGCTGAATTGCGGCGTCCCGGCGAGTCGCCTCGTCCGGTTCTTGCCGCAGAATCGCCTTGCGAAGGGAGGCTTGTCGCGCGCAGCGCGGGGGAGGATGGCGGAGAGGATGGGATTCGAACCCACGAGAAGCTTTTGACCTCTACTCCCTTAGCAGGGGAGCGCCTTCGACCACTCGGCCACCTCTCCGTCGCGCCGCTGGATAAAGAAAAGCGTGGGCACAATCAACAAGCCGGCGCCATAATCGCCGAAAAATCGTTAGGCCGACAGCTTCTGAAAGCGGTGGAGCATCGGCATCGCATCGGCCCAGACGAGGCGAATCGTGGACTTACTAGGCCTTTTCGAGCCAGCAGAGGCGCCTTCATTGGAGCGCCATCGTAGACCGGAAACCGGATACGCAATCACCGGCAGACGCCCTTCATCACGCTGCACGGGGCGAAAAAGAGCGCAATAACAACGCATTGCCTATAATTTTGGCCGAGAGTCCACATCGCTTGCGTTCGATTCTGACTGGAGGTCAGAAAATGAACATCAAGAGCCTTCTTCTCGGCTCAGCTGCGGCCCTGATCGCAGTTTCGGGCGCCCGCGCCGCCGACGCGGTGACCGTCGCCGAGCCGGAACCGGCTGAATACGTCAAGATCTGCGACGTCTACGGCTCGGGCTACTTCTACATCCCCGGCACCGAAACCTGCCTGCGCATCGGCGGCTATGTCCGTTACGACATTGGCGTCGGCGACGTCGGCTCGTTCGACGGCGCGACGTCCCGCGATGTTGAGGACGGCGACAGCAACGACACCTTCTACAAGAATGCCCGCTTCACGCTGAAGTTGTGGACCGGCCAGGAAACCGAGCTCGGCACGTTGAAGACCTACGTCGAGACCCGCTGGAACTTCGGCAACCGCAACGCCGACCTTGGTGATCCGACCAACGACGATTTCGGCGTCAATCCGGCCTTCAACAAGGGCACTTCGCTGAACTTCGCCTGGATCCAGCTCGGCGGCCTTCGCGTCGGTAAGGACGAATCGGCCTTCAACACGTTCATCGGCTACGCCGGCAACGTCATCCAGGATACCCTGGTTCCTTACGGCGACTTCGACACCAACGTCGTCCAGTACTACTTCGACGCTGGCAACGGCTTCTCGGCCGTGGTCTCGCTCGAAGAAGGCGCGGGCGGTGGCACGGTCGGTTCCTACGGCGTGGGCACGATCGACAGCTACGTTCCGCATGTCGTCGGCGGCGTGAAGTGGACTCAAGGGTGGGGCGCTATCACCGGCGTCGTCGCCTATGACAGCAACTATGAAGAAGTTGCCGGCAAGGTTCGTTTGGACGTGAACGTCAACGACGCGCTGTCGCTCTTCATCATGGGCGGCTACGGCACCGATGACAACTACAGTGACCCGACCTATACCTTCGCAGCCGGCGGTCGCGGCTTCTACAAGCAGTGGGACGAAAACTGGGCGATCTGGGGCGGTGGCACCTACAAGTTCAACGAGAAGACCTCGTTCAACGCTCAGGTCTCGTATGACGAAGGTGAGAACCTCGGCATCGCCGCCAACATCGCCTACGACATCGTTCCCGGCTTCACGGTTACGGCCGAAGTCGACTACGTCAATGCAGGCAAAATTGACGAAGTCGACACCCTTGGCACGAACCACAACTGGACCGGTATCTCTGCTGGTAACGACGACGCCATCGGCGGCATGCTCCGCTTCCAGCGCTCCTTCTAAGGGTCGGACTGCAACAACTGAAATCCGGCCCGGGCGTCAAATGCCCGGGCCGTTTTGTTTTCGCGATTGGTCGAAGCAAACGAAAGGATGGGGGTGAAACGGTAAGCTGATCGGGTCTGTGGAGCGACTTTGTGGGATCCGCCACCGGCGGATGTGGTCGGCCGCTAGATTCGAAAACTCTTGAAAGGACATCTCCGAACGGTTAGGGCTGAAGGCTTAACCACAGGGGGTGTGGCTAAAAATGTCGAACGAAGCGGTTCAAGAGGCCGAGGCCTCTGGTCATTTTGCGTTCTTTTCTTCTCAGAATTCGAAGTTTAACTACACGTACAACAAGATCAGAGAAGTAAAGTCGTATCGGATCGGGGAGCTTTTTGCAGCTTATCGAGATATACTCTGGGATGACGGGCGGCATAAATACAATGTCAGCTCTTTCATCGGTGAAATAGACGAGATCCTCCTCGGAGAGCGTTTCAGCACCTTTGACCAGAACACCCTGGACAATCTTATCGGTACATTGCGCCAGCGCGGGAACAGCAACGCGACCATCAATCGCAAGATGGCTGCCCTCAGCAAGCTGCTGCGCAAGGCTCATAAGATGGGAGATATCCACAGCCTGCCTGAGTTCCGCCGCCAGAAGGAGCGGGCAGGACGGATTCGTTTCCTAGAAAGGGACGAAGAGGCAAGGCTGTTCGCGGCGATCAGGAGCCGCAGCGAGGATGCCTACCGGCTTTCCGTCTTCCTGGTCGATACCGGCTGCCGCCTCGGCGAGGCGCTCGGGCTGATCTGGAACGACATCCAGGAGCATCGCGTCTCCTTCTGGATCACCAAATCCGGCCGCAGCCGCACCATTCCGATGACCGAACGGGTCAAGGAGGTGATCAAGCTGCCGCCGAACACCGAAGGACGCCGGCCGAAGGGCCCGTTCACCAAGCTCAGCCAGGCGCAGTACCGCGCCATCTGGAACGAGGCGAAGACGGAAGTCGGTCTCGGCGCCGACGAGCAGGTGGTGCCGCACATCCTGCGTCACACCTGCGCTTCACGTCTCGTCCAGGGCGGTATCGACATAAGGCGCGTTCAGATGTGGCTGGGCCACCAGACATTGTCGATGACCATGCGTTACGCGCATCTCGCCACCAACGATCTCGACGGCTGTGTCGTCGTTCTGGAAAAGCCGCGCGGCGATGAAACCTCGGCGCGGTCGGCGGAGAGTTCCGTGTTCGGGTCGCCCCTGACCACGCCGACCTCGACGCCATCACCTCGGAAGGCGAAAGGGTCGGAACCAGTCAAAGCGCCCCGCAAGCGCTCGAAAGGCAAGTAGGCCGGTCGGATCGGCCCTGTTGGCGGGTTAAAATTCTATATTTCAGGACGAAGCCCGAGGCCGATATAGTCTCGGGCTTTACTTTATTTGGCTTGTTTTTCTTCTCGATCGAGGAACGCGGCGATCTTTTCCGGCAAATCGCCGGTTTCGAGGAAGGGTGCATGACCCTGGCCCTCGACGGTGACCGATTCCATCCCGGGATGACGCCTGCCCATCTCCTCAAATGTCGCCACGGACAGAAGTTTCGAGTTTGCGCCGCGAATGGCAAGCAGCGGCACGGCCGCCAAAGCCTCGAACTGCGGCCACAGGTCCGACAGCGGCTTCGAAAAATCGACATTGGCCAGCGTGTCGACCAGCGCCGGATCGAAATCCGGCACCCAGCCGGCGGCCGTCTCGCGGCAGATTGCCCGCACCATCCTCGCCCAGTCGACGTCGGTGAGCGCCGGGAAATCGGCGCTATGCACGAGCCGCTGGGCATCCACCGCCTCAGCAAACGTCTTCGGTTTCGGCGCACGGTCGAGATAGGAGCGGATATGGGCTAGCCCCTCCGCCTCGATCACCGGGCCGATGTCGTTCAGCACGATGGCCTTCAGCACAGTCGGCTTCAATGCCCCAAGCACATGGATGATCAGCCCGCCGCGCGACGTGCCGACGAAGGCTGCCTGCTCGACGCCGAGCGCCGACATCCCGGCAAGCACGTCGCCAGCTTCGACCCCGACATTATAGTGGCCGATATCGGGATCGTAGTCCGACTGGCCCCGGCCGCGGTAGTCGAACGCGATGACCTTACGGGGGTTCTCCACCTTGCTGGAAAGGTGGAGCGCCAATTCATGGAAGTCGCGGGCATTGCGGGTGAGGCCCGGCAGGCAGATGACCGGCCAGCCGCCGGCGTTTCTTTCGCCATAGATCCGGGCATGGAGCTTCAGGCCGTCGGGTGCGGCATAGAAGAAGTCGGAGAAACCTTCGTCGCTCGCCATGCAATGCCACTCCTCGCTGGGGATGACCGACAGCTACAGGCGATGGGCAGGGATCGTCAAACGCTCTTGCCTTCTCCCCTTGTGAGGGTTTTGCACGGGAGCCGATATTTAGCGCACGAGGCAG
>NZ_SUGA01000061.1 GCF_004963255.1 Mesorhizobium sp. | reverse complement strand
GGGCATTCTCGTGCGTTCCGCCGACGCCGCCGGCGGAACGCACGAGAATGCCCTTCGAGAACGCCCCTTGCGTGAGGACCGTCCCAGCATTGTCGACCGAGGCAGGACCGCCATAGCCGCCAGCACCGCCGTCGCCGCCATCGCCGCTGCCAATAGCCCCGCCAAAGCCTCCGTCACCGCCATTGCCGCCATCAGAGATGGCGCTCATCCCGTTGGCGAGGTCGCCGGTGGTGGTGATGTTGCTGCCGGCGGCGGTGGTGACGGTGGCCGTGCCGCCATTGCCGCCGCGACCGCCGACGCCGCCGTCCGAAAGGCCTAGAGAGGCGGCCCAGCCACCATCGCCGCCGTTGCCGCCGCTTGCGTTGGCGATGATGCCGCCGGCGGATCCGCCCGACGTCTGCAGCACCGCGGTGTTGGTGATGTCGACGACGCCGCCGGCCCCGCCATCTCCGCCGTCGCCGCCCTCAAGCTCGACAAAGGGCGGAAGCGCGGTGGCGTGGATGACGGTGCCGCCGTCGCCGCCGTTGCCGCCCTTGGCGCTGCCGACGAAGGCAGCCGTTCCCGCGGTGGAGATTGGAGCATTGTTGGTGAAGGTGGAATTTCCCCCCGGATCGCCGTTATCGCCGTCCGAATCGCCGAAAGCGCTGGCGCCATCGTCGCCAGGCGCGCCGTCGTGGTTGATCACGACCTGCGCATGGGCAGAGCCGCAATAGACCGGAAACCCAGCCAGAGCCGTCGCGCCGAGCAGCAAACCGAGACGGCCTGCCACGATTGCGGTTCGGCCGATCCTTAGGCTGAAATCACCGGCTTCTGCCGCCCGCCTGGCGCCAAGGTTATCATCCGCAATGTGCAACGCGCATTGCGCACTCTGCTTTGAAAACAAAGCCATGCCACCCCACCCCTATAGCGCCGCTCTCAACCCCTCATTGAGCGCGATGCCACCCCGATTTGCAGGTCGCAACCTGCAGCAAGCAAGCCTTCCAACGCCTATGCTACCCAAAACAAGTTGAAGCATACTGCAACTCAGCTTGCATCAACTTTTGATAGGCGCCCCTCGAAACGTTGCTACCGAACTGACAGCTTTTGCGGCCGGACACAGTCGTCAGATGACGGTACTCGAGGCGTTTTTCCTATTGTGTGTCGCCCCCGTTACCCCGAGCTTGACGTCCGTTTTGAGCATGGCATCTTCTGCGCGCACGTTCGAGCCGCGAGAGGGCGTGGCGTTCCCAGGACTCCAAAACCGTTGCCGCTCATGCTCGATGCGCTAATAGAGAAGATTTATGAAGCCGCCTTTGTACCCGATCACTGGTCAGAGGTTTTAGACGGGATCAATGCCGTGTCGGCCTCGGCGGCCGGCACCCTGTTCCTGTTCGCCGACGGTCGGCCCGTTCGAGGACGGACTAGTGGTCCGCTGGAAGAATTCCTAGAGGAGTTCTTGGCTAGCGACACGTTAGCATTTTCGACGGCGGTCTCGCGAATGTGCGCAGTGCAGCCTGCAAGCTTCGTGGACGTCGACAGCTTCCTGACTGCGGACGAAATTGATCAAGACCCGGCGCGCATACGCCTGCGGTCTCTGGGTATCGGCGCCCATACCTGCACCGCAATCGCGATGCCCACAGGCGAGTTGTCGATATTTGTTTTCCAACGCAAAATCGGGGATGAGTCATATGATCGACGCGCCCTCGAACAGTTGGACCGCCTTCGGCCCGCCATGGCAAGGGCAAGCCTCATCGCGGCAAGACTTGGCCTCGAGAGAGCCCAAGGTGCCCTTGCTGCCATGACCGCGATGGGGCTGCCGGCGGCCGTTCTCTCGGCCAGTGGCCGAGTGCAAATGACAAATCGACTTTTGGACGATCTTCCGTCATTGTTTTTGCCTACGGCCTTTGGTGGCGTCGCAATCGGAAATGCCGAGGCGAACCGGCTGTTCCAGCAGGCCATCGGCAATGTGCGCGGGACGACTAACCCCCTGGTAAGTTCAATCCCAGTCCAAGCCAGCGAGGGTCGCCCACCGATCGTCTTGCATTTGTTGCCGCTGCGCCTTTCAGCACACGAGATTTTCTCGGGAGGAGACATCCTGGTCGTGGCAACAGTTCCCAATGCAAGTTCGCTCGTCCCCTCTCCGAGCCTGCTTGCAGGGCTTTTCGACCTGTCACCTGCCGAAGCTAAGCTCGCTGCGGCGCTCACCCAAGGCATGTCGCTCAAAGAGGCGGCAGCCGGTTCCAACATCACTGTGAAGACAGGGCGCACCTATCTTGAGCGGATATTTGCCAAGACTGGAACGCGTCAGCAGAGTCACCTGGTAGCTCTGCTCAAAGGGTTGGATCGGTTTCCACGATCTTAGCCAACAGCCCAGTTGGCATGGGGATCGTAATTAAGCCCTCTATACGAAGACTTGCCATTCGATGCTTGGACAATGCGACCGCCGGGCAATTTTCCGCCGCCCTACTTGGTCGCTTCCAGCTTGTCGACCGCCGCGCCGAACCCCTTGAGCGAAACCGGAATAGTCACTGGTTTGCGGGTTACCGATTCCATGCCGATATTGAGTGTGGCGCCGGATCGCATCGCCTTGAGCAGATCCGGCGGCAGAGGCGTCGCGGCATAGGCGCCGTTCTGGTCGCTTGTCTGGATGGCGACCGTGGCCTTCTTGCCGCTGTCGATCTGGTAGGAGGTCCCCGAAGGCAGAAACAGCCCGTGCGGCAGGGCCAAGAGCATGGCAAAGCCTTGCGTGCCCTGCTGGCGGCGCACCGTGACAGTCAGCACGCGCTGGCCAGTCTTGGCCTCTGTGAGATTCTGCGAGACCTGGCATTGTAGCTCGGTGCCGGTCGATCCCGACGAGCAATTGACCACCCACGGGTTGGCATCCGAGGGCTTCGTCTCGGCCGTTTTGGCATCTTCGGCCACGGCAAGGCCAGTCGCCAGCAAAAGCATGCCGAGGCCAAGGGCCACGTATCCCTGCTTTCCAAGTACATCAATTACATTAACTCTCACTAATATACATCCATTGTCGCATTTGTGGGCGCCTTAGCCGGCATAGTGGAGTCGGAGTCGTTCGATGGAAAGTCGGTGTTGCTCTACTGCAACACGACTCCAATTTCTGTGCAAATACCGTAGCTCAACCGTTAATTGCCGTGCAATACCATGCAATACAATAGTTACCGCCGCGCCAGTGGAGAGCACGGCGGTAGCCGGGACGGGTAGATGCGCTCGCGCACAGGGCTGACTGAACGTCAGGGGAGGAACGGCGAGCGTCAAACGCGGCGCGGCGGAGCTTTGGCTCAATCCCGCCGCTCCGGCATTTTGCTGCGCACATCCGCGCTGACGACCGTCGCCCTCGCCTTGTCGAGCCTGGCCGCGCATGCCGAAGATGGCGGCCTCTGGCAGCCGCAGGTCCGCGCCATCATCGGGGCCAACTCGAACAGCGGTTTTTCCGCCCTCGAAGGTTTCCTGCCGATCAAGCAGAACCTCGAATCGGTCCTCTTCCTCGACGTCCGGTCCAAATATGATTTCGACAACGGCTTCGGCCAGGATATCGGCCTGGGCGTGCGCCGTATCGTCAATCCTGATCTGATGGTCGGCGGCTACGCCTATCTCAACGTCCAGAACGACGACAGCCACCAGTTCGTCGCGACCACGCTCGGCCTCGAGGCGATCACCTCGAAATACGATGCGCATGTCAACGTCTACCTGCCGATCAGCAAAGACCGCGGCTCGAATGGCACCGATTCGACGCTGTCGCTCGTCGGCAATCAGCTGCTCGAAGAGATATCGACGATCGACCACCGCACCTATGCCGCATGGGGCATCGAGGGCGAGGTCGGCGTCCAGGCGCCGATCGACCTGCCGGAAAACCAGTCGCTGCGCTTCGATGTCGGCGCCTATCATTTCGCCGATCCGGATGGCGACGACCACGCGACCACCGGCGTCAAGGCGGGGATCGAGTACACCTTCGACGACGTCATCGGCAAAGGTACGTCGCTGACCTTCACCGGCGAGGTGCGCAACGACAATCGCGACAACACCCAATTCGCCGGCAGCGTCCGGCTGACGGTGCCGTTCAACGCGCCCGGCAAGGGCAGTTCCGCCGATGACGAGCCCGAACCTGTCTCCACCGTCAGCCCGGGCCTGCGCAAGCGCCTCAACGAGCGCGTGCGCGGCGATATAGGTGTCAGGCTCGAGCACCAGGACAAGGTCACCGACACGACGACGCGCGTGGCGGTCAACGCGACCACCAATGCCGCCTTCGGCAATTTCTTCTTCGCCGACGGCGGCAATTCGCTCGGCCTCGGCACCATCGGCGATCCGACCACGCTGGATGATGCCGTCACCAAGGCCGGCGGCAATGGCTTCATCGTCGCACTCGGCGGCAGCGGCAACATTACCACCGGCGGTGTCAATCTCACCGCCGGCCAGACCGTCATTGGCGGTGGCGGCAGCGTCGAGGCGAAGCTCGCCGACGGCAGCGTCGGCACATACAATTTCGGCGGCAGCAACGGCACTATCCAGGGCACCAACTCGGCCAACCCCGTCATCAGCTTGGCCAGCAACAACACGCTGAGCAACATCACCATCACCGGCGGCGCCGACGGCATCTTCGGCAACAATGCCGCCGGCACCAAGCTGACCGATGTCACCGTCACAGGCGCCGGCGGCAACGGCGCCGACTTCACCGGCAATCCGACGAGCGTCAGCGCCTCCAACTTCACCGCGACCGGCAACGGTCTCGATGGCCTGCATATCGAGGACAACGGCACCTACAACTTCACCGGTACGACGACGCTCAACGGCAATGCCGATGACGGCCTCGATATAACCGGACAGGGCACCTACACCTTCGCCACCGTCAATGCCCAGAACAACACCGACCGCGGCATAACGGTGCAGGGCACGTCGAGCGGCGGCAGCTTCACCACCACCGGCGGCACGATCTCCGGCAATGGCGGCACTGCCGTCTTCATCGACCCGATAACCGCCCATGTCGTGCTCGATTCCATCACCCAGAGCGGCGGCGTGTCGGGCGTCATCCTCGACCAGGTGTCGGGCAGCTTCACCATCAATGGCGCGACCAATATCTCGAACACCACCGGCCCGGCGATCGCGATCAGCAACTCGCCGGCATCGATCCGCTTTGGTGACATCGCCATCACCAATCCCGGCGCTGATGGCATGTCGTTCAGCGGCGTCAACGCCGCCGTGGTCTCCGGCAACATCGTCATTTCCGGGCTCGGAGCCAGCACCGGCCTGGACTTCTCCGGAAGCCAGACCAATTTCACCGCGCAGTCGCTCAATCTTACCGGTACCGGCGCGGCCGGCTCCATCGGCATCGACCTCACCTCGCCCAGCGCCGGCGGTGCGGTCATCACCATCACCAATGGCGGTACCATCGCAAATGTCGACACCGGCGTGCGCCTCGGCATCGCCGGCACGCCGGCCGATTCGGCCAATGCCAGCTTCACCTTCGGGGGCGGCTCGATCGCCGGCATCACCGCCTCACTCGACTCGCGCGGCCTCAATCAGACGCTCGGCACCTATGCCTTCGGTTCGACCACCTTCAGCGGGCCGCAGCTTTTCGACACGCAGAATGTGATCTTTGTCGGCGCTGCCGCGACAGGAACAGGCGACGGCTCCTCGCTTCTCGATCTGGCCTCGATCGCGACGGCCGATGCCAACACCGACGGCACCGCCATCTTCGTGCTGGTCAACGACGCCAGCAACACGCCAATCGATGCCGCCGGCGGCTTCACGCTGAGCGCCGGCCAGACGCTCGCTTCCTTCGGCAATGGCCGCAGCTTCTCGCTCGGCGGCGTGCCGATCAACGTCACCGGCGACAATATCCAGCACGACCAGGTCGTCTCGGATATCAACGGCGCCGCGACGCTCACCAACACCGGCGCCGGCGACGTTGTAACGCTGGCCAACAACAGCTCGCTGCTCGATTTCAACATTTCGGGCGGCAGCGCCAATGGCATCCATGGCAGCGGCGTCACCGGCGTTACGCTGACCGGCATGTCGGTCAGCGGCGCCGGCCTTGCCGGCGCCCTGTTCGACGGCACCGGTAGCGCCACTGCCACCGACCTGACCTCGACCGGCAATACTGGTGCGGGCCTGTCCCTCCAGGGGGCCGGCACCTACAATTTCAACGGCACCACGACACTGAGCGGCAACGGTGCCGATGGCTTGTCGATCAACGGCGATGGAACCTACAATTTCCAGACGCTCAGTTCGCAGAACAATGCAGGCAGCGGCGTCGATGCAGCCTCGACGGGCGCCGGCAAACTGACGACGATCGGCGGGACGATTTCCGGCAATTCCGGCCAAGGGTTCAGTGCCTCGCAGATCGGGCTGGACGTCACGCTGACCAGCCTCAGCCATACTGCCGGCGGCACCGGGATCGCTCTCTCGAACGTCACCGGCAGCTTCGATATCACCGGCACGACGACGATCTCCGGCGTGCCGAACGGCATTGTCATCCAGAACAGTTCGGCAACGGTGGACTTCGGCGGAAAGGTCACGGTCACCGCCCCTACTGGCTCGGGCACCATTCTCGATACCAATTCCGGTGCCGTCACTTTTGGCGACGTGGCGATCGACCAGCCGGGCCAGAACGCGATCGATATTTTCGGCACCAACGGCACGATCGCCTTCCGCAACATCGACATCACCAACCTGCCGACCGGCAAGACCGGTCTCGATTTGTCCGGCAGCAGTTCGACCTTCACAGCCACGACGCTCGACATTGCGGGCGCCGGCACCTCGACCGGCATCGACCTGTCTGGCACCACCGGCGGCTCCGTCACCATTGGCAGTGGCGTCATTACCGCCGGCACCGGCGTGCAGATGGGCACGCATGGTGCCGCCGGCACCAGCGCCAACACCACCTTCTCCTTCGGCGCCGCCGGCGGCGCCTCAATCACCGGCACGGTCGCCTCGCTCGACATGCGTGGCCTTATGGCCGGCAACGGCACCTATGCCTTCAACGACACGACACTCACTGGGCCGCAGCTGTTCGACAGCGCCAACATCATCTTCGTCGGCGCGACCGACACCGGGACGGGCAGCGGCGCGGACGTCGGCGATCTTATCAACGCGGCCGCGGCCGACGACCTGACCACCGACGCGAACACGATTTTCGTCCTCGTCAACAACGGCGCTGGAAACATCAACACCGACGCAGACGGCTTCACCCTTGCCGCCGGTCAGTCGCTGGTTTCTTTCGCCAATGGTGCGACGGTCAATCTCGGTGCGCCGCCGGCCAATGTCACCGGCACCAATGTCGTCACCGGAGCCACGCAGGCTGATCCGTTCGGCAACGGCGCAGCGACGCTCGTCAATTCGGCCGGCAGCACCATCGATCTCAACAACGGCAACCTCGTCCAGAATTTGGACGTCAGCAATGCCGGTTCCGGCGCGGCGATCAACGGCACGGGCATCAGCGCGGCGACCATCACCGGCGTGACGATCACCGGCGCCGTCACCGGCATCGATCTGACCGGCGCATCGGGCGCGATCAACGTCACCAACACCACAATGGGCGGCGTAAGCAGCACCGGCCTCTTGGCCAGCAATTTCAGCGGCACCGGCACCTTCAACAATTTCGATATCACCGGCGCCGGCACCGGTGTCAGCGTCACCGGCGGTTCCACCGGCTCACTCACCTTCGACAGTGCGAGCTCGATCGCCGGCACGTCCGGTGTGGCCTTCAACATCGACACGGCAACTTCCACCGTTACCTATAACGGCACGATCGACCAGACGAGCGCGGCAAGCGCGGTGAAGATCAACGCCATGACCGGCGGCAGTGCCACCTTTGGCGGCAAGATCACAGCCAGCACCGGCGCGGCCAACGCCATCGATCTCACCGGCAATGCCGGCGGCACGATCAGTTTCAACGGCGGGCTCGACCTCACTACCGACGGCGGTTTCGCCTTCAGCGCCATCAATGGCGGCACGCTCAACGTCACCGCCACCAACACCATCGCGACGGGCAGCGGCCTAATCGAAAAGGGCATTCAGCTCGGCGGCACCAGCGGCCTCACCATCGGCGCCAGCGGAGTGACCTTCGACAGCGTAACCGTCGACGGCTCGGGCGGCACTGTGCCGACCGGCATCGTTATCGAGAACACCAGCGGTGGCAATGTCACCTTTGGCGGCGTCGATATCAGCCGCGTCAACGGCGACGCCATCCGCCTTACCAATGTTGCCAGCGGCACATATACCTTCAACGGCACGACCACGATCGCAACCGTCGTCGGCAATGGCCCGGGTTTCGTCGTTCAGGGCAGCGCCGCCACCGTCAACGTCGCCAACCTCGTCACCACCGGCGTTTCCGGGGACGACGTCAATCTGACCAACAACACTGGCACCATCTCGATCGGCGGCACCATCACCAACTCCGGCACCGGCAACGGCGTCGTTGTGTCCGGCGGCAGCGCGGCGATCACTGTTTCAGCCAACATCGCCAGCTCGGCGAGCGCGCCGGGCACGGCGATCAAGGTCGACGGCACCACCGGCGGCTCAGTCGCATTCACCGGCAACGTCACCTCGACCGGCACCGGCAATCTACTCGACATCGGTTCGACGACCGCGCCGACGGGCGGGGCGATCAGCTTCGCCGCCGGCAAGACGCTGACCGCCACCGGTGGCGGCGGCGCGGTGATCGGCGCCCTTGCCGGCAACGCGACCTTCAACGACTTGGCGCTGCTATCCATCACCAATGCGACCGGCAACGGCCTCTCGGTTTCGAACGTGGCAAGCGGGGCCGCTGCCGGGTTCGGCACCGTCACAATCTCGAGCGCGGGCGGCAACGGCATCGAGATTGCCAACAATGCCGGCCAGGTGACGTTCTCCGGCGCCACCAGCGTGACGATGGGTTCGGCCGCCAATACGGCCGGCATTGATTTCAGCGGCACCAATGCCAGCGTCTTGTTCGGTGCCACCACCGTCGACAATATCGGCGCCAACCAGACCGGCATCGACTTCAGCGGCTCGTCCAGCGCGGCTAATTTCAGCCTCGCCGCCACCATCACCGGCCTCGGCGACCTCACCTCGCGCGGCATCGACCTGTCGTCGACGACCGGCAACAAGGTCATCACCTTCTTCCAGGGGTCCTCGATCGCCAATGTCGGCATCGGCGTCGACCTTTCGTCCGGCCAGACCACCGCCACCTCGGCTAACGCCACCTTCACCTTCGGCGACGGCGATTCGACCGACGGGCTGGAATCTTCGATCTCCGCGGCGACGAACGGTTACACCGTCAACACGGTCGGCCTCGACCCGACGCTCGGCGACTACGATTTCGACGACGTGTTCTTCACCGGCAGCGCCAATTTGGCCTCGGCGCCGGGCGCGGTCACGCTGGTTTCGCAGTCGGGCGGCTTCATCAACGCCGGCGCGACCGGCAACCTCAGCATGGGCGTCAGCACCATTTCGCTCGCCGCCGCCGATGCGCTGACCGGCGCCCAGAACTTCGCCTTCGTCGGTCCGATCGATGTCGGCGCCAGCGCCTTCACCCTTGATTCGGGTCAGACGATTACCGGCTTCGGCAATGGCAACGTCGTTTCGATCGGTACCATCCAGCCGGTGAATGTCCATGGCAACCTGGGAGCCACCGGCGGCAACATCACCGGCGACGAGGCGGTGATCACGGGCACTGGCGACTTCATGCATCTGCTCGGCGACAACGCCGTTCGCCACACCGCCTTCGATTTCAGCGGCGCCAGCGGCTCCGCTTTCCTGATCGACCAGAGCGCGCCGGGCTTCAGCAACGCCGGCGGCATCACCATCGAAGGTGTCGCGATCAGCAATGTGGCGGCCGGCCAGACGGCCATCAAGGTCGCGGGATTGACCGGCAATCTCTCGGTCATCAACAACGACATCGACGTTTTAGGCACGCTGCTCGACGTCAACGGCGGCTCCGGCACCATCCAGGTTTCGCGCGGCATCCTGCCGAACAGCGCGACGCCCGGCACGCTGATAGGCGGCGGCATCAACATCGCCAACCGCACCGGCGGCGCGGTGACCTTCACCGACCAGGTGACGATCACCGGCGGCAACGGCGTGTCGATCTCGGGCGGCACCGCCGCCGGCGCCGTCAATTTCAATGGCGGCCTCGACATCACCACCTCGGCCGATACCGGCCTCGATTTCTCGGGCCTGAACCTGCTCACGATCGCCAATGCGGGCTCGACGACGATCAACGCGACCGGCCAGACGGCGCTGTCGCTGCAGGGCGCGATCGGCGCTGGCGGCGTCCATTTCAACAGCGTCACCTCGACCAATGCGGCCGCCCAGGGCGTGCTGATCAGCGGCGCCAGCGGCGGCAATGTCGATCTCGACGCCGTCAACGTCGCCGGCTCAGGTGGCGCCGGCATCGAAGTTCTCAATTCAAGCGGCACCTACATCTTCGGCAATACCACCATCAACAATTCGGCCTCGGCCGGCCGTGGCGTGAACATCGAGAACGCCGCCAGCGCCACCACCGTCACGTTCGACGGCACGCTGGGTATTACCACATCCACAGGCACCGGCTTCCGCGTGGCAAGCAGCGCCGCGCCGGCCGCCACCACGGTCAATGTGACGGGCGCCGGCACGCGCAGCATCAGCACCTCAAACGGAACAGCCGTCGACATCAGCTCGGCCACCCTCAGTGGCGGTTTCACCTCGGTCAACGCCAGCTTCTCGGGAACGGCCAACGGCGTCAACTTGCAGAACCTGGCCGGCACGCTGAGCCTCGGCACCGGCACGCTGACCAACACCGGCTCGGGCGCCGCTTTCAATGTCGGCTCGGCCACCGACCAGAGCGGCGGCGATGCGACGATTTCCTATGCCGGCAATATCGACTCCAATGGCAGCGGAGCGGCGGTCTCGATCCAGGAGCTGACCGGCGGTTCGGTGACGCTCTCGGGCAATTTGACGGACGGCTCCGCCATCAATGGCGGCCAGATCGTCGTTGCCAACATAAACAACGGCACGGCGGCCACCGTCACCTTCTCCGGCGCCAGCAAGCAGATCAGCTCCGGCACCAACGACGCCGTCAGCCTGACCGGCAACACCAACGGCACGGTTAACTTCACCAATGGCGGGCTGGCGATCACGGCCACAAGCGGCGCCGGCTTCACGGCCACGGGCGGCGGCACGGTCAATGTCGGCACCGGCGGTAGCGCCAACACCATCGCCACGACCTCGGGAACCGCGCTGAACCTCAACGGCGTGACGGTGGGCGCCACGTCGCTGAATTTCTCGACCGTCTCGGCCAACGGTGCCGCGACCGGCGTTTCGCTTGCCAACATAGCCTCGTCGGGCGGCGGCACGATCGCGCTCGGCACGGTCAACCTGCAGGGCATCACGTCGCGTGGTGTCGATGTGTCCGGCACGTCGGGCGCGGCGCTGTCCTTCAACGACCTCGATATTGGCTTGAACAACAGCGCCGCCGTGGCCTTCGATCTCAACGGCGCAACGATCAATGCCGCCGTTACCGCCAACGATTTCGACGTCACCAATGCGGCCGCGGCCGGGACCTCGATCGGCGTCGACCTGCGCGGCGCAACCGGCGGCCAGACCGTGCGTCTCGGCGACACCGACCCGAACGGTGCGAGCTCGAGCATCGCCGGTGTCAACACCGGCGTCTTCCTCAATTCGACCACCAACCTAAACTTCACCTATGGCGACGGCGAGCAGGCGACCGATCAGTTGTCGACCATCAATGCCAATATCGGCATAGACGCCTCCAGCGCGCCGGTGGCCGGCAGCTACAATTTCCAGGACGTCAATTTCGCAGCCAGCCCGGGCCTCGGCTTCGGCGTGGGCAGGATCTACTTCGTCGGCGCCAGCGCCACAGGCGATGGCAGCGGCAAGGACCAGAACAATCTGGCGACGCTGGCCACGGCGGAAGCGGCGGCGGTTTCAACCGACATCATCGTGCTGGTCAACGACGGTGGCGTCATCACCGCGGCTGGCAGCAATGGCGACGACACGCTGGCGCTCGCGACCAATGAGCAGGTGCGCGGCTTCGGCAACGGCAACATCAACCTGGCGCTGACCGTGCCGTCGACGATCCAACTGGCCAGCAACAACATCTCGATCGTCGACCAGACGCCAAACGGCGCGGCGACGCTGACGAGCGCCGATGGCAGCAGCATCATCACGCTGGCCAGCAGCGGCAACATCATCGACGGTTTCATCATCGATGGTAACGACGGCGCTGGGGCCAATGCCGCAATCGGCATCAGCGGCTCCGGCACGGCGAACGCCACGATCAGCAACATGACGATCAGGAACTTCACCGCCGCCAACATCGACTTCGGCACCGGCGCTACCGGCACGACGACGCTGACCAATCTCTCCCTCGTCACCAACGCGACCGGGACCGGCATTAAATTTGGCGCAGCCTCCGGAACGGTCACCGCCACCAACGTCGACACGACGGGCGCCAGCGGCCTGTCGGTCGTCGGCGGCAATGCGGCGTTCAGCTTCGACAGCGCGAGCTCAATCACCAATGTCGCCGGCACCGCTGTCAGCGTCACCAATCGCACCGGCGGCAGCTTCGGCTTTGCCGGCGCGGTTACGTCGAGCATTGGCGGCAGCGGCATCGCCATCTCCGGCGCGACGGGCGTAAACACGGTCAGCTTCACCGGCGCGGTCAACTACAACAACGCCGCCGGCACCGCTGTCTCGGTCAACAATGGCGGCACGGCCTCGACCGTCAGCTTCGCCAACCTCGCCATCACGACGGGCGGCGGCAACACGGCCTTCACCGCGACTAATGGCGGCACGGTCAATGTCACCACCGGCTCGATCAGCGCGAGCGCCAGCCAAGCGGTCAACCTCAACGGCATCGCGGCCGGCATCAATTTCACCTCGACCACATCGGGCGGCGGCACCAACAACGTCGCGCTCACCAACGTCACCGGCACGGTGAACCTTGGCACCGGAGCGCTGACCGGCGCCTCGGGCGTCGCCTTCCTGGGCTCCGGCGGCACGGCAACCGTAACCTATGGCGGCTCGATCACCAAGACGAGCGACGGCCGCACGATCGATATCCAGAATCGCACCGGCGGCACGGTCACACTCAGCGGCGCGGTTTCCTCGACCGGCTCGAGCGATGGCATCTTCCTCAATGCCAACACCGGCTCGACGCTCAACTTCACCGGCGCGCTGACCATCAACACCTCGAGCAGCAACACCATCGGCTTCAACGCGACCGGCGGCGGCACCGTCAGTGCGACCGCCTCGGGCAGCACCATCAATTCGGGCCAGGCGAGCGCGCTCAATGTCGTGAACACGACGATTAGCGCCTCCGGCCTGAAGTTCCAGAGCATCTCGTCGAGCGGAGGCACCGCCGCCGGCATCGTGCTCGACACCACCGGCGCGAGCGGCGGGCTGACCGTAACCGGCACCGGCTCGGCCGGCTCGGGCGGTACGATTTCGGGCAAGTCCGGCGCCGATATCCTGACCGGCACGGACGCCGGCGGTCAGACCGTGAGCGGAAGTGTGGGCACCGGCATCTTCTTGAAAAACACCACCGGCGTATCGTTCACCAACATGCAGCTGAACGACTTCACGAACTTCGCCGTCTACGGCAACAACGTCACCAACTTCACGATGACCGGCACGACCATCAACGGCGTCAACGGCTCCACCAATACCGGCGAGCGCGAAGAGAGCGCGATCCGCTTCGACAATCTGCTCGGCACCTCGTCGATCACCAATTCCAGCATCTCCGGCGGTTATTGGGGCAACGTCGCCCTCTTCAACACCAGCGGCACGCTGACGCGGGTGACGATGGACAATATCCAGTTCGGCCTGATCAACGCGACGGGCGGCAACACCAACGTTATCGGCCAGGTGTTCAACAGCGCGACCGCCAACTACACGCTGAACAACAGCACCTTCGCCGGCACCCGCGCCGATTTCGTCGCGTTCCTCGCCAACAACAATTCCACCATGGATGCCGTGGTGCGCAGCAACACGTTCCATAATGGCCAGGCGATCATCCCCGGCGGTGGCACGGCGGTTGATATCCGCAGCGGCTCCGGCGGCCTTGCTTCCGCTGCGACGACCACTTTCGATATCTCGCACAACGTTCTGACCGACGGTGGCGCCAATGCCTTCGATACTGTCGGCATCTTCGTCGCCAAGGGTCAGGACAACGGCACCATGGCCGGCACGATCGCCAGCAACCAGATCGGCCCTGCCCAGGTGAACTCCAATTCCGACGGTATCTTCGTCCGTGCGGCGGGCACCGGCACGCTGACGACCCTTATCCAAAACAACGCCATCACCGGAGTCGGCAACAACGGCATCCATCTTCAGAACAACGACGGCAGCGCCACGATGAATGCCTCGATCTACGGCAACAGCGTGACGTCGCCGACGAGCTCCTTCCCGTTTGCCGCACTGCTGGTCGACAATGGTGCCACGGCCACCGACACCAGCACCACCAATGTCGTCATCGGTTCGGGCACCGGCGGCGCGGGCAGCAAGAACACGCTGACCCATTCACCCAACTATGCGGTCGATGTCTCGTTGAGTAATTTCAGCGCCAGCACCCAACTCAACCTGTCACGGAATGGTTCGGCCCAGAGCACGGCGCTCGGCGTCATCCAGGACGACAACACCGGCGTGCAAACGGTCGATACGACAGGCGGCAGCGGGACCATCACCTTCGTCAACAGTTTGCCGACGCTTCCGCCGGTAGTGGCGCCCTAAGTCTTGCCTTGCATGTGCTTTGGTGGGGCATTTTCGCCGCTGAGCGAAACTTTAGTAAAAGTGAAGTTAAAAAATTGTCGTCTCAAGTCGTATTGACGTTGCGTAATGTAGTCGCATTGCGCTAATGTATGTTTACAGCAAGGAGGGGCGCGATGGCGGAACCGTTTCTTTCCGAAATCAGAATCATGTCGTTTGTGTTCCCTCCAAAAGGCTGGGCGCTGTGCAATGGGCAATTGCTGCCGATCAACCAGAACCAGCCGCTGTTCTCGTTGCTGGGCACCACGTTCGGCGGCGACGGCCGGGTGAATTTCGCCCTGCCCGACTATCGCGGACGCGTCCCCATCCATGTCGGCGGCAGTCATGTGCTGGGCGAACGGGGCGGCGAGCAGGCGCACACGCTTTCGATCTCGGAACTGCCGGTCCATAGCCATGCCGAGATGGCCACCACGGCCAATGCCGACGTGCCGGCTCCCGCGGGCAATCTGCTGGCAACGGTCGCCAACGTCTATACGCCGCCAGCCAACCCCACGACGACGATGGACCCCGGTACGCTGGCCTTGGTCGGCGGCAGCCAGGCGCATATCAACATGCAGCCGTTCCTGACACTGAGCTTCTGCATCGCCCTGCAGGGCATTTTCCCGTCGCCGACCTGAGGAAACGCAATTATGGCACAGCCCTATGTTGGCGAAGTGAGAATGTTTGCCGGCAATTTCAATCCTGCCGGCTGGATGTTCTGCGAAGGACAGCTCTTACCGATCTCGGAGTATGAAACGCTGTTCAACCTGATCGGCACCACTTATGGCGGCGACGGGGAGAGCACCTTCGCATTGCCCGACCTGAGGGGCCGGCTGCCGCTGCATCAGGGCGACAGTTTCATTCTTGCCGAGACCGGCGGCGTGGAGGAAGTTACGCTGACAACCCAGCAGATCCCCTCACACACGCACCCGTTCGTCGCCTCGTTGAACAACGCAGCCGCAAGTACGCCCACCGGCAATGTGACCGGGCAGGTCGGCGCCTCGCAAATCTACCGTGAAGCGCCGGCGACGACGCCAATGTCGCCGCAGACCGCCGGGCAGACCGGCGGCAGCCAGCCGCATACCAACTTCCAGCCGTATCTTTGTATCAATTTCATCATCTCGCTGTTCGGCATCTACCCGTCGCAGACCTGAGAGGACCGTCATGGCCGATCCGTTCGTCGCCGAAATCCGCATCTTTCCGTTCAACTTCGCGCCAAAAGGCTGGGCATGGTGCGACGGTCAACTGCTGCCAATATCGCAAAACACCGCGCTGTTCTCATTGCTTGGCACGACCTATGGCGGCAATGGCAAGTCCAACTTTGGCTTGCCCGATTTGCAGGGCCGCGCGCCGATGCATCCAGGACAAGGACCGGGGCTGTCGCTGCACGATCTCGGTGAGCAGGGCGGATCGGAGACGGTGCAATTGCTGATATCGGAGATGCCGCAGCACGGGCACACGCTGATGGGGAATATCAATCCGGCCAATCTGGCGGCTCCAAGTGCGACACGATCCTATGCGCGCACGTCTCCAGGGCAATCTTACTCGGCGACGGCCACGTTGACCCCGCTCAACGATCAGGCGGTGCGACCGGTCGGCGGCGACCAGCCGCATAACAACATGCAGCCCTATCTCACCTGCTATTTCTGCATCGCGCTTCAGGGCGTCTTCCCACCACGCCCCTGATTTGCCGATGAACCATTTTCGCGAGGCGGCCGGCTGGATGCGCGCGGCGGGCGCCGGGCTCACATTCCGTGGGTCAACGGAAGCCGATCTGCCGTTTCTGTTGCACCTCTATGCCTCGACCCGCCTCGAAGAGCTGGCCGTGACGTCCTGGACCGAGGCGCAGAAGGCCGCGTTCCTCGACATGCAGTTCCAGGCGCAGCACGCGCATTACCGGAAATACTACCCCGATGCCGACTGGCTGGTGGTCACGCATGCCGGCAGCGACATCGGACGACTCTATATCGAGCGCTGGCCAGGCGAGCACCGCATCATCGACATCGCCTTCCTGCCGGCGTTTCGCGGCAAGGGGTTCGGCTCGGCCTTGCTCAGCGACCTCATCGACGAAGCAGCGGCCATCGGCAAGGCGGTCTCGATCCACGTCGAGAAGCACAATCCGGCCATGCGGCTTTACCTGCGGCTGGGCTTCACCGTGGCCGAAGACAAGGGCGTTTACGACCTGATGCTGCGTCCGGCCGCGTGATGGCCGCAAGCATCACGCGCCGCGATACCAGGAGACGATGGTGAAGCGCTCGTTGCGCGTGACCGGCGTGACCTCGTGCGTCGTTTCCGAGCGAAACGCGACCAGCGACCCCGGCAATGCCGGCATCGCGACGCGCAGCTGCGGACGGCTGTAAGGTCCGTGCAGGACCAGCGAACCGCCGGAATAGTCCTCCGGCGAAGGATCCTCGGACTGGCCATTGAGAAAGATCACCGCCGAAATCTTGCGGAAGCGCGACTCGTCGTGAATGAGCGGCGTGTTGCCGTCCTGGTGCGGCACGAAGAAATCGCCCTCTTGGTAGTGGAGGAACTGCGGTTTCTCAAACGCGCCCAAGGCGATTGCGAAATGCCGCTCGAGGAGTGCCTTTTGCTCTGCCAGAAGTCGCTCTATCAGCCCCTGCGCGGCGGTCGAAACCTCGGCGCGCCTGGTCCGGCGCACCTGCGACCATTGCGGCTTCTGGTCGGAATGGCCGAGCAAGCCGGCAGCCTGGCCGGTGGCTGCGCGAATTTCCGAGCACAGCGCGCGGCAGGTCGCTTTGTCCAGCGCTTCGGAGATTGCGACATAGTCGACCACGGCCGGCCGAGCTCAGTTGAAGACCGCCTCGTAGGTGTAGCTCGTCTGGTCGCCGGAGATCGGCACGATGAAGATGTCATGCGTGATCTCGCTGCCGACGAAGCGATAGGTCGCCTGCTGCAAAAGCATTTCGCGTGGCCCCTTGAACAGCGCCGAGAAGCCGCCGCCGGCGCGCGGACTGTTGGCGACGCGCTTTACCGAAGCGAGCTCCAGCGCGACCATCTGCCCGCCTGCCTCGACGAGGAATGTCTGCCCGACCGCCTGCTCGAATTGCGTAGCCGATGCCATTCCCGTCCCCCTTCAATCACTGCCGGGTGCCGCCAATATCGGCGGGTCCGCGCCATGTTGTTCATAGCGTACCGGGAAGTCGTTGCGCCAGCCCCTGCACTGCCCTAAACCCGGTGCAGGCGGCGTATTATATCGCCCTTGGAGGATAACGGAACATGGCTGAAGCGAAGGCCGAAAATGCGCCGGCGCCCGGCCCCGGCAATGCGCTGCCGCTGTTCTACATGAAACCCGAGGCGCTCAACGCGATCCGCCACGGCTCGCTCGGGCTGACCGCGCGCGCCGATTTCGGCTTTGCCCGCGCGGCGCATTCCATTCCCGTGGTGGCGACGGAAATGCCCAGCGCCATGCGCTCCTATCCGATCGTCTTCATCGGCCCGGCCAAGGCGCCGGTCATCATCACCGGCGTGCGCCAGAACGAGAACCTGTTCGTGGATGCCGACGGCCGCTGGACGGAGCCGCATTACATTCCGGCCTATGTGCGGCGCTATCCCTTCATCCTGGCGGACGAGTCGGCCACCTCTGGCCGGCTGACGCTTTGCGTCGACCGCGCCAGCGACCGCGTCGTCGACGAGCTCGCCGCTCCCTTCCGCGACGATGGCGGCAAGCTCGCGCCGTTCTTCAACGGCACCGAGCCAACCGAAGCGACGAAGCAGGCGCTCGCCTTCTGCAGCCAGTTCCAGAATGACTTCAACGCCACCCGCGCGATGGTCGAGAAGATCGGCGCGCACGGCCTGTTCGCGCCGCGCCAGAGCAAGGTGACGCTGGAAGGCGGCGAGGTGCTCAACCTCACCGATTTCCAGGTCATCGACGAGCAGGCGCTGAATAAGCTTGGCAATGAAGCCTTCCTCGACCTGAGGAAATCGGGCGCGCTGGCGCTGATCTATTGCCACCTCGCCTCGTCCAACAGCTGGTCGTCGCTGGTCCACCAGGCGTCGATCCGCCAGCGGTCTTAAAATGTTCGGCAACAATCGTATCGTCGGCTGGTAGGCCGGTGGCGGCGAAAAGAAGGCCCGCCAAGCCTTCGCAAGCGGGCCAATGCGCCAATCTAACGGGACAACGCACTCAGTTATCCGTCACCGGTGCCACGGCAGATGAGTCATCGGATCCGTCGGTCTCGTTATCGGAACCTGCGCCAGTGCCTGTCGTGCCGGAGTCATCCGTGTTGTCCTCGGCCTGGTCGTCAGCAGATTCGGGGTCACCATCATGGCTGCTAGAGCTTCCGCTGCTGCTGTGGCTATCGCCGCTATCGTGCTCGCTGCCGTCGTGACCGCCGTCGCTACCGCCACCGCCGTTGCCGCCGTCGTGACCACCGTCGCCCTCGGACTCGGCGTGAGCGGCGGCCGGCACAAGCTTGGCAGCACCGTGAAGCGCCAAGTGGTAGGGCGCAATGG
>NZ_SUGA01000060.1 GCF_004963255.1 Mesorhizobium sp. | reverse complement strand
GAGGATTCGAACAAGACCATCGGCGAGGACGCCATCCGCGAGCTGATGGCCCAGGTCGACGCCTACATCCCGACGCCGGTTCGTCCGCTGGACAAGCCGTTCCTGATGCCGATCGAGGACGTGTTCTCGATCTCGGGCCGCGGCACGGTGGTGACCGGCCGCGTCGAGCGCGGCGTGGTCAAGGTCGGCGAGGAACTGGAGATCGTCGGCATCCGCCCGACCACCAAGACGACCTGCACGGGCGTGGAAATGTTCCGCAAGCTGCTCGACCAGGGCCAGGCTGGCGACAACATCGGCGCGCTGCTGCGCGGCGTCGACCGTGAAGGCGTCGAGCGCGGCCAGGTTCTGGCCAAGCCGGGTTCTGTGAAGCCGCACAAGAAGTTCGTGGCCGAAGCCTACATCCTGACCAAGGACGAGGGCGGCCGTCACACGCCGTTCTTCACCAACTACCGTCCGCAGTTCTACTTCCGCACGACGGACGTGACGGGCATCGTGACGCTGCCGGCCGGCACCGAGATGGTGATGCCTGGCGACAACATCACCGTCGATGTCGAGCTGATCGTGCCGATCGCGATGGAAGAGAAGCTGCGCTTCGCCATCCGTGAAGGCGGCCGCACCGTCGGTGCAGGCATCGTCGTCACCATCAAGGAATAATCGATCCGGCTGTTGCCGGTTCGACAAGGAAAGGGCGGTCTTCGGGCCGCCCTTTTTCGCTTTGGAAGCAGTATCGGGCTGGCAAGCGCAATTCTGTTGCAAGCATCGTCGCCGCAACTAGTATGGGTTGCACCCCAGAGGCTTGCCTGACGTGGTTTCCGCATTCGGTTCAAAGATCATACGGTGCTGGCGCGGAATGGTCCAACTGGGGTTGGCCGCGGCCATAGCACTGGCCGCCTTCGGCGCCGCCGCAAAGGAAGATCCGCCGGACTACGGTCCGACGATGCGCTTCGTCGTGGTGAGGAGCAGCGCGACGGGCTGCGAGCCGAATTGCCCGGAATGGATTTCCGCCGAAGGCACGATCGAGGCCGGCACGCCGGCGCTGTTCAGGCGCTTGCTGAAGACGCTCGGCGGGAGGCAACTGCCGATCGTCGTCAATTCTCCCGGCGGCAATGTCGATGCCGCGCTCCAGCTTGGCCGCATGATCCGCAAGAACAGGCTCGATATCGCGGTCGGCATCACGGAGTTTTCCGGCTGCTCGCCGGGGATGAAGAACTGCCGGGGCAACGACGCCAGGCAACAGCCCTATTCCGGCGTCGCTTACGACAGCGGCGCGATGTGCAATTCGGCCTGTCCGCTGATGTTTGCCGGCGGCACCCGCCGCGTCGTCGGCGAATGGGCCTATCTCGGTGTCCACCAGATCACCACCACCTTCCGGCGTGAGCGGCTGCTCTACCGCACGACCTATCGGGTCGTGAACGGCAAGAGGAAGATCATCAGCACCAGGATCGTCAGCCGCAAGAATGCCGGCAGCTACAAGACCTATGAGATGAGCAAGGCGGTCGAGAAGCGGCTGTCGGCCTATCTGAAGGAGATGGGCGTCGAGCAGGGCGTGCTGGATGTGATGAAGGCGACGCCCGCCACCGATATCCGGCAGATCGAGCCCGACGACATGCTCGGGATGAAGCTCGTCACCAGCCTGGATTCGCTCGATCTGTTGACCGAAAAGACCATGTGCCGGCGCAATCCCGTTCCGGTGAACTGCCGCGAGGTGCCGTCGAACGCCAGGCCGGCCGAGGTCGCGAAGGTCGAAGCCGCGCCTTTGCCCGCTGCTCCGGGCTCAGCGCCCGGGCCGCAGGTCCAGGACCAGGAGATGCGCTTCGTTGTCGTTCGCGGCAGCAACCCGCTCTGCAATCCCGATTGTCCGGAATGGATTTCGGCGGAAGGCACGATCGCCACGGGCACCGCCAGCAAGCTTCGCCAGCTGCTCGACACGATCGGCGGGCGCAGGTTGCCGATGGTCGTCAACTCGCCAGGTGGCGATGTGCAGGCAGCGCTTGCCGCAGGTCGCCTGATCCGCGAGCGCGGGTTGGATGTCGCGGTAGCCCGAACGGACTTTCTCGATTGCGAGCCGGGCAAGGCGGGTTGCGAACCGACCGAAGGCCTCTACAGCGGCCTCACCATCGATGCAGGCGCCCAATGCGACGCCGCCTGCGCGGTGATGATTGCCGGCGGCATCAGGCGCCTTGTCGGCGCCGATGCGCATTTTTTGGTGCATTCCATGGGCATGGAAGAGAAGGTCAGGGCGTATCTCGACGAGATGGCGATCGGCTCGGGCTTTTTCGCCGCCATGCAGTCGGCACAGTTTGCCAAGCACAGGGAACTCAGCCAAGGCGAACTGCGCGAATTCGGGCTCACGACCGGACCGCAATCGGTTGATGCGCTGACCGGGGCGACCATCTGCAAATCATCGCCGAAACCGGACAATTGCCGGGTGCTGCCGGCCGCCAATGCCGAAGCCGAGGCGCCAGCGAAACTTTAGAGCAATTCCAGGGAAAGTGTTTGCGGCTTCCCGCGCGGAATTGCGTAGACAAGGAGAGAGCCCGCACTGGCCATCGAGGCAGGTTGAGGCGGGCAGGGCGGCGCCGCTATCCTCCTCGCGCGATTTGCAGAACGGAGGATCGGCGATGAGCGCGGAAATCCCGACTTTGTACGAATGGGCCGGAGGCAGCGAGGCGCTCAACAGGCTGACACGCACCTTCTACGACAAGGTGGCCGTGGATCTGATCGTCGGCCCCGTGTTCAAGACCATGTCGCCGGACCATCCGGCTCACGTCGCCGCCTTCATCGGCGAGGTCTTCGGCGGGCCGAAGACTTATAGCGAGGAGTTTGGCGGTCACCGCGAGATGGTGATGCACCATCTCGGCAAGCACCTGACCGAGGAGCAGCGGCGGCGCTGGATCAATCTTCTCGCCGACGCCGCGGATGAGGTCGGCCTGCCGGACGACCCCGAGTTTCGCTCCGCTTTCATGGGTTATGTCGAGTGGGGATCGCGGCTGGCGAAGATGAACTCGAATCTGGGCGAGACCTGCGACCCCGAGACGGAGCCGATGCCGGCCTGGGGCTGGGGCGTGCCGGGCGGGCCATACAAGCCGCCGGCCGGAAAGTCGTAGGCCCAGGCACGTTTTCCGGGAACGCAATCCGTTGCCGACGGAAATGCGATCGAGAAATCCGCCAAAGCTTTGAAAACGGCAGGTCAGTGGTCTTTACAGAGAGCCCGGAAGCTTTTAGGAAGCGCCTGCGCCGAACAAGCGCATGCACGGGCATAGCTCAGTTGGTAGAGCGGCGGTCTCCAAAACCGCAGGTCGTAGGTTCGAGCCCTGCTGCCCGTGCCATCTTTCCCAAGTGGCAAAAACGAAGCCTCGCGGTTGAAAATCGGCTGGTGGCTTGCCATATGGCGGGAATTGAGGCATAAGCCCCGCATAGCCGGGACGGGACGACTGGATGGTTCCGAGGCGGCGTCAGGACATAAAGCGGACCCTTGCCACTTGCGTGGATTAAGAATCGGTTTTATGTAGACAAGACAGACACGCGACGCGTGGAGCTGGGAAGCCGGCTTTACGCGTCTGATTTGCGTGGGTGAAATGGAGCGCTGATTCGGCGCGGCATGGAGCCTAGGCGGCACGTCCCGGCCAGCGGGATCATCCAGGAGGCCCGGCCAACGGGTCTTGAAAACAGGCGGCACATGGCTTCGAAAACCACTAATCCCTTCACCTTTCTCCAGCAGGTTCGCGCGGAGACGGCAAAGGTGACATGGCCTTCGCGGCGCGAAACCATAATCTCGACCGTGATGGTCCTGGTGTTCGCGGTGATCGCGATGCTCTTCTTCTTCGCAGCCGACATTCTGATGGGCTATGCGATCGAGTGGATCCTGGGTCTCGGGCATTAATTCGGCGGTTTACGGAGAGGTCGGGAAATGACTGCGCGCTGGTATATCGTCCACGCCTATTCGAACTTCGAGAAGAAGGTCGCCGAGGACATTGAGAACAAGGCCAAGCAAAAGGGCCTGGCCGGCGAGATCGAGCAGATCGTGGTGCCGACCGAGAAGGTCGTCGAGATCCGCCGTGGCCGCAAGGTCGATGCAGAGCGCAAGTTCTTCCCGGGCTATGTGCTCCTGAAGGCCAACCTGACGGACGCCGTGTTCTCGCTGGTCAAGAACACGCCGAAGGTCACCGGCTTCCTGGGCGATTCGAAGCCCGTGCCGATCACCGAGACCGAGGCGCAGCGCATCCTGAACCAGGTCCAGGAAGGCGTCGAGCGGCCGAAGCCTTCGGTCACCTTCGAGATCGGCGAGGCGATCCGCGTCTCGGACGGTCCGTTCGCGTCTTTCAACGGCGTCGTCCAGGAAGTGGACGAGGAGCGGGCCCGCCTCAAGGTGGAAGTTTCGATCTTCGGGCGCGCCGTGCCCGTCGATCTGGAATTCGGACAGGTCGAAAAGGGCTGATCCGAAATCCCTTTGCCGAAAAGCGAAGGGTGGCGGCGTGAGAGAACGCCCCGCATGAACGGGTGGGAGGCGAAGGCGGCATAGCCGGCTGCTGGAACCGCACCACCGAACTGCAACCGCCGGCGTTCCCGAGAATGGGGTCGGCATGAGAAAAGGCAGGAATAGAGATGGCTAAGAAAGTTGCAGGCCAGCTCAAGCTCCAGGTTGCCGCGGGCTCGGCCACGCCGTCGCCCCCGATCGGCCCGGCGCTTGGTCAGCGCGGCATCAACATCATGGAATTCTGCAAGGCGTTCAACGCGCAGACCCAGGAGCTCGAGAAGGGATCGCCGATCCCGGTCGTCATCACCTACTACCAGGACAAGTCGTTCACCTTCGTCATGAAGACGCCGCCGGTGAGCTACTTCCTGAAGAAGGCAGCCAACCTGAAGTCGGGCTCCAAGGAGCCGGGCAAGACCAAGGTCGGCACGATCAGCCGCGACAAGGTGCGCGCGATCGCCGAGCAGAAGATGAAGGACCTGAACGCAAACGACGTCGAGGCGGCCATGCGCATGGTCGAGGGCTCCGCCCGCTCGATGGGCCTGGAAGTGGTGGGCTAAGATCATGGCAAAGATTGCAAAGCGTGTTGCTGCGAGTCGCGAAGGCATCGATCCGAACAAGGCTTATGCGCTCTCCGAGGCGCTGCAGCTGCTCAAGGACCGGTCCAAGGTGAAGTTCGACGAGACCGTCGAGGTCTCGATGAATCTCGGGGTCGATCCGCGCCATGCCGACCAGATGGTCCGCGGCGTGGTCAACCTGCCGAACGGCACCGGCCGCTCGGTGCGCGTCGCGGTGTTCGCCCGTGGCGACAAGGCTGAGGAAGCCAAGGCCGCCGGCGCCGATATCGTTGGCGCCGAGGACCTGGTCGATATCGTCCAGAAGGGCACGATCGATTTCGATCGCTGCATCGCCACCCCGGACATGATGCCGCTGGTCGGCCGTCTGGGTAAGGTGCTCGGCCCGCGCGGCATGATGCCGAACCCGAAGGTCGGCACCGTGACCACCGATGTCGCCGCGGCCGTCAAGGCTTCGAAGGGCGGCGCCGTCGAGTTCCGCGTCGAGAAGGCCGGCATCGTCCAGGCCGGCGTCGGCAAAGTCTCGTTCGACGTCAAGGCGCTGGAAGAGAATGTGCGCGCGTTCGCCGATGCGGTGAACAAGGCCAAGCCGGCTGGCGCCAAGGGCAACTACGTCAAGAAGGTGTCGGTCACCTCGACGATGGGCCCGGGCCTCAAGCTCGACATCGCGACGCTCGCCGCGTCGTAAGTGTCGTCCGGTCGGCCTTGAGCTGACCGTAATAAGAATTCCGGACCGCCGATCCGTCGGCGGCCCGGTAACCCGGGAGCCGAAAGGTTTCCGGATATCCTGTCCGAGATTGCAGGCGGCCCAACAGCCTTAATTCATGTGGGCCTGCATGAGACGGGTGAAGACCCGACAAAGGAGCAACTGCTCCAATGAAAGGTTCGAACCGTGTTTGCCTTTTGTCAGCGCATCGCCGGCTTTGCCGTCGGTGTGGCGAAAGGGGGCAGGATCCTCGAGCGTCGTTCGGGAGATCCATTTTTGGATGGCCCGGCCGGCAAAAGGCAACCCGACTTCTGACCTCGAAAATGAGGCAGTGGTCAACTGGAGATAGGCAGTGGACAGAGCGGAAAAGCGCGAACTCGTCACGGGCCTGAATGATGCGTTCTCGAACGCGGGTTCAGTCGTCGTGGCCCACTACGCCGGTATCACCGTGGCGCAAATGAACGACCTTCGGTCGAAGATGCGCGCCGCCGGCGGCACCGTCAAAGTCGCGAAGAACCGTCTCGCCAAGATCGCTCTTCAGGGCACGGACTCCGCATCGATCATCGATCTGTTCAAGGGACAGACGCTGGTCGCTTATTCGGAGGATCCGATTGCGGCGCCGAAGGTCGCGTCCGAATTCGCCAAGGGGAATGACAAGCTGGTCATTCTCGGCGGCGCGATGGGCTCGACCTCGCTCAACGCCGATGGTGTCAAGGCACTCGCCACGATGCCGTCGCTCGACGAGCTGCGCGCCAAGCTGGTTGGCATGATCGCCACGCCGGCAACCCGGATCGCCCAGATCGTCAATGCGCCCGCGGCTTCGGTCGCGCGTGTCATTGGCGCTTACGCCCGGAAGGACGAGGCGGCATGAGGCCGTTCCTCGCTGTCAACAACACACGTTCGAACCAATTGAAGGAATATGCAAATGGCTGATCTCGCGAAGATCGTAGACGACCTTTCGAGCCTGACCGTCCTCGAGGCGGCTGAGCTGTCGAAGCTCCTGGAAGAGAAGTGGGGCGTTTCGGCCGCCGCTCCGGTGGCTGTTGCCGCCGCCGCTGGTGGTGCTGCCGCCGCCGCTGCTCCGGCTGAAGAGAAGACGGAATTCGACGTCGTTCTCGCCGATGCCGGCGCCCAGAAGATCAACGTCATCAAGGAAGTCCGCGCCATCACCGGCCTTGGCCTCAAGGAAGCCAAGGACCTGGTCGAAGCGGCTCCGAAGCCGGTCAAGGAAGGCGTTTCCAAGGCCGACGCCGACAAGTTCAAGGCTCAGCTGGAAGCAGCTGGCGCCAAGGTCGAGCTGAAGTAACAGGCGAGGGCGGACGGTCTCGCGCCGTCCGCCCCCTCCCTTGGACTGGGGAGGCTTTGTTGCGCGAGGCGTTTGAAAACCTCTTTCCTGAGGGCCGAAAAGCGGCCTTCCGGAAACGGGTTTTCTCCCGTTTTTGCCGGCTGCCGCCAAGCTGTTGGCAGTGCAGGCCGGAAAACAGATAAGGGCAGCCGCCGAGGCGGCCCGTTGGTGCAAGGCGAGCCGCGGCGAGGTTCGTCCCGAGTTTAGAGCTAAGGAGCGACGATGGCCCAGACCCAGACTTTCAATGGCCGCAGACGCGTACGCAAGTTCTTCGGAAAGATCCCGGAAGTTGCGGAGATGCCGAACCTCATCGAGGTTCAGAAGGCATCCTATGACCAGTTCCTGATGGTGGACGAGCCCAAGGGCGGCCGTCCGGACGAAGGGCTGCAGGCCGTTTTCAAGTCGGTCTTCCCGATCTCCGACTTTTCCGGCTCCTCCATGCTGGAGTTCGTGAAGTACGAGTTCGAGGCACCGAAATTCGACGTTGACGAGTGCCGTCAGCGCGACCTGACCTATGCCGCGCCGCTGAAGGTGACGCTGCGCCTCATCGTGTTCGATATCGACGAGGATACCGGCGCGAAGTCGATCAAGGACATCAAGGAGCAGGACGTCTACATGGGCGATATGCCGCTCATGACGTCGAACGGCACCTTTATCGTCAACGGCACCGAGCGCGTCATCGTCTCGCAGATGCACCGCTCGCCGGGCGTCTTCTTCGACCATGACAAGGGCAAGTCGCACTCGTCGGGCAAGCTTCTGTTTGCCGCGCGCGTCATCCCCTATCGCGGCTCGTGGCTCGACATCGAGTTCGATAGCAAGGACGTCGTGCACGCCCGCATCGACCGCCGCCGTAAGATCCCGGTGACGTCGCTGTTGATGGCGCTCGGCATGGACGGCGAGGAGATCCTCTCGACCTTCTACAACAAGATTACCTACAAGCGCTCCGGCGACCACTGGCGCATTCCGTTCAACGTCGAGCGGTTCCGCGGCCTCAAGGCCGTTGGCGACCTGGTCGATGCCGACACGGGCGAGGTTGTTGTCGAGGCCGGCAAGAAGATCACCGCCCGCCAGGCCCGCCAGCTCGGCGAGAAGGGTCTCAAGGCCATCAAGGCGACCGACGAGGACCTGCTCGGCAACTACCTTGCCGAGGACATCGTCAACTACGCCACCGGCGAGATCTTCCTCGAAGCCGGCGACGAGATCGACGACAAGACGCTGAAGGTGCTGCTCGGCACCGGCGAGGACGAGATCCAGATCCTGGACATCGACCACGTCAATGTCGGCGCCTACATCCGCAACACGCTGGCCGTCGACAAGAACGAGAGCCGCCAGGACGCGCTGTTCGACATCTACCGCGTCATGCGTCCGGGCGAGCCGCCGACGCTTGAGACCGCCGAAGCCATGTTCAACTCGCTGTTCTTCGACAGCGAGCGCTATGACCTGTCGGCCGTCGGCCGCGTCAAGATGAACATGCGCCTCGAGCTCAAGGCTGAGGACACCGTGCGCGTGCTGCGCAAGGAAGACATCCTGGCCGTGGTCAAGACGCTGGTGGAACTGCGCGACGGCAAGGGCGAGATCGACGACATCGACAATCTCGGCAACCGCCGCGTGCGCTCGGTCGGCGAGCTCATGGAGAACCAGTACCGCGTCGGCCTGCTGCGCATGGAGCGCGCGATCAAGGAACGCATGTCCTCGATCGAGATCGACACGGTCATGCCGCAGGACCTGATCAACGCCAAGCCGGCGGCCGCCGCCGTGCGCGAGTTCTTCGGTTCCTCGCAGCTGTCGCAGTTCATGGACCAGACCAACCCGCTGTCGGAGATCACCCACAAGCGTCGTCTCTCGGCGCTTGGACCGGGCGGTCTGACTCGCGAGCGCGCCGGCTTCGAGGTGCGCGACGTGCACCCGACGCATTACGGCCGCATCTGCCCGATCGAGACGCCGGAAGGCCCGAATATCGGTCTGATCAACTCGCTGGCCACTTTCGCGCGCGTCAACAAGTACGGCTTCATCGAAAGCCCGTACCGCAAGATCGTGAACGGCAAGCTGACCAACGAGGTTGTCTACCTGTCGGCGATGGAAGAGGCCAAGCACTATGTCGCGCAGGCCAACGCCGAGCTCGACAAGAACGGCAGCTTCGTCGACGAGTTCGTCATTTGCCGTAACGCCGGCGAAGTGATGATGGCGCCGCGCGAGAACGTCGACCTGATGGACGTCTCGCCGAAGCAGATGGTGTCGGTCGCGGCAGCGCTCATCCCGTTCCTCGAGAACGACGACGCCAACCGCGCGCTGATGGGCTCGAACATGCAGCGTCAGGCCGTGCCGCTGGTGCGCGCCGAGGCGCCGTTCGTCGGCACCGGCATGGAGCCGGTCGTCGCCCGTGACTCGGGCGCCGCCATCGGCGCCCGCCGCGGCGGCGTGGTCGACCAAGTCGACGCGACCCGTATCGTCATCCGCGCCACGGAAGACCTCGATCCCGGCAAGTCGGGCGTCGACATCTACCGGCTGATGAAGTTCCAGCGTTCGAACCAGAACACCTGCATCAACCAGCGTCCGCTGGTGCGCATGGGCGACCGCGTCAACAAGGGCGACATCATCGCCGACGGTCCGTCGACCGAGCTCGGCGATCTGGCGCTCGGCCGCAACGTGCTGGTCGCGTTCATGCCGTGGAACGGCTACAACTATGAGGACTCGATCCTGCTCTCCGAGCGCATCGTGGCCGACGACGTCTTCACCTCGATCCACATCGAGGAGTTCGAGGTCATGGCGCGCGACACCAAGCTCGGGCCGGAGGAAATCACGCGCGACATTCCGAACGTTTCGGAGGAGGCGCTGAAGAACCTCGACGAGGCAGGCATCGTCTATATCGGCGCCGAGGTGCAGCCGGGTGATATCCTGGTCGGCAAGATCACGCCGAAGGGCGAAAGCCCGATGACGCCGGAAGAAAAGCTTCTGCGCGCCATCTTCGGCGAAAAGGCCTCGGACGTCCGCGACACCTCCATGCGCATGCCTCCGGGCACCTTCGGCACGGTCGTCGAAGTGCGCGTGTTCAACCGCCACGGCGTGGAGAAGGACGAGCGCGCGATGGCGATCGAGCGCGAGGAGATCGAGCGTCTGGCCAAGGACCGCGACGACGAACAGGCGATCCTCGACCGCAACGTCTATGCGCGTCTTTCCGACATGCTGGTCGGCAAGGAAGCGATTGCCGGACCGAAGGGCTTCAAGAAGGGCTCGAAGCTGTCGAAGGACACGCTCGACGAGTATCCGCGTTCGCAGTGGTGGCAGTTCGCCGTGGAGAACGAGAAGCTCCAGGGCGAGCTCGAGGCTCTGCGCGGCCAGTACGACGAGTCCAAGAAGGCGCTCGAGCAGCGCTTCATGGACAAGGTCGAGAAGGTGCAGCGCGGCGACGAAATGCCTCCGGGCGTCATGAAGATGGTCAAGGTCTTCGTGGCGGTGAAGCGCAAGATGCAGCCTGGCGACAAGATGGCCGGCCGTCACGGCAACAAGGGTGTCGTGTCGCGCATCGTTCCGGTCGAGGACATGCCATTCCTCGAGGACGGCACGCATGCCGATATCGTGCTCAACCCGCTGGGTGTGCCGAGCCGCATGAATGTCGGCCAGATCCTGGAAACGCATCTGGGCTGGGCTTGCGCAGGCATGGGCAGGAAGATCGGCGAGCTGATCGACGCGTATAAGGGCGGCGGCGACATCAAGCCGCTGCGCAAGACGCTGGAAAGCTTCATGCCGGCCAACGACCGCAACGAGCCGATCCGCGAATATGACGACGAGAGCATCGTTCGCCTGAGCGAGCAGATGCGCCGCGGCGTCTCCATCGCGACACCGGTGTTCGACGGCGCGCATGAGGTCGACATCAACACCATGCTGGAGCAGGCGGGCCTGCACACCAGCGGTCAGTCGCAGCTCTATGACGGCCGCACCGGCGAGCCGTTCGATCGCAAGGTGACGATGGGCTATATCTATATGCTCAAGCTGCACCACCTGGTGGACGACAAGATCCACGCGCGTTCAATCGGTCCGTACTCGCTCGTCACCCAGCAGCCGCTGGGCGGCAAGGCGCAGTTCGGCGGCCAGCGCTTCGGCGAGATGGAGGTCTGGGCGCTCGAAGCCTACGGCGCCGCCTACACGCTGCAGGAGATGCTGACGGTGAAGTCGGACGACGTGGCCGGCCGCACCAAGGTCTACGAAGCGATCGTGCGCGGCGACGACACGTTCGAGGCAGGCATTCCGGAGAGCTTCAACGTTCTCGTCAAGGAAATGCGCTCGCTCGGCCTCAACGTGGAGCTGGAGAACACCCAGGTCGAAGAGACCCCGACGCGTCTGCCCGACGCAGCCGAATGAAGCCTATGGCGCGCCGTGTTAGGACGCGGCGCGCCCCTCAAATTTCTCGGCCGGTTGACCGGCCAGTCTGCGGACATTTCGTCCGCGATCGATTGAAGGGGTTATCGAGGACCCCGAAAAGGAGAACGGCATGAACCAAGAGGTCATGAATCTCTTCAACCCGCAGGCGCCTGCGCAGGTGTTCGATTCCATCCGGATCTCGCTTGCCAGCCCAGAGAAGATTCTGTCCTGGTCGTTCGGCGAGATCAAGAAGCCGGAGACCATCAACTACCGCACCTTCAAGCCGGAGCGTGACGGCCTGTTCTGCGCGCGCATTTTTGGCCCGATCAAGGACTACGAATGCCTGTGCGGCAAGTACAAGCGCATGAAGTACAAGGGCGTCATCTGCGAAAAGTGCGGCGTCGAAGTCACGCTGTCGCGCGTTCGCCGCGAGCGCATGGGCCATATCGAGCTCGCCGCGCCCGTCGCCCATATCTGGTTCCTGAAGTCGCTGCCCTCGCGCATCGGCACGCTGCTCGACATGACCCTCAAGGACATCGAGCGCGTGCTCTACTTCGAGAACTACATCGTCACCGAGCCGGGCCTCACCGCGCTGAAGGAGAACCAGCTCCTCAGCGAGGAAGAGTACATGCTCGCCGTCGACGAGTATGGCGAGGATTCTTTCACCGCCATGATCGGCGCCGAGGCCATTCATGACCTCCTGGCCGGCATGGACCTGGAGAAGATCGCCGGCGACCTGCGTTCGGAGCTGGCTTCGACCACGTCCGAGCTGAAGCAGAAGAAGTATCTGAAGCGGCTCAAGGTCGTGGAAAACTTCATGGAATCCGGCAACCGTCCGGAATGGATGATCATGAAGGTGGTTCCGGTGATCCCGCCGGACCTGCGCCCGCTCGTCCCGCTGGACGGCGGCCGCTTCGCCACGTCGGACCTGAACGATCTCTATCGCCGCGTCATCAACCGCAACAACCGCCTGAAGCGGCTGATCGAGCTGCGTGCGCCCGGCATCATCGTGCGCAATGAGAAGCGCATGCTGCAGGAAGCCGTCGACGCACTGTTCGACAACGGCCGTCGCGGCCGCGTCATCACCGGCGCCAACAAGCGTCCGCTGAAGTCGCTGTCCGACATGCTCAAGGGCAAGCAGGGCCGATTCCGCCAGAACCTGCTCGGCAAGCGCGTCGACTATTCCGGCCGTTCGGTCATCGTGACCGGTCCAGAGCTGAAGCTGCATCAGTGCGGTCTGCCGAAGAAGATGGCGCTCGAGTTGTTCAAGCCCTTCATCTACGCCCGCCTCGACGCCAAGGGTTTCTCCTCGACCGTCAAGCAGGCGAAGAAGCTGGTCGAGAAGGAGCGTCCGGAGGTTTGGGATATCCTCGACGAGGTCATCCGCGAGCATCCGGTGCTGTTGAACCGCGCGCCGACGCTGCACCGCCTCGGCATCCAGGCGTTCGAGCCGACCCTGATCGAAGGCAAGGCGATCCAGCTGCATCCGCTGGTCTGCACCGCCTTCAACGCGGACTTCGACGGTGACCAGATGGCGGTCCACGTGCCGCTGTCGCTGGAAGCGCAGCTCGAAGCCCGCGTGCTGATGATGTCGACCAACAACATCCTGCACCCGGCCTCCGGCGCGCCGATCATCGTGCCGTCGCAGGACATGGTTCTCGGTCTCTACTATCTCTCGATCGTCAACCAGAACGAGCCGGGCGAAGGCATGGTGTTTGCCGACATGGGCGAGCTCCAGCATGCGCTGGAGACCAAGGCCGTGACGCTGCACGCCAAGATCAAGGGCCGCTTCCGCACGGTCGACGCAGAAGGCAATGTCGTGTCGAAGATCTACGACACCACGCCCGGCCGCATGATCATCGGCGAGCTTCTGCCGAAGAACGTCAACGTGCCGTATGAGACCGCCAACCAGGAGATGACCAAGAAGAACATCTCCAAGATGATCGACACCGTCTACCGCCACTGCGGTCAGAAGGAGACGGTCATCTTCTGCGACCGCATCATGGCGCTCGGCTTTGCCCATGCCTGCCGTGCCGGCATTTCGTTCGGCAAGGACGACATGCTGATCCCGGATACCAAACTGAAGCTGGTCTCCGAGACCGAGGCTTTGGCCAAGGAATACGAGCAGCAGTACAATGACGGCCTGATCACGCAGGGCGAGAAATACAACAAGGTCGTCGACGCCTGGGCCAAGTGCTCGGAAAAGGTCGCCGACGAGATGATGGCGCGCATCAAGGCGGTGGAATTCGAGGACAACGGCCGTCAGAAGCCGATGAACTCGATCTACATGATGTCGCATTCGGGTGCGCGTGGTTCGCCCACCCAGATGCGGCAGCTCGCCGGCATGCGCGGCCTGATGGCCAAGCCGTCGGGTGAAATCATCGAGACGCCGATCATCTCGAACTTCAAGGAAGGCCTCACTGTGCTCGAGTACTTCAACTCGACCCACGGCGCCCGCAAGGGTCTGGCCGACACCGCCTTGAAGACGGCGAACTCGGGCTACCTCACCCGCCGTCTCGTCGACGTGGCGCAGGACTGCATCGTCAACTCCGTGGATTGCGGCACCGACAAGGGCCTCACCATGCAGCCGATCGTCGATGCCGGCCAGATCGTCGCTTCGGTCGGCCAGCGCGTGCTGGGCCGCACGGCGCTCGACGACATCAACCACCCGGTCACCGGCGATCTGCTGGTCAAGGCCGGCAAGCTGATGGACGAGCGCGATGTGGAGCAGATCGAAAAGGCCGGCGTGCAGTCGGTCCGCATCCGTTCGGCGCTGACCTGCGAGGTCAGGACCGGCGTGTGCGCCGTCTGCTACGGTCGCGACCTGGCCCGCGGTACCCCCGTCAACCAGGGCGAGGCCGTCGGCGTCATCGCGGCGCAGTCGATCGGCGAGCCGGGCACCCAGCTCACAATGCGTACCTTCCACATGGGCGGCACGGCGCAGGTGGTGGATTCCTCGTTCCTTGAAGCCTCCTATGAGGGCAAGGTGCAGATCCGCAACCGCAACGTGGTGCGCAACTCGGAAGGCCAGCAGATGGTCATGGGCCGCAACATGGCGGTGCTCATCCTCGATGAGACCGGCAAGGAGCGCGCCACGCACCGCGTCGCCTATGGTTCGCGCATCTTCGTGGACGATGGCGACAAGGTGAAGCGCGGCCAGCGTATCGCCGAGTGGGATCCCTATACCCGCCCGATCCTCACCGAAATCGAGGGCAGGGTGGCGTTCGAGGACCTGGTCGACGGCATCTCCGTTCAGGAAACGGCCGACGAGTCGACCGGCATCACCAAGCGTGAGGTCATCGACTGGCGTTCGACGCCGCGCGGCAGCGACCTGAAGCCGGCGATCGTCATCCAGGACGCCAAGGGCAAGGTCGGCAAGCTGTCGAAGGGCGGCGATGCGCGCTTCCTGCTCTCGGTCGAGGCCATCCTCTCGGTGGAGCCGGGCGCCCATGTGAAGCCTGGCGACGTGCTGGCGCGCATCCCGATGGAAAGCGCCAAGACCAAGGACATCACCGGTGGTCTGCCGCGCGTGGCCGAACTGTTCGAGGCTCGCCGTCCGAAGGATCACGCCATCATCGCCGAGATCGATGGCACGATCCGCTTCGGCCGCGACTACAAGAACAAGCGCCGCATCATCATCGAGCCGCATGACTCGACGCTGGAGCCGGTGGAGTACCTCATCCCGAAGGGCAAGCCGTTCCATCTCCAGGACGGCGACGTCATCGAGAAGGGCGACTACATCCTCGACGGCAACCCGGCGCCGCACGACATCCTGGCGATCAAGGGCGTGGAGGCGCTGGCCTCCTACCTCGTCAACGAGATCCAGGAGGTCTACCGACTGCAGGGCGTGTCGATCAACGACAAGCACATCGAGGTGATCGTTCGCCAGATGCTGCAGAAGGTCGAGATCACCACGCAGGGCGACTCGACCTACATCCCGGGCGACCATGTCGACGTGATTGAGCTGGAAGAGGTCAACGAGCGCCTGATCGAGGACGGCAAGAAGCCGGCCGAAGGTCAGCCGGTGCTCTTGGGCATCACCAAGGCCTCGCTGCAGACGCCGTCCTTCATCTCGGCCGCCTCCTTCCAGGAGACGACCAGGGTGCTCACCGAGGCTGCGGTTGCCGGCAAGACCGACATGCTGCAGGGCCTGAAGGAAAACGTCATCGTCGGCCGTCTGATCCCGGCCGGCACCGGCGGCACGATGAGCCAGATCAGGCGCATCGCCACCTCGCGCGACGAGCTCATCATCGACGAGCGCCGCAAGGCCTCCGGTGTCGAGGTCGCCGACCCGATGCTGACCGACATGGTCAACGCCGCGCAGTGAGCGGCATGATTGAGAAACGGAGAAAAGGGGCCCACGTGGGCCCCTTTTTGCATTCAGAGCATGATCCCGAACCGAAGGTCAGCGCAGCAAAAAGTGGGTACCGGTTTTCGGGAAAGATCATGCCCGAAGAAGGAAACCAGACCGGGATGATGGATCTACGAGCCGTCATCCCGATCAAACTTCACGAAAGAGGAAGGGCTATGAGCAACAAGACATGGACAGCTGTTGACGACTATATCGTTTCATCGCTTTTCGAAGCGGACCCCGTGCTGGACGCCGTGCTTAAGGCCAACCGCGACCAGGGTCTTCCAGCCATCGATGTCTCGGCCGCGCAAGGCAAATTGCTGTCGCTGCTGGTTCGCATCCGCGGCGCGAAGACCGTGCTGGAGGTCGGCACGCTCGGCGGCTATTCCACCATCTGGATGGCGAGGGGACTGCCGGCGGACGGCAAGGTGGTGACGCTGGAGCTCGATCCGCACCACGCCAGGGTCGCGCGCTCGAATTTCGAGCGGGCAGGGGTTTCCGGCAAAATCGACCTGCGGGTCGGCCCGGCGCTGCAGTCGCTCGCCGCGCTGGTTGACGAAAATGCCGGGCCATTCGACCTGATTTTCATCGACGCCGATAAGCCCAACAACCCGAATTATCTCGACTGGGCGATGAAGCTGTCGCGTCCGGGCACGGTCATCGTCTGCGACAACGTAATCCGCGACGGCGCGGTCGTGCAAAAGAACAGCGGCGACGTCAATGTCGAAGGCGCCCGCGCCGCGTTCTCGTTCATCGGCGGCGAGAAGCGACTGGACGGCACCGCCATCCAGACAGTCGGCGCCAAGGGCTATGACGGCTTTGCGATTGCGATCGTAGAATAGGGCTCTCGCTCGCCTCGGCGCTTTGCCGCTGACTCAGTCGAAGAACGCCTCGACCATATTGCGCTTGCCCAGCATGAAGGCGTCGGCCACGTGCTGCAGCGGCGCGAGGTCGACATCGGAAATCCCGGCGCGAATGATGTCGGCGAAGCGCTTGTAGAGCATCGGATATTCGGCTTCCGGCTCATCACGGATGACCTTGCCGTCAACCGCGAGCTTGGCGCCGCCCCCCGACAGCACCATCTTGCCTTTGTCGCTGTCGGCGACAATGTCCCAGCTCTGCGGGCCGGTCTGCAGCCAGTCGAGTTCCATCGTCACCGGCAGGCCGTTCGAGGTGCGGAAGGCGACATGCGCCGCGACCGGCGCCGCGCGGTTCTCCGGAAAATCGAGCTCGGCCGAGGTGATGAACATCGGCGGCAGGATATGCGTGGCGATCGACAGCGCGTTGATGCCCGGATCGAAGACGCCAAAACCGCCTGGCTCCCAGATCCATTCCTGGTTCGGATGCCAGCGCCGCACGTCTTCCTTCCAGTTGATGGCAGCGGAAGTGAGCTTGGCCGAACCTAGGAAGCCACGCGCGGCTTCGACCGCCGGCGCATAGCGCGAATGCCAGCTGGCAAAGAGCGAGACGCCATTCTTTGCGGCAAGCGCCTTGAGATACTCGACCTCGCTCACCGTTGCGCCCGGCGGCTTTTCGAGGAACACATGTTTCTTCGCCTCCAGCGCGGTGCGCGCGGCATCGTAGCGGAACTGCGGCGGCATGCAGAGCGAGACCGCGTCGAGACCGGGTTCAGCCGCAAGCATCGCCTCGATCGTCGGATAGTTTGGGATGCCGTCGACCTTGCCATGGCGGCTGGCCGCGGCGGCAAGCTCGTAATCGCGGTCCTTGGCGACCGCAGGCAAATGCTGGTCGCGCACGATCTTGCCCACGCCGACGATGCCGAGCTTGATGGGATTGCTGGTCATGGAAACTCCGAAGGGAAGAGTGGCTGGCTTTAGATTGTTGGGAATGGTCGGGGAGGACGTGGTGCCGCCGGCTATATCAGAACGGCTCGTCAAAGGTGACGATCGAGACCTCGCCTTCCAGCGCGCCCTGATAGGCCGACAGATGCGGTTCCTCGTCGGGCTCGCCCTCCATGTCGCCGATCCGATCGAGCTCGGCCTCGGCGAATCCCTCGGCGGCAAGCGATTCGAGCGCGCGGCGCACGGCAGAATCATCGTCGGGCGCCACCAGCATCACATGCACGCCCTCGGGCTTGCCGCCCTTCTTGCGCCAGACTCGTCCGGTGATGATGGTAACCGGCCGTTCTTCATTGTCGTTCACGGGCTGATTCCTCGTTTTCCGGCGCAAAGTCCGGTTGAAGCCGCCTTTTGGCACGAAGCCAGTGCGGAAGACAGCCGCAAGCCGGTCACTTTCTTCCTCGCTCTTGAAAAAAGGCGCAATAAAATTACATGCGTTTTGCGCATGGCTGCCAAGCCTCGAATTGACCGCAATATTTGCCGTTGCGGGGTTGACGGGCAATGGCCTTACGAGTAGAAGCCGCGACGTCAGAACCGATGTGAGACCAGCCTTTCCGAGGCGACACGCTTTGGAGTTTGTCTCAAACAGGGTTCGTTTTACGAGCGAAAAGACATTTCCGGCGCGCATGAAGCGGCTTCCGCTTCCTCTGCAATTTGTTCGGGCAGGACCGCGAGACGCGGTGTGTTGCCCGAATTCGCGTATGGAAATGACGCTTTGAGCGGCCCTGACAGGGCAGACACGGAATTGAGAGACAAGAGGGTTTAATGCCTACCGTCAACCAGCTGATCCGCAAGCCGCGCCTGGCGCCGGTGAAGCGAAACAAGGTCCCGGCCATGCAGCAGAACCCGCAGAAGCGGGGCGTCTGCACGCGCGTCTACACCACGACGCCGAAGAAGCCGAACTCGGCGCTGCGCAAGGTGGCCAAGATTCGCCTGACCAACGGTTTTGAAGTGATCGGCTACATCCCCGGCGAAGGCCACAACCTTCAGGAACACTCGGTGGTCATGATCCGCGGCGGTCGCGTCAAGGATTTGCCGGGCGTCCGCTACCACATCATCCGCGGCGTGCTCGACACGCAGGGTGTGAAGAACCGCAAGCAGCGTCGTTCGAAATACGGCGCCAAGCGTCCGAAGTAAGGGTTTCCCATGTCCCGTCGTCACAGTGCAGAAAAGCGTGAGATCAATCCGGATCCCAAGTTCGGCGATCTGATCGTCACCAAGTTCATGAACGCCGTCATGTATGACGGCAAGAAGTCGGTTGCCGAGACCATCGTCTATGGCGCGCTGGACCAGGTCCAGGCCAAGACCAAGCAGGAGCCGGTCACTGTCTTCCATCAGGCGCTCGACAATGTCGCGCCGCATGTGGAAGTCCGCTCGCGTCGCGTCGGCGGCGCCACCTACCAGGTTCCGGTCGACGTGCGCCCCGAGCGCCGCCAGGCGCTTGCCATTCGCTGGCTGATCGCCGCAGCCCGCAACCGCAACGAGACCACCATGGTCGACCGCCTCTCGGGCGAGCTGATGGACGCGGCCAACAACCGCGGCACGGCCGTCAAGAAGCGTGAAGACACCCACAAGATGGCGGAAGCCAACCGCGCCTTCGCGCATTACCGCTGGTAACGCGAAAGAGACTGAGAGGCACTTCCCATGGCCCGCGAATACAAGATCGAAGACTACCGCAATTTCGGTATCATGGCGCATATCGACGCCGGCAAGACGACGACGACCGAGCGCGTCCTGTACTACACGGGCAAGTCGCACAAGATCGGCGAAGTCCATGACGGCGCTGCCACCATGGACTGGATGGAGCAGGAGCAGGAACGCGGCATCACCATCACGTCGGCCGCGACCACGACCTTCTGGAAGGGTCGTGACGGCAAGATGCGCCGCTTCAACATCATCGACACCCCCGGACACGTCGACTTCACCATCGAGGTCGAGCGTTCGCTGCGCGTGCTCGACGGCGCCATCGCGCTGCTCGATGCCAACGCCGGCGTGGAGCCGCAGACCGAGACCGTCTGGCGCCAGGCCGACAAGTACCACGTGCCGCGCATGATCTTCTGCAACAAGATGGACAAGATCGGTGCCGACTTCTACCGGTCGGTGGAGATGATCGGTTCGCGCCTCGGCGCTCAGGCCGTCGTCATGCAACTGCCGATCGGCGCCGAGACCGAGTTCAAGGGCGTCGTCGACCTCGTCGAGATGAACGCGCTGGTTTGGCGCGATGAGACCCTCGGCGCCGCCTGGGACGTCGTCGAGATCCCGGCCGACCTCAAGGAGAAGGCCGCTCAGTACCGCGAGAAGATGATCGAAGCCGCGGTCGAGATGGACGAGACCGCGCTCGAGAACTACCTCGAAGGCAACATGCCGTCGAACGACGAGATCCGCGCGCTGATCCGCAAGGGTACCATCGCGGTCAAGTTCTTCCCGATGTTCTGCGGCTCGGCCTTCAAGAACAAGGGCGTGCAGCCGCTGCTCGACGCCGTCGTCGAATACCTGCCGTCGCCGATCGACGTGCCGGCCATCAAGGGCGTCGATGCCAAGACCGACGCCGAGATCGAGCGTCACGCCGACGACAACGAGCCGCTGTCGATGCTGGCGTTCAAGATCATGAACGACCCGTTCGTCGGTTCGCTGACCTTTGCCCGCATCTATTCGGGCAAGCTCACCAAGGGCACCTCGCTCGACAACACCGTGAAGGGCAAGAAGGAGCGCATCGGCCGCATGCTGCAGATGCATGCGAACTCGCGCGCCGACATCGAGGAAGCCTATGCCGGCGACATCGTTGCGCTGGCCGGCCTCAAGGACACGACCACCGGCGACACGCTCTGCGATCCGCTGCACCCGGTCATCCTCGAGCGCATGGAATTCCCCGATCCGGTCATCCAGATCGCCATCGAGCCGAAGACCAAGAACGACCAGGAAAAGATGGGCCTCGCGCTGCATCGCCTGGCGGCCGAGGATCCGTCCTTCCGCGTCAAGACCGACGAGGAATCGGGCCAGACCATCATCGCCGGCATGGGCGAGCTGCATCTCGACATCATCGTCGACCGCATGCGCCGCGAGTTCAAGGTGGAAGCCAATGTCGGCGCGCCGCAGGTGGCTTATCGCGAGACGATCACCCGCACGCACGAGCAGGACTACACGCATAAAAAGCAGACCGGCGGTACCGGCCAGTTCGCCCGCGTCAAGATCCTGTTCGAGCCGAACACCGAGAGCGAAGAGTTCGTGTTCGAGTCCAAGATCGTCGGCGGTGCGGTTCCGAAGGAATACATCCCGGGCGTCGAGAAGGGCATCAACAGCGTCATGGGCTCCGGCCCGTTCGCCGGCTTCCCGATGATCGGCGTCAAGGCGACCCTCATCGACGGCGCCTTCCACGACGTCGACTCCTCGGTGCTGGCGTTCGAAATCGCCTCCCGCGCCTGCTTCAAGGAAGCCGCTCCGCGCCTCGGCGTGCAGCTGCTGGAGCCGATCATGAAGGTCGAGGTCGTGACGCCCGAAGACTATGTCGGCGGCGTCATCGGCGATCTCAACGGCCGTCGTGGCCAGATCCAGGGCCAGGAAGCGCGCGGCGTTGCCGTCGTCATCAACGCGATGGTGCCGCTGGCGAACATGTTCAAGTACGTCGACAATCTGCGTTCGATGTCGCAGGGCCGCGCCCAGTACACGATGCAGTTCGACCACTACGAGCCGGTTCCGACCGCGGTCGCCCAGGAAGTTCAGAAGAAATACGCGTAACTCGAGCGGGTTGCACGCCACCTTAATTCAAGGCCCGCACGGGCAGGCAGGAATGGAGAGATCACATGGCAAAAGGTAAATTCGAGCGCACCAAGCCGCATGTGAACATTGGCACGATCG